>JBKBRF010000018.1:0-119445 GCA_046292385.1 Armatimonadota bacterium | reverse complement strand
TCCGGATTGCTCCGCAGTCCTGCTAGTGGACCTTACCTGCTACTTCTCTCACTTCTCCCGCCCCGCCCGAAGGCAGAGCGCTTGAAGCGTAAAGCTGCGTCTCCCACTGTTTAGTTTTCAAGGAACCAGCGCCGGCTTCTGCGCGCCGACCCTGGACCAGATCTCTCTGGAGCCCCGGATCTCTCCGGGAAAACTAGTTTACCCGGAGGCAACTAGCCCTAAACCGACATAAAAACCCCCGCCTGCTGCTGGTGCGCGCCCTTTACGGGACGGGCTCCACTCGGTTTCCCTACAGCGCGGAGGCTCTCTAGCCGGTCTGCAATTCTCAAGCTCGTCCTGGCTCCGGGGCGTCTCCGCCGTCCGGGCCATTCCCGAGCGCTCCATCAGCTTACCAGTCCCGCGCGCCGCTGTCAACCGGGAGTTTTTAACTCTCGCCTAACTTCGGGCTCACTCCGGCTTTCGCCGGGGGGCCGCGGGGGCTGGCCTGCGTATCTTACTCAACGCCCCCGCGGGTGTCAAACCTGCTCCACCGGATCATTTAACACGATTGCGGGTCCCGCCCGTGGGGTGAGTTGGGACAGACCACGGTATACATTCATGCGCGGTGGCTACGGGGTGGGGGGAGGGGCGGGAGAGATGGCGGCTCGGCGGCGATCCAATTTGCGGACGGCACTTCTGCCGCGCCTGGCCGGCAGCGTCCGGCGACTCCCGCCTCCGCTGGCACTCGGCGCACGACCTCTGGTCGGCTCCATCCTCGCGCGAGTGCCGGGTTGGCACGCCCGAGTCGAGCGTTCGATGCGCGCGGCGTTGGGCGACGAGGCGATCGACCGCGGCACCGTCGACGCCTACTTCCGGCGCCTGGGGGACCTGGTCGGGTTCTCGGCCGTGGTCTACCGGGGCGGGATCCACGCCGGCGGACTGGAGCGGTTCACTGCCCCACAGGCTACTCCGATCGAGCGCTTCCACACGGCGCTGGAGGAGGGGAAGGGGGCGTTGATGGTCTCCCCGCACCTGATCTGCCATGAGGTCATGGCCGGCGTGGGGACCGACCGCCTTCCGATCACCGTGCTGGTCCGCAAGTCGCCGGAGCCCGCATACGAAGCGATCAAGCAGCGGTGGTACAGCTGCCTCGGGGTCGATGTCGTCTATCGTCCGCCCAAGGGGGGGCCGGCGCAGGCGCTGGGGGAGATGACCGCCGCCTTCCGGGCGCTGCGGCGGAACCGGATCCTGGCGCTCACGCCCGACCTGATCCAGAAGCGGGGCACCGGGATTCCGGTCCGGCTCTTCGATCGCGACGCGGAGCTGCCCGCCGGAGCGTTCTTCCTGGCGGTCCGCACCGGCGCGCCGCTCATCCCCACCTTCTTTCACTGGGAGAACGGGGTCTACCACCTCCGCGCGCTGAAGCCGCTCTCCGTCAACGCGACTGACGACCGCGACGCGGCCGTCGCCGACCTCGCACAGCGCTGGGCTTCCCTCTTCGAAGAGTTCCTCCGGGAGCACCCGGAGATGTGGCAGTTCTGGCTGGACAAGCGCTGGATCCGCTGGCTGGACGAGACCCCGAGGCTACGCCGCTAATCGGAGCGGCTCCGGGACCAGAGCCCGCCGCGGCGCCACCGCGGGAGCCGTGGGGATCCGCTCGGGCGGAAACGCGATAGTGTAGGTGCATCGCTTCTGGACGAGGGCAAGGTCCGGCACGATCTCGCTCTCCGGGCAGCGGAGCAACTCCGCCAGGAGCGGGGCGGCCATCTCGAAATCCCCGCGCGCCACGGTGAGACGCGAATACTGGTGCACGGGCACTGCGCGGACCAGCGGCTGGTGAGAATCCGGAAAGAAGTAGCTATCCGGCCGCAGGAGGCGGAGCTCGGCCTCCTCCAGTCCGGAAAGGCAGGAGCCCTCGGGCCACGTTCCCTCCCGCAGCGGATCGGGACCCGCGAGGCCGAAGCCGGCTCCGGAGGAGGTTCCGACGCGGACGGAGACGCGCTGTCGGCTTAGCTCCTGCTCCGCCCGCGCGCGGCGCGCCGGTACCTGGAGCCCGCACTCCAGGAGGCGCCGGACTCCGGAGCAGTCGGTGAGCAGGTCGAGCGCGAAGAGCCCGCGCAGCAGCGGCCGGCACGCTCCTTGCCAGCGAACCGGGGTCACCACTTCCACCAGGTGAAACTCGCTGGCAAGCTGCGCCGCCCCGCCTACCGGCTTGAGGCAGCGCGCGCTGCCGACACACACCGCCACCAGGCCGGTGCCTGCGAAAGTCTCCAGCGAGATCGGGGGCGGCACCTGCCGCGCAAGGCGCGAAGCCGGCACTCGAAAGATGCCCACCGTGCGCTCTCGCAGCTCCAGCGTGTAGATCGGGATCGGCCATTCCACGGGCGGGCGTGCCATCGCTGACCTCCTGCGGCTCTTCCTATCGGAAGTTTCAGAAACTTCTGAAACTTGTATACCCGCATTCGATCCGGATGTCCACACCGGTGAGAATCTTCGGTACCTCTACGTTCCGTTGGAGCCGAGGAAGCGCAGCAGCAGCTCTCGGTGGAACGGCACCAGCGGATAGCGGCGAATCTCTTCCGGGCCGAGGAGCTCCATCGCCTGGCCTTCGTAGAGCGTCAACTCCGCGATGGGAACCCGCAAGTCCGCGGCGAAGAAGAAGCGCTCGCGGTTGCCGTCGTCGTCGTGGTGGAACAACTCGAGCGGAGGCTCCAGCGACAGCCCCAGCTCTTCCTGGATCTCCCGGCGAGCGCCGGCCTCGGGCTCTTCGCCGGGCTCCAGGTGACCGCCGAAGATCACCCAGAGATTGGGGGAAACGATATCGGGGCGGTCGTCCCGGTGCTGGAGCAGGACCCTCCCGTCCCGGTGCAGGATTACTCCCGCCACGCGCAGTCTCTCTCTCGTGGAGCTCACTCGGACTCGCTGCCCGGCGTTCGAGCCGACTCTAGACTGCCTGTGCTCGGAAGCTCCCGCTCGACCTCTTCCGGGGATGACGCAGTGGAGGCGGTACGGATGGCGCGAAGCAGCGCTTCCTGGTCGTGAATGCGACCGATCGCCCCGAGGAGTGATTCCGGAGCACTGCCGAAACGGCTCTGCAGAATCTGCCGCAGGCTCTCGCGCATCCCGTACGTGGCACCCAGTTCCTTCCAGGGGTTCGTCATCAGTTCCGCCTCCAGACCACTCACGCGCAGGCGCTGAAGCAGTTTCTCTAACTCTTCAGCCGACAGCGGGACGTAACTGTGCAGAAAGCTCGTTAGTTGGTCCCGGCGGCTCTCACTCGTTTCCGATTCGCTTATACCCAGGAGCGATTCTACCAGTAAGTCTAGCGGGTCCGCAGGGCGGCCGGAGAGGAGTGGCGCCAGCGCGTGAACCACCGGATTGCTCCGATCCAAACCCTCGCGGGAAAGATCTGGCAGCGAGATGAGGCGATACCGGAACCGTGCGATCTGCTGTCCCAGCACCAGCTCCTCGTGTTCGCCCCAGGTGATGCCGCCGAACCCCGGTCGCAGGGTGATCACCACCGGAAAGATCGGCAGCCGGTCGCGGAGCCGCAGGAGCATGTAGTACTCGAACATTCTAGCCGGAAAGCCAGCCCGAAGATCGGACTCGATCTCCACGTGGACCAGCAGCTCTTCCGCTTCTCCCTCCAGCGTGCGCACCCGGGCGGCGAGGTCGACCGTTCGCCGGGAGCCTTGCGTGCCGCTGGAGAAGAGCTCCGTGTTGACGAACTGGAGACTGGACCAGTCGATCCTACGCGCCTGCTCCGGGAAGAACAGGCGCATCACCTCCGGCAAGAAGCCCTGCAGCAGCTCCTTGAAGAGCTGGTCGTGCATTACGGCGTGACCAGCCGGGACAGCATCTCCAGCGTCACGTCCCCGAAATGCTCCACGCGCGCATCGGCTGCGGAGAGGTCCTGGTGCGCGGAGACGAGGTTCGGGATGGCGATCACCCGCATCCCCGCCGCTTGCGCCGCTGCGATGCCGTGGCACGAGTCTTCCAGCGCGACGCACCGTTTTGGATCCACCTTCAGCCGCTCCGCCGCCAGGAGGTAAACGTCCGGCGCGGGCTTCCGATGGGCAACGTCGTGGCCAGTGGCGACGACCTCGAAGTAGGAACGCAGGCCGGTTCCTTCCAGCAAGTAGGCCACCCAATCCGAGTCGGATGAGGAGGCGATTCCACGGCGCACCTGGTTTTCCTTGAGTTCGCCGAGCAGCCGCAGCAGTTCCGGCGACGGCTCGAGGCAGGCCGAAACGAGCTCCCGGAACCGCGGCTCGCGGCGCGCGTGGAGCTGGTCCGCCGGCACTCCGCTGTGGGCGGCGACCGCCGCGTACATCCGGTCCCACGAGCCGTAGAGCCCGGCGTGGTGGCAATAGTCCGGAAGCGTCAGCTCCAGGCCGTGCGCCTGGTGCAGCTCCAGCCAGGCGTGATAGTCGCACGTCTCCGTGTCGACCAGCAGTCCATCCATGTCGAAGATGACGGCGTCGGGCAGCGTGCGTGGGTCAGTCATTACAGCGAGGCGTAGTCAATCGGACCGGCAGGGTCGAGCACCGGCAGCTCGACCGGGAAACACTCCGGGTACTTTAGCCCGGTCCCGGTATTGAAGACTACTACCCGCTCCTCCGGCTTGATCCAGCCGCTCGCGCGCAGCTTCTGGAGCCCGGCTACCACCGCGCCGCCCTCCGGGCAGACGAAGATGCCTTCCAGCTCCGTGATGAGCCGGGTCGCGGCGGCGATCTCCGCGTCGGAGACGGTCACCGTCGTGCCGCCGCTCTCTCGGAGGGCGCGGAGCATCAGGAAGTCGCCGACCGCCGCCGGCACGCGGATGCCGCTCGCCATCGTCTCGGCTCCCTCCCACGGCTGGGCGAATTCCTCGCCCGCGTGGAACGCGCGAGCGATGGGGGCGCAGCCCTCGCTCTGGACCGCCACCATGCGCGGGCGCTCGCTGCCAATCCACCCGAGCGCCTCCAGCTCCGCAAACGCCTTCCACATCCCCACCAGCCCCGTCCCGCCGCCGGTGGGGTAGAGGATCACGTCCGGCAGCGTCCACCCGAGCTGCTCCGCCAGCTCCAGGCCCATCGTCTTCTTGCCTTCCACGCGGTACGGCTCTTTCAGGGTGGAGAGATCGAACCAGCCTTTCACCGGTGTCCCCTCGCGAACGATCTTGCCGCAGTCGGTGATCAGTCCGCGCACCAGGTAGGTGTGCGCCCCGGCCATCACGCACTCGATCCGGTTGATCTGCGGCACGTCGGCCGGCATGAAGACGTAGCTCTCCAGCCCCGCCCGCGCCGCGTACTGCGCCATCGCCCCACCCGCATTCCCCGCACTCGGCGCGGCGAAGGTGGTCGCGCCCAGCGCCTTGGCCAGCGTCACGGCGACCGCCATCCCGCGCGCCTTGAAGCTGCCGGTCGGCATCTGCCCCTCGTCCTTCACCAGCAGCTCGTCCATCCCGAGGGCCGCCGCCAGCCGCGGGCACGGCAGCAGCGGCGACCACCCCTCGCCGAAGGAGACGATCTCGGTCGAGTCGTCCACCGGCAGCAGCTCCCGGTAGCGCCAGAGACTCGCCTCCCGGGTGCGGAGATCGTCCGGCCTCACCGCCGCGCGGATCGCCGGGAGGTCGTAGCGCGGGTAGAGCGGGCGGGCACAGTCGGTGCAGAGGTTCTGGAGGTGGCCCGCGTCGTACTCGCGGCCGCAGAGCGTGCATTCCAGGTGGGTGAGGAAGCTGGGCATGGTTGAGAGGGGATCGCAGGACCACGGGGTAACGCGACTTGGACTTCCGGACCGTTCGAACTGAGAAGGAGAAGGAGAACGAGAATGAGTAAGAGCTGGGCGCGGCCGGCTTACTGGCTCACCAGCCGTATCGCTCCGGGCCCCAGCGCTTACGGACCAGCTCCTGCTTGACCATCACCAACTCGCGAGAGGGGAGGTCTTCCTGGAGCACCACGCCGGGCCCGACGCAGGAGTAGACGCCGACCTTGACGCCGGGCATCAGGATCGCGTTGACACCGGTGCGGCTGTAGTCGCCGAGGTAGCTGGCGTTCGCGCCGACGCGCGGCTGCTCCCGGCGTCCGTGGATGCGGTGGGTCGCGGCGCCGTCGTCGAAGCGGAGGGTGCCGCAGACGGTGGCGGCGCCGATGTCGACCTTCGCCCCGACCACTCCGTAGATCTCGCAGTAGTGGTAGAGATAGGCGCCGTCGAAGAGCACGCCCTCGAGCTCGGCGCCGTGGCCGCAGATCGTGTCCGTACCGAGCACCGAGTCTTCGCCCACCAGTGCGTAGTCGCGGACGCCGGTCCTCGCGCCGACTATACACCTGCCGTTCAAGATCGAGCCGTTGGTGACGGAGGCTCCCGGACCGAGCCAGACGTCGCCCTTTACGACCACCCGCTCGCCGATCTCCGCTCCCGGCTCCAGCACGACGCGGCCGTGGATCTCCGCGCTAGCCGCGATCTTCGCACCGGGCGACACCCGGTCCCCCTCGCAGCGCGCAGACATGTCCCGCAGCACCGCCTGGCTCGCTTCCAGGATGTGCCACGGCTTATCGAGATCGAGCGCGAAGCGATGCGCCTCCAGCGCCTGCACGGGGAGGCCCTCGTCGACCATCCGCGCGATCGACTCCGCCACCTCCGCCTCGAGAGGCGGCATGCCGCCGACCGGAACGTGCGTCATCAGCCCGGGGTTGGCGCGGAGGTAGGGGACCGCCGCCGGCTGGAACGCATAGAGGCCGCAGAGCCGGTGCGTGCCGTCTCGCCCGTGACCCTCGATACCGGCCAGGGCGCCGCCGCGGAGCTCCGAAGTCAGCCACTCGCCAGGGTCGGCCCCCGCCAGCGGCGACACCACTGCGGTCGCCGCGGCTTCACTTTCCCGCAGGGACGCGGCGAGGGCGGCGATCGTCTCCCGCGTGGTAACCACGTCACCGTAGGTGACGAGGAACGGCCCTTCGCCCACGGCGGCGAGGGCGCGCACCACTGCGGCCGCGGTCCCCTCCGGCTGCGGCTGCTCCACCCAGGTGACGCGCTGCTCCAGGCCGGCCAGCGCCGCGCGGACGGAGCCGGCGTGGGGTCCCACCACCACGGCGAGGCCCTCGCAGCCGGCACCGAGGAGCTGCTCGGCGAGCCGGCGCACGCACGGGACGTTGGCCACCGGCAGCGCGCATTTGTTCCGCACCTCGGCGTAGGGCCAGATCTTGCGGCCGGCACCCGCGGCCAGGATGATACCGATCATACCGTTGCTTCCTCGTGGTGCCGTTCACCGCGGGCGGGCCCGTTTCCGCGCCGCCGCCCCGCTCCGCCCGAAGAAATCAACTCGAAAGGGGCTGAGATAGAACTCCAAGCCGGGAGGCGCTCTCCCTGCGGCGGCCGAAGATAGTATCGGCCCGGCTGCGGCTCTGCGCGGTCGCTGATTCCGCCTGGCGCCAGGACGACGCGGAGGTTGTGGATGCGTTACCCGAACATCAAGCGAGGATTCGGCCGGAGCCTGGCCGCGCTCGGACTGGGGCTGGCGGTCGCCGCCGGCTTCGGCTGCGGCACGATGGCCCGCGCCCAGGAGAGCCCAGCCCCCAGCGCCGCGAAGCAGCCGTCCACGCAGCGCCTGGTCTTTGCCACCTATTACTACTGGTACCAGGGCGACCCGCGAAAGGCGCTCCCCACGGCCCACCTCCGGAACTCGCAGGGCGTTACCACGCTCACGCATCACCCCTGGGAGAGCGTGGGACCCTGGATCAGCTTCGACCGCGCCCAGTGGCACCGCAACAACTTCCAGCTGATGGCCGGCGGCGGGATCGACGTGGCGCTGGCGGTCTACCGCGGCGACGTCGAAAACCGGCGGGCGTATGCGATCAAGGGCCTCGACGTGATGGCCCAGGCGCTGAAGGAGCTCCGCACCGAGGGTCCGACGCCGCTCACCCATAAGGCGCACGAGCACCCGCAGATCGCGCTGGGACTGGACCTGGGCGGCCTGGCGACGCAGTACGGCGGGCCGGTCGACCTGAAGCAGCAGGACGTGCAGCGCAGCCTCTACGGGATGATCCGGGACTTCTACCTGCACGTGCCGGCGGAGTTCCGTGCTTCCGTACAGCTCCCTGCCTCCCAGATCGCGAAGTCCGGTGCCGCGGAAGCGACCGGGACCACGCGCGGAGTCGCCTACATCGTCCGGCTGATGAGCGACGCGGCGGTCAAGGACGCGGACAACAGCTTTCTCACCTACTGCAACCGCCGCTTCGCGCAGGAGTTCGGCGCCGGGCTCGTCTGGGTCGGCACGCCGGAGTTGGCGACCCGCGTGACCGCGCTGGACGCCGTAGCGCCGTACCCCGCGGCCCAGCAGGGCGCCGTGCTGGCGAAGGACGGCTGGATCGGGACCGGCAGCTTCGGGCCGGGCTACGACGCCTCCTCCCAGGGCGCGGGCGCGAAGATCCGCTCCCGCGATAACGGCCAGCAGACGATCGTCGACTTCCGCCGCATCATCCAGGAGAAGCCGGAGTGGGTCTTCATCGACTCCTGGAATAACTTCGCGCACGGCAGCGACGTGGCGCCGAGCCTGGAGTACGGGCTGCTCTACCGCGACCTGGTGCAGGGCGGCGTGTTCGACTACAAGCAGTCGGAAGACTACGCGGCCGACTTCCTCCGCGCTACCGCGCCTCGCGCCATTACGCCGGGCCGCATCTACCAGGTGGAGGTGGTGGTCCAGAACTCCGGCACGGAGGACTGGAACGGGCTCAACCTGGCGTCACTCTCCTACCAGTGGCTCCAGAACGGGAAACCGGTGGGTGAGCGCGGCGCCAGCGTGGTGAGCCGCGGCCAGTCGCGGGGAGAGGTGAAGACCTACGTCATCGGCGTCACGGCGCCGCTGGCGGAGGGGAAGCCGCTCCCTCCGGGCGAGTACGAGCTGGAGTTCCGGATGACTCGCCGGCAGGGCACCGAGGAGTTGCTCTTCGACGCCGCCGGCGCCGCGCCGCACCGGATCCCGGTGACGGTCGGCCCCTCCGTGCCGGCCCGCCCCTACTGGCTCAGCAGCACCATGCCGACGATGACCCGCTCCGGCGCGTCTTACCCGGCGAAGCTCCGCGTGCGCAACGACGGCGCCGACACCTGGAAGCAGGGGACCTATGCGGTCGGCTACCGCTGGCGCAAGGTAAGCACCTACCTGAAGGGCGGCGCGCAGGACTCGGATACCGTGCTGGTGGAGGGCCCGAAGGTCACGCTGCCGGCCGACGTGGAGCCGGGCAAGATCCTCGAGCTGGAGGTGCCGGTCGCGACCGTCGACGCGCAGGGGAAGCCGTTCGCCACCTGGTCGCCGAAGGATGACTGGGACTACCTGCTGGAGTGGGACCTCCACGACGGCCAGAAGTATCTCAGCAGCGCGGGCGCCTCGCAGCTGCGGGAGCCGGTGGAAGTGCTCGACCGCGACCCGGCGCCCCACTTCCTCGGCTGCAACCTGCCGCCGCAGCTCGTCGCCGGACGCACCGAGAAGATCACCGTCGGCCTGCTGAACCGCGGACCGGAGACCTGGAAGAAAGACCGGGATAAGGTGGTCGTCCACTGGTATTACATGGACGGGACCGAGGCGGCGTGGAACGACGACTCGCTGCCGCTGCCGGAGGACGTGCCGCCCTACTCCCGGTTCGAGACGCAGGTCCCGATCGACACTGCCTTCGAGCGCGCGTTCAACGGCGAGGAGAAGAAGAAGGGCAAGAAGAACCAGAAGTTCCGCACGGAGACGATCACCCGCCCCGTGGTGCTCCGCGAGGTGCCGGTCCGCGTGCCCTATTACTTCGGCCCGATGTACTGCGTGCTCGACTTCAGCCACGACGGTCTCCACGCGAGCACCGGGCTGGTCAGCAAGGGCAGCGACATCCTGGTGATCCCGGTCAACATCTTCAGCCCCACGTTCACCCCGCTGCCGATCAACGCGTACTACAACCTGGACGGCATCTCCCAGGACGTCGACCGTACCGACGGGGACCTGGACGGCCGCGGCAACACGCTGCCCGCGGAGTACCTGCCGCCCTACGTGAACCGCCCCGCGCCGGACGGCAAGCCGAACTACAGCCCGCTCTACCCGAGCGGTCTCTGGGTGAAGCCGCTCAACGACCTGGAAGCTTCCCGCGTCTGCTTCTCCTATCCGAACAAGAACAATCAGGTGCCGAACATGGTCCGCGCCCAGGGGCAGCAGCTGCGGTTCGCCGGGATCCAGCGCACCGCGGTGCACCTGATGGCGATTTGCACCGAGCCGGACGTGGAAGCGGAGTTCGTGCTGACCTACTCGGACGGCAGCACCGCGACCAAGAAGCTGAAGCTCACCCACTGGAACGAAGCGCCCAAGCACGGCGAGCGCGTGGCGTTCAAGACCCCGCACCGGCACACCGCGCGGGGTGACGACACGCAGACCTCGTGCTACATCAATCACTACACGATCCCGACCGATACGCTCCACACGCTGGTGGGGATCGACTTCCCGAAGCAGCCTGCGGTGAAGATCCTCGCGGTAACGCTGGAGTCGTCATCGTTCAGAGCGAGCCCGTAACCACCGATCCGAGGAGACGCATGAGCCTCGAGCTTCCCGCTCGGCACCTGCGCTGGGAGCTAACCGGCGCCGGCCTGGAGAATGTGTCGCTGGCGGAGCGGGACGTGCCCCGTCCCGGCCCCGGCGAGCTGCTGGTCCGCATCGATGCCTGCGGCATCTGCTTCAGCGACATCAAGATCCTGAACCTGGGGGGGAACCACCCCCGGCTGAAAGGGCGGGACCTGCAACAGGACCCGGTGGTGATGGGCCACGAGACCGCGATGACGGTGGTCGAGGTGGGGGAGGAGCTGCGCGGAAAGTTCGAGGCGGGCCAGCGGTTCCTGATCCAGGCGGACGTCTACTTCCAGGGCGAAGGCATGGCGTTCGGCTACCGGCTGCCGGGCGGCTACAGCCAGTATCAGGTGATCGGACGCGAGATCCTGGACGGCGACGAGGGCTGCTACCTGCTCCCGATCGCGGAGCGGGTCAGCCACGCGCAGGCGGCGCTCTGCGAGCCCTGGGCGTGCGTCGAAGCGGCCTACCGCTACCAGCCCCGCACGGCGCCGAAACCGGGCGGGGCCTCGCTGGTGGTCGTGCTGGAGGCGATGCAGGCCGGCGACCTCGCGGAAGAAATAAAGCAGCTCTCGCAGCCGACCACGCTGACCCTGCTGGACGAGTGGCTCTCCGATCCCGCGCGGATCGCCGCGGGCGTCGAGGCCGTGCAGGCGGAGCACCCGGACGGCTTCGACGACATCCTGATCTACGGCATGCCGCGGCCGGAGCTGGTCCAGGCGCTCTCCGCGCTGCTCAAGACCGGCGGCGTCTTCGCCATCCAGGGCAGCGGGCCGAGCGGTCCGGCGGCGATCGATATCGGCAGCGTCCACTACCGGGACCACTGGTACACCGGCGCCCCTCAGGGTGACGCCTACGGCTGGGGTCGTACCACCGACCTGGCCCCCGGCGGCACGACCTGGATCATCGGGGCGGGCGGCCCGCTCGGACAGATGCACGTGCAGCGCGCGCTCTCGCTGCCGCACCCTCCCGCCCGGCTGCTCGTCTCGCAGAACGGCGGCCCGCGCCTGGATGAGCTGGAGCGCCGCTTCGCCGGCCCGGCCCGCGAGCGGGGCATCGAATTCGTGCTCCTCGACACGCGCGAGCTGGGCGAAGGGGTCTACGAGCGGGTCCGCCAGGAGACCGGCGGCCGCGGCTGCGACGACATCGTGATGGTGATCCCGGCGCCGGCGGTGATCGAGCGAGCCTACGAGCTCCTCGCCCACGGCGGCGCGATGAACGTCTTTGCCGGCGTTCCGGTCGGCACCACCGCCCGTCTCGACATCGGCCGGGTGGCGAGCGAGGGCGTGCGGCTGATCGGGACCAGCGGGAGCAAGATCGCCGATCTCCGGAGCATCGTAGACAAGGTGGAGGCCGGCCAACTGGAGACCGATCGCGTCGTGGCGGCGGTCGGCGGGATCGGCACCGTGCGAGACGGCCTGGCCGCCGTGCGGGATGCGACTTTCCTCGGCAAAACCGTGGTCTATCCTCACTGCCGCGATCTCCCGCTGCTGCCGATCGAAGAGCTGGCCCAGCGCCACCCCTCGATCGCGGAGCGCCTCGACGGCGGCCGCTACTGGACTCCGGAGGCGGAAGCGGAGCTCCTGCGGCTCTACGGCGCGCAGTAACACCGGTTGGGAGGCTCGAGGTGGAGCGGCTGAAGGATCGAGTAGCGTTGGTCACCGGTGCCGGGCAGGGCCTGGGGGAGGCGCTCGCGCGCCGCCTTGCGGCCGAGGGAGCCGCGGTGGCGGTCGCGGACCTGAACGTCGAAGCGGCCGAGCGGGTGGCCGCCTCGCTGCGGGACGAGGGCCGCCGCGCCATCGGCATCGCCGTGAACGTCGCCGACGAGGCGCAGGTCGACGAGATGGTGCGCCGCACCGTCGAGGAGCTCGGCGGGCTCGACATCCTGGTCGCCAATGCCGGCGTGCTCAAGGCCCACGACATCCAGGAGTTCCCCCTGGACGAGTGGAAGCTGGTGCTCGACGTCAACCTCACCGGCTACTTCCTCTGCGCGCGTGCCGCGGCGCGCGTGATGGCGGAGCAGCGCCGCGGCGTGATCATCCAGATCAACTCCAAGAGCGGCAAGAAGGGCAGCTACCGCAACAGCGCCTACGCCGCCAGCAAGTTCGGCGGCATCGGCCTCACCCAGAGCCTGGCGCTCGACCTGGCTCCCTACGGCGTCCGCGTGAACGCCGTCTGCCCCGGCAACCTGCTCGACGGCACCCTCTGGCAGCAGAGCCTTTACGAGCAGTACGCCAAGAAGTGGGGCCTCACCGTCGAGGAGGTCCGCAAGAGGTACGAGGAGCAGGTCCCGCTCGGCCGCGGCTGCCAGTACGAAGACGTGGCGAACGTGGTCACCTTCCTCGCCAGCGACGAGAGCAGCTACATGACCGGCCAGGCGCTCAACGTCACCGGCGGCCAGCAGCTGTCGCCCTGAGGTGGCCTCCCGAACCTTTTCAGGGGATGAGGGGATGTGGGAACGGAGATTAGGGGGATGGGCAGCCCTCCGGGCATAAACTCCTTCTCCTTCTCCTACTCATTCTCGAAAGCCACCCAAGTCTCGCGTATCCTCCCGACGAGATAACCCGCTTTCCGCAAAACTCAGCGGATTTACCGCAGGGTACGCTGCCCGCCCGGTGCTACACCGGCGGGCTTCCCCGTTTATCATGAACGGGAGAGACGGTACCAACCCCCTGAAACAGAACGGTATCCGACAGGAGAGACAAACGCTTCCATGAACCACGTCAAGACGGCGCTGCTGCTTACGGTGATGACCGTGCTGCTCGTGCTGCTGGGCCGCTGGCTCGGCGGACCAACCGGCATGGTGATCGCATTCGGGTTCGCGCTGGTGATGAACGTCGGCTCCTACTGGTTCTCGGACAAGATCGTGCTGGCGATGTATCGCGCCCAGCCGATCTCACCCTCCGAGGCGCCGGAGCTGTACCGGATGGTGGAGCGTCTGTGCGAGCGTGCGAGCCTGCCGATGCCGAAGCTCTACGTGATCCAGGACCCCACCCCGAACGCCTTCGCAACCGGACGGGACCCGCAGCACAGCGCGGTCGCCGTGAACGAAGGGCTGCTCCGGATCCTGAGCCACGAAGAGGTGGAGGGGGTGGTGGCGCACGAGCTGGCGCACATCAAGAACCGGGACACCCTGATCAGCACCATCGCCGCCACGATGGCGGGCGCCGTGACGATGATCGCGCACATGGGTCAGTACGCGCTGCTCTTCGCCGGCATGGGCGGCCGCGACCGGGACGAAGACTCGAACCCGCTCGGGATGCTGATCATGGTGATCGTAGCGCCGATCGCGGCAACGATCATCCAGCTCTGGATCTCCCGCACCCGCGAGTTCCAGGCGGACCGCACCGGCTCCGAGATCTGCGGCCGGCCGCTCGCGCTGGCGAGCGCCCTGCAGAAGCTGGAGCGCGCGGTGGAGGTGAGGCCGATGCATGCGGAGCCGTCCACGGCGCACATGTTCATCGTCAACCCGCTGCGCGGCAGCAGCTTCCGCTCGCTCTTCAGCACGCACCCGTCCACGCAGGAGCGGGTCCAGAAGCTGGAGGCGCTGGCGAGTGAGATGGGGGCTGCGGGGCAGACTGCTTATTCGTGGCGCTGATCTGTTCGCTAACGTAGGGCTGTGCTTGCTGCGGGGCGCTCAACACTCGTAGCGAGCGGTTGTCGTATTGCGTATGTTGCGTATCGCGTATTCCGTAGCGGTGCGCCTGCAGTTCGTGGCGAAATCATCGTGCCGGGCGGAGCGCCTCAGAAGCGTCTCGCCCGGCACGACGTTTGGAATGCGGTGGAGGCCCGCCGCTACGGAATACGCAATACGGAATACGTCTCCCACGCCGAAGCACTGCCGTCCCCGAAGACTGTCGCGCCCGTAGAGCAAAACGCTACCGCCCCGTGTGCCCGAATCCCCCGGCTCCGCGCTCGGTGTCGGGGAGCTCCTCCACCTCGCGCCACTCGACGCGCGCGACCGGTGCCACCACCAGCTGCGCGATCCGCTCGCCCCGGCGGAGGGTGAACGGTTCCTGACCCAGGTTGATCAGCAGCACCTGGATCTCCCCGCGGTAGTCGCTGTCGATCGTACCCGGCGCGTTGACCATGCCGATCCCGTGCCGCACCGCTAGGCCGCTGCGGGGACGCACCTGCGCCTCGTACCCGTCCGGCAGAGCGATCCGCAGGCCGGTCGGGACCAGTTGCCGCTCGCCCGGCTGCAGCACCACCTCCCCGGAGACTGCCGCGCGCAGGTCGACCCCGGCCGAGCCGGGAGTGGCGTACTCCGGCAGCGGCAGATCCTCCGCGCCCGGGAGCCGGGTTACCTCCACCGGCACCGCGGATCCTCTCATCGGAGCTCTTCCTCCAGGATCCGGCTGCTCAGGCCGGTGTAGGCGTAGTCGGCCAGCGGCGCCATGTTCAGCACGTCTTCCGCGTTGTAGGAGAGGAGCGTGTGGAGCGACTCCTCGCGTCCACGGCGCCACTCGCTCCAGAGGCGCACGGCGTCCCAGCCGCTCAGGCCGGTCGTCTCCTCGCCGCGCGCCATGCCGAGCTGCCGCTCGATGCTCTTCAGCCCGCCGCTCAGGCCGAGCCGGCGCAGGGTGGGGCAGAGGTCGAGATGGAGCTGGTCGAACGGCAGGCGGGGAAAGGCGCGGCGCAGCACGGGGATGTCGAAGCCGCCCCCGTAGAAGGTAACGAGCAGTGCTACGTCGTCCAGCGCCTCCGGGAATTCGAGCAGGTTCTCACCGCGGACGAACTGGTGGAGCTGCCCGCCTCGCGCGAGACCGATCACCGTCACGCTGTCGAAGTCGGTCCCGCCGTCGGTCTCGATATCGAGATAGGCGATGCGATCCGAGGGGAAGGCGCGGAGCGCGCGCCAGTGCTCCCGAGACGGCAGCCGCTCTCCGAAGAACCGGTAGCGGCCCTGCTGCAGGGCGGTCTCCGACTGCGTGAGCGTCGCCAGCATCGGCGCCAGCCGGGCGCGGGAGACTTTGAAATCGGTGGGGCGGTCCAGGAACGTGCGCCAGCAGTCGGCGCCCTGGGTCCAGAGCCGGCGCTCCGTGCGGTAGCCGACTCCTTCCACGTGGCAAAAGGTCTTCTCTAACATCGTCGCTGGGACGTTCCCGAACCGCACCCGGAAACCCTTGCTACTTTTTTCAGCAACAGCGCGTCCCATTGGTGATCGCGTGTCCCGCCGGTGGCGGCGGAGGAGATTTCCCCATGGCAAACTCGAATTCTGGTGGCCGCTGGCCCGCGCTCGCGCTGGCGGCCGGCCTGCTCTGCGGCTCGCTCTGCCTGGCGCCGGCGGTGCCCGCCGATCCCGCGGCGACCGGCTCCGGCGGCGAGGCGCCGCTCCTGCTCGCGCAGGCGTTCGGCGGGCGCGGCTTCGGCCAGGGCTTCGGCCAGGGGATGGGCCAGGGATTCGGCCAGGGCCTGGGGCAGGGCACGCAGTTCGGCCAGGGGCTTGGCCAGGGGTTTGGACAGGGGTTCCAGGGCGGCAGCTTCGGGCAGGGCGGTATGTTCAGCCTGAACCCGGGGCAGACGGTCCAGCTGGCCGCGTACTGCACCGACCTCTTCTCCGATCCCCCGAACGAGACGACCCGCTTTACCGGCGGGGACGACGCGCAGGTTGCTACTGCCGGCGGACGCACGCTCACCCTCGCCCGGGCGCTGCAAGAGGGGATCGTCGCCATCCGCGGCCGGAGCGACTCGTTCGATCCGATCCGCCGCGACGGCAGCCTGGCGCTCGACCTCTACCTCGGCAACCTCTCCGGAGAGCCGGTGAGAGTCGCCATCGGCCGCGGCGACACCATCACGCCCCAGGGGCAGGCCGCGCAGCCGCTGCCCGCGGAAGCGGACCGGATGTTCGCGCTGGCGGAGCAGAAGGGTCTCTCTCGCAAGAACACGCTCCAGTTTGCGATCTGGGCCGCGCGCGGCAGCACCGCGGAGGACGTGGAGCAGACCCAGATGCTCCAGCTGCCGAAAGAAGAGGTCGCCCGCGTGCAGAGCCTGCTCGACGAGAGCCAGCTCGCGAAGAAGTTCGACCGCGATCGCGGCGCCTACGAGAAGCGGTACGAGCAGGCCGCCGCGGCGCTGGGTGAGGAGGCTCGGGAGATCGCCGGTACCGGCCTGCTGGTCACCGGCGCCAAGGCGGTGGTCGAGGGCCTCTACGGTGAAGGCGGCGAGGGGGTCGTCACCGTGCGCCATCCCAGGGGAGGCGAGTACTTCTACGGCGCCACGTTGACCCGCAAGCGGGACGGCCGCGTCTCCGTGAAGCTCTACCACCTCGTCACCGGCCGTCCGATCCGCGCGATGCGCGGCGGCTTCCTGCTCTACCCGAAGACGCAGACCGCCGGATTGCCGCTCGGTCGCGGCGCCTGATCCGTCGGGCAGACCTGGCGAGAGGGGGCAGGGTGCGTCGGAGAGGCGCCCTGCCCCCTTTGCGTTTTGGAGCCCACCTGGTAGATGCTGGAGTAAGGGCCGAATCCGGGTAACTCCTCAACGGAGTATCGGGCGCAGGCCCGACAGATACCGGAGGAGGGGGGAGCGGATGGCGCTGTGGCGCTTCGGGAGCGGCTGGACCGAGGAGACCATGAAGTACTACCTCTCGGAGCTGTCGCACCGGAAGGTGAACTTCGAGACCCCGGTAGCGGAGATGGAACCGGAGCACGGGTGGACGGTCGACGGCACCGAAGAGGTGATCGGCCGAGAGCCGCCAGGCCCGCCTCTGCCCGACGGTATCTTCGCCCGCGCGCGCCAGGGGTTGATGAACTACGACTTCTCCGATCCGTGCATCGTGGAAGGTCACTTCGATCCGAACGCGCCGTTCGTCGGCCGCAACATGCTGCTGGAGCTGAAGGTGCTGGGCTTCCGGTTCCTCTCCGGTGTGCGCGTGCACAGCATCCGCGAGGAGACGAAGGACGACCAGACCGTCTTCGGATTCCGGTACGACACGCTAGACGGCCACATCGAGCGCGGGTACGAGTGGTTCTACCTGACGAAGGACCACGCGACCGGCGAGGTGCGCTTCAAGATCGAGGCGCACTGGCGCCTGGGCGACTTTCCGAACTGGTGGTCCGCCCTCGGATTCAAGCTCTTCGGAGAGCGGTACCGGGAACGGTGGCGCCATGAGGCCCCCGCACGCCTCCGAAAGGTCGCCCACCGGCCGGTGGAAAAGCCGGTCGCCGAGCCCGGGCACCTGGCCCACCGCGGCGATCCGAAGCCGCAGCGAACCTCCTAAAGGCAAAAGGCTAAAGGCAAAAGGCTAAAGGCAAAAGGCAGAAGGCTAAAGTAAGCGCCTCGCCGGTGTCGTCGCGCGCGTCCGAAGGGAGCTGGCCGCGGATAAGCTGAGAGCGGCACTTCAACAGGACACGACCACTCGGTGCCGGGAGAGCTTATGGAAAACGGGGTGATACCGGAGGTCGGATCTCGGGTCG
Source organism: Armatimonadota bacterium (assembly GCA_046292385.1). Lineage (GTDB taxonomy): Bacteria > Armatimonadota > SYMT01 > SYMT01 > SYMT01 > JBKBRF01. The sequence goes on along the minus strand of JBKBRF010000018.1, from coordinate 101,481 downwards.
AAGACGCCAGCCTCAGGGACAGCACGGGGCAGCTTCGCAGCCTTTCGGAGATCGCGGCGGGCCGCACGCTGGTGGTGATCTTCTACCGCGGCGCCTGGTGACCGTTCTGCCTCCGCCAGTTGGCGGAGTACCGGGACCGCTACGGCGAGCTCCAGGCGCTGGGGGCGGAGGTGGTCGCCATCTCCGTTGACCCGCCGGAGCGCGCGGAGCCGATGCGGCAGTCGCTGAGCCTCCCGTTTCCCGTGCTGTGCGACACCCGGCGAGAGGTGGTACGCGGGTGGGGGCTGCTCAACGAGCGGGAGCACGGCGGCATCGCGCACCCGGCGGTCTTCGCGCTCGACCCCGGGCTGCGGGTCCGCTACCGCTCGCTCGACAGCATGGTCACCCGCGTCCGCGCCGACGGTCTCATCAGCTTCCTCCGCGGGGACCCCGGCGCGACCCCGCGGCGGCGAAGCATCCTGCTCTACCCGCTCGATATCCTGCGCGCGTTCGCCACCATCTTCCGCCGCGGCATGCGTACCCCGTACAAATAGATCGCGGAGATCCCCCTCAAAGAAAGCTGATCCGGAAATGGCCTCCACTGCGTCTAAGCCGGAGGAGGCGCGCGGCTGCCTGGCTGTGCGACAGAGCCGTGTAAGAAAAGGGCTAACGGGATGGATTGGAGATAAGGGGATGGAATCGGGGCAGGCGAGCCGGTCGCGGTGCGACTTCACATCGGGTGAGCCGCATCAGGCAGAGCCATCCCCAGATCTCCAGCTCCATCTCCCTATCCCTTTTGTTACACATCACCTGGTGGAGGGAGGGACGATGAACCGTCGATGGTCGCTCTGTGCCGCGGCGCTCGCTGCGGGATTGCTCTTCGCTCTACCTGTGAGCGCACAGCAGGTGCGTGCTCCCCAGGCGGCACGGGATCCGGGCGCGGCGGCGATGGCGCGGGACTCCCGGCTTCAGGAGAAGATCTCCGTAGAGCTCCGGGAGACGCCGCTGCGGGACGCGCTGTCGGACCTGAGTAAGCGGCTCAAGCTGCGGCTCGTCACCACCGGGGATACCGCCGATGAAGAGGTGACGCTGCTGGTAAAGGACCGGCCCGCGGCGGAGGTGCTGACCCGCCTGAGCGAGCACTTCGATTACCAGTGGTACCGCGCGCGAGACGGCTACGAGCTGACGCAGAACGCCGGGGCGAAGCGGCGGGAGGCGGCCCTCCGGGAGGCCGATCGCAGCCGGCAGCTCGCCCGGATCCAGGAGCAGATGGAGCGGGTGGCGCAGCTTGTGGGCATGCCGCGCGAACAACTGATGACTCGGATGAACGAGCTGGATCGGAAAGCTCGGGATGCCGCGCCGGAAGAGCGCGCGGCGCTGCAGGACGAGCTGGAAAGTCTCCGCGCGGCGATGCGCCCCGGGGCGGCGGCGTGTGCCGCCCTCTGGCGCGGCCTCACGCCGCCGCAGTCAGCCGCCCTCCTGGGCAGCGGTGAGCTCTCGATCGTAGGCGCTGGGCTCGCACCCGGGCTGGCCGATCTCGTCCACCAGGCAGCCGACGAGATGCGCACGAGCGGGGAGGTGCGGGTACTCGGTCTCGCCGCGCCGGCCCCTGGCACCGGAGGCGGGGCCGCCCCGTTCTCACCCGAGAACCTGCTCCCGGTCGAGGCGGCCGCGGTGATCAAGCTGTCCCAGAACACCGGCACCCGGTTCCCACGCTTTACTCCCGGCACGCCGTCCCTGCGGCTGGAGTTTATGCTCAGCAGCCTTAGGGGCGACGGAAACGGCCGGCGCTCCTCGTTTCCGGTGGTCTGGTCTCCGTCTCTCTCGGACCCGGATCTGTCCGATAACCGGCAGAAGACCGAGACGGACGATCCGGATCTGAAGAAAATGATCGACCTCGGCGCGGCTCCCGCACTCCCGCGCAGGGACGGTATCCGCCCGGTCATCGTGCTGGGCGACGGGCCGCCCCCGGGCGGCACCCCCCTGGCCGCCGTGCTGAGCCGGATTCACCAGGAGACCGGCCTGGAGGTCCTCGCCGATGCTTACACCCGAGCCCGGTTGCGCCTGTCCGGCAAGAAGCCGGTGGTGGAAGTCCTGGATGCGATCGCTCACGACCTGGGGTACGAGTGGTCGAAAGAAGGCAAGCTGCTGATCCTCCGGAGCAGTACCTGGTTCTACGACCGCCCGATGGAGGTGCCGGCGCGGATCCTGACCCCGTGGTGGGAGCGCGTGCTCGCGGCGGGCGCGGTGCGGCTTGACGACCTGGCCCAGTTTGCCGCCGCGCTGACCGATGCCCAGGCAAGCGGGCTCGACACGCTCTGGACCTGGTATCTGGAAGGGACCGGCATCGAGCAGCCGACCCGCCCCTGGGGGTTCTTCGACGGGCGGCACCACCTGCGGTTCTGGGCGTCGCTGCTCCCCCAGCAGCGGCAGGTAGTGTTGAACGGCGGTATTCTTCCGGTCCAGCAGCTCTCTCCGCTGCAGGCGGGGGGTTTCACCGCCGCCTTCCATTCCCAGCCGGCGGGGCCGGTGTTCGCCAGCGATCCGCAGGAGGCCACACCTGGCGACCTTGCCAGCGGCGGCTTCAGCCTCTCGGTACGAGAGATGCAGCAGCAGGCCTACACCAGCGAAGGCGACGAAGGAATGTCGCGGATCATCGTCCAGGGGTTCGCCGGAGCCGATGGCCAGCTCCGCACGCCGAAGCTCGGCACCGGGAGCCCATTGGTGCCCGCGGGGCCGCCCAAGTTACTGGACAGCTACCAGTTCCGCTACCACGTGGCTGGAAACGAGCAGCCGGCGAAGACGGTACCCGTGACCGTTCCCCGCGTGAACCGACCGATGATGCCCCCCTCGCCGTAGTGCGGCGATCCGTTGGAACGTGGGTACCCGCCTGGGGTCCTCAGAGAGGGCGTATCCCGGATCCCGCAGCGACAGGCCTTCGCACCCTGCGCTAGAGTGATGCCGGGAGGAGCGCTGGCAGCTCCTCCCCGCCCCTGCGTCAGGCGGTGCCGGGCTTGCGCTCCGGCGAAGGAGAATTGCGATTGCGCTCCGCCAACCCAGAATCGGTCCACCCATGAAGTCCGCTGCCCGGCGTCTCGTCCCGTTCCTGTTCGCGCTCGCTGCCGCGGTGGTCGTCGGGTTCTCGCGAACCCCGGCCTCCGCGGCGCCGCGCTACAACGTGCTCTTCATCACGGTCGACGACCTCCGCCCGCAGCTCGGCAGCTACGGCGACCCGCTGGCGAAGACGCCGAACATCGACCGGTTGGCGAAAGAGGGGCTGCTTTTCGAGCGGGCGTACGTGCAGCAGGCGGTCTGCAGCCCCTCCCGCACGTCCGTGCTCACCGGACGACGGCCGGACACCACCCGCGTCTACGATCTCCAGACCCACTTCCGCAAGGCGCTGCCGGACGTGGTGACGCTGCCGCAGCACTTCAAGAGCCAGGGCTACTTCACGCAGGCAGTCGGCAAGGTCTACCATCCCGGCGTCGATGACGAGAAGTCGTGGAGCGCCCCGACCCTGCCCCGGGGCGGGCGGCAGTTCGGCCCGGAAGGTCAGAAGGTGCTGACTCGACAGCGGGACGAGCTCCGGAAAGCCGGGCGGGACCCGGACCGCGCCCGCGGACTGCCGTGGGAGGCGCCGGAGGTAGAGGACGACTACCTGAACGACGGCAGCATCGCCCGCCAGGCGGTGGAGACGCTGGAGCGGTTGAGGGACCGGCCCTTCTTTCTTGCGGTCGGCTTCCTCAAGCCGCACCTGCCGTTCGTGGCGCCGAAGAAGTACTGGGACCTCCACCGCCCGGAACAGATGCAGCCGGCCGCGAACGACCAGGCCCCGGACGGCGCGCCGGCCTACGCCGTCCACAACTCCGGCGAGCTGCGCGCCTACTACGGAATCCCGGCGCAGGGCCCGCTCTCGGATGCGCAGGCGCGGAAGATGGTCCACGGCTACTACGCCAGCGTCAGCTACATGGACGCGCAGGTCGGGCGGGTGCTGCAGGCGCTGGACCGGCTCAAGCTGCGGGAGCGCACGGTGGTCGTGCTCTGGGGCGACCACGGCTGGCAGCTCGGCGAGCACGGGATGTGGTGCAAGCACACCAATTACGAGACCTCCACCCGCGCGCCGCTGCTCCTCTCCGTCCCGGGGCAGGAGACCGCCGGGAGCCGCACCCGGGCGCTGGTGGAGATGGTCGACATCTACCCCAGCCTGGTGGAGGCGTGCGGCCTGCCGCGGCAGGCCGGGATGGAGGGGACAAGCTTCCTGCCGCTGCTCCGCAATCCGGACCGCGCGTGGAAGAAGGGTGCTATCAGCCAGTACCCTCGCTCACCGCGCGGGGTAGGGGAGCTGATGGGCTACACCGTGCGCACCGACCGCTATCGCCTGGTCGAGTGGGCCAACGCCGACCGGACGCACGTGCGGCACGAGCTGTACGACCACGAGAGCGACCCAGGGGAGAATGTCAACGTAGCCGGTAAGCCGGAGTACGCGGAGACGCTGCAGGAGCTGCGGGCGCTGCTCAACGGAGGCTGGAAGGCGTGTCTGCCGGTCGCCGCTTCTTCCGAGGGTGCGGGGGTGGTCGTGCATGCGGAGCGGGGTCGGTAGGGGGCTATTGCGTATTCCGTATTCCGTAGCGAGGCGCTGATCCCGTTCCACAGAACGTCGTGCCGGGCGAAGCGCTTCACAGCGTCTCGCCCGGCAGTGGCTTATGGTGGAGCGAAGGAAGCCCGCCGCTACGGAATACGCGATACGCAATACGCCAACCGCCAACCCCCGTCTCCGCGCGGCAGCACACCGACTCCGACAGAATCCGTTACTCCTCGGTAACGTCCTCCACGCAGCAGCCGTTGGGGGTCTCCGTCTCCGGGTGATCGTCGCTCACGGCGTGCTTCCAGCCGGAGGCGCACTTGTCCAGCATGTAGCGGTTGCCCCAGAGCACGATGCTGTCGATCACCGCGTTGAGCGCCTGGCCCTTCTCGGTGAGCTCATACTCCACCCAGGGGGGGATCGTGTTCTTCACCTCGCGGACGAGGATACCTTCCTCTTCCAGCGCGCGCAGCCGCGCGCAGAGCGTGCGGGAGCTGCAGCAGCCCAACGCACGACTCATCTCGTTGAACCGCTTCCGGCCGTCCATCAGCTCCCGCAGGATGTGGAGCGTCCACTTGCCGGTGAGCAGGTCCAGCGTCGCCGCGATGGGACAATAATCGATCCCACCGCCCTCACTACCGGGTGACATACGCACGCTTCCTCCGTTCAGTATCTTACCCACCCTTACTGGCCGCGTGCAAACGCCCGCAGAAAGTCTGCGCCTGCGTTCTGATAGCACTTTACTTTTGCTACTGCTTCAGTGTAAACTCTAGTGGAACAATGAAACCGAGGGGTAGAGGCCCTGGCGCCAGTTTGCCGGCCGAGCGAGATAAAAGCAGGAAACACGAAGCAATGAAACAGCCGATGCGGAGTGAAGCGGAAGTCGAAAAGCTGGTAAACGACAACCGTAAGCTGGTGGAGTACATGGTCAACCGCTACCTGAAGCGGTACTACGTGGGGAATATGGAGCGCGACGATCTGGTCGCGTGGGGTATGCTGGGCCTCGTCAACGCGGCCCGCGCATTCGACACGTCCCGGAACACGTCGTTCTCCACCCTGGCCTGCCGCGCGATCGAGCGGATGATCATTCGTGGGGTGAACCGCGAGTGGCGCCCAGAGCGCGAGCAGGTGACACTCAGCCTCGATTCGCTCATCTCCGGCGGTAAGGATGATGGGGGCGAAGACCGGTTCGTGGACCAGGTGCCGGCGGATGAGAACGTGGAGCGGACGCTGCTCCAGACGGAGCGCCAGGTGGCGCTGGAATCGGCGCTGAACACGCTGGAGCCGGAGCAGCAGCAGTTGATCCGCCGCCACTACCTGGACGGCGAGAACGTAGAGAACATCGCGCGCGACCTCGGATTGACCCGGCAGGGGGTCTACTCCCGGGAGAAGGCGATCTTCCGAAAGCTGCGGGAGCGGCTGGAGGACGACGCCCTGGCCCTGGCGGCGTAACCGCCGAGCGAGCGCGTTCACTATAAAGAGAAAGGCCGAGGCGGTTTACCTGCCTCGGCCTTTCGTGTTGAGGAAGTCCGGGAGTTACGATAGCTCACCGATTAGTCGCATGGTAGCTACCGGGCGGTTGAAACCGCGGCAACCACGGCACGAAGTGCCCCTCCGGGCACTCAGATGGGCCCGGCTCCGGCGTCCCGAGGACGCTTGGCCACAGGTCCGGGAAGGGGAGCGACGTAAGTTCAGCGAGGCTGTGGGGGCGGCAGAACTGAGCCCGCGCAGGCGGGCTTCGCTCTCTGTAGCCTCGACTTCAGTCCGAGGCGCGACTCCGGTAGCACTTCCCGCCCACCCGCAAACTACCGATCCTGGTTCCGGCGGGAGTCAACTCCCGCCGATCAACGGATTCAGCCGGCGGCGATCTCCCGGAGGCACTCCCGCGCGGCGTCCACGGTACGCTGGATGTCCGCCTCGGAGTGCGCGGTGCTGATGAACGCCGCCTCGAACTGGCTGGGCGCCAGGTAGATGCCGCGGTCGAGCATGGCGCGGAAGAAGCGGCCGAACCGCTCCGTGTCGCAGGTGCGGGCGTCCTCGTAGCGGCGGACCGGCCGATCGGTGAAGAAGCCGGTGATCATGCTGCCGACCCGGTTCACCACGCACGGCACTCCCGCCTCCGCCGCGGCCGCGCGAAGCCCGTCTTCGAGTTGCTGACCGCGCGCCTCGAGCAGCGGATAGGCCGTCCCGTCTTCCAGGAGCTCGAGCTGCGCCAGCCCGGCGCTCACCGCCACCGGATTGCCGGAGAGCGTCCCCGCCTGGTAGACCGGCCCGGCCGGCGCCATCTTCTGCATGATCTCCCGCCGGCCGCCGTACGCCGCCAGGGGGAAGCCGCCGCCGACCACCTTTCCGAGCGTCGTCAGGTCCGGCGTGATGCCGAACCGCTCCTGCGCGCCCCCGTAGGCGAGGCGGAAGCCGGTCATCACCTCGTCGAACACCAGCAGCGCGCCGTGCTGCGCGGTGATCTCCCGCAAGCCCTCCAGGAAGCCCGGCTCCGGCGGCACGCAGCCCATGTTGCCTGCCACCGGCTCCACGATCACCGCCGCGATCTCGCCGCCGACCTCCCGGAACGTCTCCCGAACGGCGTCGAGGTCGTTGAACGGCACGCTGGTCGTGAGCGAGGCGAAGGCGGCGGGGACGCCGGGGCAGTCCGGAATGCCGAGCGTGGCGAGCCCGGACCCCGCGCTGCTGAGCAGCCCGTCCGAGTGGCCGTGGTAGCAGCCGTTGAACTTCAGAATCCGGTCCCGCCCGGTGAAGCCGCGCGCCAGCCGCAGCGCGGACATCACCGCCTCCGTGCCGGAGTTGACCAGCCGGACCACCTCCACGGAGGGCACCGCGGCGACGATCTTCTCCGCGAGCTGCACCTCCAGCTCGGTCGGCGCGCCAAAGCTGGTGCCGCGGTCGACCGCCGCGTGCACCGCCTGCAGCACCCGTGGGTGGGCGTGGCCGAGGATCATGGGACCCCACGAGCCGACGTAATCGAGGTACTCGTTGCCGTCGGCGTCGACCAGGACCGCCCCGCGCGCTTCGCGGATGAAGAGCGGGTTTCCGCCCACGGAGCGGAAGGCGCGGACCGGGCTGTTCACGCCGCCCGGGATGAGCCGCGTGGCCCGCTCGAAGAGTGCCTGTGAGGCTGCGCGGTTCATCGCCCCGCTCCTAGGCCCCGAACCAGAGGGCGATCTCCTGCTCCGCCGTCTCCGGCGCATCGCTGGCGTGGATGATGTTCTCGCCCACTTCCAGCGCGAAGTCGCCGCGGATGCTGCCCGGCGCCGCCTCCAGGGGGCGGGTGGCGCCGACCATCTGCCGGATGGCGGCGATGGCACTCTCGCCTTCGATCACCATCGCGACAACCGGACCGGAGGTGATGAACTCCACCACGCCCTCGAAGAACGGCTTGCCGCGGTGGGCGCCGTAGTGGCTCTCGGCCAGCTCTTTGCCGGCGGTGAGCATCTTCAGCTCGACGATCTTGAGGCCGCGCTGCTCGAACCGGCGGATGCACTCGCCCACCAGCGCACGCCGGACGCCGTCCGGCTTGATCATCACGAAGGAACGCTCTGCTGCCATTGTGCCTCCCGGAAAATGGTCGGGAACGGACCGGCGGCCCAATCGGGAGCCGCCGGCCCATGCCCGGAAACCTGCCCGGTTAGCGTATCGCGGCGGCCTGTGGGTTGGCGGGTGTGCCGCTGGGTACCGCGGGCGCGGCGGCTGCCGGCGGAGCGTTTCGCTTCGCCAGCTCGGACGAGATCTTTCCGTATCCGGCCAGCGTCGTCATGATCAGGTAGAACACCGCGCAGGCCAGCAGGCCGGCGGTGCGCCACCACGACGCCTGGAGCTGCTTCGGCAGGAAGCGCTTGTTCACGTAGAAGGTGTGGATGGCGCTCACGGCGGTGGCGAAGCCGCTGGTGACGGAGGTGAGGATCACGATCCCGAACGGCGTGCCGCCGATGAGCTGGTTCATGATCAACACCGCGATGTTGATGCAGGCGTAGGTGAGCAGGATCCCGTAGTAGACCTTCTTCACGCCGCCGGCCCCGGAGGCCTCGCGGGCGCGCGGGCTGGCGGTCCAGAGGATGTCGGTCCAGCGCCGGGTGACGTGGTCCATCGCCTGCACCTGGGTGAACCAGATGATCAGGAAGCCGGTGAAGAGGGTGAGCCACCAGAAGAGCATCGGGTTGCCGGACATGTTCGCCATGATGCCCTTCGCCTGCATGGAGGCGATCTCCCAGTCCTTGGCGCTCTTCACCATCTCCGGATCGAGCATCCGGATCGACATCGCCGCCGGCAGGATCACGCCCGCGAAGCAGCCGACCACCCACACCGCGTACTGGTCGAAGTGGACGTACTTCCACCACGCCTTCCAGCGGTGCATCGCCTCGTCGGTGACGCGGAAGACCTTCCCCAGCGGGGAGAGCTCCACTTCCACGCCGCCGACCGCCGACGGGATGCATCCGACGTGGGCGCCCATGCCCCAGCCCTTTTCCCGCGCGTAGTTGCTGAAGGTAGCGTTGGAGAGGCCGCCCGCGCCCGCGAACGCGGCGAAGCCGGCGATGGTGGTCCAGTCGGAGAACTTCAGGTCCTTCGGCATCATGAAGCCGTTCTCATTGAACGGGAAGAAGAACCCCTGGAGCACCAGCTTCCAGTGATCCCAACCGACCAGGAAGAAGTCGATGAAGATCAGGAACCCGAGGACCCACAGCACCTTGAACGTCATGCAGGCGAGGAGCGTGTTGTAGATCTTTCCGCCGAAGAGCATCAACACGAACCCGATGACCGTCACACCGATGCCGGTAGCCATGATGGCGAAGCCGTGCTGGGAGCCGAGCGTGGCGTCCGGTCCCAGGTAGCCGGCGACGAGGAGCTGCGCTAACGCCCCGGCGAACGCGGGAAAGAACATCCCGAGATCGCACATGAAATAGATCGCCGCCCAGAACTTGGGGCCCGGCTTGGAGCGCAGGAAGCCGGTGAAGATCGGCTCGCCGGTGTAGAGCGCGTACCGCACGCACTCCATGTTCAGGAACGACTGGAAGAAGATCGCGAGCGTGGCGATCCAGAGCATGGCGCCCTGGAACCGCACCGTCACCGCCGGGCCCATCAGCCACTCCCCGGTGCCGATGCTGCCGCCCAGCACGATGATGCCGGGCCCGATGGCGGCGAGAACGTTCTTCCACCCGAAGGGGACCGGCGCGGGAAGCTCGCCGACTTCCCACGCGGGCAGCTCGCCCGGATCCGGCAGCTTCTCCGACGCGGCGGCGGTATTGAGGTCTGTCGACATCGACACGTACTCCTGGAGATGGGGGCCGCCGGCGCGGGGAGGGGTGCTGTTCTCGACGGAGAGCGCGTGCCGAGGCTGCTCGGCGCAGGCGCTGGCGGGGAGACGGCGAGGAAGACGACGCAGGCGGCTATTCTGGCCGCATTGTTCCACCCCGCTTCACGGGTTTCCTGCGTCGGAGCGGGCAGCGGTACGCAAGAACTAGAGGTGCCGCCGCCGGCAAGGTCGAACCGCACTGGGGGCGGCGACGACTCCGCACTCAAAGAACGATGACCCTCCACGCTCACCCACAGCCTCAGCCGCGGGCGCTCCGCTGCGCCAACCACCCGGACCGGGAGGGGGTGGGCGTCTGCGTCGGCTGCCGCGCCGTGGTCTGCGTGGAGTGCTCCACGCGCATCGACCGGATGAATTACTGCATCCGCTGCCTGCAGTCGGCGGTGGAGCCGGAAGCGGAGCAGGTCGAGTCGCCGGCGCGCGAGGCGGCGCTCGGCATCCCGCTGGCGATCGGCGGCGCGGTGGGGGCTACCCTCGTCTTCTTCGTGCTTGGCTACCTTCTCGCGCTGCTGCGGACCTCCCTCCCGTCGGGAGTCACCCCGCCGTAACCGGAAGCAGGCGCGCAGCACATCGCCCGGCACTCAGTCACCGGAAACACGCGAAAGCCGGTCGCTGCGCAATACTCGATACGCCAAACGCCAGCCGCCGCACGGACCCGCCATCATCAACCTGCTAACCTGAAATCGACAGCTCCGCCCGCGTAAGATCGACCGATGCCCGTCACGCTCCGCCCGCTCTCCACGGTTGAAGTGCTCGATTCCGCCTGGCTGCTGCTCCGGCGGAGCTGGCCGCGGATGTACGCGTGGTCGACCGTCGGCACGCTGCCGCTGGCGCTGCTGCTCCTTGCCTACTTCCGCTGGCTCGGCACGCTGGTGGGGGAGGTGGAAGCGGCGACCTTTTACCAGGGCACCTTCTTCTGGGCGGTGGCCATGTCGGCGGCCTGGGCGCTGAACGGCGCGGCGCGCGCCATCGTGGTGGCGGTCTCCATCCTGGAGACGCGGGGCGAGCTGACGCAGGTACCGGGTCGAGCCGACCTCCTCCGGTACGCCGGCCGGGGCGCGGTAGTCGGGCTCGCCGCCTTCTCGGGGGCGTGGCTGGCCGCGAGCTGCCTGGCCGCGCCGGGGCTCTGGCTCGCCGCCTCCTGGTGGGTGGCGCTGCCGTCGCTGGTCGATGAAGGCCGGACGCCGGCCGGCGCGCTGCGCCGGAGCTGGCGGCTGCTGGAGGGGCACCGCGGCCGCGCGTTCGGGCTGTGGGCGCTCTTCGCGCTGCTCTGGGCGGTCGGCGTGTTCGGCCTGCATCTGGCGGTCCAGTTCTTCGTCCACAACCTCTCCGGCTTCCTCGGAATCGATACCAGCGGCTTCGCGCCGTATCTCTCCCTGCGCAACCCCACGTACGTCCTGCTGCTCCTGGTCACGCAGTTCGTGCTCCTCGATCCGCTCAAGAACGCGGCCGACACGGCGCTCTATCTCGACCTCCGCATCCGGAGGGAGGGCGCCGATCTCCACGACCGCCTGCGGCAGCTCAAGGCGGCGGGCGCCTCGGTGCTGGCGCTCGTGCTGCTGCTCCCCGGTGCCGCCCACGCGGTAACCCCAGAGGAGTACCTGCGCGAGGTGCGACAGGTTCGGGAGCATCTCTCTCGGGCTCCCAGCGCGGACAAGGTCGACCGCTCCGACCTCCGCCGCCTGCGGGACCAGGTGGTCACCCTCCCCGGCGGGCAGAAGGTGACGGTGGAGAACGACTGGCTCGACGGCGCGCGCGCCTGGGACTCCGCCGAAGAGAAGCAGGCGGTGCTGCGGAAGCTCGAAGCGGTGGAGCGCTCCCTGGGAGGGGTGGCCTGGACGGGTCGGGCGGTGCCCCCCGCGGGAGCGGCCGGCGGCGCGGTGAGCGCAAAGGAGGCGCTGGGACAGGTGCTGGCGCAGCCGGAGTTCCAGCCGCTGGCGGGGCGGGCCGAGCTGCGGGACCTGGTCCGCGTCGACAGCCGCGCGCCGAAGGGGTGGTGGAAGAGCTTTTCCGACTGGCTGAACAAGACGCTCTTCAAGCCGCAGCAGCCGAACGTGAAGGCGCCGAACTGGTCGCTGCCGGGCGGCGGCGCCTGGTTGGAGCCGCTGCTCTGGATCGTGCTGGCGGCGGCGGTCATCGCCGTCGTCGTGCTCTTCGCCCGCTGGCTGGTGGAGCGGCCCCTGCGGGAGGCCGGCCCGGCGGTTGCCACCGCCGCCGCGCCGCCGCTGGAGGCGTCCGCGACCGAGAACGCCCTCGACCACACCGTCGACGAGTGGGAGCTTTTCGCACAGCAGTGGCTGGGGCAGGGGGACGCGCGGCAGGCGGTGCGGGCGCTTTATCTCGCGACGCTGGTCCACCTGCACCGGCAGCGGCGCATCGATTACAACCGCGCGCTCACCAACTGGGTCTACGTGCGGCAGTTCCGGGGAGAGCCGGAGGCGCAGGGGACGCTCCGCCGGCTGACGCGGATGTTCGATGAAGTCTGGTACGGCGGCCACGCCTGCGACGAGCGCAGCTACCGCGAGTTCGAGCGCGGAGTCCGGGAGCTCGGCACCCCGCCGCCGGGAATGGGGGCCGCGCGTGCGTAAGCCGCTCGCTTCCGTTGGCCCGCTCGCTTCGGTCGGCCCGCTCGCCTGGCTCGCCGCGGTGGCCGCCCTCCTCCTGGTAGGGGCGGGGCTGCTCTGGGCGCAAGAGGCCCGGCGAGGCACCGGGAGTCCGGAGTACTCCGTCGGGCGGACCGACGACCGGGGTGCCGCCGTCGCCTTCCAGGTGCTCCAGCGGCTCGGTCACCGGCCGCAGGTCTGGGACCGGGACTTCTCCCACCTGAAGGAGCCGGGCGTCCTGCTCCTCCTGGCGCCGGAAGGGAAGGAGCAGCTCCTCGGCCGCACCGGGGGCGACGTGCTGCCGTACGAGATCGAGGCGCTCGACCGCTGGGTCCGCGCCGGCAACGTCGCCGTGATCATGACCAGAGAGCCGAACAGCCTCTTCCGCGCGCTGGGACTGATCGTGGAGGCGCCGAAGTCGAAGGCGACCGGCTCGGCCGAGCCGGCGCAGCCGAGCGCGCTGGCGGCCCGCGTGCGAGAGTTCAAGACCGGGGGCGACTTCGGATTCAAGTTCGGCCGGCTCGACCACGATCCGGACGTGCCGGAAGCGATGCGGGAGGCGCTCCCGCCGCAGCCGGAGCCGCCGATCCCGGCCATTCCGGCGGAGGAGTGGCTCACCCTGTTCGAGCGGAAGTACGGCCCGATCTCCTATCCGCAGGTGGTGAGTGCGGCGCAGGGGAAGGGACTCTACGTGGCGGTGAACGACGTTTACCCGGCGAGCAACCTCGGGCTGACCCAGGCGGACAACCTGCAGTTCGTGGTCAACCTGACGCGCCTCCTGCCGGCGGGCGGCACCCTCTGGTTCGATGAGTACCACAAGCGGCACCCGGACCGGGGCGTGATGGCCTACATCCGGGACCGCGCGCTCACCCCCGTCATCCTCTACGGGCTGCTGCTGGTGGCGCTCGTCTTCTGGCGCACCGGCACCCGCTTCGGGCCGGCGGAGCCGCTGGCGCGGGACTCGCGGCGGGACAGTAAGGAATACGTCGAGGCCGTCGCCGCGCTCTACCAGAGCGCCGGAATGAGCCGGCAGGCGGTGGCGACGATCTACGCCGACTTCCGCCGCCGCCTGAACGGCGCGCTGCGCGTGGACGGGCTGACCGACCTGGACGAGATCGGCCGCCGCTACGAGCGCCGCACCGGCCGCCCGGCGGTGGAAGCGCGGCAGGCGGTGTTAGAGGCAGAGGCGGTGCTGGCGCGAGAGAAGCTCTCCGAAGAGGAAGCCCTGCAGGTCTGCGCGCAGCTCACGCAAGTCGACCAGGCGCTGCACGGGAAGCGCCCGGCGCGAAAGGGAACACAGACCGAATGATCACCTCCGAGGGACTGGACCTGATCCAGGCAAAGACAGAGCAGGTCCTGGCACAGGTCCGCACCGTGGTGGTAGGGCAGGAAGCGGTGCTGCAGTCGCTTCTGGCGGCGATCTACTGCCAGGGGCACGTGCTGCTGGAAGGGGTGCCCGGCACCGCCAAGACGCTGATGGTGCGCGCGCTGGCGAGGGCGATGAGCCTCGACTTCGGCCGCGTGCAGTTCACGCCGGACTTGATGCCGTCCGACGTGATCGGCACCAACATCTACGATCTCTCCCGCAGCCAGTTCGTGCTGCGGAAGGGGCCGGTCTTTACCGACCTGCTCCTGGGCGACGAGATCAACCGGAGCCCCGCGAAGACGCAGGCGGCGCTCCTGGAAGCGATGCAGGAGCGGCGGTGCACCATCGACGGTGAGCCGTACCCGCTCTCGCCCAACTTCACCGTCTTCGCCACGCAGAACCCGATCGAGTACGAGGGGACCTACCCGCTGCCGGAGGCCCAGCTCGACCGGTTCATGATGAAGGTAGTGGTCACCTATCCCACGCCGGAAGAGGAAGAGCGCCTCCTGGAGCGGTACAACCAGGGCCAGGAGCCGCACAACGTGGAGCACTCCGCGATCCAGCCGGTGATGTCCGCCGCGGAGATCGAGCGGTGCCGGTCCGCGGTGAAGGGCCTGACGATGCGCCCGGAGCTGGTGACCTACGTTCGGGAGCTGGTCGGCGCCACCCGCGCTTCCGAGGAGATCATGGTCGGCTGCGGTCCCCGCGGCGGTATCCACCTGCTCCTCGCGGCCAAGGCGATGGCCGCGTTCGCGGGGCGGGACTTCGTGACGCCGGACGACGTGCAGTCGATGGTGATCCCCACCCTGCGGCACCGGATCGTCCTGCAGCCGGAAGCGGAGGCGAATGGCCAGACGCCGGAAGAGGCGATCCGCGCGATTCTCCAGCGGGTGTCGGTTCCGAGATAGCTTGTCTCCCGAACGCGGCGCGTCTCGCGGGAGCAATCGCAGCGCGTATTGCGTATTCCGTAGCGAGTGGCTGGTCCCGCTTTGCAGGACGTCGTGCCGAGCGAAGCGCTGAAGAAGCGTCTCGCCCGGCACGACGTTCTGTGAAGAAGTGCAAGCGTCCCGCTACGCAATACGGAATACGAGAACAGAGGCCGCAATTGGACCCGCAGGCACGCGATCAGCAGTTCGAGGCGTTTTCCCGGCGGCGGCACCCGGAGGTGCTCCTCTATCTCGGACCGGCGAGCGGGAGCCGGGCGCGTGGACGCGGCTTCCCCCGGGAGCTGTTGGAGCTGGCGACCGCCGAAGCCGCCGCGCGCGGCGGGCGCCTGCTCCGCCCGGAGCCGTTCGGCCTGCTCTTTTCGCTTCCGGGGCCGGTTGAGGCAGTCGCGTGCGCGGACGCCTTGCTCGAAATGGCGGCGGATTTCGCCGACCGCTCCGTGCCGGCGAGCGCCGGAATTGCCCGTCGAGCCCCCGCCGGTCCGCGCGCGGCCGCCGCGGAGCGCGCCGCCCGGATCGCGCAGGAGCGGGCGCCCGCCGGAGAGATGGTGCTGAGCGCGGAGGTTTTCGAGGAGCTCCGCACCCTCTTCGAGCTCGGCGCGGAGTCGCTGAAACCGACCGGGCCTCTCGTGCGCGGCGAGGCGGAGGAGCCCTGCTACCGCCTCTTCCGTCTCCGCGCCGAGCCGCCGGCCGCTCCGGCTGCGTCTGCCGGGGGCGCTGCCGCGGCGGCCACGCCGGCACCGATGCCGGCCGGGGGGTACCCCAGCGCGCTCCAGCCCGCCGGGGCGCAGACCGCTCCCCTGCGGCGGCGGCGCACTCTCTATCCGGCCCTGGCGGTGGCGGTCGCGGTGGTGGCACTGATCGGCGGCACCCTTAGCACCACCGGACTGGGGCCGATCCAGCGGCTGCTCGCGAGCTGGCAGCTCTCCGCGGCGTCACTCCCCTCCCGTGGGAAGGCGGTGAGCCTGGAGATCCGCCACGCGCAGCTCGCGCTCGGCCGCGGGACCGCCACGCTGATCGTCGATGCGGAAATCAGGAGCTCCGGCACGACGACGCTCTCGGTGGGCGGGGACGCCTTCCGGCTGCTGGTCGGCGGCCGGGAGTTCGAGCCCCGCCCCGCGGAGGCGCCCGTGTCCCCACTGCACCTCTGCCCGCCCGGGCTCGACGCGGAGGTGAACGCTCCCTTCCCGAGAGTGGAGATCGCCGCCGGCGGCTCCGCCCGGGTGCGGCTTGTCTTTCCGGAGGCGCTGCGCGGGGAAGACCTCCGCCCGGCACAGCCGCAGGCGGCGCAGTCTGGGCTGGTGGACCAGCTCTACCTGCGGCTCGAGGCAGCGGGGGAGACGCTCGCCACGCCGATCGGCAGCTCCGCGGCCGCGGTACTGGCGGAGCCGCGGGAGGCGCCCCGCGAGGGCGTTGCCGTGCTGGAGTTGAAGGGACCCGTCACCTGCCTGAACGTCAGCGGCGTGCTCGCCGGGGTTCGCGAGCGGTACGCGGCCGGCCAGGGCTGCGTCGTCTCACTTCCGGCTGATGGCGGACAGGACGAGCTGGCGGTGCCGTGGCTGATCGCCGCTACGCGAGAGATGGGCGCTCGCGTGGCGTTCGTCGATCCCGCGTTTGTTTCCCTGGAGCGACTCGAGCTGGCGGATCAGCGCCGCGTCTTCAGCACGGAGGCGAGCGCGGTCCTCGGCGTCGAGCCGGGGCCCGCCACCGGCTCACGAGTCGATGGCCCGGACCGGAGCTCGGACGGAGAGGTGCTCTCCGCGGAGGCTTCCGCCCCCGCTGCCGCTGGAGACGAAACGGAGAACGCGCTCATTCGGACGCTGGAGCGCCCGCTCAGCTCCCAGCGCTACAGCGCGGTGCAGCAGCTCGCCCGGCTTCCGAACGCCCGCGACCGCGAGCCCGTGGTGGCCGCGCTGGTGCGGGCGGCGGCCGATACCGATCCCGCGGTGCGCGAGGCCGCGTTCGAAGCGCTCCTTCGGCTCCGGCGAGAGCGGGAAGCGAAGGATGCCGCGCTGGTCGAGCTGTCGCGACCGCAGCCGGAGCTGTCTGCCGTCCGGATCGCGCGGGCCAACCGCGACAGCCGCGCCGTCGAGCCGTTGATCGTGCTGCTGCCGCAGAAGGGATACGGTCGTGCCGCGGCCGCGGCGCTGGGGGAGCTGGGCGGCCCGCGCGCCCGGCAGGCGCTGCTCCGGGAGCTGGAGCGGGGGGACGAGACGAACCATGAAGTGCCGCGCGCACTGGGGCGGCTCGGGAACGCGCGAGATGTCGACGCCCTGATCCGGGCCTACGAGGCAACCCAGCTCTGGCCACTGCGGAAGGCGGTGATCGTCGACGCCCTGAGCAAGCTGCGTGGAGAGAAGGCGCTGCAGCAGAGCCTGCGGGCGCTGGGAGACCCCTCCGCGGAAGTACGGCGCTCCGCGATCTCCGCAGTGGTGCGGTTCGACGACCGCCGCGCGCTCCCGGCGCTGCAGCCGCTCCTCGCCGATACGGCGGTCGGCCCCGCCGCCGGCCGCGCGCTGGCTCGCATCGGCGGGAGCGAGGCGCGCCCGATCCTGGAACAGGCCGCGCAGAGCTCCGAAGAGACGATCCGCGCGAGCGCGGCAGAAGGGTTGAAGCTGCTGAGCCGCTGAGCGTTTTGTCACCGGCGCGCCCGGGCTATAGCCTCCGGTAAGGAGGACCTCGAGATGCGCGAAGCAGCGAACGGACCGGACCGCGGCACGCGGCGCGACCAGGACGTAGGCGCCGCCGAGGAAGTAGCGCCGCGGCCGATCGGCAGCGGTCTGGGTGAACCCGCCACGGCACCCGTGAGCGGCCCCGGCGCCGTCGACGAGAACCGCCCCGCCGACATCGTGGGGCAGGAAGGACTGACCGGCCTCACCGCCCCGCGCGTGCGTCCCAGCGTCCTGCATCATCCCCACGCGATTGGCGGGGGAGTGAGCACGCACGTCGACACCGCCGGCCAGGAGTTGGTGGAAGACGAGGACGAGTGACGCTGCAGGCGGCCGGGAAGCCACGCAGGCTCCCGGCCGCGCCCAGAGTCTATCGAGGGGAGAGCGGCCGCTGCGGCTGCAGCGGAGCCGGCTGCGACGGCGTCTCGTTGAACCGCTCCGGTCCGAACGGGCCGGGATTGGTGCCCGGCGCCGGGACCGGCTCCCGTGTCTGCGGGATCAGCGGCTCGCGGGTCTGCGGGGTCACGGGGACCTGCGTGGCCGGCACGCGGATCATCAGCTGGTTGTCGACGGAGGTCACGCCCTCCACCTCCATCGCGGTCTCTTCCGCCAGGCGGGCCTGCGCCACGTCCGCTACGTCGCCCTTCAGCACCACGCGGTCGCCCTGCGCCTGGACGTCGATCTCCTTCGCGTTCAGCCCCTTGCGGCTCAGCAGGACCGTCTTGATCTTGCTCTCCAGAGCGGCATTCCTCGCCGCCGACTGCGCCTGCTCGGTCGCAGTCTGCACCTGCTCCCGGAATCCGGCTACCTGGTCGTCGACCTGGCTCTCTCGGTTCTGGTTACATCCGGCTAGCCCCATCACGGCTAACGCCAGGCCAATCGTCGTCAGAATCCTCATCACGCCTCCCTTCCGCTCGCGCTTCGCTCTCCCAGGACTCGGAGGGTGTTACCCGAGCCCTGCTCCCGGGGAAACGAAGCGCCCGGTCGGTTGAGCCGGGCGGAAAGCACCGCGGCCCTCCCGGAGCTTCCGGAAGGGCCGCGGCCGGAGGGCAGGTCGGTCTGGCGGGCAGACTAAGGGGTGCGACGTAAGTACTGCGGTGCTTTCGGACCGGCAGGTCTGAGCCCGCGGAGGCAAGCTTTGCTCTCTGTAGCCTCGACTTCAGCCCGAGGCGCGAATTCGGCAGATCTTATCGCCGACACCTCAACGCACCTGGAAACGGTAGCTGCCGGAGCCGATCTCGTAGACCATGGCCTCGCCCTCTCGCCGCAGGAAGCGGACCCCTTCGGCAGTCTCCGCAGGACGGCCGCCCTCGATCACCCGGTGGTTCTCGGCGGCGGGCACATAGACGGTGGCGCTGCTGTTTGCCGGGATCGTGACCGCCAGCGTTACGCCGCTCCGATCCCGCGTCCAGCCGCTCTGGATGGTGCCGTGGATGCTGGGGTAGGTAGCACGGGCGAAGGTCATCCCCTCCGGCAGGTAGGGCCGGATGATCACCTTCTTGAAGCCGGGACCGGCCGGGTCCGGGTTGATGCCCGCCAGCGCCCGATAGAACCAGGCGCTCACGTCGCCGAACATGATGTGGTTCCGCGAGTCGGTGCCGTTCCACGCCTCCCACAGGGTGGTGGCGCCCTGCTCCAGCCAGTGGCCCCAGCTCGGGAAAGTAGTCTGCGCGGTCACCCGATACGCGACATCCGGCCGGCCGTTGTCCCGCAGCGCGTGGAGGAGGTACTTCGTCCCCAGGATGCCGGCGAAGACGTGGCCGTCGTGCTTGTCCACCGCGGCGACCAGGTTCTTCAGCACCCGCTGCTCCTCGCCCTTCGGCACCAGTCCCTGGTAAAGCGCGCAGGAGAGCGCCGCCTGGCTGCCGTCGGCGTACTGCGCCGTCTCCGGCTTGAAGAACGTCCGGTTGAAGGCGTCGCGGATGCTGTCCGCCAGCTCGGAGTACTTCTTCGCATCGGCTTCTTTGCCGAGCAGGCGCGCGGTGTCGGCTACGATCCGCGCGTCGACGTAGTAGTAGCCGGTCGAGGTCACCTCCGTCGGTGCCGTCGGTCCGGGCGCTACCCAGTCGCCCAGGCCGATCGAGACGATGCCGTCCTTCGCCTTGGTGGTGAGGTAATCGACGTACCGCCGCATCTTGGGGTAGTTCGTCTCCAGGATGCGGGTGTCGCCGTAGTACTGGTAGAGGTACCAGGGAATCAGAAGGAAGGCGCTGTCCCAGGCGGGGCCGTTGCCCCACTCGTAGCCCCAGCCGCTCGTCGGCACGATTCCGGGCAGCTCGCCGCTCTCCCGCATCTCATCGGAGAGGTCCTGGATCCACTTGGTGTAGACCGCCGCCGGGTGATAGTTGAAGATGCCCAGCTCCGCCGCCAGGTGTGCGTCGCCGGTCCAGCCGTTCTTCTCCCGGTGGGGGCAGTCGGTCGGAATGCTGTGCAGGTTGCTCAGGTAGGCCCAGCGCGTGGCCCGCTGGATGCGGTTCACCAGCTCGCTGGAGGTTTCGAGCTCCCCGGCCCGCTCCACGGCGGAGTGGACCACCCGCGCGCGCAGGCTATCGAGCGTCGGCTTGCCCGGGAATCCGGTCACCTCCACGTACTGGAAGCCGTGGTAGGTGAAGCGCGGCTCCCAGACCTCGGTGCCGTCGCCCTTCAGCGTGTACTCGTCGGTCTGGAACCGCTGCGGCGGGTCCTTGATCATGTGCTGCGCGATCGCCGCGCGGTCGAGGGTGCCGTCCGGGTGGAGCCGCTCGCCGTACCGCAGCGTGATCTTCGTCCCGGCCGGACCCTCCACCCGGAGCTGCGCGTGACCCGCCATGTTCTGGCCGATGTCGAAGATGAAGACGCCCGGCTTCGGCTCCGTCACGCGGACCGGCTTCAACGTGTCGGTGATCTTGATCGGCGGCATCTGCTGCGCGGAGACGGCGCCGCCGGGGGCAGGGACCACCAGGGCGGACTGCCAGCCGCGGTCGTCGTAGCCGGCGCGATCCCACCCCGCCTTCTCTTCGCGGGCGTCGTACGACTCCCCGCCGTAGATGCTGTCGAAGACGACCGGGCCGGTGCTCGTCTTCCAGCTCTCATCGGAGACGATGGTCTCCGTGCGGCCGTCGGTGTACTCGATCCGCAGCTCCGTCCGCAGCCGCGGAGCCGCCCGCCAGGGAGCGCGGTCGAAGTACCAGACTGCCTTGGTGTGGACGTTGTGCCAGCCGGTGCCGAGCATCGCGCCGACCGCGTTCTTGCCGCGCCGCAGCAGCGGGGTGACGTCGTACGTGGAGTAGAGCGCGCGGCGGTCGTAGCGGGTGTAGCCAGGATCGAGGTGATGATCGCCCACCTTCTCGCCGTTCAGCCGCAGCTCGTAGTAGCCCAGGCCGCTCACGTAAGCGCGGGCGCGCTTCACCCGCCCGTCTACGTTGAACTCCCGCCGCAGCAGCGGAGCGGGCTGGTACTCCGTCTCGCGCGTCCGGCCGATCCACTCTCCGTGCCAGTCCTCCGGCCGCGGCAGCCCCATCTCCCACCAGGCCGCTTCGCTCCAGGCGGTCGGTTTGCCGCCGTCGCGGCCCCAGGCGCGGACCTTCCAGTAGGCCCGCTGGGTCGCCTCCAGCGGCTTTCCGCCGTACGGGACCTGCGCGGACTGGTCCGAAGGCACCTTTCCGCTGTCCCACAGGTCGCCCCGGTCCCGCCGCAGCAGCTCCGGCGTGGAGGCGACCAGCACCTGGTAGGCGGTCTGCCGCTCCCCGCGCCGCGGCGAGGTGAGCACCCACCGGAGTCGCGGGCGGGCGGTATCGAGGCCGAGCGGGTTCACCAGGTACTCGCACTGGAGTTGACCCACCGCCAGGGGCGGATCGGCGGCGGCGCCCGCGCCCGCGGCCAGGCCGCTGGCGAGGGTGATGCCGGAGAGCAGGGTAAGGAGAGTCAGGCTATTCATAGAGACGCGGCTCCGCGTGATTCAGCGACTGAAGGTGGCGCGGCCCAGCCTCGGGCCGGCACCTGCTGATTCGCGCCGCAGCCCGGAGCATCCTTCCGGAATGCTCCGACCGGGGAGGGCAGGGAGATCCCGATTAAACCGGGAATTGAGCCATAGTCGACCTCGCCTCGCGTCCCGCCCACCGGGAGGAGAACCGCCATGACCGCCCCCATCAACCGCCGCCGCTTTGCCGCACTGCTGGCAGGCTCCGCCGCCGCGCTCACGATCGATACCGCGCTCGGCCGCACCGCCGCCGCGCAGGAGCCGACGGCCCGGCCGCCGGCAACCGACGGCAAGCTGCGCATCATCGCCTTCGGAGCGCACCCGGACGACTGCGAGATCCGCCAGGGCGGCTGCGCCGCCAAGTGGGCCGCACAGGGGCACAAGGTCAAGTTCGTCTCCTGCACCAACGGCGACATCGGCCACTTCCAGATGGCCGGCGGAGCGCTCGCCATCCGGCGCCGCGCGGAGGTGGAGCAGGCGGCGAAGATCCTCGGTATCGACACCGAAGTGATGGACGTCCACGACGGCGAGCTGCTCCCCACGCTGGAGAACCGGCGCACCGTAACGCGGCTGATCCGCGACTGGAACGCCGACGTGGTGATCAGCCACCGCCCGAACGACTACCACCCGGACCACCGGTACGTCGGCGTGCTGGTGCAGGACGCCGCCTACATGGTCACCGTCCCGTTCTTCTGCCCGGACACGCCCTACCTCACGCGGAACCCGGTCTTCCTCTACAACGAAGACGGATTCCAGAAGCCGAACCCGTTCTCGGCCGACATCGTGGTCGGTATCGACGACGTGATCGAGAAGAAGCTCGACGCGCTCGACGCACTCGTCTCCCAGTTCTACGAAGGCGGCGCCAACGGCAACGCCGCTAACCTGCCGAAGGACGCCGCCGGCCAGGAGCGCCGGCGGGCCGCGGTGCGGGACGGCTTCCGCAACCGCAACGCCAACAGCGCCAACCGCCACCGCGCGGCGCTCGCGAAGTGGTACGGCGCGGACCGCGCCCCCCAGTTCCGCTACGCGGAAGCGTTCGAGATCTGCGAGTACGGACGCCGCCCCGGCGAAGAGGAGATCCGCAAGCTCTTCCCGTTCTTCCCCGCGAAGTAAGGGGTGGGGTGTTCCCGCTGGCAAGGATATGATACCGGCATGACACGGTTACAATCTGCGATGACACCGGACGAGATCGGCCGCCGCGGTGAGGCGCTGTACGAGCGAGAGCTTCGTTCTCGCCTGGAGGAGACCCACCGCGGGCAGTTTCTCGCACTGGACGTAATGAGCGGGCGCTACCAGATCGCGGAGGACGACCTCACCGCGACCACTCGCCTCATGGACGAGATCCCAGGCGCCACCGTGTACACGCTGCGCATCGGGCGGCAGGCGGCTTATCAGTTGAGCGGGGGCTTCCGGCAACCACAATCGGGGGCTTAGGTGATGAACTGGGGCGACTA
Organism: Armatimonadota bacterium; assembly: GCA_046292385.1. GTDB lineage: Bacteria > Armatimonadota > SYMT01 > SYMT01 > SYMT01 > JBKBRF01. The sequence continues at coordinate 78,603 of JBKBRF010000018.1, read as the reverse complement.
CATTCACACTGATCCGGGGATCCTCGCAGGCAAGCCGGTGGTCCGCGGAACGCGCCTTTCTGTCGAGTTCCTGTTGGGCCTGTTCGCGGCGGGATGGACGGAAGCACAGGTGCTGGATAGCTATCCCACCCTTACCCCCGCGGCGCTGCGGGCTGTCTTCGCATATGCGCAGGAGTGTACCCGAGATGGAGTCCTGCTTACTCTCGATCCGGCCGCATGATCCGTTTCCTGGCGAATGAGAACTTTCCGTTGCCGAGCGTGCGGAAGTTGATGTCGGCCGGTTTTCAGGTCGATTCGGTGGCATTGTCAGCCCCGGGAGCGCAGGATGAGGTAGTGCTCCGCTCTGCGGCAGAGCAAGCCCGTGTCATTCTGACGTTCGATCGTGATTATGGGGAACTGGTGTTCCGGTTTCGGCAACTCGGCGTTCCGGGAGTGATTTACTTTCGATTGCAGCCGAAACACGCAGAAGAGCCGGCTGACATCCTCTTGGAGCTACTGGGACGCCCAGATTTCGAAGCGTTGCACCGCTTTACAATCGTCGAGAGACAGCAAGTTCGGCAGAGACGCCTGCCAAGTGACGTAGATCCCGACTCGGACTCGGATCAGAATGCTTGATCGACCAGTGAACGTGGGCGTGATTGGATGCGGCGCCATCAGCGCGCAGTACTTCCGGATGGCGGCGAAGCTGCCGATCCTGCGGATGGCGGCGTGCGCGGACCTGGACGAGGAAAAGGCGCGCGTCCGAGCAGAGGAGTTCGGCGTCCCGCGGGTGCTCTCTCCGGAAGCGCTGCTCTCCGCCCCGGACCTCGAGGTGGTGCTGAACCTCACTGTGCCGCGGGCGCACGCGCCGGTGACGCTCGCGGCGCTGGAGCGAGGGAGGCACGTCTTCCTCGAGAAGCCGCTGGCGGTCACCCGCGCCGAGGGAAAGGCGGTGCTCGACGCTGCCCGCCGCGCCGGCCTGCGGGTGGGGTGCGCGCCGGACACTTTCCTCGGCGCGGGCATCCAGACGGCACGGAAGGCGGTCGACGACGGGCTCATCGGGCGGCCGGTCGCCTTTACCGCCTTTATGCTCTGCCCGGGGCATGAGTCGTGGCATCCCAGCCCGGAGTTCTACTACGAGCCCGGCGGCGGCCCGATGTTCGACATGGGGCCGTACTACCTGACGGCGCTGCTGAACCTCCTGGGCCCGGTGCGCCGCTACAGCGGGATGGCGACGGTGGCAATCCCGGAGCGCACCATCACCAGCGAGCCGAAGCGCGGGAAGCGGATTACGGTCGAGACCCCCGACCACGTCTGCGCGACGCTGGAATTCCAGAACGGCGCGCTGGGGACGCTCACGACCAGCTTCGCGACCGCCAACCCCACGTATGAGAAGGGGTTCCCGATTACCCTCTACGGCACCGAAGGCACCCTCAAGGTTCCGGACCCCAACACCTTCGACGGCGCGGTGCAGCTTCGCCGGGTAGGGGAGGGGGAGTGGCGGGAGCTTCCCCATGCGTCTCCGGCCGGCTTCGGCCGGGCCGTCGGCCTGGCGGACATGGCGCACGCCCTCCGCTCCGGCCGTCCCCACCGCGCCAGCGCGGAGCAGGCGTTCGCCGTGCTGGACCTGATGCAGGGCTTTCTGGAGTCCTCCGCCACCGGCCAGGCCCTGGAGCCCACGGCACCGTACGAGCGACCGGAGCCGATGAGCGAGGACATCGCACGTATCGCGTAGCGCACAGCGCGTATTTCGTATCGCGTATTGCGTAGCGAGGCGCAGCTACCGCTATGCGGCAGCGGAGTGCCGGGCGAGATGCAGGCGTTCAGCGCCTCGGCCGGCAGGATTGTCCGTCACGAGGGACAGGCCGGCCGCTACGCAATACGCGCTACGCAATACGCCTCCACCCGAGAAGTGGTCGACACTCCCGGTTCAATCAACCCTTCATCGTCGATCAGGTGTCGCTCCCCCCGAACAGGTTGCTGACGGCGCTCACGATGAAGTACCAGATCGCCAGGTACCAGACGGTGCGGCCGGCGTTGCGCTCCACGGCGCTTCCGGCGCTGTGCAGGAGCCCCCGGGGACGGAGGGGCACGCGGTTTCTGGCGCAGTCGCGACACCGGACCCCCACCGGCCCGTAGACCGCGCACCGGGTGCAGACCGGCGCCTCGCAGCGACCGCAGGTGACGCGGGTCTGCTCCTTCTTGTGCCGGGCGCAGTAGTAGACGCCCGGTTCCGGGCCCGCTTCCACTCCCGCCGCGGTCCTGGCGAGCGCAGTGCCGCAGTCACCACAGAACTTCTTCTCTCCGGGGTTCTCGCTCCCGCATTTCTCGCAGCGCATGGTTTTTTGCCTCTGGGGGAGTCGCGAACGCTGTCGCCCGGCACACCCCGCCACAGGTCAGTTTACGGCAGGCTGGCTGGAGTGTCGCAGAGCGGCTGTTAACCGGGCCGGCAGGGAGCTGGCCGGCCCGGAAGATTCACCTCACTGCGCCAGCGTGGTGGTGCTGGCGACGTTCGAGTATCCCGAAGTGGCCTTCGCGTTGAAAGCGCGCACCCGATAGTAGTACCGGGTCGACGGGGATAGGCCGGTGCCGGCGTAGCTGGTCACGTTCGCGCCGAGCGAGGCGATCAGGCTGAAGCTCGACCCGTCCAGCGAACGGTAGAGCTGATAGCCATCCTCCACGGCGGAGTTGTCCTGCCAGACCAGGTCGATCCTCGAAGAAGAGGCGGCCGTGGCAGTCAGGCCGCTGGGCGCTGCCGGGCCCCAGGTGGTCGCGGAGGCGGTGTTCGAGTAGGGCGAGCTCCCGGCCGCGTTGTACGCGCGCACGCGATAGGTGTAAGCCGTCTCCGCAGCCAGGCTGGAGTTGGCGTAGCTGGTGACGTTCGCCCCGACCGTTTTGATCTGCGTGAAGGTACCTCCGTTTGCGGAGCGCTCGATCTTGAAGCCGTCTTCGGTCGTGGTGTTGTCCTTCCACGCCAGGTTGATCCTCGAAGTCGAGACGCTCGCAGCCGTCAACTCGCTCGGGGCGGAGGTGGGTGGCCCCCAGGTCTGCGCGGAAGCCAGGTTGGAGTAGGTCGAGTTTCCTGCCGCGTTGTAGGCTCGCACGCGGTAGGTGTAAGTCGTCGCTCCGGCCAGGCTGGTATTGAGGTAGCTGGTCACGTTAGCCCCCACCGCCTTGACCTGGCTAAACGTCTTGCCATCGGTGGAGCGCTCAATCTTGAAGCCGGTCTCGGTCGTCGAGTTATCCCTCCAGGTGAGGCTGATCTTCGACGAAGAGACGGTGGCAGCGGCCAGGCTGCCGGGCGCTGCCGGAGCGGGAGTACCCAGCGTGAAGGAGTCGATCAGCGCGCCCGTGCGGCTGAAGAATTCGAAGGTGAGGCTCTGGGAGCCGGCAGTGATCAACTGCGCTCCATAGTCCTGGTCGTACCGGAACATGCTCCCGGTGATCGGGTCATTCATCGGATGGATCTCGCCACCCCCCAGGCCGTTGACGAAGTACAGGTAGCCGTCACGGACGAGACGCTCGTACACGTGCTCGTGGCCGGCGAAGACGGCCGTCGCTCCCCAGTCGTGGTAGGGCCAGCGGACTCCGCTCGTGGATCCGTCCGAGCAGTAAGGCGGGTGATGCAGGAACACCAGCTTCCAGGGAGCGGTGGAAGCCTGCAGCTTCTGCCGCAGCCAGTTGGCCTGGACGGAGGTGCGACTGGTTCCATCCGGCTCGTGCGTATCGCTGTTGAGAGCGAAGAGGTGGACCGGCCCCCGCGCCAGCTCGTAGTAGCGCTCGTTGTTCGGCAGCGTGAAGTAGCTCAGGTACGGCTGGTACCCAGAGGTGGAGCTCCAGTCGTGATTGCCGAGGGTAGGGAAGAACCGGTTCTCCGCGACCGGAGAGCGAGCGAAGCTGCCGGTATAGGGATAGATGAATTCGGAATAGTACTGTCCGATGTTCTGATCGATCGTCGCCGCGGAACCGCTCGGGTAGTTGTTGTCGCCCACGGTGACGATGAAGTCCGGGTTCAGGCTCTTCACCAGGGCCGCGACGTCCGCCTCCGGCTGGCCCGCCTGGCCGAAGTCCCCAATGACGGCGAACCGGGCAACCGGCTCCTGCGCGCGGGTCTCCGGAGTGCCCACGAAGAACACGGCCGCAGCCGCAAGGAACAGGGCTGCTACGAACAACAGCAATCCGGTGGTGCCGCGACCGCGATTCGGCTCGCGCGGCGGGAGGTTTTCAGAAGTGGCGTTCATCGTATTCCCGGGTCGATGCGGGAGGCCCTCGAGAGGAGTGGAGGTGCCAGGCCCGTTGAGACTGAACCGGAGCTTACGGTCCGGCCCAGCCAGACTACCCGGAGGAGAGGCCATTGAAAGAAAGTTTCAGGACCGCCCGCAGGGTGCCGCGCACGGCAGGCGCCGCTGCGTCGCCCAGCTGGATACACGACGCACTATGTCCGAGAAGCCAACTACTCCTCAATATGCGCCACCGCCGGCAGAAGGAGGGGACGGCTTCTCCGACCCGGAACCTACCCTTAGCGAGAACTCAGCGAGTTTTTGTACAGAACCCCATCGAGGAGAAGAGACTTGAGCTCGAACGACCTTTCGCGGCGCAATTTCCTCATCCGTTCCGCCACTGTCGCATCGCTCACCACGCTTCCCGCGTGGTATGCCAGCGAGGCGCAGGCCGGCGAGAACGGTAGCCGCAAGAAGCGCACCGGCGCGAACGAGCGCCTCAACATCGCCTGCATCGGCCCCGGCGGCAGCAAAGGCGGGTTCCGCCAGGGACTCGGCGTCACCCGCGGAATCAAGAACACCGGCAAAGACGCTGTCGAAGTGGTCGCCTGCTGCGACGTGGACCACACCCACGCCAAGGAAGCCGCCAACTCGTTCGGCAGCCACTGCAAGGAGTACCACGACTTCCGTGAGCTGCTCCGGGACGAGGACGTGGACGCCGTCGTCATCGGCACGCCGGACCACTGGCACGCCATCATCGCCGTCGAGGCGATGAAGAAGGGCAAGGACGTCTACTGCGAGAAGCCGCTGACCCTCACGGTGGACGAGGGCAAGGCGATCGTGAAGACGCAGGCCAAGACCCGCCGCGTCTTCCAGACCGGCAGCCAGCAGCGGTCCGACGCGCGCTTCCGCCTCGCTTGCGAGCTGGTGCGGAACGGCCGCATCGGCAAGCTGAAGCGAGTGGAAGCCCGGCTGCCGAACGGCTCCAAGGGCGGACCCTTCGCCGTGAAGCCAGTCCCGAGCGACTTCGACTGGGACTTCTGGCTCGGCCCCACCCAGTGGGCGGAGTACGTGCCGGAGCGCACCCACGGCAGCTTCCGCCACTGGTATGAGTACTCCGGCGGGATGATGACCGACTGGGGCGCGCACCACCTCGACATCTCCCAGTGGGCGCTCGGCATGGACGAGAGCGGTCCCCAGTGGGTCGAGTCCCGCGGCGTGCTCCCGGCAGATGCCCGCGGCTACAACACGGCGACCGACTTCGAGGTGACCTACACCTACGCGAACGGCGTGCCGCTCATTGCCACCCACCGGGGCGAGAACGGGATCCGCTTCGAGGGCGAGGACGGCTGGATCTTCGTCACCCGCGGCAAGATCGAGGCGAGCGATCAGCGCCTGCTCGACGATCCGCTGCCCAGCAGCGCGATTCGCCTCTACAAGAGCGACAACCACTACCAGAACTGGCTCGACTGCATTGAGAGCCGGAAGGACCCGATCTGTAACGCCGAAGTGGGGCATCGCTCCGCGACCGTCTGCCACATCGGCAACATCTCCCTGCGCCTTGGCGGCCGGAAGATGGAGTGGGATCCGAAGGCCGAGAAGTTCAAGGACGACGACGAAGCGAACCGCATGCTGAATCGTCCCTACCGCGGCAAGTGGAAGCTGGGCTAGCGCCCAGGGACCAGGGTTTAGGGGTTAGGGTGTAGGGGCTCGTTTGGCCGCTACTTCGACCCGATTTCGGTGAGCCTGGCGATGGGGAGTCTCCCCAGAGCGCGGCGAGCCGAACAGAACGGGGGCTGCGCATTCATTTGCGTAGCCCCCGTTTCTCGTCGGCGGTGAGACGCGGAACCCGGCTGCGGCCCGCTGACGGACCGCAGCGAAACGGAAAGGGGCGGCGGAGTGTGTCGGGAGGGCCGCCGGCGGGAGCGAGGGAGCGGGATGCGCCTCACGGGTCGGGAAGGGCTCCCGCAGAGACCTGGAAAAGCCAGGGGGACGATGAGAAACGGCCGGGGACGCGAGGCCCCCGGCCGCAAGCTCATCCTTACTTGGAAGCCGAAGCCTTCGCCCGGCCGCGAGGCGTCTTCCCTCCCGCCTTCTTGGCGGCGGGCGCCGGACCCTCCGCGCAGGCGGAGTTGGTGCACTTGAAGCCCTTGCTCTGGCCGCGGAAGACCTGCTCCGCCTTCGGGAAGCCGCATGTCTCGCACGGCTGGTCCGGTTGCGGGCGCGAGAACGCCACGTAGTCGCACTTCGGCTTGGAAGCGTAGTTGGAGCAGCCGTAGAAGACCTTACCGGCGCGGGAGTGCTTCGCCGTCACCGTGCCGCCGCAGCCGGGGCGCGGGCAGGGCATGGAGAAGTCGGGATCCGGCGGGGGCAGGTCCTTCTTCTTCGGGTCGACGATCTTCTTGCACTCCGGATAGCCGGTGCAGCCCCAGAACTCGCCGAAGCGTCCGCGGCGCTTCTGCATCGGCTTGCCGCAGTCCGGGCAGTCCATCGTCTCCTCGGCGCCTTCCTCACCGCCTTCCGGCGCCATCTGCATGGTGTGGCGGCACTCCGGGAACCCGGAGCAGCCGAGGAACTTGCCGTAGCGGCTGGAGCGGATCAGCATGTTCCGCCCGCACTGCGGACAGGGGATGTCGGTCTCTTCCGCTTCCGGCTTCACGCGCTCCATCTCGGTCTCGGCCCGCTCCAGGTCGTGCTGGAACGGATCGTAGAACTCCTGGAGCACCTGTACCCACTCGCGCTCTCCCGTGGCGATGTCGTCCAGGTGCTGCTCGATCTTCGCCGTAAAGTCGGCGCTCACCACGTCCGGGAAGTGGCGGACGAGCTGGTCGTTCACCACGCAGCCGAGGTCGGTCGGCTTGAACCGCTTCTCCTCCAGCAGCACGTAGCCGCGGTCCAGGATGGTGGAGAGGATCTGGGCGTAGGTACTGGGCCGGCCGATCCCCTTCTCTTCCAGCGCGCGGACCAGCGTCGCTTCGGTGAAGCGGGGCGGCGGCTCGGTGAAGTGCTGTCCCGGCAGGAGCTGCAGCAGCCGCAGGAGATCGCTTTCGGAGAGCGCCGGCAGGGTGCGGCCTTCGTCGTCGTCCTCTTCCTGCTCCTCGCGGGTGCGGTCGTCCCGCCCTTCCGTGTAGATCGCCATGAAGCCGTCGAACTTGACGACCCGGCCGGTGGCGCGGAAGAGGAGGTCGAGCACCGAGATGTCGACTGTCGTCACGTCGAACACCGCGGAGGCCATCTGGCTGGCGACGAAGCGAAGCCAGATCAGCTGGTAGAGCCGGAACTGATCCGAGGTCAGGTGTTCTCGAACCTGGTCCGGCGTCCGGAAGACGGAGGTGGGGCGGATCGCCTCGTGCGCTTCCTGGGCGCCCTTGCGCGCCTTGTACTGCCGCGGGCTCTCCGGCACGTAGCGGTCGCCGTGGCGCTGCGCGATGTAGTCGCGTGCTTCCGCCTGGGCATCCTGCGAGACGGTGACCGAGTCGGTTCGCATGTAGGTAATGAGACCGACGTGTCCCTGGCCGCCGAGCTCGACGCCTTCGTAGAGCTGCTGGGCGGTCTGCATGGCGCGGCGGGCGCTGAAGCCGAGCTTCCGGGCCGCCTCCTGCTGCAGGGTGCTGGTGATGAACGGCGGCGCCGGGTTGCGCTTCTGCTCCTTGCGCCGCACGTCGCTGACGCGCCACTCCGGCGCGGCGGCCGACTGGAGCGCGGCGGCGGCGAACTTGCCCTCTTCCGTGCGCGTGATGGTGTAGCCGAGGCGCTGTACGATCTGCTCGACGCTCTCCTGCTCCTTCAGCTCCGCCTTCTTGCCGGCCACCTGCACCAGCCGCGCCAGGAACGGATGCTCTTTGGTGGAGGGAGTGAGCTGGGCAGCCAGCGACCAGTACTCCTCCGAGACGAAGCGCTGGATCTCCCGCTCGCGCTCTACGACGAGGCGCAGCGCCACGCTCTGCACGCGGCCGGCGGAGAGGTTCTTCTGGATCTTCTTCCAGAGCAGCGGGCTCAGCTTGTAGCCGACGAGCCGGTCCAGCACGCGCCGCGCCTGCTGGGCGTTGACGCGGTCGAGGTTGATCGTCCGCGGGTGCTGCAGGGCATCCTGCACGGCGCGCTTCGTGATCTCGTTGAACTCGATGCGCTGGATGTTCTTCGCCTTCAGCACCTCCGCCAGGTGCCAGGCGATCGCCTCTCCCTCGCGGTCCGGGTCGGAGGCGAGGTAGACGGTGCGGCTGTTCTCCGCCGCCTTCTTCAGCTCGGAGATGACGTTGCGCCGCTCCGGGATCGTGGTGTAGCTCGGCTCGAACCCGTGCTCCACGTCGACTCCGATCTTGCTCTTCGGCAGATCGCGGACGTGCCCCATGGAGGCGCGGATGTCGTAGTTGTTCCCCAGGAAAGAGGCGAGCGTCTTCGTCTTGGCGGGAGACTCGACGATGATCAGGTCTTTTTGCCTGGCGGTCTTGGACATCAGAACCTCCGGGTGCTCGCGGCGGCGGCACGGGCCGGTACCGGCCGGGTCAGATCGGCCATCCGGATCTTAGATCCGGCGGAAAAATGTCGGGAGCTTGACGCCTGGAACCGGGGCTCCAAGCGTGTCGGGTCATTATAGATAGGCGTTCTGGGCAGGTCAATTGCCGCGAGCGGATCCGATTTCCCTGCTTCTGCCGCACGAAAGCACGGCTCAGAGGTGCTTGACTACTACCACGGTCAGGTCGTCGATCACGGTTCCCCAGCCGGTGACGGCGCGGATCAGGCTCTCGGCAATCGCCTCGGCCGGCTCCCCGGCTGAGCCGGACAGACACTCGGCGACGCGCTCGGTTTCAAACTGCTCGCCCCGCTCGTTCGGAGCTTCGATCAGCCCGTCGGAGTACAGGAGCAGCACGTCGCCGGGCCCGAACGGCAGGGTCTCCGAGGTGTAGGAGCGTTCCGCGGCGATGCCGAGCAGCAGGTTGAAGACCTGGGCTTCCGATACCTGCTTCGTCCCGGCACTCCAGAGCATCGCGGGCGGATGGCCCGCGTTCCAGAGCCGGATTACCCCCGGCTCCGGCAGCAACTCCGCCAGGGTGAGGCTGGCGAACGCTTCCCGGGGAAGACGCTCGACGAGGTCGCGGTTCAAATCCTCCAGGGCCCGGGCCGGGTCATCCAGCGGGCGCAGCCACGGGAACAGGTGCCCGATGCTGGTCGAGGCGAGCGCCGCCTGGACCCCCTTTCCGGCGACGTCCCCGATGACGACGCCCAGGACTTGCTCCGACTGGAGGAACTGGTAGAAGTCGCCGCCCACTTCCCGCGCCGGCTCGAACCGCGCGGCGATCTCGAACGGGGCGCGCTGCGGAAGCGCCTTGGGGAGCGTGGCTTCCTGCATCCTCCGGGCCAGCTTCATGTCCCGTCGCACGCCCTCCTCCCGCACATCCGCCTCGCGCGTAAGGTCGAGCGTCTCCTGATAGCGGCGGACCGACGCCCGCAGGCGGTCAACTAGGTACCCGGTGAAGAGGCCGCTGATAGGGAAGTAAGGAACGAGATCCCGGATCTCACTCGACATGCCACCCGGGTCCCTCCACGCAAGGATCAGCGTCGCCACCGAAGCGAGGGAGCCGACCAGGACCCCACCCCTAAGTCCGTAGAAGAGCGCCCCGGCGAAGATGATGAGGAAGTACTGCCCCAGGAAGGGGCTGTGGGCCCGTCCGGTGTACTCCGCCACCAGCGCCACGAAGACGAGGTCCAGCAGCAGCATCAATCCCAGGGGCACGCGGCGGAGGTCGAGCCGGTGCACCGCCACCAGCGAGATCGCGCTGTAGATCGCCAGGAGCACCAGCGCGGTGATTGCCTGCGTGGAGAGCGTTTCACTGAAGTAGACCAGTACGGTCTCCACGGCGGCCGCTGCCACGAGCAGCCAACGGCCCCCGATGATCGGGACCTCGAACATCTCCAATAGCTGAAAGGCTCGCTCGCGCCGCATCCCGGTCCTCCAACCGCAGGTTTACCCGGTCTCCGGGCCGGCTCACCCTCAATCTCGGACCAGAGCGGAAAACCGCCCGGGAGCGCCGCCGCGGCCTCCTAACCGGACCAGGAATCGTAACAAGAGGTTACCGGAGCGTACGTTCACGCACGAGTTCCGCCGCGGCGAATCGGGTTCTCAATCTTTCTCTCCTCCGGCTACGCGTGGGGCTCCGGGAGCCCGGCAGGAGTGCCGGTACGGGGGGCCGGACATAGGGCATACCTGCCGGGCGAGGACGCCGGCCGGACGGCTCCCGCGGCGCCCCGGCCGAACCGCGCCCGCCCGCTCCGCGAGCAAAAAGAGGTTGGCTTCCGGCGCGGGGTGGTATAGACTTTTCACACCAGATGTAGTGCGGTGCTGAGAATCGCCTGCTACATGTAGCGCCAGCCTGCCGAACAAGTAAGTGGCGGCGGCGGTTCAGTGGCCCGTCTCACCCCTTGCCGTGAAGTGCCCATTCTGTCAATTCCTGGAAGACCGAGTCCTGGAGTCCCGCATGGTGCGGGAGGGCGAGGCGATCAAGCGCCGCCGGGAATGCCTGGGGTGCGGGCGCCGCTATACCACGTACGAGCAGATCGACGAGCGGCGGGTGAAGGTGGTGAAGAAGGACGGCCGGAGGGAGAGCTTCGACCGTCAGAAGGTGCTCCGCGGCCTGGAGCTGGCAGCCCGCAAGCGGCCGGTCAGCCAGGAGACGCTGGAGGGGATCGTCGACCAGATCGAGCGAGATCTCTACGATCGCGGCGAGCATGAGGTCCAGGCCGCGGTGGTGGGAGAGATGGTGATGGATGCCCTGCGCGGCATCGACCCGGTGGCCTACGTGCGATTTGCATCGGTCTACCGGGACTTCCAGGACCTGACGCAGTTCCACGAGCTGCTCGACGTCCTGCGTCCGGAATCCAGACGAGGGCGCCCCGGTGGGCGCCGCCAGGCACGACGAGGCGGGTCGGAGCCGGCTTAGCCGGACGAAACAGCCCCTCGGACGAACGAAATCGGTTTCCGGTCCTAAATCGGCCGGTAAGCAACGAGCGGAGATGCCGACCACTACCTGTGGGGTGCTACGCGCTCCTAGCCCACCAGATGGCGGCGTGTTCGACGCGCCGCAATGCTGCAAACGCCGTGAAGAACACGGCCTCTTAATAAGCTACGAAAGGCTCCTTTATGGCAGTCACGGAAGACAGACTCGGCGCGGCCCGCGCCTCCGAGGGCAAGCCTCGCAATAGCTCCCGACGCCGCGGGCGCCGCGGCGGGGGAGACGAACAGAACCTCCGCGGCCTCACCTTCCAGCGCCGCTTCACCCAGGCGGGCGTCCACCCGTTCGACGAGGTGGAGTGGGAGCTCCGCTCCGCTACGATCAGCGGCGAGGGCGGGGAGAAGGTGTTCGAGCAGCGGGACGTGGAGATCCCCGCCTTCTGGAGCCAGCAGGCGACCAAGGTGGTCGTCTCCAAGTACTTCCGCGGCCACCTGGACGATCCGGAGCGCGAGCGAAGCGTGAAGCAGCTCATCTCCCGCGTGGCGGACACGATCACCCAGTGGGGGCGGGACGGCGGTTACTTCGCCACGGAAGAGGACGGCGACATCTTCCACGCCGAGCTCACGCACCTGCTGCTGCACCAGAAGATGGCGTTCAACAGCCCGGTCTGGTTCAACGTGGGCCTGAAGGACAACCCGCGCCCGCAGTGCAGCGCCTGCTTCATCAACTCCGTGGACGACAACATGGAGAGCATCATGCGGCTCGCCGCTACCGAAGCGCGCCTCTTCAAGGGCGGCTCCGGCGCGGGCAGCAATCTCTCCCGGATCCGCTCCAGCAAGGAGCGGCTCAGCGGCGGCGGCGTCGCCAGCGGTCCGGTCTCCTTCATGAAGGGGTACGACGCCTTCGCCGGCGTGATCAAGAGCGGCGGTAAGACCCGCCGCGCGGCGAAGATGGTGATCCTGAACGTCGACCACCCGGACGTCCTGGAGTTCGTCAACTCCAAGTCGGACGAGGAGAAGAAGGCGTGGGCCCTCATCGAGGCGGGCTACGACGGCGGCTTCAACGTGCCCGGCGGCGCCTATGACAGCGTCTTCTTCCAGAACGCCAACCACAGCGTCCGCGTGACCGACGAGTTCATGCAGGCGGCGGACCGCGGCGGTGAGTACTGGACCCGCCTGGTGACGACCGGCGAGAAGTGCCAGGCGCTAAGCGCCCGCGAAGTGCTGCGCCAGATCGCCGAGTCGACCTGGGTCTGCGGCGACCCCGGCATGCAGTTCGACACCACCATCAACCGGTGGCACACCTGCAAGAACACCGACCGGATCTACGCCAGCAACCCGTGCTCCGAGTACATGTTCCTGGACGACACGGCGTGCAACCTCGCCTCCGTCAACCTGCTGAAGTTCCTGCGCGAGGACGGCAGCTACGACGCGGACGGCTATGTCCACGCCTGCGAGGTGACGATCACGGCCCAGGAGATCGTGGTCGACCGCGCCAGCTACCCGACGGAAAAGATCGAGGAGAACAGCCACGACTACCGGCCGCTCGGCCTCGGCTATGCCAACCTCGGCGCGCTGCTGATGGCACTGGGCCATCCGTACGACAGTGACGAGGGCCGCGCGCTGGCCGGCGTCCTGACCGCGGTGATGACCGGCTCCGCTTACCGGCAGTCGGCCAAGATCGCGGCGCACCTGGGGCCGTTCGCGGGCTACCGCCGCAACCGGGAGCCGATGCTCGACGTGATCTCCATGCACCGGGACGCGGTGGAGGAGATCGACCACTCCCTGCTGCCGGAGACGCTCGGCGCCGCCGCCCGCGAAGTGTGGGACGACGCGCTGGAGCTGGGGGAGCTGTACGGGTTCCGCAATAGCCAGGCGACCGTACTCGCGCCGACCGGCACCATCGCCTTCATGATGGACTGCGACACCACCGGCATCGAGCCGGACATCGCGCTCGTGAAGTACAAGACGCTGGTCGGCGGCGGCGTGCTGAAGATCGTCAACCAGACGGTGCCGAAGGCGCTCCTGAAGCTGGGCTACGACGGCGAGGCGATCTCCCGGATCGTGGAGTACATTGAGGAGCACGGCACCATCGAGGGCTCTCCGGACCTGAAGGAAGAGCACCTGCCGGTGTTCGACTGCGCGTTCCGGCCGCAGAACGGCACCCGCTCGATCCACCACATGGGCCACGTGCGCATGATGGCGGCGGCGCAGCCGTTCCTCTCCGGCGCCATCTCCAAGACGGTGAACGTGCCGGAGGAGGCGACCGCCGAGGAGATCGCGGACGCCTACTACCAGGCCTGGAAGCTGGGACTGAAGGCTATCGCCATCTACCGCGACAACAGCAAGCGGACCCAGCCGCTCTCCACGGCGCTGGCGAAGAAGAAGCCGGAGGGCGCGGCCGCGGAAGTGGTGGTCCAGGCGGTGGCGCAGCTCCCCGCGAAGCCGTACCGCCGCCGCCTGCCGGACGAGCGCAACAGCGTGACGCACAAGTTCAGCATCGCCGGCCACGAGGGTTACCTCCACGTGGGCCTCTACGAGGACGGGATGCCGGGCGAGATCTTCGTCACGATGTCGAAGGAAGGCAGCGTCATCTCCGGCCTGATGGACGCCTTCGCCACCAGCGTGAGCCTGGCGCTGCAGTACGGCGTGCCGCTGGAAGTGCTGGTGCGGAAGTTCAGCCACATGCGCTTTGAGCCGTCCGGCTGGACCAACAACCGCGACATCCCGTTCGCGAAGTCGATCATGGACTACATCTTCCGCTGGCTCGGCGGCCGGTTCCTCGACCGCGAAGAGCAGCCGCAGGAAGAGATGACGATGGTCGAAGCGGCGAAGAAGGCCGAGGACGCGCCGGTCAGCAAGCACGCGAACGGCACGAACGGTCACGTGAACGGCAACGGAAACGGCCACGTGCACCCGGTCGACAAGATGGACCTGCTGCACAGCGTCGCCAAGCTGCAGGAAGACGCCCCGCCGTGCAGCGAGTGCGGGATGATCATGGTCCGCGCCGGCGCCTGCTACCGCTGCGACAACTGCGGCGCCACCAGCGGCTGCGGTTAGAGTCCGTTCACCGCAGAGAGCGCTGAGGACGCAGAGGGGGTCGGGAGGAGGTATCCTTCCGGCCCCCTCTCCTTTTTGCGCCCGGTTTCCCGCCGTTCGACCGGGGGTAGCCCGAAGCGGGAGGCGCAGCGATGGCGGGAAACAAGGTTCAGCCGGGGAAGATCGAGCGGACGCCGATGCCGCCGGCGGAAGGGGCGATCTCCCCGGAGGAGTTCCTGGCGCAGGAGTGCCCGCGGGGCGACCTGGTGCTGGCGCTGGGGGAGGAGCGGGTCGCGCTCACCAGCCTCGGCCGCGTCTACTGGAAGAAGGAGGGGATCACCAAGGGGCACCTGCTCCAGTACTACCTGCGGATCGCCGGGGCGATCCTGCCGTACCTGGAGGGGCGGCCCGCGATCCTGAAGCGGTACCCGCGCGGGGTCGGCTTCCCGCCGTTCTTCCAGCACGACCTCGAGTCCGGCCCCGAGTTCCTGCCGGTGGCGCGGCTCACGAGCGAGCAGGGGCGGGAGATCGATTACGCCGTCTACGGCTCCGCGGCCTCGCTCCTCTACCTGGTCAACCTGGGGACGGTGGAGCAGCACCCGTGGCACAGCCGGGTGGAGCGCCTGGAGCAGCCCGACTGGCTCGTGCTCGACCTCGACCCGCACGACGCGACCTGGAAGACGATCGTCCGCGTGGCCCAGCTCGTCCGGGAGGAGCTGTACCGGCGCGGGCTGCGGCCGTATCTCAAGACCTCCGGCTCCCGCGGGCTGCACGTCTACGTCCGGCTGGAGCCCGGCGCCACCTACGGGGCCTCCCACGCGCTCGCGGTCGAGGTCGCGGGCGCCGTCGCCGCGGCGAACCCGAAGCTGGCGACGGTGGAGCGCTCCCTCGCCCAGCGGGAGAAAGGTCAGGTCTACGTCGACGCGGAGCAGAACGCCCTCGGCAAGAGCGCCGCCAGCCCGTACAGCGTCCGCGCTAAGCCCGGCGCCACCGTCTCCTGTCCGCTGTCGTGGGAGGAGCTGGAGGCCGGTGCCGAGCTGGGCGACTTTACGATCGAGACGGTGCCGGGGCGCCTGGAGCAGGGGATCGACCCGTGGAAGGGGGTTCCGGCGGGCGGTTGAAACCGCGGCAACCACGGCACGAAGTTTTATCCCCCGGACGGGGGACCGCCTTCGCGGACTGAGAAGGCCTGGTTTGGGCGTCCGGAGGACGCTTGGCCGCAGGCCTTCCAGCGAGGTATTTCAATGCCTCGCGGCCGAGCGACGAAGCAAGCTCTCCCCGACCCCCGACCCTACGCGGTATACCGGTTGATGATCCCCCGCGCGACCTCGCCGGCGTTCATCGCGCGGAACGCCTCGTTGATCTCGGAGAGACCCCACTCCCGGGTCACGAGCTGGTCCAGCTTCAGCCGGCCGGCGAGGTAGAGGTCGGCAAAGCGGGCGAAGTCGGCGCGGGGTCGGGCGGAGCCGTAGAAGCAGCCGACGAGGCGCCGCTCGCCGTAGACCAGGTGCTGCGGCGGGATCTCGATGCAGGCGTCTTTCGAGCCGATGCCGATGGCGACCGCCGTGCCGCCCTTGCCGAGCGACTCGAACGCCTGCCGGACCGTCTCCGGCCGGCCGATCGCCTCGAAGGCGTAGTCGACACCCCGGCCGCCGGTCAGCTCCAGGATCGCCTGCACCGGGTCCTGCTCCCGGGCGTCGACCGTGTCGGTGGCGCCGAACTGGCGCGCCATCGCCAGCTTGTTCGGGTTCACGTCGACCGCGATCACCCGCGTGGCGTTCACCAGCGCGCCGCCCTGGACCGTGTTCAGCCCCACGCCGCCGGCCCCGAAGACTGCCATGGTGGAGCCCGGGAGCACGTTGGCGCTGAAGATGACCGCACCGACCCCGGTGCTCACCGCGCAGCCGATCAGCGCCGCCTTGTCGAGCGGCACCCGCGGATCGATCGGCACACACGCGCGCTCCGGCACGACCGCATACTGGGCAAACGACGAGACGCCGTTGTAGTGGTGGATGCGGGTCCCGTTGCGGTGGAAGCGGGTGGTGCCGTCCGCCAGCACGCCGCTGCGGAACTGCATGGAGCCATCGCACAGGTTCGCCTTGCCCCGCATGCACTGGTAGCAGGCGCCGCACTCCGGCAGAAACGAGAGCACCACCGGATCGCCCGCCTTCACCAGCGAGACGTTCGGCCCGCACTCCAGCACCCGCGCCGAGCCTTCGTGGCCCAGGATGATCGGCTGCGGCTTCGGGATCACGCCGTCGACCACGTGCCAGTCGCTGTGGCAGATCCCGCCGCCGGCCATCTCCACCAGCACCTCGCCGGAGCCGGGCGGGTCCAGCTCCACTTCTTCCACCACGAACGGCTGGTTCAGACCATACAGAACGGCTGCGGGGGTCTTCATCTCGGGTTACCTCTGGCGCGGCAGGGCGTGGAAAGGGTGTGCTCTTTCGTTGGCTGAGGTTGTGAGCGAGTCCTGTGTCCGTGGAGTGACATGGATTCGCCTACGGCTGCGGCATCTCTCCGAAGGTACTCCCCGTGCCCTCACCGAGGGGAGCGGCCCTCCCGCGTGGCTGGCCCTCCGCTGCCCATTCACGCTCCGCCTTCGGCTCCGCTAGCGGGCTGCTCCGGGCGTGATCCCCGCCATGCTGCGTTCCGCGATCGACAACCACGTTTTCCACCATGCCGAGGTTCACGGGCCGCTCCCCTCGGCTCAAGCAGCCACCCCTCGCCAGGGGTGGCCACAAGTGGAGCCCTCCGTCGCTGCCTCCGGCACCGCCTCCGGACTCCATAGGCAGGCCGCCCGCCGATAGTGCCAGCGTCAAGTGAGATGACGCGCCGCCTGGGTAGAAGCCAGAAACCGAGGCGCCCGCAGGGCGCCACATGTGTCCCGAACGCTTTCGGGACGCTCGAAGGTTTACCACCCGTACGGGTGGGCCGGGAGGCGGCCCGTGAACTCAGCCTCTGTCGTGGTAGGGCGGGGTGGCGCGGGATGAGCTCAACGGAGCGCACTTCCGGAGCGGCCCGTTAGCCCGAAGGGCGTGGGAGGGCCGGCGGAGGGCCTTCGTCGCGTGAGGGCTGTCTCCCGGCACAAGGGCGCGGGGTCGGACGCTCGGGATGGTCGCTGCTGTGCGACGAGCAAGTGAGGGGGCGCGGGGGCGAACCGGCGGTGACATCGCTGCCTTCCGCCCCGCCGACAAACCCGCGATTCGACCCAGAAAAAGCACAGGGCCGTCCCACCGGACGGCCCTGCAACTCCCAAGAAACCCCGGACTCTAGCGGATGCCGAAGCGGGGCTGCTGGTAGCTGACCAGGCTGTGGACGCTGCCCTCCGCCGCCGCGTTCGGGGTGCGGCGCTCCATGCGGAGGCGGCCGTCCCAGAGGGCGGTATGGAGCGAGGGGATGTCCCGGAAGCCCATGTCCTGGAGCGACTGCTGCAGGCCCTTCATCAGGTAGGGGAGGTAGTCGACCAGGGAGCCCTTGTCGACCACCGTGCCGGTGACGCCCTGGGGCACCTTCACCACGTCCCGCTCGCCGGAGAGGTAGCGCTTGGCGCCGCCCACTTCCATCGCTTCGAGGCTCGCCATGCCGCGGTAGCGCTTCACGCGGACGCCGTTCTCGTAGAAGTACTCGCCGGGGGCTTCCGCGGTGCCGGCGAGCAGGTTGCCGACCATCACGGAGCTGGCGCCGAGGGCGATCGCCTTCGACATCGGGCCGATGCCGTTCACGCCGCCGTCCGCGATCACCGGCACGCCGTAGCGGCGGGCGAAGGCGGCGGTCTTGTAGACCGCGGTCGCCTGGGGCCGGCCGACCGCCATCATGTTCTGCGTGATGCAGATGGAGCCGGGACCCATGCCGATGCGGAGGGCGTCCGCTCCGCTGTGGATCAGCGTCTCCGCCTGCTGCGTGGTCACCACGTTGCCGGCGATCACGTCGACGTGCGAGTGGCGGCTCTTGATGTAGGCGAGCATCCGCTGCTGGTAGATCGAGTGCCCCTGGGCGGCGTCGACCACCAGCACGTTCACGCCCGCCTCCACCAGGGCGTCGACCCGCTCCCGGTCCTCGTCCCGGGTAGAGACCGCCGCGCCGCAGAGGAGCTGCTTGCCCGCGTCCTTGGAGGAGTCCGGGAAGTTCTGGTTCTTCAGCAGGTCGCGCCGGGCCACCAGCGCCACCAGCCGGCCGTTTTCATCGACCACCGGCAGCTTGCCGACCTTGGTGGAGCGGAGGATCCGGTTCGCCTCGCTCAGGGTGATCCCCTTGGGCGCGGTGATGAGGTCGGTCGACATCACCTCGCGCAGGGGGCAGCTCCGGTCCTTGATGAAGTCGGTATCCCGGTTAGTGACGATCCCAACCAGCCGCGTGGAGAGCGTCCCATCCTCGGTGATCGGGATCCCGGAGAAGCCGTGGCGCGCCTTGATCTCGTCGACGTGGTGGATCTGGTGGTTGGGGGAGAGCGCCACCGGGTCGGTGATGAAGCCGTTCTCGTAGCGCTTCACCTTGCGGACCATCTCCACGTGCTCCTCGACGGAGTTGTTGTAGTGGAGGATGCCGATCCCGCCGAGGAGTGCCAGCGTGATGGCCATCTGTGACTCGGTCACCGTGTCCATCGGGGAGCTGACGAGGGGACGCTTGATGCGGATATTGCGGGTGAGGTGCGTCTCGAGGCGGACGTCAGTGTAGGGGAAATCTATGTAACCGGGGAGGATGATGATGTCATCGTACGTCAGGCCGATCCCGGAACTAAATAAGGTTTCCGCGTCGACCCCGTCGAGCTGGGCTTCGACCAGCGTGCTCATGCGACCTCCTGCCATCTCGCTCGCCGTGTCATTCCTGGTATTTGGGGAAGTATAGGCAAGCCCCGCGGGAGCGTCAACCGAACCGCGGGTGAGTAGAATCTTCGCAAACAGTGGCGCGCCCCGGCAACCCGGGAACGCGCCAGGCTAGGCGCGGGTCTGATCCGATGAGGGCGGGAGAGGCCCGCAAGGCGGAATCGAGGGAGCAGAAGCAGGGGAGCGAGCCTGGGACTGGCTTCAGGTTTGCCGGTAACCAGGCTGCAGGTTTGCCGCCGCTAAGCGGGGTCCGAACCTGCAACCTGTCCACCTGCTAACGGCCTGTCCCTCGAGCGTTCAGTTGACCATCTGGGCGGCAGCCTGGCGAGCGATGCTGAGGTCCCGCTGCGCTTCCGCGATGTGCACGCACGGAGAATTGAAGTCGGGCAAAAAGAAGAGCTCGGGCGGGTTCTCGCCTTCCACGCAGACCCCGCAGGAGCAGAGATAGGTCGGATCGTCCCGGCCGATCTGGCGGGCGGTCACTTCGAAGCGCTCTCCGGCAGACTCGACAACATACTCCCAGGACTTTTCTCGGCCACAGATATCGAGGCGTCTCTTAATTATGGGCATCCAACTTCCTCCTCCCCTTCGTCTGGCCCTTACCCGGGCCGTTTCGCGCCTGAAACGGAGCGGGCGAGGGGCTCCTCTGCGAGCTCACGACGCCGAGAGCCCGGCACCCGGGCGGCGGCTCGGGGCGGGGGTACTGCTGGCCGTCTTCCTGGCCCTAAGCGCCGGGGCGCGCGCCGGCGCGAACGTCGCCGCGGAGGCGGCGGCAGCCACCGGAACCGCCGAAGCCTCCGCGCCGGCGCCGCGTCCGAACGTCCTCTTCATCGCGGTCGATGACCTGAACGACTGGGTCGGAGTCATGGGCGGCTATCCGGGCGTACGCACGCCCAACCTGGACCGGCTCTCCCGGCGGGGGGTGCTCTTCACGCGCGCACACACGGCGGCTCCCGCGTGCAATCCCTCACGCGTGGCGCTGCTGAGCGGCCTGCGGCCGTCGACCACGGGCGTCTACGAGAACGACCACGCGTGGCGGCCGGCGATGCCGCAGGCGGTGATGCTGCCGGAGCACTTCCGGCGGAACGGCTACACCGTGGCCGGCGTGGGGAAGATCTTCCACGGCGGCCAGAACGACGAGCGCTCGTGGGACTACTACACCAGGCCGGCCGGCGATCCCGTTCCGAAGCAGCGCCCGCTCAACGGCATTCCGAAGACCGCGCACTTCGATTGGGGTCCCATCGACGCGCCGGATGAGGCGATGGCCGACTGGAAGGTGGCCGACTGGGCCTCCGAGTATCTGCAGCGAGAGCACGAAGACCCGTTCTTCCTGGCGGTCGGCATCTACCGGCCGCACCTCCCCTGGTTCGTTCCGCGCCCCTACTTCGAGCGGTACCCGGAGGCGTCGATCCGACTGCCGGTGGTGAACCCGCAGGACCTGGACGACGTGCCCGCCCCCGGCCGGCGGCTGGCGCGGCCGGAGGGGGACCACAGGAAGGTCGTCGAGTCCGGCAACTGGGAGAAGGCGGTGCAGGGCTACCTGGCCAGCATCACCTTCGCGGACGCCTGTGTCGGCCGCGTGCTCGACGCGCTCGACCGCAGCCCGCACGCGGAGAACACCATCATCGTCCTGTGGAGCGACCACGGCTGGCACCTGGGAGAGAAGCAGCACTGGCGCAAGTTCACCCTGTGGGAGGAAGCGACCCGAGTGCCGCTGATGGTGGTGGCGCCGGGAGTGACGCGCCCGGGGCAGACGAGCCCGCGCACCGTGAGCCTGCTCGACGTGTATCCCACCCTGACCGAGTTGTGCGGGCTGCCGCCGGGCGAGGGGGTAGAGGGGCAAAGCCTGGTGCCGCTGCTTCGCCGCCCGTATGCCGAATGGGACCGGCCGGTGGTCACCACCTACGGGCGCAATAACCACGCCGTCCGCTCCGAGCGCTGGCGCTACATCCGGTACGCCAACGGTGCCGAAGAGCTGTACGACCACCAGGACGACCCCAAGGAATGGACCAACCTGGCGGACCGGAAGGAGCTGGCGGAGGTGAAAGCGCAGCTCGCCGCGTGGCTGCCGAAGCGGAACGCGCCGAATGCGCCGCTCGAGAAGGATGCGGAGGGGGACGACTGACGCCCACCCCGCCATTCCATTCCGGAGACCAGAACGCAATAAGGAAGGGCAGGCGAAGACTCGCCTGCCCTTCCTTATTGCACCCCATTATTGCACCCCATTCACGACCACCGAAATCGCGCCCGGCCGCACACACCTCCGACGAGCGCTCTTTCCTCTCCCATCTCCCCTCTTCCATCTTGCTCACGGTAGGAACTCCCTCGCGGCGCTGCGAACTGCTTCGTTAGTGGTGTGACCCTTTTGGAGACCTCCCGATGAAGCGCGCCTTGCTCCTTTTCCTTCCGCTCGCGCTCGCCGCTCCGGCGGCGGCACAGTCGGTCTCGCCGGACCAGCAGGTCTTCGGGGCCGAGCTTCCGTACACGCTCAAGCTCAAGGAACTCGGGCCGCAGTGGCGCCGGATGCGGATCAAAGATGCCGCGCCGAAAAGCGACGGCATGGACATGATGAAGCAGCTCATGCAGCTCGGCATGGCGGCCAACGCCGGCAAAGCCGGGGGCGAGGGCGGCGCGGACGACGGCGCGGCGGCGATGCTCGGGATGTCGCTCCTGGGCTCGCTCTTCGGCGGCGGTGAGAAGGAAGATCCGGTTTCCTACACGCGCGGCCAGACGCTGGTGCTGGGCGGGGAGACCTTCCTGGTGACGTACCGGTACGAGGCGCCCACTCTCGACCTCGCCGCGATGGCCGCGCAGGCAGAAGCGGACGAGGACGAAGACGAAGAGGATGAAGACGCGGAGCCGGACTTCGGCGCCCTCTTCGGCGGCGGCGGCAAGATGACCGAGGAATCCGAACTGAAGCTGGCGCTGGTGAACGTCCGCACCATCGGCGCGATGACCGACCTCCGCCCGTTCGACCTCCAGAAGGAGATCGAGGAGAGCGGCAAGGCGGCGGGCGGTGGGCTGGCCGGGCTGCTGGGGCAGGCGATGCAGGCAGGTGCCGCGGGCGGCGGCGGGCTCTTTGGCGGCGGCGAGGGCGCAGACGTCGCGGGGGCGGTGCAGATCGATCTCGCCTTCGACGACACGCTCGATCGCCCGGGGAACGAGATCCGCGTGGTGGAAGACGGCGACACGCTCTACCTGAAGGGGTACGTGGTGAGCCAGTTCATGCGCAGCCATGCCCAGAAGATCGCGGAGCAGGCGGTGAAAGAGGCCGAGAGCGACAAGAAGGTCGTGAACTGGCTGATGGTCCGCCCGGCGAAGGCTCCGGCGCGCGGCCGCCGGTAAGTGCCCGGGCGATAAGTGTCAGAAACGAGAAACCCTGCCACCGGGCGGGGTTCTCACAGAGTACGCCGGCACAGGCGTCCTGTGGTCCTGCCTGCGCGGCTTCGAAACGCAGTCTCCTATGCTTCGCGTCACCCTCAGCCTTACCGGCGTCACCGCCGGATTCCTCGCGCTCCTCGGCGGAGCTTCCTCCGCCGCGCCCGCGGCGGTGAGCTTCCATAAGGACGTCCAGCCGATCCTGAAGCGGCAGTGTGCCGGCTGCCACCAGCCGTCCATCCGCGGCGGCAAGCTGAGCGTCGTCACCTACGCGGCGCTGAAGTCCGGCGGCACCCTCGGCCCGGGCTTCGTCTCCGGCAAGCCGGCGGACAGCCCGCTCTACAAGCTGATCAGCGGTAAGAACCCGAGCATGCCGAAAGACATGCCGCCGCTGAACGCCAGGGAGGTGGAGACGATCCGCCTCTGGATCGAGCAGGGCGCCCGGGACGACACCCCGGTGACCAACGACCCGATCGGGCCGAGCCGCCCGCCGGTCTACACGCAGCCGCCGGTCATCTCCTCTCTCGCCTACTCCCCGGACGGCGAGACGCTGGCGGTGGCCGGCTACCGCGAGATCCTGCTGCACAAGGCGGACGGCAGCGGCCTGCTGGGCCGGCTGGTGGGGCGCAGCCAGCGGATCGAGTCGCTCGCGTTCTCACCGGACGCCAAAACCCTCGCCGCGGTGGGCGGCACCTCCTGCAAGTTCGGCGAGCTGCAGCTCTGGGACGTGGCGACGCGGAAGCAGCTCAAGAGCGTGGAGATCGGGTTCGACGTGCTCTACGGCGTCTCGTTCTCGCCGGACGGCAAGCTGGTGGCGTTCGGCGGCGCGGAGAAGGCGGCCTACCTCTACTCGGTGCCGCAGGCGGAGCAGCTGCTCAAGTTCGAGAACCACAGCGACTGGGTCTTCTCCACCACCTTCTCCTCGGACAGCAAGCACATGATCAGCACCAGCCGGGACCGCGCGGTCAAGCTGGTGGAGATCGCTACCAAGAACTTCGTCGACGACATCAATTACCAGGTCTACAACGGCGGCTACAGCGCGATGGCGCGCCGGCCCGGGGTCGATGAAGTGGCCGTGGGTGGGGAAGAGGGGCTGGTCCGCCTCTACTCGATCCACAAGAAGCAGGCGCGGACGATCAACCGGGACGACTACAACCTGCTGCGCACCTTCGAAAAGCTGGACGGTCCGATCTTCTCCCTCGCCTTCAACCCGGACGGCTCGCTGCTCGCCGTGGGCGGGGACTCGTCCGAGGTGAGGATCTACAAAGTCGCGGACGGCACCCGCGCCGGAACGATCCAGGGCCACTCCGGCGCGATCCACTCGCTGGCGTGGCATCCCAAGGGAGACCGCCTGGCGACCGTGGGCTTCGACGGCAACATCCGGCTCTACAGCGCGGCGGACGGCAAGCTGGCGAAAGAGTTCGTGCCGGTCCCCATCACCCGGCGGCAGCCGAAAGTAGCGGCGAAATGAGCGGTGGCGCAATGAGACGGAGTAAACGACGGATGGAGCTGAGCAAAATCCTCACCGCAGCCGCGGTGCTCGCCGGGACCCTCGCGACGGCGGCCCCCGGCTTCGCCGCTCCGGCCCGGGCGAAAGCGGCGCCGAAGCCTCCCGCGCGGCCGGCGGAATCGCCGGTCGTCTCCCTGAAGCTGCTTCCCGAGTCGGTGACGCTGCTGAACGGCCGCGACGAGCGGCGCGTGCTGGTGACCGGCGTCCGGAAAGACGGCACGACGGTCGACCTCACGAACTCCGCCGCCCTGCGGCCGGAAGGCGGGCTGGTGACCGTGGTCTCCGGCGGCTACTTCCATCCCAAGAAGGCGGGAGCCGGGCACGTGCTGGTGAGGGCGGCGGGCAAGACCGCCCGCCTGCCAGTAACGGTGAAGAGCCTGGCGCAGCCGCCGGTGAGCTTCGTGCGGGACGTCCTCCCGATTCTGAGCAAGGCCGGCTGCAACGCCGGCACCTGTCACGGCGCCGCCAAGGGCAAGAACGGCTTCAAGCTCTCGCTCCGCGGCTACGATCCCGACTTCGACTACCACGTGCTGGTGGAGGAGGTATCCGGACGCCGGTTCAACCGGGCCGATCCGGACCAGAGCCTCATCCTGCTGAAGCCGATCCAGGAAGTGCCCCACCAGGGCGGCCTCGTCTTCGAGAAGAATTCCCGCCCCTACAAGGTGATGCGCGAGTGGATCGCTCAGGGGGTGAAGTCGGACGTCGGCAAGACGAGCCGCGTGGCGCGCCTGGAGGTGCTGCCGAAGAACCCCACCCTGCAGCGCGAGGAGGTGAAGCAGGAGCTGGTGGTGCTGGCACACTACGACGACGGCACCACGCGCGACGTCACCCGCGAGGCCCGCTTCACCAGCAGCGTGCCGGAGGTCGCCGAGATCACCGACGGCGGGATGGTGACCTCCGTCCGCCGCGGCGAGTCCGCGGTGCTCGTCTCCTACGAGGGACAGTACGCGACCAACGAGTTCACCGTGCTGGGCGACCGCACCGGCTGGAAATGGGCGGCGCAGCCGCAGCACAACTACGTCGACCGCCTCGTCGACCAGAAGCTGCAGCGCGTCAAGGCGGTTCCCTCGCCGCTGGCAAGCGACCCGGACTTCCTCCGCCGGGTCTACCTCGACCTGACCGGCCTGCTGCCGACGCCGGACGCGGCGCGCGCGTTCCTGGACGACCCGCGCCCTTCCCAGGTGAAGCGGACGGAGCTGATCGAGGCGCTCCTCAAGTCGCCGGAGTTCGACGACCACTGGACCTACAAGTTCGCCGACCTGCTCCAGGTGAACCGCAAGTTCCTGGGCGACAAGGGCGTGCAGGCGTTCCGGGCGTGGATCCACGACTCGATCGCGCAGAACAAGCCGTACGACCAGTTCGTGCGGGAGGTGCTCACTGCCTCGGGCAGCGCCTACGAGAACCCGGCGTCCAACTACATGCGGGTGATCCGGGATACCTCCACCGCCACCGAGAACGTCACGCAGCTCTTCCTGGGGGTGCGGTTCTCCTGCAACAAGTGTCACGACCATCCGTTCGAGCGGTGGACGCAGAACCAGTACTACCAGCTGGGCGCCTTCTTCGCGCAGGTCGGCTTCAAGCCGGGCAACCCCGGGGACGAGTTCGTCTACGACCGCGGCACCGGCGACGTGACGCACCCGAAGGACGGGCGCGTGATGGCGCCGGCCTTCCCGGTCAGCTTCCAGGGAGCCGATGACGACGCCGACAACCGCCGCGAAGCGCTTGCGGAGTGGCTGACCTCGCCGAAGAACCCGTTCTTCGCGATGTCGACCGCCAACCGGATCTGGAGCTACTTCATGGGCCGGGGCATCATCGACCCGGTCGACGACATCCGCGGCAGCAACCCGCCTTCCAACGCGGCACTGCTCGACGCGCTGACGCAGGACTTCGTGAAGAGCGGGTTCGACCTGCGGCACCTGATGCGGACGATCGTCCGCTCGCGGACTTACCAGTCGAGCATCGTCACCAACAAGTGGAACGCAGACGATACGGTCAACTTCTCGCACCAGGTGGCGCGGCGGCTGACGGCGGAGCAGCTCCTCGACGCGATCACGCAGGCGACCGGCAGCATGCAGAAGTATCCGGGTGTGCCGGCCGGCACCCGCGCGCAGCAGCTTCCGGACACCCGGGTGGCGGGGGGCGGCTTCCTCGACCTGTTCGGGCGGCCGGCGCGGGAGAGCCCGTGCGAGTGCGAGCGGACCAGCGAGATGAGCCTGGCCCAGGCGCTCAACCTGATGAACGGCGACACGATCGGGAACGCGGTCTCCGACCCGAACGGGCGCGTGGCCCGGCTGGTGAAGTCCGACCTGCCGGACGAGAAGCTGGTAGAGGAGCTCTATCTGGCCGCCTTCTCGCGCAAGCCGACGCGCACCGAGCAGCAGAAGGCGGTGGCGCACCTCCGCAGCTCCAAGGACCGCGCGGAAGGCGCGCAGGACCTGCTGTGGGCGCTCATCAACAGCCCGGCGTTCCTGTTCAATCGATAGGAGAGGCTTATTGCAGGTTGGCAGGTTAGCAGGTTTCAGGTTGGAGCCCCCGCGTCCGGGGTTCGGAACCTGCAACTTGCAACCTGTGAACCTGATAACGCCCACGCCAACCTGTAAGCAGTGACATGGATCGGATCGGATTGAGAGGGCCGAGGACGGCCCGGGAGAGGCAGCTATGCTGAAGATCGAAGGCAGCCGCGGACGGCTCTGCGACGGGTTCACCCGCCGCGACCTCCTCCGGGTGGGCGGGATCAGCCTGATGGGGATCTCGCTCCCGAATATCCTGGCGCTTCGCGAGGCGCAGGCCGCGCAGGAAGAGCGGTCCAGCTCGGCCGGCGCCTTCGGCAAGGCGAAGAGCGTCATCTTCATCTTCCTGCAGGGCGGACCCAGTCACCTGGACATCTGGGACCCGAAGCCGGACGCGCCGGAGAACATCCGCGGGACGTTCAAGCCGATCCCGACCAAGATCCCCGGCACCTACTTCGCCGAGACGATGCCGCTGCTGGCGCAGCAGATGGACAAGGCGACGCTGATCCGCTCCGTCAGCTACACGCCGGCCGGCCTCTTCAACCACACGGCGGCGATGTACCAGATGGTAACCGGCTACACGCCGGACAAGGTGGCCCCCAGCGGCCAGCTCGACCCGCCGATGCCGTCCGACTTCCCGCACGCCGGCTCGCAGGTGGCGCGGCTTCGGCCGCCGGACCAGCCGATGCTGCCGTTCGTGATGCTGCCGCGGCCGATGCAGGAGAGCAACGTCGTCAACAAGGGCGGCACCGCCGGCTTCCTCGGCAAGGCGTATGATCCGTACTACCTGTTCCCGCCCGGGGACGACATGGATCAGAACAAGATGAACGCCGTGCGCATCGACGACCTGAAGCTGCGCGCCGGCGTCAGCGAGGACCGCATGGAGCGGCGCGCCAGCCTGCGGAAGTCGCTCGACGAGGAGATGCCGGAGATCCAGAAGGCGGTGGAGAAGTACGCCCTCAACAAGTACTACGAGCAGGCGTACGACCTGGTCCTCTCCGGCCGTGCCCGCAAGGCGTTCGACCTCACCCAGGAGCCGGACAAGGTGCGCGACCGCTACGGCCGCCACACCTTCGGGCAGAGCGTGCTGATGGCGCGCCGCCTGGTAGAGGCGGGGACCCGCTTCGTAGAAGTGAACTGGCCTTCCGTGGCGAACGGCGATCCGACCCGGACCGCGTGGGACACCCATGCCTCCAACTTCGGGCCGCTGAAGGACCTGCACTGTCCCAAGCTCGACAGCGCCCTCTCCGCGCTGCTGGAAGACCTGGACCAGCGGGGAATGCTTAAGGACACGCTGGTCGTCGCCATTGGCGAATTCGGCCGCTCCCCGCGGATGGGGGTCAGCACCTCCGGCAACGGCAACGCCCCGGACGGCCGCGACCACTGGCCGTACTGCTACACCGGCCTGGTCGCCGGCGCCGGCGTGAAGCGCGGCGTGCAGTACGGGAAGTCTGACGCCACCGGCTCCAGCCCGGCGGAGGATCCGGTCCACCCGACCGACATCCTGGCGAGCGTCTACTACTCGCTCGGTATCAAGCCGGACACGATCGTCTACAACCACCTGAACCAGCCGCGAGAGCTGATCCAGGCCAAGGTAGTGGAAGGCATCTTCGGCTAATCCGCCGAGGTACGCCCCCAGTTGCAGCGCCGGCCGGTCTCTTCGCGGGACCGGCCGGCGCTTTTTGACTTTGACCCGGACGGCAAATGTAAAGGACTCTCATCCGGCAGATCGAACTTCTCTCACAATGAAGCGTCGATGGGCTGCGCATCCATCTGCGGCGCTGCCGTGGCTCGAAAGCCCCGGCAGCCCGGCGGGCGATCCTGCGGGAGGGCGGTATGATCAACCACACCTACTCGATCGGAGCTCTATTGGCGGCGGCAGTCGTTTCCGCGGGCGCACCCGCCCCGGAGCCGGCCAAGGCTCGGCCAGTGGAGACGCGCACGCTGCGAGACGGCTCTACGCTCACGCTGCTCGGCGAGACGTACGGGAAGGAGCACGACTTTACCCGCGACAACCCGGGCAGGTCGCTCGGGCCGGACATCGAGGTTCCGCCGGGGTTCAACGTGGTCAGCTTCACCGACACGGTGGAGGGACTGGCGCTCTGGCTGCGGCGTGAGGGTGGAGAGCCGGGCACGCAGTGGGCGCCCTGGATCGTGCTGGCGGACGAACACGGCTGCCGGTTTCCCGGCACCCGCTGGCACGCCCACGTGCAGGAAGGTGCTTCGGTGGAGCACCTCGTCCGCGGAGGCAGCCGCGGCTACGGGGTAGGCGGCAACCCCCGCACGCTCATCGTGGCGAAGACTCTCCAGCACTTTCCCCGCAGCGCACCCACGTTCCGCGTGCTCGTCTTCGACGCGGACGGCAAGCCGCATCAGTTCCACGCCTCCTCTCCGCATCGACCGCTTCCCGCCGCCTTCGAAGCGGAGCCGCTGCCGGCCGGGCGAGAATCACAAGGCGTGAAAGTGACGCTGGAGGCGCTCACGGCCGGCCTGGACTGGGACGAGATCCGCCGCAGCTCCGACCCGGCACTCCCCCCGCTGGAGTCGCTCCCATGGCACCAGAAGGTGGTCCAGGAGCCGGAGGAGCTGACCCCGTGGGCGCGGGTACTGCTCCGGGTCGGGGGCGGTCCGGAGATGCTGCGCTCCTGGGCGCCTGCCGGGGTGATCGTAGAAGATCGCTTCGGGAACGCATTGCTTTATCGACCGGTCTACCGCAGCGCGGTCGATCCGCAGGGCAAGTTGTGGATCGCCTTTCCCTCCGCCCTCTGCACCCGAGAGCCGGCCTGGAAGGTTGCCGTTCTCTTTGACTACGCGGGCCCGGAGACGGTCGAGGGAGCCGACGTAGTCTGGGAGCACCGCGACCTGCCGGCGCCCAAGCGGCAGCAGCTCTCGCGCATCGAGAACGGAAACCTGGCGCGGGAGGGGATCACCCTCAGCACCCGGGGCGTCGTCGGACCCGGGTGGTCCGAGCGAGGAGGCGCCGGACCGCCGTATTACGTCGCTGATCTCACAGTCGGGGCGCCTGCCGGCGAAGCGATCCAGCCGGCGCTGCAAGCAACGGATCAGGACGGCCGCCCTGTTCCCGCCCGCCTGCACTTCCGCTCCCTGGGCGAGGC
Organism: Armatimonadota bacterium; assembly: GCA_046292385.1. Taxonomy (GTDB): domain Bacteria; phylum Armatimonadota; class SYMT01; order SYMT01; family SYMT01; genus JBKBRF01. The sequence continues at coordinate 49,076 of JBKBRF010000018.1, read as the reverse complement.
AGGGCATCGGTTCCAGTTCGTGCTGGAGGTCCCGGACAGCGCCCAGCGGCTGAATCTGAAGTACGGGGTCCGGCGCAGTCGGCGGCTCGAGTTCATGGTGCGCCCGCAGGCACCTGCCGCACCGGATCGCTTCGACGAAGCCCGCGAGCCGGCGCGCCTCGCCCGGGAGGAGCTGCTGATCCGCGTGGACCGGCGGCTGCAGCGCGAGAAAGACGCGGACGGGGTGCGGGAGGTGCTGCGGAGCCTGCGGGAGAGCGGGATCGACCTGAACGAGCCGTGGCGCCGCCAGGGATCGACGCTGCTGACCCAGGCGATCGAGCGGGGTGACCTGGCGCGCGTCCAGGCGCTCATCGCGGAAAACGTGGACGTCAACGCGCCGTCGTACGGCGACGTGCTTCCGATCCAAGCCGTCGCGATGATGGGCTCGACGACGGGGGTGGAAATGGCGCGGCTGTTGATCCGCGCGGGAGCCCGGGTGAACGGAAACGCGGGGAGCCCCCCGCTGATGGGGGCGGCGATCAACGGCTACGTGGAGATGGTGAAGCTGCTGCTCTCGGCCGGAGCCGATCCGAACGCCCGGGACGCCCGGGGCGAGTCGGTCCTGAAAGCGACGAAGCAGTGGGCGCTCCGCTATGAGGAGCCGGAAAAGGGACGGAGCGGCGCCGCGGTAGTCAAGCTGCTGGAGCAGGCCGGAGCGAAGGAGTGAGCACCGGAGCGGGTTTTCGGAGCCCAGGTTCCGCGATGCTTCCCTCTGGTTGATGCGAGGTAGCCTCATTTCACCGAGAACGACGATGATCTATCCACTCCGAACGGCTGTGATCTTGGGTGCGACCGTTGCTGCCCTCGTCGTGGGGAACGCGCGGCTCGGAGCGGAGCCCGCCGTCGGCAAGCGGTTGCAGGACGGCTCTACCTTGACCCTTTTGGGGACAACTTTCGGCAAGGTGCACGACTTCGCCGCACAAAACCCTGGAGTGCTCCCGGACGCCGATATCGTTACCGAGCAGCCTCCGGTACCGCTTCCGCACCGCGCGATGATCGAGCGGCGACTGGGCGAGGCACCGGAAACCCTCGCGCTCTGGTGGCGGATTACCGGGGCGAAGCCGGGCACGGAGTGGTCACCGTGGATCGTGGTGGCCGACGAGCATGGCTGCCGGATCGATTCACGCCGCTGGCCGTCCACCACCGTCACCGATGGCGAGAAGCTGGTCCGCTTTACCCCGGGCGGAAGCAGCAGCGGCACGCTCAACTCGGACCGGCAGAGCCTGACGGTGGTCACCGTGCTCGAGCTCTTCCCACGGCATACTGACCAGCTGCGGATCTGGGTCTATGAGCGGGACGGCTCCCGTCACGAGTTCCGGACTGCGACCCGACTTCGGCCGCCCCCGAACGAGCTTACTGCAGAGGCAGTCCCGGCCCGGCGAACGGGAGATCGGTTAACGGTGACGCTGAAATCGCTCACCGCCGGGCTCGACTGGGAGGAGATCCACCGCAGCTCGCAACCCGACCTCTCTCCATTCCAACCGCTCTCGTGGCCCGAGCGAGTCGTCGATGAACCCCACGAGCTTCTCACTTGGACGCGCGTGACGCTCGAGCTCGAGGGAGATCGGAACGCGCTGCTGCACTGGGCCCCCAGGGGAGTTCGACTGGAGGACCGATACGGAAACGGCGCGCTCTATCGCCCGGTCTTCCGGAGTGCGTTAGCTGACGGACGGATGTGGCTCGTCTTCCCTTCCACACTCTGCCGGCGGGAGCCGGCCTGGAAAGTGAGCCTGCTCTTCGAGTACGTCGGACCGGAATCGAGCGAGACGGCCGATCTTGTCTGGACGCATCGAGATGTCGCGGCTCCGAAGGCACGCGAGCTCGTCGAGCTGTTGGAAACCGAGAAGCAGGGGAAGGGGATTACCGTTCACGCGAGGGGCATCGCCGGGCCCGGTTGGTCAGAGCCCGGTCGTGGTGGGAGTCCCTACTATCGAGCGGACTTGCGGATCGTCACGGCGGGGCCGGGTTCCGCGCGTGCTGCGGTCATCGTGAAGGACCAGAACGGACGCGATATTCAAACTCGCTACAACTCGTACGGCGCACCGCGATCGGAGCGGTTGTACGAGTTCGGTCCTGAAGTGCCGCCCTCGGCCGAGCGGTTAGACCTCACCTACCTGGTGTGGAAGGATCGAGTGTTCGAGTTCGTGGTCCCACCCGGGGCTCCGGCGGCGACGGACCGCTTCAATGAGGCCAAGGAGCAGGAACGGGTCGCGCGCGAGGAATTCTGGACGCTCACCCAGCGGCGGCTGAGCGCGTCGAATGACCTGGCGGAGAAGCGCGCGCTCTACGAGGCGCTGCGGGACCGCGGGTTCGATCTGAATGGAGTCGATCGCCGCGGCGCAACCTTGCTGATTTGGGCCATCCAGGATGCCGATCCGCTTCGCGTACGCGCGTTGCTGGAACTGAAGGCTGACATCAATGCGCCAGTCTTCGGCGGAGTTACGCCGCTTGCGTCCGCGGCAATCGGGGGCTCACCGGAGATGCGGGAGATTGTAAAGCTACTGCTCGGCGCCGGCGCCGATCCGAACGGCCTGCCGAGGAACCGACCTCTGACCAACGCGGCCTTCGCGGGCGACGAGGACGTCATTCAGATGCTTCTCGCCGCCGGAGCTGATCCGAATGCGAAGGATCTTCGTGGAGATACAGCACTCTCGATTGCGAGGTATTACGCCGCACGAGCCGGGGACCCGGTGCTGCCTGAAAGGCGCGCGGCAGTGATCCGGCTCCTGATGGCGGCCGGCGCGAAGGAGTGACGGCTCCGGCGCCCCTGCTGGGGCGCACCGTTCTGCGCCGGTCCTTTCGGGGGTTAGCACCCCCGGCTATTCTCCGGCGTCCCTCCAGGACGTCCCGCCGTGCATCGGCCCGCCCGGCTACCAGAGATAGCGTACGTCATACTGAACGCCGTGGGCTCGGAGCAGGTCGAGGTACTCTTCCTGGAACGTGCGGGTTCGGTGATGCTCGTCTTGCCCAGTGGAATTCTCGACCACGTCGCGGCCCTGCAGCGTCAGGAGACGTAGAGTAGCAGCCAAGGGGCCTGCCTGGCGATCGATTCCCTTCGTACCGGAGAACTGTTCGCGCGATCGACGGGCTTGCACCCCGCTGACGCGGGGGCGAAAGCAAGCCCCCCGTACTGGGGGCAAGCATTCGCACTCCACACGCCGGCCCGGGAAGGATTCCCTCACGCCGAGGGGGAGACTGCCACGGTGCAGTCTGCGGAGTGCGCTAGCTCCTGTCACACGCGGGAAGGCACCCGAGGCGCAGCGTAAGTTCTGCCGGTGAGGACGAGCGGCTCTGCCGTCCTCCACCCCAGTCATCCTGAACGGAGTGAAGGATCTACGTCGCCCCCTTCTCGCCGGAGCGGGAGGCCTCGCGCGCGGAAGGGCACCGGAGGTAGAGTCGGCGTCACCCGCCTGCGTACTCCGTTCCCTTGCGGCTGCCGAGATCCTTCACTGCGTTCAGGATGACTGGGGTGGGGAATCGAAGCCGGCCGAGCGTTTCTCGCCCCTCCCGAGCGCCGGACGGCGGCAAATCTCGCCGGCGCCGCCAGCGGCGTAACTTTACCGCGCCCGACACTTGCCATCGCTTCCCGCGCAGCGGGAATACCGCCGCAGCGCCGGGGCTCCGGGACCTATTCGGGCCGCTACTTCACCACGACACGTCGGGGCGGGGAAGACTTCCGCGAGCCAATACACCCGCCCGGGGGGGCGGGGGAGCCCCCTCCGGGGCACCACGTCGGCTTTCGCCGCTAGCCCATCGCCGCACGCATCTCCGCCAGGTGGCGCGGGATGGCGACGAGCGGGTCTTCCCGGCCTTCGTACTCCAGGGTGATGAAGCCGCGGTAGCCGGCGTCCTTCAGGATCTTGACGATCCGGGGGAAGTCGGCCTTCTCGGCGGGCTTTCCCTTCGGGTGCATGTCGACCTTATACTGCACGCTCACCGCGTACGGGGCGCACTTCGCCAGGTCGCCGTAGGGGTCTTCGGTGCGGAAGTTGCCGCTGTCCAGGTTGATGCCGAGCCACGGCGACTCGACCGCCTTGACGATCTCGAGCAGGCCATCGGCTTCCGCGACCACGCCGCCGTGGTTCTCGAGCGCCACGAAGACCCCTTTTCGGCCGGCGTACTCGCAGACTTCCTCCAGCGTTTCCACCACGTGGCGCCGCGCCTGCGCCTCGGAAGTGCCCTGCGGCGCGCTGCCCGCGAAGGTGCGGATGGCGGGGGACCCGAGGACGGCGGAGACGTCGACCCACTTCTTGTAAATCTCCACCTGCTTGTCCCGCTCCGGACCGGCCGGGTGGGTGAAGGTGTTGCCGATCGGGGTGCCGGTGATCGTCTGGCCCCACAGGTGCGCGGTGTGCTTCAGGCGCAGCAGGTAGTCGTCGATGACCGGCTTCTCGAAGTAGTACTCCGTCAGCTCCACGCCGTCGGTGCCGAGCTCCGCAGCGCGGCGGATGAAGTCGAAGAGCGTCATGTTCTTCTGCGCGCCCTGCAGGAACTGGCGGTACGAGTAGGCCGCCACCCCAAGCCGGTACGGCGCGCCGGGAGTGTAGCGGCGGGAGGCAGGGTCAATATGCGCCGCCGCGGGCACGGCAGCGCCGAGCGCCGCGCCGAGCGGCAGGGCGGCGGTGGTGAGGAACTGGCGGCGGTCCATAGCGGTGGTCTCCGTGGCTGGGGGAAAGTCCTGAAGCCACGTTAGCCCCGGCGCGGGCGCGACCCTTCTCCGGGCGACGGCTCGATTGGCACGAAGGTTGCTTCTCTGCCGGGTGGAGCACCCGTGATGAACCCCGTACGACGAGCCTTCCTTTGCGCCCTGGCGGCGGCGACCCTGGTGTCGGCCGCGGGCTACCTGCTGGGGCGCCGCGCCGCCCCGGCGCAGCCGCCGCTGGCACCGGCCGTGGCCCACTCGCTGCCGGTCGCCTGATCCTCGGCGGATCCGGGAATCAGAAGAGGGAGCGGAGGCGGCGCCTCGCTCCCTCTCCACAGCATCCGTCCGGTGGCGGACTACTTCGCGGCGACTGCGCGCGCCACCGCCGCGTTCATCTTCGGGACGTCGACCCCCTCGTGGCTCCAGACCACCTTTCCTTTGCGGTCTACGAGGATGTTGGTCGGCGCCACGGAGACTCCGAACTTGCCGTAGACGGCGCTCTTCGGATCGTGCACGACCGGGAACGTCGCCTTGATCTGCTTGGCGAAATTGCCGGCTTCCTGAGCCGTCTCGTCGTTGCTCACGGAGACCACCGTGAACCCCTTGGCGGCATACTTCTTCTGCAGGGCTTGAAGGTGAGGATACTCCTCACGGCAGGCCCCTCAGTAGTTGTTGAAGAAGTTGACGAGGACGACCTTTCCCTTCAACTGGGACGAGCCGATCGTCTTGCCGGCCGTGGTCTTCCCATTCCAGGCGGGAGCCGCCTTGCCGGCGGGGGTGGGGTCAGCCAGCGCCGCCGCCGCGATCGCCAGGGTGGCGACCGTCGTCAGGGCGAACCGGCCAAATCGGTTCATCATCTGCAGTCTCTCCCGTACTTATGGTCTAGCGCTGGGCGATAGCTCGCGTCTATTCTACCCCTGCTCGCGGGCACGCGTCGAGGCGCGCCGCGACCCGGGGCACTCCGGTTAGGACCCACCTTCGGCCGTTCCGGCTCCCTCGTTTCCCCATACGGCGCGCGCGCTGGAGATGTCAGCCTTGATCGGGACCCTCATCAACGTGACGACGGTGGTGGCCGGCGCGGTGGCGGGACGCGCGCTGGGAGAGCGGCTCCCGGAGCGGATGCGCGAGACGGTGATGCACGTGGTGGCGCTGATCACCCTGGTGATCGGGGCCGACATGGCGCTCAAGACGGGCAACCCGCTGGTGCTCCTCGGCAGCCTGGTGCTCGGCGGGCTCACGGGAGAGGCGCTCCGGATCGAGCGGGGGACCGAGCGGCTGGGGGAGCTCGCGGAGCGGAAGCTCGGACGGGGGAAGGCCGAGGGCGACTTCGCCCGCGGGTTCGTCGTCACCAGCATCCTCTTCTGCGTCGGCCCGATGACGCTCCTCGGCTGCCTGAACGACGGGCTCCGCGGCGACTACGGCCTCCTCGCCACGAAGGCGACGCTGGACGGCATCAGCGCGGTGGCGTTCGCCTCGGCACTCGGCTGGGGTGTGCTGCTCTCCGCCGGGACGGTGCTGGTGGTGCAGGGGGCCCTCACCCTCAGCGCCGGCGCGCTCGCCCCGGTGCTCTCGGATGCGAGGATGCAGCAGGAGCTCTTCGCCGCCGGCGGCGTGATGATGCTCGGCCTCGGCTTCCGCCTGCTGGAGCTGAAAGCGATCCGGGTGAGCAACCTCCTCCCGGCCCTGCTCTACGCCCCGCTCCTGGTGCAGCTCGCCCGCTGGCTGGGAGCGCCCTAGGGATCTCACTACAGAGCGCACCGAGAGGAACCGAACCAGAATCCGAACCTGATTTCACCGCAGAGACGCGGAGAGCGCGGAGAGAACCCGAACCAGGGGGAGGGGCCTGCACCGCTTCACCTAAACGGTACTGCGGCCCCGGTTCGAACCAGGTTTACCGCAGAGGACACGGAGAGCGCAGAGGGGACGCAGAGCGGGGACCAAGGGGCGGGCCTGGTTCGCCTGTCGAGCACCGTAGAGCGGCCCCGGGGTTTGTCTCTTCCGGTCCCTCGCGGCGAGCTTGGCGTTCTTGGCGGTGAATCAGGTTCGGCTTCTCTCCGCGTCCTCTGCGTCTCTGCGGTTAATCAGGTTCGGAGGGAGCCTCACGCCAGCCGGAGGAGGAGCGCTCGCCAGTCTTCTTCGCCGGTGCAGTCTACGGTCTTCAGGCCGGTTGCTTCGAGGGCGGCGCGGACTTCCGGCTCGCGGGACTCAAGGAAGCCGCTGACGAGCGCGTGGCCGCCGGGCGCGAGGCGGCGGCGGATCTCCGGCGCGGCGCCGATGATCGGGTCGGCGACGATGTTTCCGATGATCAGGTCGTATGCGGGCTTGTCAGGCAGCGCCTCGATGCTGCCGACGCCGCACTCGATCACGCCCTCCAGGCCGTTGCGCTCCACGTTCTCCCCGGCGACCCTCGCAGCGAGCGGGTCGAGATCGATCGCCAGGATCGGGTTCGCGCCGAGGCGGCCGGCGCCGATGGCGAGGACTCCGCTCCCGGTGCCCCAGTCGAGCACGCGCGCCCCGCGCAGCGGGAGCGACTCCAGCAGGCCAAGGCAGAGCCGGGTGGTGGGATGGGCACCGCTGCCGAACGCCATGCCGGGGTCGAGCTCGATCACGAGGTCGTCCGCGGCGGCGTCCCACTCCTCCCAGGACGGCTTGATCACGAACCGCCGGCCTACCCGCGACGGCTTGAAGTAGCGCTTCCAGGCATCGGCCCAGGCGTCGTCCTCCACCATCCGCAGCGTCAGCTCCGTCTCCAGCTCCAGCCCGGCTTCTTTCAAGATCCGGAGGCGCCCCTGGATCTCGTCGAGGGTGCCTTCCAGGCGGTCGTCGACCGGGAGATAGCCGGACACCCGGCAGGTGTCCCCGTTTGCCGCGGAGCCCTCAGGTGCGGACCACTCCGCGAACGGATCGCTGGAGACGGCGCGCGGATCGGTGATGACGGTCCCGGCGCAGCCGCCCTCCGTCAGCGCGGCGGAGACGGCGTCAGTGAGCGAGCGGGGGACGTGCAGGGAGATCTCGGTCCAGCGCATGGGTGCCTCGAAAGTTCGACCCGAAAAGCGGAAGGCGCCGCCGGAACCCGGCAGCGCCTTCTGAAGACAAGGGAGGATCAGCGTTCGTCGTCGTGCTGGCCTTCGTCCCGCTGGGTGAAGAGGCCGCGGACCCACTCGAAGAAGCCCTTCTCGTGCGGGGGCGGCGGCTCGGTGGCGTTCAGGTCTTCGCCGCTCGCTTCCGCCAGCTCTTCCAGCGCGCGCCGCTGGCGCTCGTTCAGCTTCGTCGGGACCTTCACCCGCATCATCACGTGCAGGTCGCCGCGGAGCTGCGGCTGGGTCAGCTCCGGCAGGCCTCGGCCTTTGATGCGGCACGAGTCGCCGTACTGGGTACCGGCGGGGAGGGTGATCGTCTCCGTCCCCTCCAGCGTCCGCACCTCGACCGCTCCGCCCAGCGCTGCGCGGGAAAGCGAGACGTCGATCTCGCTCACCAGATCGCGGCCGCGGCGGCGGAAGACCGGGTGCTGCTTGACGTGGATGAAGATGTAGAGATCGCCGGGAGGGCCGCCGTGCGGTCCTGCCTCTCCCTCGCCGCGCATGCGCAGCCGCGTGCGCTCCTCCACGCCGGCGGGGATCTCCACCTCGATCCGGCGGGTCTGGCGCTCCGTGCCCCGGCCGCCGCAGCGCCCGCACGGGTCGGTCACGATCTCTCCGCGGCCGTGACAGCGGTAGCACTCCACCACCTGCGTCATGGCGCCGAAGATCGTCTGGCGGGAGGTCTGCACCGCTCCGCGGCCGCCGCACGCCACGCACTTCTGGGGCTGGGTGCCGGGCCGCGCGCCGCTGCCCTTGCAGCCTTCGCAGCTCTCCAGGCGGGTGACCGGAATCGTCTTCTTTACGCCGGAGAGGACCTCTTCGAGCGTGACCTCGATGTCGGCGCGAAGGTCCGCACCCGCTTCCGGACCGCGCTCGGCGGCGGCTCCGCGCGCGGCGGCGCCGAAGAACATGTCGAAGATGTCCCCGAAGCCGCCCATGCCGCCCATGCCGCCCATGCCGAAGTCCGGGCCGGCGCCCCCGCCGTTCTCCACCCCGGCGGCCCCGAAGCGGTCGTAGCGAGCGCGCTTGTCCGCGTCCGAGAGCACGTCGTAGGCGCGCTGGACCTCTCGGAACCGCTCGGCTGCGGCGGCGTCCCCGCCGTTCAGGTCCGGGTGGTACTGGCGGGCGAGCTTGCGGTAGGCCTTTCGGATCTCATCCTGGCCTGCGTCCCGCGCGACGCCGAGGACGGTATAGTAGTCTTCCGCTCCGGTCACCTGAGACTCCATCGCTGCGCGACTCCGCACTCCCCGGGCACGCGACCGTCCGCAGACGCGGTGCGGAAGACCTTTCCGCTACTACTCCTCGTCAGCGTCCTCTTCCTCGGCCTCGTCCGACTCGTCGGCGTCCTCGCTATCTTCCGTGTCGTCATCCGTCGCGAGATCGTCATCGGTATCGGCTTCCGCCTCCTCTTCCTCGGTCTCGTCGTCTTCGCCGACCAGCAGCGCGGCGAGATCGTCCACCGCGTCGCTGTCTTCGAGATCGAGGTCCTCATCCAGGTCGAAGTCGGCCCCCGTGACGAGATCGGAGATCAGATCGCGCGGCGCCGGCGCCACTTCTTCCACGGGCGGAGCGATAGAGCCGATCTGCCCTTCCTGAATCTCACGCAGCGCCAGGCTGATCGGATTGGGGGAGGGATCGGTGGCGAGAGGGGCGTGACCCTCCTTCAGCTGCCGTGCCCGCTTGGCAGCCACGATGACCAGGGAATACTTGTTCCCGATCTGCTTTTCGAGTTCGTCGGTGGACTGGAGGATCATGATCTCTTCTTCGATCTCTCTTCTGGGAGGTCGGGAAAGCCCGTGCGATTATAGCGACCCCCATAAAGCGAAGTCAAACGCCGCGAGACGGAGAGCTCACCGGGCCGCCCGCGAGGCGGCGCAGAGATCGCAGCTTCCCTCGGTACAGCGAGACGCATACTCCGGATGCGTAAGAGCCCTTCCCGCGGGTGATGCGACCCCGACGGTCAGCATTTCCCAAGGGCAGGGCTCTCCAAATGCGAGATGAGCCACCCCAGGGTCGGGATGGCTCATCTCTGGAGTGGGGCTGGACGAAAGTGCCCCAGGCATCTACCGATCGTGCCGGTTAGCGGCGCTTCGGGTTCCGTCGGTGATCGTCATTCCGGTTCCGGCGGCCGTCACCGTCGACGTCCTTGTCCCAATGGTTGCGGCGACCGTCGCCGTCCATGTCGCGGTCATATCGATTCCGGACGCCGTCCCGGTCGATATCCTTCGCGCGGGGATACCGGTTGGTGCGGTATGTACTGGAGCGGTTGTACCGAGAGTACCGGTTGTAGGTCGAGTAGCGGCGGTCGCGCCGGTACGGCTGCATCCGCCGGTACACCGTGTACTGGGAAGGCCGGGTGCGCGAGTAAGCCGGCCGGTAGGTCCGGTAGGTGCGCGCCGCCTGCTTCCGGCGGTAGCCATGCGCCGGGGCATGTGCCGGCGGCCGGGCGTCCGCGGGCTTGACGTCTATCACGGTGAGCATCGTCAGCCCGAGCACTGCCGCGCCGAGCGAGGCCCATACTTTCCTGAGACTTGCGTTCATAATCCTCGTCACCTCGTCTACGTCTTTCCGCCAGCGCCTCTCCTCGAAACGCCGCGGACAGGTGGCAGACCCGGCAAACCCGGAACGGGTTCCGGATTCTTGGCTGGCGAAGGTAAATTCCTCAGCGCTGGCAGGGAGAATTCCGGCAGTGATTGGAATCTGCTGCCGGCCGACGCGGCAGGAGGACGGAAACGGAATGTCGATAGCCCCACTCGATCCATCCGAGATCGACGAGCTGCTGAAAGCCGCCGAAGCGGTTTACGGCGAGTTTTCCCTGGGACGGGACTTCTCCGCCGGCTCCTGCGCGGCGGCGCTCCGCACCCGGAGCGGACGAGTGTTTACCGGCATCTGCCTCGACCTGGCGTGCGGCATCGGCTTCTGCGCCGAGCACGCCGCGGTGGCCGAGATGCTGAAGGCGCGGGAAACCGCGATCGAGCTGGTGGTGGCCGTCGCCGGGGCTGCGATCGTGCCGCCGTGTGGGCGCTGCCGGGAGTTGATGGTTCAGATCGATCCCGGGAACCTGGACACCGGGGTGGTGCTGGCGCGCGACCGCGTGGTCCCGCTCCGGGAGCTGCTTCCGGAGCACTGGCTCGGGTGCCAGGGAGGGTAGCTCAGCCCTTCGGCTCGAACAGCGCGAGGTAGCGCCCGTAGGCTTCGTCCCACGCGCCGGTCTCCTCCGGCCGGTACTCCGCCAGCGTGACGGAGCGGCGGACTACCTGCCGCGCTTCTGAGTAATCGAGCGCGCCGAGCCCGACCGCCTGCACCAGCGCGTTGCCCATCGCGGTCGCCTCCGTCGGTCCGGCCAGCACGGGGCAGCCGAGCGCGTTGGCGATGAGCTGGCAGAGCAGCGTGTTCTGCGTGCCTCCACCGACGATGTGCAGCACGGAGAGGCGCCGGCCCAGGATGCGCTGGAGCTGCTCCCAGCGCCGGCGCACCGTAAGCGCGATGCCTTCCATCGCTACACGGACCAGCTCGCCCGGACCTTCCGGGACCGCTTGCCCGGTCCGCCGGCAGTAGTCCGCAATCGCGTGCGGCATTCGGGTCGGCTGCGCGAAGCCTGGGTCGTCCGGATCGAGCACCGCTGCGAACGGCCGGGCCCCCGCCGCCAGAGCCGCCAGATCGGCATACGAGTAGCTCTCCCCCTGCGAAGCCCAGTACCGGCGGCACTCCTGCACCAGCCAGAGCCCGGTGATGTTCCGCAGCAGCCGCGTCGTCCCGCGTACGCCGCCCTCGTTGCTGAACCCGGCCTCCAGCACGGCAGGGTCGAGGTACGGGCGGTCGACCTCCGCCCCGAACAAGCACCAGGTGCCGGCGCTCAAGAACGCCCAATCGGCACCCTCTCCGGGTGTCGCCACCACGGCGGAGCCGGTGTCGTGCGTGGCGGGGCAGATCACCTGCACCCGGGTGGAGAGGCCGGTCTCGTCCGCCACCACCGCCCGCAGCCGCCCCAGGCGGCTCCCCTCCGGGACGATCTCCGGCAGAAACGAGTGGGGGACCTCCAGCCGGCGGAGCAGCTCCAGGTCCCACGAGCGGCTGTGGGAGTCGAGCATCTGCGTGGTGCTCGCGTTGGTGTATTCCACCGTCTCGCTGCCGCAGAGCCAGTAGTGGAGCAGGTCCGGAATCAGCAGCATCCGCTCCACCAGCGGCAGCGTGGGCGAGTCCTGCTCCTTCAGCGCCAGGAGCTGGTAGAGCGTGTTCAGCGGCATGAACTGGAGGCCGGTCCGCCGGAAGATCTCGTCTCGCGAGACGCGCGAGAAGGCAAGCTCCATCATGCCGTCCGTGCGGGAGTCCCGGTAGCTGACCGGATTGGCGAGCAGGCCGCCCTGGCGGTCGAGGAGTCCGAAGTCGACTCCCCAGGTGTCGACCCCCACGCTCTCCACGCGTCCGTGCTCGTGGCCGGCCTTCCGCAAGCCGCTCAGAACCTCGCTCCAGAGCAGCACGGCGTCCCAGCAGTAGGTGACGCCGCCGGCCCGGGGAAGTGGGATCGGCCCGTGTGGGAACCGGTGCGCCTCCGACAGCTCGAGCGAGTGCCCGGATCCGGTCCCGGAGAGAGTTGCCGCCAGCACGCGCCCGCCGCTGGCACCCAGGTCGATTGCGAGGAGCTTCATTTGCTTGACACAGAGGGACACAGAAGAACAGACGAGAGGAACACAGAACTTCCGGGCTCTTGGGCTTCTGGATCTACCGGTGGCGACCCCGCCTGAGGTCTGTGTTTTCCCTGCGCCCTCGGTGTCCCTCTCCTGTCTGCGGAGGGACCCGGTAGTCGATCAGAATCGTGCGCTCATGCATGCGCGGAAACCCTTGTATTATTAGTCTGTTAAGGGGAGAGGCAATGCGGCGTATCGTCCGGCTCGGGATCGCTCTCGCGGTGGTTCTCGGCGGCTGCGTCTACATCGCGAACTGGCCCGTGATGCAGGACGCCGCGGTCCGCGAGGCGGCGCTGCGGCACCTCATGGAGCGCCAGAACCCCTCGCCGGGCGCCTACTACCTTTCGAGTCACCCTGAGGACGACGTGGACCCGCCCCGCGCGCTCCTGGCGCGGTTCGGGGGAGCGGGCGCCACCGTGCAGGAGGTCTCGGCCTGCCCGTCGGCGGACCCCGCCTGGACCAGCGGCACCGCCAACGCCCCGCCGTGGGTGCTGCTCCGTGCCGGCGACCTGCAGTGGCGAGGCCCGTTCGTGGTCGATCTCCGCGCCAGCGCGTGCGTCTACGACGTCGCCACCACACGCTACCTGATGCGGCTGCGGTACCGGTGGGGCCGCTGGCACGTCCAGCGGGCTGCGGAGTATCACCTCGTCGACCCAGGCGCGGCGCCGTTCGGACCACCCCGGCAGCGGAGGTTCCAGCCGGGTCCCGGCCGGTAGGGGTGGAGTTTTTCGACACAGAGGGACACAGAAGAACCGACAGAACAGACACAGATCTCCGGCACGGACTGCAGCGTGCCAACGCCACAGCGGGTACCGCCCAATCCTAAAGGCTCTGTACTACTCACCGCGAGAGTCGGGCCGGGATGCGCAGGTTTTGCTGGTGGTCATCGCGCGCCTGCGCCGCGCGGAGCCGGAGGGTGCCAGTTGTGTGGCGCTTTTGCTTCTCTTCGAGCTGCAGAATCGATCCCGTAACCCGACCCCGAGCCCTTGTGCCGGGAGGCAGCCCTCCCGCGACGAAGGCCCTCCGCGGCCTTTTCACACTCCGCTGCGCTCCGTTAGCAGGCCGCTGCGGGAGCTTTCGTCGAGAAGCCCTTCCCGCGCCAGGAAGCGTAACCCGTGCCGACAGGGGAGCTCACGGGCTGCCTCCCGACCCTTCGAGCTACCACCCCTGCCAGGGGTGGTCACAACTGGCACCCTCCGGGCGCCTCGGGTCTGGGCGCGGTCGGCAGCCGGCGGGTTGCCCCAAGCCGGTGCAGCACGACCAGCTTTGCGCCCGCAGGGCGGGGAGGGCGCGGGGTGGACTCCCGGAGCGATGACGATCTCGCCGAGAGACTCTTTCTCCCGCCGCCGTGAGTTTGGTTGCGGCATCAGCCGCGCTGTGTTCCTCTGCTGGTTCGTCTGTGTCCCTCTGTGTCGAAAAATCAGCGGCTGGAGTACTCGTGGACGTACTCGATCAGCCGGACCACGTGGTCGACGGGGGTCTTCGGCAGGATGCCGTGGCCCAGGTTGAAGATGTGGCCGGGGCGGCCTTCCGCCTGGTCCAGGATCTGCCGGGCGCGCTTTTCGATATACTCCGGCTCCGCAAAGAGGATCAGCGGGTCGAGGTTGCCCTGGACGGCGCGGTCGTACCCCACCTCCGCCCAGCCGCGGTCGATCGGAGTGCGCCAGTCGAGGCCGATCACGTCGCCGCCGGCATCCCGGATGTCGCGCAGCATGGTGCCGGTTCCGGTGCCGAAGTGGATCACCGGCACACCGGGGGTGATGCCCTGGATCAGGGTGCGGGAGTGGGGGAGCACGAACTCGCGGTAGTCCTCCGGCCCGAGGGAGCCGACCCAGCTATCGAAGATCTGGATGCACTGCGCCCCGGCTTCGACCTGCCGGTTCACGTAACCGATCAGCCCCCGGGCGATCCGATCCATGAGCGCGTGCCAGGCGCCGGAGTCGCGGTACATCAGCGACTTCGTATTCTCGTAGTTTCGCGAGCCGCCGCCCTCGATCATGTACGAGGCGAGGGTGAACGGCGCTCCGCAGAAGCCGATCAGCGGCGTCTTCGGATCGAGCGCCTGGCGGGTGGCGCGGACCGCGTCGTAGACGTAGGAGAGGGAGTCGGGATCGACCTCGCAGAGCCGGTCGATGTCGGCGCTCTCCCGGATCACGGGAGAGATGACCGGGCCGTCCCCCTTGCTGTACTCCAGGTTCAGCCCCAGCGGCTCCACGATCAGCAGGATGTCGGCGAAGATGATGGCGGCGTCCGCCTTGATCCGCTCCGCGGCGAAGACCGTCACCTCCGCCACGAGCTCCGGGTTCTTGCAGAGCTCCAGGAAGCTGTGGCGGGCGCGGACCTCCCGGTATTCCTGCATGTAGCGGCCGGCCTGTCGCATCAGCCAGACGGGCGTGTAGGGGGTCGGCTCGCGGCGGCACGCCTTCAGAAACGGGGCGTCGTTCCACGGCTCGGCCGCGGGGGCGGAGGCGCGCGGCGCGGCGGGGGCGGACTGCTTCCGCTTCAGGATCTCGCCGGCGCGCTCCGCCGTTTCGCGCACCAGGTGCCCCATGCGGGGATGCTCCGGCTCCACGTCGACCGGAATACCGTACTGGGTCAGCGTCTCGGTGCAGGTCGGCCCGATCGAGCCGACGACGATCCGATCGAGCGCGTCTCGAAGCGGCGCCTCCAGCCCCATCTCCGCGGCGACCTGCAGCAGGTGGGTCGCCTGGTTGGAGCTGGTGAAGAGGAGCACCTGCGCGCGCCCTTCGGCGAGCTCCCGGATGGCGTCTCGCAGCGGCTCCAGGTCTTCCGGCAACGCCCAGCGGTAGACGCGGACCGTCGTCACTTCCGCGCCGCGCTCGCGGAGGCCGTCGGTCAGCGCGTCGTTCGGCAGGCCGTACTCCTGCACGGCGATCCGGGCGCCCTTCAGGTCGATCCCGCGCGGCTCGCTTTCCAGCGTCTCCAGGATCTCGCGCCAGGTGTTCGGCTCCGGGACGGTGAGACCGACCGGCACCCCAAGCTCTCGCAGCGCCTTCACCGGCTTCGGTCCGCGTGCCACGGTGGTGACGCCGGAAAGGGCATCCACGATCTCGTCCCGGCTGTAGCGCGACTCGAGCGCCTGGACCAGCGCCTGCGCGCCGACTCCGGTCAGGAAGATGACGGCGTCGATCTCTCCCGCCAGCAGCTTCTCCGCGAAGGCGAACGCCTCCGCGTTCTCGTCGAGCGGCAGCTCCCGCATGGAGGGCGCTACCAGCGGCTCGCCGCCGTAGCTGCGGAGGATCGACTCCATCTCCTTCGCGCGGCGGCTCTCCAGGGCCACCACCCGCAGTCCGTCAAAGCCCATCCGTTCGGTCCCGCTCTCTGTGCTCAAGTCTTTCTCGCTCCGCTGCCCACGCTTGCCGGTAAGGCGCCGACGCCTCAGTCTTACCGTACCGGCACGTGGAACGCACGAACCCCGGCGTGCCGAGGCAGAACCGAAGTGCGCGCCCCTTCGTCGGGGTATCTATAGAAGGAGAAACGAAAGGAGGCAGCGATGTCGGCCGGCACGGAGTCGGACCGCGAGCGCCAGATGCGAGAGGCGGAGGAGCTGTTGGGGGCGGAGACCCGCCGCAGCTTCGCCAAGGAGCTCTTCTTCGGGCGGTTCGACGCGAGCGCGCTGCCGTATCCCGTCCCGAGTGCGGAGGAGCGCTCCCAGCAGGAAGAGTACCTGGCGCGGGTCCGAGAGTTCCTGGCGCGGGAGGTCGACCCGGACCGGATCGACCGTGACGCGTGCATTCCGGACCCGGTGATCCGCGGCCTGGGGGATCTTGGAGTGCTCTCGATGTCGATCCCCCGGGAGTACGGCGGCCTGGGGCTCTCCCAGCAGGCCTACTGCCGCGTGATGGAAAAGATCGGGGCGGTCGACGCCTCCCTCGCCGTCTTCGTGAACGCGCACCAGAGCATCGGGCTGAAGGGGCTGCTCCTCTTCGGCACGCCGGAGCAGAAGGCGGAGTGGCTGCCGCGGCTGGCCCGGGGCGAGCTGCTGGCGGCATTCGCGCTCACCGAGCCGAACGCGGGCTCGGACGCCGGCGGGATCGAGACGCGCGCGGTCCTGAATGAAGCAGGCACGCACTACGTGCTGAACGGCCGCAAGCAGTGGATCACCAACGGCGCCATCGCGGGGCTGCTGACGGTGATGGCAAAGGTCCCCGGCGCCCGCGACGAGAAGGGGCGGGAGCGGGTGACCGCCTTCCTGGTGACGCCCGACATGCCGGGCTTCGAGGTGGAGGTCGCGGCGCTGGAGAAGTGCGGCATCCGCGGCACCGTCACCAGCAAGCTCGCCTTTCACTGCATGGAGGTGCCGGTCGCGAACGTGCTGGGCGAGCCCGGGCGCGGGCTGCGGGTGGCGCTGACGCTGCTCGACTACGGCCGCACCACCTTCGGCGCTACCTGTACCGGCGTGGCGAAGCGGTGCGTGCGGGAGGCGCTGGAGCACGCGCGGACCCGGGTCCAGTTCGGGAAGCCGCTCGGCGAGTTCGAGCTGGTGAAGCGGAAGCTCGCGCGGATGGGCGCGATGGCCTACGCGATGGAGGCGGCGACCTACTTCACGGCGGGGTTGATCGACCGCGGCGCGGAAGAGTACATGGTGGAGACCGCCATGCTGAAGGTCTACGCCAGCGAGGCGCTCTGGGAGATCATCAACGAGACGATCCAGATCTTCGGCGGGCGCGCCTACTTCACCGACCGCCCCTACGAGCGGATGATGCGGGACGCCCGGATCAATCTGATCGGCGAGGGTGCCAACGACGTGCTGCGCACCTTCGTCGGGCTGGTCGGCATGCGCGACGTCGGCCTGGCGCTAAAGGACGTGCTCGACGCGCTCCGCTCCCCTCTGGAAGGCTTCGGCAAGCTGACCGGCTTCGCCCGCCGCCACCTGCCGGGCCAGGACCACGTCCGCGTGCCGCTTCGCAGCGCGGAGATCGACGACCTGGGGCACCTGCTCGAGGAGCAGGTCCGCACCTTCGGGCGGGCGGTCGAAGGCCAGCTCATGCGCCACCGCGAGGGAATCCTGGAGCTCCAGTACGTGCAGGCCCGCATCGCGGACGCCGCCACCGAGCTCTACCTGATGAGCGCCGTCGTGGCGCGCCTGGACAGCGCCCTGCAGGAGCCGGACACGGAGCCGGGCCGCGTGGAGGAAGAGGTGCGCCTCGGCCGCTACTTCTGCCACCTCGCCGCCCGCCGCATCCGCGACTGCCTCCACGAGCTGGGCGACAACCTCGACGCGGAGACGACCGAAGTCGCTGACATGCTCCTCGCGGAGGGGTGATCCATCCGTGCTTCCGGGTACTTCTGATGGGTGGGAGTGGGAGAGCGGCTCCCTCGATATTGTTGGCAGGTGCCAGGTGGACAGGTTCCAGGTTTCCGAACCCCAGCCACCGGGGAGCTCGACCTGGAACGTGCCAGCCTGCGAACCTGGCGCGCGCTCCCGCTAGCGGCTCGAGTCCGACCGGGAGACGGTGACCACCCACCAGGGGCCGGGGTCCTGCGCGCCGGGTCCGGCGGTGCGCCACCACCACCAGGAGGGGTCGGCGTACGCCTCTCCCGTCTCGGAGACGATCACGCCGCGCACTTCCTGCGCCCGGCCGTCTCGCTCCACGCGGAACCGGCGCCAGACGCCGCTGGTTGCATCCCCGGCTGTCCAACGGGGCAGGGGAGCGCGGACCGGCGGGAGGGGCGTGACCTCGTACCCGCTGCCGCGGTAGCAGTCTTCCGCCGGGTGGACGGCGCGCGTGGGGCGGTCTACCCAGGCGAGCAGCAGCTCCGAGCCGTCCGGCAGGGCGAAGCGCGCCAGCGGACCGGGAGCCAGCGCCGCCCAGCGGCGGTCGACCGCGCGCGCCGGCAGCCGGCGGAGCGGCGCGCCCTGCCAGCTTTCCGGCCAGCCGGGGAACGCCGCAGCCGTCTGCGAGGGTCCGGCGGCGCCCGCGCCCCAGAGCGGCGCCAGCGCGGCGGCGAGGGCGACTCCCCACCCGAGGCGGCTGCCGCGCGCGGATTCGACCGGGGCGCACTGCGGTGAGGCGGGGGAGCGAGGCTGCAGCCGGTAGGCGGCGCCCGCGAGCAGCGCGACGGTGGCGGCGAAGACGACCAGCCCGACGCCGGGATGCGCCCAGTCCGGCTGGGAAGCTCCGGCGCTGGCGAGCCGCTCCATCTGCACCAGCGCCGCCGCGCGCCAGGCGTTCCCCAGCACGCAGAGGGGTGCCACGGTCGCGAGGAGTGCGGCGGTGCGGAGGGGCGGCAGCCGGAAGTGGAGCGCCAGGACGGCGGCGATCACCGCGCCGGCCCAGAGCCCGTTGACGCCGGAGCAGGGGGCGTCGACGCTGAAGAGGCGCCCGGCGACGGTGAGCGTGGCGCCCTCCACCGCGGCCGGAACGCCGGTCGGGGCGAGGAGCCCTGCCGCCAGCCAGGCGCAGGCGGACCGGAGCGGTCCGCCCAGGAAGAAGTTGAGGGTGTCGGTGGAGGGCGCGGCGAGGAGCGCCAGCGCCGCAATGCCGCTCTGCGTGCGCCAACCGCAGCCCGGCAGCGAGACGAGTGCCGCGCCGAGCGCCCCCAGCCCCAGCAGCGCCCGCGCCAGCGGCGGCAGAAACGGATAGCCGAGCGCGTAGATCCCCAGCGCGATCCAGGTGACGAGCGGCGAGGTCCCCGCGGCGCCGCGCACAGCCCGGTGCAGCGACCAGGCCAGGACCGCGCCGAGCAGCAGCGCCGGTGCGGGATCGGCGCCGGGCGCGGTGTAGGCGCGGAGCAGGTAGGGCCAGACCGGCCACACCGCCGCGGCGGTAAGGACTAGCGGGAGCAGGGTCGCAGGCCGGCTCCGCGCACCCGCCCCGGAAGCGCTCGCCGCGCCGGGCAGCTCGTGCGTTAGCTGAGACACTCGTCCGCTTCCTTCTTTCGGCGGCGGGCCCGCACCCTGGCGGCGGCGGCCATGCCGCCCGCTGCCGCCAGCAGCGCCAGCATGCCCGGCTCCGGGACGCTGGGGATCGAGTCGGCGCCGGCGTTCGGATCGAGGGCGAACCGCTCGTACTGCTCCCTGTTCTCCAGCACCACCGCGCCGCTCATCGGGGTGACCAGCCGCCGCGCGATGGCGAGCTTCTGCGCCGCCTCGATCTCCTTGCCTTCGCGCGCGCCGCGGTACCATGGCGCGAGGACCCGGCTGTAGGCGGCGAGGCGAGAGGCGGTGGTTTTGCCGGCCGTCTCCGCGGCGACGTAGGTGCCGTTGATCGCCGGCTCGCGTCCGCCGAGCGGGACCGCGCCCTCCACCAGCGGCGCCGTGGCGGCGACGGCGGCGAGCTCGACTGCTTCCGCCAGGGTCTCCGGCGCTCGCCGGGCCAGCGCGAAGATCCGGTGGCTGCCGCCTAGCTCCCGCATCAGCGCGTCCTCGCCCTGGCCGACCTGCAGCCCAACGAGCGCGGGGCCGTCACGGCGCCGCTCGAGGTTGACCGACAGCACGGAGGCCTCCGCCAACTCGGCGGGAATGGCGGAATGGATCCAGAGGATGGCGGAGGGGCTGCGGCGGGCGGCGGCAATCTTCCAGGCCTTCTCCAGCGCCGGGACCGGGTCGATCCCGCCGACGAACTCGATCGCGCGCCACCAGCCGGCGGGCCGCTCTTCCGGCGCGCGCCACCGGAGCGCCGCCGGCTTCGGGCGGGCGAGCTCGTCGACAGTCGCCAGCGCGACCCGGGAGCCGGCGGGGAGCCGGTCGAGCGCCGCATCGAGCCGGCGGAGGTCGTCTTCGCCCAGTCCGGCACTGACCGCCCGGGTGTTCTCGACCAGGACCAGCAGGTCGAGCGGGCTCTTCGCCGGGGCGAACGGATCGGAGCGGCGGACGAGCTCCGCCGAGAGGCGGTCGCCCGGCCGCGGGCGCGGAGCGTCGAGGAGGTCGAGCGGGGGAGGGGCGAGGATCGCGGCGCCGGAGAGCCGGACTCGCGCGGAGTGGCGGGGCGCGGCGGACGGCCTGTCGCGCCGGGTGCCGCTCGAGAGCTCCCAACCTCCGCCTGCGGAGAGGCGTCCGCGGCCCTCCGGCCAGGCCCCTTCCAGCCAGACGTCCTGCGCGAGCGAGGCGGGGATCCGGAAGTTGACCTGCTGGAGCGCCGGCAGGTGCAGCCGCAGGCGCGGAGCCTGCGAGTCATGCCAGCGCAGCGGCGCGCTGAAGCCGAGGCGGATCTTCATCTCCCCACGCTCCGGCACCGGGAAGCACCGGATCATCACCTCGCCGCTGTCTCGCGCCGTCACCAGGAGCGGGTCGCGCTGCTCGCGGACCGCGATCGCCTCGTAAGCCTGCTGCACCAGGTCGCGCCGTCCGAACGCCGCCGGGCGCTCTTCGCCGTCGATCCAGAGCGACGCCTTGTCGACCACGGCCCCCTCCGGCAGCAGCAGGCTCGCGCGCGCCTCCTCCGGGATCGAGCTCTCGTTCCGGAAAGTGGCGGTCCACTCGTACTGCGCCGTCTCCGTCTCCGGATCGAGGACCCCGTCGATGCGGGAGGAGGCGAGACTCAGGCCGTCGATCGCGCGGCCCACGGCTTCATCCCCGCCCTCGACCGCCCAGGTGCTGTCGTCCCATCGGGTGAATTGCAGGGCGGCGGATGGCGGCTCCACGTTGCGGAAGGAGCTGCCCGTGAGGAGGTAGTAGAGCCGCCGCGCGTTCCGCCGTGGATCGTGCTCGTCGCGGTCGGGCGCGGTACCGAACGTGCGGCCCAACCAGACCCAGCCGGAGCTGTTGACGCCGTAGCAGAGGCGCAGGACCTCGTCGGCCGCGTCGAGCCGCCGGAGCCACGGCATCGCCTTAGCGCGCTCGGAGCGGGAGACCAGCGCCTTTTCCAGGAAGTAGCCGACCGCCACCGGGCGGCCGACGCAGAGCACGACTCCCGCCAGGATCGCCAGGGTGAGCGCCGTCCAGGCCTGCGTCCGGGGGAGCGCTCCGCCCGCGGCCTGGAGTGATTCCAGCTTGCCGAGCTGCGCCAGCAGCACCAGCAGGTTGAGGAGTGGGCTCAGGCCGCAGAAGCCGCCGCCGAACCAGCTCATCGGGAAGATCGCGATCGGCAGGAGCGGCAGGAAGAGCAGGGTGAACGCGATCGCGATTCCCAGGCCCAGGCCCACGGTGGTGAACGCGGCGCGCATCTGCCCCGGCGAGGGCGCCTGGTGCAGGGTGTGGAGCGTCTGCTCTGCCCGGCGGATCTGCCGCTCGTTGAGCAGGATGATCCCCGCCAGGAAGAGGTAAGTGCCGATCGCCAGCGCGTTTGGCAGCGGGTCGAAGAAGTAGGAAGCGCAGATGCGGGTGGTTACCTCCACCGCGACCGAAACGAGGGTGAGCAGCACCGCCGCTCCCGCGAAGAACCTGCGCCTGGAAGCACCCATCTCCTCAGCCTCCTTCCGATCCGGGTCGTCTGCTCTGCCGTTACAGTAGCTTTACACGGCAAAGTAGTTCGATCGTGTCTGCAAACCCGTTACCGGAAATGCGGCGCCGGAGCAGAAGGTTGGTGGGAGACACAGAAAAGGCCTCCCGGCAGCGGGAGGCCTTTCTGGGGCGATGGGGGAGCGCGCTACTCCTGTTGGCCCGGAGCGCCAGTCGCAGCCCCGACCGGTTCGGGTGACTCGCTCGACTTCGGCGCCTCGCGTGGCTCCGGCGCTCGGCCGGACCCTCCTCCCGGCGGCGAGGGTGGCCCGCCCCGCCCGGGATCGGTGGGAGGCACCGGATCGGTCGGGGTACCCGGATCCACCGGGGTCCCGAGCCCGCCATCCAGCGGCCGGCGGTTCGGATAGAAGAACTGGGTGTTATCCAGCGGCTCCGGCCGGCGCTGCATCCGCAGGCGCTCCGCGTCGATCTCGAGCGGCCGTTTGAACGGCGCGTCGAGCACCTTCAGCGGGTCGACCTGCAGCCGGCTCCGCTCGTAGTCGCGAATGTCTTCCGCCGCGAACGTGTCGGTCACGATGCGGGGGGTGATGAAGACCACCAGCTCCGTGCGGGACTTCGACTTGGTGGTGTTCCGGAAGAGCTGCCCGAGGAGCGGGATGTCGCCCAGGATCGGGATCTTCTGGATGCTGCGGATCTCATCGCTGCTGATGATCCCGCCCAGCGCCACCGTCTGGTTGTCCTGCACGATCACCGTGGTGCCGGCGCGGCGGTTGGTGGTGCGCGGGGCCACCTGGTTGGGGCCCACGTCGATGAAGCCGATCAGCGAGTTTACCACCTGGTCGATATCCATCAGGATGTGACCGCCGGGCGAGATGTGCGGCGTCACGTTGAGCGTGATCGCCACGTCCTGGAACTCCACCGAGGTCTGCGCCACGCCCTGGGTAAAGGTGGTCTCTCCCGCGTAGGGGATGTTTTCACCGATCGAGATAATGGCCGGGCTGTTGTCGGTCACCATCACGTGGGGCGTGGAGACGATCTTGATCCGGTCGGTCGTCCGGAGCGCCTGCAGGGTCGCCTGGATGTTCCGGCTCAGCACGCTGTAGCGGAAGCCGGTGTTGTCCGCGGTCGGCGAGGTGAGGCCGAAGTTGGTCCCCAGCGCGCTGGTGCCGGCCATGGCGTTCCACTCGATCCCGAAGCGGGTCTCGTCGTCCAGCGTGATGTCGGCGATCAGCACCTCGATGAAGACCTGCGGCAGGCGCCGGTCGAGACCGGTCTGGCGGTCGAGCAGCGTCTCGATCACCGGGAAAGTGCCGGCGGGACCGCTGATCAGGAGCTGGTTGGTCTGGTCGTTCGGCACGATCGTGACCTGTCGGAGCTGGTCGAGCGGGCTGTTCGGCGGGATCTGGCCGCGCTGGCCGCCGCCGAAGAGGCCGAAGCCGAAGCCTCCGGTCTGCTGCACGCCCAGGAACAGGTTGCGCAGCGTGGTGGCGACCTCGCTCGCGATGGCGTTCTCGAGCTGGAAGACGCGGACCACGTCCTGCACGTTGGAGGGGCGGTCCAGACGCTGCACCAGCGCCTCGAGGTTCTCGATCGCGTCGAGCGGCGCCGTGATGATGAGCGAGTTGGTCCGAACGTCCGGCACCACGCGGTAGTCGACGAGCGCCCCGGTGCGGTTCTGGTTGTTGCGGTTGCCGCCGAAGCCGCCGAAACCGCCGAAGAAGCCGCCGAAGCCGGCCTGGCCGGTATTCACGAGCTGCGTGAGCTGGTCCGCAAGGTAGGTGGCGTCCGCGAACTCGAGCTTGATGATCCGGTATTCCGTGCGCGGCGCGACGTTGACGTCGATCTGGGCGATGATCTCTTTCACCGCCTCAATGTTCTGCGGGCTGGCGTGGATGATGAGCGAGTTGCTGCGCGTGTCCGCCGCGAAGCGCACGCGGCCGCGCAGCGCCGCCAGGCTGCTGCTCTGTGCGGGGGTGGCCGGCATCGGCGGCTGGCCGGGGCGGCCGGGCTGCAGCTGCGGCTGGCCCTGGCGGTTCATGTCTTCCGGCTCGAAGAGCTCTTCCAGGTAGTCCGCCACCTCCGCCGCGTCCGCGAACTGGAGCTGGATCACCTCCACCGTCACCTCGTCCACCAGGTCGCGGTCGAGTCGGTTGATGATCTCCGCGATGCGCCGCACCACGTCGGCCTCATCGATCACGACGAGCGAGTTGGTGGCGGCGTTGGCGAACATGATGCCGCCCGCGCCCTGCGGGAAGAGCGGCTGCAGCTCTTCCCGGATCCGCACCGCGTCCGCGCTCGTCAGCGGGAAGATGTGCGTGATGATCTGGTTGCCGCGCGGGATGTCCTCGACGTTCTTTCCGGCGGTAACGCTGGTGCTTCTTCGCCGGATCCCCTCGTCTCGCGTGGTGACGATGATCGAATTCTCTCGCTCGATCAGCGCGTATCCCTTGAGCGCGAGGATCTCCGAGAGGAGGCCGATCGCGCGCTGCAGCGGCATCCGGGTCTGGTTGCGGATGGTGATCTGCGTCTGCACCGCCGGGTCTTTGAAGACGATCTTGCCGGTGGCGTCCGCGAGGAAGCGGAGCACGTCATCGATGTCCGCCTGCTGGAAGCTGAACGCGATCTCCTGGCTGGGATCGGTCCGCCGGGGGACGATCACCACCTGCGCGCTCGCCTGGAGGGCGATCGTCAGGACCATCAGCGCGGTGAGCGCCAGGAGAGTGAGGGCGCGGAGGGTGCGTGGCATAAGCGTGGAGAGAATATCGGGACCGGTCGCGGGACCGGCGTTCGATTGCTAGAGGTGCAAAAAAGAAGCCCGTGCGGGCTGGTGGTGGGCGGGGATCAGCACCCCGCCCACGCGACAATCGGACCAGTGACCCCACGGCCGGTTCGGGTGGTGCTTCCCAAACAACCACTTCCAGTTTTTCCTCTCCCACCACTGTTTCCAAAGCCGCCGCTGCCGGTGGTCTCGCCGAACGCCGGGCCGCTGCTGCTGCCGGTCCGCCGGGCGGTCTGCGGGTTCTGGATCGGCTGCGGGGTCGTCGAGGCGCCGCTCCCGCCGGACGGGCGCGTGCCGTTCCGGCGAGCGGTCTGCGGGTTGGAAGAAGAGGCACTCGCCGCCGAGCCGGTCATCCCGCGATTGCCGCCGAAGCCGCCGCCGCCAAAACCGCCGCCGCCGAAGCCGCCCGTCCGGTTGCCAGCGAAGCCGCCGCCTCCAAATCCGCCTCCCCCGAAGCCGCCCGTCCGGTTGCCAGCGAAACCGCCGCCTCCAAATCCGCCGCCCCCGAAGCCGCCGCGGTTCCCACCCCAGCCGCCGGTGTTGCGACTGGCGCTGCTCCAGTTCCGGTTGTTGCTGCTGCGACTCCGGTTGGAGCTGGCCCGGCTCCCGTTGTTGCCGCCGCCCCAGTTGCCGCCGCCGCGGTTCCAGTTGTTGCCGCCGCCGAAGCCGCCCCGGCCGAAGCCGCCCTGCGCCATCCGCTGCATCCACTCGGCGCGGCGTGCGTCGTCCGGGCCGCCGAAGCCGCCGAACCCGGAGAAGCCTTCCGGCCCGCCGAACGGCCCACCCGGGCCGCCGGGTCCCCCGGCTTCACCGTCCGCGGTCACCGCAGTGCCGAAACCTCCATCGCCGGCGGGGATGATCTTATCGCCGAGGCGCACGGTGTACTCGCCGCCTCCCCGCGCCAGGAGCACCGCCTCCGGCTGGATGTCGCGCACCGTGAAGCCGAAGACCTGGTCGCCTTCGCTCACCGTCTCGCGGTCGCGCGTCCGGATGTTCACCAGCAGCGCCTGCTCGCCGCTGTCCTCGTTGACGACGGCGGTGAGCGCGATGCTCTTGACCGGGTCCTCCGGCTCGGCCACGGGGACGGTAATCGTGGCAGCGGTGACGACGGGACGCTGCTCACCCGCCGGCGTCGCGGCAGCCGGCCGAACCTGGCGGACGGTCAGCTTGCTCCCCTCCGGGAGACCGGTGCGGGCGCCTCCGAACGGCACCGTGCGGGTGGCGCTCTCGACCTCCAGCTCCGCGTCTTCGGCCGGCACTGCTTCCAGGCGGTCCGCCAGCGCGCGCATCGTGATCGGGTCCGGACCCGGCGCCGCGGACGGCGCGCTGTAGATCGTACCGGCCCAGGCGACACCCGCCACGAGCACGCCGCCCGCGGACATCAGCACCATCCGGCTAGGTATGGGACGCATGACACCTTACCTCCAGGCCTTCCCGGCCAGGGATTACTTCTTCGCTTCGGCCTCGGCCTTGGCACTGATGAACTTCTTCAGGCTCTCGTATTCCTTCGGGTCGAGCGTGCTCTTGATCTCCTCGAGCTTCTTGAGCCGCTCGGTCCAGGTCGGAAGGCTCATGATGTCGGTCTTCGTGAACCCGCCGCCGGAGCCGCCGGCCGGGCCGCTCGCGTCGCCGCGACCGCCCCGGTCACCGCGGTCCCCACGATCTCCGCGGTCGCCCCGGTCGCGGCGTCCGCCGAAGCCGCCGCCGAAACCGCCGCCGGAGCCGGTGCTGCCGGTCGGACCAGGGCCTTCCAGCACCGCCGCGGTGCTCATGCGGACCGTCTCCGAGCGTCCCTCGCGGGCCAGGCGCACTTCGCTGTCGCGGAACTCCTCCACCAAGAACCCGAAGGCATCCTCACCCTTGGCGAAGTACCGGCTCTCGCCGGTGTCGCGCTTCTTCAGCAGTACCTGCGGCTGATCTCCCAGCTCCACCACGCCGAGCATCTCGATATCTGAAGCGCGGGGACCGCGCGGCAGCACCGCCTGCGGCGGCGGGCTGGTGGGCGGTGGGGTGGGCGGAGCGACGACGGGCACCTCCGGCTGATTGGCCGGCAGCGTCGGCACCTCCTGGAGCGTGAGACCGGGGCTGCGGGTCGGGCGCTCGTTGCTCACCAGGGGGCGGAAGAGCGGGCGCAGCGGGGGATCGGCGGCCAGGCGGGTGCGCGCGGCGGGCGCTTCCTGTCCCGCGGGGCTCCGGCCGGCAGCGTTGGCGGTCGGCGCGGCCTGCCGCACGTCCGGCTTCGCCAGCAGCTGCGCGGCGACGAAGAACAGCACGCCGCCGCCTGCCAGCGCTACCGTCATCGTGCGCAGATCCAGCTTCGGCGCGTTGGGCTTCTGGCTCATCCGTTCCCTCCCTGCATCACTACCGCGTAGCCGTAGAGCACCATCTGTCCCTCCACGCGGGAAGGATCGTCCTGCGCGGCCGTGACGGTCAGTCGCTCCACCTTGATTCCGGGCGCCGCCTTGCCGACCGAGTCGAGGAACTGGTGGACGTCGGTGAGCTGCCCCCGAAACTGGAGCGAGACGCCGCTCCGATAATACTCCTCGTCGGCGCGACCGGGAAGTCCTTCCAGGCGCTGGACCCTCATCCGCTCGTAGCCGGCAAGCTGCTCCACCTGCTGCAGCAGCCGCGCCGTCTGGCTATTGAGAGTCGCTTCCGTCTCGTGGATCGTGGCCAGCTTCTCCAGGCCCGCCTTCGTCTGCGTGAGCGAGACCTGGTCGTTCAGCGCGTCCTGGATGGCGATCAGCTCGCCCTGTACCCGGGTGCGCTCGTCCTGGATCCCCTTCCAGTAGTCGGCGATCGGACCGCCGACGAAGGTGACGAGGATCAGCACCACCACGGCGATCCCGCCGAGCTTCAGCGTCCGTTGATCGCGCTCGGAGATCCCGCTCATCATCGCCCCAGCTCCCGCTTCTGCCGGCAGGTAAGCTGGAAGGCCCACACCGGAACGTTGTTGATCGCCTCCTGGTTGCTGAAGTCGAGGGTGATCTCGTCGAACATCTGCAGGCGCAGCAGGCGGATCTGCGTCTGCTGCGCGCCCCGCGGATCGGTGGTGTGGGCGCGGAGGACGGTGTTTCCATCCGACTGGTAGCTCAGCTCGGCCAGCCAGGTGCCGGCGGGAAGCTGCTGGCTCAGCACGGTGAGCAGGCGGGCCGGCGGCACGCGTGTCTCGAGCTGGGCCTGCACTGCCTGGGCGGAGCTCTTGACGCGAGACGGCAGCGCCTCCGGGGCGCGGACGCCGAGCGCCTGCACCTGCCGAAGCTTTTCCTGGTCCGCCGCCAGTCCCTGCTGCTCTCGATACACCATCGCGCCGAATACCAGTCCTGCCGCGGCCACGACGGCCGCCGCCAGGGCGCCCCAGGAGACCTGGGCCTGGCGCCGCTGCTCTACTTCCCGCGCCACCGCCACGCGGGCCGGGGTCAGGTTGAGCGTTACCGCCGCCTTGCCCGCGGCCTGCACCGCGCACCCGTAGGCCGTGGCGTAGGTCGCCGCCTCCGCCGGATCGCCGGCGGGAAAGGAGAGGAGCGTTACGGGACAGTCGAGCGCCTCGCTCACTTCCCAGTCCGCACCGGGCTCTCCGGCGCCTTTGCCGCATAGGTAGAGACGCTGGATCTGGAGACCGCGTTCATAAGAAAGTGCCTGCACGGCATAGCGAAGTTGCTGAGCCAGGGTGCGCGCCCAACCCGGCGCCGCGGCGACCGCCGGCGCGGACCCTTCGCCGCCCCCCACGCTCACCGGCTCCGGGGCCGGCGCGGGGACCTCGCTGGCGCAGCCCACCGGAATCGGCTGGGCCAGGATGATGCGGGCGCGGTCCATCACCAGGAACTCGCTGTGCCGCTCTTCCACTTTCAGGATGGCGCAGACCGGCTCGCTGCTGGGACCGCGGAGCTGCTGCACCGCGTTGTAGAGCGCCACCGGAGTCACGGTAACGGTGGCCGACACCCACGGAGCGCAGTTGACCCGCTTCAGCAGGTTCTGCACCACGTTCTGCCGGGCCGCGGCCAGCATCACCTCCAGGCGGGACTGCTCCGTCATGCCGAGCACGTGGTAGGAGAGCGCCAGCTCCTCCGCGGAGAGCGGCAGCACCGTCTCCGCCTCCATCGTCACCACGCGGTCGAGGTTCTCCTCGGTGGTCGGCGGCAGGTCGAGGATCCGGAGCGCCGCCTGCTCCAGCGGGACCACGCAGGTGACGGACGACGGCCGCCGGGGCAGCGCCCGGAAGACGCGAGGCAGCTCTTCCGTGGCGCGGACCGTCTGCATGTGCCGCACCTCGACGCCTTCCTCGGTGCTCTCCACGAGCACCATCCGGATCTCGTCGCCCAGGTATTCCAATCCTAACGAATGCTTGCTTCTTGCCATGACCACCAAACCTGCATCAGGGTGGAGATTTCATCTGCCCGGCGCCCACGGCTGCGCGAGCCGGAGAGGGGCTGCCTGCTGTGTTAATGAGCGCGGAAGGACCAGCAGGACCACCCTTCGACGACGCCTTTGGAGTGCGGCAGCTTGCTGCCGCTTTCCTACACTCGATCTAATTCGCTGGCCGGAAAGCGAGAGCAAGCTCTCGCACTCCAAAGGCCGGCCCGGCGAGTTAGCAGCACGCCGCCGTGCGCTGCCGACCGCCAGGTTTCTCTTCAACGGTTCACAGTCCGCTCTCCGCGCCCGGCGCAGCTACGTTAGTTATCCTGCCGCAGCCGCACGATGCGGCAGCGGCCGCTGGTGCGGTCCAGCACGGCGGTCAGATGGACGGAGATATCCGTGGGTAGGCCGGACGGTCCCCGCGCCATGCCGAGCGCGCGTACGGTAAAGCTGTCGCTGATGACGGTGACCCGCTCCACGATCTGGTTGAAAATCTGCGGCGTGATCTGATCGATCAGCAGGAGGTCGCCGCGGCTCATCAACGGGTTCTGTGACCGGTACTCCACGATCGCGGCCGCAGCCTCCTCCGTCATGCCGGGGAGCGTCATCAGCACTTCCTGCGGAGCGGTGTTCAGGTTCACCGCCCCTTCGATCGGACCCGCCACGGTAGTCGACGTTCCGGTTTCCGTGGCTCCGCCGCCGCCGGGGCCGCTCCCGCCGCCGGGATTGTCGAACGGATTGCCGCCACCGCCGCCCGGAAAGCCACCGCCGCCCCCGGGGCCCTGCGCGAGCTGGATCCGCAGGGGGGACCCGGGCCGGTAGACCGCAAGCTGCGCGCTCGGCGGCGCGGGGCGGCGCTGCGAGCTTCCGAAGGGTCCTACGGAGCCGCGCCCGCCGGGACCTCCGCCGGGGAAGCCTCCGCCTCCGCCCGGCCGGCCGCCTCCGCCCGGACCACCCCCGCCCGGACCACCTCCGCCCGGACCACCGCCGGGGCCCCCGCCAGGACGCCCACCGCCTCCGCCCGGACGCCCTCCGCCGCCGTTTCCGCCGCCACCGGCGCTGTCGCCGCCGCCGACCTGGGCGTCGCCTTCGGGCAGGGTCACCACGTCGGCCAGCAGGCGCACGGCCTGGCGGTTGTTATTCACCGCCTGCCAGACGCTGCCCCAGTTCTCAACGTCGTTGTTTCCGGCGACCCGCGCCGCCGCGCTGACCGGATCGCCGCCGTCTTCCTCGCCGCCTGCCGCGGCGAGCACGCTCGCTACCGCCTCCAGGCGCTCCTGCAGCTCCTCGCTGGTGATGGAGGAGAGCTCCACGCGGGCCTGTCCGTCCGCGGCGATCCGCCGGGCGCGGGCGCCGACCGTAAAGAGGCTGCGGATGTCCGCGACCTGGGAGTTGGGGTCGGCGGGGGCCTGGGGCGTGTCCTGCTGCAGGCCGCTCTCCATCGCGGCCCACTCCTGGCGGAACAGCTCGGCGGGGCTCAGCCGCTCCTGCCAGGAGGGGGCGTTGTAGAACTGGTCCGCGGTAAAGCCGGGCAGCAGCAGGAGGTCGTCGACCGAGCGGAACGACGGCGCCACCTCCGCGGTGGTCTCTTCCGTCGCCGTCCCCTCCGCCGTAGTCCCGGAGCTGCGGTAATCGAGGATCGCCTGGACCTGCTCCGGGGAAAGGCCGGACGACTCGGCCAGGGTGTTGAGCGCGGTCTCGTCGATCTCGTTCAGGTCGGCGTAGCTGCAGTTGTCGTAGGCCAGCACCATGTAGCGGAACTGCTCCGACTCCGGGCTGATCGGCTCCTGGTCGGAGTCGAGCCGCTCCCAGGTGTCGCCCGCCGCGGTATAGAAGACGCCGCTCTCGTCCAGCTCGGCGGCGAGCCGCTCGATCCCGGAGAGCGCGGTGTAGTAGGCGCGCGCCTCCGCGTCGACGTTGGTGGTCGCCTTGATCCCGAGCTGAGTGTCGTACGCCAGGCCCAGGCCCAGGACGGTGAGGATCACCATGATCCACATGGCGATCGGGAGCACGGCGCCGCGGCGACGGGTGGGGGAACCGATCATTGCGTCTCTCCCGTCCCGGCGGCGGCTTCCGCCGCCTCCAGGGCCTCGTCGTTCACGTACTTCGCCGCGGGCAGCGCGAAGGTCCAGCTTTCCTGGCGCGGCTCCTGCTCCGCGTTCCGCTCCCGGCTGTCGCCCAGGACCAGGTCGATGCGGATCGCCGTCGGCAGACCGGTAGCCGGGTCCCAGGTCTCCAGCCAGTTCTGCTGGTCGGGGCTGTAGAAGAGGTAGCTCGCCGCCGTGACTCCCGGCAGCAGCGGCATTGCGCGAGTGTCTCCGCTGTCGAGCGGGGAGGCGCCCTCCGGCACCGGGTAGGCGGTCTCGTAGCGGAAGAGGGTGGGGACGCCGGTGCGGGGATCGTCGCTGATGGCGTACTGCACCAGCACCGTCTCGTTGGAGGCACGGCCGGACAGGAGCGGCTCGCCGACCACCGACGCGAACTGCAGCACGTGGCTCCCCAGGCCGGCAGGGGTCGACTCCAGGCCGAACTGCAGGCCGGAGTCGTCCGGCGGAATGGTGGCGCTGTGGAGGTCGCGGCTGACCACCTCGTACGCGCGGCGGAGGGCGCCCATGCGCGAGGAGACCTCCCGCACTCGCTCGCGTCCGACGATGGCGCTGCGGAACATCTGCGCCGTCAGAAAGAGCAGCACCGCGCCAATCGTAATGGCGACGAGCAGCTCGATCAGGGTGTAGCCGCGGCGCCGCATCAGAGGCTCTCCCCGGTAACGCCGCCGGACTCCTCCGTGGTGGAGGGGGTGCCGGAGCCGGCCACGCCCTCCGGCGGGGTGTCGAGGTCGGGGCGGCGGAGCGCCGTTACGACGGTCTGGTAGCCGGAGACCCGGTGCGTGGCGACGACGGTGATCAACACCAGGCTCGGGTGCTGGCTCGGCTCGATCGTCGCCTGCCAGTCGAAGTCGGTGGTCTCGTCGATACCCTGCCCCTGGTCGGTCCCGGTCTGGAGCAGCGGCTCCTTCAGGATCTCGTCCATCTTGGAGCGGGCGAACATCAGCCCCCGGCTGTGCTCCTCCACCCGCCGCACGGCGGCGGCGCTGCCGGCGATGACGGAGAGGCAGGCGGTGATCCCGGTGGCCAGCACGACTGCTGCCACCAGGACTTCCAGTAGGGTGACGCCGCGTCGCTTCATCGGGACAGCTCTTCCGGCTCCAGCTCCCGGATCTCGCCGGTGAAGCCGTCCAGGATCACGCCGCGGCGGCGGCCTTCCTCGTCCTCCAGCACCACGCGCGCGCTGTCGCCCATCCCTTCCGGATAGCTCACGAGCGGAGCGTCGGCCGTGGAAGTGCTGTAAGTGGTGCGTCCGCCCTGCATGCCCGCTTCCATCGGGATCACGGTCCACTCCACTACCTGCACCTCTTCCGGCAGCGTGGTCCGGAGCGCCGGCTGGAGCGAAGGGTCGTCGTCGCGGACGGTCGTGGTGGCGCCCTGGGTCGTCAGCTCCGGCCGGAACGGCTCCGCCACGATCTCGCGGGTCTGGGCGTTGAACGCCACCTGGTGGCGCAGGCCGGTCGCCACCGCGCGGGCGCGGGTGTAGCTGAAGCCGGACTGCACCCGCTCGATCGCGACCTCGAGGTGGGAGCGGATCAGCGCGGAGGCGAGGCGGGGCATCACGATCCCGGCGAAGAGCGTCAGGATCGTCAGCACCACCAGCAACTCCGTCAGCGTATGCGCTCTGCGGGCGGCGCGAGGCCGCGGACCGCCGGACGTTGCCGGCGGCCGCAGCTTTTCACGCGGAATGACCCGGAGAGGACGCATCACGAGATCCGCTTACTTCCGGGTGTCGAGGCTGGTGATGTCGGCGTCGTACTCAGCGCCGCCCGGGCGACCGTCGGCCCCGAGGCTGGTGATGAGGTAGTCCTCTCCGTTGGGTCCCGGCGCCTCGTACTGGTACGCGTTGCCCCAGGGATCCTGCGGAACCTCATTGACGTCGCCGAGGTACTTCTTCCAGTTGCGCGGGCGCGGCGAGCTGGTCGGCTCCGTCACCAGCGCCTCCAGCCCCTGCTGGGTGGACGGCGGCTGGCCGTTGTCCAGCATGTACAGGTTCAGCGCGTTCTTGAAGTTGCTGATCTGCGTCTTGGCCGCCGACACGTTGGCATCCTTGGTGCGGTCCATGAACCGCGGCAGCACGATGCCGGCCAGCAGTGCCAGGATCACGAGCACGACGAGAAGCTCGATGAGCGTGAAACCCTTCCGAACTCGCTCTCTGCGAAGCATGGGATCTATCCTCCAGGTCCTATCGACTCTTGACCATCCGGCTACTACTCTCGGGTTGGAAGGGGTGGTTACAGGTTTGCAGGTTTCAGGTTCCAGGTTGCGAACCCCCGCGGTCCGAGGGCAAACCTGTAACCTGTCAACTTGCCAACCTGCAACAACGCTCTCCCACTCGTAACCGCCGGACGCTATCTAAAACGCGGTGCTCAGCTCCATCACCGGGATGAGCATCGAGAGCACGATGGTGCCGATGATGGCGCCCATGATCAGGATCACCATCGGCTCGACGAGCGAGACGAGCTGCCGCATCTTGTTGCCGATCTCCGCGTCGTACGTGTCCGCCACGCGGTTCAGCATCTCGTCCAGGTTCCCGGTCTCCTCGCCCACGGCGATCATGTTGGTAACGAGGGAGGGGAACACGCCGGTGCGCTTCAGCGGATCCGCCAGCGCTTCACCGCCGCGGACCGCGTTCCGCACCTCTTCGATCGCCTTCCGCAGCACCCGGTTGCCGACCGCCCGTTCCGCCACTTCGAAGCTGCTCAGGATCGGCACGCCGCCCTCGACCAGGGTCGACATCGTGCGGCAGAACCGGGAGACGGCGTCCTTGTGGATGATCGAGCCGAGGATCGGGATCTTCATCCGGATCGTGTCCATCGTGAGCCCGCCCTGCTCCGTGCGCTCCCACGCCTTGAGCGCGGCGAACGCGCCGATCCCCAGCACGAGCATCAGAATGCCGTACTCCGAGACGAAGGCCTGGGTCGCGAGGAGCACCTTGGTCGGCGTCGGCAGCTCCCGGTTCAGGCTCCCGAAGATCCGGGCAAAGCGGGGCACCAGGAAGACCAGGATGAAGATCACCGCGCCGGCGCCGGCCGTGATCAGCAGCATCGGGTAGGCGAGGGCCGAGCGGATGCGGGAGCGATACTCCTCCGCCTTCTCCAGGCTGTCGGCCAGCCGCTCCAGCACCTTGCCGAGCTGACCGGACGCCTCCCCCGCCTGCACCAGGCTCACGTAGAGCTCCGAGAAGACGCGGGGATGCTCCGCCATCGCTTCCCAGAGCGCCGAGCCGCCGGAGACCGACTGCCGCACCTGCTCCAGGGTGGTCCGCAGCGTCGGGTTCTCGGCGTGGTCGATCAGCGTGTCGAGCGACCGCGCCATGTTCAGGCCGGCATTGAAGAGGGAAGCGAGCTGGCGGGTGAACAGCGCGAGATCGGAGGCGCTCACCCGGCCGCCGAAGAGCGCGATCCCCCCGCCGGCCCGCGCGGGTGCGGCTGCGCCCGGCGCCGCCACTGCCGCCGCGCCCTGCGCCGCCACCTCCAGGCCCATGGGGTACATCCCCATGCTCTTCAGGCGGGCGAGCGCGCCGGAGCGGTCTTCGGCGTGCAGCGCGCCGGTCACCTCTTTGCCGGACTTATCCAGGGCGGTATAGCGGAACTCGGCCATCGGGTGCTTACTACTCGTCTTCGGTGGAAACGCGGATCACTTCTTCGATGGTGGTCTGGCCGGCCAGCACCTTGCGCCAGCCGTCCTGCCGGAGCGTGGTCATCCCCTGGCTCACCGCCATCGCCTTGATCTGGCTGGCGGACGACCGGTTCAGGATCAGCTCGCGCACCTGCTCCGAGATCGGCAGGATCTCGAAGAGCCCCAACCGGCCGACGAAGCCGGTGAAGCGGCAGTGGCTGCAGCCGACGCCGCGCCACTGCTTGGAGGGCGGCGCGTAGCCGAGCTCCTTCTCCATGATGATCATCATCTCACGCGGCGGCTCCTGCTCTTCCCGGCACTCCGGGCAGACCCGGCGGGCCAGGCGCTGGGCCATCATACACTCCAGCGAGCTCGCCGCCAGGAACGGCTCCAGCCCCATGTCGATGAGGCGGCTCACGGCGCCGGCGGCGTCGTTGGTGTGCAGCGTGGAGAGGAGCAGGTGGCCGGTCAGCGCCGCGTGGACCGCAATCTCCAGCGTCTCATGGTCGCGGATCTCACCGACCATGATGATGTCCGGGTCCTGGCGGACGATCGAGCGCAGCCCCCGCGCGAAGGTGAGGCCGATCCGCTCGCGGACCTGCATCTGGTTGACGCCGGTCATCTGGTAC
The DNA here is from genome assembly GCA_046292385.1 of Armatimonadota bacterium. Taxonomy (GTDB): domain Bacteria; phylum Armatimonadota; class SYMT01; order SYMT01; family SYMT01; genus JBKBRF01. The sequence continues at coordinate 13,773 of JBKBRF010000018.1, read as the reverse complement.
TCGACCGGGTCCTCCACGGTGATCACCTTCTTCTCCGGGGAGAAGATGCGCCGCAGCGAGGCGTAGAGGGTGGTCGTCTTCCCGGAGCCGGTCGGCCCGGTGACCAGCACCATGCCGTGCGGCTTGCGGATCGCCTTCTCGTAGACCGCGAGCTGCTGCTCCGTGAAGCCGATGTCTTCCAGGTTGATCTGGATGCTGCTCTGGTCCAGCAGGCGCATCACGACCGCCTCGCCATGCAGGGTGGGGAGGATCGAGACGCGGACGTCGATCTCGTGACCCAGGATGTGGGTCTTGATGCGGCCGTCCTGCGGCAGGCGGCGCTCCGCGATGTCGAGGTCGGCCAGGATCTTGATGCGGGAGACGATGGCCGGCAGCAGCCGCTGCGGCGGCGGGGCCTGCTCGTGGAGCACGCCGTCGACGCGATACCGCACCTGGCACCGGTCTTCGAACGACTCGATGTGGATGTCACTGGCGCGGGCGCGCACCGCTTCCCGGAAGATGTTGTTCACCAGGCGGATAACGAGCGATTCCTGCGCCAGCCGCTGGAGCTCCGCGACGTTGTCGCCCTCCTCCTGGACCACCTCGAACCCGTCTTCGTCCTCGCCCGCGTAGGCGTCGCTCAGGAGCCGCTGCAGGTAGTCGCGGTCCGCGTAGGCCGGCTTCACCGGCACGCCGGTCGCGAGGCGCAGGTCGTCCAGCGCCGTCAGGTTCATCGGGTCGGCGATGGCGACCAGGAGGTGGCCGTTCTCCCGGCGGATCGGGACGGCCGTATGCCGCTGCGCCAGGGCGGAGGAAATCATCGCGATCGCCTCCGGATCCGGGCGGGTCGACTCGTCCAGGATCGGCAGGCCGAGCGCCTCCGCAAAGGCGCGGCGGATGTCGTCCTCCGAGCAGTAGCCCAGGCGGAGCAGCATCTCCGGCAGGGGACGTCCGGAGCGCTCCTGCTCCTGCTGCGCGCGGGTGAGCCGCTCCAGCGAGAGGCGGCCGGAGCTCAAGAGTGCCTGGGCAATGCGGTCGGACATAACAGCTCTGATTCGAATGCCGAAAGAGATTTCGGGAGGAGCCGGCCGGGACCGGGGCTCTCCACTTAACTACGTAGGCTCCGACGAGTAGGGGAAGCCTGCCCTGTTGTAATTACGTGATTCCGACGTTGGAAGACTGCATTCAGCCGCCCCGGGTCAATCACGGCGGAAGCCGGCCGTAGTGATGGCTGGCCGGCTTCCGTGTGCGCGAGCGGTGGTGCTACCGCCTTAGTTGTTGGGGTTGTTCGGACGCCGGCCGCCGCCCGGGCCGCCGCGGCCGCCGAAGCGCGGCTCCGGGAAGGTGAACGGCGCGCCCTTCAGCTCGTCGAACTGCTTCTTCTGAGCGTCGGTCAGCACCGCCAGGATCTTCTTGTCGGTCTCGCCGCGGAGCTGCTGCATCTTCTCGCGCAGGCCCTGGAACGCTTCCGGGCCGCCGCCGTTGCTGCGGGCGCTCTCGAACATGCTGCGCATCGACTCCTGCTCGCCGCGGACCGCCGCCTCGATCGACTGGGTCTGGCTGGGGGTCAGCTTGAGCTGCTGCGCCACTTCCGGGCGGACGAGGCCGCGGGGGCCGGCCTGCTGGATCTGGAGCTGCTTGTAGCGCTTGACCTGCGCCGGCTCCAGGATCTCGATCACCTGCTTCTCCTGCTGCGCCTGCAGCTCCTGCATCTTCTGGCGAGCACCCTCACGATTGCCCTGGCTCTCCTGGAAGAGCGCGCGCATCTTCTCGCGGCCTTCCGCCATCACCTGATCGATCAGGGTGATCTGCGCCTGCTCCAGCTTGAGCTCCTTCTGCACCTCGGGGATCATCACGATCCCGGCGCCGCCTCCGAAGCCGAAACCGGGGCCGCGGCCGCCGCCTCGCTGCGCGAAGGCCGGCGCCACCGCTACGGCGAGCAGGGCCGCCGCGAGGGCATACACTCTAGAAATCTTCATCCTGAACCTCCGACAGAACGGACGTGACCGGCACGTGCCGGACCGAGTTGAGACCACAGACCGCACCGGGATTGGCAGGCCGGGGTGCGGCGCCGTGCCGGGTGCGGGCGGCTCCGGATCGTTCCGGAGCCCTGGGGAACCGGCTCACCAGGGCAGGTACCCCGGTGCGGTCCGGCAACATCTTCCTAGACGCCGCTTTTCAAACGGCGTTCAGAAAGGTTTGCGCCTACCTCCGGAGCGGTAGAACGCCTACTCCGTCACTCTCGCTCCCCGCGCCCGCAGCAGCAGAGCGCGGTCGCGGCGCCGGCCCGGAGTGAAGACGACTTCGATCCGGTCGTCCGGCTGCAGCGAGGCGAGGGTGGCATCGACGCCGTTGCGAATCACCGTGACGTCCGGGATCGTGGAGAACTGGCGCTGGCGGCGGCCCTTGAGCGTGATGACGCCGGCGGTCGCGTCGACCGCGCCGATCCTCCCGGTCGCGCGGCTCGCTCGGCCGGAGGCGTTGAGCAGCACCAGGCTGTCCGGCTCGAACCGCACGTCCGCCAGCAGGCCGGTCAGGATCGACGGGTCGGTGATCCGCAGCCCGCCGACGGCAAAGGTGGTGGCTGCGTTCCGCTGCAGGGTCACCACCGTCCCATCAATGCGCACGTTCACGCCCTGGTTGGTAACGCTGACCACCCTCGCCCGGGCGCTGGTCTGGTTGATGATGCGCAGACGGCCGATCTCCCGGGTGTCGAGCCGGTAGGTGAGCTCTACCTGGTCGCCCGCCGAGATGTCCCCCGCGTCTCCCGCGCGGTTGTTGACGACGACGCGCGTGCTCGGAGTCACCACGAAGGTTCGGGCTCCGAGGCGGCCGTTCAGGGTGAGGAGACCCGTCTCCTCGTCGAAGGCGACGACCGTGCCCGACTCCTCCATGAAGCGGGGCTCCGCGGCCGGCGCGGCGGCAGCGGTGAGGCAGAGTCCGAGGCCGGACAGCAGGCGCAGGAACTGGTATCGAGTCATGGGCTTGGGAAGTCGGAGGTAAGTGGTTCGCGGGGGAAGGCTGCCAGCATCCCAGACGGCTGGACCCGGCGGAAGGATCGGAGTTTTTTCCGCGGTCACGTCGCCCTCGCCCGCTCCCGTTGGCCACGCGCCAGGCATCTCCCTCTCGGTTTGACGACTCCCGCGGCTGGAAAGGGACGTTAGAGAGGGATTTCCCCCAAATCTCGACGAAGGGGAACCGGCGGGCCGGCTCGGGAGGCAAGAACCGGGTCCGAAAGCAGCGAGGAAGTAGGATGCGAAGCGGATGGCAGGGTTGGCTGGAGCGAGGCGCGTGGCTGGCGCTCGCGGCGATCGGGTGGGGCGTCTTCGGGATGCGCGCCGGAACCCCGCCTTCCACGGAGCCACCGCCGGTCCGAGCCCCCGCATCCCACTCCAGCACCCTCCCCGGCGGCTCCTCCGGCGTCGCCGGAGATTCGCCCGCGCCCGTCTCGCTCGTCTCACGGCCCGCCGATACCTCGGACCCGCGCGTCCGCGGCGGCCTGTTCCGGCCGCTGGTCTCCTCCGAGACCCGCCGCGGCCGATTCGACTCGCCGACCGATACCCTACCGCCGGTGGGGCTCCGCCGGGCCGGAAGTGAGCTCCGGCAGGAGCGGGAGGAGCGGGCACCCGACGAGGACGAGGACGGCTCCGAAGCGGCGGGGAGCGGTGCCGGAGAGCGCAGCCTCGCCTATGTGGGGTTGGTCTCGCCGGATGGGGACGCCGCGCCTTACGCCTTGCTGGAGGACCCGGAGCGACGACTCTCCCGCGCCGTCCGGGAAGGGGAGGTGGCGTTCGGGTTCAAAGTGGTTGAATTCGATAGTGATTCGCTGGTCCTGGAGCGAGACGGTGAGCGCCGCACCCTGGTCCTCGGGGCGGACAAGCCGGTGACGAAGGTGGAGATCCTGAACGAAGCGCTCGCCTCCCGGCTCAACGATCCGCGGAACATCGCGCTCGCCTCGCTCCCGCGGGAGGCGGCCTCCGCGGTACTGCGCGTGCTGCCCACCGGCGGCTACATCGCCCGTGTCCGCTCCGATCGAGACGACGGCCAGCGGATCTACCGGGTGGAGAAGCGGGTGGACGGCCTCCAGTACCAGGCTGCCGTAACCGCGGAGGGGCGCCTGGTCTTCGTGCAGCAGCAGATCAAGTCCGAGGCCCTTCCGGAAGCCGTAATCCTCGCCGCGAACGAAGCGATCCCCGGCTTCACGATCAACAAGGACGACACGCCGTCCCTCTGGGACCGCAACGGCCGCCGGTACTACGCCGTGGAGATCAAGAAGGAGGGCAGCCGGGAAGAGGTCGACCTCCGGATCTCTCCGGAAGGTCAGGTGGTGGGGCAGGGTTAGCCCCGGATCCGGAGCGCCCTTCGAAACAGTCACTCGACGTTTGCGCGGCGGATGGGACCGGGTAGAGCGGACCTCAGAATAGCTTTCTGAGGTCCGCGATGAGTCACCAGATTCCGCTCCACGCTTCTGCCCGCGCCGCCGAGCACGAGACGGACGGCGTGCACGAGCTGGCGCCCGACCTCGCCTACCAGCGCCTGGCGATCGTGAACGTGGTCTACTGGGGCCTGCCGCACGCGGGCGACGGCTCCTGGGTGCTGATCGACGCCGGGGTGATGGGCACGACCGCCATGCTCCGCTCCGCGGTGAAGGCGCGCTTCGGCGATACCCGCCCGGCGGCGATCGTGATGACGCACGGGCACTTCGACCATGTGGGCGCGCTGGAAGAGCTGGCGGAGGAGTGGAATGTCCCCGTCTACGCGCACGACCTGGAGCACCCGTACCTGAACGGCAGCGCCTCGTATCCGCCGCCGGATCCCAGCGTGGGCGGCGGCATGATGGCGGCGCTCTCGCCGCTCTACCCGCGAGGACCGGTGAACGTCGGCGAGCGGCTCCTCTCGCTGCCGGAGGATGGCTCGCTGCCGCTAATGCCGGGCTGGCAGTGGCTGCACACACCCGGTCACACGCCCGGTCACGTCTCCTTCTGGCACCCGGAGCGGCGGCTGCTGATCGCCGGCGACGCCTTCATCACCACCCGGCAGGAGTCGGCGTACGCCGCCCTCACGCAGGAGCCGGAGATGCACGGTCCGCCGATGTACTACACCCAGAACTGGGAGCAGGCGGAGGAGTCGGTGCGAGCGCTCGCCGCGCTGTCGCCGGAGGTGGCGGTCACCGGCCACGGCCGCGCGATGCAGGGCGAGGCGCTGCGGGCCGCCCTGACGGCGCTGGCGCGGGACTTCCGGCAGGTCGCCGTTCCGGAGCACGGCCGCTACGCGGAGCAGCCGACCAGGGCCGAAGACGGAAGCGCTTATCGCAAGGCCTCGTAGGCGAGGAGGATTCGTTGAGGTCGTGGAACCTCCTCCCAGGAGGGGTGACAGACCCTGCACCGGTGCTGGAAAGGTCCACGACGATGAAGATCACCCGCCGCTCCGCCGCCGCGCTCCTGCTCGGGGGCGCCGCCTCCGCCTGTCTGCCCGCCGCGGCAGCCGCGCAGGATGCCCCGCCGCAGCCGAAGCGGTACGAGTTGGGACCGGACTCTTTCCCGCAGGAGGGGGTGCCGAAGGGTACGCTGGAGGGGCCGCTTCCGTTCAAGAGCCAGGTGCTGGCCGGTACCGTGCGACGGTACTGGACTTACGTCCCCGCGCAGTACCGCCCGGAGAAGCCGGCCTGCGTGCTGGTGTTCCAGGACGGACAGCGGGCGACCAACCCGAACGGCGTGCTCCGGGTGCAGAACGTACTGGACAACCTGATCCATCGGAAGGAGATGCCGGTCACGATCGGGATCTTCATTACGCCGGGCCACCGCGGGGAGGAGTATCCGGAAGAGCTGGGCCTGCGCAACCCGAACAACCGGAGCGTGGAGTACGACTCCCTCGGCGACGCCTACGCGCGCTTCCTGGTGGAGGAGATGCTGCCGGAGGTCGGGAAGCGCTACAACCTCACGAAAGACCCGGAGGGCCGCGCCATCGGCGGCGCCAGCAGCGGCGCCATCTGCGCCTTCACCGTGGCGTGGGAGCGGCCGAACGAGTTCCGTAAGGTGATCTCCCTGATCGGCAGCTTCACCAACCTGCGGGGCGGTCACGTCTACCCGGAGCTGGTGCGCCAGTCCGAAAAGAAGCCGATCCGGATCTACCTGCAGGACGGCATCCACGACAACCGCAGCCCGAACCGCCCGGACCGCGACTGGTACCTGCAGAACCAGGCGATGGTCGCTGCGCTCAAGGAGAAGGGCTACGACCTGGAGTCCGTCTTCGGCGAAGGCGGCCACTCGGACGACCACGGCGGCTCCCTCCTGCCGGAGATCATGCGCTGGCTGTGGCGCGACTATCCGAAACCGTAAGCTAGGGGGTACGCTGGAGTGACTGGCCGCTTTCGCCTCGGACTAAAGTCGAGGCTACACGGAGCGAAGCCCGCTTGCGCGGCTGAGAACTCCACTGAAAAACGTGTCAGCGACTTCCCGCAACCCGTTAGCCCCGGAGGGGCGAAGGAGATTAGCCGGGGGCAATGCGCAGCGCAGCCCCCGGATTCCCGCCCGAAGACCCTCCGCCCCGGAGGGGCGGCGGAGAATCCCTACCAGTCTGGACTACGGCGCCCCCGGCCACCAGTGGTCGAGGGCGCGCGTTAGCGCCCGCACGCGCTCCGGCTCCCGTTCGGCCAGGTTGTGCTTCTCGTGGGGGTCGCGGTCGACGCGGTAGAGCTCCGGCCTGCCGTCCGGCTCGTTCTGCGGGGCCGGAAGGATCAGCTTCCAGCCGTCCCGGAGCGCCCACCGCCAGCGGAGGCTGCTGGCGGGGTTTTGCAGGTCGACCGCGTTGTGCGTGAAGCACTCGCCGAAGAGCGTTTTCCGGGTCTCGACCTTCTTCCGGTCGAGCAGGTCGATCCCGCTCATCTCGCGCGGCGGCTTCACCCCCGCGGCCTGGAGCAGGGTGGGGGCGAGGTCGATCGAGAGCACCGGCCGCTCGGAACGGCGCGGCTCGACCCGGCCGGGCCAGCGGAGCAGGGTCGGGGTGCGGAGGCCGCCGTCGTACGGCGACTGCTTCGACCGCGGCGCAAACCGCTCCGCATCCGGGTCCTGGATCCAGCCGTTGTCGGTCACGTAGGCGACGATCGTCTCCTCGGCCAGCCCCTGCCGGTCCAGGTGCTCCAGCAGCGCGCCGCAGGTCTCGTCGAACCACTCGCACATGGCCCAGTATTTCGCGATCGCCGCGGTGGGCGCTTGGTCCCGGTACTTCGCCAGCAGCCGCTCCGGCGGGTTGTGCGGCGTGTGCGGGAGCATCGGGGCGTACCAGACGAAGAACGGCTTCTCCCGGCGGCGCGCGTCCTCGATGAAGTCGTAGACAGGCTGCAGCGTCTCCCGCCCGATTGCGAGGCCGTCATCGCCGTGCCGCTGTCCTCGCGTCATGCCGTGCGTGAAGCCGCCGCGGCGGAAGTCGCCCTGCCACCACTTGCCGGTCTGGAGGCTCTGGTAGCCGTTCTCCCCGAGGAGCCGCGGCAGGGTCGGCGCGCGGTCGATCAGCCGGCTCATCGCCTCCCGGCCTTCCCGGAACGCCCGGCTCCGCGGAAACTCCGCGGCGGCCATGCCGGGCGGGATCGGCGGATCGTTGCTGGTAACGCCGTGCTGGTGCGGGTACTGCCCGGTGATGATGCTGGCGAGGCTGGGGCAGCAGAGGCTGGAGGGCGTGTACCCGCGCGTGAACTGCAGGCTCTGCGAAGCGAGGCGGTCCAGGTGGGGCGTCCGGACCTGCGGGTGCCCCATGAAGGAGTAGTCGGTCCACGCCTGGTCGTCGGAGACGATCAACAGGATGTTCGGCGGGCGCCGGGCGCCGCCCGCGCCGGCGGGTAGGGGAGCGCCGCCCACGAGCGTGAGGAACGCCAGGGCGAGGAGGGTGAGGAGCAACTTGAGGGCGTGCATGCGGGACCTCGGGGCGACAGGGGCTGAGGTCCCGTTCAACACCCGGGCGTGCCGTCCTCTGCTGGTCGCACCCCGCTGGCGACTCTACCGCAGCGCAGGACTCTCCGACGGATAGCAGAACCTGTTAGCGGTCTTACTCCGGCCTGGCTGGTCGCCGCTCTCCGTGAGGATCGTCATGACACTGCTCGCCCGGGCACCTCGAGGTCTGCTCTTCGTTCTCGTGCTCCTCTCGCTCCTGGCAGGTGGGTCCGTGCGCGCACAGCAGGATCCGCGTGCCGCAGCCGCTTCCCTGAACGATCTCGGCGCCAAGGCGTTCCAGGCCGGACGTTACGACCAGGCGGCCCGGTATTTCCAGGACTCGCTGGAGCTGTTCCAGCGCCTGCAGGACGCGCGCGGCGTGCGGACGGCGCTGATGAACCTCGGTCTGGTCTCCCGGACTCTCGGCCAGGATAAGAAGTCGCTCGACTATTACGAGCGCGCGCTGTCGCTGACTGACGAATCCGACCTGCCGGCCCTGAGTAACATCCTGAGTAGTCTCGGCACCCTGGCGGCCAAGACGGGTCAGCTCGGGTCCGCGCTCCAGTACTTCAGCGAGTCGGCGAAGATCGAGGAGGCTCGCGGGGACCGGCGCGGCTACGCGGCGGCGATGGATGGCCTGGGCCAGGTCTTCTCCCGGCAGCGGCAGTTCGATCGAGCCCTGGAAGTGCAGCTCCGGGCCCTGGAGGTGATCCGAGCCACCGGGGATCTCCGGGAGATTTCCCGCGTGCTGGGGAACCTGGGGGTTACGGGGAAGGCCAAGGGCGATTACGACCTCGCCACCCGCTACCTCACCCAGGCGCTGGAATTGGAGCGCCAGTTTGCCTCGCGGGACACCCTGGCGGGGCGGCTCACTAACCTGGCGCTGATCTACTTCGATCAGAACAAGCTGGAGCCCGCCGCCGCGGCGTTCGCGGAGGCGATCCTGCACCACGAGGCGATCAGTCGCGAAGTCCGCGATGCCAGCAAAGTCGGAGATTACCAGGATTGGTTCCGCGCCTCCCTCTACCGCCGGTATGCGCACGTGCTGGTCAATCAGAGCAAGCCGGGGGAGGCGCTCGCGATCCTGGAGCGGGGCCGCGCGCAGGGTCTCGCGCGGCAGGCGGCGCAGAACCGGGCCGACTACGCGCGGGTGCTGGGCGGTATCGATGCGCGGCGGCTCCAGACCGCCCTGGCGGCGTTCAACGCGGCGAGTGAGGCGCTCCGGCAGGTGGACGGGCTGGAGGCGCTGGCGGATGAGGGTCCTGCCACCGGATTGAAGCAGCAGGTGCTGGCGATCCGGCGCCGCTACGAAGAAGCCGACCGGCAGCTAACCGCGCTGCGGGCCGATCTGGCGAACCGGTACCCGGCCTACCGCCGCATGAGCGGGGCCACACCGCCCCAGCCGGCCGATTTCGAAGAGCTGGCGGAGAAGAACCCGGACACCCTCTACCTGCAGTGGGCGGTCGGTGCGGAGAAGACTTCCCTCCTCTTCGCGGTCAGCCAGAAGGACGGAATCCAGAGCTTCGTGCTCGGCGTGGGTGAGGAGGCGATCCACAGGCAGGCCGCCTCCTGGCGGAGCGCGATCGAGAAAGAGCAGGCCGGACCGGAAGCGGCCGCGGCAAAGGCGCTCTACACGTCGCTGTTCTCTGCCGTGGAAAAGGCAGGTCTGCTGGCGCCCGGACGGCACAGCCGGCTCGTCCTGATCGGGGATGGTCCGCTGCTGGAAGTGCCCTACGGCGCCATCCTCGACGGAGAGGGAAAGCGGCTGGTCGAGCGGTTTCCGGTGGCGGTCTCCGTGTCGCTTTCCGTGCTGCTCTGGCCAGACGAGCGGCCGAACGCCTCCACCCCGCTCCTGATCGCCGCCGATCCGGAGGTGCCGGGCTCCACGCCGCTGCCCGCCGCCCGGGAAGAAGCCCGGGCGGTGGCCGCCCTGGTCCCAGGTGCCCGGGTGCTGGTGGGTGCCGCCGCCACCAGGCGGCAGGTGATGGCGGAGCTCAGCCGGTCCGCGATCCTCCACTTCGCCACGCACGGCCTGCTCGACGAGGAGGATGGACTCTGCTCCGGGCTGCTGCTCGCCCCGGAGAAGGGAGAGGACGAGGTGTTCCTGGAGGCCGCCGAGCTGGTCAACATGCAGCTCGCGGCGCGCCTGGCGGTGCTCTCCGCCTGCGACACGGGCCAGGGTCAGAAGAGCGGCGGAGAGGGCCTCCTGGGACTCACCTGGGCGTTCCGCGCGGCCGGGTGTCCGAGCGTCGTCGCCAGCCTGTGGAGTGTGGACGACGCAGCCACCGGAAGGCTGATGGCGGCGTTCTACGGCGCGCTGAAAGAAGGAAAGCGCAAGGACGAGGCCCTTCGAGAGGCGATGCTCGCGGTGAAGCAGACGAAGCCGGCGCCGTACTTCTGGGCCGCCTTCCAGGTGAACGGCAACACCAACGCGCTCGCATTCTGACCCCCACGGGGAGACCAGCATTACACGGAGGTTCGCACGATGCCCCGGAGCCGAGCCCTCACCATCCTGATCCTGATTCTCGCCGGGAGCATCGGCTGCCGGACGAGCGCCTCGGTCCGGTCTCCGTCGAAGCCGGACGAGCTGTCGGTCAGGCAAAAGCAGGCGCGGGATGCCGCGGTGCTGAACGCCGCGCTGGCGTACATTCTCGACGACTCCGAGGCCCACCTGGAAGTCACGAGAGAGAGGAAGCCGGTGATCGCCCTCTACGTTCCGCCCCCTGAGCCCCGGGGCGTGGGGCTGATGCCGAAGTTTACGGACCAAAAGCGGGTGGACCCCCTGACGCCGGAGCAGAAGGCGGCGCTCAAAGAGGCGGAGCGACACCTCGCGGAGCGGGCCGCCGCGGGGGAGAGTCCAACCGAGTTCCGTCCGGCGAATCCGCGGGTGATCCGAGTTACTCGCGAAGAGCGCGGCGACTGGCATCAGCACTTCGCGGCGCTGCCGCCCGGCTATGCGCAAGACGGCAAGAGCGCGATGGTGTGGCTGCCCTTCACCTGGAGCAGCAACTTCCACGGTGCCGACGCGCTCCTCTACCTGGAGCGGGTGGACGGCGACTGGCGCGTGAAGGTGCGTCAGTACCACTTCCATTTCTGATCCGCGTGCGCGGAGGCGGAGACGCTGCGGCCTGGGAGAGCTGAGATGGGAGAAGTGATCGCGGTCAGCTCCAGTCCCAAGCATGGGGTCGGTAAGCTCAGTCGGGAGATGATCCGGCTGGTCGCCGGGCGCGGGGTGGAGGGCGACGCGCACTACGGAGAGACGGTGCAGCACCGCTCCCGGTGGACCCGCAGGCCGCTGCCGCGGAACCTGCGGCAGGTCCACCTGATCCACGCGGAGCTGCACGACGAGCTGCGCGGGCGCGGCTTTGACCTTTCGCCCGGGCAGATGGGGGAGAACGTCACCACGCGAGGAGTCGACCTCCTCGCGCTGCCGCGCGGCACCCGTCTCCACGTGGGAAACGCGGCGGTGCTGGAGGTGACCGGACTGCGGAATCCCTGCTCGCAGCTCGACGGTCTACGGCCGGGCCTGATGGCGGCGGTGCTCGACCACGCCGAGGATGGCACGTTGATCCGAAAGGCGGGCATCATGGCGGTGGTGCTGACCGGCGGCGAGGTGCGCCCCGGCGATGCCATTCGGGTGGAGCTGCCGGAGGAGCCGCACGAGAGGCTGAAGCCGGTGTGATCCTGGGTTGCCCGTGAGACGATCCGCATTCGGGGTGGTCGCCGCGGGCGTGTGGTCCCACGGAAAGGTGGCGGGTGATGTCGGGTCGAGCGAGGTTTGGGGTTCTTGGACTGCTGGTAGCGCTCCTGGTGGTGGGCGGCACGTTTGGGCTGTATCTCCTGCAGGGCCGGGCCGCGTCCGCCGTTCTCGGTGAGCGGGTCGCGCGAGCGGAGGCCGCCCGGCTTGCCGCCGAGTTGCAGGCGGCCCGGGCGGGGAGTGGAGAGCCGGAGGGTTCGGCCGCTGGCGGTGCGAAGCGCGAGCCGGAGATCGCCGAGGAGGTGCCGGAGAGCGAGTATCCCCGCATCATCGCCGACCTGGTGAAGCACCCGGAGCTGATTCCGGCGAAGCCGGTCCTCGGCGGCAGGATGTTCTTCCTAGAGGACGAAGTCCGGGTGCTGGGACCGAAGTGGGTGGTCGCCCCATTCGAGGACGGCCACGTAGCCGGAGTGGCCCTGCTCCGCTACCGGCTGGGGTCGAGTGGGGAGGTGCGGTGGGAGTTGATCGACTCGTATTTGCTGTAGGTGGCCACGGTTTCGGAGGCGTTCGGTAGCGACGCTCGCCAGGAGAGGCCGACCCCGTGCCCTTGTGCCGGGAGGCAGCCCTCCCGCGACGCGGGCCCTCCGCTTCGCTTCGTTAGCGGGCCGCTCCGGGAATTGGTAACGGTCCGCTCTTCCCTCCCCGCAGCCGTGATCCCCACATCGGCAGAGCTCACGGGCTGCCTCCCGGCCCTTCGGATTGTGCTTGCCGATGTGTCGGAGATTACACGCGCACGCGGGCGAGGTAGATGCTGGTTTTCCCCTCGTGGGAGGAGTAGTAGCTGATCCAGAGCAGCCCCTCGTGCCAGACCATGCCGGCGTAGGAGGTGTCGCCTCCGGATGGGAGGGGGAGGAGCTCTTCGATCCGGTTCGGGTGGACGCGGCAGAGCGAGGTGCGGACCTTGCCGTCGTAGAGGCGCACCGCCGCGAGGAGACGGCCGTCGGGGAGGCGGATCATTTCGGGTCCGCCGATCCGAGTGCCGAGGTTTCGCCAGCGCCACTGCGTATACGGGGGGCGGGACTCGCCGAGCAGGCCGGAGTTGGGGGTCCCGTCGCGGCGCAGCAGGCATTTTGCCGTGCCGTTCGGCTCGAAGACGAGGGAATGTTCGTTCGGATATCCCTCGCCGTGGAGGCGCTCCACCAGCGGCTCGAACCGCCCGCCGTCTTTGCTGCGGTAGAGGCGCACGAAGTTGCGGTCGGGCTCCGCGTAGGTGCTGTAGCCGATGCTGTAGGCGGCGCCGTCATGCCACTCGGTACGCCAGAGCCACATGTCCGGGTCGCCGATGCGCCGCCGCTCGCCCCACTCGCGCCCGTCGCGGGAGTACCACGCGACCGAGTGGTGCGAGGCGGTGGCCGGCGGGTGGGTCGCCTCCGCCCCGGAGAGCATCAGGCGGCCCTCCGGCGTCAGGGTGATCTTGGCGTCGCGGAGGTCGGACGTGGGGGAGGTGAGGAGCGCGGCTGACTGCCAGCGGACGCCATCCGGCGACTCGATCACGCGCAGGGCACCGTCCGGCGAGACGTGGCCGCGACCTTCACGGAAGACGCAGAGCCAGCGGTCCTGAAAGCGGATCAGGTCGGTAAACGCGTTGTGCGGCGCGCGGTCCCAGATCTTCCGCACGTCCACGATCTCCGGCCCGGCGGCGGTCAGCGCCGCTCGGGGCGCCAGGGCGGCGCCGAGCGCCAGCAGCAGCAGGCAGCCTACTCTCATCGCTCGCATCGTTTCGTCCCGGTCTCCTTTCCACGTTCACACGCTCACCTGGTCCAGTTTCGGCCGCTCCCCCGGCAATCCTGCCCCGATGAGGCGTGCTGGCTGACACCCGGCCGGTCTTGCCCAATCGTAGAACGGGACCATCCGCCGGTACTGACTTTGGAGCGCGGCAGCTTGCTGCCGCTTTGTGGTGCATTGCGTTTACTCGAAAGGTTTTCTTCCCGCGGAGACGATCCGCCGCAGACGGGTAGCTGGCGCGGAGCCGGCAGCCGAAAGCGGGAGCGAGCTCCCGCACTTGTATGTTAGCTCCAGGTGGGAAGGAAGAAGAAGGTCACCCGCACTTGCCGCCCTTCGGGGACGGACGTTTGGAGAAGACCTCTTCTTCCCTCTCACCGCCGATGAGGA
>JBKBRF010000017.1:0-125359 GCA_046292385.1 Armatimonadota bacterium | reverse complement strand
AGATTCACCGCGTGGCGGGCCAAATCATGCCCCCGCTCCCTGCTTCTTCATCAAGGGAGTTTGTTGCGCACAGCGCAACAAGCGATACCGTAACTCCATCTGCGAAATGTGAGCGTACGGGTGGGCGTGAAAGGACTGCGAGAGGGCCATTCTCGCGGGAAGGCCGCTCCGGGTGGGGAGGGCGGGGGGTGGAACCCCAGTGAGATGCCTCTCACGAAGCGACGGGGCACCACCCCGCTGGAAGTGCCAGGGGAAACCCCGTGCAGGGACCCGCCGGTCCGTCACGAAACCTGACTCGTCTCTGTCCCCACGCCGATCCCGCCGCAGGAGTCGCTGATGACGTCTCGGGTGCTGACGCCGCTCGCGTGTGCCGCGCTGACCGCGGTGCTCGCCGTCACGCTTGCCGCGGCGCCGGCTCCGCGGCCGAAGCCGCAGGCGGCGGCGAAGCCCCCGAGCGCGGCGGCGCAGGCGCGGGAGGAGCTGTTCGAGACGCGGGTGCGGCCGCTCTTCGCGCGGCACTGCGCGAGCTGTCACTCCGCGGAGAAGCCCTCCGGCGGGCTGAGCCTGGCGGACCGCGCGTCGCTGCTGAAGGGCGGGGCGCGGGGGCCGGCGGTGGTGCCGGGGAAGCCGGACGAGAGCCCTCTCCTGCGCGCCCTGACGCACGCCGATCCCGCGCTGAAGATGCCGCCGAGCAGCCGCCTTCCGCAAGCGGAGATCGAGGCGGTCCGCGCCTGGATCCGCGCGGGCGCGGTGTGGCCGGATGCCGGCGCGAAGGACGAGCGGCCGCTCTGGTCGGTCCAGCCGGTGCGCCGCCGCGCGGCTCCCCGCGTGAACCATGCGAAGTGGGTCCGGAACCCGATTGACGCCTTCATCCTGGCGAAGCTGGAAGCGGCCGGCATGAAGCCCGCGCCCCCGGCCGGCCGGCGGGAGCTGATCCGGCGCGCAACCTTCGACCTCACCGGACTTCCCCCGACGCCGGAGGAGATCGACGCGTTCCTCGCGGACGCCCGGCCGGATGCCTACGAGCGGCTGATCGACCGTCTCCTCGCCTCGCCGGGCTACGGCGAGCGGTGGGCGCGGCACTGGCTCGACCTGGTCCGCTACGCGGACACCAACGGCTACGAGCGGGACGCGGAGAAGCCGCACTCCTGGAAGTACCGGGACTACGTGATCGCCTCGCTCAACGCCGACAAGCCGTACGACCGGTTCGTGATGGAGCAGCTTGCGGGCGACGAGCTGCCGGACCGCTCCGAGGAGACGCTGGTCGCGACCGGCTTCCTGCGCCTCGGCACCTGGGACGACGAGCCGAACGACCCGGTGGAGTACCAGTACGAGCGGCTGGACGACCTGGTGCACGTCACCAGCACCGCCTTTCTGGGGCTGACGGTCCGCTGTGCGCGGTGCCACGACCACAAGTTCGACCCGATCCCGCAGGTCGACTACTACGCCCTCGGCGCCGCCTTCTGGGGCGGCTACCTGCAGCCGGGTGACCGGGAGCTGCAGGGCGGTCCGCCGAAGGCGCGGCTGCCGGAGGGGGTCCTCGCCTTTACGGAGGCCGGTCCGCAGCCCGCGCCCCTGCACCTGCCGGAGAAGGGCGACGCCCGCCGGGAAGGCCCGGTGGTGCCGCCGGGGTTCCTCTCGGTCGTCTCGCAGCTCCGGCGCGAGGTGTCGCCCCCGCCGGCCGGAGCCGCCAGCTCGCACCGCCGCCGGCAGCTCGCGGCCTGGATCGTCGACCCGGCGAACCCGCTCACTCCGCGCGTGCTGGTCAACCGGCTCTGGCAGCACCACTTCGGCCGCGGTCTGGTGAGCACGCCGAACAACTTCGGGCGCAAGGGGAGCCCGCCCACGCAGCCGGAGCTGCTCGACTGGCTCTCGGCGGACCTGGTCCGCGGCGGCTGGCGTCTCAAGCGGATGCACCGGCAGCTCATGCTCTCCTCCACCTACCGGATGGCGTCGACCCACCCGCAGGAAGCCGCCTACTCCCGCAAGGACGCCGGCAACGAGCTCCGCTGGCGGTTCGACCGCCGCCGGCTCGACGCCGACGCGCTGCGGGACGCCATGCTCGCGGTGAGCGGGCAGCTCAATCGGCAGACCGGGGGACGCGGCTTTACGCCGGAGGTGAACCGGGAGGCGCTGGAGGGGCTGAGCAAGAAAGGCGCGGAGTGGGAGGTCTCCCCGCCGGACGAGCAGCGCCGCCGCAGCATCTACATGTTCCTGAAGCGGGCGCTGATCCCGCCGTTCATGACCGTCTTCGACTTCGGCGACACCACGCAGCCGCTGGAGGGGCGGGAGAGCTCGATCGTGGCGCCGCAAGCGCTGGCACTGATGAACGGCGACTTCAGTCACGCGCAGAGCCTGGCCCTGGCCGGTCGGGCCCGCGCGGAGGCGGGAGCGGCGCCGACCCGGCAGGTGGAGCGCCTCTGGCGCCTCGCCCTGGGGCGCTCGCCGGACCCGGTGGAGCGGCAGGCCGCGCTGGCGCACCTCCGTAAGGCGCGGGAGGCGGCGGTCGCGCCGCCCCCCGCGGAGACCCCGCGGCCGCCCGACGCCCTGCCGGCGCTGCGGCTCTGGCTCCGCGCCGACCGCGGCGTTACGCTCGACGGCAAGAGCCACGTCTCGCGCTGGGAAGATCTCTCCGGAAACGGCCACCACGCCGCGCAGCCGGACTCCGCGGCGCGTCCGGAGCTGCTCGACGCAGCGCTCGGCGGCCAGCGAGCGCTGCGATTCGACGGGAACGGTCGCTTCCTTCACGTGGAGGGGAAGCCGATCACCTCTCCCGGCTTCACTATCGTGGCGGTGGCGACCGATCGCGGCGCCGGCGGCCACCGGGAGCTCTTCTCCAACTGGCGGCGGGAGAGCAACGTCGGCACCTCCGTCTTCCTCGGCACTACCGGCGCGGGGAGCGTCCGCTTCTCGGACGTCTTCGCGCCCGCCGGCACGGTGGTGCAGCCGGAGCGGCCGTTCGCGCTCTTCGCCGGGAACGGGACCTACGGCAGCTCCGTGGCGCAGAACCGCACCCTGCTGGCGGAGCGCGGCTCGCCGCTGCCCGACCGGAACCTGGCGCCCCCCTACGTGATCGGCCAGCAGGGGAACATCGGCGGGGAGTTCTGGCACGGCGAGATCGCGGAGCTGGTGGTCTACGACCGCCCCCTCTCCCCGCAGGAGCGGGACGCCCTCTGCGACTACTTCGCGCAGCGGTACGGCCTCGCGGCGCGCCCGGCGCCGCCCGCGCCGGAGGTCCGCGCTCTCGCCTCGCTGGCGCACGTGCTGCTGAACGCGAACGAGTTCCTGTTCATCGACTGAGGAAGCCATGATGAGCCGCAGGCAAAGATCACCCGGAGGCCGCGTGTTCCCGTGCGGCAAGACCCGCCGGGAGCTGGTGTGGGAGATGGGCGGCGGGTTCGTGGGCCTGGCGCTGCTGAGCCTGCTGGCGGAGGACGGCTTCTTCCCGCGGGAGGCGGGCGCCGCTCCCGCCGGCTCTGCAAAGCCGGCCCGGCCGCTGGCGGAGAAGCAGCCGCACTTCCCGACACCGGCGAAGAGCGTCATCTTCCTGATGATGAACGGCGCGCCGAGTCACATCGACACCTTCGACTACAAGCCGTCGCTGGAGAAGTACGCGGGGCAGGAGCTGCCGCCGAGCTTCAAGTACACCAACTCCGGCGGCCGGAAGAAAGGCTTCCTCACCCCGGCGTGGCGGCCGTTCCGGCCCGGCGGGAAGAGCGGGTTGATGATCAGCGACTACTTCCCGAAGGTGCGGGAGCACGCGGACAAGCTGGCGCTGATCCGCTCCTGCCACACCGACAGCCACGCCCACGGCTCCGCCCTGGTGGCGATGAACACCGGCAGCACCTTTATCGGGAAGCCGTCGCTGGGGAGCTGGTGCGTCTACGGGCTCGGCACCGCCAACCAGAACCTGCCCGGCTACGTCTGCATGCTCGACAAGCGGGGCGGGCCGATCAGCGGCCAGCCGAACTGGGCCTCCGGCTACCTGCCTTCGGTCTACCAGGGCACCCTCTTCCGCCCGGCCGGCGACCCGGTCCTCGACCTCCGCGGGCCGGCCGCGAAAGAGGCGCAGCGGGAGCAGCTCGACCTCCTGGCGCTGCTGAACGAGCGGCACCGGCAGCGGCGCCCCGGCGACCAGGCGCTTGCGTCTCGCGTGGAGACATACGAGCTGGCGTTCCGGATGCAGGCGGAGGTGCCGGAAGCGGTCGACCTCACGCGCGAGGATGCCGCCACGCTGGAAATGTACGGGGTCGGCGCGGAGCCGACGCACGAGTTCGGACGCAACTGCCTGATCGCGCGCCGGCTGGTGGAGCGCGGTGTCCGCTTCGTGCAGCTCTACTCCGGCGGCGGCCACCTCGAGGAGACGTGGGACGCGCACGAGAGCGTGGAGAAGAACCACGGCCGCCATGCGGCGGAAGTGGACCAGCCGATCGCGGCGCTGCTGACCGACCTGGAGCGCCGCGGTCTGCTCGCCAGCACCCTGGTGGTCTGGGGCGGGGAGTTCGGGCGGATGCCGTTCGCGGAAGGGGTGGGGGCGCCGGGCCGGAACCACAACCCGTACGGCTTCACCATGTGGATGGCCGGCGCGGGAGTGAAGGGCGGAGTCTCCTACGGCGAGACCGACGAGTTCGGCTTCGCGGCGGCGGTCGATAAGGTCCACCTGCACGACCTCCACGCGACGATCCTGCACCTCCTGGGCATGGACCACACCCGGCTCACCTACTTCCACCAGGGCCGCGACGAGCGCCTGACCGACGTGTACGGAAACGTGATCCGGAAGATTCTAACGAGGGATGAGGGATGAGGGATGAAGGATGAGGGATGAAGGATGAGGGATGAAGGATGAGGGATGAATCCGAACCCTCCGTAAACGGGAGGTCCTGCTCCTGCTCTTACTCTTGCTCCTGCTCGCTGGCGACCTCCGGTGCTCGGACACGTCCTCGGCGACACGTACCCCGCTCTAGCCCCTTCGATACAGCGGGTTCCTCCCGGCGTGAGCGCGGGGCCCGGACACCCTCCGGGGTAGTGCCGGGCCCCGCGTGCTCCTCTCTCCGCGCCCATCGGAGAGAAGACCGTTACTTCCGGTAGATCTCCAGGCCGGCGAGGGTCGGGTCTCCCTTGGTGCCCTTCGAAACCACCAGCCGCAGCACGCCGCCGGCGACGGTCACCGGGTACGGGCCGTACTTCCGCCAGTGTCCCAGCGGGAGATCGGCCAGGCCGGTCGCCAGCCGGACACCGCCGCTGCTGACGTTGGTGCTGCGGTAGCTGCTCTCGTAGTTCTCGAGCATCCAGAGGTAGATCTCGTACTGCCCGTCCGGCAGCGCCTGCTGGACGGTGAACTCGTGCGTGTGCCAGGCCACCGACTCGAGCATCGTGCGGGTGTCCGTATCGGCAGCAGGGCTCAGGGTGAACGAGTACTTGCCGCTCCAGCCCCACCCGGTGACCGAGAGCCCCTCCGAAAGCGCCTCGGAGTGGGAGAGCCAGCGGCGGCCCTCGATCGTCACGGCGGGTCCGTGGAAGTTGATCCCTTTCACGAAGCCGGTGGACGCCGGCGGATCCGCTGTCGCCGAGAAGTTCACGCTGCCCCGGTTCGGCCCGACGGTGACCGACTGGCTCGCGGGAGAGAACGTATAGCCGCTCTTGCTGGCGCTGACGGTGTAGGTCCCGGCTGCCAGGCCCGCGAGCGAATAGCTGCCGTCCGGTCCGGTGGAGACGCTCCGCGCGCCGGCCTTCACCAGCACTTCCGGCAGCCCCGAGGTGCCGAGCGTCACCCTACCGGAGATCGAGTAGGTCTCCGCCGTGACCTCCGCGGCGGTGAAGTCGATCCCGGTCCGGTCCGGTCCTACGGTGACGCTGTGACTCGCGGGTGAGAAGGTGTAGCCGCTCTTCTCGGCGGTCACCGTGTAGCTGCCCGGAGCGAGGCCCGTCAGCAGGTACCGCCCGTCGGAGGTCGTGGTGGCGGTCTGAGTGCCGGCTTTCATCGTCACGCCGGCCAGTCCGCCGGTGCCGAGCGTTACCCGTCCGCTCACCGAATAGGTGGCCGGCGGCGGGGGCTCTTCACCTCCGGAGGTGCCGAAGAGCGCGAGTCCGAAGAGGACCGGATCGCCCTTCAAGCGGGAGACTTCCAGGTCGAGCGCCCCGTCCCGCACGCTCACCCGGTACGGGCCGAGCTTCCGCCAGTGTCCCAGCGGCAGCTCTCCGACCCCGCTGGCGAGGGTGACTCCTTCCGCCCTTACCACCAGGCTGCGGTAGTTGCTCTGGTAGTTCTCGATCGTCCACAGGTAGAGGTCGTACTCCCCGCTCGCCAGCGTCTGGCGCACCGCGACGGCCGAGCTCTGGTAGAGGCAGCTCTGCAGCATCGTTCGGGTGTCGGCGTCCGCGGTGGGTGAGTGCGGGAAGCTGTAGCTGCCGGCCCACTTCCAGGCGTTTCCGACCGTGAGCCCCTGCGAGAGCGCCTCGGTGTGGGAGAGCCAGCGGTTCCCCTCGATCGTCACGGCGGGTCCGTTGAAGTTGATCCCCTTCACGAAGCCGGCGGGCGCCTCCGGCTGCTTGTCGGTGACGACGGAGACCGAGACCTGGTCGGAAAGCGTGTACTCGCCGTCTTTCGCCGTGAGCCGCAGCGTGTAAGTGCCTGCCGCGGAGAAGGTGGCGGTCGTCGAGGGCGAGCTCGCATTGGCGAACCTCACGGTGCCGGGACCGCTGACGGCGCTCCAGGTGATGGTGAGCGCGCCGGGCGGGTTCGGCTTGCCGTCGTCCGAAGCACTCCCCTGCAGGGTGGCCGTTTCGCCCAGCAAGATCTGCTGATCCGGCCCGGCGGAGACCTGCGGCGGCTGGTTCTCCAGGGGGTCGCCGGGCGACTTGAACCCGCGCGCGGCATCGTCCAACACCAGGATCCAGTCGTGCCCGCGCCCGCTGCTCGGCGGGGTGAAGGTCACCACCGCGCGGGTGTTCGGCGTACGGCCCAGGTCAATGGCGTGGCCGGTCCGCGGGTCGAACCAGTAGGCCTGCAGGGTGCTCCCGGAGAGGCGGTCGGTACGGACGGAGAACGGTTTCCCGGACGCCGAGTAGACGAAGGCGTAGGCGCCGTCCGACGCCCGGGTGGCGCGGGTGTGGTCGGTGCCCGTACCCGGATCGCTGGCCAGCAGGCCTTGGTCGGGAATGCGAGTCAGGAACGGCCGGGACTCCAGCAGCGCGCGGGAGTGGCGCATCTCGTGCGAGCCGGGGAAGTCGAGCCCCACTTTCCAGTGGGTGTTCGCGCCGAACTCTGCCGGGTAGAGCGCCGGATCGTAGAACTGCCAGACGTCGTTCTGCCCGTAGGTGACGCCGCACGCCCCGGCAAAGAGCGCCCAGTAGTTGAACTTCCGCACCTCGTAGGCGTCGAGCCGGCCCCTCCCGTCGAACGCCGGGATATTCTCGTAGCCCGGCTCGCCGTCGACCACCGGCTTCACCGGCTGCAGGGCGTAAGCGCGCTCCGTGACGACATACGACCACTGCGAGTCGAAGTAGTGGCCGGTCTGCATCATGTTGAAGCCGAACCACGGCTCCGCCTGAAACCACTGCCCTCCGGAGGTGTTCGGGCCGGGGTGGTAGGTGATCAGGTGCTCCGAGCCGCCGCCGTCGATCAGCCCCTTCGCCATCGCGCGGCTGTACTGCTGCAGACCCTCCGGGTAGTCGTCGCCGCCCGTCACCCAGATCACCGGCCGGTTCCGGTAGCGGGCGCCGAGAAACCGACCCCAGAAATAGGCCGCGTCTTCGGAATTGAACGGCCCGTACCGGATGTAGTTGCCCCACGTCGGCAGCATCGCCACGTAGAGGCCCAGCTCCTCCGCGCGCTGCACGATGTAGTCGACGTGCCGGAAGAACGCTTCGTTGGGCGAGTAGGGGTTGCGGTTGAGCATGCACGGCTCGCCGTAGACGTTGGTCACGTCGAGCGTCTGGTGGATCGGGGTGACCACCGCCTGGATCACGGTGAACCCCTTGGCCGCGCGATCCCGCAGGTAAAGATCCGCATCCTCCCGCGTCAGCCGGTAGAACGCCTTCCACCCGGTGTCTCCCTGCCAGATGAACGGGGAGCCGTCCGGCTTCACCAGGTAGCGACCATTCTGGCTCACCTGCGGCAGCGGCAGCGTCCCCAGGTAGTCCGCGGCCGCCGCGGCCCCGCCGAGAGCCAGAAGACAGACCATGAAAAGCGTCGCGAGCACGCTGCGCAGGCGCGCGACGGAACCGTTGGCACTTGACTGGTGCATTCACCCCTCCCGGGTAGTTGGTTGTTTGGCGGCCGAGTATCCGCTGTGCAGCTCACTGCTCTGGCGGGTATCGGCCGTCCGTTCTTACCTGGAAGGGGTAAAATGCTAAACTACTAACCTTGAGCGATTATTTAATGTTTCACTCTCTGAGTGGCGGGTATGCTGCTGCCCCTTGCCTGCCGGGAACGGGCGAGGGGCTCAGTCGAGGCGAGAGATACCCCCCTCCGCTTCCAGGCGTTCCTGCAGCTCCGGATCGGGGGTGAGCACTTCGCAGCGGCCGTCCCGCACGAGGAGGACCGTCGTCTCGGACGACAGCTCCTGGATCAGCCAGGCCGCCAGACCCCGGTCGGCGGCGCCGGGCCGCAGCTCGTGCGCGTAGACCACCTGGCCTTCCCCGTGCGGGCTGTCGTTCAGGGAGAAGAGGACGCCGCAGCGGTCCGGCCGCAGTCCCTCGGGCAGGTTCGGCGCCTGGAGCCAGCCGCACTGGAAGCGGCGGCAGACAGGGGGACGCTCCGGGTAGATCCCGCAGCCGATCTTCACCAGGTGCGGGCACGGCGTGCGGTGCGGCTTCTCGAACGCCGCTTCCCCCTCCCGCGCCTGGAACCCGAGCGCCACGCAGCAGGCGCGGCACTCTCCACAGCTCCGCCCGGCGGGGGATGAGGGCGGCTTACGTCGGGACGGACGGCGGGGGGACATGCTTAGGACGGAGTGCAGAGGGCGGAGTGCGGAATTCAAACCGTTCTACGGAGGGGCTGACGCGCTTTCCTCCATCCTCTGCACTTCAGACCCCCCACAGCTCCCGGATGACGCTGCCGTTCTGGGCGAGGTGGATCGGGCGGCCGGTGGGAGTGACGTACTGCTTCCGGTAGTCGACCCCGAGGGCGCTGTAGAGGGTCGTTGCCACGTCTTCCACCGAGACGGGGCGCTCGGCGGGCACCCCGCCTTCCGCGTCGCTCCTGCCGATCGCCTGCCCGCCGCGGATGCCGGCGCCGGCGAAGGCTACGAAGCGGCAGCGCGACCAGTGGTCCCGTCCGCCGCGGCCGTTGATGCGCGGCGTGCGCCCGAACTCTCCCATCAGCACCACCAGCGTGCGGTCGAGCATGCCGCGGTCGGAGAGGTCGTTCAGCAGCGCGGAGTAGGCCTGGTCCAGCTCCGGCAGCAGCCGCTGGGAGAGGCTGTTGAAGTTGTTCTGGTGGGTGTCCCACCCGCCTTTCTGGACCGTCACGAAGCGGGCGCCGCCTTCCACCAGCCGGCGGGCGAGCAGAGCGCCCTGGCCGCAGGTGGTGCTGCCGTACGCCTCTCGCACGCTCTGGGGCTCGGCGTCGATGTCGAACGCCTTCTTCGCCGAGGGCGAGGTCACCAGGTCGTACGCCTGCTCATAGAAGGTGTCGACGCTGCGGACGTTGTCGTCCGGGAACCCGCCGGCGAAGCGGCCGTTCATCCGGTCGGTGAACGCGCGGCGGCGCTGCAGGCGGGCGTCGTCGACCACCGCCGGCGGGCGGATATCCTGCACCTGGAAGTTGCGCGCGGAGGGGTCCGGCACGGTGAAGGCGTTGTACCCCGCGCCGATGAAGCCGCTCTGGCCGCCGCGGCCGATGCCGGGGATGGCGACGTACGGCGGGAGGTCGTTGCGGACCCCCAGCTCCTTCGCCACCACGGAGCCGTAGCTGGGGTACTCCAGCGTCGGCAGGGGGCGGTAGCCGGTCATCAGGTACTGCGACGCCTGCTCGTGCGCGGCGATGTTGGAGGTGAGGGAGCGCACCAGCGCCACCCGGTCCATCACCTGCGCGGTGCGGGAGAGATGCTCGCTCACCTGGATGCCGTCCACCTTCGTGGGGATCGCGCTGAACTCCCCGCGGATCTCCGCCGGCGCCTCCGGCTTGGGATCGAAGCTGTCGAGGTGGCTCGGGCCGCCCGCCATCCAGAGCAGGATCACCGCGTCGGCCTTCGGCGCGGCCGCCGCGGCGGCGCTGCGGAGGTGGAAGTAGTCGGCCAGGGAGAGGCCGAAGGCGGTGAGCGCACCGGCTTTCAGGAAGTCCCGGCGGCTCACGCCCTCGCAGTTCCGCGTCGCCGTCGGGTTCAGAATGAGCGTCTTCATGGCAGTCACTCAGGGATCTGTCGGGATCAGTGCACGAACAGGAATTCGCGGGAGTTGAGCAGGCTCCACATCAGGTCTTCGATTCCCTCATCGCGGCTCGGGGCGGAGCGGAAGAGCGCCTTCGCCTCCTCCACCTCCATCGCGCGCGGCAGCCGGCTCAGGCTGGCGACGTAGAGCTCTTCGATCACCGACTCGTCCGACTGCTCCGAGCGGACGAGCTGCTGCACCCGTCCGAAGCGCGACGCGATCTTGCCGTTGATCTCCTCGCCGTTGATCAGCGCCAGCGCCTGGCCCATGTTCCCCTCGCTGGAACGCTCGCACTCGCAGACCACCTCCCGGCGCGGCTTTCCGAACGCCTCCAGGAACTGGCCCGCTCCCGCACCACCGCGGCCGAGCGCCGGCAGCACCGGGAGCTGCATCACCCGCTCCACCGGCCCGTCCGGTGCGGCGTCCCGCAGGGCCCGGGCGATCGCGTTGTTCGCCGCGGCGGGGCGCGGGCGGCGGCGGTTGCGGCCGGGGAGGGTGAGGTAGACGCCGGTCGCCCGGCTGATGCTGTCGTAGAGCTGCTCCGCCATCATCCGCTTGGGGTAGTAGCGGGCGAAGTTGCGGGTGTCGTCCCGGTTGTACTGGTTCGGGCGGGACGACTGCTGGTAGGTCCGGCTGTTCAGGATGGTGCGGTGCAGGTGCTGGACGTCGAAGCCGTGGGCGACGAAGTCCCGCGCCAGCGCGTCGAGCAGCTCCGGGTTGCTCGGCGGGTTGGTGGCGCGGAAGTCATCGACCGGATCGACGATCCCGCGGCCGAAGTAGTGCGCCCAGACGCGGTTCACCAGCGCCTTCGCGAACCAGGGGTTCTCCGGCGAGGTGATCCAGTCCGCGATCGCCTGCCGGCGGTCACCGGCCGCCGCCCCGCCGGAGAGTCCGTCCAGCGGGCGCGGCTCCACCACCTCGTTCGTCTTCGGGTGCCGCAGCGGGCGGGGACGCGGCAGGGTGAAGACGACCCGCGGCGCCTGGTTCGGCCCCACCGTCTGCGTGCCGGTGAAGTAGGCGGCCAGGGCGTAGTAGTCGCCCTGAGTCCACTTCTCGAACGGGTGGTTGTGGCAGCGGGCGCACTCGATCCGGACGCCGAGGAAGACCTGGCTGGTGGCGCTGGTGGTATCGAGCGGGTCGCGGGAGGTGACGTAGTAGTTCGCCGCCGGGTTGAACTCCGCCCGGTTGATCGTCTGCAGCAGGCGGGGCCCGGCGCGCCGCTGGAGCTGCGGAGGCAGGTTGTTCGGGTCGAGCTCCAGGTCGGCGTTCTTGCCGGTGGCGGTGAGCAGTTCTCGGGCGAACTGGTCGTACGGCCGGTTCCGCGCGATCTGATCCCGGATCCAGCGCGCGTAGGCGCCGGTCCCCACCCGGTGCACCCGCGGGTTGTTGCGCAGGATGTCGTTCCAGCGCATCGTCCAGAGGTCGACGTGCTCCTCCCGCGAGAGCAGGCTCTCGATCAGCTTCTCGCGCTTCCCGGGATCGGGGTCCCCGACGAAGGCGCGCACCTCTTCCGGCTGGGGGATGATCCCGCAGACATCGAGCGTGGCGCGGCGGATGAACTCCTCGTCAGTGCAGAGGTCGCTCGGCACCACCCGTAGCTTGCGGAGCTTCGCCTGGACCGCCTGGTCGATGTAGCCGCGCGCCTCCAGCTTCGGAAAGCTCGGCAGCTTCCAGGTGGGGAGCACCGCCACGCGGGCGACGCCGACCTGTCCCAGGTGGCGGATCATCACCGCCGTCTCCCCGGGGCGCTTCGCCACCACCCCGCCGGCGGCGCTCACGTCGGCGATGGCGTCGTCGTTGCTGCTGAAGAGCGCCTTGCCGGTCACGTCGCGCGTGGTGCCGTCCGACATCTCCGCCACCACCACCAGCCGCTGCCGCGCGCCGGGGGCGGGCATCCAGGGCTCGCTCGGATAGACGCGGAGCGACCTGACGCGGGCTTCGAAGTCATCGATCCCGGCGGCGCCGGCCTGCAGCCAGCCCACCAGCGTCCGGTGCTCCGGGCTGCCTGCCTTCAGCCGCTGCCCGCCGCCGTGCGGGACCGCCCCGAGCGCCTTCCGGAGGATCAGGCTCTTCTCCGGCGCAAGGAGGTCGACGTGCTTCCCCTCCGCCTCCTTCACCAGCGCCTGGTAGTCGAGGTCCGGCTCGTATCCAAAGAGGGAGAGCTTGAGCGTGCCCTTGCCGGCGGGCGAGCCGTGACAGGCGGTGGCGTTGCAGCCGGCGCGGGAGAGCACCGGCATCACGTCGTTGATGAACTCGATCGGCTTTGGCGCGGCGGCGTTCGCCACCGTCACCGCGACCGGGGCGGCGGCGAGCTTACCCAGGCGGGCGGTCAGCTTCGTCTCGCCGTCTGAAAGCGGCTGCAGCGCGCTTCCGCCGAGCTTCGCCACCCGCGGATCGCTGAAGCTGAAGGCGGCCCGGGACGTCACGTCGACCGTGGCGCCGTCCCGCGTTACCGCCGTCACCGCCACCTGCTGCCGCGCGCCCGCTCCGTCGAGTTGAACCGCGGCCGGCGCCAGCTCCAGCCGCACCACGTCTCGCAGTGCCGCCGCAAGAGGATCGGATTCGGGTCGGGCAGCCGGCTTCGCAGTCGATTTCTTCGCCGCCGGCTTCCGGATCGCGGCTTTCCGCGGCGCCGCGGCGCCGGGTGCGGCGGTCAGCGCCAGCACCGGGAGCAGCACCACCGGCAGGATCGCGAGTCGACGAGACATCAGCAGCCCCTTCCGCCCGACCGACCCCTTGTGCGGGAACCCAGCGGCCGGACAACACCCTGGACGTGCATACTGACGCCGCGGTTCAGGGATTGTTGCGGGCGAAACGGGTGGAAGCGTATTCCGTATCGCGTATTGCGTAGCGGTCGGCGTGCTCCGCGCCACCACTACGTCGTGCCGGGTGAGACGCTGCTTCAGCGCTCCGCTCGGCACGACGCCAGGGTGAAGCGGTGGAGGCACTCCGCTACGGAATGCGCGATACGGAATACGCGATACGGAATACGCGATACGGCACGCGCCGCGCCCGTAGGACGCAGTCCCTTACCGTGAACGAGCGCGTCCACGGGAGACGATCCGGCCTGGTACAAGATCAACGCCCGCGGGCGGCGAACCCGGCGGGCGTGTGGATCGACACCCGCCTCCGGAGAGCCGGGTGGAAGAACCGGAGAAACATGCGGCCAGTGGGCCGGTCCGGAAGTCGAGAGGCCGCAGCCATCTCGAGCCCCCGCCCGCGCGGAGCCGCCGGCCAGGGCGGCAACCGGTCCACGACCGCGCTCGTTCTCGCGGGTGGTTACTGATTCTCAAGAGCACACCGCCAGGGCCCGTTGAAGGGCCCCGGCGGTAAGTTCAGCCGGTATTCGGTTGTTCGTATCGTCACCGTCCCCGCTAGGGGGGACCGCCGAGAGGAGTCGGAAGGGCAGTTCCCTCCGAGATGGCCCCTCAACCTATCAGAAGGATGGTGCCCGAACCGGCTCCTCTACAAACATCCCGACCGGCTGATCTAGTTATCGGCAGCCGCTCCCGCCGCTCGATCCAACCTTCGTCGGATTTCAAATCTCACCCGTAAGGAGGGAAGCGAGGGACCGGGTCGTCCGCGCTCATCCCGCCGTCCTGAGCGAGGAGCCCCGGCGAGCCAGACTGGCTCGCCGGGGCTCTACACGCTACACCCTATACGCTAACCGCCGGGATCACTCTCCCAGCGCCCCGCGGACCCGGGTGCCGGTGGGGGTGCTGCCCTGGGCGTCGGCGAGCTCCGCCCAGAACCGCCAGCTGTCCCCAGCGCGGCCGAGCTTGAGCAGGACCGTGTTCCAGCCCTGGCGGAGGCGGATCGGAACGCGGACCTTCCCCGGCTCGCCGGCTTCCGGCGCCAGGCTGCGGTAGACCCGTTCGCCGTTCACCTTCGCTTCGACCTCGCCCGCGGCACCCAGCTCCAGCACCAGCTCCTGCTCGCGCGGGGAGAAGACCTGCGTGACGGCGTAGGCGACCCCGTTCGGCGCGGCCCGGGGGAACTGCTGCAGGAGGTCGACCGGTCCGCCGGGGCTCTCGACCGTCTCCCAGCGGCGCCCGCCGTACTCCTTCGCTGGGTCGAGCTCCGTGTCGGGGGGCAGCGCCTGGTCGAGGCCGCGGTCGCCGCCGGGCCAGACGCCGATCACCGACCAGCTCCCCAGGTAGGCGTGGCCCGCGTTCAGCACCACCGGCGCGGTCCAGGCGGCGCCGCCGGAGGTATAGGTGACGGTCCCCGGGATCCGGTACCGGCGGGACTCCAGCGCCGCCGGGAGCCCGACGGAGAAGGTGATGGAGCCTTCCTCACCCGCGGGGAGCACGATCGCCGGCTCCGCCCCGGTCCAGCCCGCGGGAAGATCGAGCTTCAGCTTCGCCTGCAGCGGCCGCACTCCCTCGTTCACCACGAAGAGGCGCACCGGCAGGCTGCCGCCGGGAGCCGGCTCCCCTTCGGCGCTCAGCTCGGCGCGGGCCGGCATCAGCGCGGAGAGGACGATGGCGCGGGCCTGCGGGTCCTGGATCTCCTTCGCCAGCGCCGCCGGCGCCTCCTGGAGCGCCGTCTCCGCCGCGTTCACCGCCGGCTCCGGGTCGGTCTGCGGCACCATCGGCGGCGGGTCCTTCAGCTTCTTCCGGAAGAGGCGGATGCCCGGGATCCGGCCGCTGACCGGGTGGAGCAGCACCTGCGACTCGCGGGACGACTGGTCCGCCGCCAGCGCCGCGCGGACGCGGTTCTGGATGGCGTCGATCTGCGGCTGCACCTCCGCCAGCTTTCCGGCGCGGGAGGCCTCGCCGCGCGCCGCTTGGAGCCGCTCGTCGACCCGCCGCAGCCGCTGGACCCGCTCTTCGGAGACCGGGCTCGCCGGGACCACCAGCGTCAGCCGCTCGTCTTCGGTGTCCGGCGTAAAGCGCGGAAGCTGCGTGCCGTTCTGGTAGACCTCGAAGTTGCGGTCCGAAGTGCCCCGGAACCGCACGTTCACCACCTGGCGCTCCTTGGTGGGGTTCACCAGCGTGAACTTGATCTGCTTGTCCCGCTGCAAGTCCTTGGCGGTCACCTGGGAGCCATAGGAGAGCACCTGCTCCGGGTTGAACGCCAGCACCAGCTGGTTCGCTTCCGGCGGGACCATGGAGACTTCCAGCGTCTCGCCCGGGCGCCACTCGTACGGCACCTTGAAGGTGTAAGTCAGCTTCTCCCCTACCAGCTCCGCCTTGCCCTCCAGCGCGCCGGCCGGACCGGTCACCAGGAGCATCAGGTCGTCGAGCGCGGTGCCCGCCGGCGCGGTCGTGGTGAGCGCGTTCAGCAGCACCGGGCGGTCGTCCAGCTTCTTCACCAGCTTCAGCCGCAGGTTGGTGGCGGCGTTCAGCGGGTTGCGCGCGTAGTCCGCCCAGGCCCAGTAGCGCGGCGAGAAGAGCGGCGCGTGGAAGCCGTTCCAGGAAGTGGGCAGGCTCGGGGCGACGGTGAGGCGGCTGCCCGGCTCGTCCAGCACCAGCCCGGTCAGCGCCAGGTAGGTGTTCCACGAGCCCATCGTGGAGGAGTGGCCGGGGCCGGCGACCGGCGCGCCGGTGCGAGTGCTGTAGGCGAGCGCCGCGTCCCAGCCGGTGTCTTCCCGGGGGCTCTGCACCTCCGCCAGGCGCCGGAGCAGGTCGAGCCCGGCGTCGGCGCGGCCGCGCGCGATCGCGGGGGCCGCCAGGTAGCTCTGCAGGTGTCCCGGCCAGGAGACGTCGGTCAGGCCCGGGTCCGCCGTGCCGTCCGGACGCACTTCGTTCGGGGCGGCGTAGGTGGTCGCGCCGGGGATCAGGTCGATCAGGCCCCGGAGGGAGGTG
The DNA here is from genome assembly GCA_046292385.1 of Armatimonadota bacterium. GTDB lineage: Bacteria > Armatimonadota > SYMT01 > SYMT01 > SYMT01 > JBKBRF01. The sequence goes on along the minus strand of JBKBRF010000017.1, from coordinate 109,178 downwards.
TCGGTTACCGCCGGATCGAAGACCGGCGCCAGGCCGAGCAGCTCGGTGGCCCAGACGCCCGCCAGGGTGCCGCCGAAGAGGTTGGTGGAGCGCTCCGCCTTCACCGGGTCGAGGTACTTGGTGAAGAAGCGACCGTTCCAGAGCTGCGCCATCGCGTTCAGGCGGGCGTGCTTGAACCGCTCCGCGCACTCTTCCTGCTGCTTCTTATCCGCGTTCAGCCCCGCCATCACTTCCGCGGCGCGCAGGGTGGCGAGGTAGAGGCCGGCGGTGTAGACGAAGGTGCCCGGGTACTCCCGGTAGGTCCAGGTGGAGCCTCCCTCCGGCAGGTAGTCACCGTCCTTGTCCCGCTCCTTCAGCCAGCCGAGGACGCGGGTGACGGCGGGGTACCGCGACTTCATCGTCTCCAGGTCGCCGGACCAGCGGAACTGCCGGTAGACCGAGAGGACGTAGTTGCAGCCGACATCCGGCCAGTCCGCATCCCGCGGCGGCGTGAAGCCCTCCGTGAGGCTGCCCATCAGGCGTCCCGGCCGGCCGGTCTCTCCCTGGCCGCTATCCGCCAGCCAGATCGTGTAGGGCAGCAGCTCTTTGCGGTCGAGCTCCGGGAAGAGGCTGCCGAGGAGGGTGCGGGAAACGAGCCACTGGTCGAGCGCGCCGAGCCCGCCCTGCGGCGAGGTGGGGCTGTCGACCAGCGTGAAGCTGCCGTCCCGCGTAAAGATCGAGTTGCTGACGAGCGGGAAAGCGTCGTTCACCAGCTTCAGCTTGAGCCACTCCGGCAGGCTCGACTTCATCAGGAGGTCGTGCCACTGCTCCGTGCCGGAGAGCAGCGTCTCCCGGTACTGCGCGGCGTAGGAAGCGACCGACCACGCGTCCTTGAACTCGTTCGCGTAGAAGTGCCCCTCGTTCTTGTCGCCCGCCGTGTACCAGTTCGGGAGGTGCCAGCCGAGCACGAAGTGGACCTGCCGCGCTTCCTGCGCCGGGATCTGGACGGAGACCGCCAGCGCGGCGGCGGGATGGACGGAGCCCTCCTGTCCCGCGCGCACCGCCGGCTTCTCGTCGAAGAGCGTCTCGCCGGTGAAGGCGTCCCAGAACTCCTCGCCGGCTTCCGCGGCGTTCCAGTACGGCAGAATCGCGACCTTCCCGCCCTCCGCCTCGCCGGTCAGCGCGTACTGCCCCTGGGAGCTGCGGCGGGCGCCGGACGGCTTCTGGGTGGAGGAGAAGAGGAGCCCCACGCGGCCGTCCGCGGCGTGGATCGCCTGCGTGTTGCCGGTGCGGTCGTCCCACTTCTGCCCCGCGTCCCCGCCGCGCCCCAGCACGTTCTCCCAGGAGAAGGCGAGGGAGGCGTCGACCGGCCGCGGGCTGGAGTTGGTGAGCGTGAAAGTGAAGACCGCGGCGGGCAGGCTGCTATTCTTCAGGTCCTGCGGCACCAGCGCGGAGTGGGCGAGCAGGGTGACGTCGACCGGCAGCTTGGGGTCGGTGTAGCCGACCTGCGCCTTCGGAAACGCGCCGAAGTAGTGGACCCCGGAGACGGTGGGAAAGTCGTACTCCGAACGGGAAGCGAGGACGCGGGCGTCGGTCTGCCCCCCGGAGCGGGTGCGCAGCGCGAAGAAGGACGCGGGCAGCTCCGCCAGCGGCCGGCCCCAGTTGTTGTTCAGCGTCAGGTTGCCGAAGGTGCCGTCCGGCAGCAGCTCCACCTTGCCGGTGCCGATCCCGCCGAGCGGCACCCCGGAGGTGAACCGCGGCGGCGGCTGGGTCGCCTGCGCCGCGGTCATCGCCGCGCGCGCCGGCAGGGCCATCGCCAGGCCCAACAGCAGCAGTCCCGAAAGCCACCTGCGCATAACCACTCCTCGACGTACTGGCCGGACCGTGCAGGATCCCACGGCAGCGAAAGGGAGAAAGGGAGAGTGAGCGAGTGGGTGAGAGGATGAGCTCGTCCCCGACCCACGCTCCCGGAAGAGTCTCGGAAGCTGACAAGCCGGCCCTACGGAGCCGCACACGTCAGGGGGATTGTCGGCCGTTCGCCCTCCCGGCGCTACCCGGGCGACCGGGAGTTAGGGAGCAGGCCTCCCCCAGGTACGACTTCCAGGCGTCAAGCTCCTCCGAGGAGAGGGGCGTCCAGAGGTGACGGGGCGACTCTCAGGCCCAGCGGAGTTACGCGAAGTTACACGAACTTGCGCCAAGTTGCGCCGGGTGCGTCGGCACTGTTACCGAAGGGTTGGCCCTGCCCCGACGCGACAGGGCCCGGTCTGGCCGAAGCCAGCCGGGCCCTGTGCTGTACCGTAACCGAACGCCGCGTTAGCGGAGAGCGGTGCTGTAGGTGAAGCCGAAGCCGAAGTCATCCAGGTCGATCAGCGCCGCCGTGGCGGAGAAACCGCGCCAGCGGCCGCGGACGCCGATGTTGAAGTCGCTGTTCGCGAACTCGGCAATGGCGGTGAAGGTCGGACGGTCGACCGGAAGCAGGTCGAGCGGGGTGCCCAGCGCCAGCTCGGCGCCCGCGAAGATCTCCTCGTCGTAGATCCCGCCGCCGAAGCCGGCGTGCAGGCGCAGGCCGCCGAGGGCCGGGATGAACTGCGGGAAGGTCTTGCTGGCGACGATGTACCAGCTCGGATCGGCATCGAACTCGTCGAAGAGGTCGATCACGCCGACCGCCACGCCCGGCGACAGGGTGGTCTCCGGCAGGAAGTTCCACTTCAGGTTGACGATCGGGTCACCGTCGCCGCCGTCCGGGTCGAAGTAGGTGACGCCGAGCTCCACCCCGCTCCAGGCGCCGAGCACGCCGTAGGTGTTGAAGTTGTCGGTGAAGTGGGCGTGCGCCCCCACGTTCTGATCGCCCACCGTCGCCGCCGTGGGCGTGAGGATCAGACCGGTGGAGCCAAGGAAGTTCGGCTCCGCAGAAGCCGGGGCGGCGGCGAGGCCGAGGGTCAGGGCCGCCAGTGCGACTAGCTTACGCATTCAGTTAGTTCCTTTCGAAGGCAAACTGCTGGGGAACGGGGACCATTCCGGATGGTGTAATCTTCCCCCACCGGCTGTCCAGCGGTCAAGTACCGGGCTGTATAGTCGGCATCCGGGCAGGCGGAGCGTAGGGTAACAAGCAGGTGAGCGCTCGTTCCGCGATTCGGCGTGCCGGGCGTGCCGGAGTTCCGCCCCCAGGGGGGAGTCCTCTTGGCGAGATCGGCATCGACCCGGGGCTCCACCCCGCACCCTCCCCGGACGGAGCGGCCCTCCCGCGTGCTTGGCCCTCCGCCAGTCCTTTCACGCTCCGGCTTCGCCTCCGCTAGCGGACTGCTCCGGGCGTGCGCGGCGGAAGCCTGTCCTCCGCGTTCGCGGACTTCGGTTGATCCAGGACTGCGATTCACGGGCCGCTCCGTCCGGCTCAAGCGGCCACCCCTCGCCAGGGGTGCCCACACGGGGAGCCCTCCGTCGCAGCCTGCGGCTGCGCCTCCGGGTTCCTTGGAACCGGCCCCGAGTGCCCGCCTTCAACGCGCGGGCGAGGCACTCCCGATTGCGTACAGCAGAGCGCCGGCCCCCGCGGTGGGGTGGCCGGCGTTGTGCGGTTTCGGCGTGGGTGGAGGCGTTAGTTGCCGAGGGAGCCGTACTCTACCGCTGCCAGGAGGGCCATGGCGCCGCCGCGGTCGTCCGGGCCGGCGAGGGCGGGGCGGTCGTAGTAGTAGCGGAGGGTGGGACCGGTGCCGGTGCCGGCGCAGACGTCGATCAGGCTGCCGTCGTCGCCCAGGCGGGCGGCGAGGCCGCTCCAGGCGCGGGCGGCGACCGGAGCGAGCTCTTTACCCAGCCAGCCCATCCGGATTCCGCGCGCCATGGCGGCGAGCGTCATGGCGGTGGCGGTCACCTCGCGGTAGCTCTCGGGCCGGTCGACCACCTGCCGCCAGGTGCCCTCCGGCGCCTGGAGCGGGACGAGCGCGGCGATCAGCTTGCGGAAGCTGGCGAGGAGGGGCGCGCGGTCCGCGTGCCCCTCCGGCAGGTAGGTGAGCGCCTCCATCAGCCCGAGCGCGGCGAAGCCGTTGCCGCGTCCCCAGGCGTGCGGGGCGTCCGGGGCGTGGATGAAGAGGCCGCTCGGCTGCTGCAGCTTCTCCACGTACTGGCGGAGCGTGCGGCCCAGCAGGTCGAAGTAGGCGGCGTCGCCGGAGAGCTTGCCCGCACGGCCGAGCACGGCGGCGGTCATGAACATGTCGTCCGACCAGAACCGCCCGAACCGGGCCGTGCCGCCGGACCCCTCCGGCCGAAAGAGCGCGGCGCCCTCCAGAGCCAGCCGCTTCGCCGCTTCCCGCTGGTCCCCGGTGCCGGCCGCCTCCGCCAGGTCGGCGAAGACCAGGTAGCCGGCGAGCTTCGCCACGTCCGGCTCGCCGTTCACCACCGGCGCCGCCCCGTTCAGATAGGGAGCCAGGGCCAGGCGGACCTTCTCCCGGAGGCGGGTCGCCTCCGGGCTCTCCCCCCGCAGCTCAGCGAGCCGGAGCGCGCCGGACCACGCCGCCGCCGGGATGTAGCTGATCCCGTTCTCCCGCGGGTACCGCTCCGCCAGCAGGGAGGCGGCGGTGAGCGGGGCCCGCTCTGAGCGCCGGATTACCGCCTGGCGCAAGGGAGAGCGCGGCAGGCTCGCCGCGGCGACGAGCGCCTTCTGCAGCACTTCCGGTCCGCCCGTCGCGGGAGAGTCGGCCAGCAGCACCGGCACCGTCCCGAGGCCGGAGACCGGGTCACGCGTGAGCGACATCGCGAGCGAGTCGGCGCCGACCAGCGGCTGCGCCCCGACCGCCTGCGCCAGCGCGCCGGTGTTCGGCGGCGCGAACCAGGCGATCCGGTTCCCGCCGCGGATCTCCAGCACCAGGTCGGGCGCCTGGAAGGTGATCCAGCGCCAGATGTAGCGGCCTTCCGCGTTCTTGCGGTCGGCGAAGAAGGTGCCCTCCGCCGGCGGGTAGTTCACCGCGGGCTTGCCGCCGGAATCGTTGGTCGGCTTCAGCTCCAGCCAGCCCTCCGGGTTGCCGAGCGGCATCGCGGTGATGCTCCAGCTATCCCGCAGCGACTGCGGCGCCTGCGTCTTGAACCAGCGCAGCGCCGCTACCGCCGCGTCCGCGCCGCGGTCGTTGCCGTCCAGCCCCCCGATCAGCACCAGGCGCCGCCGGGAGGAGCTCACCGGCTCGCGGCTGCCGAGCGTCCGCAAGGGGAGGTCCTGCACGCGCGTCACGCCGGCGCTCTCGTAGATCGACGGCTCTCCCGGCAGCTTGGCGACCGCCTCGATCTTGCCTTCGAATGCCTTCAGCTCCGCCTTTGCGTCGGCGCGTGCCGCCAGGCAGAGGCCAAGCGAGGAGAGCGCGGCGAAACCTGCTGCCGCGATTCGCTTCCACTGCATCGGTAAGAACCCCCTGAGAAATCGAAATGGACCGGCCGTCCCGTGATGGTTAGGGGCACGGCCGGTTCTGCCCTGCCCCGGTGCGGATAGAGTTCTGGTGACTCCCGCGCCGAGGAGGCCTGAATGCCGGAGATCGAGATCAAGTTCGCGGTTCCCGACCCCGCCCGCCTGGAGGAGCTCGCCGCGCTGGCGCGCGTGGGCCCCTATTCGGTGGTCGGTCGCCGCGAGGTGGAACAGTCAGACACTTACTACGATACTCCCTCCCGCGAGGCGGCGGCAGCCGGCGGGTCCGTACGGGAGCGGCGCCGAGACGGGGGGACCCTCTACACCCTGAAGGGCTGCCCCTCCTCGGACGACGTGCCGCGGCGGGACGAGGTGGAAGAGCCGGCCGACGGCCGGGAGCTGCGGGAGTGGGTGCGCGAGGTGCTGGCCTCCGGGAGAGTCTCCCTGCGCCTTGAGCCGGACTCGCTGGAGCGGGTGCTGGAGATCCGCAACCGCCGGACGCTGCTCGACCTGGAGACGGACGCGGGCGACGCGGCGGAGATGGCGCTCGACCGCCTCACCTACGTCGGCCCGCGCGGGGAGGCGAGAGAGCGCGAGGTGGAGCTGGAGCTGAAGTCGGGAGACCCGGCGCGTCTCCGGGAGGCGGGCCGCTGGCTGGAGACGGAGCGCGGCCTGGCGCGCTCGCGGACCGGCAAGTACCGCCGGGCGCTCGAGACGGTGGGCTGAGCCCCGCCCCGGCAGTTGTTGACTCTCGTACGCCCCGCCGGTACGATGCTCTGGAGTCCCGCGCGCACGCGCGGCGGGCTGGGAGGGGCGGAGCATGGCGCAGCGGAGACCCGGATCAGCATGGGGAATCATCGGCCTGACGGCGCTGGCGCTCGCCACCGCCGCCTCGGCCGGTCCGCTCGCCGCCGGAGTAGCCCCCGCGCCCGCTGCGGTGCAGCAGCTCCGGCCGACCGCCCCCGCCAAACAGGCGCGGCTCGAGTCGGAGCACTTCGAAGTGCTCTACGATCCCGCCCTGCTCTCCGCGGAAGACGCGGCGCGGGCCCGGGACCTCGCGGAGCGGGGCTGGGCTCACTGCAAGGGCCGCTTTGGCGGGGAGCCGGAGGGGAAGCTGCAGTTTGACCTGACGCCGGACTTCCGCGGGGCGACCGGCTTCGCCCGTCCCGGCGACCCGAACGCCCGCGACGCCGCGAAGCGCCCCCTCATCGGCGTCCGCTTCGGAGAGCTCGATTACCTCGGCCTCTCCGCGGAGTACGTGATCACCCACGAGATCGCCCACATCTTCTCCGGTAAAGTAGCCGGCACCAGCCTGGGCGAGGGCGCCGCCGATTGGGGCGCCGCCCAGTTCAACGGCATCCCCCAGCAGCCGTGGTTCGGGAAGGCGCTGCGCGAGGCGGGGCTCTGGATCGACCCCGACGCGTTCTTCATCACCGGCGACTTCCCGGCGAACCCGGAGGTGAACGCGATCATCCGCACCTCCCTCTACGCGGAGGCGGGCCTGCTGGTGCAGTACCTGGTGGAGAAGGGCGGCTGGCAGAAGTTCGCGGAGTTTGCGGCGGAGTACGGGAAGGCCCGGGGCCGCCTGGAGAGCAACGAAGACCGCCGCCGGCAGGCCGCGCGGCCGGGTCCCCGGCGCGGCGCAGAACGAGACGCCAGCGCCGTGCCCGATCCGGAGGCGGTCCGCGCCGTCTTCCGGGAGCACTATGGCGAAACCTGGGAGACGCTGCGCCGCGACTGGGAGCAGCGCATGGAAGCGGAGACTCCCCCTCCGGCCAGGGCGCAGCGGCTCACGATGGCACACCGGATCTACGGCGCCGTCCGCAACTACGAGATGTGGGCGCTGCAGCAGCGACCCGGCCCCAGCGCGGAGGTCCACGCCGTGGTGCGCGAGGCGTTCACCCTGGCCAACCGCCGCCTGCGCGAAGGCGACCTCGACGGCGCCGCGGAAGCGCTGGCCCGCGCCGAGACGATCGTCCGCCGCGTCCGCAGCCCCCAGGTGATCACGCGCAGCTTTTCTCGCCCGGCGGTGGGCGCAGCGTAAGGAGAGAGCGCCCCCTCGCTCGAACGGGTACGTATTGCGTATCGCGTATTGCGTAGCGTGGTGCTTCGACCGCTGCACCGCAGCGTCGTGCCGGGCGAGACGCTTCTTCAGCGCTCCGCCCGGCACGACGTAATGGTGGCGCGGAGTACGCCGCCCGCTACGGAATACGCGATACGCAATACTCAGCACTACGCGAGACGTCCTACGTCCAGCTTTCCGCCTCTCGGGAGAGATCTCCGTGCCGCCTACCGTTTCCTGGAACCCCCTGCGCTACGTCAACTCGATGATCGATGAGGGCCGCCCCACCCTCGAAGAGGTCTGCGCGGAGGCGCGGGATCTCGGCATCACGCACGTGGAGTGGCATTACGGCGTGATCCAGCCGCACTCGCTGGAGCATATCCGGGAGGTACGGCGGCTGCAGGAGCGGTACGGCCTCTCGGTCTCTCAATGGACCTGCGCACCCGACTTCACCCATCCGGACGCGGCGGAGCGAGCCCGCGTGCTGGAGGAGATGAAGCACGAGGTCGACGTCGCGCGGGAGATCGGCGCCGCGGGCGTGCGGGTGACCGCCGGCTGCCGCCACCCCGGCGTGAGCGAGGAGCAGGGGATCGAGTGGGCGGTCGAGGGCCTGCTCGCGCTGGCCGACTACGCCGAGCCGCGCGGGGTGAAGCTCGGCTACGAAAACCACTACCGCGACCGTCGCTGGACCGAGGAAGACTTCTCGTTCCGGCAGGAGACGTTCCTGGCGATCTTCGAGCGGATCGAGTCGAGCTACGTCGGGATCAACTTCGACTGCTCCAACCAGCTCATGACCCACAACGACCCGATGGTGGTGCTGGAGCGGGTCAAGCACAAGGTCTGGCACAGCCACGCCAGCGATCGCTTCCCCGGCAAGTACGACCACAGCGTGATCGGAGAGGGTAGCGTCGACTTCGACCCGATCTTCGCCTGCCTCGCCTCCATCGGGTACGACGGCTACATCAGCCTGGAAGACAACAACCCGGAAGGCCACTCCGGCACCGTGCGGGCGGTCGCCTTCATCCGCCGCAAGATCGCCGAGCACTGGGGCAACGCATAGCCTCCGCCGGACTCCGAACGAACGCGAAGGCGCGAAGTTTACGCGAGGGACGCGAAGAGGAACCTGAAGGGGACAGGCTGGCTACACTGTGTCACCGCATTCGGAGCCCGCGCAGGCGGGCTTCGCTCTGTGTAGCGCCGAGTTTACTCGCGCGCGGGCCCGCGGAGGGCGAGTATCACCTGGCAGCCCTGTTTTCCCTCCTTCGCGTCCTTCCGCCGCTTCGCGCCTTCGCGTTCGTTCGAGACGAGTTAGCGGCGTTGGCGCATCCTGTGCCAGAATGAAACGTTAGAAGAACGTCACGAACTCGGCGGCAGCGGTGGGGGAACAGGCGCGTTGGCTCGAATTCTGCTTGGTGTAACCGGCTCGGTGGCGGCCGTGAAGACGCCGGCGCTCTGCGAAGCGCTGGCCGCGGGCGGACATGAGGTGAAGGTCGCCCCCACGCGGGCCGCGCTCAGCTTCTTCGACCCCGCGGCGCTGCCGGCGACCGGTGGTTCGGCTGCGCTGCCGGTGCGGGACCAGCACACCGTCTACCTGGACGAGGACGAGTGGCCGCAGGGGCGGTTGTTCGAGGTCGGCGAGCCGGTGCTCCACATCGAGCTGCGCAAATGGGCCGACCTGCTGCTGATTGCGCCGCTCGATGCCCAGACTCTGGCGAAGCTGGCGCTGGGGCTCAGCGACAACCTGCTCACCTGCGTCTACCGTGCGTGGGACTTCGACCAGCCGGTGGTGCTGGCCCCCGCGATGAACACGCTGATGTGGGAGCATCCCGCCACGCAGCGGCACCTGAGCCAGCTTATGGTCGACCACCACGGCGGCACCCCACCGGTGCTGGGCGCCGGAGCGGAGGCGTTCTGCGACGCCATCAACCACCTCTGCGCCCGCCTGCGCGTGGTACCGCCGCAGAGCAAGCGGCTCGCCTGCGGCGATGAGGGGATGGGCGGCCTCGCAGAGGTCGAAGAAATCGTCTCCGTGACCCACGAGCTCGCGCTGCGCCACCAGTCCTGACCCCGACCCGCTCTCTCCCCTGGAGGACCATCAACGACTATGGAGTGGCTCTCGGACCCGCAAGCCTGGATCGGTCTCCTCTCGCTGACCCTGCTGGAGATCGTGCTCGGCGTCGATAACGTCATCTTCATCGCCATCATCGCCGGCAAGCTCCCGCCGGGAGAGCAGCGGCGGGGCCGCCAGATGGGGCTCGTGCTCTCGCTGATCCCGCGCGTCGTGATGCTCCTCGGCATCGGGATCATCATCGGGTTGGAGAAGACGGAGCTCTTCCATATTCCGTTCATGGAGAAGGGCATCTCGGCGAAGGACCTGGTGCTGCTGCTCGGCGGCCTCTTCCTGCTGGCGAAGGCGACCAAGGAGATCCACCATAAACTGGAGGGCCACAACGAGCACGTGGGGCAGATGACCGGCGCCGCCGTCACCTTTGCCGGCGTGATGTCCCAGATGCTGCTGATCAACGTTGTCTTCTCGATCGACTCGGTGATCACCGCCATCGGGATGGTGAGCCAGGTGGCGGTGATGATCGCGGCAGTGCTCCTCTCCGTCGGCTTCATGCTCCTCTTCGCGGAGCCGGTCGGCAACTTCGTGGAGCGGCACCCGACGGTGAAGATGCTGGCGCTGGCGTTCCTGATCCTGATCGGCGCGAACCTGGTAGCGGAAGGACTGCACCAGCACATCCCGAAGGGATACACCTACTTCGCGATGGCGTTCTCCACCATCGTGGAGATGCTGAACCTGAAGCTCCGCAAAGGCAAGCCGGTGGAGCTGCACCATCCTGTGCCTTGACGAGGGCGACTACTTCTTTCGGGTTGGAGTGGGCGCAAGGGGGAGTGGGCGAGTGGGAGACCCACGCCCGAGGCCAGTCCCGTTGAACGCTCACCCACCCGTTCTCCCATCCCGGTTTCTGCTATGCCGATAGATGCCGACTTCTTGCGGATTCTTGCCTGCCCTGCCTGTAAGGGAGAGCTGGTGCTCCGCGGCGACGACCGCCTTTACTGCGCGGCCTGCCGCCGCAGCTACCCCGTGCGGGACGATATCCCGATCCTGCTCCTGGACGAGGCGATCAAGGAGGATGGGGAGGAGGTTCCTGTGGGGGAACGACCCCGTTAGCGGCAGGGTAGGTTTCTCTCGCCCAAATCAGCATCTCTCCGGAAGTCCACCCCCCGCCCTCCCCGGACGGAACGGCCCTCCCGCGAGCTTGGCCCTCCGCCAGTCCTTTCACGCTCCGCCCTTCGGGCTGCGCTAGCGGACTGCTCGGGCGTACTCCCCGGCAGCCTTTGCTCCGCGTCCGAGTGCTTCGGCTTGATCATAGCGGCGGTTCACGGGCCGCTCCGTCCGGCTCAAGCGAGGCCCCCGCGCCTGGGGGCCTCACAAGTGGATCCCTCCGGCTCCGCCTCCGGGCTCCGCGGGTTGGAGCATGCACACGACCACTGTCGGAATCTTCGCGCCCGCCTGGTCCAGACGTTTGGCAGCAGAGGGGGAGGTGGGTCCGACTCTCCGTTCGGACGAGTCTCCCACTCCCCCTTGCTCCCACTCCCCCTCTCAGTCTCCTCAGGCGGCTCGCCTCCCCGCGGATTGGGCGAGGCCGAAGAGGCTCAGCATCGCGTCGTTGAAGGCGGGAATGTCGTCCGGGCTGCGGGCGGTCACCAGGTTGTCGTCGCAGATCGGCGCGCGGTCTTCCCAGTTGGCGCCGGCGTTCACCAGGTCGTCCTTGATCGTGTGGTAGCTCGTCAGGTTCCGGCCGCGCGCCACGCCGGCGGAGACGAGCACCCAGGGGCCGTGGCAGATCACCGCGATCGGCTTCTGCTCGCGGTCGAAGTGGCGTACGAACTCCAGCGCTTCCTCGCTGGCGCGAAGCTGGTCCGGGCTGTGCGCGCCGCCGGGAACCAGTAATGCGTCGTAGCTGGCGGGGTCGGCACGGTCGACCGTTTCGTCTACGGGGAAGCGGTCGGCCCGATCGAAGTGGTTGAAGCCCTGCACCTCACCGGGCTTGAGCGAGACGATCTCCACCTGGGCGCCGGCACGCTCCAGCGCCTGCATCGGCTCTGTCAGCTCCACCTGCTCGAAGCCGTCCGCCACCAGCGCGGCCACGCGCAGTCCGTTCGAGGGAATCGACATCCTACTACTCCTCCGGGCGGGCGGTCGGGAGTGGGCCCACCCGAGGAGGTCTACCCGGGCTGGGGCGGGGTGACGCTCAGGAATCGAGCGCGGAGGCGGCGCGGCGGGCGGCGGCGATGAAGGCGCGGACCTTCGCGGCGTCTTTACGGCCGGGTGCCGCCTCGACGCCGCTGGAGACGTCGACCCCGTACGGGCGCGTGGTCTCCACGCAGAGCGCCACGTTCTCCGGCGTGAGCCCGCCGGCCACGATCACCGGCTTGCCGAACCGCCGCGCGCGAGCGGCGAGCTCCCACGGAAAACGCTGGCCGGTGCCGCCCGGGATGCCGGGGACGTAGGCGTCGAGCAGGAACGCCGCTGCGCTTCCGTAGCCGTCGAGCTGGGCCAGGTCGGCCTCGTCCCGCACGCGGAACGCCTTGACCGCGCGGTGGCCGACCATCCGAATCAATCCCGGGAGCTCGGTGCCGTGGTACTGGATTACGTCGAGCGGGCACTCCGCCAGGATCGGCCGCGGGTCCTGATCGACCACCAGTCCCACCGTGGTGACGAACGGCGGCAGCTCCCGCACCACCTCGGCGGCCTGCGCGGGAGTGATGTGTCGGGGGCTGGGAGCGAAGACGAAGCCGAGGGCATCCGCCCCGGCGTCGACCGCCGCCAGCGCATCGGCCAGGTTCGTGATGCCGCAGATCTTGATCCGGAGGGACATGGCTGGCTCAGTTTACTCCCACGAGCTATACGTTGTGGCGGAAGGAGCTTCCTCCCGCGGGGCAGGGAGCGGCGCTATCGCGGTGAACTGCTTTGCATCCGGGACCGCCACCGCACCGAGCGGCTGCATTTGTTTAACGGGGTACTTCCTGGGGGAGGGTTGCTATGAAACCGGTTGGCGCCACGCGTGGCACTCGGCCCGCTCGGAGAGTTGCGGTGAGAATCTGGCATCTGACGCTGATCGCCCTGGCGATCCTTCTGACCTCCGGCGCCGGCCTCTATTCGGTCCGCGCGCAGGCCGACTCGACGCCGGAAGCGCCCGCGGGCGGGCTCGACCAGGCGCAGGAGCAGCCGCCCGTCCCGGAGGAAGGGCAGCCGGGCGACAAGCGACCGATGGACCCGAGCACGGTCTGGCCCGTCAGCCTCAAGCGCCTCGCCGGGACCTATCGCTTCGACCAGGTGGCGAGCCCGGGCGGGTTCTGGGAGACGCGGGAAGATCGCGAAGGCCGGTCTGTCCGCTCGCAGATTGCCATCACGAACCTGCCCCCGCAGCTCCGGCGGAAGCTGGAGCAGGCGGAGATCGTGATCAAGGACCTCGAGCCGTCCCGGATCGAAGCGTTCGAGCGGGAGAGCCCGTCGAAGCGAGGCCTGCTCCGGTACTACACGGAGACGGCCCGCGGCACCCTGCAGTTGAAGAACCTGCCCGGAATCGGGGCCCAGTGGGGCGACGACGGCGTCTACTCGGGTCCGGCCCAGTTCGTGCTGGACCACCAGAGTCACTCCAACCCCTCCCCGTCCGGCGTGTTCCAGACCCGCCAGTACCAGGAGCGCACCTGGGGCGCGGCGACGCTCGACTACGCGGACCTGGTGGCCTACCCGATCACCCCGGAGAAGCCGGAGGCGGGTCAGCCCGGAGCGGGGAAGCCCGGGAAGCAGCCGGGCCAGAAGCCGGCGCCGAAGCCCTCACCGAAGCCCGCGCCCAACGCGAAGCCGCAGCCGGACCGGGAAGAGGATCCGGAGGATGAGCATCCGGAGGAGAATGCGGTCATCGGCAATGCGCGCGTGATGCGGAGCGGGCTGGAGATCTACGCGTTCGTGGAGCTAGAGCACCAGGACAACATGGGGAAACGCCAGTTCGTCGGCGCGATCCGCATGCTCCGGCAGGGCGTGCCGGGAGGCGAGCCGCCGGCCGCGGCGCCGATGCGTCCTCCGGTACCGACCCGGGTGCTCTAACCGGCCCCGGCAGCGATTGGCCTCGGCAGGGAGGCGCCGAGAGGAGCGAGGGGCAAGTTAAGAGCCTATCCGAACAGACTCGGTTGCTAGCGAAGCCGAGCGAGAGGCGAGCAGGCTAGGAGGGAGCGGGGATGCGGCCTCGAAGCATGGCCGGACCCCCGCTCCGGACGACGCATGGTCGGCTCACAGCCGGCTGCAGCCAGGCAGGCCGGTTCGGATAGGCTCTAACGGGCGGGGGATCGCCCCCGCCCCATCCCACTCCCGATGAAGCTCCGCACCTCTCTTCGTATCACCGCGCTCGCGGCAGGCGCGGCCCTGGCCGCCTCATTCAGCCTGGTGCCGCCCCCGGCGGACACCGCTCCGCCGGGCCCCCGCGCGCCCTATCTGCAGGACGACCGCGGCACCTCCATGACCGTCTGCTGGACCACCCAGCGGCGGCAGCAAACCCAGGCGTGGGTGCGGCCGGTGGGTGAGGGAGGCGCGCGGACGGTGCGGCTCCCCGGCCGCCGGCTCCGCCACCAGGTGACCCTGCCCGGCCTGGAGCCGGGCCGCCGCTACGAGTACCGGGTCCGTACGGACCGCGGCCGCTCCAGGTGGACGCGCTTCCGCACCCGCCCCGCGGACGGCTCGCCGTTTACCCTGGCGGCGTGGGGCGACGTGGGACAGTGCGGCCCTCCCCAGGAAGCGGTGATCCGCGTGCTGCAGAAGGAGAACCCGGACTTTGCGGTCGCTCTCGGCGACCTCGGGTACCCCACCGCCAGCGAGAGAACGCTGACTTCCTGCTTCTTCCGGCCGCTGGCCCGCTACGCCGATTCGCACGTGGTGTGGCACGTCTTCGGCAACCACGACCTCGCCGCGGACGACGGGCTGCCGCTCCAGCGCGCCTCCGCCACGCCGGAAAACGGCCCTCCCGGGCTGCCGCCGCACCGCAACTATTCGTTCGATTACGGCTCCGCCCACTGCGTGGTGCTAGATGCCAGCCTCGACCTGCCGACGCTGCGGAACGTGGTCCGCCCCTGGCTGCGGGACGACCTGCAGGCGACCGCCGCCCGCTGGAAGCTGGTCTTCATGCACAACCCGATCTACAGCGGCGGCGACCACGGCGACAGTGAGAAGCTGCGGAGCGGGCTTGCTCCCGTCTTCGAGCGCCAGGGGGTCGACCTGGTCTTCGCCGGTCACGACCACAACTACCAGCGGCTCCACCCGATCAACGGCGTTACCTACGTCGTCTCCGGAAACGGCGGCGCCCGCCTCTATCCGTTCGAGGGCCCGTCGGACGCCCGGACCGCCGCCCGGCAGGACGGCAGGTACGGGATCACCTTCCTTCGAATCGAAGGGGACCACGCAGTCCTGCGGCACCTGGACGATCGGGGCCGTGAGTTCGACCGTCACGAGCTGGCGCCGCGCGCGGCGGAGGAGGGCTAAAGCCGCGCGACGCCGGTCCGCCCGGAGACCGGTCCAGATTGGCCCCTCGGATCGTTTCCATGCCGAAGGCGGCGGGTACCACCTTTTGGCCGGGTGACTGCCCGGCTCGCGAAAGGAGAGCACCATGGAACCGACCAATCTGCGCGAGCTTCTGATTGACGAGATGAAGGACCTCTACGACGCCGAGCACCAGATCGTCCAGGCGCTGGAGAAGATGTCCAAGAAGGCCTCGTCCAACGACCTGAAGATGGCGTTCGACCAGCACCGGACCCAGACCGAAGGACAGATCAAGCGGCTGGAGCAGGTCTTCGAGCAGATGGACGAGAAGGCGACTCGCAAGACCTGCAAGGGTCTGAAGGGGCTCCTGAGCGAGGGCGAGGAGATGATGAAGGAGATCAGCGATCCGGAGGTCCTGGACGCCGCGCTCATCTCCGCCGCCCAGCGCGTGGAGCACTACGAAATGGCCGGCTACGGCACCTGCCGCACCTGGGCCAACCTGCTGGGCGAGAAGCAGGCCGCCCGGCTTCTGCAGCAGACTCTCGATGAAGAGGGCGAGACCGACAAGAAGCTGACGATGCTCGCCGAGAAGCACATCAACAAGGACGCCCAGATGCAGAAGGCCGCGTAGCGCGCGCCGGCATCCGTAGAGTCAGTCAGGGCCGCACCCCAGCCGGGTGCGGCCCTTTCCGCTTCATCTCGCCGGTGCAAAGATAGAGGGGTCCGGCACGCCAGTGCGGACCTCGACGCGCGAGGAGCCCGGCGCGGCCGGGAGCGAAGTCCCGTACGCCTCCGCGGCTGAGATCGATCGCACGGCGAGGAGGGGGCAAGCACCCGGGTGATGAACCCCATCTGGTAACTTTAGTTCCACCTTTCGAGACGCGGTCCGTCTCTCCGTCTCTCCGTCTCTCCGTCTCTCCTTCTCTCCTTCCCGGAAGCAAGGCCGCCATGCCGCAGATCGAGCTGACCCAACTCACCAAGACCTACCGCGTCCACGAGCGGGAGGCGGGCGTGAAGGCCTCCATTCGCAGCCTGTTCCGGCGCACCTACAAGAGCGTCGAGGCGGTCAAGGGCGTCACCTTCTCGCTGCAGCCGGGGGAAGTGGTGGGATTCCTGGGCCCCAACGGCGCGGGGAAGACGACCACCCTGAAGATGCTCTCCGGCCTGCTCCACCCGACCGCCGGAGAGGCGCGGGTGATGGGCTACGTGCCGTGGCAGCGGGAGCGGGACTACCTGCGCCGGATCAGCCTGGTGATGGGGAACCGGAACCAGCTGGCCTGGGACATCCCCGCGCTCGACTCGTTCCTGGTGAACCAGGCGGTCTACCAGATCCCGGAGCCGGAGTTCAAGGCGACCCTGAACGAGCTGGTAGAGCTGCTCGACCTGGGAGCGCTGCTGAAGAAGCAGGTCCGCAGCCTCTCACTCGGCGAGCGGATGAAGTGCGAGCTCGCCGCGGCGCTGCTGCACCGGCCGGAGATCCTGTTCCTCGACGAGCCGACCCTCGGCGTCGACGTCACCATGCAGGGGCGGATCCGCCAGTTCATCGCGGAGTACAACCGCGCCCACGGGGCGACCGTGCTGCTGACCAGCCACTACATGGCGGACGTGACGGCGCTCTGTAAGCGGGTGATCGTGATCCACCACGGGCGGCTGGTCTACGACGGCTCCCTCTCCGGCCTGGGAGAGCGGATCGCGCCGTTCAAGCTGGTCCGGCTCGACGTGGAGACGCCGGAAGCCGCAAAACGCGCGGAGGAGCTGGGCGAAGTGGTGGAGCGCGAGGAGCTGAAGGTGAAGCTCCGCGTCCCGAAGGCGGAGACCTCCGCCACCGTGGCGCGGCTCCTCTCCGAGATCCCGGTGATCGACCTGACGGTGGAGGACCCGCCGGTGGAAGAGGTGATCGAGCAGATCTTCAAGAGCACCGGAGAGGAGCCTCCCGCCGACTCCGAGGCCGCGCGGCAGCCGGCGGAGGTAGCGCCGTGAGCCGGCGCTTCGCCGCGGGGAGCTGGGACCTCCGCTACTACTTCGACACCTACCGGGCACAGCTCAAGGTCGGAATGGCGCTGATGCTGCAGTACCGGTTCGCGGTGCTGATCTGGGGCGTGTGGGGCTTCGTGGGGCCGCTCGTCTCCCTGGCTGTCTGGACGGCGGCCGCGGCGGCGCGGGGAGGGCCGGTGAGCGCGCCCGGCTCCGCGGAGGAGTTCGCGCGGGCCGACTTCGCCGCCTACTTCCTCACCTTTATGATCTTCAGTCATCTCACGATGTCGTGGGATGCGTTCGAGTTCGCCTTCCGCGTGCGCTCCGGCCAGCTCTCCGCGCAGCTCCTGAAGCCGATCCACCCGATCCACCGCGACGCCGCCCACAACCTCAGCTTCAAGGTGGTGACCAGCTCCATGCTGCTGCCGATCTGGCTGCTGCTGATCGTGCTGCTGCGCCCCGCGGCGCCGGAGGGGTGGACCGGCCTCGTCCTCGCCGTCCCCGCGCTCCTGCTGGCGGGGGTGATGCGCTACGTGCTGCAGTACGCCCTCGCCGCGCTGGCATTCTGGACCACTCGCGTGGAGGCAATCAACCAGCTCTACTTCACGCTCGACGCCTTCCTCTCCGGCCGCGTGGCGCCGCTCTCGCTGCTGCCGGGAGCCCTGGCGGCGTTCGCCTACTACTCGCCGTTCCGCGCGATGGGGGCGTTTCCGGTCGAGCTGGCGCTGGGCCGCGTCCCCGCCGCGGAGATCCTGCCCGGCTTCCTGCTCCAGCTCGCCTGGCTCGGCGTCTCCCTCCTGCTGCTGAAGGTGGTCTGGAGCGCGGGGGTCCGGCAGTACTCGGCGGTCGGCGCATAACCTCGGAGGGATGAGGGATGAACGATGAGGGATGAATTCGGAACCGCTGCGACGCGAGAGTGAAGGTCCCCGGAGAGCATCCTTCTTCTTTCTTCTCTCTTCTTTCTTCTAGCCCACGATGTTTTTCCTGAAGCTCCTGCGGGTCTTCTACCGCACCAGTATCCAGACCGATATGGAGTACCGGGCGGACTTCTTCACCCGGATCTTCGCGAGTCTCCTGGGGCTGCTCACCACGGCGGGCAGCCTCTGGGTGGCGTACCAGTACGCGCCGGAGATCAAGGGCTGGAGCTTCGCGGAGGCGCTGGTACTCCTCTCCATCTACTACCTGATGGACGGGCTGATCGAGACGTTCATCGCGCCGAACATGCGCGAGATCATGAACCAGGTGCGGGAGGGAACGCTCGACTTCGTCCTGATGAAGCCGGTCAGCTCCCAGTTCATGGCGACGTTCCGCACGCTCAACATCTGGCGCGCCTCCAACCTGCTCATCGGCGGCGCGCTGGCGGTCTACTGCGTGCAGCGGCTGGCGCTCTCCGTCGGCTGGGCGCAGGCCGGGACCTTCGCCGTCACCCTCGCCGCCGGCCTGGCGGTGATCTACAGCTTCTGGCTGGTGCTGGTGACCCTCACCTTCTGGGTGGTGCGGCTGGAGAACATCGAGCAGATCATCTGGCAGGCGTTCGAGACCGGCCGGTACCCGGTGGAGATCTACCCCCACTGGCTGCGGATGGCGCTCACCTACGTGGTGCCGGTCGTCTTCATCATCACCGTCCCCGCCGAGGCTCTCACCGGCCGCCTCGCTCCCGACTTCGTGCCGGTCGCCCTCGGGGCCGCCGCCGCCGCGCTGCTCGCCTCCTCCGCGTTCTGGCGCTTCGGCCTGCGCTACTACACCGGCGCATCCGCGTGAAGCAATGAGTGCGCGAGAGGAACCGCTGATGCAGCAGAACCACGCCGATGAGTCTACGCTTGAGGCCCTGCGCCGCGAGATCCAGGTGGGAATAGATTGCGCCAATCGCGGAGAGCTCTGCGATGGCGAAGAATACCTGAACCAGATGCTCCAGGAGCTGCACCGGGAATTGGAGGCGAGGGCAGAAGAGACCGAGTGAGTCCCCGGAGGGGGACTTCGTGCCTTTGTTGCCGCGACTTCAGTCGCCCGCCTCCGAGGATTCGCCGCCCAACCCGGCGAACCGCCTCGCAGGTCAGAGTTGCACCGCGCGCACGCCGGGGGTGGACCCGTGAATCGGTCGATGCGGTTCTTCAAGCTCTGCTCGTGGCTTCAGTGCGTTCTGATTCTGGCCGCGGGCATCGCAGCAGCATGGGGCATGCTCGCGATGGTGTTCTTCCGGCCACCCGAGGAGCGCCTGTGGTGGTTCCTTCTCTACTGCGTCTCCAGCGGCATCCTGGACGTCGTTAGGCGCCGGTGCCGCTGAGCATGGCCCCGGCGCCCAGGCAGCTTCCGGCTACGCCCAGACTTTGCGGTAGCGGGCGGAGAAGAGCATGAAGAGCCCGTAGCCGATCAGCCCCGCGGCGACGATCCCGAGCAGCCACGGCCCGTAGCTCTGCTGCCCCAGCGTGTGGAGCGCGCCGGAGAGGCCGTGCGCCTCTTTCGGGTCGGACTGCCGCGCCGCCTGGATCAGGAACGCGCCGATCAGCAGGAAGACCACTCCCCGGGCGGCGTGCCCGGCGCGCCCGGCCAGCAGGGTCCACTTCCGCGCGCTGTCGCTCATCTCTCCCAGCGCCAGCTTCTTCTCGAACGCGCAGCTCCAGGCGATGTAGAGGAAGTTGATTCCGAGCCCGATGATGAAGAGGCCCGCCAGCCCCACCAGCCACGGTCCGAACGGCTGCGCCAGGAAGCGGGCGGTCCAGTCCTGCGCGGCGCCGTCGCCCCCGCCGCGGGAGCTGCCGCCGCCGAGCCCGACCGCCATCTGCACCGCGGCCACTCCCAGCGCGCCGTAGGCGATGCCGCTGGCGGCGTAGCCGATCCGCTTGGCGATCCGCTTGGCGTCCGCCTCTTTGCCGGATGGGTCGCAGAACGCCTGCACCAGGCGCCAGAGCGCGTAGCCGAAGAGTCCCACCGCCACCACGCCGAGCAAGATCTGCCCGAACGGCTGCGTCAGGAGCGTTCGGAGCGCGCCGGAGGAGTCGGTGGTCTTCCCGCCGCTGCCGATCGCCGCCTGCAGCGCGAGATAGCCGACCAGCGCGTAGACCAGGCCCTTCGCCGCGAAGCCGGCCCGCGCAAGCGTCTCGACCCACGGCGCCGCCTCCGCCGCGGCCTCCCCCATCCGGCCTCCCGGCCACTGTCCACCCGACGATCGCGCGCTCCCCAGGTTCATCTCTGCTCCTCATTCCTACTGGTGTGTCCGGCTACTTCTTTCGGGATTGAGTGGGAGCAAGGGAGAGCGGGAGAGTGGGAGACTCGCTCCCGGGAGCAGCTTCTCAAGCTCGCCCTCTCGCCCACTCTCCCTTGCCATCTCCACCCGTCGATCCCGGTCTGACGGAGATTTAGCCCCGATCTCTGCTGCGAGGTTGTTCCCGGGAGCGGCGCTCCTCAAGCGGTGGCGCGGCGCAGCGTCCTGTGACCCGCTCATCCGGCGCTTCCCAGCTCCGCCGATCCAAGCGGGGAAGCGCACGAGGAGCCGGTCCGCATCCCGTCGAAGCAACTCCTGGCTCTCCCCTACCGCCGCGGTCCGTGCGTTTCCGGAAGCAGGCCTGGCGGCGGAGGGTCCGTGCCCCGCATCCCGGTGCCCCCTCTCCGCCGCTCTTGCCTTCAGGGAGCCCAGCCATGCGCCGCCGTCTCCTGCTCTCGCTTCCGCTGCTGACGCTCTCTGCCGGGCTGCTCTCCACCGCCTCGGCGCGGCTGCCGTCCCACGTGGGGACGCGGGCGGACTGGCTCGCGGTGAACGGCGACCAGGAGGGGACGCGCTACTCCCGTCTCGACCAGATCGACCGCCGCAGCGTCGACCGTCTCCAGGTGGCGTGGGTCTACCGCACGGGGGACGCCGATCCGCCGAAGTGGACCAACATCGAGTGCACTCCGGTGGTGGTCGACGGCACGCTCTACGCCACCACCTGCAGCCCGAAGCCGAAGCTGGTGGCGCTCGACGCGGCGACCGGCGAGGAGCGGTGGAAGCTCGATCCGTTCCAGCTCGAGCCCCGCAGCCCGCTCCTCGCCTCCGGAGGGGTGAACCGGGGCGTGGCGTACTGGACCGACGGCCGGAGCCGCCGCGTGCTCTACGCCACGGCGGACGGACGCCTGCTCTCGGTCGACGCCCGCACCGGCCGGCTCGATCCGCGCTTCGGCCGCGGGGGCGTGGTCGATCTCCGCGACGGGCTGGAGCGAGACATCAGCAAGCTGCCGTACGGCTGCACCTCCGCTCCGGCGATCTACGGCGATCTCGCGATCCTCGGCTTCAGCAACGGCGAGGGGCCGCGGCCGGGCGCCCCGGGCGACGTGCGGGCATTCGATGTCCGCACCGGCCGGGAGCGGTGGCGGTTCCACACCGTTCCCCGGCCGGGGGAGCCGGGTCACGAGACGTGGCAGGGGGACGACTGGAAGGAGCGCGGCGGCTGCAACGCCTGGAGCGGGGCGAGCGTCGACACGAAGAACGGACTCGTCTTTGTCGCCACCGGCTCCCCCGCGTTCGACTTCTACGGCGGAGACCGCAAGGGCGACAACCTCTTCGGGAACTGCGTCCTCGCGCTGGACGGGGAGACCGGAAAGCGGGTCTGGCACTTCCAGGTGGTGCGGCACGACCTGTGGGACTACGACAACCCGTGCCCGCCGGTCGTCTGCACCGTCCGGATCAACGGCCGCGACGTGGAGGCGGTGGCACAGGTGACGAAGACCGGCCACTGCTGGGTGCTGGACCGCCGCACCGGCAAGCCGCTCTTCGGCATGGAGGAGCGCGCGGTGCCGAAGTCCGATCTTCCGGGCGAGCACTCCGCGCCGGCGCAGCCGTTCCCGCTCAAGCCTCCGCCGTTCGCCCGCCAGGGGTTTACGGAGGCGGACGTGACCGACCGCACCCCGGAAGCGCGGCGCCGCGTGCTGGAGCGGCTGAAGGAGATGCGCTTCGGCCCAATCTTCACGCCGACCGGCACCATGCCGACGGTCCGCATGCCTGGCTTCCACGGCGGCGCGAGCTGGGCGGGGGCCTCATTCGATCCGACCTCCGGCCGGCTCTACGTAAATTCCAACGACATCCCTCGGGAGCACGCGCTGGAGGCGTCGGCGCCCGGTTCTAAGGACCCCTACCGGAACACCGGCTACGCCCGCTTCGTCGATCACGAGGGCTACCCCGCCGTGAAGCCGCCGTGGGGCCGGCTCACCGCGATCGACCTCGGACGCGGCGAGCACGCCTGGCAGCAGGCGCTGGGAGAGTACCCGGAGCTGCGCGCGCGGGGCCTGCCGCCCACCGGGACCGAAAACCTCGGGGGCAGCATCGTAACGGCAGGCGGGCTCGTCTTCGTGGCCGGTACGCGGGACGAGAAGATCCGCGCGTTCGACAAGGAGAGCGGCGAGCTGCTCTGGGAGCACCCGCTGCCGTTCGCCGGGTACGCCACGCCGTGCACTTACGAGGTGGACGACCGGCAGTACGTCGTTATAGCCGCGGGCGGCGGCGGCAAGCTGCAGACCCCCTCGGGAGACGCTTACGTCGCGTTCGCGCTCCCACCCAGGAAGCCACGCTGAGGTGAGAGAGGAGGAGTGAGAGAGCGCTTTCCCCCACTCTCCCATTCCCCCACTCACCCACTCAGTCCGCGGCCTTCAGGTGCTCCTTGAAGAAGGCGACCGTCCGCGCCCACGCCTGGTCCGCGACCTGCTTGTTGTAGCGGGCCTCCGAGGTATCGTTGTTGAACGCGTGGTTCGCGCCTTCGTAGACGTGGAGCGTGTACTTCTTATTCGCGGCCTTCAGCGCCTCTTCGAAGGCGGGGATGCCGGCGTTGATCCGGGTGTCCAGCCCTGCGTAGTGGAGCAGCAGCGGCGCCTGGATCTTCGGCACGTCCTCGGCGCGCGGCTGCCGTCCGTAGTAGACCACGCCGGCGTCGAGAGCGGGTGAGGCGACTGCCAGCTCGCCGACCATCCCGCCGCCCCAGCAGAACCCGACGGCGCCCACCCTGCCGTTAGCCTGCGGGTGCTTCTCCAGGAACGCGACGGCCCGGATCAGGTTCTGCACCGTCTGTCCCGCGTCCAGCCTTCCGAACATCTGGCGGGCCGCATCCTCGTCCGCGGGCGTGCCGCCGAGCGGGGAGAGCATGTCGGGCGCCAGCGCCAGGAAGCCCTCCAGGGCCATGCGCCGGGCCACGTCCTCGATGTGCGCGTTCAGCCCCCGGTTTTCGTGGATTACGATTACCGCCGGCAGCTTCCCCGCGCCCTTCGGCCGCGCCAGGTAGCCCTTGATCTCGCCCGTCTCTCCCGGGTAGGTGATCCGCGACGTCTCCAACCTCGCGTCATCCGCCGGAACGATCGCGGCGCTCGCCTGTCTCGCCTCCAGGAGCGGCACCAGGGCCAGCGCCGCGGCCGCGCTGCCGGTGAGCCGGGTCAGCCGCTCCAGGAACACCCTCCGGTCGAGAGGCACGTGGGTGTACTCGTCGTAGAGATCGATGATTCGCTGGTCCATGGCCTCCTCCTTCTGCGCGCGGATACCGGCACTACCATGCCCCGGTTCGCCGCCCGGCGGAATCCTCCTGTAGTGGTGGAAGAGGAAGAGTAAGACCGGAGGCCGCATCCCGCGGCGGCGGCCTCCGGTCTGGTCGGGACCGACCGGCTCTCGCCCGTGCAGCGAGCTCAGGAGCACGGTGGACGCGGCGTGAACTGGTCGAGATCGTAGATGCCGAGCTGCCGCTCGATCCCGGCCACCGCCGACACGGTCTTCTCGAAGCCCTCCTCGCCGAAAAGCTTGTGCTCCTGCTCTTCGAACTGCTCGCCCAGCTCGTCGATCTGCTTCGCGGTGAGGATCTCCCGCAGAGCCGGAAAGAGCACTGTGTCCTCCCGTGCGGAGTGGGGACGGTACATCCGGATGAACGACGCCGCCGCGTCCGCGAGCCTGCCGCGCTCCTCCCGGCTGCGGAACCGGTCGGGGGCTGCCAGCCGCAGTATCGCGTCGGTGACCGCCCGCCCCGCCTCGTGCTGCCGTTTGAGGGTGGTCACGAGGTCCGTGTGCCGGTTCGCGTTCCGGAAGGCCGGGAAGATGAACTGCTCTTCCAGCTTCTCGTGGTAATCCTCGACGAACTTCCGCACGAGCTGCGCCGTGTGCGTGAACAGTTCCGGCGCCACTTCCTCCCGGCTCCGGATGCGCCGGATTCCCTCCTCGTAGATCAGGAGCACCCGGTCCAGGACCCCGTGCTCCCGCATCAGGTCCTCGGTGGCCGGGATTTCCTCCATCCCCTTCTCCTCCGCTGCTCCGCTCATCCCGGAGAGCGCCAGCCCCAGTCCGGCTGCCGCCGTCAACACCTGCCGCCGCGTGGTCTCCATGGGAACCTCCCTTCGCATCGCGGTCCCACCGGATCTCAGCGCGCTGCCGCTTCCGCTCAGCCAGTCTCCTGCGCTCGGTTCTCTTCGCGGGGCGGGCCCGGCCGCGGAGACAGGTGCCGGCGGCCGCGCCTTTTGGGAAGGATACCGAACTTCGCGCTGGTGTCTACGCGTCATTCCGCAGCGGCGCCAGCTCGTCCGCCGAGCGAAAGAACTCCGCTGGAATTGCTGCATTGAGTGCGGATAGAAGCCAATATCCTATAGGGTGGCTCTGAGAGCTATCATGCTGGCGACAGCCAGTTCCCCCCGCAAGCGCCTCTTCTCCGCAGCCCCACGGAGGCGCTCTTTCACCAGGAGTTCCCCTTGAGCCCTCTGATTGGTCTCCGCTCGCGCCGGTTTGCGGGCGTGCTTTCCGCTTCCCTCGCGCTCCTCTGCACCGGCTCCGCCGGCCTGCTGGCGGTCCGCTCCGCCTCCGCCTCCGTTCAGGCGGCGGCGCTCAGTTTTACCGGCGAGAAGATCGCCTGGCCGGGATATCTCTTCGTCAGCGCGATCAACGAGAACGGCGTCGCCGTCGGAGAGCTGCAGGACGAGGGCGTGACCCGGCCGTTCGTCTACGATCCCCGCGCCGAGATCAAGATGACGATCCTGCCGACCCTCGGCCCGGAAGGCACCCACGGTCGGGCTTACGGGATCAACAGCCAGGGCGACGTGGTGGGCGAGGCCCAGCGCGCGGTCGGCGAGGACGAGACCTACCACGCGTTCCTCTGGAAGGCTGCGGAGCAGCAGCTCGTCGACCTGGGGGAGAGCTTCAGCTCCGAGTACTTCAGTGCGGCCTTCGGCATCTCGGACGACCGGACCGTGGTGGGCCAGTCCGATTCGCACGCCGTCGCCTGGAATGAGGCGACCGGCCTGCGCGACCTCGGCCCGGGCATCGCGCGAGCCATCAACAGCCACGGACAGATCGTCGGCACCACCTACGGCGAGGAGTACAACGAATTCGCGGCGCTCTGGGAGGCAGGAAGCAGCGTGCCGATCGCCCTGCCGGGCTTCGGCGGTACGAACGGCCACTACGCGACGGACATCAACGACTCCGGCGACGTGGTCGGCATGGCGTCCCTCCCGGACGTGGGCACGGCGCACGGGGAGAACCGCGCGTTCCTCTACCGGAACGGCACGATCACGGACCTCGGCAACCTGCCGGCGGAGAACCAGTATCTTCGCGGCACGGCCGCGTTCGCGATCAATAACCGCGGACAGGTAGTCGGGAACTCCAACTATGTACCGTTCCTCTGGGAGAACGGGCAGATGGTCTCCCTGAAGAACGTGCTGGGCCGCCGCGGCCACGACTTCATCATCTCCGCCACCGACATCAACAACGCAGGCCAGATCGCGACGCAGGCGTGGGACGGAATCGACTACAGCTCCTACATTCTCACTCCCGGCGGCGGGGACGGCGGCGGCAGCCTGGCGGACCTGCACCCCACGCAGTTCAAGCTGAAGGTGAAGAAAGAGGGCAAGGCGCGCAGGACGAAGTACGCTCTGAGCGGCGTGCTGAAGGTGAGCAACCTCGGCAAGGGCAAGACCAAGGCGGCGAAGGTGGCCTTCGTGCTCTCCAGCGACGCCACCCTGAGCGAAGACGACCTGCCGCTCGCGATCGGCAAGCGGGTGGTGCAGGCGACCGTTCCGGCGCTAAACGGGAAGAAGTCGGACACCGTGAAGCTGAAGATCGGGAAGCTCTCGGCGGAGCTCTACCAGGTGGTGCAGGGCAAGTACGTCTTTGCGATTGTGGACCACAGCAACCAGATCGCGGAGAGCGAGGAGCACAACAACACCCTCGTCTCCAACCAGCTTCCGGTGCTGATCGGATTCAAGTAATCGGCCGTTGAGTGAGGTTGGATCGGAAGGGGGAGCGGTCTTTCGAGGCCGCTCCCCCTTCGCGTTTTCAGTCCGCCCGGCAGCGTTGGCTCCGTGGGCCCGACCCCGAGCCCTGGTCGGTCGAGCTACCGTCCCTGCGCCCAGGGGCGGTCACAAGGGGCGTTCTCCGGCTCCGCCTCCGAACGCCACGGGTCGAGCTTATCGTTACCGGTAGACCTCGATGGCGGTCGACTTGATCGCGGCGGTTACCGGAGCGCCCTCGCGGAGTCCGAGCTCCGCGGCGGCGGAGGGGACCACGTCGGCCATGAGCGGCAGGCCGGCGTCGAGGTAGACGCGCAGGCGGTCCGGCAGCGGAACGATCTCCCGCACCGTCGCGGGGAAGCGGTTGCGGGCGGAGAGCGAGGCGGCGCCGGGGGCCTCCCGCAGCAGGGTGACCTCCTGCGGCCCGAAGGCGAGGAAGACGGGGCCCGCCGGCAGCTCGGTGCCGCCAGCGACGTGGAAGCGGAGCGGCCCGGCGGCGGCCTCCCGCTCTTCGGCGCCGGGCGCCGGCGGCTGCAGGGTGCCCTCCAGCACGTTGTGCCCGGTGAGCGCCGCCAGGAACGGGGTGCGGGGACGGCGCAGCACTTCCTCGCGGGAGCCGACCTGCACCAGCCGCCCCTCCTCCAGCACCGCGATGCGGTCGCCCAGCGTGAGCGCGTCGAGGTAGTCGTGGCTCACCAGCAGCGCGGTCCGCGCGGCGCGGCGCAGGTAGTCCCGCAGCTCGTTCCGCACGCTGCGCCGGGTGGCGGCGTCGAGGGAGCCGAATGGCTCGTCCAGGAGGAGCAGGTCGGAGTCGCTCACGGCGGCGCGGGCGAGCGCGACCCGCTGCTGCTGCCCGCCGGAAAGCCGGTCCGGCCGTCGGTGCGCCAGCTCCGCGATCCCGAGGGCCTGCAGCCACTCCCGGACGCGGTCGCCCGAATTCGCGTCCCGGGAGCGGAGGCCGTACCGGAGGTTCTGCTCCACCGTCAGGTGCGGAAAGAGCGCGTAGTCCTGGAAGACGTAGCCGACCCGCCGCTCCCACGGGGGCAGGTCGATCCGCCGCTCCGTGTCGAGCACCGCCCGCCCCGCAATCGTGATCCGGCCGCGGTCCGGACGCACCAGCCCGGCGATGGCGCGGAGGGTGGTCGTCTTGCCGCTGCCGCTGGGGCCGACCAGCACCACCGTCTCCCCCGGCTCGACGGTGAGCTCCACCTCCAGCTCGAAGCCGGGACGCGCGAGCCCGATCTCCAGCGCCAGTCCCCCGTTCATCGGCCCCACCGCCGCACCAGCAGCCGCACGCCCGCCAGCGCTCCGAACGCCAGCAGCAGGGAGAGCAGCGAGATCGTGATGGCGAGCTGCAGATTGGTCTCCATGGCGCTCATCACCGCGAGCGGCAGCGTCTGGGTGACCTCGGGGCGGTTGCCGGCGAACATCATCGTCGCGCCGAACTCGCTCAGAGCGCGCGCCCAGCAGAGCACCGCCCCGGCGCCGAGCGCCGGTGCGGCGAGCGGGACGGAGATGGTCCAGAAGACGCCCCACCGGTTGCGCCCCAGGGTCATCGCCGCCTGCTCCAGCGAGAGTGGCACCGCTTCGAAGCCGGCGCGGGCGGCGCGGACGAAGAACGGCGCGGCCATGAAGGTCTGCGCCAGCACCACCGCCAGGGTGGAGAACGCCACCTGCACCCCCGCCGCTTCCAGGTGGCGGCCGAGGAGCCCGACGCGGCCAAAGGTGAGCAGGAGCGCCACGCCGGCGACCACCGGCGGCATCGTCATCGGGAGGTCGATCAGCGTGTCGACCGCCGCCGCCCCGGGGAATCGGTGCCGCGCCAGCAGGTAGGCGAGCGGCAGGCCGAGCAGCACGCAGACCAGGGTCGCGATCCCGCTGGTGACCAGGCTCAGCCGGAGCGCGGAGAGCACCAGCGGATCGCCCAGGCGCGCCGCCACCTCCGCAGGCGCCGCCGCCCGCACCAGCGCGAAAAGCGGTATCCCGAGCAGCAGGAGCAGCAGCAGCGACGCCACGGCGAGGAGAGCCCTCCCCTCCCGGCGCTCGGCCACCGCCCCCGTCGTGCTTCGCTGCCCCGGCTGTGCCCGTTCCGTCATCTCGTCTCCGCTACCGGAACCCGTGACGGCGCAGGATCGCCTGCCCCGCTTCCCCGGTGACGAACCGCGCGAGCTCCCGAGCGCCCTCCGCGTTCCGGGTTCCGGCGACCACGGCGATCGGGTACGACGCCTCCACGTTTGCGCCGGCGGGAATCTCCACCGCCTTCACGTGCGCGGAGCTGCGGAAGTCGGTCTCGTAGACGATGCCCGCGTCCGCCTCTCCCAGCTCCACTTTGGCCAGCACGGCGCGCACGTTGCTCTCCTGGGAGACGACGCTCCGGTTCACCGCGCCCGCGAAGTCGTTCGGATAACCCTCCATGCGGCCGAGCTTTTCCAGCGCCTCCTGCGTGTAGCGGCCGACCGGCACCGTGCCGGCGGCGGTCACGAGGCGGAGGCCCGGACGGGCGAGATCGCGAGGGGAGCGGATGCCGCCGGGGTTCCCCTCCGGCACGGCGATTGCCAGCCGGTTGCGCGCGAACGCCACCGGCGTCTCCACGCGGCTCGCGCCGGCCAGTGGCTCCATCTGCTGCCAGTCGGCGGAGGCGAAGAGGTCCGCGGGTGCGCCCTGCTCGATCTGCGTCCGCAGCGTGGAGGAGGCGCCGTAGCTGACGCGCACGCGCCAGCCGGGATGGGCGCGCTCGAACGCCGGTCCCAGCTCGTTGAAGGCGTCGGTGAGTGACGCCGCCGCGTAGACCGTGAGCGTGCGGTCCCCTTCCGACTTACCCCCTGGCGCACACGAGAGTGCGGTCGCGGACAGCACGGCAAGGGCGAGCCAGAGGAGAGGACGATTCACGCCGCGACCTCCGCCACCACCTCGCCGGTCCGCGTGGTGTCGTAGCCTCCCAGCACCCCGAGCTGCGAGCGGATCCAGCGGTGCCCCAGCGTGGCGAGGAGCTGCCGCACCGGCTCGTGCTCCCGGTACTCGTTCAGCACGGCCAGGTCGTACCGGACCTCGCGCAGCGGGAGGAAGCCGAGCCCGTAGGCGAGCGCGACGGTGGCGGTGCTCACGCCCACGTCGGCGGCGCCCGAGGCGACCGCCCGCGCGACCTCCCAATGTCCCCGCACCGTCTCCGTGTAGCCGCGCACCCCGTCCGGCGAGACCCCGGCGGCGGCGAGGGTCTCGTCGAGCAGCAGGCGCGAGCCGGCACCCGCCTCCCGGTTGACGAGGCGCACGTCCGGCCGGGCCAGGTCGGCGCCGCCGCGGAGGCCGAGCGGGTTGCTTGCGCGCACCAGGAAGCCCTCTTCCCAGGTCCCCAGGTTCACCAGCGTCACCGCCCGGCCGCGGAGCGCCGCCCGCACGAACGGCGTGTTGAACTCTCCGGTGCGGGGATCGCAGAGGTGCAGCCCCGCCAGGTGGACCTCCCCCCGCGCCAGGCTCGCCAGCGCCCGGCTGCTGTTGGCGAAGCTCCAGTGGACCCGCAGCCCCGGGTGCCACCGCTCCGCGGCGCGTGCCCAGAGCGAGAGGGCGGGGGTGCAGCCGGCGAGGGCGACTGTCCGCTCCAGCGCGCCGGCGTCATCCAGCAGCCGCACCACCGCGCCGCCGCCGGAATGCGCGGCCAGGCCGTCGCAGGGGACCATTTCCTCCCGCACGGCATCGTCCCCGAGCAGCGGATGGGCGACCCAGCGCGCGCCGACCCGCGCCAGCGCTATGCGGAGGCCGTCCCCCTCCGGCAGCCCCTCCGCGGGCACCGCAGGGACCGAGGCGGGGTCGCCGTCCAGCCAGAACAGCTCCTCCACCCGGCAGCCGAGCGCGCGCGCGAGCTTGAGTGCCACACTGGCGGAAGGAGCGTAGAGCTCCCCCTCGATGCCGCCGACCGTCTGCCGCGTAATGCCCGCCGCCGCCGCCAGCTCCTGCTGACTCAGGCCCAGGCGGGTCCGCACGGCGCGGAGCTGGTTCCGCAGCTCGCCTTCACTCTTCACCGCCGCCTCCCTCCCGATGCAGGTACATTTTACGTGTAGTAAGATCCTCCTGCGTATCTTTCGGGTGTGCGGAGAGACCGGAATGCCTTCGAGAAGGAGAACGAGTACGAGCAGGAGTAGGAGTGCCTGGGTACGGAGGGCTCGAGACGGAGAAAACCCCATGGAGCGATTCGTGATGACCGCGCTGCTGCTGGTCTCCGTGCTGGCGGTGACGGCGGGCAGTGCCGCCCCGGCTCCCGCTCGGCTGCGGGTAAGCGAAAACCGGCGGTTTCTGGTGCAGGAGAACGGGCAGCCGTTCTTTTACCTGGGCGACACGGCGTGGGAGCTGTTCCACCGGCTGAACCGGGAAGAGGCGGACCGCTACCTGCGGAACCGCGCGAAGAACGGCTTCACCGTCATCCAGGCGGTGGCGCTGGCGGAGTTGGACGGCCTGAACGACCCCAACCCATACGGACATCGGCCGCTGAAGAACAACGACCCCACCCAGCCGAACGAGGAGTACTGGAAGCACGTCGACTGGATCGTCGAGCGCGCCAACGAGCTGGGGCTCACCATCGGCATGCTCCCGACCTGGGGCGACAAGTGGAACAAGAAGTGGGGCGTGGGGCCGGAGATCTTTACACCGTCGAACGCGGAAGCCTACGGCGAGTGGCTGGCGCGGCGGTACCGCGACCGGAGCGTGATCTGGATCGTGGGCGGCGACCGGCCGATCGAGAGTGACGGCCACCGGGAGATCATCCGCGCGATGGCCCGCGGGATCCGCCGGGGAGACGGCGGTCGCCACCTGATCACGTTCCACCCGCCCGGCGGCGCCGGCTCCGCCCAGTGGTTTCACGGGGAGGAGTGGCTCGACTTCAACATGCGCCAGAACGGGCACGCGGTGGAGTTCACCGGCCGCTACGACGCCACGAAGGCCGACTACGACCGCACCCCGGTAAAGCCGGTGCTGGATGGCGAGCCGGTCTACGAGGACCACCCGGTCTCCTTCAATGCGAAGATCCTGGGCCACTCGATCTCCGCCGACGTGCGCCGGCCGCTCTACTGGGACCTCTTCACGGGCGCGTTCGGGCATACCTACGGGCACCACTCGGTGTGGCAGATGTGGCAGCCCGGCCGCGCCCCGATCAACAATCCGCTGCTGCCGTGGCACGAGGCGATCGACCAGCCCGGCGCCGCGCAGATGCAGTACGGGCGCTGGCTGATCGAGAGCCGGCCGTTCCTGACGCGCGTGCCAGACGACTCGATCGTCGTGACCGACGCCGTCCCGACCTCCGTCCCCGGCGCGGGCACGCGGCGGTATGTCGCCACGCGGGACGAGGCGGGCACCTACGCGATGGTCTATGCGCCGATCGGGCGGCCGTTCTCCGTGCAGATGGACAAGATCCACGGCAACAAGGTCAAGGCGTGGTGGTTCAATCCCCGCACCGGCCGCGCCACCGCGATCGGCGAGCTCCCCAACACCGGCACCCACCGGTTCACCCCGCCGGACGCGGGGGAGCAGATCGACTGGGTCCTGGTGCTGGACGATGCGTCGAAGCGCTACCCCGCCCCCGGCAGCCGCCGCGGACGCTGAGCTCCAGGCAGAAGGGATCCGAGCGGGTCAACAATCTCGCCGCAATCCCGGTTGGAACGTTTACAAAATCTTCACCTCCTGCTCGTCTGAGGGGCTGTATCGCAGTTCTGAAGTACGGAGGTAGAGATGCGGC
Organism: Armatimonadota bacterium; assembly: GCA_046292385.1. Taxonomy (GTDB): domain Bacteria; phylum Armatimonadota; class SYMT01; order SYMT01; family SYMT01; genus JBKBRF01. Next base: position 77,302 of record JBKBRF010000017.1, on the reverse strand, counting down.
ACCGCTCGTCCACGCTGGTTCTGGCCGCCGCCGCGGTGGTTCTGGTCGCCGGAGGCGGCTGGGCCATGATGATTGCCGGCTCGGCCCCGGAGACGGCGGGCGGCGACGTCCAGTCGCTGCGAGCGCTCGCAGAGCGGCTGCAGAGCCGGCCCGCCCCGTCCGGCGACGCCTTCTCGTGGGAGACGCCGAGGGCGAGCGGCTACGTGCCGTTCGATGCCGCGCCGCCGGTCCCGGCAAAAACGCGCCCGGCCGCGCCCGCGCCGCCTCCGGCGCAGCCGGCGGCTCCCCGGCCCGCAGCTCCGGCGCAGGCGGAGAGACCGGCGCTCGCCGCGGTCCCGGCACTGCCCTCGCCCGCCTCCCGGCCTGCCCCGACCCCGCCGGATACCCGCCAGAACGTCGCGCTGGCCGGCGTGATGCGCTCCAACAGCGGCGACCAGGTGATGCTGGTGGACGTTCCCAGCCGGCGGCGGGAATCGATCCACGTGGGCGAGCGCGCCTTCGGGGTGACGCTGGTCGAGGTAGATGACGAGACGGCGACCCTCTCCCGCGGCGGCGAGGAGTTCGTGCTGCGCGTCGGCGAACAGCCGCTCCTCCTCGCTTCGGCCAGCGCGGGGGGTGCAGGCGGCGGGGTCTCGGCAAGCGGCGGCTCGGGGGATGGCGCCGGAGCCTTCGCGCCATTCGGCGGCCCGGGCGGAGCGGACGATGCACGGATGGCGCAGCGGCCCGGCGGCGGCTTCGGCGGCCGCGGCACGCGCGGCGGCGCGGGCGGCTTCGGGGGTCGCGCCGGCTTCTCGGGCTCCGGTGGAAACGGCGGCGCCTCGCGGCGCTCGGCAAGCACCCCCCGCAGTAGCGCGGGGAACCGCGCCTCTCGCAGCAGCGGTGGCCGGAACCGCAGCTCCGCCGGCAGCGCGGGCGGAGGCGGAGCGTTCGGAAACGGGGGCGGCGGCTTCGCGGCCTCGGCCAACCGGGGCGGCGCCGCGATGGGCGGGCGCAGCCAGGGCGGCGGAGGATTCGGCGGCGGCCGCAGCGCGAGCTCCGGCGGCAGCACCAGCGCCTTCTCGTCCAGCGGCTCGCCCGTGGCCAGCTCCAACCCGCAGACGGCGCGGCGCACCGGCGCCCGGGCCCCCGGCGCCTCCGACGCGAGCACCGCACCGCAGCCGATCAGCAACCCGCAGACGATGCGGCGGACGGGTAACTCGGGCAACTCCGGCGCGCCGGCCTTCGGCGAAGCGCAGGGGAACACCGGCAGGTCCGGCGGGAACGCTGCGCGCATCGGCACCGGCCGCACCGGAGCCGGCGGCACAGGCGCCGGCCGCGGACGGTAATACTGCGGAGGTGTTGCGCCCCCCGACTTCCGAACTCTGTCTGGGGAGAGACCGTTCTAACTAGTGCCGGCCTGCTCCACGAGCACGTGCCGGCACGCAGCGCTTTTCTTTCGCTGGCCCGGCTCCACGCTCCGCAGGCACCCCGCCAGCGGAGCCATCGTCCTCGTTCCAGGACCGGGCAATGGTGCCCGGTCGAACGCGACCGTTCCGGAGAGATCCCATGAAGTGTCGAAAGCTGCTCGTCGTTAGTGTGGCCGCGCTGCTGGCCACTACTTCTACCGCTGCGCTCGCGCAGCGTCCCGGCGGCCCCGGCCGCGGTCCCGGCGGTCCCGGCGGTCCCGGCGGACGTCCAGGCGGAGGGGGCTTCCGGGGCTTCGGCTTCGGCGGGCTGCGCCAGCTGGCCCAGACCCCGGAGGTGCAGAAAGAGCTGAAGCTCAGCCAGGCGCAGATCTCCAAGATCCAGGCGCTGCGCGGCCCCGGCGGCCGGCCCGGTGGACCCGGTGGTCCCGGCGGTCCCGGCGGTGGGCGCCCGGGTGGCCCGGGAGGCGGTCCCGGCGGGGGTGGCGGCTTCCGCAACATGACGCCGGCCCAGCGGGAGCAGCGGATGGCGCAGATGCGCAAGGAGCAGGAGAAGGAGCTCTCCGCCATCCTCAACGCGCAGCAGATGAAGCGCCTGAAGCAGATCGAGCTGCAGCAGGCCGGCGCGCGCGCCCTCAACCGCGCCGAGGTGGCGAGCGCGCTGAAGCTGACCGCGGCCCAGAAGAAGCAGGTCGACGCGGCGCTGCAGGCGGAGCGCGACGGGATGCGCGCGGCGTTCAGCGGCGGCAGCGGCGGCGGTCCCGGCGGCCCGGGCGGCGGCCCCAACCCGCAGGCGTTCCAGAAGATGCAGCAGCTTCGCCAGAGCACCGACGCCAAGCTGAACGGCGTGCTCACCGCGGCGCAGAAGAAGCAGTTCCAGCAGATGCAGGGCAAGAAGATCACCCTGCCGCAGCCGAGCTTCGGCGGCTTCGGGGGTCCCGGTAATCGCCCCGGTGGTCGCCCCGGCGGTGGTCCGGGCCGCCCCGGCGGCCGCGCGTAGGGCGCTCGCACCTGCCCGGTATAGACGCGCGAACGGGGAGTGGAGGGCTGCTCCACTCCCCGTCGCGGCACGGATCCCCGTGCGGGTACCGCCCGACTCGCTTACTTGGCGGGGCGGCGGCGCGGGGTGGTCTGGCGCTGGCCGGCCACGCGGCTGCGGACGACCGGCCGCTCCACGTAGACCGGACGCTCCACGACGCGCTCCACGACGCGCTCTACGATGACCGGCTTCTCTACGATCCGCTCCACCGGCCGCTCCACCTCGATCACCTGCACGATCTGCGGCACCGTGGTTTCGGCAGCCGTGGTCGGCGGGGTGGTCGTCGTGGTGACCGTGGTCCGCTGGATCGATTCGAAGTAGGCGCGGTCCTCGGCGATGATCTGGTCGAGCCAGTTGGTGTTGCTCGCCACGAAGTTGCCGTCCATCATCGAGTTCAGGCGAGCCGAGATCGACCGGCGGCCCATCTCGATGTCACGGTCCAGCGTCTGCAGCAGGCTGATGTGCTGCATCGCGCCCGCCGCCGCCCAGAGGAGCATGCCGCGCACGGTGGAGCTCCGCTCGTTGCGGCGCATCTCCAGCGCCTCGTTAAAGGCGCGCTGGTGCATCTGGATCTGCTCCTCCACGCTCGCCTCCGGCGAGCCTTCGAACGCGGCCGGCTCTGCGGTGGTCGCCGGCACGGAGAAGCCGCGCTCGCTGAGCCACTCGCTGCCGAAGTCGGCCAGGCGGTCGTGGTCCTGGATCATGTAGTCGTAGACCGTCGCCACGTTATTGAAGCCGGCGGTGCGCGCGGCGGGCTGCACGGAGCTCAGCATCGCGATCTCGGTGCGCTGCTTCGCCACGATGTCCGAGACCTTGCGCGCCACTTCCTCAACGCTGGGGAGATCGGTGTAGAGCGGCTCGACGAAGAAGGTCCGCTCGTAGTAGCTGTACCGGCTGGTGCCGTCCCGGTCCATGCTGCGCTCGACCGTCACGCGATCGGCCTGGACTTCGGACTGGACCCGCTCGCCCGCAGACGCGGCGCCGGCCACCAGAACGCCGGCGAATGCCAGCGTGAAAGCGTGGAACTTCATCTGATCTACCTCCGGATGGATCACACGGTTGGGGGAGCGCCGTCCGCCGGCTCGCTGCTCCAGGGAGGAGCCCCTCTCAGCTCGAGCCGTGGAGAACAACCGTCTGCGACGATCTTGCGGCTTACTCCGCCGCCGATTTACCGCGGGAGGGCAAACTCTAAACGGCATGTGACGGATTGTTTGAGGAGATCGACGCAGCGAGTATCTCGTATTGCGTAGCGCAGTGCGGCTGCCGGCTTTCGTCACGTCGTGCCGGGCGGGGAGGCGCTCCGCTGCGCGATACGGAATACCGAATTCGCCTCTCCCGCGGGAGAATGGGAGCCAGAAGCATGACGCAGCACGACGAGCAGCAGAAGCCCCAGTCGGTCACCCTCACCGGATCGGTTCGCCGCCGGCTCTACGTGGGGGTGCCGGCGGAGGAGCTCTGGCCCTGGCTGGTGGAGCCGGAGTTGACGGAGCGCTATCATCTGGCGCCGCTGCTCCTGCCGCTCCAGGCGGTAGGAGACCCGGTGCAGTACGTCAGCAAGCTGGGCGGTACGCCGGTCGTCGAGGGGACGGTTCAGGAGCTGGTGCCGGGGCGGCGGCTGGTGCACAGCTTCGCGTACGCCGCGGCGGAGAACGCGCTCCTGGAGCCGGACCCGCCCAGCCGGGTGGAGCTGGAGCTGGTCCGCTGCGGCGACCGGATGTGCTGCCTGGAGCTGACCCACTCCCGCTTCCACCCGGCCAGCAGCGCCTACAACGCCCTGGAAGCCTCGTGGGACGTGATCCTGTCGTCGCTGAAGACCTGGGTGGAAACCGGAGGTCCGCTCCCGTGGCCCAGCCGCGGCCGGTGAGCGGGAAAGGGGGCCGGTACGCAGCAACGCCACACCCCAAAGGGCGTGGCGCGCAAAATCTATCGGCAGGCCGCCAGGGCAGCCGGCGCCTTAATCGCCGCGGGCGATGTAATACCCCACGAAGGTCATGAACCCTGCCCCCACGAGGGCAATTAGCATCGAGCCGGCTTCCATGTCATCAACTCCTACCAGAGTATAGACGACGCGCAACGTTTTCACAACCCCTTAACCAGGTAGACGCAGAAACCAGCGGGTTTGGTCACTTCTTTTTCGCGGTACGTCGCGCAGTCCAGGGGTCGTCCCCGCAGCGGCTACTCGCTCGCGCGGCCACCCCAGCGCAGCGCCAGGCCGGCTACCGCGCCGCTCAGGAGCACCAGGAGCACGCAGAGCGCCCCGAGCTTAGGACCGGGTGCGAAGTGGAGGTAGTCGTAGATCCGGAAGGCGATGGTGTCGCCGCCGGGGATCCGCAGGAGCGCCGTGCCGTCGATCTCGCGGGCGGAGAGCAGGGCGGCGATCACCCCGCCCGCGGTCGCGAACGGGCGCAGCGCCGGCCAAGCCGCGGCCCGGAACTGCTGCCACGGGCTCGCCCCCTGGAGAAGAGCGTCCTCCAGCAGCTCCCGGTCCACGTGCCCCCAGGCGAGCTGAACCGTCTTGTACGGGAACGGCAGGAAGAGGATGGCGTAGAGCCACACCAGGCCGCCGAGGGAGGAATAGAGCAGCTCGGCCGGGCCGGGGCGGTTGAGGAGCTGGATCAGCGCGATGCCGACCAGCGATCCGGGCAGCGCGTAGGGCAGCGTCAGGAGCAGATCGAGCCCCCGCACCCGCCGGCCGCGCACCGCCCAGACGTAGCCGACGGCCAGGGCTCCGGCCAGCAGCGCCCCGCCTCCGGCGGAGAGGAGCGTGTTGACGAAGTGGTCCGCGCTCTCGCCCCACACTTCGACGTAGGTGTGAAGCGGCAGCGACTCGGCCGCCAGCACCCCCAGCGGCACCAGCACGGAGAGCCCGATCGCCGCCGCCCCCCAGCCAGCCAGCCCTGCGCGCACGAGGAGGCTCGCCCGCAGCGGCTCTCCGGATTCGCCCGCGGGTGCCAGCGGCGTTCCCTCGAGCAGGCGGCTCTGCAGCGCCACGAGCGGGACGACCAGGACGAGCAGCGGGAGGGCCAGGCGCATCACCACCCCGACCGGCTGGGACTGGAACGTGCGGACGATCTCCACGGGGTAGGTCGGCAGTCCCAGGGAGTTGGTGACGCCGAAGTCGGCCAGGGAGAGCAGGAAGAGCAGCAGCGCGGCGGTGCCGACGGCGCGGCTCACGGCGGGCCACCCCGCGAGGAGGAGCGCCCGCTCCGTCGGCAGCTCCATGCGGGCGGCATCCTCCAGGTTCCGCGGCACGGCGCGGGCGGCGAACCGCACCAGCCACGCCGCGATCGGCCAGTACGTGAAGGCGAGGACGGCGGCGGCGACCCACGCGTGCCGGTCGGGCGCGATCGGCGTCTCGATCCAGCCCCCGCCCAGCAGCGCCCGGTTCACCGGCCCCTCCCGCGCCAGGAGCTGGCTCCAGGCGTGCGCGGCGGCGTAGGGCGGCAGGAGCAGCGGCGCCAGGCACCCGACGGTCAGCAGGCGCCGCCCCGGCAGGCGCAGGCGAGCCAGCGCCCAGCCGAGCGGGGCGCCCAGGAGCAGCGCGAGCAGGGCGGCGAGCCCCGCCACGGTAAGACTGCGGGTGAGGAGTCCGCGCGCCAGCGGGTCGAGCAGCGGAGGCCCCGCCTCCGCGGGAGCGCGCAGCGCGGCCGCCGCGAGCCAGAGCAGCGGCGGACCGACCACCACCAGGGCGGCAGCCACCGCCAGCAGCGCGAGGGGGGAGCTCCGCCGCGGCGCGCGGCGCAGGCGCGACCGGGCGGACTGTTTCACGATCCGAACGTCTCGCGGAGGAACCGGTCGGCCGCCTGGAAGTCTTCCAGCAGCCGGGGATAGCTCAGGTCCATCGTCTTCACGTCGGCCAGCGGGCGCACCGCCTCGGGAAGGCGCGCCTCCAGGCCCGGGTGCAGCGGAAGCTGCCTGGAGGGGAGCCCCGCCAGCAGCAGCTCGGTCTCCGGCCGCAGCAGGTAGTCGAGGAACGCCCGCCCCTGCTCCGCGTGCGGCGCACCCGCGATGAGACCGGCGGTGTTCGGGATCATCAGTGCCCCGAAGCCGTTCTGGTCCGGGAAGACGAGCCCCAGCGTCTCACTCTCGTCCATGCGGATGTAGGCGTCATCCGTATCGGTCTGGCCGATCAGCACGTCGCCGCGGGCCGTGCGCTCCGCCGCCACGCTGTTGCCGTCCACGATCCGCGTCTCGTTCGCGGCGCGGGCGCGGAAGTAGTCCTTCGCACGCTCCGGGCCCAGTATCTGAAAGAGCGCCACCGCTTCCGTGGTGGTGGTGCCGAAGGCCGGATTCGCCATCGCCACCTCGCCGCGCCAGCGGGGGTCGGTCAGGTCGAGCAGCGACTGCGGCGGCTCGGAGACGCGCGGCCGGTAGTAGACCAGCACCCGGAACCGGCCCGCGAAGCCGGTCCAGTGCCCGTCCGGATCCCGGAACTGCTCCGGAATCTCTTCCGCCGAGGGGGAGCGGTACGGCGCAAGCACGCCCGCTTCCTTCAGCCGGAGCATCTGCAGCACTTCGGAGCTCCAGAAGACGTCCCCGCGCGGGTTGTCCCGCTCCTCCAGCAGCTTCTGCGCCAGCCCGCGCGACTTCGTCGCCTCGGTGTCGAACACCGGCACCGCGCGGACCCCGGTCTCGCGGGTGAACGCCTCCAGCACCGGACGGGCGTACGGCTCGTCGAGCGACGTGTAGACCACCACCTCCGCCCCACCTCCGCGGGGTCTGCAGCCCGCCAGGCCGGCCGCCGCCAGCGCGGCGGCGCCGAGCTGTCGCCGGGAGAGCAGTCGAGACGTGGTGGTGGGGCGAGACACGCTGGTTTTCCCCGAGGCTACGATTCCGAGAGGCGGTCGAGCGCGGCGTCGAGGAGCGGCGTCACCAGCTCCGGATCGATGCCGCGGTTCCGCGCCCAGGCGGTGGCGGTCCGCCGCAGGCCCAGCCGCGCCGCGGGGAGGCGGCGGCCCCCGCCGGCCACGTAGGTCCGCTCGAAGCGGGCGCGGTCCTCCGGCTCCGGCAGCCCCGCCTCCAGCCGGGAGTAGAGCACCCCCGCCAGCGCGACCTGCTCCAGTAGACGCGTCAGCGACCCCGCTTCTTTCAGCGCCCGCTCGGTGGCGTCGAGTCCCAGCCCCCGCGCGAAAGCGGTCCAGGCGCCGACCTCGTGCAGCAGTCGCGTCGCGGTCTCCAGGTCGGCCAGCTCCGGCAGGCTCCCGACCGGCAGCAGCTGCAGGCGGGGCTCGCCGGTCGAGTCGACCGTCAGTCGCGGGTGCGAGAGGCTGCGGATCACCGCGCGCTGCTCCGCGTCGAGCACCCGCTCCAGCGGCGCCACGCGCAGCGCCACCTGCCGCAGGCGCTCCACCAGCCGCGCGCCGCTCATTGCCAGCTTGTGGAGCGGGCGCTTCGCCAAAAGCTCCGGCTGCCGCGCCTCTTCCCCGCCGGATTCTCCCTCGAGTCCCAGCAGCAGGTACGCCTCCACACTCCGCGCGACCCGCTGCAAGTCCTCCCGCAAGAACGAGCCGCCCTCCGCCACGGCCTGCCGGATATAGAGGTACTGCAGCTCGTCCCGCACGCGCCGCTGCTGCACCGCGGGGAGCGACCCGGTGAGCCGGGCGAGCGGGGCGGCGGCGATCGGCACCAGATCGAGCGCCGGGCCTTCCACGGCGACGGCGCTGTCCTCCAGCGGAATCTCCTCCAGGGCGGAGAACGCCGTCTCCCCCTCCGCTTCGGGGCCGACCGGCTCGATCCGATCCAGCAGCACCGGGGCCTCGGTCAGCGTCTCCCACTCCAGGGGGTGGTTCTCCGCGTAGTCGCTCTGCCGCAGCGCCTCGCGGAGGATGTCAACGTACCGGTCGGCGTCCCAGTGGAGGATGTTGCCGATCACCCCTGCCAGCCGCTCGTCGCGGATCGGGAACTGGCGCAGCAGGTTGTCCGCCCCGAAGAAGTCGACCAGCGCCTGCGCCGGGTCGGTCAGCATCTCCGGGGGGATCCGCTGCTCTTCGAGCGGGTAGTCGCCCAGCGCGCGGACGTGGTCTTCGAACTCCGGACGCGTGAGCAGGATCTCCGCCACCAGCCGGGACGGCAGCAGCAGCGGCAGCGCGTTGGCGCGGGCGTCCGTGAAGGAGAGCGCGGTGACGAGCCAGTAGTACTGCCGCTCCGGACTGCAGAGCGAGAGGAGGGCCTGAAACTGCTCCCGGGAGAGGTCGCCCAGCAGGTACCGGTTGTCCTCCTCCAGGTTCTGAACGAGCGCCCCCACCAGCGCCGCCGGCACCAGCTCCAGCACCTCGCGCCGCTGGCGGTCATCCATCGCCCAGAGCAACTGCGTCTTGCGCTCCAGCGACGGCGCGGCCCGGACCGCCTGGGCCGCCACCGCCGGCGACGCGGCCTCCAGCGCGCGGTCGAGCGCCTCCCCCTGCGCGAGGAGCAGCGCGTCGAGGATCGGGTGAGAATGGGTGGTGGCGAGGAGCTCTGTCATAGGGTCGCGAGCGAAACAGGAGCAGCGAGATCGATCCACCCCATGATAACCGCACCCTCGGGATTCAGCGAGTGGCGAGACTCCCGCGATCGTTACCGCAGTGTGCGGAACGTGAGCGAGTATCGCAGCGTCTCCGCTTCGGGGATGCTGTGCTCCCACTCGGTGCGCGCCGGCCCGCGCAGCAGGTAGGCGGAGCGGGGCTCCAGCCGGAGCGAAGCGCGCTCCCAGGTGTGGCCGGTCTGGCGCCGCAGGCGGAAGAGGGCGGGGGAGAGGAGCAAGACGCCGATCACCTCTCCGAATTCCCGCTTGTCCCGGTGCCAGCCGATGCCGGCTCCGGGCGCGTACTCCGTGATCAGCACGTGCTCCAGCCGGGCAGGGTCGATCTCCGCCCAGCCCGCGGCGGCAGCGCGCACCGAAAGCAGGAACGGCGGCAGCGGCTCCGCCGGCTGCAGCTCCCGCTGGTTGAAGTCGTAGCGCCAGCCGTAGGAGACCACCCGCCGCTTCCCCACGTAGCCCTGGAACTGGAACTCCTGGAACGGGAGCTCCCGCAGGTGCTCTACCAGCAGCCGCTCCTCCTCGGCGGAGACAAGGTCGGGCCGGTATCGGAAGCCGTCCGGCAGCGCCGGCTCCGTGCTGAAGAGAGGGAGTTGCGACATCATCGGCGGCCCGGATCCCGCCCAGGTCCTGGTCTGACGTACCGGGCGGGGCCGGGAGGCCAAACCTTAGCCGAACAGGCCCTCGACCTCCGAGGGGCGGGGTCGAGGGCCTGTTCGCAAGAGTCGCTTGGCCGGGGGGCCGACCCCTACCGGGAGCTCTCCAGGGCCTGGACGGCGGCCTGGACCTCCGGATCGTCCGGGATCAGCTCCTGCGCGCGGTAGATGGCGTCCTCCGCTGCCTCGCGGTCGCCCTGGCCCAGGAGCGCCCGGCCCAGCACCACCAGGAAGCCGGGGTTTTCCGGGTCGAACTCCAGGCCCCGGCGGCTGGCGTCTTCCGCCGCGCGCCACTGCTCCGTCTCCGCGTAGGCGCTGGCCAGCTCCCACCAGATGAACGGCTCCGCCGGCGCCAGGCGGGAGGCGCGGCGCAGGCAGCGCTCCGCCTCCGCGTAGTCGCCCGCGCGGCGGTGCGCGCCGCCCAGCACGAACCAGATTTGCGGGCTGTCCGGATAGGCTTCCGCCAGCGGGGTGAGCATCTCCACCGCCTCCGCGGGGTTCTCTCCGAACGCCAGCGCCTGCGCCTGCTGGAAGAGCAGTTGCTCGTCGGAAGGCTGCTCCCCTTCGAAGCCGGCCCCCAGCGCCTGCTCGATCATTTCCCGGTGCTCGCCCTCCGGCTGCTCCCGCAGGAACTGCTCCAGCACGCCCCGGGCGCCGGCAGCATCGCCCCGGTCGTTCAGCAGCCGGGCCAGGCTCCACCAGGAGAGGCCGGACTGCGGCCGCAGCTCGATCGCCCGCCGGAACAGCTCTTCCGCGGCGTCCCGCCGCTCTTCCGGGTCCTCTTCTTCGACCGTCGAGAGCGCGTACTGGCACATGCCGGCGTCCTGCGTCGCCTCGTACAGCTCCGGCTCCAGCTCCAGCGCCAGCTCGTAGTGGAGCAGCGCGGTCTCCGGATCGTGCTCTACGTAGAGCCGCGCGATCTCGCACACCTCGTAGGCGGCCTGCGGGTTCCACTCGCCGATCAGGCGGCGCAGCGTGTCGCCGCGCTCCGCCTCCGCGGTCTCCGCCAGCTCTCGCAGCGCCCCGTAGTAGAGGTGGTACGGCGTGATCTGCAGGTCCACCGTGTCCCCGTCCGCCAGGTTCCGCTCGGCGAGCGGGGGATAGACCAGGGCGGGGAGACTCCCCTCGAACCAGTTCGGCAGGAACCCATCCAGGTCGCTGTCCGGCGGCGGAAGCTGGACCAGGTCCGCCTCGAAGAGATGCTCGCGGAGCTCCTGCCCCGGCTGTTCGGCTGGGTTCTCGTTTTCTTCTGACATCGTCACTACTCGGTTGCGTATTCGGCTGCGGGCGCGGCGAGCGCGCCTCTGAGAGGCTCTTAAAGAATACCACGCGAGGAGAACCGGTAGCGCCCGGAGCCGACTTCGTACACCGCCGCGCTCCCCTCCCACCGGAGGAGCCGCACGCCGGGCGCCTCCGCCGCGGGGCGGCCGCCCTCCAGCACTTCTTCCCCGCGGCGGGCCGGCACGTAGACCAGGGCCGAGGCGTTGACCGGCACCTCCACCTCCAGGCTCACGCGGTCCCCCTCCCGTTTCCAACGCGAGGAGACGAGGCCGCGGACCGACCGGTACTCTCCCCTCGCCCAGGTGAGGCCGCCGCCCGGCTGAGGCCGGATCACCACGCGGTCGAAGCCGACGGCGTCCGGATGCGGCTGGATGCCGGCGACCGCTTTGAAGAACCACTCGCTCACCGTTCCGAACATCGGGTGGTTGTGGGAGAAGGTGTTGTCGCTGAGCTCCCAGTGCTCCCAGAGCGTGGTGGCGCCGTTCTCCAGCATGTGGCCCCAGCCGGGGAAGGTCCGCTGCCCGGCGATCGTGTAGGCCACGTCCGCGCGGCCCAGGTCGCTCAGGGAGAGGAGCAGGTATTTCGTCCCGAAGATCCCGGTGGAGAGGTGCCCGCCCCGCACCGTCATCACGTCGCTCACCAGGTGCTGAAGTGCCAGCTCCCGGTCTTCCGGCGGGACCAGGTCCATGTAGAGGGCGAAGGCCTGGCACGCCTGGGTGCCGGAGTCGTAAAGGCCGCGCACCGGGCGGCGGAAGCGCCGGTTGAACGCCTCCGCGATCTCCCCCGCCAGGGAGGCGTAGCGCTGCGCGTCCGCCTCTTTGCCCAGCACGCGCGCCATCCGCTCCAGCAGCCGCGCGTTGTAGTAGTAGAAGGCGGTGCCGGTGAGGGCGCGCGGCTTGGGGACCAGGCTCTCGTGGTCGCTGATGCCGTTGTCCAGAATGCCGTTGACCGCCCGCTCCTGGAGCAGCTTCATCCAGGCCGCGGCCCGGTCGTACTGCTCCGCCAGCAGGCGGCGGTTACCGTAGTACTGGTGAAGCTGCGCCAGGAGCAGCGGGTGCGCCGTGCCCCAGCCGACCGGTCCCGCGCCGCCGCCGAGCCCCTCGTCCGCGATGCCGAGGTAGGGCGCCGTCTCCGTAAAGCCGCCGTTCGGGCGCTGTGCGTCGGCGAAGTCGAGCACCGTCTTGGCGTAGAAGCGCGCCATGTCGAAGTTCAGCATCCCCATCTCGCTGGCGGCGACGATATCCCCGCCGTAGCCGAGCTTCTCCCGGTGGGGGCAGTCGGACTGGACGCTGAACATGTTGCTGAGCTGCGTCCAGCGGACCATCTCCTGGATCCGGTTGAACAGCTCGCTGGAGCAGGAGAAGTCGCCGGCGCTCGCCACGGCGGAGTGGAGCAGGTGGCCGCGCACGGCGCTCCGCTCCGGCTTGCCGGGATAGCCGGTCACCTCCACGTAGCGGAAGCCGTGGAAGGTGAAGCGCGGCGTGTACTCCTCCATCCCGCCGCCCCGCAGCACGTAGCGGTCTTCCTGCCAGGCGATCGGCGGGCGCTCCGAGTTGGGGAAGGGGCGGCCCTGCTTGAGCTGGCCGGTGACGGAGGTCATCGGGTTCAGCGTGCCGTCCTTATGCAGCAGCTCCCCGTAGCGCATCCGCACCTGCGTCCCGGCGGGGCCCTTCACGCGCAGGGTCGCCCAGCCCGCCAGGTTCTGGCCCAGGTCGAAGATGTAGACGCCCGGCTGCGGCTCGGAGAGGGCGACGGTCTCGACCGTCCGCGCCAACCGGATTGGCTCGAGAGGCTGCGCCTGCAGCGGGCCGAGCTCTCCGGAAGCGAGGGCGACCGGGCCCCACGCCGAGTCGTCGAAGCCGGGACGGTCCCAGCCCCGCTGCTCCCGGCGGGCGTCGTAGTGCTCGCCCAGGTAGACGCTGTTCCGGACCACGGGGCCTTCCGCCGCCTTCCAGGAGTCGTCGGTCACCACCCGCTCGCGGCTGCCGTCCGGGTACTCCACCTCGAGCTGCAGGACCAGGCGCATGGGGCCGACCGGCAGCACGTCGCGCGGGTTGAAGCGGTTGAAGAGCGGCAGCGGGAGCGGGTCGTACCAGCCGCCCCCGAGCATGGCGCCCAGCGCGTTCCGGCCGCGCTGCAGCCGGTCGGTCACGTCGTAGACGGAGTAGAAGACCCGCTCCGAGTAGGTGGTCCACGCCGGGTCGAGGACGCGGTCGCCCACCCGCTCCCCGTTCAGCCGCAGCTCATAGTAGCCGAGGCCGCTCACGTAGACGCGGGCGCGGGCCGGTTTCGCCTTGAGCGTAAACTCCCGCCGCAGCAGCGGCGCCGGATCGTCACCATACGGATCGGCCGGCGGGGTGTCGTTCGCGCGGACGATCCAGCGGGCGGACCAGTCTTCCGGCCGCAGCAGCCCCATCTCCCACCAGGCCGCTTCGCTCCAGGGCGAAGGCGCTCCCGCCGTGTCCCAGGCCCGCACCCGCCAGTAGACCCGCTCGCCGGAGCGGAGCGGCCGGCCGCCGTACGGCACCTGCACGCTCTCCGCGGACTCCACCCGGCCGCTGTCCCACACGTCGGCTTTGCCGGCGCGGAGCTGCGCGGGGGAGGTGGCGACCTGGACCTGGTAGGCGGACTGCGACAGGCCGCGCGCCTTCGGGTCGGCCGCGCGGAGCTGCCAGCCGAGCGCGGGCGCGGGAGAGTCGACTCCGAGCGGGTTCACCGCGTACTCGCAGGTCAGCGCGACGGGGCGGATCGCACCGTCGCCGTCGCGCGCGTCGGCCGGGCCGGCGACGCCGGCAGCCGAGAGAAGGACGCAGCAGAGCAGGACGAGGGTCCAGAGGTTCATCAGGGGCGACCGCTTCCGGGGCCGCGGCCGCGCCGGTCGCGCGGGCCGCGGAGCGGTCCGGCTTCACGCACCGCTCCGCAGAGCAAGTTCACGGCTTCGCCGCCGCGCCCCTTCCCTGCGTCAGCGTGTGATACCGATCCGCCGCGAGCCCGGTGAAGCGCTCCAGCTTTCCGTCCGGCCACCGCACCGACACTTCCTGCACCTCCGCGGAGGGGCCGAGGCCGAACCGGACCCGCGGGTCGTGCGTGGAGAAGACGCTCCCGCAGGTGCGGACCTCCGCCACCTGGCTCCGTCCGCCCGCCTGCAGCGTGACCCGCGCGCCCAGGGCGTCCCGGTTCCCGTTTCCGCCCTCCAGCCGGAAGCCGATCCAGTGGGCCCCGCCCGGGGCGGAGGCGCCGCGGTTCCGGAGGAGGAGCGCGCGGCCTTCCATGTCGATGACGGCCACGTCGCAGAAGCCGTCGTTATCGTAGTCCCCGAATGCCGCGCCGCGCCCCACGATCGGCTTCGCCAGGGCTCCCAGGGGAACACTCTGGAACCGCTTCCCTTCGTTGCGGAAGAGCTGCATCGACTGCTCGAGGTCGGCGCGGACCTGCGGATTGGTGTCGGTATCGGTGGCGTGGCCGTTGACGAACATCACGTCGAGCCGACCGTCGTTGTCGTAGTCGAACAGCTTGGTCCCCCAGCCCGACGGCGCATGCGTCGGCTGGGCGAGGTCGGTAACGGGGGCAACGTCGGTGAAAGTACGCCCGTCCAGGTTGCGATAGAGGCTATACGACTCCCGCACGAACGTGGTGACGATCAGGTCGAGCCGTCCGTCCCCGTCGAAGTCGCCGGAGTCGACCCCCATCCCACCATGTACGCGGCCGTCCCGATCGTAAGCGGCCCCGGCTGCAACCGCCACGTCCTCGAAGCGCTTGCCAGCCACGTTCCGGAGCAGGTTGCCCGCCACTTCGTCGTTCGCCAGGTACAGATCGTCCCACCCGTCGTCGTCGAAGTCGAGCCACCGCACGCCCCACGTCTTTCCGTCTACGCGATGCGCTCCGGTGGACTCGGTGACTTCCTCGAACCGGCCGCCCCCCACGTTGCGGTAGAGCGCGCCGATTTGCGGCTGGTAGTACGCGGGGCCACAGGTTACGAGCCCCCCCGTCCGCGAGGGGCAGAACCGCGGCGACTTGGGTCCGAAGCGGACGTAACGTCCCACGTACAGGTCCAGCTGCCCGTCACGATCGTAATCGGCCCAGCCGGCGCTAACGCCGAAGTGGGGCTCCGGAAGGCTGGGGATCGTCAACCCGGCCGCGGCGGTGACGTCTCGGAACCGCTTCCCCCCTTCATTGTGCAGAAGCGCCACGCAATCGAAGCCGTTCAGGAACAGGTCCGGAAACCCGTCGGCGTCGTAGTCCCCGGCAGCGCAGGCGGTCCACTGCCCCTTCTGCGGGAGTCCCGCGGTCGCGCTAACGTCCTGAAAGCGACCGCTCCCCTCGTTCCGGTAGAGCGCGCAGCGATCCGTTGCCAGCAGGACCAGGTCGAGGTCTCCGTCCGCATCGAAGTCGAGGAAGCCGGCGCCGCTGCCCGTCACCTCCCGGATGTCGAGCAGGCGGTCCGGATGGCCCTGCACGAGCTCCACTCCCGCCGCCGCCGAGACCTCTTCAAAGGGCACGGAGAGCTCCGGGGCGGACCCCGGATCCGCGCTCGGGGCGGCGGCGCGCGTCCACTCGCAGCCCGCCAGCGCCAGGGCGGCCAGAGCCCACGCCAGCAGCCAGCCGGTGCGGAGCCTACTCATCGCCCTTCGGCTCCGCCACCGAGGGAATCCACCGGCGGGCCGCGGCGGCGCCGTCCGGACCGCTCCTGGGGAAGCCAAAGCGCACGTAGATCTTACTCAGCGCCGCCCTGGCGGCCGGATCGTTCGCGTCCACCGTCAGCATGCGAAACGGCTCCCTCGTCACTTCGAGGTACCGCTTGATGTCTTCGTGCACTGCGCGGTAGCGTGCCGCCTCGGCGTCCCGCCGGCTGCGGTAGGCGATCTGCCCCAGGTAGTGGTGGGCGCTCTTGACGAAGCTCAGCCAGCGCGCCGAGTTGTTCAGAAAGCCATCCATGATTCCGGGACTCTGCCGGGCTCCGGCGGCAAGCAGCGAAAGCGTGAGCTTGAACTCTCGCTCCGCCTCCGGCAGCTGCTCGCGCTGGAACAGAGTCCGCGCCAGGAAGTAGCGGGCTCGCGCGTTGCCGGGCTCCAGGTCCAGGCCCGTTCTCAATTCGCTGATCGCCGCCTCCAGGTTCTCCGGTGAGCCGTCGAGACCCAGATGAGCCTGGGCGAGCTCCACCCGGGCGGCGGCGTCGGTCGGATCGAGCGCCACCACGCGGCGCAGCACGTCCCGGGCTTTCTCGAAACGGCCCGTCTGCCGCAGCGCAAAGCCGTATTCCCGGACCACCGGCGCCTCCGTGGGGGCGAGCGCGCTCGCCCTCTCCAGCGCCTTCAGACCCTCGGCGGAGTCGGACGCCCGCTCACGATGCGCCTGGCCCAGCAGCAGCCACGCGCGTGAGTTGTCCGCATCGAGCCGGGTGGCCGCTTGAAACGAGCGGATGGCCGCCTCCAGGTCGCCGGACTGCTGCTGCTCCACTCCGCGCGCCGCCGTCTCGAACGCCGCCCGGGCACGCTCCGCCGGCAGCCGGAACGCTACGTACCAGGTCCCGGTCCCGGCCGCCGCGAGGACCGCCAGCGCCGCCAACAGCAGCTTCAGCTTCCGGCCGCCGCGCCGAGGCGCGCTGCGGTGCTCCGATTCGGACAGCACTGTCCCGCTCATAGCAGTTCCCTCTTCCTCCGACCTCCCGCCGCCGTCCGCGCGGCGGCAAGCCGCGGTCGCGCGGGGCCGGGGCCGGGGCCGGGGGTGGCAGCCCACCGCGGTGGTCGTGACGCGTGGGCAAAGCGTCGATCCGTCCGGCGGAGGGGCCGCGCCGGCGGCCGGTCGGGGAGGACGGACAACACCGGCGCTCCCGCAGTGAGGAGAACGACTGGCAGCTTCATTTCCGATCGCGGTTCCGGCGAACGACTCCGGATCGGCCGGTTCGCCGATCCCTCCGCCTTTGAATAGCTAGGTTCGGTAGCACCCGAGCTTCGTCCTGCGGTGGAAGTGCGGGGCGGAGGGAACTGTCTGCCAGCGTGTCCAAGTTAACCTCACTGCATCGCTCTGCCCCCGTCTCGCTGAAGTCTATGCGACCTGCTGCACTGAACCCGTCCCAACGCAAACGCCTGTCGCTGCTGACCGGCGGCCTGGCGCTGTGCCTCGTCGCCCTGGGCATCCAGCGCATCTGGTTCAACCCCACGCCGCGGGAGCCGCAGCTCGCGCGGATGTCGGTGCAGCAGCTTGAGAAGGAAGCCGCGCGGAAAGACGATCCGCTGGTGCAGTACTACCTGGCGCGAAAGAAGCTGGAGCTGGGACAGGCGGACCAGGGCTTCGCCGCCCTGGAAGAGGCGCTCAAGATCGATCCCAAGTTCAGCCGCGCGCGCGCCACGCTGGGATCGCTCCTCGTCTCGATCGGGCGGGACCAGGAGGCGCTGCTGCACCTGCGGCAGGCGATCCAGGACGATCCCGCCAGCACCGACGCCTACCTCGGCCTCGCCATGCTCTACCAGGGTCAGGAGGCGTGGCGCCGGCAGTTCCAGGCGGCCGACGCCGCGATCCAGTCGGACCCGAAGAACGTGCAGGCCTGGCTCCTGCGCGGAGACGCCGTCCTGCGGCAGCGAGACTACGGAAAGGCGCTGGCCGACTTCGAGCACGCCGCGGCGCTCGACCCGGGGAGCGCGGCGGCGCTGGTGCTCGCTTCGGAAGCCGCAATGCAGCTCGGCAAGCTCGCCGAGGCGGAGCGGCACGCCGAAGCGGCGGTCGCCGCCGCGCCGAAGGACCCCAACACCCACACCCAGCTCGGGCAGGCGCTCCTCCTGGGGGGCGCGGCCCAACGGGAGCGCGCGCGGGCGGCATTCGAGCGCGCCACCTCCCTGGGTGAAACCTCCGGGCGCGCCTATACCGGCCTCGGCACCGTGCTCCAGTCCGAGGGAAAGCACCTGGAAGCGGAGCAGCAATTCCGGTTCGCCTTGCGCGCCGACCCGTCTTTGAACTCCGCCCGCTACGCGCTCGCCCGCTCCCTGCGCGCGCTCGGACGCAGCGCGGAGGCGAAGCAGGTGGACGCCGAGTTCCAGAAATGGGACCGCTTCGAGCAGCAGCGCGTCAAGCTGCACGACCGCGTGGCGCTTCAACCGGACGAGGCGAAGCATTGGGTCGCCCTCGCCCGCCTCTACCGCGACATGGAGCTCTGGGAGCCGGCGCACAAGGCCGTGCTCTCCGCGATCCGCCGTAATCCTGCCGATACCGACGCCTCCAGGCTGCTCAGTGAAATCGAGTCTCACTTCCACTAAAGGCCGGGTCCTGGCGGCGCTCTCCGTCCCCGCAGCCCTGCTGTGGGGCGGGGGCTGCCGCACCCACGGCACCGCCGCGCCCGCGCCCACCCCCGCGCGCGCAGTGGAAGGCGGCGAGCGGGTCTTCGTGGACGAGGCGGCGGAGCGCGGCATCCGGTATTCCGCCAACGAGCCGACCGAGCGCCCGCGCGACATTCTGGAGACGAACGGCTCCGGCTGCGCCTGGCTCGACTACGATAGCGACGGCGACCTCGACGCACTCCTGGTCGGACGGGGCCTCCCCGCGCTGTTCCGAAACGACCGGGGCCGGTTCACCGACGTGACCGCGGAGACAGGGCTGTCGCTCCCCGGGTTCTGGATCGGCGTGGGCGCGGCGGACTGGGATAACGACGGAGACCCGGATCTCTGCCTCTCCGGATACCGCTGCGGGGCGATGCTCGAGAATCGGGAGGGGCGGTTCGTCAACGTCACGCGCTCCTCCGGAGTCACTTTCCCCACCTGGGGCCAGAGCATCGCGTTCGGAGACGTCGATCGGGACGGACTGCTCGACCTGTACATCGGCGCGTTCGCCCGCTTCGATCCGGCGCGTGACCAGCGGTACTGCCGCCATGGCGACGTATCGGCCGTCTGCGGGCCGGAGTTGTATCAGCCGGAGATCGGCCGCTTCTACCGGGGCCTGGGCGGGGGTCGTTTCCGGGAGGCGACTCGCGCCTCGGGACTGCACACCGCCCACGGCCGGACCTGGGGCGCGATGTTCCAGGACTTCAACGACGACGGCTGGCCCGACCTGTACCTGGCGAACGACATGATTGCCGGGGACCTCTTCCTCAATCAGGGCGCGGCCGGGGGTGCCGTCGGTTTCAAGAACATCGGCATCGAGAGTGGCACCGCCTACGATGCGAACGGCCGGCGCCAGGGGGGGATGGGAGTCGATTGGGGCGACTACGACAACGACGGCCGGAGCGACCTGCTGGTCACCACCTTCAGCGCCCAGGCGACGGCCCTCTACCGCAGCGACGGCAGCGTCTTTAGCGAAGAAAGCTACTCCGCCGGAGTAGGCGGTCCCACCCACCCGCTGGTCGGCTTCGGAGCGAGGTTCCTCGACTTCGACCATGATGGTTGGAGAGACCTCCTGGTGGTGAACGGACACGTAGAGGACAACGTCGAGCAGCTCCGCTCGGTCGAGCGGTATCGTCAGCCGCTGCTGCTGCTGCGCAACCAGCAGGGTAAGTTCCACGATGTCTCGGCTGCCGCTCTGCCGGGCCTCCGCGAGATCGTGGGGCGCGGAGCGGCGTTCGGCGACTTCGACGACGATGGCCGCGTGGACGCGCTGGTCATCGATCTGGAAGGACAGCCGCTGCTGCTCCGGAACTGCCTGGAGTCGACCGGCCACTGGCTGGGGATCCGGCTGCGCGGGACACGGAGCAACCGGGACGGCATCGGCGCACGCATTCGGGTTACGACGGGCGGTCGAACGCAGCGCCTGGAAGCGCAGCCGTCCGGGAGCCTGCTTTCCTCTAACGATCCGCGCGTCCTCGTCGGGCTCGGAGGCGCCCCGGCAGCGGACCGCGTCGAGATCGACTGGCCTTCCGGCAAGCGGACCCGGCTGCGAAACGTAGCCGGGGACCAGTACCTCACTATTCAGGAGCCGGAATAGCGGCGGAGCGGCTCCACCTCCGAGAACGAGAACGGCCGCGGGGAGTGCTGCTTCCCCGCGGCCGTTCTCTGGCTCAGGCTCGAGGCCTGGACCGGGACTTACTGCGCCGGGTTCGGCGACGGCTCCTCCCAGTCCTCCCAGAGCTGCCACGGATCGGTTACGCCGTTGTCCGGGCCGCACGGCTTATCGACGTTGCTGGCCCAGTAGATCGGCACGCTGCTGGTCCGATGACCGTTCGGCTGGCTGAAGCCGGTGCGACAGTCGCCGGCCCCCGTCCCGAGCTGGTGCGTTTGCAGCTTGGCCCACTTCACGTGGCCGTCCGCGAAGAGCCAGTTGGCGCCCCCGCCGTGGGTGCGGCCCGCGCGATGGCGATCGACCAGGCGGTCCCAGGAGCGCGGCTCGGTGTAGTCGCCGCACTGGATGTCGATCCGTACCCACTGGTCTCGCGGGGTGTTGGCGGCCAGTCCGTACATCCCGGGTCCCGTGGGCTGGATCCCCCCGTCAACCAGGAGGAACGCCTCTGCCGGCGAGGGGATCGCCGGAACCTTCGTGGGATTGGCGCGCGGATCGCCACCGCCCGCCCGCCAGGAGAGCTCTTGATTGTACAGGTAGCTCACCGCCCGGTTGATCGGATCGCTGGGGCACTTGTAAACGCCGTGGTTCTTGACGTACGGCACGATCTGCCCGTTCCAAACCACCGTGGCCCCGGTTGCCATACAGCTTGCTGTAGTCGGGATCAGGAGACCACCCACGTCGCCGCCGCTGTTCCAGCCCGCGTGAGGCAGCTTCTCGTCGTAGTCGGAGCTGTACATCAGCATCGCGGCACCGAGCTGCTTCAGGTTGCTCTGACAGCTCGCCTTCCGCGCGGCTTCTCGGGCCTGGGCGAAGACGGGGAAGAGAATCGCCGCAAGGATGGCTATAATCGCGATGACCACGAGAAGCTCGATCAGGGTAAAGCCCGAAGGGCCCGAGACCCGTTTCTTAAACGGTTTCTTAACCCGTTCCATTCTTCATCTCCTTCCGAAGGCCGTCACTGGCCCGGCACGCCGTTGTAGCCGCCGGCCGCTCCGTTGGCGCCTGGGGTGACGCCCGGGCTCATCCCTCGCATCTTGGCGGCCGGACCACTCGCGGTAGCCTCGTACCCACCCGGAGGCTGGTTTGTACGCGGGGGCGGGGGTGTTGCCATGCTCGACCCAAACGTGATCCACCAACCCAGACCACCCAGCACCAGGACCGCGACAACGACTGCCGCGATCATGGTCGTCTTGCTGACCTCTTGCTGCACGCCTGCTCACCTCCTTCCCGTCTTCTTAAACGGTACTTAAAAAGAGGGTTCGATCAGGGGGATGGTTTCTCCTTCCCCCCCAGTAAAGAATGCATCAATGCAAGCGCGCCCGGATCCCGCGTCTTCTTGAGCGCTTCGCCCGCCGCGCGGCGGGCCTCCGTCCACATCCCGAATTCCTGGTATCTCACGGCGAGATCGACCCACGGCTGCGGGTCGTAGGGAACCGCGCGCACCCGCTCGAGCAGCATGTCCCGCTCACCCAGGAACTTTTCCCAGCGCAGGTGCTCCGTGGTCCAGCGGCGGGCGGCGGCGAGATCTCCGCTGGCCTTCGCCACTCGCGAGAGCAGCAGGCGAGCGTCGTTCGCGTCCGGCCAGCCCTGCAGGATCGTCTCGAGCTGCTCTCGCGCGGTATCCCAGCGAGATTGCGCCACTTCCACACTCGCGGCGGCGAGGAGCGCCTGCCGGTCCAGCGGGGCCAGCCGAACCGCCTCCGCCGCGACCCCCCTCGCACGCTCCAGCGCGCCCGGCTCCCCCACCTGCAGCAGCGCCCGCGCCAGGCAAGTCTGGGCCCGGTGCTCGACCGGCCGGAGCGCTACTGCCGCTTCGGCGTGCTCCACGGCTTGCGTGAAGTCCCCGAGCTCCATCGCCGCCTCCGCCCGGATCACTCGCGCCTCCCACTGCCGGCTGCCGATACCCGACACGCGGGACGCGGCGGCCGCGGCCTCCTGCCACCGGTTCTGCCCCGCGTCGACGCGGGCTTGAAGCAGCCACGCATCCGGAGAGGTGGGCGCCACCTGGAGCGCCTCCGCCGCGGAGCGGGCGGCCTCACGCCATTCGTTTCGGGACGCGTAGAGTCTCCCTTCCGCCACCAGCGCGGGAAGCACCTCGGGATGGTTCATCAGGCACTCGCGGGAGATCGATCGCGCCTCCGCCGTGCGTCCGACGTCGATCAACGTGTCGGCATACTCGCCCCGGCCCAGCTGGAAGGTGGGATCGAGCTCCGTCGCGCGGCGGAGGGTCTCCACGGCAGCGGCGCTGTCGCCCTGGTTCCGCTGGGAGCGCGCCAGAGCGAAAAGGACCGGTGGATCCTGCGGGAAGCTGCGACCGAGCTGACGCACCGCGCCAGGCGGCAGCGCGCTGATCCAGCGCGCCCTTGCGTCCCGCCCGGTCACGAACAGATCGAGGGGAATGGCCAGGGCGAGGAGCAGGAGCACCCCGAACGCGAGCTTCCGGGCGCTGCGGCGGCGAGACTGCTGTCCGTTTCTCGACATCGTCCTCATTCAGGAATCGAGCTCGCCGGCGGCGAAGCTACTGCTGCCAATCGTGCGGACCGACTGCCGGTGTCCGGCAGGGAACATTCCCCCGGCTTCCTCGGTCTGCTTAGCCTTTTCGACTGTAATGCCCGTCTTCCTTCGCGGCCGTTCTCTGCGATGGCTGCTGGCGCTGCTTCCCCTGGCCCTCGCGGGGTATGGGGCGTGGGTCGCTGCGCTGGCGCTGCGTCCGGAGCCGCAGCCGCCGCGCGCCTTCGTTCCAGGATTCGCCGGCTCCCAGGCCTGCGCGGAGTGCCACGCGGCCCTGGTGGACGAGCACGCGGAGAGTCACCACGCCCACACCCTGGCGACGATGGAGCAGTTCGCCGCCACTTCTCCGCTCCCGGAGCCGAAGTGGCTTTCCGATCCGGAGCTGCCGATGCTCACGCGAGCAGCGCAGAAGGACGGCGTCTTCGGCGTGGAAGGACAGCTAAACGGGAACCCGCTCTGGAACCCGACGCAGTGGGCGTTCGGGTCGGGAACCCTGGCAATGACCCCGGTGGGGCAGACCCCCAACGGTGAGTGGGTCGAGGCACCCGTCACCTACTATCGGAACGCCGGCTGGGACTTTACTGTCGGCTTCCTCCTGAATGACCCCTCACTCCGCTCCCGCAGCGCCGCCGGCCGCCCGCTGCCGCCGGACGAGATCAATGCCTGCTTCGACTGCCATGCCACCGGCGTGCTGCAGCAGAAGGATGGGCCGGACCTCTCGCGCATCGAAGCAGGGGTGCAGTGCGAGCGCTGCCACGGCGGCGGCGCCGAGCACATCCGCCTGGCTCGTCTCGGACAGGCGAAGGGGAGCATTCCCAATCCCGGCTCCGGCTCCGGCGCAGAGAACGTGCGGTTCTGCGCCACCTGTCATCGCCTGGAGCCGCCGCCGGGAACCGACCCGGACGCGCCGGTGATGATCCGCTTTGCCCCGGCGCGCCTGGTGCGCAGCGAGTGCTACACGGAGACCCCGGGCGGCCTCTCCTGTGTCTCCTGCCACCAGCCGCACGGAAACAGCAGCAAGGACCCGGAGCACTACAAGAAAGTCTGCTCCGGCTGCCACGGCGGCCAGCCGCACCTGGCGGTCTGCCCGGAGCAGCCGCGGGGGAACTGCGTAAGCTGCCACATGCCGCGCGAGATCGTGATGCGGAACGCGATCTTCACGGATCACTTCATCCGAGTGGTGCGCGAGCGCGGCAGCGGCGCGCCGGCGAGCGCGAGGCGCGGCCCGGACGAGCGCGCGCTCGCCGCCGCGGAGCTGGCCGAGGCCACTGCGGGCAGGTGAGCGGGGCACGGCGGCGGAAATTCGGTAGTGCGGCGCCGGACCGTCGGCGCTCGCGGCTTCCGCAGGAGACGTCCGGATGGCTCATCGCCTGATTTCCCTTACCGCGCTGGTCGCCCTCGCGGCCGCGACCGTGGCTGCCGCCCAGCCCGATTCCCGCAGCCTCTTCAACGGGAAGGACCTGACCGGCTGGGACGGTGATCCGAAGTTCTGGTCCGTGCAGGACGGCGCCCTGACCGGCACCACCACGCCGGACCGCCCCACGCCGCAGAACACCTTCCTGATCTGGAAGGGCGGCACGCTGAAGGACTTCGACCTCCGGGTGAAGTTCCGCATCGAAGGCGGCAACTCCGGCATCCAGTACCGCAGCAAGCACCTGGGCAACTGGGTGGTGGCAGGCTACCAGGCCGACTTCGAAGCCGGCGACCGCTGGAACGGCCTGATCTACGAGGAGCGCGGACGCGGCGTCCTGGCCGAGCCGGGACAGCGGACCGTCATCGGAGAAGACGGCAAGCCGAAGGTGGTGGGCACCGTGGGAGACCCGGAGAAGATCAAGGCGGCGGTGCGGAAAGGGGAGTGGAACGAGTACCACCTCGTCGCTCGCGGCAACCAGCTCCGCCACGAGATCAACGGCGTGGTGACGGCCGAGACGACGGACGAGGATACCGACGGCCGCGCGGCGGAGGGCATCCTCGCGCTGCAGCTCCACCAGGGCCCGCCGATGAAGGTGCAGTTCAAAGACTTCCACCTCAAACAGCTCTAAACGGTGCGCCGGGGATCCGGGAGACCGGCGCCACACGGCCGGCCCCGGATCCCACTCTCTCACTCTCCCACTGAGCTCCGCAGCCGTACGCAGGACAGCCCGGCCTCCAGGTGGAGGCCGGGCTGTCCGGTGCGCGTTCCGGAACCCTGAAAGCGGTTAGTCGCTCCAGAGAACCTGTGTTTTTTGAGGCTTCGGCGAGTCCCCGGCGCAGCCAGCCGCGTGGGCCGTGACCGGAGCGAGGGCCACGCCGGCGAGGAGGAGTCCTACGACCAGATACTTCAGCATCGGAAGTAGTGTCGAGCGGACGCCACGATGGGATGCAACTCGTTTTCGCATTTTCATTCGTCCCCCAGAACGGACACTCGGAACACGTCCGACCAGAGTGCTTGGGTGAGCTCCCCGCTATCGCTGCGAGGTTTATCGTCCGACCAGAGCGCCTGCTGCGCCCAGTTCTGGAGCTCTTGCATGGCGTCGGCCGGGCTGTCCGACCAGAGCGCCTGATCACTCCACAACGCCTGCGCTTCCGCCTGCGCGGCAGGACCGTCGGACCAGAGCGCCTGGTCACTCCAGAGCGCCTGCGCCGTGTCCGCCTGGGCACGCGGGGCGTCGTCGCTCCAGAGCGCCTGATCGCTCCAGAGCGCCTGCGACTTGTAGTCGTCCGGATTGTACGTGTACTTCTTGGGATCGTAGTACGACATATCCGGATAGGTGCTGGTCCCGCCCGAGCCGGGGTAGGTGCCGGTGGACGACTTCGGCGTGTCGTCGCTCCAGAGCGCCTGGTGCGCCTGGACACCCAGGCCGCTCCAGAACGTCTCCTCTCCACCCAGGCCTCGCCCGTAGTAGAACGTCAGCGTGCTCTCGTGCCGCGAGACGTAAGGAGAGAGGGCCGGCCGCGTCGCCACCACCCGGCAGCGGAGGGCACGGTCTACGTCGAGCAGCCCCGCGCCGCGGCTGAAGATGTCCGGCGACTGGCCGTCCGCGCGCCACTCGCTGCGGGCCGTAAGCATCAGGCGCGCCTTCACCGTGTCCGGCGTCAGCGACGGATCGAGGCCGACCATCAGCGCGGCCGCGCCGGAAACCACCGCCGCCGCCATGCTGGACCCGGACAGGTGGAAGTAGTCCTTGGACGTGCCGTTCACGTCCTTGTCGTTCTTCCGCTGCCAGTAGTACCAGTTCTCGATCAGGTTGGTGCCGCCTGCCACGCGCTCCAACTCGCTGCCGGGGTGCCGCAGGCTGATGATCCGGTTGCCGGGCGCCACCAGGTCCGGCTTCACGATGTGGTCGATGCGCGTCGGCCCGCGGCTGCTGTAGGATGCGACCCAGTCGTCATCCGTGGTGACCGTCCCGCTGTCCCGCGTGGCGCCCACCGTGATCACGTACGGGCTATTGCCGGGGCTGTTGATCGTGCCGTACCGGGCACCGCCGTTCTGGTCGTTCGCCACCGCCCGGCCGCGGTTCCCCGCCGCGCACACCACCACCAGGCCCGCCTTCCACGCCTGCTCCGTCATCTGGCAGAGCGGGTCTTCCAGATAGCTCTGGAACGGCGGATGGCCGAGCGACATGTTGACGACGCGGATGTTGTACTTCGTCTTGTTCTGGATACACCACTCCAGCGCCTTGATGGCGTTGGTCACCGTGCCCTGCCCGTGCTTGTCCAGCACGCGCAGGTTGAGGATGCTGGTAGCCGGCGCCACGCCGAAGAAGTGCCGGGTGTTCCAGGCACGATCGGTGTTCATGGTGCTGGAGGTGGCGTCGCCGCACGCGATCCCGGCAACCATCGTGCCGTGACCGCACTCGTCGTTGCCCATCGCCGTGCTGGACCCACCTTTGACAAAGTCCACTCCGGCGAGCACCCGGCTCTGGCGCTGCCCGGAGCGATCCTCGCGGATGTCCCAGTGATTGGCGATGCCGCTATCGATCACTGCCACCGTGACGCCGCTGCCCTTCAAGCCGACCTTGTGCGGCATGTCGGCCCGCACGGCGGGGATCGCGAACTCCATCGACTTCTTCACGGTGGCGTCCGAGCTGACGTTCGTCACCTCGGAGGAAGCCAGGAGCCGGTTCAGCTCGTCGGGAGCCGCGGTCACGCTCGCCATCGGCAGCACGCTGAACGCGTGCTCCACGGTAGCCCCGCTCCGTCGTACCAGCTCCAGGCCGCGCTTCGCGTCGCGGAACTGAACAATGTAGGTTCGCCGTCCCGCCCGCGCCTCGGCGCGGTAAAGGTTGGACGCCAGCTTCGCCTTCAGCGCCGGCGGGAGAGTGACCGAAGCGGAAGCTCCCGCTCGGACACCGGAGGTTCCCGCCGCCAGTGCCGTCAGCCCCAGCCCAACCCCCAGGATGCTCAGGGATCGATGCATCTTCTCACCATTTCTTGGCCGGCAGGGTCTCCGCCGGCGGCTCGTTCACAGAGTGCGGGGCGCGCGCCGTACTACGGGCACTCGCTCGCCGGGAGCTCCGGAATCGGGGCTCCCAAATCGCTTCAAGCTTCGCAGCTCACGGAGGGTGGGCTACCCGTTCAGGTTACCCTCTGCGTGGGGCCGGCCGTTTGGTCAACCGGACAGTTCTCGCTGTCCGACCGGCCAATCGTGCGCTCCTACTTCATTCTGGCGTTTTCGGCGCGATCCGCAGGCCTGCCTGCTCGTCCACCGAATGGGCCATTCTGTCAACCGGATGAATGAGTAAGCAAGAGCCGTGCCAATCGATTGAATGAGGAGCGCTTTTTTTACAGGCGGCTGCTCGGTTGGCGGTCCGGGCCGGGGAAGCCGGGCCGGGGCGGCGGACGGGTGCGGAGCTCGCGAGGCGCGCAGCGGGGCGCGAATCAGCTCGAGAGGTCCTCGGCGGGGAGGCGGAAGGCGAAGACGCTGCCGCCGTGAGGATTCGGCTCGGTCCAGAGGGCGCCGCCGTGCGCCTGGACCACCATGCGGGAGAAGGCGAGGCCCAGGCCGACCCCGGCCTTGCGCTTGCGGCCGGCTTCGGCCTGGTAGTACGGCTCGAAGACTCGCTCCGCCTCCGCCAGCGGGATCCCGGGACCGAAGTCGCACACCTCGACCCGTACGGAGGGAGAGCCCCCGTCCGGCGGCGGCGGCTCCACGCGCGCCCGGATCTCCACCTCCGCCGGCAGGCCGGAGCCCTCGGCGGGCCGGCCGTACTTGATCGCGTTGGCGACCAGATTCTCCAGCACGCGGCGGAGCTTGGAGCGATCCCCTCGGACCGGCAGCAGCGAGGCCCGGGGGCAGTCGCACCGGATCGTCATGCCGGCATCGCGGGCGCGGGTCTGCAGCCGGCGGGCCACTTCGTTCATCAGCTCGGTCAGGTCGAGCCGCTCCAGGGAGAGGTCGAGCGTGCGCTCGTGCTGCATCTTCCCGACGTCGTTCAGGTCCTCGATGGTGCGGAGCAGGTAGTCGCACTCATCGATCACCGTCTGCAGCACCGACTCGGTCTCGTCTTCCGAGAGACCGCCCATCTGGATCGTCTGGAGCCAGGGAGTGATCGCGGTGAGCGGATTCTTGAGGTCGTGAACGATCATCTGCGTCAGCGCGTCCCGCAGCGATTCGGCGCGGCGCAGCTCCCCGTACGCCTGCTCCAGCTCGTCTTTGTGGTGCTTGACGTTCAGCATCGCGTCGACCCACGCGCGCCCCTCCACGCTTTCGGCCCGGCTGCGCATCTGCTCCGCAAGCTGGATCGCCTGCGCCGGCTCGGCGGCGTCGAGCGCTTCGGCGTAGAGCGCCGCCACCTGCTGCACGCGCCCTCGCTCGTGAAAGAAGCTGGCCGCTTCGAAGAGCGCGTCGGCCAGCGCGCCGGAGGCGTCGCAGGCCCGCAGCCGGTTGAGCGGACCCTCGACCCGTGACGATTCGAAGTCGACCCCCTCCAGCAGGGCGCGGCGCAGCGCCACGCGGTCCCGCATCACCACGTCGTCGCTCTTCCCGAAGAACCGCTCCGCCAGCCGGATCGAGTGCAGCGCGTCGGGATAGTGCCCCAGGCGGCGCTCCGCCTCCGCCAGGGCGAAGCAGGCGGTCGCCACCAGCATCTCGTCGTGGCGGTCTCGCGCCATGCGGAAGGCGGCTTCCAGCTCCACTCGCGCCAGCTCCGCGTGGTTGTGCCGCAGGTGCAGCTCGCCCAGGCGGATCCGCAGCAGAGTGGCGGTCCGCTCGTCTCCCACGCGGGTGCTCAGCTCCCGGGCGCGGTCCAGGTAGTGGAGCGCCTGGGAGTAGTCCGCCAGGCCGGTGTAGAGCCGCCCCAGGTTGGAGCAGGTGAGCGCCTGGCCGCGGAGGTCGCGGAACTCGCTCTTCACCCCCAGGCTCTCCTCCAGGAGCTGGCGGGCGACTTCGTAGTGCCCCAGGTCCATCTCCAGGCTGGCCAGAGAATCGAGCACGCGCGCGCGGCCGTGGCGCTGCTTCATCCGCTCGAACAGCTCGCGCGCGGCCAGGATGTGGCGCCGGGCGTAGTCGTACTCCCGCCGCCGGACCAGGATTAGCCCCAGGTAGTGATGGGCGTAGCCCTCCGCCAGGGGCGAGTTGGCGGAGCGGGCGAGCTGCAGGCCGCGGGTGGCCGCCTCCTCCGCCGGGGCGCCGCCGCAGTGGTAGTAGGCCCGGGCCAGCTCTCCGCAGGTGAAGGAGCCGATGGCGGTGTGGTCGCGGCCCTGCGCCTCCAGCTCCCGCCGCGCCTGCTCCAGCAGGTGGGTGGCCCGCTCCGAGTCCCCGGTCAGGTTCCCCCCCAGGCCGGCGGCGAGCCACCAGGCCCAGGAGACATCCTCCGCGGCGGTGGCGGCGCCTTCCTCGAAGATCGCCAGCAGCTCCCGGTAGCGGAAATCGCGCTCCACCGCCCGGTCCAGCGCCCAGTTCAGCTCCAGATAGCGCTGCTCGTCCTCCGGATCGGAGGCGACACGGGCCACGGCCATTCTTACCAGCGCCAGCGTTTGCGGGTTCGTCTCAACCATTCGTCAATTCGGGCTCTGCTGCGGCTCCCGCGGGTCGCCGGCTCCGGATCGTGCGCGGGCGGGGAGCTCTTCGCCTCGGCGTGCCCCGCCCTTCCCACGTTCGCCTCCCCCCCACCGCGTTCCCTTGGTGCAGCAAACATTCAACGCACGAATCTTAATCACACGCGGCGCGCCGGGTCAGCTTCCGGTGGAGCAATAGCGGCGCTCTCCGGTTTTCCAGACCCGGAGGCATACGAGCAGGAACAGGAGCCCGCCCGCGGGCGCGGCCCACTGGAGGAGCGGCGGAGCTCCGAACGGATCCGGGCGGCCGAGCAGCGCGTGGACCGGCAGGTAGTTGGCACAGGCGAGCGGCACCACCACGGTGAAGAAGCGGCGGAACCAGGGCCGGTAGATCTCCAGCGGGTACTGCGCCGTCTCGATGCCGCCATAGGTGACCGTGTTGAAGACCTCCAGCGAATCGACGGTCCAGAACGCCAGCGTCGCCTGGAGCACGAAGAGCCCGTAGAAGAGGCAGGCGCCGCCGAGGACCATCGCCGGCACCAGCAGCGCCGCGGCGGGGCTCCAGTCGATCGGCGCCGACGCGAGCCCCCACGCCAGGATCAGCGCCCCCTGTGCCAGCCGCCCCACCCGGAAGAGCTGCGCCTCCGAAGCCGCCACCTGGAACGCGGTGCTCCGCGGCCGCAGCAGGAGCCGGTCGAAGTCGCCCGACTTTACCTGCTGAGAAAAGATGTCGAATCCCCGCCCCACCCCCTCCGCCAGCGCGAACGAGACGTTGATCGCGCCGTACAGCACCGCCACCTCCGGCAGCCGCCAGCCCCGGAGCCCGCCGAAGCGCTCCATCAACGCCCAGACGCCCAGGAACTCCGTTCCGGTGAGCAGGAAGTGTCCCGCCGTCAACATCAGGAAGGAGGCGCGGTACTGCATCTGCCCCCGGACGGAGAGAGCGAGGTAGCGGAGGTAGAGGTGAAGGGAGTTGAGCATGACGGTTGTTTGATGGAAGACCGGGCGGTTGAAACCGCGGCAACGACGGCGCGAAGTCCGCCTTCGCGGACTGAGAGGGCTCGATTCGGGCGTCCGGAGGACGCGTGGCCGCAGGCCGTCCAGCGAGGTATCTCAATGCCTCGCGGCCCCACGGATGCCGAGCTTCAGCACCGCTCAGCCTCCCTGCACCACCAGGCGCCGGGCCGCGCGGGCGAGTAGATACCGTCCGAAGAGTACCAGGGCCGCCGTCCAGGCGAGCTGGTGCAGCAGCAGGCCGGGAACCGCCTCCGCCGGCAGGTGACCCAGGTAGATCCGGTACGGCACGTCCGCCAGGCCGCGGAACGGCAGGAAGCCGAGCGCGGCGCGCGCCCACTCCGGGAAGAGCGGCAGCGGCACCAGCAGCCCGGAGCAGACGTAGATGAGCGCCGGGCCGAAGCGGGCCACCCCCTCGCCGGAGACGGTCCAGAAGAGCGAGACGTTCATCAGCATGAAGACCGCCCCGGCCAGCAGCACCGCGGCGGCGAGAGAGGCGGCGAACCCGAGCGCCGCCTCCGGACCGGCAGGCGGGCCGAGCCCGAAGAACAGCAGTGCCGCCAGGTAGAGCGGCACGCCGCGCAGCAGCATCGGCGCCACGCGCCCGGCCAACGTGCGGCAGTACCAGAACCCGTAGAGATCGAGTGGGCGCACCAGCTCGTAGGCGACCGTCCCGCAGCGGACCATCGCCCGGATCTCCGCCTCCGCCCCGCCCAGCGTCAGCGCCAGAGTCGCCTGGCCCAGCCAGACGTAGGTCACCACCTCCGGGAAGCTGAGCGGCTGCTCGCCCCCGCCCTGGCGGTAGAAGGCGTCGAAGATCATGACGCGGATCAGCCCCCAGAAGAGCTGGGTGGCGAAGCCGGCCGTGGCGGCGGCGCGGTACTGGAGCAGGAGGCGGAAGCGCGCCTGAAAGACCGACCCGTACCCCTTCACGCCGGCGCTCCGTAGAGCCGTGCGATGATCTCTTCGATCGGCGGGTTCTGGACGAAGAGGTCCCGCACCCGGTACCGGGCCGCGATGCGGCAGATCAGCTCGGCGGGAGCGACCTCCGAAGGGTCGAAGCGCAGGCTCACCCGCTGGCCCTCCCGCCGCATCTCCTGCGCCGCGGGGTCGTGCAGCTCCCCGGAGCCATCTTCCAGGTCGACGATCAACCACCGCTCCCGGGTCACCCGCGCGCGGAGCTCTTCCAGCGTGCCGTCGGTCAGCAGCGCGCCGCCCCCGATCACCATCACGCGGGTGCAGAGCGCCTCGATATCGTCCATGTCGTGCGTGGTGAGCAGCACCGTGACGCCCCGCTCCCGGTTGAGGCGCCGGACGAAGTCACGCACCGCCAGCTTGGAGACGGCGTCGAGGCCGATCGTCGGCTCGTCCAGGAAAAGAAGCTCGGGCGCGTGGACCAGCGCCGCGGCGAGGTCGCACCGCATCCGCTGGCCCAGGCTGAGCTGGCGCACCGGCGTATCGAGGAGCGGCGCGAGGTCGAGCAGCTCCACCAGCTCGTTCAGCGTGCGGCGGTAGAGCGCGGGCGGCACCCGGTAGATGTCCCGGAGCAGCTCGAGCGACTCAACCACCGGCAGGTCCCACCAGAGCTGCGTCCGCTGCCCGAACACGACGCCGATCCGGGAGACGTGCTCGATCCGCTGGCGCCAGGGCACCCGGCCCATCACCTCGCACCGGCCGGAGTCGGGCACCAGGATCCCGGCGAGCACCTTGATGGTGGTCGACTTCCCCGCGCCGTTCGGCCCGATGTACCCCACCAGCTCGCCCGGCTCGATCCGGAACGAGATGCCGTCCAGCGCGCAGACCTTCCGCTGCCGCCGCCGCACCAACCCCCGCGCCGCCCCCCAGAAGCCCGGCTCCCGCTCCGAGACGTAGAACGTCTTCGCCAGCCCCTCCGCCACAATCTGCGCCATCGCCACCGCCTCCCTGCGAGAAGAGGACGGAGAACGCTAACGCTCGTTGAAGGACGGAGTGCAGAGGCATCCCTAAAGGCAAAAGTCAAAAGGCTAAAGGCTAAAGTGGGAACCCGGCTCTCCGGATGCGGGGGTTCGGAACTCTAGAGTTTTGACTTTCTACCTTTCGCCTTCCCATCCAAAGGTAGAACCAAGAAACCCGGCTCTCCGGATGCGGGGGTTCGGAACTCTAGCC
Source organism: Armatimonadota bacterium (assembly GCA_046292385.1). Classification (GTDB taxonomy): domain Bacteria; phylum Armatimonadota; class SYMT01; order SYMT01; family SYMT01; genus JBKBRF01. Next base: position 44,776 of record JBKBRF010000017.1, on the reverse strand, counting down.
TTTTGCCTTTAGCCTTTCCATGCGTCCTCGTCTCGACTTCGCCCGGAAGATGGCCGGGAAGTACCTGCGCCGGCACCGCGTGACCGCGGCGCCGGTGGAGGTGGAGTACCTGCTCGTGCTGGAGGGGGTGCAGGTGGAGCTGCTCGACTTCCCGCCGGAGGTGGAGGGGGAATCGTGGTGGGAGGGCGAGGTGCCGCACCTGGCGGTGAACCGGTCGCTCCCGCGGGAGCGGCTCCGCTTCACGCTGGCGCACGAGCTCGGCCACCTGGCGCTGCGCCATCACCAGCACCCGGTGCGCGACCTCTCCTTCCTGCGCGGAGCTGCGGACCGGCTCCCGGAGCCGCCCGGCGACCCGTGGGAGCGGACCGACCTGCTCGAAGCGGAGGCGAACGCCTTCGCGGGAGAGCTGCTGCTCCCGCGCGCCCTCTTCGCGCCGGACTGGGAGCGGCACCCGCAGCCGCACCGCCTCGCCCGCAAGTACGAGGTCAGCGTAGCCGCCGTCTACTGGCGGGTGCAAGCCTTGAAGATGAGAGAAGGGAGATGAAAGAGTCTGTCTCCGGGGAGTAGGTCGCGGCATCGTGCGTCGCCGACCGTTCTTTCATCTCTCTTCTTTCAGCTCTCAAACTTGCCCTCACCACGCTTCCCGAAGCTTTCGCGCGAGCTCTTCCACGACTTCCAGTTCTTCCGCATACTCCGGGTTGTCGATCCACTCCACCGGCTCGCCGCGCGCCTCTCGGGAGGCGGCTGCCGCTTCAGACGGGGTGGCGCCGGGGCGGGTGCGGTAGAGGCGCCCGGGCGCGGGGCGGGCGAGCTGGCGCGGGGCGCGGACCAGGCCCTGCAGCAGGCGCTCCGTCATCTCCAGCGTGCCCTGCAGCCGCCGCACCAGGGCAGCCAGCTTCCGCGCGGGGACCTGGGCGGGCCGGAGGGTGTCGCGCTCCAGGTCGCCGAGGAGCTGGAGGTCGATCCGGAGCTTCCGCGCCGCCTCCCCCGCGGTAAGCCCCGCCTGCGTGCGAAGGAAGACCAGGTAGGCGCCGAGGGAGGGCGACCTTCTCCCGGAGGCGTGCTCCTGCTCGAAGCGGAGGTCGAGCTCCGCTCGCGCGGAGAGCTCCCGCAGGCGGCGGCGGAGCGCCGGGCCGGGCTCTGCCGGGGGAGCGAGGCGGTCCAGCGCGGCGACCGTCTCCGGCGAAAGCTCCGCGCGGCGGACGAGCAGCAGCCCCGCCAGCCGGGCCCCGACGGCCTCCTCACCCACCGGGGTCGGGCGCTCGTCGCTCTCGGGTCGCTCTGCCATCACTCCCCCTCCTCTTCCGCGGCCAGCGAGGCGAGCGCCGGATACTCCCGGGCCAGCCGCGCGAACCGCTCCCGGGCTCGCTTCAGATACTGCGCGAGTTGCTTGCGCGGAATACCGGTCGCCTCCGCCATCTCGCCCCGGTCGCACGCGCCCACGTGCTCCATCTCCAGCAGCACGCGGTAGCGCGCGTCCTCCCGGTCGAGCCGCTCCAGCACCGCATCCAGCGCCGGGCCGATCTCCGGAGGGAGGCGGCCCTCCGCCTCCGGCGCGGGCTGGCGCGTCAGCTCTTCCGCCAGGGGGAGCGTCCCTCCCGGCGGCTCCGCAGACCGGATCCGGGCGAGCTCGTCCAGCGCGGTGCGGGAGGCGACGGTGTAAAGCCAGCTCGAGAGGGCGCGGCAGCGAGTCCCCTCTTCCGCCAGCGCGCGGTAGGCCTTGTAGAGCGCGCGGACCAGCACGTCTTCCGCGGTCTCGCGGTCGCCATGGCACATCCGCGCCAGCAGCCCCAGCAGACACGGCACGTAGCGGCCCTGCAGCTCGCGAAAGGCGCGCTCCCGCCGGGCCGGGTCGCGCATCCCCGCCAGGATCTCTTCGTCCGACCACGACCCCATCCCGCTCTCTCCTCGCTCGCCTTTCAGACGGGCACCGCTAACGGGCCGGACCCGAGGGATAGAATCGAGGTGCGCTGCCCGCCCGCAGACGCTCCGGAATCGTGCGCATGACCTCCCCCGCCCGCGGCCTGCGGAAGTTCCTCACCGTCTTCTCCGTCTACATGGCGGATAGCCTGACCTACCGCGGGCAGGCGGTGATCTGGATGCTGACCGACGCGGTCCCCGCGATCCTGCTGCCGCTGGTCTGGCTGGCGAGCTACGGCGGGCGGGCCACCATCCAGGGCCTCTCGCCCGGCCAGATGGTCACCTACTACCTGGTGATCCTCTGCCTGAAGAACCTGATGATCAGCCACGCGCAGTGGGACATCGAGTTCGAGATCCGGGAGGGGCGCTTCTCCGCCATGCTGACGCGGCCGTTCAGCTACATGGCGTATCACTTCGCGGGGAGCATCTCCTGGCGGCTGCTGCGAGCGGTGCTGTTCATCCCGGTCTTCGGGGTGTGGCTGCTCGTCTTCCACCAGTACGTGCGCTGGGAGGGCTACCACCTCGGGTGGGCGTTCTGGCTGGCGGTGGCGGGGGGACACCTGCTCTCGTTCTGCCTGGTCTACACGCTCGGCCTGCTGGCGCTGCGGTTCACCGAGGTGCGGAGCCTCTTCCTCTTCTACTACATGCCGGCGAGCTTTCTCTCGGGCGAGGTGGTGCCGCTCGCCCTGCTCCCCGGCGCCGTGGAAGAGGCGGCGCGCTACCTGCCGTTCCGCTACACCCTCTCCTTCGCCGCCGATCTCTTCCTCGGCCGGGTACCGCCGGACGAGGTCGGCTTCGGCCTCGGAATGCTCGCCTTCTGGCTAGTCACCGTCTACCTCCTCTCCCGCCTCGCCTGGCGCTGGGGCCTGAAGCACTACACGGGAGTGGGGATGTGAAGGCAGAAGGCTAAAGTCAAAAGGCTAAAGGAAGAGGATGAGCCCGCTGAGCACCGGCTCGAGCTCATCCTTCATCCCTCATCCTTCATCCCTCAGCGGGCGAAGTCCGTCATCAGCTGCGGCGTGGCGGTGTCGAAGCCGACCACGTCAAGCATGCCGGGGTCGTTCGGGTCCGCGATGCTAAACCCGTTGGAGACCATGCCGACCACGATCAGCCGGGCCGGGATCCCCATCCACTCCCGGTACTGCCGCAGCGCCTGCGCCGGGTGGACGCTTCCGGCCCACGTCTCCGAGTCGGTGTAGACCACGAAGCAGTCGACCTCGAGCCTCCGCTCCAGCGCGTAGAGCATCGGCAGCGCGCAGTCGGTGCCGCCGAACGGCAGCGCCTGCGTCAGCTTCACCACGTCGTCCAGGCGCTGTCGCGAGGAGAGCGCCAGGGGCCGCAGCCCGCTCCCGCTCCGGCACCCGAAGGTCCCCTCGGAGGCGAACGCTACCGCCGTGTACTGCTTCTCCACCGCCGCCGTGACCAGCGCCATGGCGGCGGATGCGACCCGCGGCGTCAGCCCCGGGCACCCGGCGATCACTCCGCACTCCATCGAGCCGGAGACGTCGAGCGCCAGCAGCCACCGCTTGCCGGTCGGCTCCACGTTCCGGAACGCCGCGTAGAACGCCGCGTCGAGCGCGTCGACCACCTGCGGCACCGGCGCCCAGCTCTGGTCGGAGCGCACGCCCTTGCCGGAGGCGTAGGTCTTCAGCGCGGAGAGCACCTGGATCGGGTGCACGCGCGCCTTCCGGAGCCGCTCCCGGTCGCCGAGCTGCTCCACCACCTTCCGGGTCCCCACGGAGCCGGGCGTCACCAGCCCCACGCGGGTCAGCGTCGCCAGGTTCCGGATCAGCGCGGTCATCGGCATCTCCTCCAGCAGCGCCCGCCACACCTCGCGGTCGGTCAGCCACTGCGTCGGGACCGCCTCCCGCGGCAGCCGGTAGGTGCGGATGCACTCCGCCACTTCCGCCGCCGTGGCGGCCGCCTTCACCGCCTCGAAGCCGCCGACCAGCGCCAGCTCGCCCTCGCGGCCGAACCGGTCCGCCCGCTCCGGCTCCCACCCGCGGGTCACCCAGCGGTAGAGGGCGGTGCGGTCCTCGTCCGCCGGCACCGGGTGCGCCAGCCGGAGCAGGTCCCGGTGGCTCCACCGGTCCCGCTGCTGGTACTTCACCGCCTGCAGCGCAAGCGCCCCCACCGGCTTCTCCTGGTACCAGGCCGCCACGGCGCGCCGCAGCCCGCGTCCCCAGCCGCGCATCCCGTTTACGAACTCCGCGAAGTGGAACAGGTGCGTCCCGATCCGGCAGACCCGCGGCACCGCCGCGAACGCCGCCGCGCGCGCCCGCTCGTCGCCGAAGGAGCACGCCAGCGCCAGGGCGAAGATCGCCGGGTCGTTCTTCGGCGCCCGGCCGGACTCGCTGATCTCGACCACCCGGCGGACCAGCCGCTCGCCGTCCGCCTCCAGGCAGCGGACCACGGCGTCCGCGTTCTCCAGCGTCAGCTTCCGCTCGGAGGCGTAGTACGACCCACCCTCGCTGCCGAGGATCAGGAAGCGATCGAGGCGGGCCCAATCGTCGACCTGCCAGGCGAACCCGCCCGCGCTGTTCGGCACCTGCCCGGAGCCGGGGATCGGCTCCGACTGCGGCGTCTGACGCGCGGAAAAAACGTTCTTCAGGTACTGGGTCATGGCACGGCCCTCCTCGGCCGGAGGGTGCGGGAGACCCCGTTGTCCCCCGCACCCCGACAGGTGAAGCGGGCAAGCTCCGCGCGCCTGGGTGTTATCTCCCTAAGATAACCCAGGCACTCCGGCCCGCTTCCAGGAACCGGTCCGCGTAGGCAAAGGTACGGCGAGCCTGAGCGAGAGGGGCGGAGATTAGGAGCGGCGGGACGGTCGATATGGACGAATATCGGACGTTCCGCCGCGACGACAAATCCGCACCTCACAGCCAGGCGCAGCCCGTTTTGCCCACGGGGTCGGTTCTAACCTGAGATGGACAAGTGACGCGGCTCGCCAACCCCGAAGGGTGGTGGGTCTCGAGCCCACCTGTGTGCCGATAAGCGAGCCGCAGCGGCCCATCTCTAAAGTCCGCTCCCAGGAGAGCGAACACTCCGGACGGCGGGACTCGAACCCGCGGCCGCCAGGGTATAGGTAACCTTCAGCTTTCGGCCCGTCTCCGGGCAAGTGAGCAGCGAAGGGGTTTCCTGGTGCTCTACCTCTGAGCTACGTCCGAAACCGGGGCCGCTCCGTGGAGAGCCCCAGGAGTGAAGCAGGCAAGCTGCATGCGCCTGGGGTTCATCGTGACAGGATAACCCAGGCACTCCGGCCCGCTTCCAAAGCGAGACAGGCAAGCAGCGCGATCGGGTGCCCCCGGTGGGCTCGTCCCGACAGGTCGGGACGGGAAGGCTTGAACTCCGATAACCGATTCGCAGCGGCCCATCTCACACCAGACGGCAGGATTCGAACCTGCACCCCTCAAGGGCCGTTAACCTTCAACATCCGGCCCGTCTCCGGGCAAGTCACCGCCGAAGGGTTTACCTGATGCTCTGCCGTTGAGCTACGTCTGGAAAGGATGCGCGGGCAAGCACGTGCGCCTGGGGGTGGTTCGTTTAGCAGACGAGAACCCAGGCACTTCGGCCCGCGCCGAAAGTCTAGAGCCGATCTCGCTAGGGATAGGCTCCTATTCCGTTTTCTTCCGTATCCCGCGGCGCTCCGCGGCCTCTCTCACGAGCATCCGCAGCGCCGCCGCGAGGGAGAGCCCGTGCCGGCGCGCGATCTCGCGCAGCAGCGCCATTCCCTCGTCGTCGTCGTAGTGCAGCAGGCGGTTCGGATAGGTGACCGCCGTCATCGTCCGTTTCTTGGGGGGTGCCGAGTCACTCATACGCTCAGTATGGCCGCCCTCGCCCCTGATGTCACCACGACGACAGAATGATATCATCACGATATCAGAGGCGCAAGAGGCTTTTTTCCGGGTCTCAGCACCGGCGCGAGAGGAGCGCGAGCCTTCGGAGACCTGCTACGGCACCGGCAGGGCGAAGGCGACGGCGTTGTTCTGCTCGTCGCCCTCTTCCACCCGATCGGTGGAATCGAGGAGCGCCAGCAGGTATTTCCCGGTAGGATCGAGCGCGCTCCGCGGCAGCCGGGCCTTCAGCTTCACGGTGTGGCGGGCGCCGGGCTTCAGGCGGTGCGCCACCTTCTTCGGCTTGCCGAGCGGGAGGGCGCCCTCACCGTCGGCGGTCTCCGCCGCGACGAACCGCACCACGAACGAGCGCGCCGCCGCGGCACCGGAGTTGGCGACCTGCAGCGTACCGGTGAAGAGGGTGCTGCCCTCCGCGCCCCGCCGGCCCGGGATGCTCCGGACCTTCACCTTCTTCCAGGTGCCCGCCAGGTCCGGCCGCGGCACCGGGGGTGGAGCGACCACCTCGAAGGCCGCGGGAGCGACGGCGGTCTCGCCGCCGGGGTTGGTGACCGTCACATCCCGCGGGCCGGGCTCCGCGTCCGCGGCGATCTCGATCCGCAGGGTCAGGATATGGTCGAGCAGCGCCCGGACTCCCCGCCCGCTCACCACCGCTTCCGTCACGCTGATCCCCTCTCCCAGGCTAACGGTCGCGCCGTGCTCGAAGCGGGTCCCCTGGAGGACGAGCGTCAGCGAGGCGCCCTGCTCTCCCCGCGCCGGGGAGATCCCAAAGATCTGCGGAGTGGCGGCGGCGCGGATCGGCGCGGGCCGCGCGGCGGAGAGCGCGGGAACCGCGGCGCAGGCGAGGGCGACCAGGAGAGTCGCCGGAAGCGGCAGGCGAAATCGCATCGGAAGCCTCCACTGGAGCAAAGAGAGGACTTCCTAACGTTAACCGGCAGGACCACGCTCCCCTGCCCGCCCGTGCGGCGAACGGGTGGCAGAGCGGTCGACGGCCCGTCTCAGACCGTTCGAAGGACGCCGGAGGCGGCGCGGAGGAGCCGGTCGTTCACCGCTTCGGCGAGGCCGCCGGGGGGCAGCAGGCGCGCGTAGAGGAGCCGGGCGCCGGCTTCGTCCGCCTCGCGGAGGGCGGCGTAGAGGCGCTGTGCCACCCGCTCCGGCTCTGTGCGGGACGGCAGCTCGATCACTCGCACCGGCAGCGACTGGAACACCGGCACGTCCTCCTGATAGGCGAGCACCGCCTGGTCCGGGGAAGCCTCGCCGGCGAGGTCGCGCTGTATGGCGGCGAGCACCGCCGAGTCGTCATCCCCGGCGAAGAGACGCAGCTCCGCCCGCGGGCTGTAGTGGCGGGCGAGCAGGCCGGGAGAGCGAAGCTCTACTTCCCCGCCGCGGTGCAGCTCGACCGGCCGGCCGAGCACCCGCTCCAGCTCTTCGCGGGAGATACCACCGGGCCGGAGGAGCACCGGCGTGTCGCCGCGCACGTCGACGACCGTCGACTCCACGCCCACGTCGGTCGGACCGGCATCGAGCACCGCGTTGATCCGGCCGTTCAGGTCGGCGAGCACGTGCGCCGCCGTGGTGGGGCTGGTGTGCCCGAACAGGTTGGCGCTCGGGGCCGCGAGCGGCTCCCCCACCTCCCGCAGCAGCCGCAGCGCCACCGGGTGGGAGGGCATCCGGACCGCCACCGAGTCGAGGCCGGCGGTCACCAGGTCCGGCACGTCCCGGTTCTTCGGGAGCACCAGCGTGAGCGGGCCCGGCCAGAAGGCGGCGGCCAGCCGCTCGAACGCGTGGGGGATCTCTCCCGCCAGCAGCCGCGCCCACTCCGGAAGCGCCACGTGCAGGATCAGCGGGTCCGCCTCCGGCCGCTCCTTCGCCTCGAAGATCCGGCGCACCGAATGAGGGTTCAGGCCCAGGGCGCCGAGGCCGTAGACGGTCTCCGTAGGAAAGGCGACGAGGCCGCCCGCGCGCAGCAGCCCGGCGGCGGTGCGGAGAGCGCGGTCGCCTTCCGCCTGGTAATCGAGGAGACGGGTCTGGATCGGGTTCACGAGGAGGGACTCGAAGCGGGAGGAATGGGGAACCCCTCCACGTTCACCCCCACCCGTCCGCTTGCCTCCCACACCTGCCGGATGGTCGAAACATCCGAGGGGCAGTGGATCAGCCTGTCGGGCGGTTGAAACCGCAGCAACAACGGCACGAAGTCCCCCTGCGGGGACTCAGATGACCTGGTTTGGTCGTCGGGAGAACCCCTACTCGCCATCGTCAGTGCAGCCAGAAACCCGGGGCGTCTGGAAGCGGAGCCGCAGGCGCCGCTGGAGGACGCCACCTGTGATCCCCCCTTGGCCAAGGGGGGATCGCTCGAAGGGCCGGGATTCAGCCCGTGAGCACAGCCGACGTGTAGATCACGAATATGGCGCGGGAAGCGCGCGTCGAGGAGCACTCCCGCAGCGGCCCGCTAACGGAGCGAAGCGAAGTGTGAAAGGGCCAGCGGAGGGCACCCGTCGCGGGAGGGCTGAATCCCGGAACGAGGGCGCGGGGTCGGACCCACGGTCCCGGCGCTGCACCCCGGCGAAACGCTGCAGCCCGAGCGGAGCAGGGAAACCGGGTCCGTCTTCCGCACCTGAATCCACCATGAACCCCTCCACCCTCCACCGCCGCGCCCTGCTCCTCGGCGCCCCCGCGGCCCTGCTCGGCGCCGCCGCCTCCGCCGCCCCGCGGCGCCCCAGGCGCGTGGCGGGCGTGGTGACCGTCTACCACCACAACTCCCACGCCGACGTCATCCTGAGCCGCCTCTTCCAGACGAAGACGCTCGACTTCAAAGGCCGCAAGCCCGACCTCCAGCTCGCCGCGCTCTACGTGGACCAGTTCCCGGAGAACGACCTGAGCCGTAAGTTTGCCCGGGAGTACGGCTTCCCGATCTACCCGAACATCCGCGAGACCCTCACGCTCGGAGGCGACCGGCTGGCCGTCGACGGCGTGATCCTCGTCGGCGAGCACGGGAAGTACCCGCACAGCCCGCAGGGCCACGAGCTCTACCCGCGCAAGCGGTTCTTCGACGAGACGGTGGAGGTCTTCCGAAAGTCGAAGCGCTCGGTGTCGGTCTTTACGGACAAGCACCTCTCCCACTCCTGGGAAGAGAGCCGGGAGATGTACGACACGGCGCGGGAGCTGGGATTCCCGTTGATGGCCGGCTCATCCGTCCCGCTCACCTGGCGCCGCCCGCCCGTCGCGCCCCGAAAGGGAGCCCCGCTGCGGGAGGCGGTCGCCGTCTCCTACCACACGCTCTACGGCTACGGCTTCCACGCGATGGAGATGCTGCAGTGCGTAGCGGAGCAGCGGAAGGGCGGGGAGAGCGGCATCCGGCGCGTGCAGTGCCTGGAAGGGCCCGCCGTGTGGGAGGCGGGCCGGCAGGGGAGATACGACCGCGCGCTGCTGCAGCAGGCGCTGGGACGGCTCTCCCGCCCCGTCGACGACCTGGAGAAGGCGGTGCCGAACCCGACCGTCTTCCTGCTGGAGTACCGGGACGGCTTCAAGGCGAGCGTCTTCACCCTGAACCCGGCCGTGGGAGAGTGGTCGATCGCCTGGAGAGAGGAAGGGAAGGAGCCGGAAGCGACGCTCTTCTGGACGCAGGAGGCGCGCCCGTTCTACCACTTCACGCTGCTGCTGAACGGGATCGAGGAGATGATCCACACCGGGCGCCCGAGCTGGCCGGTGGAGCGGACCCTCCTGACGAGCGGCGCGCTCGACGCCCTGCTCCACTCCCGCCACGGCGGCGGCACGGCGATGGAGACGCCCCACCTGGCGATCCGCTACCGCCCCACCTGGAGCTGGACCGACCCCGGCCCGCCCCCACCCGGCCGCCCGATCAACGAGCAGTAGCGGCAGGAGCCGGCGGGCGGAGGCGCTCCGGCATCCGCTTCGGGATGCGGTTGATCAGCTCGTTCGGCTCGCCGTCGCGCTTCAGCAAGTCGAAGGCGTCGTACAGCTCGCCGGTGGCGGTGCGGGCCTGGTAGCGGAGCCGGCCGCCGTCGATCGAGATCACCTGGTACAGCTGCGTGTCTTCCGCCACCCGCTTCATCCACGGCTCCCGCTCCACGTTGTAGAGCTTCGGTCCGCTCACCGAGACGACGTAGACGGTCCCCGCCTCGGGGTCGCGGACGTTGGCACCGGACATCAGGTTGCTGCGGGCGTAGGTGTGGTCGTGTCCCTGCAGCACCAGGTCGACCCGGTACCGGTCGAAGACCGGCTGCCACAGGTTGCGGAGCTTCTCGTTCTCCCGTCCCTTCGCGGCGTTGAAGAGCGGGTGGTGGAAGGTGAGGATCGTCCACCGGTTCGGGTTCTCGGCCAGCACTCGCTCCAGCCAGGGGATCTGCTCCTCCTGCCGCTCGTTGGAGTTGAGCGAGATGATCCGCACCCCCTGGTAGTCGAGGTAGTAGACCGTCTCCTCCAGCCCCTTCGGGCCATGCTCCGGCAGCGTGAAGGTGGGCCGCCAGTGCGGCGCCAGGAGCGGCTTCAGGTCCCGGCCGCGGCCGTATTCGTGGTTGCCCGGGGTCGGCACGCTGGGGATCATGCCGTTCACCCAGCCGCCGGCGTAGTGCCAGTCGCCCCATTCGGCGTCGCGCGGGGCGACGTTGATCAGGTCGCCCGCGTGCAGCAGGAACCGCGCCTTCGGGTCGTCGGAGTACGCCTGGCGGATGACGCGCGACCAGAGCGACTTCAGGTCGTTCTGCGCGTCGCCGAAGTAGATGAACGAGAACGGCTCCGGCTCCTCGGAGGCGGTGCGGAACTGGAACCACTCGCTCCAGTTGGTGCCGTCGCCCACGCGGTAGGTGTAGAGCGTGGAGGGCGCCAGCCCGGCGAAGGTGACGCTGTGGTAGTGTGCCGGGCCGAGGTCGCTGGTGAACGGCTGGGTGGTCGCCTCGACCGTCCGCGCGCTCTTCTGGAACTCCGGCCCGTGGGTCGCCTCCGCGAGCTGCGCGATGGCCCGCTCCACGGAGGTATCGGTCCGCCACGTCACCGCCTGCGAGTGGGCAGGGTCGCCGTTCCAGGTCAGGATCACCCGGTCGGGAATCGCCAGCGGCTGGTGCGCCACGGCCGGCGGTACCGCGGGCGGCCGGGACCGGCGCTCCTGCGCCACCAGCGGAATCGCCAGCAGGAAGAGCAGGCCGGGGACGCCGAAGCGAACGAAACGAAGTGGGAAGCTCATGACGTGGAAGGACGAGGGCGGGGGAAGATCGCTCACCCTCCCTTCTTTACCATAGTCTGGGGTCCCCCGCGAATGAATGCCTGGTTAAAGGAGCACCGGACCGTGCCCACGCCCCCTTGCGGAATTTTGCCGCCCTGCCTCCTGCTTCTCGCGCTCGCCGCCTCTCTCGCGCCGCTTTCCGCGGCGGAGCAGCCCGCGGTGCCGCTGGAGCTGACCTCTCCCGATCGACAGATCCGCCTGGCGTTCCGGCTGGGAGCGGAAGGCCGGCCCGAGCTCGAAGTGACCTATCGCGGCGAGCCGGTCGCCACCGGACGCCTCGCGCTGGAGCTCGCCGGCTCGGGACTGCTGGGCGACCACCTGCGCATCGTCCGCACCCGCCGGAGGACCCAGGACGAGACCTATCGCATCCCGGTCGGAAAGGCCTCCCGAGCGCGTGATCAGCACCGGGAGCTGGTCGTCTCGCTGGAGGAGACGGCCGCGCCCGGCCGGAAGCTCGAGCTGGCGTTCCGCGCGTTCAACGACGGCGTCGCGTTCCGCTACCGGCTCCCGGTGCAGAAGCCGCTCGCCGACTTCGTCTTGACGGAGGAGCGGACCGAGCTCACCTTTCCCGGCGATCCGCCGGCGCGGCTCCTCCCTCTGGACAGCTACACCACTTCCTACGAGAAGTACTACGAGACGCGGCCGGTATCGGAGATCGGTCCGCAGCGGCTGGTCGGCCTGCCCCTGCTGCTGGAGCGCGGGCGCGGCGGCTCCCCGCGGTCCTGGCTCGCGGTGACCGAGGCGAACCTGACCGACTACGCCGGCATGTACCTCTCCGGGAGCGCAGGCCGGCCGGGAACGCTGACCACGAAGCTGTCCCCCCTGCCGGGCCGGCGCGACGGAGCGAAGGTCCTGGGCAAGACTCCCCACGCCTCACCGTGGCGGGTGCTGATGATCGCGGACCACCCGGGACGCCTCGTCGAGTCGCATCTCGTCTTCCACCTCAGCGACCCGCCGGCGATCCAGGACACCTCCTGGATCAAGCCGGGCAAGACCACCTTCCCCTGGTGGAACGGCTACGTACTCGAAGGCGTCGACTTCAAGCCGGGTGTCAACACCGCCACGATGAAGCACTACATCGACTTCTGCGCGGAGCAGGGGATCCCTTACCACTCCCTCGACGGCCTCGACATCGCCTGGTACGGGGGACCGATCGCGCCGGTGGGACCGACCGACGTCACGACAGCCGCCCCGTCGATCGACCTGCCGGAGCTACTCCGCTACGCCCGGGAGAAGGGGGTGCGGCTGCGGCTCTGGATGCACTGGAAGGCCCTCCAGCCGCAGATCGACGAAGCGTTCCGCAAGTACGAGGAGTGGGGCATCGAGGGCGTGATGGTCGACTTCATGGACCGCGACGACCAGGAGATGGTCCGCTTCTACCACGAGATGGCGGAAAAGGCCGCGAAGCACCACCTCACGGTCACGCTCCACGGCTCCTACAAGCCGACCGGGATGGAGCGGACCTGGCCGAACGTGCTCTCCTACGAAGGGGTGCTGAACCAGGAGTACAACAAATGGGAGCAGCCGGGCGGATTGGGCACTCCGCCGGAGCACAACGTCAACGCGGCGTTCGTCCGCATGCTCGCCGGGCCGCTCGATTACCACCAGGGCGGGATGCGGAACGTCTTCACCCGGGACTACCGCTTCCGCAACCTCGCTCCCCCCGTGCAGGGCACCCGCGCGCACCAGCTGGCGATGTACGTGGTCTACCAGAACCACATGTCGATGATGGCGGACTACCCCGCCGCCTACCGCGGTCAGCCGGGGCTGGACTTCATGGTTCGGGTCCCCGCGAACTGGGACGAGACCCGCGTGCTGAACGCGCAGGTCGGCGACTTCATCGTGATTGCGCGCCGCCAGGGGGAGGAGTGGTACGTCGGCACCATGAATGACGACACCCCGCGACAGGTCTCCATTCCGCTCGCCTTCCTCGGCGGCGGGAGCTGGACGGCGGAGATCTGGGCCGACGATCCGAGCGCGAGGGAGGCGACGAAGCTGATCACCTCCAAACGCACCGTCACCGCCGCCGACACGATCCAGGCCGCGCTCGCCGCGGGCGGCGGACATGCCGTCCGGCTGGTCCGCTCCCGCTGAAAGGGTCCACATAATGATCGCGCGCTCGCTGATCGCCGCCGCAGCACTGCTGGCGGGCACCGCCGTCCCGCCCGGCATGCGCTCGGAAGCGAAGCCATCCGGCACGTCTCCCCCACGTCCCGGCGAGCTGTGCGCCGTGCTGCTCCCGGTTGACCAGGCGAAGGAGGACCAGCTCGCGCGGATACGGCGCGAGGGCGCTGCGGGCGTGGCGCTGCCCCTGGCGCGAGGCGAGCGGGAGTCGCTGCGGCGGGCGGCGGCGCGGGTCACTTCCGCCGGGCTCGAGCTCTACTATTGGGTCGAGGTGGGACGCTGTCCGGAGCTGGCGGATACCAACCCGCAGTGGATGGCGAGCCTCCAGGGCCACTCGCAGTGGCGCCGGCACTTCCCGCGCGTGCGGCAGCCGGAGGCCGGGGAGGTGGTCAAGAACTACCCCTGGGTGCCGATCCGCTACCGCGAGGCCTTTGCCGCGCACCTCCACCGGGTGGGAGAGCTGCTGCGGGACCTCCCCACGCCGAAGGGCATCTTCCTGAACGACCTCCAGGCGGCGCCCTCCGCCTGCGGCTGCGGCAACCCGCTCTGCCGGTGGACGCCGGACTACGGCCCCGTTCGCACGGCCACGGAGCTTCCGGCGGACGCCGCGGCCCGCTTCGTGGCGGAGGTGCGGAAGCTCTCCCCCGGCAGTGAGATCATCCCGGTCTGGACCACCGAGTGCGAAGAACACGAGATGGCCGAAGGGGAAGCGTGTGACGGCGTCTCCTGCTTCACCGGGGCGTGCTGGACCGCCTACACCGAGCAGTTGATGCCGGTGGCGAAGGAGGCGAAGCGGATCGCCGCTCTGCTCCCCTACCGGGCCTTCAAGAAGGACCTCCCCCGCTACGGACCGGAGGCAGCGTGGGTACGGCACGCCCTCGGCTCGTTCCAGAAGATGCCGCCGCTGCGAAAAGGCGCCGCCGTTCCCGCGGAGCGGCTGGTGGCGGTGCTGCAGGGCTGGGACGTCACCCCCGCGCAGCGCCAGGCGCAGATCGAACAGTCCCGCGCCGCCGGGGCGGGAGGCTACCTGGTCGCCGAGATCGAGATCGAGCAGGGCTGGCAGCCCCGGATCGTGAAGGCGAAACCGCTCCCACGGCCGGCCGCCACGCCCCAGCACCCGTCCGAGCACCGGTAGTCGCCGTTCCTTTACCGCAGCCGGCCCGGGTGGTACCATAGGACCGCTATGAAGATTCCTGATGGTACCGAGGTGGTGGTGATCGGCGGCGGGCTGGCCGGCACCGACGCGGCGTGGTCCGCCGCCATGGCGGGCGCGCGCGTGGCGCTCTACGAGATGCGGCCGGTACGGCCGACCCCCGCGCACAAGACCGGCGACCTCGCCGAGCTGGTCTGCAGCAACTCGCTGAAGAACAACCTGCCGCACACCGCGGCGGGCATGCAGAAGCAGGAGATGCGGATGCTCGGCTCGCTGGTGATTGCCGCCGCGGACCGCAGCGCCGTCCCCTCCGGCGGTGCGCTCTCGGTCGACCGCGCCGTCTTCGCCCACGAGATCACCCGCGCCATCGAGGAGCACCCGAACATCACCCTGGTCCGGGACGAGATGACGGAGATCCCGGACGACGTGCCGGTGGTGGTGGCGACCGGCCCGCTCACCTCGGACGCGCTGGCGGCGCAGATCCAGCGGATCACCGGCACGCAAGAGCTCTACTTCTACGATGCCGCCTCCCCGATCATCGAGGCCGACTCGATCGACCGCTCGATCGTCTTCGAGGCGTCCCGCTGGGGCAAGGGCCAGGAAGAGGGCGGCGCCGGCGGCTACCTGAACTGCCCGCTGAACGAAGAGGAGTACCACCGCTTCCGGAACGAGGTGCTCGCCGCGGAGCTGACGCCGGTGCATGACTTCGAGCCGATGAAGCTGTTCGAAGGCTGCCTGCCGGTGGAAGAGCTGGCGCGCCGCGGAGAGCTGACCCTGGCGTACGGCCCCATGAAGCCGATCGGGCTCTTCGACCCGCGCACCGGCAAGCGCCCGTTCGCGGTGGTCCAGCTGCGCCAGGAGAACCAGGCGGCGACGCTCTACAGCATGGTCGGCTTCCAGACCCGCCTGAAGTGGGGGGAGCAGCAGCGGATCTTCCGGATGCTCCCCGGCCTGGAGAAGGCGGAGTTCGTCCGCCTCGGCGTCATGCACCGCAACACCTACCTCCACTCGCCGGAGCTGCTGGAGCCCTCCATGGCGCTGCGGGAGGAGGTCCGCGCCCGCGCCGGCCGCCGCGCGCCGCTCTTCTTCGCGGGCCAGATGACCGGCGTGGAAGGCTACACCGAGAGCGCCGCCACCGGCATCCTCGCCGGCCTCAACGCGGCCCGATTGCTCCGCGGCGAGGAGCCGGTGGTGCTGCCGCCGGAGACGATGATCGGTGCGCTCACGGAGTACATCGCCCACGGACCGAGCGACAACTTCCAGCCGATGAACTCCAACCTCGGTCTGCTCCCGCCGATCGAGCCGAAGATCAAGAAGAAGGACCTCCGCCACCAGGCGCTGGTCGACCGCGGCCTGCGGCTCATGGAAGAGATCGCCGCCCGCCTCGGCCGCGGCATCCCCGTCAGCGAGGGCCTCGGAGCTGTGCAGGATCCTGAAGCGGTCGCGGCCACGTCCACATAGGCGCATCACGCGTTTGGGAGGTCGAGGGCAGTAACGGTGGCATCGCCCAACGAGCGGGGTGTGCGCCAGTCGGCGAGGGAATGAATTCCCTCGCTGGACGGCCTTCGGCCACGCGTCCTCCGGACGCCTGAGAGAGGTCCCTCTCAGTCCCCGAAGGGGGTCCCCCGTCCGGGGGATAAAACTTCGTGCGGTGGTTGCCGCGGTTTCAACCGCCTGGTGCCGAGCTACAACTCATCGGTGCCGTAGGCGAGCACGTAGG
The DNA here is from genome assembly GCA_046292385.1 of Armatimonadota bacterium. Classification (GTDB taxonomy): domain Bacteria; phylum Armatimonadota; class SYMT01; order SYMT01; family SYMT01; genus JBKBRF01. Next base: position 28,769 of record JBKBRF010000017.1, on the reverse strand, counting down.
TGACGCCCTGGCTCTCGGTTCCCAGGCGGGCGCGCAGCAGATCCCATACGAACGCCTGCTTCTCCCGCTCACTCATGCCGTTGAATCGGCGCGACACGATCTTCGCGCGGACGCGCCCACCGTACCCCGGCTCCAGGTCGATCGTGTCACGCGGGAACTCCTCGCGGAGCGCCGCCTCGACTCGAGCGGATAGTTCCTCGGCTGGAAGGTCGACCTGAACGGTGATCCGCTGTCCCTCGCTGAAGGGAATCGGCTCGTCCAGCTCGATTGCTCCACCTCGCACGGTTCCGCGGTAGGTTGCCATCCGCGTGTCATTCCATGCAAAAGGGGCGAGTGGGACCGGCCGCGCGCTGCAGCCTCTCCCACTCGCCCTGATCTGTACCCGCCGGCAAATACCGGCTACGTTTCGGCCTACGCCAGGCGGCGGCAGGCCTCGACGATGCCGGCGACGGTCGGGACCGCGGCTTCCTCCAGCGGCGCGCTCATCGGAACGGGGGTGTCCGCGGCGGCGAGGAGGGTCGGCGGGCCGTCGAGGTAGCTGAAGCCGGTGCGGCCGTTGTCGAACCGGTATTCCATCACCCGGCGGATGATGTCCTCGCCCACGCTGGCGCGCGGGTAGCACTCCTGCACCATCACCAGCCGGCCGGTCTTGCGGACCGACTCGGCGATCGTGGGGAGGTCGAGCGGGTTGAGGGTGCGGGGGTCGATCACCTCGGCGGAGATGCCGTCCCGCTCCAGGGCGGCGGCGGCGGCGAGCGCGAAGTGGACCATCCGGCTGTAGGCGACGATCGTGACGTCCTTGCCGGGTCGCTTCACGTCGGCCACACCGAGCGGGATCAGGTACTCCTCTTCCGGCACGGGGCCGGTCACCTTGGCGTACATCTCCTTGTGCTCGATGAAGAGGACCGGGTTCTCGTCCCGGATCGAGCTCTTCAGGAGCCCCTTGGCGTCGTACGGGGTGCTCGGCATCACCACGTAGAGGCCGGGGATGTGCATGAACCAGCTTTCCAGGCTCTCGCTGTGGGTCGCCGCGAAGGAGCGGCCGACACCGCCTTCCGTGCGGATCACGCACGGCACCTTGATCTTGCCGCCGAACTGGTAGCGGTTGTAGGCGATGTTGTGGACGAGCTGGTTGCTGGCGATCGTGATGAAGTCGATGTACATGATCTCCGCGATCGGGCGGAGGTCCCGCATCGCCGCCCCGCAGGCGGCGCCGACCACGGCCGCCTCGGAGATGGCGGTATCGATCACGCGGCGAGCGCCGAACTCCTGGAAGAGGCCCCGGGTGGCGCCGTAAGCGCCGCCGTAGATGCCGATGTCTTCCCCCAGCACGATCACACGCTCGTCCCGCTGCATCTCCTCGCGGTGCGCTTCCTGCAGCGCTTCGACCATCGGGATGATGCGAATGCCGTGCTCCGCCTGCAGCGCTTCCTGCTCCGCCTTGCCGACCTTGGGGAGCACGTTCGTCGGATCCTGGGCGGTCGCCTCGTGGAACGTCCGGTAGAACGCCTGCTCCGCCGGCTTCACCCGCTTCCAGAGCTCCTGCTCCGTCTTCACCTGCGCGGCGACCGTCACCGGGTCCGGATCGACGTAGACGTTGTCGTGCAGCTCGGACGGATCGGGGAGCGGGCTGTCGAGGGCGAAGCGGATCGACTCGTCGATCGTCGCCTTCGCTTCCGCCTTGATCGCGTCGACCTCTTCCTGGGTGAAGAGCTCGCTGTCGACCAGCTTCCGCGCGAAGACGTCGATCGGGTCCCGGTCGCGCCACTGCCGCTCTTCGTCGCGGGTGCGGTAGGCGCGGGCGTCGCTCAGGCTGTGGCCGTAGTAGCGGTAGGTCCGGGCCTCGATCAGGGTGGGGCCGCCGCCGGTGCGGGCGCGCTCCACCGCCTCTTCCACCGCCGTCCTCACCGCCAGCACGTCCTGCCCGTCGACGATCACGCCCGGCATCGGGTAGGCGGCGGCGCGCGCGGCGATGTTGTCGATCTTGGAGGCGCAGTGCAGACCCTCGATCGAGCTCTGGTTGAACGGCACGGACATGCCGTACATGTTGTTCTCGCAGATGTAGATCACCGGCAGCCCGCAAAAGAGCGAGGCGCCCATGTTCAGCGCTTCGTGGAACGCGCCGGTGTTGGTGGCGCCGTCTCCGAAGAAGCAGAGCACCACGCTGTCGCTGCCCTTCAGGTTCTCCGCCAGCGCCGCGCCGGTGGCGACCGGGAGGTTCCCCGCCACGATGCCGGTGGCGCCCAGGTTGCCCTTCTCCACGTCCGCGATGTGCATGGAGCCGCCGCGGCCCCGGCAGTAACCGGTGGAGCGGCCGAACAGCTCGGCCATCATCGCGTTCCAGTGCGCCTGGCGCTCCTCGGAGTTGTCCGCCCAGAGGTTCCCCATCGCGCCGCAGTGGCCGTGGCCGCGGTGGGTGCTGGCGATCAGGTCTTTGCGGGTGATGGCGGCGACGGCGCCGGTGGGGACCGCTTCCTGGCCCGCGGACATGTGGGTGGCGCCGCGCAGCTTGCCCGCACGGTAGAGGTTGTAGAGCCCGTCTTCGAACTCGCGGATCTCACACATCGTGCGCAGGTAGTCCGCCAGCTCCTCACGGGTGTACTTTCCCGCCCGCACTTGTTCGGCCAGAGAGGGCCTCGCGAGCTGCTCCAACTGGGAATCGGTGATCATGATGCCTCGGGGCGGCCGCACCGCAAGAACACGGCCGAAGGCGGGACCCCGGAGGTCGGGTCTCGCCGGAAAAGGGGTCGGGGCCCTCGCCCGCAGGCGGAGGGTCGCCGCGCAATATCGACACGGTTGCCATTCTAAGGGTATCGCCGCTCCCCAGGCACGTCAAGCCGCGCCTCGCACGGACCGGCGCGTCCCCCGCCCTCCGAGCGCCTGCCTCTTTCCCGTGCGGCACGCCATACTTATCCAGGTTGGAAAGAGGAGCGACCACCGATGCCATCGCTGCGAAACCTGGCGACCGACCTCTGGATCGCCGACGCGCCGGCCTCGAAGGCGGGGTTCGAGTTCGGAGCGCGGATGACGGTGGTCCGCCTGCCGGCGGGCGGCCTCTTCCTCCACTCGCCGGTGACGCTGACGCCGGAGCTGCGCGCGGAGCTCGACGCGCTGGGACCGGTCGAGTACCTTATCTCCCCCAGCGGGATGCACTACGAGGACCTGCCGGAGCACGCCCGCGCTTACCCGCGGGCGCGCGTCTACGCCGTTCCCGGCTCGCTTCCGAAGCTGAAGGCGCTCGCGCCGGAGCTGCTGCGGGACGAGCCGGAGCCGGGGTGGGCCGAGGTGCTGGACCAGCACGTCTTCCGCGGCAGCCGCCTCTACGACGAGGTGGTCTTCTACCACCGCCCCACCCGGACCCTGATCCTGACCGACCTCTGCTTCAACATCCCGGCGGACCGCTCCTGGAGCACCCGTCTGTGGGCCCGCGCGCTCGGGGTGCTCGGAAAGGTCTCCCGCTCCCGCTCGTTCGATCTCTCCGTCCGGGACCGCGCCGCCGCCCAGGCGTCGCTCCGCCGGATCGAGAGCTGGGACTTCGACCGCCTGCTCCTCACCCACGGCGACTGGCTGCCGACCGGTGGGAAGGAGGCATTCCGCCGCGCGTTCGCAGACTATCTCTAGAGGCCAGACCGTTGACCCAGACCCGCACCGTTCTCTTCCTCTGCACCGGAAACTTCTACCGCAGCCGCTTCGCGGAGGCGGTGTTCAACCACCACGCGGCGGAGCGCGGCCTCTCCTGGCGCGCCTTCTCCCGCGGGCTAAACCTGAAGCCGCAGCAGAAGGGGCTCTCCCCGCTGGCGCGCCAGGCGCTGGAGGCGCGCGGCATTCCGCTGGAGCAGTGCGGCCCGGAGTGCCAGACACTCACCGATGCCGACCTGCAGGGAGCCGGGCTGATCATCGCCCTCAAGGAAGCGGAGCACCGGCCGATGGTGGTCCGCCACTTCGCGGAGTGGGAGAATCGGATCCGGTTCTGGCACGTGAGCGACGTAGACGAGGTCCCGGCGGACGAAGCGCTGCCGGAGATCGAGCGGAAGGTGCGGGAGCTGCTCGAGGAGCTCGAAGCATCCTGATCGCACGGGAGACGCAGAGTGATCCGCCAGCCTCCATCCGTAAGCCGCCGCCAGCTCCTGTTCGCCGGTGCCGCGCTCTTCGCCGCCTCCGAGGCCCGGGCGGAGACGCCCGTCTACCCCGACCGCTCCGACCTCCTCCGGCTGAAGGAGATCCCCGACGGTCCCGAGCGCCGGATCACGACGAAGGCGGACTGGGAGAAGCGCCGGGCGCAGATCCTGCTGAACATGCAGCGGGTGATGGGCCCGCTCCCGGGAAAGGAGCACCGGGTTCCGCTCGACGTTCGTGTCGAGGGTGAAGAAGAGACACCGAGCTATCTCCGCCGGAAGCTCAGCTTTGCCTCGGCGCCGGGAGAGCGGGTCCCGGCCTACCTGCTACTCCCGAAGGAGCGCCGCGGCCGCGCCCCCGCCGCGCTCTGCCTGCACCAGACGGTGCCGATCGGCAAATCGGAGCCGGTCGGCCTCGGCGGCGCGCCGAGCCTGCACTACGGAAAGGAGCTCGCGGAGCGCGGGTTCGTGGTGCTGGCCCCCGATTACCCGAGCTTCGCCGACCACAAGATCGACGTCTATGCCCGCGGCTGGCAGAGCGGCAGCATGAAGGCGATCTGGGACAACATGCGCGCGACCGACCTGCTCCAGTCGCTGCCGGAGGTCGACGGAAAGCGAATTGCCTGTCTCGGCCATTCCCTCGGAGGGCACAACACGCTCTTCACCGCGGCGTTCGACCGCCGCATCCGCGCGCTCGCCTCCAGCTGCGGCTTTACCGCCTTCCCGCGGTACTACGGCGGCAATCTGACCGGCTGGACCGGTCCCGCCTACATGCCGCGCATCCGCACCGATTTCCCCACGCCGGAAAAGATGCCGTTCGACTTCCACGAGGTCGTCGCCACGCTCGCGCCCCGCGCCTTCCTAGCCTGCGCCCCGCTCCACGACAGCAACTTCGACGTCCAGGGCGTGCGAGAGGTGATGAGCGCCGCGGAGCCGGTCTACCGCCTCTACGGCGCCGCGGACCGTCTCTCCGCCCTCTACCCGGACGCCGGCCACGACTGGCCGCAGGAGACGCGGGAGGCGGCGTACGGGTGGATCTTCCAAAGGCTAAAGGCAGAAGGCTAAAGGTTCACCCCCCGAACGGGGGGCAAAAGCCGAACCGCCCGCACACGAACCGTCTCGCTCCGCCTCAGACGGGCGACGCTACTGGGCGGTGTAGCCGCCGTCGATCATCAGGACGGCGCCGGTGAAGAACCGGGCGTGGTCGGAGGCGAGGAAGAGGTAGAAGCGCGCCACTTCTTCCGCGCTGGCGATCCGGCCGATCGGGTGACCGCTCTCCAGCGAGTCCATGAACGCCGCCGCGTCGCCGGAGTCTTCCGCGGCCTTGCGCACCAGCGGGGTGTCGACCGTGCCCGGGCAGACCGCGTTGGCGCGGATGCCGTCCGCCGCGTACTCCACCGCCATCTGCCGCGTGATCTGGATGACGGCGCCCTTGGACGGAGCGTAGGCGCCCTGCAGCGGCATCCCGACCACGGACGAGATCGAGCCGGTGTTGAGGAACAGCCCGCCGCCGCTCTTCTTCATCTCCGGGACGACGCAGCGGGCGGACCAGTAGAGCGACTTGACGTTGACGTTCATCACCCGGTCCCACTCTTCCGGGGTGTGGTCCGCGATCGGCTTGACGCACGCCACCGCCGCGTTGTTGATCATCACGTCGATCCGCCCGAACGCCTCCAGCGCCTCTCGCGTGTACGCCAGCGCGGTCGCCTCCTGCGAGACGTCGCCGACCACACACCGCAGCCGCTCCGGATAGCGTGCCGTCAGCTCCTCCGTGGAGGCTTGCAGCCGCGGGTCGAGATCGACCGCCACCAGGCGCGCCCCCGCCTCCAGGAACAGCCGCACGATCTCCGCCCCGATCCCCGAGGCCGCGCCCGTCACGATCACTACTTTACCGGTCAGGTCCATGCGCTAAGTCTCCTGTTTCCGACAGGCCCCTTCGGGAGGGATGCGGGATGAACGATGAGGGATGAATTCCGAGCCTCTGGAGCCGGCGAGTCGATCGCTGGCCGGAGAATTGCCCTGGCTCCCCCGGCTTTTGGGCAAGAGGGAACGGCATCGAGGGCCCCCCCTTCGGAAGGCGGTTAGCCGCCCGGCCGCAGGAGCCCTCCCGCCTCACGACCGAGCAACCACTCGCATCCCTCCACGCAGAGTGAACATACGTCAAGTTACAAGAGATAAAAAATAATGTTTCTGACTGGAGGGAAAGGAGCGATTGGCGTCAAACGTCCGCTGGCAACGTTCACTGAAACCTTGCGAAAGTAAAAGCATTCGCACCGATTCCGCCCCCGAGGTACCCCATGGCTGGCCGATCTCCGAGCAAGAACCTGCACCTGGGACTGGTAGTCCTCCTGCTGCTGGGTCTGGTCAGCTTGCTGGCCCCTACCGACCTGATCGAGGTCCGCGGCCGCCTGATGCGGGGGCTGGTCGGAAGCTACGCCACGACGGGGTGCACCTGCAACGCGCCGTACCTCGGGACGGGCGGCCAGAGCTTCGGGGACCCGGTGGACGTGGCGAGCGGGGCGTTCCAGACGAACGAAATCCTGGCGCAGCTCCCGGGACGGATCCCGATCACGCTCGGTTGGCAGATGCAGTCCCAGAATGCCACGGAGGGACCGCTCGGCGTGGGGACCACGCTCTCCACGCAATTCCTGATCCGCAAGTGGAACGGCAATCCGAACAGATTCGAGCTCCGCACCCCCGGGCATCGCCACTTCGTGTTCGACACGCAGGTAACTTATCCGAGTGGCTATTCCTACTACAAGTGTACGACCGATCCCGAGTTGTTGGGCGCTACGCTCACGGTGGACAACAGTCCGAATGCGGCCACCAAGTACTACCTGAAGTGGAAATCCGGCGCGACCTTTGAATTCGCCAACTACGGCGTACTGCGAAAGATCGTCGACCGGTTCGGTAACTTTGTTCAAATCGGATACACGAATGCTCTGGTTCCCTACTATCCGACCAGCCTCCAGCAGTGGACTAATGGAGTCAGCCAGGGAAGCGTTACGCTCCAATACTACCAGAACTCCTTCGGCCCCAATGATGATCACGGCAGCTTCGACGGCCTGCTGGAGAAAGTGACGATCAAGGGTTCGAGTTACCCGACCAAGACTTGGTCGTTTGTTTACAACCTGAACCGGACCCTCTACAGCGTGACCGATCCGATGGGTGTGTCGACCGGTTATGGCTGGACACAGTACACCCGAAACGACGGCCAAACCCTCCCGCTGATTCTAGGGATCAGCCGGAACGGCGTGAACCGGATCTGGAACCAATACGATAGTCAGGGCCGGGTAATCAAGCAGACGTTCCCCGACAACGGCTACATCACCGCCAGCTACCCGCCGGCGCCCGGCCAGTCCGGCACCACCACGGTGACCGACTCCCGCGGCAACGTCACCAAGTACGAGTTCACCTGGAACCAGGCGACGCCGGGCTACAGCATCAACAAGATCATCGACCCGCTCGGGCGGGCGACGACCTTTACCCGGGGCGGCTCGACCCGGCTGGTCACCTCGATCACCGACGATCAGAACCGCACGGCCCAGTTCAACTGGGACCACGCCACGGGCAACCTGCTCTCCGTCACCAGTCCCACCGCCACCGGCGGCACCGTGACCACCCAGGCCACCTACGACTCGAAGTGGCACCGGGTCACCTCGGTGACCGACCCGCTGAACCGGGTCTGGCAGGCGACGGTCGACTACAACACCGGGAACGTCACTGCCGTAACCGACGCCCGCAACCAGACCACCACCTTTGCGTGGGACACCGACGGCGACCTGCTCTCCGTGACCGACCCGACCAGCCGCAAGGTCACCTACACGCACGGCGCCAACGGACAGGTGCTGACCGCGACCAACCTGCGAAACGAGCAGAGCGTCTTCACCTACGACTCGTTCTGGCGCCTCATCGCGGTGCAGGATGCGAACGGCAAGCGCGCCGAGGCGACCTACAACGCGATGGACCAGGTGACCTCGGTCAAGCAATTCCGCGGCACCGCCTCCGCCACCACCAGCTTCACTTACAACAACGAGGGCGATCTCACCCAGATCCTGGACGCGGCCGGGCGAACGTGGAGCTGGGGTTACGACAGCATGGGGCGCGTCACCCGCGCCACCAACCCGCTGAACCAGTCCACGCTGGTGACCTGGGACGCAAATGGGAACCCGACCTCCAAGACCGACCACCTGGGGCAGAAGGCGGTCTACAGCTTCGGCACGGGAGACCGGCTAACTGGAGTCACCTACAAGCGGGCCAACGGGACGGTCGAGTCGACGATCACGCTGAACTACGACGCCACCACGCACCTGCTCTCCAGCCTCGTGGATAGCGTGGGCGGCAGCTACACCTACACCCGGGATCCGCTCGGCCGGGTGACCGCGGAGGCGGGACCGCACGGCACCGTCTCCTGGGCCCTGGACAACCTGGGCCGCCGCACGAGCCTGCAGGTGCCGGGCCAGGGGACGGTCACCTACGGTTACAGCCCGACCGACCAGTTGAGCTCCATCACGCAGAACGGGCTCACCGCATTCTTCGTGTATGACGGCGCCGGCCGCCGTACCCAGGACAACCTGCCCAACGGAGTCAGCGTCAACCGGGTCTACGACAACGCTGGGCGCCTGCAGACCCTCACCGCGGTACGCAGCGGCACTACCCTGGATAGCCACAGCTACACCCGGGACGGCGTGGGCAACATCACGCAGCACACCGCGAACGGGAGCACCTGGACCTACGGCTACGACGACCTCTACCGGCTCACCAGCGCGACGGGTCCCGGGGCGGCGTACTCCTGGACCTACGACTGGCTGGGCAACCGCCTCTCCCAAACGCTGAACGGCACCACCACCGGCTACACCTACGACGTCGCCAACCGGATGACGGCGGTGAACGGCGCGCCGGTGGGGCTGGACGCCAACGGGCGCGTGACCTCGTACGGGAACGACACCTACGGGTGGGACGTGCGCGGGCGGCTCACTTCGCTCACCCGCCCCAACCTGACCGCCACGTTCGGCTACGACGTGGCCGGCCGCCGCACCGCGAAGACGGTGAACGGCGCCGGCACCTCGTTCCTCTACGATGGCCAAAACCTGGTCAGCGAGATCACCGGCAGCGGCACCGCCCAGACGCTCCACGGCACGGGAATCGACACGCCGCTGGCGCGCAACGGAGAGTACTTCACCACCGACCACCAGCGGAGCGTCCGCACGGTGACCAACGGCTCCGGCTCCGTAGTCCGGAGCTACCAGTACGGCCCCTTCGGGGAGAGCGGCGCCAACGGCACGACGAGCCCGTACCAGTACACCGGCCGCGAGAACGACGGCACTGGCCTCTACTTCTACCGCGCGCGCTACTACGCGCCGGAGTGGGGCCGCTTCATGAGCCCGGACCCGGCCGGTCTCGCCGCCGGCGTCAACCTCTACGCCTACGTCGGCAACAACCCGGTCAACCTCCGGGACCCCTCCGGCCTCTCCCCGATCTACGACGACGACGGCAGCCCGGCGTTCGACAATCTCTACTCCAGCCGGATGTCCCTGGTGGAGCCGGACGGCGTGCGCCTGGCGATGAACACCTTCGAGGGGACCTTCGGAGCCCTGATGCCGGGCTATGATCTGATCACTGGGGCGGCAGGGTACAACGTATTCGGCTGTCGGCTCAGCACCGGCGAACGCGTAGCCCGCACAATTACAGGGGTGATCTCGGTCGCACCGGCACTGGGTTCCATTGGTGATATAGGCACTCTGACACGGGTTGGACGCACCAGTTGTTTCCCAGCGGGAACACTCATCATCACTGATCGGGGCCAGAAGCCGATCGAGAAGATCAAGGCGGGTGATGAGGTTCTCTCTGCGGACCCGGCATCGGGCGAGCAGAGTTACCAGGCGGTCGTACGGACGTTCAAACGACAGGCCGACGAGCTATTCACCATCACGATGGAGGATGGCCATGTCATCGAAGCCACGGGCGAACACCCATTCTGGGTCGAGGGCAAAGGCTTCGTCGCCGCAAGGAGACTAGCCCGGAGCGACCTCCTACGGGATGCCAGTGGCCATTCAGTGAGAGTGGCGCGCACCTCGTCCCGCAAGGGCGAGTTCATCGTCTACAATTTTGAGGTAGAGAATACCCATACTTACTACGCGGGCGGACTATGGGTTCACAACAATTGCGACCCGCTGCATCACGTTTTCCCGCAGTTTCAGAGGTCCTGGTTTGCAGGTCGAGGCATCGATATCGATCACTTCACCGTCCAACTTCCTCGCGAATGGCACAAGGTACTACACGGTGGCGGGCGCGGCAGCGGTCGTGGGGGTTGGTGGAACAGCGAGTGGAAGCGCTTCAGAGACGCCAATCCGAATGCTACCCACGATGAAATATGGTCAAAGGTAATGGAAATGATGGAGGAATTCGGACTTGAGAATCTCCCATTTCAGCACTACAAGCAGTAGTGCGATACGTTATGCACCCTGACCCGTGTCGGAAGAACCCATGGAGAACTACTGAAGTCACCGTAACCTGGAACTAGAGATGAAACACAGACTCTGAACCTGCGTCTGCGGACCGGGTCTGCGGATCTACAACGATGGGTAACTGGGATCATCCCGTAGAAATGCCCCGTAAGGGTCCCAGCGAGTAACTTGGCAGCTTTTTCGAGCCTACCACCGTCGCAGAACATTACGGTTTACTCGCCAGGACCCTTAGCAGTCACCAACTGCTATAGTAGGACTCTAACCGAGGCTTCCTCAACCGATCTTAAGGAGTCATAATGGCGGACACTCTCACCGAATACCGCGTACGTCTCCAACGAGCTGGAGTCGGTAGTACAACCGAGCCATTACCGTACCCTCACTCCATCGGCCTGCGCACGAAGCTTGGAGGAGTGCCCGAATGGATCCAGGCCGACGAGACGCCGTCCTGCTCCCACTGCTCCCAATTGATGTCGTTTGTAGGACAGATCGATTCAGTAGAATTCTCCGAACTGGATCCCGATAAGGGATTTGTCTTTGGAGACGCAGGGATGATCTATGTGTTCTTCTGCTTCGACTGCCTTCACACAGATTCGGTGGTTCAATACCACTAGAGCCGAGTCTCACCTGATCCGGAGCTGAGGGAATGCTGAGTATCAGATCAAAATTGTCGGGAAACACCCTCGCGACCATTGAAAGGTCTCGAAATGTCAGTTACGACCTACAGCATGTCTTTCTCATTGCTGTCGACCTTCAAGACGCTGACCTCAGTTGTGCTAGCCTACGAGGGGCAACTCTGGTCTACTCGAACCTGCGAGGGTGCAGGATGTCATCTGCTGATGCGACGGGTGCCTGTTTTTCTGGGTCCAGTATCCCGATAGCACAGCTGGACAAGGTCATCCTTATTGGAGCGGATCTTACAGGGACCGACCTTAGTGGGTCGACGCTTACAGGCAGTGATCTGCGGTACTCGAACCTGAACGGTGCTAATCTTGAGAACGCCAATCTGACAGGGGCACTCTACAATCATCAGACGTATTGGCCTGCTGATTTCGATGTAGAGCGTTCCGGCGCGGTTTTTTACAACGACAAGCCCTGCATTCACATCCGGGATAGATCGAATACAAGAACGATCTTAACAGTGGAAGGTAGCGATCTGTCAGGGGTCAACCTGGCCGGCGCTGTACTAGTCGATGCCGCACTTTGTGGTGCTCAGCTTCAACGCGCCTGCCTGCGCGGTGCTAACCTGAGAGGCGCCAACCTGATGTTTGCGAACTTGCACGGCGCAGACCTGACTGATGCAGAACTCTCTGACGCAAATCTGCGGCATTGCAAATATGACAAGATTACCGTCTGGCCTAGCGGCTTCGATCCCGCGAGTTGTGGAGCGATCTTGGACCCCTATTCCTAGCGGCAGAATCTCATCGACGCCTCTCTCCATGCAACGGATACAACACTCACCGTGCAATAGTATTGGTCTAGGCAACAGCCTGGCATCGGAAGATCTGATACCATGAGTCGGTTTCCGCAGTTTGCTTGGCTGCATTGACTGAACTAATGTGCCGTGGTTTCGCACGCACAGGGTTCTGGTGGCGCGAGGCAGGTTGGAAGCCGTCGTGAAGCCTTTGTGAGTACCATCAACAAGCACGACGGGCCGGCTGTCGAAGCATTTCTGCACCCGTCCTTCGTTGGTAAGGACAAGTCCGGGAAGGTGCTGAACCGAGACTGGATGATGAACGTCTACTACCGGGCGTTCGATCGGGACCCTTCAATGCGGGTGTCACTCAAGATCGAGAAGCTCGCGATCAAAGGCGACGCAGCCCAGCTTCGCACCCAGGTCACCACCCATTACACCGATGCCAACGGGCATCCGAAGCAGCTTTCCGGGCGTTACCAGGAAACCTGGAAGAAATCCGGCGGCAAGTGGCTCTTCACCCGCTACCAGGAACTCTGACCGGCGCCGCTAAAGCACACCATTGAGAGACATGCCGATGCAGTATCAGAGCAGTTCTCCCGCCGGCGATGGCGCCGGTTGCCCCAGCTATAGAGAGGCGAATTACCGAAGATGTGGCCGCGCCGTCGCTGCTCTGCTCGTCGCAGGAGCGATGGCGACGCTACTACTCGGGGGCGCCGATGCGGCCGCGCAGGCATCGAAGCCGGGTGGTCGGGAGGTGGTGCTGGCCCGGGCCGCGCGAAAGCTAGAGGCGCCGCCTCGGTTGGTACTGGCGCTTTACTATCCCTGGTATGGTCTCCCGAAGGTCTCGGGCCAGGCGCGGCACGTGGGGAAGATCGACTCGAGCGCGCGCCGGAGTCCCGAATTCGCGCACACGCCGCAGGCGGGCCTCTACGACAGCACCGACCCCGCCGCCGTCACCCGACACTTTAAGCAGCTCAAATCGGCGGGAGTCGACGCGATCGCCTGCTCCTGGTGGGGCCCCAAGGACTTCACCGGCACCGCAATCCGCAAACTGCTGCCGCTAGCGCAGCGGGAAGGTCTCCGCGTCTGTCTCTACGTGGAGCAGCTTCCGCAGGGTACTACTCCCGCGGCGGCGCTGCAGTGGCTGGCGGATGAGCTGGAAGTCCTGGCGAAGTCGCCCGCCTACCTGAAGGTGGAGGATCGGCCTGTCCTGTTCCTGTACGAGCGGGCGGTCCGGCAGCTCGATCCGGAGCAGTGGGCTGGCGTTCTGGAAGGTCTTAATCGGGCAGTGCCACCGGGAGTGCTGGCGGTGGCGGACGGGGACGGGCTCTCCGAAGCGATGGTCTTCGACGGCACGCACCGGAACAATCCCGCGCCGGCGCTGGCGGGGGTGCCCCCGGCGGAGTGGAAGACTCGCTGGGAAGGGGTGCTCCGGCCGGCGGCGGAGCGCGCGCACCAATGGGACCGCATCGCCGTGGCGACGGTGAGTCCGGGCTACGACGAGAGCCGGTTGGTACGAAACGGGGCGGTGATCGGCCGGAACTCCGGAGACTTCTACCGCCGAGGCTGGGAAGCGGCCCTCGCACTGCGGCCGGACTGGGTGCTGGTGCGCAGCTTCAACCAGTGGCACGACGGGACGGAGATCGAGCCGTCGGTGGAGCACGGAGACCTCTACCTGAAGCTCACGAGCGAGTACGCGGCTCGCTTCCGCGCGCAGTCCGGGCGGGCGCGATGAGCCTCGCCGCTGCCGTTCCCCGAGTCCGCCTGCGCCCGGAGCTCTGGATCTGGCTGGCCGCCGGCCTGGTTCATCTTTTCTTCTGGCTCTCGCTGCGCACCGGCTGGATGGTCCCGCTCTTCAACGATTCGGTCCACCGCTTCGGACCGGGAGCCGATTTCTTCGCGCTCTACCAGGCGGGCTACAGCGCGCTCCACGGCGACTCGATCTTCCGGTTCGGCCCCGGCGAGACCGTCATTCCGTACGCCTACCCGTTCCGCTACCTGCCGGTGGCGGCCTATACGATCGGGGCGCTCCTGAGCCTGGTTCCACCGACGGCGGCGTACGTGCTCTGGCTGACGATCTGCGAAGCGTGTCTGCTCCACAACGTCCGGCTCACCTATCGCCGCAGCGGAGGGGGCCTGCGGGGCGCGGTGCTGGGCGCGGTCTGGCTCGGCTTCACGCCCTACTTCCTGGAGCTGTGGATCGGCCAGTTCACGTTCTTGCTCGGCTCGCTGCTCTTCTGGTCCGTACTCGCGCTGGAAGAGGGCCGCTCGCGGACGGGGCTGGGCTGGTGGATCGCCAGCGTGCTGTGGAAGCCGGCGTCGCTGCTGTGGGCGCCGCTCTTCGCGCGGGACCGCCGGGGGTGGATGGGGCTGGCGGTGTGCGGCGCGCTCATCCTGCTGAACGGGGTCTACTTTCTGTTCTTCCCACACGATTGGGCACTCTTCGTGCGGGTGAACGTCGACCCGCTCCCGCAGTGGCACGCCGGCAACATCGGCCTGAGCGGGCTGATCTACCAATTCACCGGCCCCGGCCCGCTCTTCAAGCCGGTGCGCGGCCTGCTCACGGCCCTGCTGCTCCTGCCCGCGCTGTGGGTCACACTGCGTCCCGTCGTGCTGCGGCTCCGCGCCCGGTGCGCGGGAGCCGCCGGTCGCGCCTCCAAAGAGCTTCCGGGGGAGGCGCCGGTGTGGCTCCTCGCCGCTCTCTGGACCTGTCTCTACTTCCTGATCTACAAGGACGTGTGGGAGCACCACCTCACGCTGCTGCTGCCGATCCTCGTGCTGGGGCTGTGGCGGTCCCCCTCGCGACTGCTGATCGCAGTGGTCGTGCTGCTGGCGCTGCCGTCGCCGTTTGTCTTCTACGACGTGCCGGACCTCGGTTTCAACCAGGATCCCCAGTACCACTTCTCTTCCGCGGTTTCGCTGCTCCACCACTCGTGGCGTGTGGTTCCGCTCGCGGCGCTCTACGCGGTGTGGCTGCGGCAGTCGTGGCGTGGTCCGGCGGTGGCGTCCACCACGACGGCGTAGCCGGACCCCATGGCACGACTACCGATGAACTCGGGGCTGGTAGATCTCCGGCGACTTCCCGCCGGCGCCGGGCTGCTCCTGGCGCTCTGCGCGCTGCTGGCGTGGCAGGGCTGGCAGTGCTTCGGACCGGTACCGGAGCAGCCGGTAGAGCCGCAGATGGAGGTGCGCCAGTGGAGCGCCGCCACCTGCGGTCCGGCCGCTATCGCCACGGTCCTCAACGCCTACGGACGCCCTTGGGCTCCGGACGACCTGGAGCAGTTGTGCCGCGTGGATCCCCGCGGAAGCTCCCTCCACGATCTGGCGGAGGCAGTCCGCGCCCACGGCCTCTCTGCCCGCGGGCTCCAGGCGCAAAGCGCGGAAGCGCTCTACCGGGTGCCCCGGCCCTTCGTGGCCTATGTCCAACCCGGTCACTTCCTCGTGGTGGAGCGCCGCGAGCGGGATGGCTTCGCGGTATTCGATCCCACTTCGGGAACCGTGCGACCCTGGTCCGCAGCGGAGTTGTTCCGGCGGGGCGACGGGTGGGTGCTTGCCGTCACGCCTGCGGCGCCTCGTTCTGCCACTCGTCCGGCGTTAGCACCCGGCGCCGGCTGATCCCGAGCGAGAACGCAGCCGCCCGCTCGTAATCGAGGGAGATCCCGAAGTCGAGCTCCAGCTTCCCGGACGTGGTGAGCGCCTTGCCGAGCCAGACCCGCTCCACCTGCACCGGAGCCCGCGCGGTGCCAAGGAGCGTCCCGGCAGCATCGAGGACGGCGGCGGAGACGTCGTACTCCACCTGGTCGAAAGTGATGGTGCTGAGCTGGAGGACCGCCGTCAGCCGCCCTTCGCTTGACCGCTGGAACCGCGCCTCCCAGATCCGGAGCAGGTGGTAGGCGTGGCCGTTCCAGAGCACCGGGTGGGACTTCACGTCGACACGGATCGGCCCGTCCAGCTTCAGCGGCACCGGCTGCGCCGTCTTCCGGGGTTCGGGAGCGCCACCGGACTGCGCGGCCGCGGCGGGGACGGCTCCCAGCCCCAGCACCCAGAGCGAGCGGCGGTTGAATCGCAGTGGCATGGCGTCTCCTCCGCCCGTTCGACGGGTTGCCCGCGCGCAGGGTTACGCGACCCCCAACTGCTGCCGAGCCAGGGCCAGGTGCTGCTCGTCCCCGGTGGTGAGGGCGAAGAGGGCGTAATTCACCGCGAACGCGGAGAGCATCTGCTCGCAGTGCTCGCGCAGGCGGGGCCACACCCGGCCGCCGGCGGCGACATACTCCCGCACCAGCCGGTCGAACCCTTCTTCGCCGAAGCCCATCAGGTGGAACATGAAGTCGGCAGCCGGGTCGCCCACCCGGGCCTCGGTCCAGTCGAGGATGCCGAGGGCGCGGGACTCGTCATCGACCAGCACGTGGGCGGCGTAGAGGTCGCCGTGGATCAGCACGGAGAAGTCGGGCCAGAGCGTCTCGTCGGCGAGCCAGCCCTGCCAGCGCTCCCAGAGCTCCGGCGATACACCCAGCTCCGTCCGGACCTGCTCCATGTCGCGCCGGTACTGCGCCCGGGCTTCCGCCGGCGCGAGCACCGGAAGCCCGGCCGAGCGCGCCTCTTCGACCGGCACCGCGTGGAGCGCGGCGAGCGCCCGGGCGAAGCTACGGGCGAAGACCGGCGACTCCCGGTCCAGGTGCCACACGGTCTCTCCTGTCTGCGGATCGTACGTGAGCCCCGGCTTCCCCGGCAGCCGGGGATAGGCGATCAGCCCGGCGCTCCGCACGCGCCAGTCCGGGACCGCCACCGGGAGATAAGGACGGACCAGGTCCAGCGTCCGCGCCTCCAGCACCGCCTTCTCCGCCGCGTCCGGACGGCGGGGAATCCGCAGCACCCAGTCGGTGCCGTCCCCGGCGCGCGCGAAGGCGACCAGGAAGTCGAGCCCCGCCTGGTTCAGCTCCAGGCTCTCCGGCTCCACGCTCAGTCCATGCCGGGCCGCCAGCGCGGCGATCTCCGCCGGTTCATATTCAGGAGGCAGGGACACGATCGAGATCTCCCATCTTCCTCAGGCGCCGACCCCTGGATCCGGCAGAGGACCGGGTATGCCTCGCTCCTCCCGGCCGGAGTCGAAGTCGGCGCGCAGGTGCCACCGCACGTCGCGGACGGAGGGCAGAGCGGAGAGTGCCGCGTCGAGCGCCCGCACTGCTTCCGGCTGCACGCCCCGCTTCCGCGCCCCGAAGAGCGAGGCGAAGAAGCCGGCGCCACTTTCCAGCCAGCCCACCCACTCCGAGAGCTCACCATCTCGCAGGCCGAGCAGGAAGTCGTACTCCCTTCCGCCGGTGGTGAAGCTGAAGTACCAGCCGTAATCTTCCTGACCCAGCTCCGGGTCCACCGAAACTCCCTGCCCGCGCAGGCGCTCCATCAGCACTCGCGCCACATCGTCCCCGAAGTTCTCCGGGTTGATGAATTCCGGCCTGGAATCGGTAGTGTTGAAGCCGGCTGCGATGAAGGTGACGACGGTGGGAGAAGCGGTGGACATAGCGGGCTCACTCGGCGGAGGGGATGCCCTGCTGCCAGAGGGCGAGGTGGGCGGTGGAGAGGCCTTCCAGGAGCAGCTCGGGATCGTAGCCCCGGAAGCGCAGCGTCTCCCCGATCACTTCGGCGCGGTCGACGACGCCCCGGCGCAGCTGCGACTCGAGCTGGATCTCCAGCGGCACCACCGGGATCCGCTCCCCGTGGAATGATATCCGGCGCAGCCGGCTCCAGATGTGCCTGCCGCCTTCCCAGATGCCGTCGCCGCCCGGGGAATCCGGAATGCCGCCCCCGCTGGCGATGAAGACCGCTTCCGTGACGAAGCCGTCCCGGCTCCACTGCGCCTTGTGCCACTCGAAGCCGCCGGGGAAGCTCTGGGAGACGATCTCCGGGGACGGCACCTCTTCCGCCTGCGAGAGTAGCACCACCGCCCGCCGGAGGGCGTCGAGCGAGGGAAAGATCAGGTCGAGATCGCGCGGCGTCATCTCGCAGCCCTGCACGACGGACGCCACGGAGCCGACGACCACCCATTCGACGCCGGCGCCCGGAGCGTTGAGCGCCCGCGCGGCGCGCAGCAGCGCCGGTTCCCAGGGCCTCTCCATGGCGGTTCTCCTCTCAGCACGGCCGCACCCGCGAAGGGCGGTCCGGCGCGGCGCAGCGGCCGGGGAGAAGCTCCCGAGCGGGGCCGGACAGATCGCGAGGCGGGCCTCATTAACCAGTGGTTCAGCACCGGGAGTGGAGTCCACCTTCCCGTTCGGGAAGCCCTACTTTCCCGCCGTGCTCCCGCGGTCGCGGCGGCAGCCGATCCGCAGGTCCGGCGGCTTCACCAGCCCGCGGTTGCCGGTCAATGGGCGCACGCGGCCCGCTCCGGGAAACTCGCCAAGATGAAATCGAACGGGTACCAACCAAATGCCTTCCGGCGGCTACTCACTGGCGAGGACATCGAGCATGGAGCCGGACGAGACGGAGTGGATACGGCGGATACGGTCCGGAGAGCCCGAAGCGTTCGCTGCGGTCCACCGCCGCTTCGCCGGCCGGGTACTCGGTTTCACCTACCGCCTCACCAGCAACCGGGCGGAGGCGGAGGACCTGGCGCAGGAGGTGTTCGTTGCCGCCTATCGCTCCCACGCGGCCTTCCAGGGCCGCTCCGGACTGCTCACCTGACTCCTCGGTATCGCCACGCGCCTCTGGCGCGACCGCCGGCGGAGCGCCGCCCGCCGCCCGGCTACCTGCTCCCCGGGCTGCGAGCCGGAGCCTCGCGACCCCGGGACGCCGGTGGCAGCGCACGTAGTGCGATCCCTGCTCCTGACGCAGGGCATCGAGGCGCTGGAGCCCTCGTTCCGGGAGGCGCTGCTCCTGGTGATGTCGCAGGGGCTCACTTACCGGGAAGCGGCGGAGATCACCGGGGAGCCGATCGGGACCGTGAAGTGGCGCGTTTCGGAAGCGAGCCGGCGGATGCGGCGCTTCCTGGAAGCAGCGGAGGAGGACGCGAATGACGTGCACCAGCCGGAACGAAGAGCAGATCATCTCCCTTGTCGCCGGTGAGCTGCACGGACTTCGGCGCTGGCGGCTGGCACGCCACCTGCGCGCCTGCCCGGCCTGCAGCGAGGCGCTCCGGCACTACGAGGCGCTGCAGGCCGATCTCCGGTCACTCGCCGAGCTCCCGCCGACCCCAGCGTTCTCACAGCGGGTCGACGCGGCTCTCTCGTCCCTGGCCGCCTCCGGAACGCAGAGCCACCCCACCCTCTCGGCCGGTCGGGGAAGGCGCCTCCTGCTGCGGAGCGGGGTCGCCCTGGCGGCTTCCGTAGGAGCGGCCGTGTTGATGCTGCTGATGCAGCCGAACCTCGCGGCGGCGCAGGCGGTGCAGCGGATCGAGCGCGCGATGTCGGGCGCGCGGTCTGCCCACATCACGTTCTGGTCGGTGACTGCGGATGCCCGGCGCGAGAAAGAGCAGGAGGTGTGGTATCAGGAGGCGTCCTGGAGGGTGGAGGGCGGCGGCGGCCGGCGGATCGAGATCTGCCGCGAGGGGAAGCGGTACCTCTACCAGCCCGGGCTTCGGCGGGTCACCGTCTCGAACGCGGAGCGCCCGGCGGCATTCGCCTCCTCCTCTGGCTTCACGCTCCAGGCGATCCTTCGAGACCAGGTCCGCTCCGGCATCGGCTCGCGCACCCGGATCGTGGGCGAGCCGGTGGTCGAGGGCCGGCCCGCCCGCGAGCTGATCCTGGAGCTCTCCGGCGAGAGCGTCGCACGTGTCCGGATGCTCGTGGACCGGACCACCGATCTCCCGATCCGTTGGGAGGGCCAGAGTCTCAGCGGCAGCACGTGGATCACCGACCGGGTGGGAGAGGCGACGTTCAACGTGGCGCTGCCGTCGGAGCTGTTCCGGCCCGAATTCCCCCCGTCCACGCGCTACGTGGATCTCGCAGCCAGGCGGCGGGAGTGGCAGCAGCGGGTCAGGACGGTCCGGGCGAGGGGCCGGATACCGGACCGGGAATTCGCGGTCCGGGACCTGCAATTGAATCCGGACGGGGACGTGTTCCTGCTCTACACCGTGAGCCGGAGCGGCGATCCCGAGCGGGACTGGAGCGTGGAGCTGCGAGACGATCTCGGCACCCCCTACCTTCCGCCGGTCCCCCGGTGGCCGTACCGGGCGGCCCGGGATCCGAGCGCACCGCATGAGGAAGACCTCGGCATTCCGGACCTGCACGCAAGCTGGTGGGTGATTCCGCAGCCGCAGCCACGCCGCGCGCCCCGGGAGCTGATCCTGACGTTCCGGGCGCAGCCCCCGCTCCCGGCGGACGAAGGCGCGCCGTGGCAGGTCACGCTCCGCTTCCCGGTCGCCCGGCCCGCGGCCGCGGCAGCCCCGGACTACCTGCCGCTCCTGGCCCTGGCTCCGGGGGGCGAAGAGCCGGAATGGACGATCCGGGAATGGGCGGCCGCCACCCGGGCCCACCACTTCCGCACGGAGGCACGGGACGTGGAGCAGGCGCTGAAGTGGCAGCGGCGGGTGGTGGAGCTGTCGGTGGAGCAGCAGCGGGCAACCGGCGCGCGCCTGCGGGAGCTCTCCCGGGAGTGGCTCCTGCTCTACCAGCTTTGCCGGGACTTGGGCCGGCGGCCGGAGGCGCTGGCGGCCCTCCGGAAAGCCGCCGAGCTCGAGCGCGCCTATCCGTCCCGGCACCGCGAGCAGATCGAGCAGGCGCTGGATCGGGAGACCGGCGAGTGATCGGCGACGCAATCGTGCGCTCGCCTCACGGGAGGGAGGGAGATGAGCAAGCACCTCTTGGGACGGACCGCCGCGCTGCTCGGCTGCGGACTGCTCCTCGGGCTCACGCTGCACGCTCAGCCCGCCGTGCCGGAGCAGAAGCAGCCCCTGAGCGCCGAGACGCTGCGCGTCCGGAAGATCGAGCTGGTGGACGAGAAAGGAGTGGTTCGCGGGGTCCTGGAAGCGCGATCGGCCGGCTCGGCTACCCTCGCCCTGCACGATCCGGATCACGATCGACAGGTCAACCTGAGCGTCGCGCCCGAGCACGGGCCGAGACTACTCCTCCTGGAAGGCGACTCGGCGGTGGCGCACCTCGAGGTGGAGAAGGGGGGTCAGCCGGTACTGATCCTCCAGCCCTCCGGCAAGCTTCCGCGCACGCTGCGACCTTAGCGCCGGTGATCTCCATGCGAATTCGAGCCATCACAGCCTTACTGGCGATCTGGCTCGCGGCCACCGCAGCCGGTGCGGAGAGCGCCTCCACCCGAAGGCTGCTTCCCGTGGGGAAGCCCGCCCCTGCGTTCGTGCTGCCGCGCCCGGACGGCGGGGAGATCTCGCTCTCGCAGGCGCTCTCCGGACGGAAGGCGGTGGTGGTCGTCTTCTGGGGCGTCGGTTGACCGCCGTGCCGGGAGGAGTTGCCTCACCTTCAGAAGCTCTACCAGCGACACCAGAATCGCGGCCTGGCGATCGTCGGCGTCAACCTCAACGACGAGCGGGAGACGGTTCGCGCGTATCTCTCCCACAGCGGCGTCACCTTTCCGGTGGGGCTGGACCGGGAGCAGGATCTGGAGAAGCCTCCTTCCTACGGCACCGCGGAGCGTTACCAGGTCACCGCCGTGCCCGCTACTTTCGTCCTCGACCGGAAGGGGATCATCACCTTCCGGACGTCCGGCCTCGACTTCCCTGGCCTGGACGCGGCATTGAAACGACTGGGTATCGAGTGACGCGGCAGAGGCCGCGGCAGGGAGCACCGGCGAGCGGAGTCCGACGAGCGCTGCGCATCTCGAAGGCGGTGACCGGCCCGGCGGTGAAGAGGAGGGGTAGCAGTCTGCCGGCGCGCTGCCGCGCCGGTCCTGGGCGAAGACCAGGGATCGGAGGGCTTTGATGCAGCGAAGAGTCTTTCTCGCCGGCGCCGCCGCGGCCGCCGTGGCGGCGTGCCGGGAGCCGGCCGCGGCGGCGGCACCGGCGCGCCCGGTGGTGGTGGAGAACAACCTGGAGTACTCGAATCCGGACGGGCAGCACCTCCAGCTCAACCTGGCGCGGCCGGCGGAGGGGGCGGGACCGCTCCCCGCGGTGCTCTGCATCCACGGCGGCGGGTTCCGGGCGGGGAACCGCTCCGGGCACGACGCGCTGATCCGGCGGCTGGCGGAGCAGGGCTACGTCGCGGCGACGGTGAGCTACCGCCTGGCGCCCAGGTACCAGTTCCCCGCGGCAGTCCACGACGTCAAGGCGGCGGTGCGCTGGCTCCGCGCCAACGCGGCGAAGTACCACCTCGACCCCGCCCGGATCGGTGCCACCGGCGACTCCGCGGGCGGGCACCTGGCCCAGTTCCTGGGGGTGACGGCCGACGTGGAGGAGTTCGAAGGCACCGGCGGCCACCCGGAGCAGTCGAGCCGGGTCACCTGCGTGGTGAACTACTACGGCCCGTCCGACTTCACCCAGTCGTACGGCAAGAGCGTCGACGCGGCGGAGGTGCTGCCGCTCTTCCTGGGTGGCAACCTGGAGCAGGCTCGAGAACGACACATCCGCTCCAGCCCCCTCTACTGGGTCACCCCGAACGCCGCGCCGACCCTGCTGATCCACGGGACGAAAGACAACTACGTCGCCTACGAGCAGGCACAGTGGATGCTCGACCGGCTGAAGGCCTCCGCCGTGGAGGCGGAGCTCCTGACGCTGGAGGGCGCCGGTCACGGCTTCCGCGGCGAAGACGCGGAGCGAGCGGAGCAGGCGCGCCTCGCGTTCTTCGAGAGGCATCTCAAGAAGAGCTAAGGGGTACGCTGGAGTGATTGGCCGCTTTCGCCTCGGACTAAAGTCGAGGCTACACGGAGCGAAGCCCGCCTGCGCGGGCTCAGAACTCCATTGGGAAACGTGTCCGTGACTTCCCGCCACCCCTCCGCCAGGCCGGGAGGGATGGGTGGATTTGGCAAGGGAGAGTGGGGGAGAGGGCGAGCTTGAGAAGCTGCTTCCGGGAGTGGGTCTCCCACTCCCCCACTCTCCCTTGCTCCCACTCAATCCCGAAAGAAGTACCTGGACACACCATCGGGGGCCCGGAGCCGGCGGCAGGCCCCTGTTGAACGGCGGGCTCTGCCGCCGCGATTCGCTCTGAGCCCGGATCAGCCCTGGCGCCGGACCATTTCAGTGATCCAGATCGGGGCGAAGGGGGAGGTGCAGCCTTTGGGCGTGGGGTAGTCGCGGTAGAGCCCCAGCTTCTCCCCGATCGCAAGGGCGCGCTCCCGGTGCTCCGGGTGATGGATGCCGATGGCCGCCAGGGTGAAGTTCATCGTCCACTGCGTGGGAGCCGGCGCGCTGCCCATCTCCGCCTCCAGCCGGTCCAGCAAGGCGGCGAGGTCCAGTCCCGCGGGGTCCTTCTCCACTCGCGCGGCAGTCAGGCTCCATGCCGACCGCCCCAGCATCGGATCGGGCGAGTCGATCCACTGCTGCCGAAGCTGCTCCTTCCGGGGGTGCTGCTTCACCACGTAGCTGTTCAGCCAGTCCGCCAGCTGCGGATAGGTGGCGGCGGAGACCATCGCTTCCAGCTCGTCTACGGAGAGCCGCTTCGGATCCATGAGCAGGACCGCCAGGAGCATGGCGTCCGAGATTCCGGTGCACCACAGCTCGGCGGCCAGCTCCGGGTTCTTCTTCAGCGGCTTCGCCACCGCGCGGATGTCGCCCATCTTGACGCCGAACTGGTTCTCCCCCGCGCCGTGCCGGGCGTTGAGCTGACGACCCTTCTCGCTGCCGAGGGCCTGGAGCTGGGCCAGGATTTCTTCGGTGGTCATGGCTGTCTTTCTATACCTGGATCCGGTCGCGTGATTGGCTTCTGACGGCGTGAGACTTCTACCGTTAATGTCGTGAGGCAGAGTTGTCCACGTCGCCCCCACCCCGAGCCCTAGTCGGCCGCTTCAGCCCTCCCGCGGCGGTGGCCCTCCGCGGCCTTTTCACGCTCCGGCTTCGCCTCCGCTAGCAGGCCGCTGCGGGAGTGCAATGCGCCAAGCTCTTCCCGCGCCTCCGCCGTGATCTCCACCCAGGCCGTGTTCACGGGCTGAATCGGCCGCCGTCGAGCTACCACCCCTGCCACACCAGGGGTGGTCACAGGTGGCATCCTCCGACCCTGCCTTACGGCAGTGTCTCCGGATGCCTCATGCCCCGCCTGGTATCGATGGCCATGGCCCGCTTTGGCCGCGAAACGCCTGACACGAGCACAGATCGCTTCGCTACGGGCAGGGGTCTGGAACCTGGAACCTGCACCCTGCAACCTGGCAACCTGCAACCAAAGTCAATGGACGCAGAACTCGTTGCCTTCGGGATCCTGCATCACCACCCAGCGGACCCCGAGCTGCTCCCCTTCTCGCATGGAGACGGCGCCGAGGGCGCGCAGCCGCTCGACCTCGGCCTGGATGCGGGGCCAGCGCTCCTCGGCCGGGGTGCCGGTGCCGCCGCTGGCGTCGACGTCCAGGTGGACGCGGTTCTTCTCACGCTTCGGCGTCTCGACGCGCTGGAAGTAGATCCGCGGGCCCGCTCCCTCCGGGTCCTCCACGGCGGAGGCGGAGTTCCACTCTTCGCGCGGCACGCCCCACGCGGTGAGCGCCTCTTCCCAGGAGCCGAAGCCTTCCGGAGGGGGCGAGAGCCGGTATCCCAGCGCCTCGGCCCAGAACCGGGAGAGGCGGGCCGGGTCGAGGCAGTCGAAGACCACCTGCACGCGCTTTGCCATCGCTTGCCTCCTACTCCGCCAGGGTCATGAACCCACGCTCGTCCAGCGGCGAGTGGGGGTTCCACGCCACCTCCCACAGGTGGCCCTCCGGGTCCCGGAAGTAGCCGCTGCGCCCGCCCCAGAAGGTGTCTTCCGCCGCCTTCACCAGCTCCGCGCCGGCCTCGACTGCTTCCTGCAGCACCCCGTCGACCTCCTCCCGTTCGCGGACGTTGTGCGCCAGCGTGATGCCGCTGAAGCCGGGTGCGGAGTCCGGCACCTGGGCGTCCTCCGCCAGCAGGTGGCGCGGATAGAGCGCGAGCGCCACGCCGCCGGTGCGGAAGAAAGCGATATCGTCCTGGCTGGCGCTCGACATCGGGAAGCCGAGTCCGTCCCGGTAGAACTTGATGGCGCGGGCGAGGTCCTGCACGCCGAGGGTGATGAGAGTCAGACGAGGTTCCATACCGGTGGGTTTGTCCTGGAAGGGCGCGTCTTCCTGCCTGCCGGCCGAGCAGCAGGTCGTTTGGCGAAACCCGGCGGAGGAGCCTCGCTCCCAGAGGAGTATCGTGGCTCCCCAGCCGAGGAGATCGGATGCGGCTCTGGATACTGGCCCCTTTACTACTCGCGACCGGCGTTGCCTGCGGCACCACCCCGGGAGTTTCGGCCGGGGAAGGGCGGCTCTGGCAGAAGGTGGAGCGGTTCGACCGCGATCCGGGCTGGGACGCGGCGCGAAACCGGATCTCCCTGCCGCCGAAGGTGAAGCAGCAGGACTTCGGCTACCGCCGGGACGCCGCGGGCCTCCGCTATGGCCGCATCGGCGGGACGGTCTGGCGGAGCCTCACGCCGGCCTCCTACGCCAGGCGGCTGCCGGCGCTCACCTTCGACGACGCCTTCAGCGCCAGCGGCACGCTCGCCCTCACGCAGTCGACCACCACCGTCGGCTACGAGAACGGCAGCACCGTCTTCGCCGGCTTCTTCAACCACCGGGAGCAGGGCTGGCGGCCTGTCGACTTCGTCGGCTTCCGGCTGGAAGGCTACAACGAGCCGGACGGGGCGACGGTGGAGATCAGCTACGGCACCCGGCTCTGGACCGCCGGCGGCACCTTCGTGAACCGGGGCGGCGGCGACCAGGAGCGGAACGTGCGGGAGCTGGATCACCGTGAGCTCCTGCGCGTGGCGCCGGACGGTCAGCGGCACACCTGGTCGCTCCGATACGACCCGGCCGGGCCGGGGACGATCACCTTTGTCTTCGATGGCGCGGAGACGGTCCACCCGCTGCGGCCGGAGCTGCGGAAACTGGGCGCGCGGATCGACCGCTTCGGCTTCTTCAACGGCCAGCTCCCGGGGAACGAGCTGACTGCCTACTTCGACGACCTGGTGGTGAACGGAGAGCGGATCGATCTCTCCGTCGATCCGCGCTGGGAAGGCCAGGGTAACCGCGCCCGGGTGGTCGACCGCGCCCACTACGGCTCCAACGACTTCGGCTACTCGCGCACGCGCTATGCCGGCGGCGGGCGCGGCGAGCTGGGTGGCCGGGCCTGGCGCGTGCAGGAGCCGGAGCTCAAGGGCTACTACGGCGACGACGTCGGCACCCTCACGCTGAATGACCCGCTCTCCGCCAGCGGCACCCTGGCGTTCCCCGCCTTCTCCATCGACTCCGGGATGCACCTCGGCTGGTTCAACTCCCGGGAGCAGGGCTGGCCGCCGAAGAGCTTCGTGGGAGTCTACCTCGACAGCCTCTCCACCGCCGGCCGCTTCTTCGCGCCGATGTACGGCACCTCCCGCGCTCGCCGCGAGGGAGAGCCGGGGGCTTACCGCCTGCGCGGCGCGGCGTTCGGTGGGCCGGAGCTGCTCTTCTACCCGGATGGGCGCCGCTACGAATGGTCGCTCCGCTATGACCCTTCCGCCGCGGGCGGAAGCGGCGCGCTCACGGTAGGACTCGGCGCGCAGTCGCTCACACTGCCGCTCGAGCCGGGCGCCCGCGCCGAGGGAGCGGTGATGGACCGCTTCGGCGTCTTCAACATGCAGGACAACAACGGCAAGGCGTGCGTCTTCTACCTGGACAACCTCCGCTATACCAGCGCTCACCCGGGCCAGGGTCGCTGAGCCCGACGGAAGCCGCCCGGTGGGTCCCGGCTCATGCGTTGTTGAAATAGAGCCCCGGCAGGCCCTCTTCGGAAGACTGCATCACGAGACCATCCTGCTGGGTGCCGAAGGCGTATTGCGCCACCACCCGCCTCCAGAACGCGGCGGCCGGCAAGTTTGCCGGGGCCCAGCCAACCTCCCAGTCGCCCCGGAGACGCTCGAAAACACCGCCGGCGGCGGTGCGCCCCACACCCTGCTGGCGGTAACCACGCAGGATGAAGAAGTCGTTGAGCCGGTAGGTGCGCCCCCGCGAGACATAGGGAACCGAGCAGACGAAGGCGAACCCGGCGATCCTCCGGTCCACACGGATCAGAAACGGGAAGAGCGCGTCACTCTGCCACCACACGTCCAGGGATCCACTGCCTGGGAACAGCCCACTGTCGTCTACCTCCAGCTCCACGAACTCGGAGAGGTCATGGAGGTACAGGTGATAAAGGCGCTCGATGGGTGGCTTCTCGGCGACTCCCGCGGCGAGGACTTCAACGTGCATGACGTACTGTGCGGCGCGATCGGATGGAAACTCCTGCTTCGCCTATCCCGGGGCGACAGGTGGATCAGAAGCTTTCCCGAGCTCCAGATACCGCCTCCGCCCGTGAGGACTGGCCCGTCGTCTGGGTGAGCAGCCGAACAACCGAAACGATTCTCTTCTGCAGTACGCCGACGAACCGTCGGTGCCTCTTCGCGCTCGCGTCTCGTGAAGCGAAGCTGAACATGACGCTTCGTCGGAACTCCCAGCGACCCCTGAACACTCGTCGGCCCCATAGATATACTACCGTCATATCGTCGGACGGAGGGTTGAGGGGCATGAAGCTCGACGCGATCGACATTCAAATCGTCCGGCTGCTGCAGGAGAACGGGCGGCTCACGCACGAGCAGCTCGGGCGGGAGGTGCACCTCTCCCGCCCCGCCGTCCACGAGCGGGTGCGGCGGCTCGAGCAGGCGGGAGTGCTGCGGGGCTACCGCGCGGTCGTGGACTGGGAGGCGCTTGGGCTTCCGCTCACGGCGTTCGTGTGGGTCCGCATCAACTCCAAGTGCATGGCAGTCGGCGAGGGCATCCTGGCGCTCACCTCCGATACCGCGGTGGTGGAAGAGTGCCACCGCGTCGCGGGCGAGTGGTGCCTGCTGGTGAAGACCCGCTCCGCCTCCTCCCTGGCGCTGCAGGAGCTGCTGGACCAGATCCTCGACCTGCCGGGCGTGCAGAACACGATGACCACGGTCGCGCTCTCCACCTTCGGGGAGACGACCGGACGTGAGATCCGGGCGGGCAGCCCTGCGGCGGCCGCCGTGCAGAAGCCGGCAGCCACGGGGGCCGCTCACGTGAACGGCCCCGGCGGCGTGCTGACCGCGGAACGGAGGCAGCGATGATCGTACACCTTCAGAGCGTGGCAGCCGAGTTTCCACGGGTCGCCCGCGACACCACGCTCGACGCGCGGGCCTCCAGCCCGATCCGGATGGTGCTGGAAAGCGGGGCCGTGCTGAGCGTGCAGGCGCGATCCGGAGAGCGGCGCGGGTGGAGCGGGCGTCCGCAGCCGGCTGGGATGCGGGTGCGGTGCCTCTCCGGCGAGCTCTGGGTAACGCAGGCCGGCGACCTCACCGATCACCGACTCCGCGCCGGGGAGTCGCTGGAGACCGCCGGCGCCGGAGCGTTGGTGGTGCAGGCGCTGACCCCGGCCACCCTCACCGTCGCGGAGCGCTGAGCACGCCGGGGCGGAAACAATGGCGGACGGCGAGGGACGGGTGGTCTAGCGATGGCTCACTGGTCACTCGGAAGTGTCCTGGTCCATCACCTCGAGACGCTTCATGAGGTTCTGGACCTCGTGCTCCAGCCGAGCTAGCCCAAGTTCCGCAGTTGGTGGTGGCAGATTACTGCCACCACCTTTTTTCGTGCCTGACTGGCGGTTGCGCTACGAGGTCTCCACCGAGTTACAGGCATGGCTGCCGCCGCATTGCC
>JBKBRF010000016.1:0-130940 GCA_046292385.1 Armatimonadota bacterium | reverse complement strand
TAGCGTTTGCGTGTCTTGTTCATCATGGCAGAGGGCGCCCAGCGCGTTCGCAGCGACTGCGGCGTACCTCAGCTTAGTCACAGAATAGAACGACTGTTTTCTAGAGTTCCGTACACCCTCTGAGAGGGAAGGGGGAGCAGGCCGGCTCCACACCCATAGCTTCCCTCTCCTCTCAGGAGAGGGACCGAGGGTGAGGCCCCGATCGAGAGCGAGGCCTCCCACGCCGGCAATCAGCCCGCAATCTCACGCCTCCACCGAGGCGCCGTTCTCCGCCTCCTGCGCTTGCGGTGCGAGCTGCACGATCCGGATCTTCTGCAGGCGGAGGCGCTCCACCGCCTCCACCACGAACTCCAGGTTCTCGTAGCGGATGCTCTCGCCCGGGATCGCGGGGCGGCCGAAGAGGCTGAAGACGAAGCCGCCGAATGTGTCGTAGTCGCCCTCCGGCAAGCAGAGGTTCAGCTCCTCGTTCACGTCGTCGATCGTCATCCGCGCGTCGACGAGGGTGCCCTCGCCGGTATCGGAGAGCTGGGCGGTCGGCTCGGTCTCGGTGTCGTACTCGTCTTCGATCTCGCCGACGATCTCCTCCAGCACGTCTTCGATGGTGACCAGCCCGCTGGTGCCGCCGAACTCGTCCACCACGATGGCGAGCTGGCTCTTCGCGGCGCGGAACTCCTGGAGCAGCTCGTCGATCGGCTTACCTTCTGGCACGAAGTAGGGCTCGCGCATCAACTGCCTTACCGCCGTGCTGTGGCCTCCGAGGAGCTGCGGGAGGAGGTCCTTGACGTGGATCACGCCGACGATTTGGTCCATCGTCCCCTCGTAGACCGGCAGCCGGGAGTGCCCGCTCTCCATCGCCTCTTGCAGCACCTCTTCCATGGTGGCGTCGGCCTCCACGCTGTAGATGTCGATCCGCGGCGTCATCACCTGGCGGGCGACGGTGTCGGTGAACTCGAAGATCGAGTGGATCATCTCCTTCTCGTCTTCCTCGAGCACCCCTTCCTCCGCGGAGCCCTCCACCAGGAGCTTGATCTCCTCTTCGGAATGGGCCGCGCGGGAGGTCAGGACCGGGTCGCCGCCGGCACTGCGCCACACGAGCCGTCCTAGCCGGCTGGTGGCCCAGCGGACCGGCGTAAATGCCAGCGTGAAGACCTGGATGAACCCGAGCGAGCGGAGCAGCAGTCCCTCCGGTGCGAGGGCGGCCCAGCTCTTCGGGAGCGCCTCGCCGAGCAGCGTGACGCAGAAGTAGGCGCAGACCGCCGCCACCAGCAGTACCGGCCATGCGGTCGCCAGCAGCTCGGCAATCGCCACTGGAGCTCGCTCGTCGGCGGTGAGACAGAGCCCGACCACTACCGCCGCGGCGTAGATGAGCGACTCGTTGAGCGACTTGCTCAGGTGCGCGCTGCTCTGGAACTCATCCGGCGACTCGATGAGCCGCTCCGCCCGCTGAACGCGCGCGGGCGGGCCGACCTGCGCCAGTCGCGACCTGCGGGCGTTGATGACCGCCGTCTCCAGCGCGGAGAGCCAGGCGTTCACTCCCAACAGGAACAGGGCAAGGGCCAGGGATCCCCCCAGCCATGGGTCAGGGTCCATACGTTAACTCCCGGCCCCAGCCGGGCCGCGGGCGAGCTGCTGCAGGATCAGGGGAACCACCCGGTACAACAGCACCGGCAGCGCCGTCCCCAACAGCGCGCCGAACAGCACTTCTTGAAGTGAATGAATGCGCGCCTCTACCCGGCTCTGGGAGACGAGCGCCGCCAGCAGTAAGGCGAGCACCACCGTGAGCGGGTGCTGGGAGACCAGCGAGATCACGGTGGCCAGGAAGAAGGCGATGGCGGTGTGGCCGCTCACGACGCCGCCCTGGAGGAAGCGACCCTTCCCGCCGCGCACCTTCCAGACCACCAGCGCGATCAGCAGCATCAGGAAGCCGATGATCAGCACCCGCAGCGTCTCGTCTCCCGGAGGGGAGGCGGCGCGCTGCGTGGTGAGCTTCGCCGGATCGAGAAAGAGGAGCATCCCGACGAGCACCGCGTTGATCGAGACGACCAGCACCGCGCCGGCGGCAACGTCCTTGGCGATCTTCGCCAGCGGGTGGTAATCCGGAGTCACGAGGTCGACCACCGTCTCTACCGCGGTATTGAAGAGCTCCGCCATGATCACCAGAAAGATGGTGCAGGTGAGGATGGCGAGCTCGGTCCGGGAGAGCTGCCAGACGAATCCGGCAAAGAGCGCCAGCAGCGCCAGGATGAAGTGGGCGCGGAGCTGCCGCTGCGATTTGAAGCTGAGCAGCACGCCGTTCAGGGCGTACCGAAAACTCTCGGAGGGTCGCTTGGATCGCACCACTGCCGTTAGCCGGCCTCCACCGGGGCTGCTTCCGCCAGGCGGTCCAGCGCTGCCCGGGCGCGCACGTTCATCTCCTCGGCGCCTTCGTCGGTCTCATCGTCGTACCCCAGGAGATGAAGGCAGCCGTGCAGGAAGAGCCACTCCAGCTCCTCCGCCAGCGGGTGCCGGCGCGCCTCCGCCTGGCGCGCCGCTGTGGGAACGGAGAGGACGACGTCGCCCAGGAGCCCGGACTCGGGGTCCTGTGTGAAACTCAGGACATCGGTCGGCTTGTCCTTGCCGCGGTAGCGGTGGTTCAGGTCGTGGATGAACGGGTCGTCGCAGAAGACCACGGAGAGCTCGACCTCGTGGGAGACCGCCTCAGAATCCAGGAGTGCCGCGAGAAGCTGCCGCAGCCGTCTCCGGGGTATCGGCAAGCGCCTTTTGGGGTCCCACTGGTTGCTTATCAGCAGCTCCATCCGCTGCCAGTCTCCTCAGGCCGGCGCTGTCGGTGTTCGGGTATTCGATCCGCGCGTGCAGCAGGCTCGTCAGCGACCGCGTCATCGACGAGATCACCTTCTCCAGGTCCTTGAACGTCAGCTCGCAGTCGTCGAGCTGACCGTCCGAGAGCCGGTCCCGCACGATCCGCTCGATCAGGTCCCGGATGCGTCCGGGGGTCGGCTTCTCCAGCGTCCGCGAGGCCGCCTCCACGGAGTCGGCCAGCATGATAATACCCGACTCCTTGGTCTGGGGACGCGGACCCTCATACCGGAACTGGTACTCCAGGGCGGACGCATTTTCCTCGCCCGCGGCCGTTACCGCCTGGTGGTAGAAGTACTTGATCAGGCAGGTCCCGTGGTGCTCCCGGATGATGGCGATGATCGGCGGCGGCAGGCGGTACTCCTCCGCCAGCTCCACCCCGTCCTTCACGTGAGAGGCGATCACCAGCGAGGAGAGCGAGGGGTTGATCGTGTTGTGCCGGTTCTCCGCGGACTGGTTCTCCACGAAGAAGTGCGGCCGGATGATCTTCCCGATGTCGTGGTAGTACGACGCCACCCGGCAGAAGAGCGCGTCCGCCCCGATCGCCTCCGCGGAGGCCTCCGCCAGGTTCCCCACGATGATGCTGTGATGGTAGGTCCCGGGCGCCTCCATGGAGAGGCGGCGGAGCAGCGGGTGGGTGGGATCGGACAGCTCCAGCAGCGTGAGCGGGGTCGTCAGCCGGAACGGCCGCTCCAGCCACGCCGCAAAGAGCACGAAGAGGGAGATGGAGGAGAAGCCGCCGACGACGCCCCAGAGCGTGATCTGCCAGATCTCCTCGCCGGACTGCGGCAGGCTGGCGCGGGTGGCGCCGTGCGCGATGAACGCGGTGACGATATTCACCGCGGAGAGCGTGACGCCGGCCCGGATGATGCCCGCCCGGTTGCGGATGGTGGTGACCGCCTGCACGCCTACCAGGCTGCTCACGATCGAGAGGATCACGAACCGCAGCTCTTCGCCCACCTGCACCGAAGTGAGAAGCGCCAGCGCCACGCCGACGAAGACCGCGATCTGCGGGCAGAGCAGCGCGGCGAGGAGCATCGCGCCGAGGGCGGAGCAGACCATCCCCAGGAAGCCGAGCTGGTCGTCCGAGACGCGGAAGCCGACCGCCGTGCTCCCGATGCGGAAGAGCAGCATGGAGCCGCAGACGACCACGGAGATCAGGAGCAGGCTGCTGAAGCTCCGCAGGATCTTGGGGTGGAACTGGTAGAGGTAGAGCGAGAAGAGTCCCACCAGGCCGAACGCCAGCAGCAGCAGGCTGGAGAAGGTGAACCAGTCGAGCGGGTTCCGCACCAGGTTGAGCGCCCGCAGGCGGTCCATGTGCTCCTGGGTGACCGTCTCCCCGCGCCGCAGCACCAGGTCGCCCCGCCGGATGGTGACGTACTGGTCCGGCACGCGCTGCATCTCGCGGGTGCGCGCCGTCTCGGTCTCGGACTCGTTGAAGAAGCGGTTCGGAACGATGCTCAGCGCCGCCGCTTCGCCCACCAGCCGCCGTGCCGGACGGGGGAGGCGCAGCGTAGCGGCTCGCTGCGTCGCCGCGCTGCGCGCCTCGTCCGCTTCCGCCGGGAGGATCGGCTCGCCCATCGCACGCTCCACGAGCTGGAACGTCTCGGAGCGGGCCTGGTTGAAGACCGGGTCGGAGAGCGTCAGCGCCGTCTTCGCGGCCTCGGGCGAGATGTCCGGAAAGCGCTTCCGGAGCGCGGCGATGCGGCCCGCGTCGCGGGCCGCGGCGTCGGCCGGCGCCTCGTCCGGAGCGACGTCGTCGGTCCCCCGCAGGCTCAGCGCGGTGCTGAAGAACCGCTCCGCCGTCTCGCGGGCGTCGTTCTCCGCCTCCAGCACCGTGGAGTGGACCGGCTTCACCTGGTTGGCTACCAGCGCCCGCAGGAGCTGCGTGCGGTTGTTGTCCAGGTAGCTGACGTCGCGCGGCGCGAAGACGTCGGCGCGCGCCACTTCTCCGGCGCGGACCGGCACCTTGTCCGGGAGGACGTGAATCGTGAGGAGGATGGCGAGGATCAGCCCCGTGGTCAGGGCAATCGCCATCTTTCGCCAGTCGCCCCACCGCTTCCAGACAACCTGGGCGCGGCTCCTCTTCCGCTTGGCGGCTCGGGTGGACATCGGGTGCTCCGCGGGGAGCGGAGTGGGGTGGGAGGGATCCGGCTCTTTACGGCCGGACCCCAAAACCTTACCAGGAAGGGGTCTTCCGGCCGGAGCCTAGCGCATTGCGCGGCGGCGATCGGTCGCCATCTTGCGGCGCGCGGCCGCCTTCTGCTTGCGACGCTTATCGCTCGGCTTCTCGTAATGCTCGTGCTCGCGGGCTTCCTTGAGAATGCCGGACTGCTGCAGCTGCTTCTTGAAGCGCTTCAGCGCCTGATCCAGCGACTCATTGGACTTAACTTGAACCTGGGCCAAGTGCTCTCCCCCCTTCCCGTTCGAAATTGTTACGACCCTCTCAGGCCGCAGCTCCTACTATACGTGAGGCGTTTCCGCCGCGTCAAGGTTGCGGGCTTTTCGGCCCCCGTTTAGCCGGGAGGCCAGCCGAGCCGTCGCCCCCCCAGCACGTGCGCGTGAAGGTGGTCGACCGACTGTCCCGCGTCGGCGTGGGTGTTCAGCACCACCCGGAATCCGCTCTCCGCGACCCCCAGCTTTTCCGCCACTTCCCGGCACGCCAGCAGCACGCGGCCCAGCAGTTCGGCGTCCCCGGGCGCCGCGGAGCCGACGTTCTCCACGTGCCGCCGCGGAATCACCAGCACGTGTACCGGGGCGTGGGGATGCAGGTCGTGGAACGCCACCACGTGGTCGTCTTCCAGAACCTTGTTGGCCGGGATCTCTCCGGCGGCCAGGCGGCAGAACAGACAGCTCATTCAGCTCCTCCTGCTAGGACCGGCTCCTCCGCGGCCAGCACCCCGGCGGCGCCCTCGGAGCCGACGCTGCGGACCCGCACCGGCACCACGCTTCCCCGCAGCGAGTCGTCGCCGTCGAACGAGACCCGCAGGTAGTTGCCGGTCAGGCCGGAAAGCTGGCCGGAGTGCCGGTCGCGCTGCTCCACCAGCACCTCCACCGTCTCACCCGCGTAGCGCTCGGCGAACTCCAGCCCCAGCCGGTCCGAAAGAGACATCAGGGCGTGCACTCGTCGCTGCTTCTCCGCGGCCGGGACGTCGTCCTCCAGCCGCGCGGCGAGCGTGCCGGAGCGGACGCTGTACGGGAAGGCGTGGATCTTGCAGAAGCGCGCATACTCGCAGAGCCGCGCCGTCTCCTCGAACTGCGCGTCCGTCTCGCCCGGGAATCCGACAATCACGTCGCAGGTGAGCCCCGCGTCCGGCATCCAGGTGTAGATGCGGTCGACCAGCGCCCGGAAGTCGGCCGCGGAGTAGCGGCGGCGCATCCGGCGCAGGACCTCTTCGTCGCCGGCCTGGAGCGAGAGGTGGAGATGCCGGCAGACCTGCGGCAGGCGGGCCATGGTGCGCAGGAGGTCGTCCGACGTATCCGCCGGATCGATCGAGCTCATTCGCAGCCGCTCGACGCCGGGGATCGCCGCGAGCTCCTCCAGCAGCAGCGCCAGCGGGTCGCGGTCGCCGCGCGCCGCGCCGGGCTCGAAGCCGCGCTCGTCTCCGAAGTCTCCCAGGCAGATCCCGGTGAGCACCAGCTCCCGGTAGCCCATCCGCGCCAGCTCCCGCGCCTCCGCCAGCACCTCCGCGGGCGGGCGGCTCCGCAGGCGGCCGCGGGTGAACGGGATGATGCAGAAGGAGCAAAAGTGGTTGCAGCCGTCCTGGATCTTGATGACGGCGCGGGTGCGCGCCAGCGTCCCCTCGGCGGCGGCCATGAGCTGGACCAGCCCCTCCGGGCTCTCCGCGGCCGGCGCGCCCTCCTCCGCAAGCGAGAAGAGGAGCCGGCCGCTGCGGCGGAGGACGTCGTCCACCACCTCCGCCAGCCGCGGCTTGTCCCGGTTGGCGACCACCGCTTCCACCCCCGGGAGCGCGGCCACCTCGTCCGGGGCGGCGTCGGCATAACAGCCGGTGGCCACCACCAGCGGGTCGTCGCCGGCGCGCCGAGCGCGGCGGATGGCGGCGCGCGACTTCACGTCGGCCTGGTCCGTCACGGAGCAGGTATTCACCACGCAGACGTCGGCGGGCTGCCCGAACGGCACGATCCGGTAACCCATCCGGAGCAGCTCCGCCGCCGTCTCCCGCGTCTCGTACTGGTTGACCTTGCACCCCAGGGTGTAGAGGCTGGCCCGGGGCCGCCGCGTCTCCGGCATGGTTACTCCGCGTCTCTCCGCTCGCTCGCCTCGCGCTCCTGGCGATCCTTCCGGTTCTGCTGCACCCGCGCCATGGTGTAGGCGACGCGCGCCTTCCACTGGCTGTCCTTCACCTGGTCGACCAGCTCCTGCTGCGTCTCCAGCGTGCCGCGAGAGGCTGCCAGCTGCGTGCCGATCTCACCGGGATCGCCCGCTTTCTCTCCCATCATGTGGGCCAGGCGCGCATCCTCGAGCTGCGACTCCAGGTAGAGCACGCGCATCTTCGTGCGGTGCATCTCCTGGCTCAGCTCCGCCAGCCTCAGGTTAATCGCGAACAGGCGCACGCCCGAGCGGTCACAACTCCGTAGATCCATGGTACTGCTCCTCTCCAACGGTCTTCCCGCTGTCATCCCTCCCGGCTCTCACTCATCCAGGCCTTCCAGATCCGGCGTCACCGATCCCATCGCCAGGGTGACGCGCACCGAATCTTCCACGTAGCGAGTCACCGCCTCCTCTTCGCGCAGCGCTACGACCTGCTTGCGCAGCTGGGCGAGCTTGGCCTGGAGCGCGCCGGCGCCGGGCCCCGCTTCCTTCGCATCGGCTTCTAATGCCTGCAGCCGCTGCTCCAGCGTCTCCCGCCACTCCGAAAGCTGGTCCGAGCGCGGACGATCGCCGAGAAACTCCTGAATCGCTCGCTGTTCGTCCATCTGGCCGTGTCTCCGAAAGCTGCTTCCGTTTTGGAAGGCCCCATTATACCACGCGGGGCCGGACCGGTCTGCGGTGGCGGGGGGTTCCGTATTCCGTATCGCGTATTCCGTAGCGATGGGCGTACACCGCTGTTCACAACGTCGTGCCGGGCGAATCGCTCCTGTGACAACCTCCCGCCCGGCACGACGTACGGTGAAGCGGAGAGGCCTACCGCTACGCAATACGGAATACGCAATACTATGCAACACGCTCCATCTTACCGAGGAGTCGACGGGCGGTAACGCGCAGGCATTCCCGGGTCTCCGGCCGCACGCGCGACCGGTCGGCGATGGCGAGGCCGACCACCCACACGATCCCCTCTTCGTCCGCCAGCACGGGCCAGGCGGCGCGCTCCTCGCGGGGAATCTTGCGGTCGGTGAAAAGGTCGCTCAGGAGCCGCGTTCCGGGCGCGCCGAGAGGGCGGAAGCGGTCTCCGCGCTCCGGCGCGCGGAGGCACAGCGGCGGACGCAGCGCCTGTAGATCGAGCACCGCCTCCAGCGGCGGGCGGCGGGGGTCGTCCGGCGGGTGCCCGACCTCCAGGCGAAGCGCGATGCCCAGCTCCGGCGCCTCGACTTCTCCGGAGAGGGAGAGCGTCCGCGGTAGCACCGGAGTGGGGGACCGACGGGGCTCGGCCGGCTCCAGCCGGAGCTGGTCCCGCACCCGCCGGGCTCGCCACGGGGCGCCCGGCAGATCGACGGCGGACGGCTCGCCGGCGGCGACCAATTCCCACAACCGCTGGAGCAGCGCGGCGGAGATCTCGACGCCGGGAGTCGCTTCCTCCAGCAGCTGCCGCAGCGCCCGCCGCGCCAGCGCCGGGGGCGCCTGGGCGAGAGTGCCGGCGTCCAGAACGAGTCCTGGCCCGGTCGTCGTCACCGAGGAGGCGGAGCGCAGCTCCGCGGCGAGGCGTTCCAGCGCCGACTGCTCCTCCCGTACCTGGCGGGAGAGCTGGAGCAGGTGGGAGCGCAGGGAAGGCGACTCCGCCTCCAGCAGCGGGAGCACCGTGGCGCGCAGCCGGTTGCGGCGGTAGGAGAGGTCGTCGTTCGTCACGTCGTGCCGCGGCTGCAGCCCGTGCGCTTCGCAGTAGGCGGCCAGCTCCGCGCGGGAACGATCGAGCAGCGGGCGCACCACGCGGACGGCACTGCCGCGGGCGAGCGGGCGCTCCTCCGGGATGCCGGCGAGCCCATCAGTCCCGGTGCCGCGCAGGAGGTTCATGAGCACCGTCTCGACCTGGTCGTCCGCGTGGTGCGCGGTGGCGACCCGCTCCGCTCCCCGCGACCCGGCGACCTCGGCGAACGCGGCGTACCGGGCGTCGCGTCCCGCCTCTTCCACGGAGATCCGCCGGGCACGCGCCAGCGCGGGAACATCGACCCGCACCACCGTGAGCGGCACGCTCCAGTCGCCGCAGAGCTGCTCCAGGAAGCGGACGTCCGCCTCCGCCGCCTCGCCTCGCATGCCGTGGTGGACGTGGACCGCGGCGACGCTCCACCCGTGCGCCTCGCGCCCGGCGCAGAGCGCGTGCAGCAGCGCCAGCGAGTCGGCGCCGCCGCTGAGCCCCACCAGGATCGACGCGCCGTCCGGCAGCAGGCGCCAGTTCAGCAGCTCACTCATACAGACGGTGCCATGCCGTGCCCTCCACCCCTACCGGCCGATGCAATAGAGGTGCCGGTCGGAGCGGAGGTAGAGCCGCCCTCCCGCTGCGGCGGGCGTCGAGTTGTAGGTGGCTCGCTCCCCCAGTTCGTTCGTCGCCAGCACTTCGAAGGTGGGCTTCGCGGGCACGATGAACATCCGGCCGCCGCGCGAGAGGTAGTAGAGGTTTCCACCTGCCAGCACCGGCGAGGCGTAGACCTGGTCGGCGCCCGGGACGCGCTCCTCATACAGAATGCGCCCGGTCTTCGCGTCCGCGCAGAACGCCACGGCGGGGCTGTCGCGCATCCAGTAGAGGTGATCGCCGTGCAGGATGGGGGAGGGGACGTTGGAGCCGACGTCGCCCTTCCAGAGCCGGTGGCTCCCGGTCACGTCGCCGCGCCCGCCGGTCCGGATCGCCAGGGAGCCGCCGCCGCCGCGCCCGCCGATGCAGTAGACCACTCCGTCGCGCGAGACCAGGCTGGGCACCATGTACCAGTTGATGCCGGTGTCGCAGCTCCAGAGCCGCTCCCCGGTCTCCGGATCGAAGCCCTGGACCGCTCGGAAGATGGCGACCACCAGCTCCGTCTTCCCGGCGGGGTTCCGGACCAGGATCGGCGTGTTCCACGACTCCTTGATGCCGCCGGTCCGCCACACCTCCTTACCGGTGCGGCGGTCGAGGCCCACCAGCGACTCGCTCTCCACGCTGGCATTGATGATCACCAGGTTACCGTGCAGCACCGGCGAGGCGGCGGAGCCCCAGTTGTGGGTGCGGTCACCCACGTCGGCCCGCCAGAGCTGCTTCCCCTGGTGGTCGATCGCGAAGACGCCGGAGCGCCCGAAGAACGCGTAGACTCGCTCCGCGTCCGCCGCCGGGGTGCTGGAAGCGTAGCCGTGATCCTCGCGGATGCTCGCCTCCTCTCCGGTCTTTCCCGGTACTTCGCTGTTCCAGAGCAGCTTGCCGGTGGCGCGGTCGAGGCAGACCACGTGACGGCGGAGCTGGTCCGGAGAGCTGCCCGGCTGGCCGGGCCCGGAATAGCCGCTGTAGCAGGTCAGGAACACCCGGCTCCCGAGCAGGATCGGGCTGGAAGTTCCCGCTCCCGGCAGCTCCGTCTTCCAGACGATTCCCTCGCTGGCGCTCCAGGACGTGGGCACGGCTTCCGGACTGATCCCCGCGCCGCCGGGACCGCGGAACTGCGCCCACTCGCTCGCGGCTCGCGGCGCCGGCGGCGCCGCGGCGCGGCCCGCGGCGACCGCCCGCTGCACTGGCGCCGCCCGGCCCTCGCTGGCAGCGGCAGGCCGGCTCGTCCTGGCCTTCGCAGCGGCGGTTTTCGGCTCCGGGTTGACGGCGGTGGTCTCAGTCTCCGGGGCGCTGCCGGTTGCGGGTGGTGTGGGCGGCGGCGCGCTCCCTTCCGCCCGCACCGCGCCGGACCGGGTTCCACAGGCGCCGAGCGCGGCAACCAGCAGCGTCGAGAGGGCAATCCGGAACGGGGTGGCGTATCGCATCGGAGCGCTCCCGGGGCGGGGAGAAGGGGCCGCCCCTTCCCAAGGGGTTCGCGGACCGCGGGTGGAGTCCCTGCCCCCGCGGTTTGCGCCCGGTACCGGTGAGAGGCTCGCCCAGCGGGCTCAGCGCAGCAGCGCCCGGTGGACCTCGATGTTCTCCAGGTAACCGCGCCGGATCTCCTCGTTCGGGAGACGGTCGGCGCGCTCCAGGAGCAGGCGGCGGCCGAGGACGCGGATCTCCGCAGCCTGCTCCGGTGCTCCCGCTTCCGCGAAGCAGATGGCGGAGGTCAGCAGGATCCGCAGCGGCTCGCGGGCGCCGAGGATGGCGGCGACGGGATCGTCCCCCAGCGCCTCGCGGCAGTGTGCCGCCGCCTGCTCGACTTCCCCTTCGGCGAGCGCAACCCGGGCGAGCCCGGTCAGGGCTTCGCTCCGCTGGCCGCCGGGCCCGCCGGGTGGGCAGTCGCTCACCGCCTGCGCGTAGGCCTCCCTGGCGGCGGCGAGCTCTCCCGCGGCGGCCTTTAGATGCCCCAGCGTGATCAGCGCCTGCACGTGATTGGCGCGGTCTCCCCCGTCACCCAGCAGCTCCCGGCACTCCTCGATCCGCTCCATCCCCGCCTCGAAGTTGCCCTGGTGGTAGTAGACCAGGCCGAGGGTGCAGAGCGCGCTAGCGGCGAGGCGCTTCTCACCGGAGCGCTCGCAGAGACGGATCGTGTGGAAGCAGCTCGCCTCGGCGCGGTCGTAGTCGCCCAGCAGGTCCCAGAGTCCCCCCAGGTTGTCGAGAACGGTCGACTCGGCGTTGATGTCGCCGAACTCCCGCGCCGTTCGCAGGCCCTCCTCGTAATTCTCGCGCGCCCGGTGGTAGTCCGCTCCCATCTCGCACAGGATTCCGAGGTTGTTGAGCGACATCGCTACGACAGCGCTCTTCCCGTTGACGCGCTGGTACTCCAGGGCCGCCTCGGCGTAGCTCCGCGCCTCTTCCAGCCGGCCCTGCATGCCGTAGAGCATCGTCAGGTTCTGGGTCACCGACGCGAGCCCCCGGAGCGCGCCGTGGATGCGGTAGATCTCCTCCGCGCGGCGGAAGAAGTCGCCGGCTTCGTCGAACCGTCCCCGCCGGGCGGCGATGATTCCCCGGCCGGTGAAGGAGTCGCCCTCTTCCCACGGTAGATCGCGCTCTCGCGCCTCCTCGGCAGTCCGCTCCAGCTCCGCGAAAGCCTCCTCGTGGTGGCCCTGGATGCCGAGCGTCTGGCCGCGGAGGAGCCGCGCCTTCGTCGCTACGTCCGGCAGGCCAGCTTCCTCGGCCCACCGGAACGCTTCTTCAACCCGGTGCAGCGCCTCTTCCAGGTGTCCGATCAACCGCAGGGCCTGGGCGTGCTCCAGTGCCAGCTCCGCTCGCAGCCGGCGCGCGACCTCACACCGCTCCAGCTCCTCCGGTGAG
Organism: Armatimonadota bacterium; assembly: GCA_046292385.1. GTDB lineage: Bacteria > Armatimonadota > SYMT01 > SYMT01 > SYMT01 > JBKBRF01. The sequence goes on along the minus strand of JBKBRF010000016.1, from coordinate 118,545 downwards.
AGCGCCAGGACCCGCTCCAGCGCCTGGCGGAAGACGTCCTCTCCCTCGCGGAGCAGCCCGGAGATGCGGTAGAAGCGGGCGAGCGCGGGACCCGCCGCGGAGAGGAGCGAGAACGAGCCGGTGTCGGTCGCGTGCGACCACGCCGCGCGGATGTTGTCGATCTCGTCCATCAGCGCGGCGAGCGCCGGGTCCAGCTCGGGACTGAAGAGCGCTTCATGCTGGTCCGAGACCTGCGCCAGGTAGTAGCGGCTGTGGCGCTCCAGCGCGTCGGCCCGCGCGCCCTCCCGCGTCCGCAGCTCCGAGTAGGCGAACTGCCGCAGCAGCTCGTGGATGCCGTACCGGCCCTCCGCGCGCCGGCTCAGCACCCCCTTCAACGTGAGCGCGTCGAGGAAAAATGGCGACGCGCTCGCCAGCGCCCGGGCCGCGTCCCGCGTGAAGCCGCCCCGGAAGATCGAGAGCCGCTCCAGCGACTGCTGCTCCGCCTCGGAGAACTGGCCCCAGAGGGAGGTGCAGACCGCCTGGACGCTGCGGTGCCGGTCCGGATGCGGAGAGGCGCCGTCGGCCAGGAGGTCGAGGTTGCGCTCGATCTGCGCGTCGATCTCCGGCAGCGAGTAGAGGGAGACGGAGGCGGCTGCCAGCTCCAGGGCGAGCGGCATCCCCTGCACCCGGGCGCAGATGCGGTCGACCACGGCGCGGGTCTCGCCGCGGTACTCCAGGGAAGGGTCGTGCCGGCGGGCGCAGCTCAGGAAGAGCTGTGCAGCGGGACTGATCGCGTCTCCCTCGCGGCACTCTTCCGCAGCGAGGCCGACGAGCGACAGCACCACCTCGCTGGGGAGGCCCAGCCGCTCGCGGCTGGTGACCAGCAGGCGCAGAGACGGCGCCTCCCGGAGCAGGTCCGCGACGAACGCGCTCGCGGAGGGGAGGTGCTCCATGTTGTCGAGCACCAGCACCATCGAGCGCTCTCGCAGGTAGTCGAAAGTGCGCCGGCGGCTGTCCCGGCCGGCCGAGGGTGCCTGCCCGAGCGCCTGGAGAATCGCCTCCGGCACGAGACTCCCCGTCTCAACCGAGGCGAGCGGCACGAAGGCGGCGCGGTGCGGCAGCTCCTCTCCCAGCTCCGCGGCGGCTTGCAGCGCCAGGCGCGTCTTGCCGATCCCGCCGAGCCCGCTCACGGTCACGAGGGGGTGGTCGCGCAGCAGCGACTTCAGCGACCGGATCTCCTCCCACCGGCCCACCAGGTCCGGCTCCAGCTCCGGAAGGCTGTAGGAAACGTGCAGCGGCGAAGGCAGCCAGTGGGAGAGCGGCTCGCGCACCAGCGCGGAGACGCGCCAGTCTCCGCTCCCGCGGCGCACCAGCCCCTCCGCCACCAATCCGGAGAGCGCCTTTCGCAGCAGCCGGGGGAGCCCATGCGTCTCCCGGTGCAGCCATTCGGTGAAGGCCGCGGGCGCCTCGGAATGGATGTTGTTGCGGATCCAGAGGTGCACCCCGCCCCGGGTAAGCGGCTGCAGCTCCAGGGTCTCCACCTCGCCCGCCTCCAGCCCCTTCGCCTGGCCGCGCGCCTCCGTGGAGACGATGAACGCGAGCCGGTCGACCGGCGCGGCGGAGGCGAGCTGCTGGAGGAACCGGAGCGAGCCGGGATCGAGCTGGGGAAGGTTGTCGATGAAAAAGAGGAGGCCGCTGTGTCCGCCTCGCTCCACGTAGTCCTCCCAGGCGGCCGCAGCGGCGCGGACGCCCTCGAACGGGCCGGGGATCTCCCGCGGCACACCCTCGGCCTCCAGCAGCGCTCCGAACGTGCGGGCACGGAGGGGGCGGCTCCCCTTGAGGGACACGGCCACATAGCCCCGGAGACGGGCCGACCGCCGGGCTTCCTGCAAGAAGCGGCTGCGCCCGCTCCCCCGCGCCCCGGCCACCTCCAGCACTGCCGAAGGCACCTGGCCGAGCCGCTCCAGGAAGGCGTGAAGCTGCACGAGCTCCGTCTCCCGCTCCAGCACGCGGCCGGCGTCCAGCGCGGCGCCCGCGCTCGCTTCCGGCGCGCTGGCGGCCACCACGCGCGCGCGGCCGGCGCGCTTCGCTTCGAAGTGCCGCTGGTCCGCGGTGTCGAAGAGCGCGCCGGGGGTGAGCGCGTCCTCCGGGAAGACGGCCACGCCCACGCTCGCGCTGAGCTGGAGCGGCGGGTCGCCGGGCGCCGGGTGCCGCCGGAGGGTCCGGAGGAAGCGCTCCGCAAACGTCCCGGCCTGTGCCGCGCCGGCGCGCCGCAGCAGCACCACGAACTCGTCGCCGCCGAAGCGGAAGACCATGTCGCCGTCCCGCAGCGTGGCACGCAGCTCCGTGGTGAAGTGGGCGAGCGCCTGGTCTCCCCGGGTGTGGCCGTACGCGTCGTTGATCGACTTGAAGTGATCGAGGTCGAGCACCAGCAGGGCGCACGGCTGCCCGGCATCGCGGCTTTCGGAGAGGAGCGTGAACGCGGCGCTCTCCAGCAGCTCCCGGGAGAGAGCGCCGGTGAGGGGATCGCGGCGGGCTACAGCGGTGAGGGGATTCGACTGCGGCATCTGGAGCAAGCGAGCGGGGACCTTACCAGTATCGTAGCAGCGTCGACGCCTCGCGGCTGGCTTCGAACGAAGTCGCAGTACCGGTGTCGTGATCTCCCGGCGCCCCGGTTATAACCCCTCCGACGACGCCGGCCGGCGCCGGTTCGGAGAGGAGCACTCGATGCGAGTGGGATACGCCTGTATCTGCTTAGGCCAGGAAGAGCTGAGATGCCAGCGCAGCACGATCCTTAAAAATGCGACGCCCGAGCGGCTGCGGGCGCTGATCCACGCGAACCTCGACGGCCTGGAGCAGATCCTGGAGCTGAACGAACAGCGCGGCCTGCGGCTCTTCCGACTGGGGAACGACTTCATCCCGTTCGCCTCGCACCCGGTGAACGAGCTCCGCTGGTGGGACGACTACGGCTACCGCTTCCGCTCCATCGGGAAACGGGTCCGCGCCTGGGGGCACCGGATCTCCTTCCACGCCAGTCACTACACGATCCTCAACTCGGCGAATCCCGCCGTCGTCGCCTCCGCCCTGGCGGACGTCCACTACATGGGCCGGGTGCTGGAGGCGATGGAGCTGGGTCCGGAGCACAAGATCATCCTGCACGGCGGGATCTCCACGCCCACCTTCCCGGAAGCGGAGGCGCGCCTGGAAGCCGCGCTGGCGGAGGTGGCGCCGGAGCACCGCCGGCACCTGGTGCTGGAGAATGACGAGCGGTTCTACAGCGCCCGGAGGATGATCGACCTCTCCGCGCGCGTGGGGCTGCCGGTGGTGGTCGACACGCTGCACCACGCCTGCCACCCGGACGGCTGGGACGACCTCTCCCCGGCCGCCCTGCTGCGCCGCGTCTTCGCCACGTGGACCGCGGAAGACGGCCCGCCCAAGATCCACTTCAGCTCCCAGGATCCGGAGAAGAAGCGCGGCGCCCATCACTACTGGATCGAAGAGGCGGAGCTGGAGTCGTTCCTCGCCGAGACGCGCGGCGTCGCGACCGACTTCGACATCATGTTCGAAGCGAAGGGCAAAGACCTGGCGGTGATGGCGGTCCTGCCGGTGCTGGAAGCCGACCCACGTTTTCGAGTTGAGGTCCGCGCCGCTTAATCCGAATTATTCACGATTGCCCGGTGCCGGACTGGCTGCGGACCGCGGATGCGTCGTCAGGAGCACTCGTCCGGCCTACGCAGGCCGCCCGAGCCCTCCCTCCTAGCCTGCGCGGTTCTCGCTTCAGTCCGGCCGAGGCGTGGGTGCAACTCCGCAGGCTATCAGCCTCTCCAGGCCCTCGTGAACAATCCGGGCTAGCCGAGATCGGAGGAACTCCGGCCCGGATCGTCCCGTCCTAAGGGTGAGGCCGGCGCACGCCCTACCGCCCGGTTCCGGCCCCTCGCCGGGCGCGCCTGGAGTTCCCCGTGAAACGACTAGCCCTTTTCTCTGCGCTCGCGTGTGCCGCCCTGGCGCCGGCCTACGCCGCGCAGTTAACGATCCTCGCCCCCAAAGACAAGCAGGTGCTCCAGGGCACCGTGAAGTTCCAGGTCCGCACCGTCCTGGATGAACAGGAGCGCTTCCTCACCAGCCCGGAGATGGAGATCCAGGACGAGTACGGGAAGAAGGTGCTCACGCTCACGGCCCAGCGCGATCCGGCGACCGGCCTCTACTCGGTCGACTGGGACACGACCCGGCTCCCCGGCGGGGAAAAGACGAAGGACGGACTCTACTTTGCCACGGTGAAGTACCGCACCATCCAGCTCGGCCGGGCGATCGACGCCAGCGAGGAGCTCACCCTGGGGATCCGCAACAGCAAGGTGCGGCCGGCATTCATGGACGTGGTGGTGGAGAAGGTGGAAGACCCGGAGCCGAAGCCCGCCACCGCCGGCGAGGAGCCGGAGCTGCCGAGCTACGACCTGACGGTGACGGTGCTCGACTCCAAGCGCAAGCCGGTTCCGGGCGTCCGGATCAGCATCAAGGCGGAGGGCCTGGAGCTGGACGACGACGCGGAGATCACCGACAGCGACGGCGAGGCGATCATCACCGTGCAGGCGGAAGAGCCGGGCCAGGCGAAGCTAACGCTCAGCACGGAAGGCCTGCCCGCCGCCGTCCGCTTCCTCGACTTCCGCTAGTAGAGACCCCCGCCGATGCCCGGTCCGTCTCCTGTGATCATCGATACGGACCCGGGCGTCGACGACGCCCTCGCGCTGCTCCTGGCGGGCGCTTCTCCCGAGCTCGACGTTCTCGCCGTCACCACCGTGGGCGGGAACGTCGGGCTCGATCTCGTGACGGAGAACGTCCGCCGCATCGTCCCGATCGCGTGGGCGGGCCGGCCGCTGCCGCCGATCTATCGCGGCGCCGCCGAGGCGACCGAGCCGGCGGCGCACGTCCACGGACCGGACGGCCTGGGCGGCGTCTCGGAGCTGCTCGACGAGGCGGGCGCGCCGCTCTATCCGGCGGCGGCCCCGGTGGAACGGGAGGACGCCGCCGCGGCGATCCTCCGGCTGGCGAGACAGCATCCGGGGGAGGTGACCCTCATCACCCTCGGCCCGCTCACGAACCTCGCGCTCGCGCTGTCCCGAGACCGGCAGGCCGCCCGGCTGCTGCGCGAGGTCGTGATCATGGGCGGCGCCTTCCGGGTGCCGGGAAACACCACCCCCTGGGCGGAGTACAACGTGGTGGTCGATCCGGAGTCGGCGCAGGCGGTCTGCGACTCCGGCATTCCGCTGCGCTGGGTTCCGGTCGACTGCACCCACCGCTGCGTCCTGCGCCGCGACCAGCTCCGCCCGCCGTCTGCCCCCTCCCTGCGCAGCCGCTTCATCCGCGAGATCTGCGAGTTCACCTTCGGCTTCCACCACCGGGAGACGGGGGAGTGGGGCTGCTACCTCCACGATCCGCTCGCCGTCGGCGCCGCGATCTGGCCCGACCTGCTGCGCTCGGTCCCGCTCCGGGTCGACGTGGAGACCCGGGGCCGGCTCACCCGCGGCATGACCGTCGCCGATTTCCGCGTGGGCAACTTCGGACCCCGTCCCACGCCAAACAGCGAAGTCTGTCTCGAGGTGGACGCGGACGCCTTCGTCGAGCGATTGCTGGATCGCATCGGGTAGGTTGGTTGCCGGGCGAGCAGCCTCGTATCGCGTATTGCGTATTCCGTAGCGAGGCGCTGCTCCCACTTCACCGGAACGTCGTGCCGGGCGAAGCCCCTTCAGCGCCGCGCCCGGCACGACGCTCTGGAAAGCGGTCGAGGCCCGCCGCTACGCAATACGGAATACGCAATACGCCAGCCTTTCGCACGGCAACCCGGCGACCGGATCCCTGTAACGTTTCGCCGCGCCCGCGAGTTCTCTCTTCAGGATGGCGGCCTCCGATGACGAGCTGATGCGGCGGATCCAGGGAGGAGACGCCGCGGCCCTGGGGGACCTGTTCACGCGTCACCAGCCGGCCGTCTTCCGCTTTCTCTGCCGCTTCATGGGGGACGCCACCGCCGCGGAAGACACCACGCAGGAAGTGTTCTGGCGGGTGTGGCAGTACCGAAGCCGCTTCGGGGGCGGGGCGCTCGCCTCGTGGATCTACACGATCGCGCGCCACGCCGCCCTGGACGATCTCCGACGCCGGAAGCAGCGCGGCGAGGAGCGCGCGGAGGCGGGGGACGAGCTGGCGGGGACGGGCTGCGAGCCGGAGCGGGGTCTGCTGGAGGCGAACCTGCGAGAGCAGGTGCGGCGGGCGCTGCTGGAGCTGCCGGAAGAACAGCGGCTGGCAGTGATCCTGCGGGAATACGAGGGGCGCTCACACCGGGAGATCGGGGAGATCCTCGGCTGCTCGGAGGGGAACGCGCGGGTCATCGCCCACCGTGCCCGCTGCGCGCTGCGGAGGCGGCTCCGGCCGGTGCTGGAAGAGGAGGACTGTCGTGTCTGACCGAGAGGAATGCTCGTGGCTTCCGGAGGCGCTCGCGCTGGCGGACGAGGTGCTGCCGCCTCACCGGAGCGGCGAGGTGACGCGGCACCTGGAACGCTGCCGCGTCTGCCGCCAGGCGGTGGATGAGCTTGAGAAGGTCTCGCACCTTGTCCGCCGCGCCGATCCCGCGTGGGAGGCTCCGAGCGCGGACGCGATGCGCGAGAGACTGGTCGGCCGTGCCGCGGCCTCGCTGCCGCCGCGGCGGAAGGCGGCCTTCACCTGGACCGTGCTGGCGCGGCTGCAGCCCGCGCCTCGCCGCTGGGCAGTCGCTGCCACCGCGGTGGCGGCTGCCGCCGGCGCCTACCTGGCGACCCTGCCGAAGGGCACCGGCACCGATACCCGGCAGACGGCGGTGGAACGGACCGCCGAGACGCCGGCGGTCCCCGTTCCGCACCCGGACGTCGCGCCGCCGGAGGTGCCGGTCGAGCCGGAGCGGGTGGTGGCGGCGACGCCGATAGAAGCCGCCCCACCCCGAAGGAAGCACCGCCCGTCACCGCGAGTCCGGCGGCCTCGGCAGGTGGCGGTGCGGGAGCCGCGCCCGGAGCCCCGGCGCGTCACCGAGCGTCCGCAGCGGCAGCCCGCGCCCGGGCCGGCGCCGGAGCTGACCTGGCCGGAGCCACCCGGCGGGACCGGGGAGCACGTGGTGATCCAGGCGGAGGGGCCGCTCTCGCCGCCGGCCCGGGAGACGATTTCCGTAACGATCCGCGCGGACGAGGATGCCTCGCGCGCGTCGGTCGTGGTGGTTCGCACGCGAGAGGAGGAGACGCAATGATCCGTTGGACTGCCCTGGGACTGAGTGCGTCCCTGATGGTGATCCCAATGCTGTCCGCGCCGCGAGCTCAGGCGGCGCAGGCCGCCGCGCAGCAGCCGGTGCGGCGGGTGACGCTCGACATCAAGACGGTGCCGCTCCGGGATGCGCTCGGCCTGCTCTTCAGTGGCTCGAAGCTCTCCTACAACGTCACCGGTGAAGTCGGGAACGACCCGGTGTCGCTCCAGGTGACCGACACCCCGCTGCCGAATGCGCTGCGCCTGCTCCTGCAAGCCGCCAGCAGCGACAAACAGCGACTCACCTACTCGGTGCAGGGCGGGGTGTATCACATCTCAGCGCAGCGGACGGCGCCGCCAGCCGCCGAAACTCTGTTCCAGGTGTACCGGCTCCGGTTCCGTCCGGCCGCGGAGGTGGCGGAGTTCCTCACCGGAAACGCGGCGCTGATGCCGCCGGGCGTGGAGACCGTGGTCGCCTCCCCGCGGGACAACAGCCTGCTCGTCAAGGCGTCCCGGGAGGACCTGGAGAAGCTCACCGAGATCGTGATGATGCTCGACGTGGAGACTTCCGCGGTGGAGGTCCGGGCGGAAGTGGCGGTGATCGGAGGCAAGTCGTTCTCGACCGAGGGCCGCACCATGAGTGGCACGGTACTGGTGCTGGACGAGGAGGTGGAGGGACCGGAGGGAGCCTCCCGGCTCAAGGTAACGCTGACTCCCACCCTGCGCCAGGACGGCCGCATCGATATCGAGAGCGATTGGGACATCCAGCTCCCGCTTGAGGAAGGCGCCGGGGCGCCGGACCGCCTCGTCAAGCGCCTCCGGAACACCACGCAGCTTCAGCCGGACCGGATTACTCGCATCTCGCAGGTGCAGCTCCCCGGTGAGCGAGCCGTCCGGGTCGAGATCCGGCTTACCGCGCGGCCGGTCGGCGAGGCGGAGTGAGGTTCCGCACCCATTGGTGGGGATCTCGCCGCGGAGTCACACCGCCGGGTGAGAAGCCGCGAGAATGGATCGCGGCGAGAGAGCTTCACGTTCGGCACGATGTTCCGGTGAGCGGGATCCGCGACTCGCTACGGGATACGAGATGCGCAATAAGACCACGGGCCGCCGAAGAGGCTCTAAACCCCTCGGCGGCCCGCAAAGCAGCGCCTCGCCCGGCACGATCTCACGCCAGGCGGTGAAGGCACTCCGCGACGCACTGCGCGATGCGGACTACTTTACGCCATCAGCTCCTTGATCACCCGGCCGTGCACGTCGGTCAGGCGGAAGTCCCGGCCGGCGTAGCGGTAGGTGAACTTCTCGTGGTCGAATCCGAGCAGGTGGAGCAGGGTGGCGTGCAGGTCGTGCACGTGCACCGGGTCCTTCTCCGCCTTGAAGCCGAACTCGTCGGTGGCGCCGTAGACCGAGCCGCCCTTGATGCCGCCGCCGGCCACCCACATGCTGAAGCCCCAGTGGTTGTGGTCCCGGCCGTTGATCTTGCCGGAGTTGGCGCCCGGGGTGGGGAGCTCCACGGTGGGCGTGCGGCCGAACTCGCCGCCCCAGATGATGAGCGTGTCATCCAGCATGCCGCGCTGCTTGAGATCGGTGAGGAGCGCGCCGATCGCCTGGTCGCATTGGCCCGCAAGGCGGCGGTGGTTCTCTTCCAGGTCGTCGTGGTTATCCCACGGCTGCCCGGCGCCGTGCCACACCTGCACGTAGCGGACTCCCTTCTCCAGCAGGCGCCGCGCGATCAGGATCTGGCGGGCCTGGGTGCCGGGACCGTACATGTCGCGGATGTGCTGCGGCTCCTTGCTCACGTCGAACGCGTCGCTGGCGTCCATCTGCATCCGGTAGGCGAGCTCGAAGCTCTGGATGCGCGCCTCCAGCTTGGCGTCTTGCTGCCGCTTCTGCTGGTAGCGGGCGTTGAGCTGCTGGAGCAGGTCGAGCTGCTCCCGCTGCTCCGGAAGCGACTGGGAGTTGTTCCGGATGAACTCGATCAGCTTCTCGATGTCGGTGTGCTGCGTGTCGATGTAGGTGCCCTGGTAGACGCCGGGGAGGAAGCCGGACTGCCAGTTCTGCGACTCCTGGATCGGGTAGCCGCCGGGGCACATCGCGATGAAGCCGGGCAGGTTCTGGTTCTCGCTGCCGAGGCCGTAGGTGAGCCAGGAGCCCATGCTGGGGCGGACCAGGCGCGGCTCGCCGCAGTTCATCAGGAGGAGCGACGGCTCGTGGTTCGGCACGTCGGCGTGCATGGAGCGGATGACGCAGAGGTCGTCCGCGTGCTTCGCCACGTTCTGGAACAGCTCGCTGATCTCGATGCCGCTCTCGCCGTACTTCTGGAACTTGTAGGGCGAGCGGAAGGCGGCGCCGGTGCGGCGCTCCGTCCGGAGGTTGTCCATCGGGAGCGGCTTTCCGTGCAGCTTGTCGAGCATCGGCTTCGGATCGAAGGTGTCGACGTGCGACGGCCCTCCGTTCGCGAAGATATGGATCACCCGCTTCGCCTTCGGAGCGAAGTGGGGCTTCTTCGGGGAGAGCGGATTGGTGTAGCCGGGCTCCGCCGCTTCCGCGGGAGCGGCGAGGCCGAGCTCGCTCATCAGGCCGCCCAGCGCCAGCGCGCCGAAGCCCATGCCGCTGCGGTTCAGCAGCTCGCGCCGCGTCACCATCCGGTCGACCAGTCGGTTCTTGTGATGACCCTTGTCCATGGTTGCTCTCAGTCCACGAATGCCAGCTCGTTCGACATCAAAAGTGCTTGCGCGTACCGCTCCCACGGGGAGAGCTTCTCGCCGGTAGACTGGCTCGCCGCCAGCGTCACTCCCGCGCCGTTCAGGAACTTCAGGCCGAGCGCGATCTCATCCGCGGCGGCGGCGCGCCCGTAGACCACGCGGTAGAGGCGCTGGATCCTCGCCTCCGGCGTCTTCTCCGCCGTCACGTCCGGCCGCGCCGCCAGGTTCTTGGCCTGCTGCACGATGAACGGGCTGTTCATCAGGAACAGCGCCTGCTGCGGCACCGTCGTCTCGTAGCGGGCCGGGCTGTGGGTATCCGGGCTCGCCAGGTCAAAGACGCGGAACAGCCCCGGCAGGTTCTGGCGGTCGATGAAGCCGTAGACCGTCCGCCGCGGCGCGAAGGGCGGCGTCAGGATATCGACCGAGGGGCCGCCGACCGTCAGGTCGAGCTTACCCGCCGCGGCGAGGAGCGTGTCGCGCAGCGCTTCCCAGTCGAGCCGCTGCCGGTTGGCCCGCCAGTAGAGGCTGTTCTCCGGATCGACCTTCGCCGCCGCGGCGTTGAAGGCGCTGCTCTGGCGATAGGCCGCGGTGAGCAGGATCTCCTTGTGCAGCGTCTTCAGCGACCACCCGCTCTCCATGAACTTCCACGCCAGGTAGTCGAGCAGACCCGCGTGGATCGGACGCTCGGTCCGCAGGCCGAAGTCGCTCGGAGTGTCCACCAGCGGCGTTCCGAAGTGGAGTCCCCAGACCCGGTTCACCATCACGCGCGCGGTCAGCGGGTTCTGCTCGCTGGCGATCTGCTGCGCCAGCTCCAGGCGGCCACTGCCTTTCTGGAACGGCTGCCGCTCCGGACCGGAGAGCACTGCCAGGAACTGGCGCGGCACTTCCGGACCGGGGTTGTTCGGATTCCCCCGCAGGAAGACGCGGGGATTGGTCGGCTGCGGGTTGTCGACCAGCACCATCGCGCGCGGGGGCGCGGCCGGGGAGTTGACTTTGAAGGCGTCGACCTTCTGCCGCAGCTCCTGGAGCCGGTTCCGCTGGTCCCGGTTGAAGAGCCGCTCGGCCTCCCCGCCGTCGATCTCCAGCGGCGCGCCGATGGCGTAGAGGGCCTGCTTGATCTGCGCGGCGTCGTCGCTGCCGCCGAGCTGGCCGTAGTCGCCGCCCAGCAGCTTGCCGTAGCGCTCCGCCACGTCCGCCAGCGAGGCCGGCGGCGCGCCCTCGAAGAGCTTCGCGACAAAGCTGTTCAGCCGCTTCTGCGGGTCCGCGTTGGCGGCATATCTCGCGGCGAGCTCGGGAGCCTTGGCGGCGAATTCCGCATCCGGGATCGCCGAAAGCTCGTGCCACGCGGCAAAGACCGGATGGTGCGTCTTAGACGTGGCGGTCAGGAAGTTGCGCCACCGCTGCACCAGGCCCGCCGGAAGCCCGTGCTTTTCCGCGACCGCGCGGGCTTCCGCTCCGGCGGCCACCTCGCGCACGGCGAGCATGGAGACGGCGATCTTCGCTCGCGCATCGGCGAGCACCTTCTCCCGCTCCTGCGCCACGAACTGGTTGACCGCGCCCTCGAGCTCCCGGAGCTGCTTCTCGAACTCCAGGTACTCCGCCGTCTGCTGCGGCTTGGAGATCAGCGGCAGGTCGCGCGGCTCGCTGGAGCTGGCGAAAACGCCGTAGAGCGAGTAGTAGTCCTTGATCGGGATCGGGTCGAACTTGTGGTCGTGGCAGCGCGCGCAGCTAACCGTCAGCCCCTGGGCGCCGCGGAAGACCACGTCCATCCGGTCGTCGATGATGTCCGCCTGGTTGTTCAGGAACCGGCGCCCCAGGGTGAGGAAGCCCATCGCCGCCAGCGGGCGCTTGTCGTCGCCCAGCTCCAGGTGGTCCGCCGCGATCTGCTGGACCAGGAACTGGTCGTACGGCAGATCTTTGTTGAACGCCTCGATCAGCCAGTCGCGGTAGGTGTAGGCGTACGGGTAGCGGCGCTCTTCCTGGAAGACATAGCCCTTCGTGTCCGCGTAGCGGGCGACGTCCATCCAGTGCCGCGCCCACCGCTCGCCGTAGTGCGGCGACTCGAGGAGCCGGTCCACCGCCTTCTCCCAGGCGTTGGGCGAGGTATCGTTCACGAACGCCTCGATCTCCTCCGCGGAGGGCGGAAGACCGGTCAGGTCGTACGAGGCGCGGCGCAGCAGGGTGCGGCGGTCCGTCGGCGGGCTCGGCTTGAGGCCCTTTGCTTCCAGTTTGGAGAGGATGAAGGTGTCGACCGGCGTCTTGGCCCACGCGGTGTTCTTCACCGTCGGGAGAGCCGGCTTGCGGACCGGCTGGAACGCCCAGTGCTTCGCGGGGTCCGGAGCCGCGGACGCCTGGACGCCCCCGCCCGGCCAGGGCGCCCCCATCTTCACCCACTCGGTGAAGTCGGCCAGCACCGGATCGGCCAGCTTGCCCTGCGGCGGCATCTTCACCTTGCCGTCGAAGCGGAGCACCTGGATCAGCGGGCTCTTATCCGGCTCGCCCGGCACGAGCGAGGGATGCCCGGCGTCGGTTCCGCGCAGGAGGGCGGCGCGAGAATCGAGACGGAGCCCCGCCTGCTGCAGCTTGGCGCCGTGGCAGGAGTAGCACTGCTCCGCCAGCACCGGCCGGATCTTCTTCTCGAAGAACTCCGCCGCCTCCGGAGAGACCGCCGGATCGGCGGGAGCGGCGGGCGCCGCCGGGGCAGGCTTCTTCGCCGGAGCCGTCTTCACCGGCGGCTTGACCGCCGGCTTTGCCGGACGCCGCGGCGCCGGCTTCTGCGCCGCCGCCAGCGCGGAGACCGCGCACCAGCCTACCACCACCGTACCGGTTACCAGTCCCGTCCACCGCATAGAAATGCTGTCCCTCACCAATCCCACGCCCGGCGCGAACGACCGCCAGACACGCACCGCGCCGTTTGGTACTTACGAGAAGTGTACCCCCGCTTGTTCGCCAGGGTAGTTGGCCTTCCGTTGCGAAGAGGCTACGGTGACGTGAGACACCGCCGACGAGGGAAGGTTTTAGGCAGGGGTGTTGGGTTTAGGTGCCCGAACCTGATTCACCACAGAGCGCACCGAGGGCACAGAGACGGGAACGGAGTTTTGGGCCTGCCTCTCTTCACGAGTCCCGCGCTGCGGTCCCGGTCCGAACCGGAATTCACCGCAGAGGACGCGGAGAGCGCAGAGGGAACGCAGAGGAGGGAACCAGAGAGGGTTTGCGGCCTGGCTCACCTGTCGAGTTCCGTGCTGCGGCCCCGATCCGAACCGGACTCACCGCAGAGACGCAGAGAGCTCGGAGAGAACCGGAACCAGGAGTGAGCCTGGTCCGTCTCACGAGTCCCGTACAGCGGTCCCCGGGGTTGCCTCCTGTTCCCCTCTCTGCGTCCTTTGCGTTCTTGGCGGTAAGTCCCGTTCGGTTCTGGTCCGGGTTCTCTCCGCGTCCTCTGCGCTCTCTGCGGTGAATCCCCGTTCGGTTCCTCTCTGTGCGCTCGGTGAGCTCTGTGGTGAATCAGGTCCGGAGAATCTCTGCGGTGAATCAGGTCCCGGAGAGGGCGTTGGAGAACTCCCGGTAGGTCTTGCGGTCGTCGACGGCGACCCACTGGTCGTGGCGGATGACCATCGCCGCGAGGCGGCCGGCGGCGGCCCAGCGGGGGAACATGTCGCGCTCGAAGTTCTGCTTGGTCTGCGTGTGGTGCTCCCGCAGCGCCGCGAGCGCTTCCGGGGTGACGACGGTGATGCCGGTGTGCGCGGGGATCGGGATGAACGGGTACATCGCCACGTCGGTCACCTGGCCGTCCCGGAGGCTCATCCCGGTGTAGGGGAAGCGCCAGCCGTCGACCGCCGCCAGCGTAGCGATCGCGTTCCGGGAGCGGACCGCCTCCGCGTGGGTGGCGATCAGGTCGCGCGGGAAGCTGCCGTCGTAGCCGTAGACGTGGCAGTCCGCGTTGTGCACCACCACGTCGGCGCCCTCGGGGAGCAGTCCCTGGTCCATGGCATGGACCATCGCCCCGGTGCGGCCGCTGCCGGTCGGCTCCGGGTCGTAGCTGCAGCGGACCTCCACGCCCCACGGCGCTCCGCCCCGCAGGTGTTCTTCCACCGCCTGGCCTTCGTAGTTGACCAGCGCGACGAACCGCCGCACGCCGATCTCCGCGTATTCGCGGACGATCCGCCCGATCAGCGTCTCGCCGGTGGGGAGGGGGAGGAGCGACTTCTGCGTGCCGGGGCCCTGGTCGTTCACCGCGCGCATGCGGTAGCCGAACCCGCCCGCGGGAATGGCGACCACCACCCGCTCCGGCAGCTCCGCCCGCGGAGGCGCGCCGGAGACGACGGTCCCCTGGAGCAGCGCCCGGCCGAGGGCTTCCAGCTCATCCCGCATCCGGAACCTCCTGTCGTGGGAGGTTGCAGGTTGGCAAGCTAGCAGGTTGCAAGTTGTCCGAACCGCCTTCGCTGGTGCAGAACCTGCAAACCTGTAACCTGCAACCTGCAAACCCGAGGAGCTACATCTGCTCCAGCACGCCGATCCCGAGCAGTCCCAGACCGGCCTGCAGCGTGCGGGCGGTGAGATCGCAGAGGCGGAGGCGGCTGAGGCGCAGCTCTTCCGTCTCCGCGTCGATCACCCGGACGCCGTGGACCCGATCGTAGAAGGCGCTGAAGGCGCGGCTCAGGGAGTAGAGGTAGTCGGTGAGCAGGATCGGCTTCAGCTCCTCGGCCGCCTGCCGTACCACGCCGGAGAACTCCAGCAGCCGCTTCGCCAGCTCGATCTCGGTCTCGTGCTCCACGATCACCGGCGCGTCCGCCGGCAGTTCTTCGAACGCGACCCCGGCCTTTCGGCCGATGCCGCGGATCCGCACGTAGGCGAACTGCATGTAGGGACCCGCATTCCCCTCGAGCGCGAGCATCACGTCCCAGTCGAAGACGTAATCGTTCGACGGGTTGTGGCTCAGGTCGGCGTACTTGATGGCGCCGATGCCGACCACCCGCGAGATCAGCTCTCGCTGCTCGGTCGAGAGGCCTTCCCGCCGCTCGGGGTCGTTCTCGATCACCGCCGCGACCCGCTGGATCGCTTCCTCGATCACGTCCCGCAGCTTCACGGTGTCGCCGCTGCGGGTCTTGAACGGCTTGCGGTCCGCGCCGAGGATCATGCCGTAGCCGACGTGCTCCAGCGCCACGCTCTCCGGCGCCCAGCCGGCGCGGCGGGCGATCTGGAAGACCTGCTTGAAGTGGTCGCCCTGGCGGACGTCGGTGACGTAGATGATGCGGTCGGCCCGCTCCTCGGAGACGCGCTGCTTGATGCCGGCGAGGTCGGTGGTGGCATACATGTAGCCGCCGTCGCTCTTCCGGATGATCGTGCCGAGCGGCTCGCCTTCTTTGTTCTTCCAGCCTTCCAGGAAGACGCAGACGGCGCCCTGGTTCTCTTCGGCCAGGCCCTTCTCTTCCAGCTCCCGGACCACTTCCGGCAGCATGTCGTTGTAGAAGCTCTCGCCGCGGTCGAGGATCCGCACGCCGAGGAGGTCGTAGATCTCGTGGGCGTGGCGCAGCGACTCGTCGCAGAACGCCCGCCACAGCTTCCGCGCCACCGCCTCGCCGGACTGCAGCTCCACGACGGCCCCGCGCGCGGCGTCCGCGAAGGCGGGGTCGGCGTCGAAGCGCGCCTTGGCGGCCCGGTAGAAGACCTCCAGGTCGTCCACCTGGAACCCTTCCGGGTTCTCCAGCACCTCCGGATGCGTCTCCCGCACGTACTGCAGCAGCATGCCGAACTGCGTGCCCCAGTCGCCGACGTGGTTCAGCCGCAGGACGTCGTGCCCCAGGAACTCGAGCAGGCGCGCGATGGTGTCGCCGATCACCGTGGTGCGGAGGTGCCCGATGTGCATCTCCTTGGCAAGGTTCGGGCTGGAGAAGTCGACGATCGCCCGCTGCGGCTGCTCCACCGGCGGAATGCCGAGACGCGGATCGGCCTGGATCGTCCGCAGGCGCGCGGCCAGGAACTCCGGACGGACGCGGAAGTTGATGAACCCCGGGCCCGCGATCTCCGGAGTGCCGCAGAGCGCCTCCACGTCGAGCGCGCGCACCAGCTCCTCCGCGATCTCCCGCGGCTTCTTCCCCATGCGCTTCGCGAGCCCCATCGCCACGTTCGACTGGAAGTCGCCGAAGCGCGGGTCCTGCGTGGGCCGCACGACCGGGTCCAGCTCGGCCCCCTCGGGACCCAGCAGCGCCGTCAGCCCCTGCCGAACGGCCGATTCCACCTCTTCTCGTAAGCTCTTCATCGCAGAGGCAGGATACCACGGGAAAGGCAAAAGTCTAAAGGCAAAAGGCAAAAGGGGGCCAGGAACCGTGGGGTTGGTCTGATGACCGCGTGGCTTCAAGAGCGTATACCAGCGGTGCGGGGCTCGTTTCGGACGTGTAGGCGACGCCTTCTAACCTTCCGGTCAGAAGTGGCACGTACTCGCCCCGCTCCCAACCCGCGTTCGACGGTGCCGTGGTCGGGCTCCGACACCCTAGACCCTAAACCCTATCCCCTCGTGAAAGCGCTACTGCGCTTCCAGCCGCCGTACCTCCACGTCGTCTCGCTCCCACACGCTCGGGTCGAGCTCCATGCCGAGGCCGGGAGTTCCCGGTACGGGGAGCCAGCCGTCTTCCGCCGGCATGGTGGTGGTGACGAGGCCCTGGTACTCCCGCAGGTAGTGGCGCCGCACGCTCTCCAGGATGAAGAGGTTCGGCACGTACGCGGCGAGGTGGATGGAGGCGGCGTGCTGGATCGGGCCGCCGCAGTTGTGGGGGCAGATCGGGAGGTAGTAGGTGTCCGCCATCGTGGCGATCTTCCGCATCTCCGTGATGCCGCCGCACCAGGCGACGTCCGGCATGATGAACTGCGCGGCGCCGTTCTCCACGATCTCCCGGAACTGGAAGCGCGTCATCAGGCGCTCCGAAAGGCAGAGCGGCTGGCGGACCAGCCCCGCGAGGCGACGGTAGGACTCCGCGTTGTCCTGCGGCAGCATCTCCTCCAGCCAGAGGATGTGGTAGGGCTCCAGCGCGCGGGCGATCTTGACGGCGGACGGCAGATTCCAGTAGCCGTGGAACTCCATCGCGATCTCCATCCGGTCGCCCACCGCGTCGTGGATCTGCCGCACCGGCGCGAGCCCCTCTTCCAGGTCGTCCCGCGTGAGATACTGCCCCCGGTTGCGCAGCGCGGCGCGGTCGAACGGCCAGATCTTCATCGCGGAGATGCCGCTCGCCAGCAGCTCCTTTGCCAGCTCTCCCGCGTTTGTGTTGAAGTCGTGGACGTGGTCGTAGCAGGTGTTGTAGGTCCGGATCCGCTCCCGGCACCGCCCGCCGAGCAGCCGCCAGACCGGCTCCCCTCGCAGCTTGCCGGCGAGGTCCCAGAGGGCGATGTCGACCGCCGAGATCGCCCGCATCTCCGCACCCGCCCAGCCGGGGAACGAGACCGCCAGGAACATCTCCTGCCAGAGCCGCTCGATGTCGCGCGGGTCCTGCCCCAGCAGCACGCGGGAGAGGTGCTTCTCCACCACCGCCCGCTCCGACTCCCCGCTCGGGAACGTCTCCCCCAGGCCGACCACCCCCTCGTCGGTATGGATCCGCACCCAGAGCCAGGCAATCCGCCCGGCATGCACCACCGCGCCGGTGGAGTAGAGGAAGGTCTCGATAGCGGTGATCTTCATATCGGGGTGAGGAGAACGTGCGAAGGGGGCAGTCGGGATTGTTTCCGCGGGCGCACCGTCGGTCCCTCTCCATCCCGACGGTGGAGCGGCTTCTCGGTCGTGGGCCCGCGAGGCATTAAAATACCTCGCTGGACGGCCTGCGGCCAAGCGTCCTCCGGACGCCCCAAATCGCGAGGCCTCGAAGGGCGTACCGGACGGTAGGCAGGGTCGATCGGGAGCTCGCTGGTGTCGAGCTACCGCTCACGCGCGGTACTGCTTCAGGTGCTTCTTGTCGGGCTGGCGGCGGATCTCGGTCCAGTACTCTTCCCGCACGTCGTCATCGATCTCGACCACACCCCCGTAGAGGCGGTCCTTGCCGTCACGCCGCGGGCCGGAGACCCAGTACTCCTCTCCTGTCTCCACGTCGATGTAATTCGACTTGTGAACGCCGGTGCCGCTCAGGGTCTGCAGGCGCTTTCCGCGGAAGTAGATGGAGCTGCCGCTCTTGGAGTACTGAATGCGAGTGATGCACCCGGGGCCAACGATCTCGTGACCCTTGTATTCGACATACATGATCCGGGCTCTCATCGAGGACCTCTCCGGGGCTGGAGGTGCGCGGCTTCCAGGATCTACTTACGCGGCCTCACCCTCGGTCCCTCTCCTGCGAGGAGAGGGAAGCTAACGGTGGTAAGCTGGCCTGCCCCCCCTTCTACTTCAGGGAAGGCTTGTCCCCGAGCGGGGGAGGGTTGGGGATAGGGCGCGCCAGAACGCACCCTCTCGCGTGCGCATCAGCCACTCTGGCGCGTGGGGAGCCTACTCGCGAGGGTCTGCTGAGCTCTCCCACAGGTGGAGCGCCGCGTAGCCGCGCCAGGGGCTCCAGGGCTGCGAGAGGGCTTCCGCGTGCGCGGCGGTGACGTTCCCCAGTTGGCGCCGGATCACCAGGTCGCTGCCGGGAAAGGCGTCGGGCCAGCGCAGGGCGCGGAGGGCGACGTACTGCGCGGTCCAGTCGCCGATGCCGGGGAGCGCCTTCAGCTGGCGGACGGTCGCCTCGACCGGCGCGCCGGCATCGAGCCTCAGGCGTCCCGCCTGCACCTCGGCGGCGAGGGCGAGGATGGAGGTGGCGCGCGCCCGGATGATGCCGAGGGAGGCGATCTCGTCGACGGTCGCCCGCGCGAGCCGCTCCGGCGTGGGGCTCAGGCGGGTGAGGGCGGGGTGGGGCGTCTCGACCGGCTCGCCGAAGGCGGCGGCGAAGCGTCCCGCGACGGTGGTCGCCGCGCGGACGGAGACCTGTTGACCCAGGACGGTGCGCGCCGCCAGCTCGAAGCCGTCGAAGGCGCCGGGGACGCGCAGGCCGGGACGGCGGTCGAGGCTGCCGGCGAGCCGCGGGTCGCCGCCGAGGTGCGCGTGGATCAGGTCCGGGCGGGCGCAGAGATCGAAGAGGTGCCGCAGCCGCTCCAGCAGCGCGGGGATCGCCGGCACGAGCGAGGCGCTCAGCTCTACCTGCAGCGAGCGGCGCTCCGGCGCGTTGCGCACGCGGACCCATCCCCGGTGCGCCCCCAGGCGGACCGTCCGCAGGTAGCTGTCGCCCTCGACGACCTCGACACCGAGGAGGACGTGCGCGTCGAGGAAGCGGAGCAGCGAGCCCCAATCGAACGGCGGGCGATAGCCCATTCGCAGGGTCAGCGTCTCCTGCGTCGACTCGCGCGCGCCCGCGCCGGCCGCTTCCCGGCGGAGACGAGTGGGGGACATCCGGTAGCGGGCGCTAAAGGCCGCGTTGAAGCGCCGGACGCTGGCAAACCCGCTGGCGAAGGCGACCTCGGTCACCGGCAGGTCGGTCTCCGTGAGCAGCTGCTTCGCCAGCAGCAGCCGGCGGCTCTGCAGCAGCTCGATGGGGGAGACGCCAAACTCGCGCTGGATGATCCGACGGACCTGCCGCGCGCTGAGCCCGAACTGCGCGGCCACCTCTTCCAGCCCGCCCTCTCCTTCCGGGAGTGGCTCCCCCAGGCGGTGCGCGAGCCCGGCGGCGATCCGGTGCGCGCTGTCGACCGGCGCGCTGCCGGGGGCCAGCTCCGGGCGGCAGCGGAGACAGGGGCGGAAGAACTCCTTTTCCGCCGCCTGCGCGCTGGTGAAGAAGCGGCAGCTCTCCGCCCGCGGCGTGCGCGCGGTGCAGACCGGGCGGCAGTAGATGCCGGTCGAAAGCACCCCGACGAAAAAGACGCCGTCGAAGCGCGGATCGCGGGAGGCCAGGGCCTGGTAGAGGGCGGTGCTCTCGTGCTGCATGCCGGTATTGTAACGACACACGGCGGCCGGGACTCGCCGTTTTCGGACACCCAAACGAGCCCGGCTCTGCGCCGAGCTCCGTCTCCCTCTCACCCGAAGACTGATTCACATGGGTGTCCGAAAACGGCGAGTCCGCACCGTGAAGACCGGCTATGGTAGGCGCAGTCGATCGAGCGCTGCTACTTGGAAGGAGATGCAGATGCGCACCACCAGTCACCGGTTCGCCACGACCCTCCGCGTCGCGGTCGGCGAGTCCTCACTCGGGGTCGTGCTGGCGGCGTGGAGCGATCGCGGGCTCTACGCGGTCCAGCTCGGCGACGATCCGGGCGCGCTGCGGAGCGAGCTGGAGCGCCGCTTCCCCGGCGTGGAGCTGCGCGCGGCCGGCGAAGAGCTGGCTCCCCGCCTCCGGGAGCTGCTCGCCTGGATCGAAGCGCCCCCCGGCCCGCTCGGTATGGAGCTCGACCTGCGCGGCACGCCGCTGCAGCAGTCGGTCTGGGCGGCGCTGCGGGAGATCCCGGCCGGCGCCACGGCGAGCTACGCGGAGATCGCCGGGCGCATCGGCCGGGCCCGGGCGGCGCGGGCGGTGGCGCGGGCGTGCGCCGCGAACCCCGTGGCGGTGGTGGTGCCGTGCCATCGCGTGGTGCGGAAGGACGGCGATCTCTCCGGATATCGCTGGGGCGTGGAGCGCAAGCGCCGCCTGCTGGAGCGGGAGCGGCACGCGGTGGCAGCCGGCTGAGGCGTTTCACATCCTCAACCGGGGTACACTCCTGGGAAGGTGCGCTCCGGCACCGAACCGGTCGCGACCGCGGAGACACTGGAGAAACGGGTCGCGGTGAGGACCGGGAGAGACGACGAGGGAGTGATGATGAAGCGACGACAGGCTCTGGTTTCGATCTGGCTGCTTGCCGCGGCGGCGCTGCCGGTCTACGCGGCTGACCGAACCGTGGCGGTAATGCCGACGGTGATAGTAAACGCCTCCAAGGGCAACGTGGCGCCGATCACCGAGGCGATCCGGGCGAACCTGGAGAAGCACGGCTACGACGTGATCGAGACGAGACGGGTGGACCGAGCCGTCCGCGCCGCCGGCATCGATCTCTCCAAGCCGGTGCCGTCCGACAAGCTGGCGCGGGTGCGGGACGAGCTGGGCGTCGACTTCTTCGTCTATCCCCGGCTGCTCAACACCGGCAAGTCGCTGAGCTCGGACGACCTGCAGGCCAACATCATCGTGAACGTGCTGGGGAAGACGGGCAAGGCGTTCGTCCATACCCGCCAGGTAGGGCAGCTGCTCGGCGGCCGGCAGGGCCAGGACCCGCGCTCGATCGTGCTCACCCGCCGGGAGGCCGACCAGGCGGTGACCAAGCTCTTCGAGCCGTTCCATCAGAAGCAGAGATCGACCTCGAGATGATAAGGGTTAATCTCCGCTCCGAACGGGAACCTCAGTTTTGCCGATGGTTCTGAAGTAACCGGACCGTCCGGCGGTCCGATCAGATAGTCGTGGAGGGGAAAGATGGCTGAGCGCACACAGATGGTGGGCGGAGCGAACTGGCGATGGGACCAGTGCCAGGGGGGACCGGAGGGGACCGCTCTCGCCTGGAACCGAACCCAGCCGGAGAACCCGTCGGTCGGCGACGGGTGGGTCGATCCGTCAACCGGACAGGTGAACATCTGGAACGGGTCGAGCTGGGTCGCCATCGCCCCGGACTAGGAGCGCGGCGCAGGTCCCGGCTCACGCCGGGATAGAATGAACTCGGACGCCGGGCGGCTGCCGCCCGGCGTTTCGTCGTTGCCGGTGGGAGAACGGGAGTAGGGCGACTGATGACCGATGCCGAATTCGTGCGCGACCTGGCGGAGCGCGCCGGAACGCTGGCGCTGGCCGCCACCCGCAGCCTGAAGCGGGAGCTGAAAGACGACCAGAGCATCGTCACCAACGTCGACCGCGCGGTGGAGGAGATGATCCGACGAGAGATCTCTGCCCGTTTCCCGGGTGACGCCTTCTACGGCGAGGAGAGCGGGGGAGACCCGCTCGCGGCGGAGCGTCTCTGGATCGTCGATCCGGTCGACGGCACCACCAACATGGTCTTCGGCCTGCCGATCTGGGGGGTGAGCATCGGGCTGGCGGTCGGCGGCGAGCCGCAGGTCGGCGCCTTCCACCTCCCGTGTCTGCAGGAGACCTTCTGGTTCGAGCGGGGCGCCGGCGCCTTCCGCAACGGAGAGCGGCTGCAGGCGCGAGACACCGGGGCGCTGGTGCAGGAAGACGTGATCGGGATCGGCAGCGAGGCGATCTTCATCCTCGATCTCGACCGCTTCGTCAGCCGCCAGCGGAACTTCGGCTCGCTCGCGGCGCACTACTGCTACGCCGCCGCCGGAATGCTGCGCGCCAACGTGAGCGTGCGGGACCGCCTGCACGATCTCGGCGCCGCCTACGGGGTGGCGCTGGAGGCCGGCTGCGCGGTGGAATACCTGGACGGAGGCGAGGTGGAGTTCGCCACCTTCCTGCGCCACCCGCTCAACCTGCGCCCGCTGGTGGTCGGCCCCCCGGAAACCCTCGGGCGCATCCGGGAGCTGCTGCGGGAGCGCCCCAGCGGCATCGACACGCTGGAGTAAGAACCCCGCCCCGAAATCTTTCTTCGGCACAGGCTTGACTTCGCCGGGGCGCACTGCTAGGATATGGACGTCGGCAGGAACGCTGGCAAGACGACGCGGGGTGGAGCAGTCCGGTAGCTCGTCAGGCTCATAACCTGAAGGTCGCAGGTTCAAATCCTGTCCCCGCACCCAAGTAAGAGGCCAGCCCTTTCGGGCTGGCCTCTTCACGTTTTTGAGCCGGAGCGCGGCGCGCCTACTCGAGAGTGGGGGGGAGCACTTTCATTCCGTGGGTCTCGAACAGGCGGATCAGCGTGCTGACCTGCTCCTCGCGGTAGGTGTTGTTCAGCACGTCGTCTCGCGTCGGGAGGTCCTCGCAGCGGCCCACTTCCCGGAAGAACTCCTCGATCGTGCCGGCTGGCTGATAGACGTTGAGGATCCGCGCCGGCTGCCCTGCCTTCCAGCCGTCCGAGGCCCAGCCGTGCGCCGTGTTGCGCGGGATGAAGATACTCTCCCCGGCGGTCAGGCAGCAACGCTCGCCGCCGACTTCGAAGCGACAGACCCCTTCGAGCACGTAGATCCACTCATCCTGCTCGTGGTGCAGGTGCGGAGGACCACCGCCGCAGGCGGTCATCTCCAGAATGCACAGCGCTCCGTCGGTGTCCTGCGCCGACACCTTGCAGTCGACCGGCTCCCCGTCTTCCCCGAGACGGACGCGCTCGCCGAAGCGGTCCTGCCCCGCGGCGACGCTGAACCCCGCGAATAGCTCCTCAACCTTCATGACGTGGGCTCCTTTCAGGTGATCGATGGTCCGATCGATCGTTTGGATCAGCTCGCGCGTCCGCGTGAGGCTCTGCTGAAGCACCTTCCGGTGCGACTCGAGGGCACTGATCTTTTCGAAGTCGTCCCGCTCCAGGACTTCCCGGATCTGCTTCAGCTCGAAGCCCAGCTCCCGGTAGAAGAGGATCTGCTGGAGAGTCAGAAGCTGCGGCTCCTCGTAGTAGCGGTAGCCGTTGTCGCCGCAGTAGGCCGGCTTCAGCAGGCCCGTTTCATCGTAGAAATGAAGCGTGCGCACGCTGACGCCCGACATTGCCGCCACCTGCCGGACTGTATATGCCATCCGTCTTCTCTCCACTCCGGACCTCACGCCCCCGCGGCTGAAGGTCAGTTTCGGGGATCACGTAACGTGAGAGTCAACCCGATTTTCGCGAGACAAGAGCTTATTTCCGCCGAACCCCATTTCACGCTCCTGGCCGGACCGACAGCGGCGCGTCCGCGGAGGCGCGGCGATGAGATTTCCGTGGCACTCGCGTTAAGATGGAGCAGAGTCATCGCGCCGGGTGGCGACGCTCGCAGGACGAGGAGGGGGCATGATCCGTTTTACTGGCTTTCTGCAGGGCCGCGCCCGTGCGCTGTGGCTGGGCGCCGTGGTGGTGGTGGGGCTCGGCCTCTACGCCGGCGCCGCGCGCTCCCAGCAGCCGATCGCGGAGGATCGTGACGCCCGCTTCCTGCGGATGTCTCGCGAAGCGGAAGCCCGCGGCCTCGCGGAGCCGTTCAAGGGGATTACCACCGACGGAACGGTGCTCCCCGGGCTCTTCCCGATCCGCTCGACCGGCGTCTCTACCGCGCCGGTCCGCCGCGCCGCGGAGGGGTTCCTCGGCGCGCTCACCCCGGAGCAGCGGGAGCGGACCACCTTCTCCGTGGACGACCCGGAGTGGCGGAAGTGGATGAACCAGCACTTCTACGTGCGGCAGGGCGTCAGCTTCAAAGAGATGTCCGGGCGGCAGCGCGAAGCGGCCCTGGGTCTGCTGCGAGCCTCGCTCAGCGCCAAGGGGCTGCGCCAGACGCGCGACGTGATGCGGCTGAACCACACCCTCGGCGAGATGACGAACAACCCGGAGGAGTACGGCGAGGGGCTCTACTGGATCACGGTGATGGGCACGCCGTCGGAGAAGGAGCCCTGGGGCTGGCAGCTCGACGGGCACCACCTGAACATCAACTACTTCGTCCTGGGTGACCAGGTGGTGATGACGCCCGCCTTCTTCGGCTCCGAGCCGGCCGTGGCCCGCTCCGGAAAGTACCAGGGCACGGCGGTGCTGCAGGCGGAGCAGGCGAAGGGCCTCGCCCTGATCAACGCGCTCGACGAAGCGCAGCGGAAGAAGGCGATCCTCTCCGTCTCCAAGACCGGCAACAACAACGTCTCGGAAGCGTGGAAGGACAACGTGGTGCTCGACTACGCCGGCATCCGCGCGTCGGAGCTCTCGGACCGCCAGCAGGAGCGGCTGCTGGCGCTGATCGGAGAGCACGTGGGCAACATGGCCGAGGGTCACGCGAAGGTAAAGATGGCGGAGGTCCGGAAGCACCTCGGCGACACCTGGTTCGCCTGGATCGGCGGGACCGGCCCGGACAGCGTCTTCTACTACCGCGTGCAGAGCCCGGTGATCCTGATCGAGTTCGACCACCAGCTGCCGATCGCGCTGCGCGACCTGCCCAAGGTGCCGAACCGGGAGCATATCCATTCGGTGGTCCGCACCCCCAACGGCAACGACTACGGGAAAGACCTGCTGCGGCAGCACTACGAGCGCCACCCGCATCCGCACGACCACTGACGCGCTCGCAGCCGGCGGAAAAGCCGCCGGCGCCGCCGAGCGTGTGCGCCGGCGAGAGTCTGAGCTACGTGACGCGATCGAAACGCGGCTCTTAATACGCCCTACGATCCCCGCCCACAGAACACCGTGCCGCCATCACAGATCCGAGTAGAAAGCGCCGCGGACAAGTCGCAGATCCGGGAGCTGCACCGGCTCGCCTTCGGCGGCGAGGCGGAGGGGCGACTGGTCGACGCGCTCCGAGAGGGCGGGTACACCCGGCTCTCGCTCGTGGCGGAAGCGGCGGGGGAGATCGTCGGGCACCTGCTCTTCAGCCGCCTCCCGATCCGCACGCCTGCCGGCACGGTGGAGGCGCTGGCCCTCGCTCCCGTGGCCGTTCGGCCGGACTATCAGCGGCAGGGGATCGGCTCCCGTCTCATCCGGGAGGGGCTGCGCCGCTGCCGGGAGCAGGGCCACCGGATCGTGGTGGTCCTCGGCCATCCGGAGTACTACCCCCGCTTCGGCTTTTCCGCCCGGCTGGCGGAGCCCCTCCGGTGCGCCTACTCCGGCCCAGCCCTCATGGCGCTGGAGCTGGAGCCGGGCACCCTGGCCGGGATCGCGGGAGAGCTGGAGTACCCGCCGCCGTTCCGGGATGTTTAAGCTGCCGGGCGGTTGAAACCGCCCGTCCTTCCTGCCTGCCTGTTACGCGCTGCGGTGCCAGACAAACGCGGGCGACTCAGGAGTCGCGCCCGGAGCGGGGGTGACGGCACCGAGCTCCAGGAGCGCTGCGGCCACCGCCTCGCCGCCAACCACGACTTCGCCCGGCCGGGCGCTCTTCTGGAGCACCGCCGCCCGGTCGATGACGGCGCTCTGCAGGTGCCCGAGGGGCCGGCCCGGCTCCAGCGGTACTTCACCGGCGCTCACGCCGCACCGCAGCCGGAAAGGGCGCGGGAGCCGGTTGCTCTCCGTGTTGAAGCGATCCAGGCCATCCTGCAGTTGCCGCGCCGCCCGCAGCGCCCGCGCCTCATCCGGGAACATCGCCATCAGCCCGTCCCCGGCGGCGCTCTGGACCTCGCCGCCTTCTCCGCTGACGATGCCCTCCACCCACTCGCGGTACCGGTTGAAGGAGTGCTCCGCCGCCAGGTCCGTGGCGTCCTGCTTCATCGCGGTGGAGCCGACCACGTCTACACTCAAAAATGCCCGACGCTGCCGCTGCCCCTCAAGCTGGGACTGGAGTGAGAAGAGGAGGTCCAGTAGCTCCGCTCGACCCAGCGGAGTCCGGGGAGCGTCTTTGCGAGGAAAGAAGTGGGATCGGAGCCGGGCGCCCTGCCATCCCAGGATCGCCGCCACCGGCCCTCCGAAGACGACGTACCCCAGGCCGTTGAATTCATGACTCATCCTCAGGTACTCGTGATGGAAGGTGGGTGCCAGTGTCGCCATCAGTGCCAGGCCGGCGCAGGCGCCGGCGCGGTCTTTGCCGGTGAGAAACCCGAGCAGGAGCGCCAGGGGAGCCGGCGCCACCACGGTGGTGAACCCGTTTACCCAGCCGGTGTCGAATCGGAGAAACCAGGCGGCGGCGCCCCAGAAGGCTGTGAAGAGCCAGGCGGCGAGCAGCTCCTTGAACTCGGCCCGGCGCTGTCGCTCCAGCTCATCCGCGGGGGTCTGGCGCAGCCGTGCAAGCGCCTGTCGGATGAACCCCGGCGCCAGCCCCACTTCTCCGCCGATCTCCTCGATCTGCCGAGCGGTCAGCGTCTCCTGCTGCCGATCCTGAAGCTGCTGGGCGAGCGCCGTGACCTTGCGCACCGTCTCCGCGTCGTAGCGCGTCTCCTGGCCAGGGGAATCCGTCGTACGTAGCATGGTTGAAATAGAGCATGCGCCGGGGCGCGCTTCAAGTCCGTACTGGCGTGCCGGGGTGGATAGTAAGCCGGCTGCTCACTTAACGCTTCCGCACCGCCAGAGTTTCTCACCCCGAGGCGAGGTCCGGCAACCGCTGCGACCGCAGGCTGACTGCGCCGAACACGATTGAGGGTGTTCTCAATACGGAAGCGGCTGCCAGTCGTCGCTCTGGCGCTTCCACTGGTCGGCCGTATACCACCGTATCTCGCGGAACGCAGGTTCAGACTTGAGCCACTCGTCCAGCTCCAGGGTCATCGACACGCTGCCCGGCATAGCGGCCGGTGAGTGGCGAATGAGCGTGCGATGGGTGCCCAGCTCCCCGGGGCCAATCCAGTAGGGACGAAACTGGCCCTGAAACCAGGCCACGCTGAACCTCAGCTCCGGACCCTCCTGCGTGACGGGAGTCAACTGGAACCCGGAGTAGCGCTTCAGGTTGGCAGCGAGCCGGCCGCGCAGCCTTTCCGCAAGCGATTCCAGGTCCATTCCAGGCGGAGCCTCGAACGAGACGTGATTGCGCAGCACGAAGCCGGCGCCCGGCGGCGGCGCGTGGTCGCAGGCGCCCGCCTCGCCCAGCTCCGCGAACCGCCGCAGGATGTCGGGATCCGTACCGCCATACCGGAGGCACCCCACTTCGGAGATCCGGACCGCGAAGATCGCTCGCGTCACCGCCTCCGGGCTCGAGGGCTGCTGTCGGACGAAGCAATGAGAAGATTCCTCATCAAATCCCATCAGATCCGGGGCGATCAGGTGAGGCACCATACACGCCACGCAGCATCCGTCCTCCACGTAGAACGGGCCCGGCACGTTCAAGGGGTGCGGCGTGTTATCGTCCATCGAGGTATCTCCTGGCCGCTTCCGAGCGGCGGTCACTCCGGATCGAACGCCTCGCGATTGACCATGTCCCGGTACCACTCGGGCGGCAGCGGGTCACGCCGGAACGCCTGCTCCGGCATCGACTCGCGAAACTCCTTCGCGCGCTCGCTGCGGAGGTCCTCGAACGCGTCGGAGATGTCCCGCCACAGCACGGCGGTGCGCCACTGGTCGTCGCCGCGGAGGTAGCTCAGGAAGAGCGACTGCGTCAGCGCCGGGCTGGCGGTGTTGTAGCGGAAATGCCGGCCGGCAGCGCCGTCCCGGTATTCCACCAGGAACGAGTCGGTCCAGTCCCGGCGCGCCTGCAGGTAGCGGCACGGCTCCTCGGAAGCCTGGAGGATCAGGTAGTCCTCGTCCAGGTCCGTCGTGAGCACCGCCTTCAGCGTCCGGAGCAGGTCGGCCTCGTCCGGATCTTCGACGGCCGGCAGAATCCCACAAGTCAGCGTCACGTCCCGTACTCCAGCTCCACCGGAAGCTATTACCCGCTTTCCCGGACCGATTCTGCGCGAAAGTCGTTCCCACCTCTGAGAGAACCTCTGAGAGGGGAACCCGGCGGCCGGCCGGCGAACGGGAGGGTGATGACGGCAGCGGCTGACGAGCTGGAAAAGTGGATTGGGGAGCTCGCCTTTCCCGGATCGGGGCGGCGCGACCGCGCGGTCGGCAAGCTGATCTCGATCGGGCCCGCCGCGGTGCCGGCGCTCTGCGAGGCAGTGGTGAAGGGCGGCCTGAGCACGCGCTGGGGAGCGGCGGCCGCGCTCGCCGCGCTCCGCGACCCCGCGTCAGTCCCCGCCCTCACGCGGATGCTCCGCGACCGGGAAGGGCCCCTGCGGGAACAGGCGGCGCTGGCGCTGGGGGAGCTCGGCGACCCGTCGGCCGTCCCCGCGCTGCTGCAGGCGCTCAAACGGGGCGACCGCTTCACGCGCCCGCGCGCCGCGGAGGCACTGGGGAAGATCGGGGATCCGGCGGCGGTGCCCGCGCTGATCCAGGCGATGCGCGGCTGGGAGTTCGACGACCGCTCCCAGGTGATCGAGGCGCTCGGGCGGCTCGGTGCCGCCGAGGCGGTGCCGGTGCTCCGCAAGGCGGCCTCCGGGAACAGTCCCTACGTCAACCGCGAGGCGGCGTTGACGGCGCTGGCGCGGCTCGGAGACGTCGAGTCGATCCCGGTGCTCTGCCGGGTCACCTGGGAAGAGGGCGAGGACCCGCTGGCAGCGCGAGTGAGCGCGCTCGCTTCCTTCGGCGAGCGCGGGGTGCCGCTGCTGATCGAACAGCTTCACGAGCGCGGGCTGCTGGCGGGAATGACCTCCACCCTCGCCGGACGGGCGCTGGTCGCCATCGGCTCGCCCGCGGTGCCCGCCCTCTGCGGATCGCTCGGCGGCGGGCCCGACCTGGTGCGCGCCGAGATCGCCCGCCTCCTCGGGGAGATCGGCGACCCGCGGGCTCTCGACGCGCTGGTCCGGCTGCTGCAGGAGAGCGAGACCCGGCTGCAGGAGGCTGGGGCGCTGGCGCTGGGGAAGCTGGGGGACGCGCGCGCGCTGGAGTGGCTGCGGCCGTTCGCCGCGGCGGCGGGGGCTCCCGGTGCCGCCGCGCTGGCGGTGGTCGAGCTGGGAGACGATGAGCCGCGCTGGATACCGGGGATCGTCCGGACCCTTTCCCACGACCTGCCGGAGGCGCGCCAGCGGGCCGCCGCGGCGCTGCTGCGCCTCGCGGGAGACTGCCCGTCGCCGGGGCTGCGCAGCGCCGTCCCTGCGCTGGGGCGGCTCTGCGGTCGCACGCGCTGGGGACTGGAGCCGGGTGGGGAGATCTACCAGGCGGTCCTGCGGGAGATCGAAGCGCGGACCGCGGGCCTGAAGGACCTGCCGATCCCATCGCAGGCCTTGGCGGGTAGCGAGGAGACGCTGCCCCGGCCGGCGGAAGCTCCCGCATTCGCCGAGGGACTGCCCCGGCCGGCGGGCCCGGGAGAGGGCGGGGCACGCGGATGACGGTCTCCGAAGCGCTGCAGGAGCTTGCGGGCGACTACCGGTGGCGCGCCAGCCGCGCGGCCGAGCTCCTGACGGCGAGCGGCGGCGCGGCGGTGCCGGGGCTTTGCGAGCTGCTGCGGACCGGATCGGTCCGGGCTCGCTGGCGGGCCGCCACGGTGCTCGGCCAGATTGGAGATCCCGCGGCGGTCCCGGCGCTGGAAGAGGCCCTGGACGACCGACACGCGCTGGTCCGTGAGCGCTCCGCGGAGGCGCTGCTGGCACTCGGCGCGACCGGCGTGCTGGCGCGGGCCGCGGAGACCGGCTCGGTGGAGGTGCGCCGGCGCGCCGTCCTGACGCTGCGAAGGCTGTCGGAGCCGGTCGCCATCCGGGCACTGGCCCGGGCGATCGAGGACCGGGACGTGGTGGTGCGCTGCCAGGCGGCGGCGGGTCTGGCGGAGCTGGCGCGCACCGCGCCCACCCTGGCCCTTCGGCTGGCGCTCCCACCGCTGACGGCACGAGCGGAGTACTGGCTCACCGGCCGGGCGGAGCGGCGGGAGATGGCGAAAGCGGCACGGGCGATCGAGCGGGCCACGCAGTCGCTCCACGACCTGCCGGTTCCCGCCGCCGCGGATCGCTCCGGAGACGCGCTGCCGATTCCGGCCGTCCCGCCGCGGGACTGCTCCGACCTGCCGCGGGTGAGCGACGGAGGGTAAGAGCCGATGGACGAGCTGGCGAACGCCGTACAACACCTCCGCACGGGGGACATCCGGCAGCGGGCCGCCGTGGCCCGGCTGCTGGGGGAGCGGGGCGATCCGGCCGCCGTGCCGCCGCTCCTCTCTGCCCTGCGGGATAGCCAGGAGCGGGTCCGGCGGGCGGCCCTGGACGCCCTCTGCGAGCTGGGCGGGGAGGAGGTTGCCACCGCCCTGGCGCAGGCGCTCCTGGCCGTCGACTCGGAGCGGATGTGGACCCGGACCCTCTGCGCGGAGGGGTTGGCGCGGCTGAAAGCGGCGGAGACCCTCCCGCAGCTCCTGAAGGCGCTGGACGACCCCTATCCGCACGTCCGCGCTGCCGCAGCCCGCGCGGTAGGGCAACTGGGAGACGCTTCGGTCGTGCCCCGGCTGTCCCGGCTGCTCGGCGACCTGCTGTGGGTGCGCGTGCAGGCGGTCCACGCCCTGGCGGATGCCGGCGGCGAGGCAGCGGTGCCTGCCTTACAGCCGCTGCTCACCGACCCCGACTTCCAGCTCCGGTACGCCGCCGCCGCCGCCCTCGGCCAGGTGGGAGATGCGCGCTCGGCCCCGGCGCTGATGGAGGCGGCCGGGCGGGGGCAGGGCGACGTCGCCCTCGCGGCGGTGCTCTCGCTCCGGAGCATCGCAGAGCGGGATCCGGACCCGGCCCTGCGCGCGCTCATCCCCGGCCTGCGAGAGCTCGCCCTCGCGCGCTCCGCCGGGTGGGACCGCTTCCCCGGTGTCTGCCGCGAGCTGATCCGCCTGATCGAGACGCGGACCGAGGGGATCCATGCCCTTCCGCGGCCCTCATCCGCGGTAACCGACCCCGCCGCGCTCCCGCTCCCGGCGGAGAGCCCCCGTCCCTCGGGAGAAACCCTGCCCCGCCCGGCGGCGGAGCCGGAAGAGACGCATCGACCCGGCACGGGCGGGTAATGATCGTGCAGGAAGGGGAGTGACGCTGGACGACGCGCTGGAGGCACTCGGCTGCCTCGACTACGAGCGGCGGCTGGCCGCGACGGAGCTACTGCGGGGGCTCGGGGCGGAGGCGGTGGAGCCACTCTGCGCGGCGGTGGCGGAGGGGGCCGTGGAGCGCCGCCGACACGCCGCCCAGATCCTCGGGGAGATCGCCGACGCACGCGCCGTACCCGCGCTCCTCGGCGCGCTCGCGGCGGGCGATCGGTTCCTGCAGCAGGCGGCCGCGCGGGCTCTCGGCGCCATCCGGCATCCGGACGCTGTGCCGGGGCTCTGCGCCGCTCTCGGTGGTCCGGACCCGGGCACGCGCTGGTCCGCCGTGACGGCGCTAGGCGCCATCGGGGAGCCGTCCGCGGTCCCGGCGCTCGCGGCGCGGCTGGACGATCCGGACCCGCTGCTGCGCCGGGAGGTGGTGCGCGCGCTCGGCCGGCTCGGGCCGGCGGCGCTCGACCCGCTGATCGACGCGATGGAGCAGCAGCCGGTCGACCTGCGCGTGGAGACGATCGCGGCACTCGGAAAGATCGGCGATCCCCGCGCGGTGCCGCGGCTCGCCCGCACGCTGGAGCACGGGGCGGCGGAGCTGCGGCGGGAGGCGGCGAAGGCGCTGGGGGAGATCGGCGAGGCGACCGCCCTCCCGGTGCTGGGCCGCGCCCTGCGCGATCCGGATGCCGGAGTCCGCCGCCACGCGGCGGTCGCCCTCGGCCGCCTCGGAAGCCCCCGCGCCGCCCCGGCCCTCTGCCGCGCGCTGGAGGACCCGGACAGCCAGGTGCGAGTGAATGCTGGGACCGCTCTGGCCGAGCTCGGACCGGGTGCTGCGCCCGCGCTCGCCCAGATCTTTGCTGGGGGCAGCCCGGAAGCGGTCTGGCGAGCTGGGGAGCTGCTCCGGAAGATCGGCGCCGACGCCCTACCGGGATTAGCAGATCTGATCGAGAGCTCTCCGACCGAAGTTCGTCTGCGTTCGCTGGAGCTGCTGCTCGGATTTGTGGAACAGGATCCTGACCCGCGGCTGCGCTCCATTCTGCCGCTGCTTCGGAGCCTTCTGGGCCGGCGCTACTTCGAGCGCGCCGAGGTAACGCGCACGGTTGAGCTCGCCATTACGGTCATCGAGTCCGTCACCGCGAGCCTCAAAGACCTTCCGCTTCCGTCGGCGGCGGCGCCGGAGACGACGGCCGACCTGCCCCGGCCCGCTTCCGCACCGCCGGAGCGGGCCGAGTCGCTGCCGATCACGGCAGACCTGCAGGGGCCTGGTACGGAGAAGCGCCCCCTCTCCGGATAGAGAAGGGGCGCCATTCCGCTGGTGAATGAGGGAGGCGAGCGGGCGTGGGGTCTCCCACTCTCACCCTCTCGCGTTCACCCGCTTAGTTACTCTGCCACGCCGGCTTGTGCTCGCCGATGTTGTCCTTCTTGATCAGGTAGAGCGGAGTGATGATCTCCTTCTTCACCTGCTCGCCGTTCAGGTGGGCCAGGGTCGCCTTCACCGCCTCGCGTCCCTGGGTCTCCGCATCCTGGAGCACCGTCGCGTAGATCTTCCCGGCCGTGATCGCATCGAATGCCGCCGACTCGCCGTTGAAGCCGATGATCTTCAGCTCCGTGCGGCCCCGCTGGCCCGCCACGTCGGCGGCCGCCAGCGCGCCGTCGTCGGACTGGGCCACCACGCAGTCGATGGCGCCCTTCGGGAACTGGTTCAGCGCCGTCTCCATCACGGAAACGCCCTTGGTGCGGTCGAAGTCATACGGCGCGCGGGAGACGATCTCGTACTCCGGCCGGCCCTTCAGCACTTCCAGCAGGCCCGCCTCGCGGTCGCGCTGCGGGGAGGAGCCGATGACGCCCTGCAGGAGCAGGATCTTGCCACCCTTCGGCAGCGCGTCGATCACGGCGCGGCCCTGGAGCCGGCCGCCTTCGACGTCGTCCGCGCCGACGTAAGTCACCACGTCACCCGCGGAAACGCGGCGGTTCACTGTGATAACCGGAATGTTCTTCTGGTTGGCGTGCTGCACGCCCGGCGGCAAGGAGTCGGTCTCAGTGGGGCAGAGAATGATCCCGTCTACCTGCTGCACCGCGAACGTCTCCATCTGCGAGATCTGCGCCTGGGCGTCGTTCTTGCCGTCGTTCACGCTGATCTCGGAGCCGGCCTTCTGCGCCTCGTCCTCGAGACCCCGCTTCATGGAGACGAAGAACGGGTGGTTGAAGGTAGGAACCGTCGCGGCGAGCTTGTAGCTCTTGCCGTTGCCGCCGGCCGAGGCGGGGGTGCCGTTAGCAGCGTTGCCGGGGCCGCCCTCGGCGGAGTTGCCGTTGCAGGCACTCAGGCCGAGGCCGCAGGCCACGAAGAGGGCGGCGAGCGCCGCGCGAGTGTGTGTTCTTTGCATATGAGTGGACCGTTCCGTGGTCGTTACTGCTCGTGAAGAAAGACCGGACCCGCGCCAACCGCCGGGGTCCCGTCATGGTCGCGTTCAGCGAGGCTGAAAGCTGCTCCTCCCGGGGAGCAACCTGGTTGTTGTCGGGGCAGTCCGTAGTGCGTATCGAGTATTGCGTAGCGAACCGCCGATGCGGTCTCCCGTTACGTCGTGCCGGGCGATATGCTCCCACAGCCATCCGCCCGGCACGACCCACCGGAAAACCGTTTCAGCCGCCCGCTACGGAATACGCAATACGGAATACGCTTCCGTGCGCCGCACGGCGCGTCGGGAAGCTACCGCCCTATCGCCGCAGGCGGGCGCGCGCGTCGACCGCGACCGCCAGAAGAATGATCCCGCCCTGGATGACCGGGCGCCAGTTGGGGGCGTTGACCGCCATCTGAAGGCCAACCTCGACCACGCCCAGCGTCAGCACCCCGAGCAGCACGTTCCAGGCGCTGCCGAGGCCGCCGCCGAGCGCGATGCCGCCTACGATACAGCTTGCCAGGCTCTGCAGCTCGTAGCCGGTGCCGGCCGCCGGGCTCGCCTGGCCCGCGCGGGCGATGATGACGAACCCGCCGATCGTGGCGAAGAGGCTGGAGAGCACGTAGGTGGCGATCTTGATCCGGGCGGTGTTGAGCCCCGCCAGGCGGCTCGCCTCCTCGTTCCCGCCCAGAGTATAGACGTGCTGCCCGAACGGAAGCATCCGCAGCACGAATGCCAGCAGGGCCACCAGCACCAGGAAGAGCAGGGAAGCCCAGGTGAACGGGCCGAGCGTGCCGAAGGAGAGCTGCCGGAACGTCTCCGCCGACGGACCGATGCCTATCGGCTGGTTATCCGCGTAGACATTGGTCAGCCCGAAGAAGGCGATCTGCGTGCCGAGCGTGGCGACGAACGGGTTGATCCCCACGCGCGCCACCAGCAGGCCGTTGACGAGCCCAAGTAGGAGGCCGAGGGTGAGGCCGGCGGGAATGGCGACCGTCATCGGCACGCCGTACTGGCTCATCAGGCTGGCGGTGACGGCACCGGTGAGGCTGGCGACCGCTCCCTGGGAGAGATCGAACCCGCCGCCGATGAGCGGGAACGCCTGCCCGATGGCGAGGATGCCGACGATCGCCATCGTGTTGAGCACGTGGAAAAGGTTGGCGGCGCTGAGGAACCGCGGCTCCCGGAGCCCGAAGACGATGCAGAGGACCACCAGCGCGATCACCCCGATGAAGGGGCGCACCCGCGTCAGCCAGCCAGCCGGCGCAGCCTTGCGCACGGCGGGGGAGAGATCAGGCACCGGTCGCTTCTCCTTCTACCGTCTCCACTCGCTCCACTCCTCCGCTCTCCGCGCCCAGGATCGCCGCCAGGATCTCCGGCTCGGCGGCACGCTCCCGCGGCTCTTCATAGACCAGGCGGCCCTGCCGCAGCACGCCGACCCGGTCGCCCAGCCGCAGCGCTTCCTGGATGTCCGGCGTCGCCACGATCACCCCGGCGCCTCCCGCGGCGAGCGAGTGAATCATGGCGTAAATCTCTTCCCGTGCCCCAACATCGACGCCCCGGGTCGGCTCGTCGAAGAGGTAGAGGTCGGCGCCGCGCTCCGCGACCCGGCTCACCACTACCTTCTGCTGGTTGCCGCCGGAGAGGTTCTGGATCTCCTGCTCCGGCCCGGTGCAGCGCACGCCGTACCGCCGGATCAGCTCTTCCGACGCGCGCTGGAGCGCTCCCCGCTGCAGCACGCCGGCGCGGGTCCAGCGGCCGAGGTCCGCGAAGGTGAGGTTGGTGCGGATCGTCTGGCCGGGGACGATGCCGTAGGCCTTGCGGTCGCCCGGCGCCAGCGCCACCCCCGCGCTCCGCGCCTGCCGCAGCGAGCGCCAGCGCACCGGCTCTCCCCGCAGGCGGAGCGTGCCCTCCCGCACCGGCGCCGCCCCGTAGAGCGCCCAGAGCAGCTCCGTCTGCCCCGCGCCGGCCGCTCCGGTGAGGCTCAGCACCTCGCCGCGGCGGACCTGCAGGGAAACGTCGCGGAAGACGTCGCCGGTGAGCCGCTCCGTCTCCAGCACCGTGTCGCCGAGCTGCGCCGCGGCGCGCTCGCCCTCTTCAACCTCGCGGCCGACCATCGCCTGTACCAGGTCGCGCTCGGTCACGCTGCCGCGGGTCCAGGTGGCGATGTTGCGGCCGTCCCGCAGCACGGTGATGCGGTCGCCCATCCGGAACACCTCTTCCAGGTGGTGGGAGATGTAGATCATCCCGATGCCGCGCTGCTGCAGGCTCTCCATGATGCGGAAGAGCTGCTCCGCCTCGCCGCGGGAGAGGGCGGCGGTCGGCTCATCCAGCACCAGCACCCGCGCCTTGCGGTAGAGCGCCTTGGCGATCTCCACGAGCTGCTTCTCGCCGGTGGTCAGCTCCTTGACGGGGCGATCGACCTCCAGCGGCAGCCGCAGCTCCTCCAGGTGGGCGCGGGCCTCCGCCAGCATGCCCCCGCGGGAGAGGAGGGGGAGCCCCGCCAGGCGGCGGACCGGCTCCTGACCCAGCAGCACGTTCTCCGCCACGGAGAGCTCCGGCACCAGGTTGAACTCCTGGTAGATCACTCCGATGCCGTGCGCCAGCCCCTCCTGCGGATTGCGGATCTGTACGGGGCGGCCGTCGATCAGGATCTCGCCGGAGTCGCGCGTGTACGCGCCGGAGAGGATCTTGATCAGGGTAGACTTGCCGGCGCCGTTAGCACCGACCAGGGCGTGGACCTCACCGGAGTCGAGCTCCAGGCTAACCCCCTGGAGCACGCGGTTGGCGCCGAACGCCTTTTCAATGTTCTTCAGCTCGAGCAGCGACATGGCCGGATGGTGGTTCGGCCGAGCCAGGTCCGGTTCCTCCGCACGCACGATCTCTCAACCGTTCGGCACGAACCGCGGGAGGAGTCCGAACGAACGCGAAGGCGCGAAGTACTGGAAGGACGCGAAGGGGGACAGGTGGGGCCAGTCTCAAGAAGTAGGCTCGTACCGGTTAACCACGCGCCGGATGCCGAGCGGCGTCTCGCCGAAGTTCAGTACGAGACCCACTCGCAGGTTGGCTGCACGAAGATACGACACCGCCTGTGCTGCGTGTAGGTTTGCGAGCGAGGAGACTGCTTTCAGCTCAATCACAACCGTCTTATCGACGAGCAAGTCGAGAATGTGCGTGCCGACATTTCGACGCCGATAGAAGACGGGGACCTGGACCTGGCGCTCGTAGGGGATCCCTCGGCTCTCAAGCTCGATGCAGAGAGCGTTCTCGTAGACCTCCTCCCGGAATCCTGGCCCCACCGCCTTCAGCACGGCGATCGCGGCGCCGATCACTCGCTGCGAAACCGGCTCGAAGGTAACGGTACGCTTTCGAATGGGTTCAGAGTGCTCCATCAATACCTCCGGCTGCTTGGAAAGGAATCGCAGACAGTTCACAACTGTTCTCTTCAGATACTTCGCGTCCTTCGCGTGAACTTCGCGCCTTCGCGTTCGTTCGGACTCGTTCCGTGGTTTCACAGAATTGCCTCAAGTGGAGTGGTAACCCTCAGCGGCGGGCGGTGTCGCACCTGCTTGTAAGGTGGGAGCGGTTAGCGAGGCAAGAGACGATGCTCACGATCCTGGGCGAGCGGCAGCGGTTCTGTGACGGCCTGAGCCGTCGGAGCTTCTTGAAGATCGGCGGGTTGGCGATGGGTGGGCTCTCCCTGCCGCAGATCCTGGCGGCGGAGGAGAAGTCCGGCGTCCGGAGCTCGGACCGCGCCATCATCATGGTCTACCTGCCCGGGGGACCGCCGCACCTCGACATGGTCGACCTGAAGCCGGACGCTCCGGAAGAGATCCGCGGGCCGTACAAGCCGATCGAGACGAACGTCTCCGGGATTCAGATCTCGGAGCACATGCCGCGGATCGCGAAGATGATGGACAAGTTCGCCCTCATCCGCTCGCTGGTCGGCGCGAAGGACGAGCACGCCTCCAACCTCTGCCTCACCGGCTACCCGATCGCGGAGAACCGGGACAATTTCCACCCGGCGCTCGGGTCGGTGCTCTCCAGGCTCTACGGCCCCAAGGCCTCCGGTATCCCGCCGTTCGTGGAGCTGATCCCGAAGACGGCGCACATGCCGTATTCCAACCCCGGCCACCCCGGCTTCCTCGGCCTGGCGCACTCCTCGGTCCGTCCCGCCAGCGAGACGATGGCCGACATGACGCTGAAGGACATCTCCCTCTCGCGCCTGCAGCACCGCCGCAAGCTGCTGGAGAGCGTCGACCGCTACCGCCGGGTCGTGGACGGCTCCGGAGTGCTGGACCAGCTCGACGGCGTGAGCGCGCGGGCGTTCGACCTGCTCACCTCGGACAAGCTCGTGAAGGCGCTCGACGTGACGCTGGAAGATCCCAAGGTCCGGGAGCGCTACGGGAAGGGCTCGCCGCAGCCGATCACCGACGCCGCGCCGGACTGGAACGACCAGTTCCTCGCCGCCCGCCGGCTGGTGGAGGCGGGGGTCCGCTGCGTCACCCTCGGCTTCGGCGGATGGGACTATCACGGCTTCTGGGACCCGAAGCCGGGGCCGCAGTCGGAGCGGCTCGACCAGGCGCTCAGCGCGCTCGTCTCGGATCTCCACGACCGCGGCCTGGACAAGCACGTGAGCGTGGTGGTGTGGGGCGACTTCGGCCGCACGCCCCGCTTCAACAAAGACGGCGGGCGCGACCACTGGCCGCAGGTCGGCTTCTGTCTCCTGGCGGGCGGCGGAATGCGCACCGGCCAGGTGATCGGCAGCACCAACCGCTTCGGCGAGTACGCGGACGAGCGGCCGGTCCACTACCGGGACGTCTTCGCCACGCTCTACCACACCCTCGGCATCAACGTGGAAGCGACCGAGATCATGGACCTCACGGAGCGTCCGCAGCGGCTAGTCGTCGGCCACCAGCCCCTCCCGGAGCTGGTGTAGGTCGACGCGTAACTCTCTCCTCATCCTCCGCGTCGAACGGTGCGGAGGACGAGCGATGAGACCCCGGACCGCCTGGTTTCCCTGCACCTTTCTGCTGGCGCTGGCGGTTGCCGCCGCGGCGGCGCCCGAACGGGACGTACTGGCCGCGGAACCGCGGCTGCAGCGCAGCCTCACCGTGACGGAGCAGGACCGCCCGCTTTCCGAGGTGCTGTCCGGACTCTCCCGGCGCCTGGGCGTCCCGCTGCGCGCGGGGTCGGACGTGCGGGACGACAAGGTCACCCTCTTCCTCCGCGACCGCCCGGCGGCGGAGGTGCTCCGCACGTTGGAAGAGGCGCTGGAGCTGCGGTGGCTCCGCTCCGAAAGCGGGTTCCTTGCCGCGCAGGACCCCGCGGTCACGCGCCGGGAGCGGACCCTCACCACGCGGCTGCTGCGGGCCTGCGACGTCTGGATGTCTCGCCTCCAGCAAGTGGCAGCGCTTCCGGAGGCGGACCGGAACCGGCGCTTTCGAGAGCTGGAAGAGGCGCTGAAAGACGAGGCACTGGCGCCGGAGCGGCGGCGGGAGCTTTCCGAAGAGCTGGACGCGCTCCGGGACCTGAACCGTCACAGCCGCGCGGTGCCGGTGATCATTGGGATCTACCGCGGGCTCAACCCCGCGCAGCGGAGCCTGCTCGGCTCCCTCGGCTACGTCCGGCTCTCCACCACCCACGGCGACTTACCGCAGTCGATGCTGGCCGCAGCAGCCGAGGCCCTGCGCGCCGGGCCGCATACCAGCCCGCTGCACGTCGACTGCTCCTTCCAGATCGAGGAGAGCGACGCGACCTGGGAGTCGCCGCGGGCGGCGCGGTCGGTGCGGGTGTTCGGCTACCTGACCCTGGTGAACGGCGTCAACGGCCAGCCCGCCGGCTCTTCGATGGTGAACTGGGGTGTCCGGGTGCCGCAGCCGGATCCGGTGCTGCCGTTCACCCCGGATCCCGCACCGGACCCGGTGTTGGACCAGAAGATCAAGCTGGATCTGCCTGACCCGGCCGCGATGCCGGCGATCTCGAAGATTGGCCTGACGGCGCAGGTGCTGGGCCGCTGGCCGGGGGGAATGGTCCGCCTCTCCGAGCTCGCGCGCCAGCTTCACCAGGCGACCGGGCTGCAAGTGGCGGCGGACAGCTTCGTCCGCGCCCGCCTGGAGCCGGCCTTCTTGCAGCAGGAGCACACCGTTCGCGAGGTGCTGAATCACCTGGCGAAGGAGCTCGATTACACCTGGCAGAAGGACGGCACTCTGCTGCTCCTCCGCGCCCGCGATCCGCTGCTCGACCGGAGCATGGAGGTCCCGGAGCGGGTGCTGCGGCCGTTCCGCAAGCAGCTGGCCGGCCAGACGCAGCTCTCCCTGGACCAACTCTCCCGGCTGGCGCTGGCGCTCACCGACCGGCAGCTCCGCGGGATGAGCGACTACTGGGGCTGGTACCTGCAAGACGCAGGCGTCCCCGCCCCCTACGGCTCCGGCGAGCTCTTCGGCTTCCGGGACGCGCTGCGCCTGTGGGGGAGCCTTTCCCCGTCGCAGCGGGAGGCAGTCGCGGCGGGACAGACACTCCCCGTCGCCGCCATGACCCCGTCCCAGCGCCGCTTCGCCACCCGGGCGCTCGCCCTGCCGCTGGAGAACCCCGGTTTTCCGGAGGACTTCGTCAACATCCCCCCGGTGCAGGGCCTGCCGCCGCACTGGGGCGGCTTCTCGCTGAAGCAGGAGGCGATGCTCGCCCAGTGCGCCCAGGACGAGAAGGGCAACGTCACCACGATGTTTCGCCGCGACCGCGAAGGGCCCCCGAACCTCTTCAACCTCAACCGGTTCGGCGGCGGGAGCTATACCCTCTCCGGCCCGGAGATCCGCCTGGACAGCTACCGGTTCAACTTCCACGTGGGGAACGACCGCCGCACCGTCCGCAGCCTGCAGCTCTATCTGCTCCCGGGCTGGGAACGATAGGCTGTAGTTTGAAGGTTTGCAGGTTGACAGGTTGCAGGTGAGAACCAGAGCGCGGCCGATGCCGGAACCAAACTCACTGCGGCGGGAGAAAGATTCTCTGGGCGAGACCGTCATCGCTCCGGGCGTCCACCCCGCGCCCTCCCCACCCGGAGCGGCCCTCCCACGTGGGGGGCCCTCCACGGCCCTTTCACGCTCCGGCTTCGCCTGCGCTAGCGGGCGCTGCGGGCGTGCTCCCCGGCGCGCTGCGTTCCGCGTCCGAAAGGGGCGTCTCCAGCGAGACGACGGTTCACGGGCCGCTCCGGGCGGCTCAAGCGACCACCCCTCCCGAGGGGTGGTCACAAGTGAAGCCCTCCCGCCCTGCCTCCGGCAGCGCTTCCGGGCTCCTTAGGAGCACTCCCCGCGCAGAAGCTGCGCGTCCCGACTAGATTCTCACGGCGCGTAGCACAGCAAGCGGTCGGCATACCTGGAACTTGCAACCTGCCAACCTGCAACCTACTGTCCGGCGCGCATGTCGACGGCGATCAACTTGTCCTCATTGCGGATGTAAAGGAGGCCGTTCGCCAGGGAGGGCGGCGACCAGCAGGGGGCGTTGAGTGCCCTCCAGCGAGCCTTCTCGGTGAAGGCGATGGGGGAGAGCTCCGCCAGGATCAGCTCGCCGCGCTCGCCCAGGATGATGAGCTGGCCGTCCGCGATCATCACGCTGCCCCGGCCGATGCCGCGCTGGTCCCACTTCACCTCGCCGGTCGCCCACTCCACGCAGCGGAGGCGGTCGTTGCTCAGGCCGTAGAGGTGGCCGTCCCAGAGCACGGACGTGGCGAAGTGGTTCTGCATGTTGGCGCTGCGGTAGACCTCTTCCGGCTGGGCCGCGCCCTTGAGCCGCAGCAGCGCGCAGCCGCGCCCATAGTTGGTGGAGATGAAGACCTCCCCGTTGTGGTGGATCGGCGTAGCGACGTTCAGATCGAACGGCGTCTTCCAGTCGAACCGCCAGAGCGGCTTCCCATCGGTGGGCGAAACGGAGACGAGGCCGCCGCCGGTGAAGTAGAGGACCTGCCGCACTCCCTGGCTCTCCAGCAGGACCGGCGTGGCGTAGCCCATCGCGTCGTCGCCGGTCTGCCAGAGCACGCGGCCGTCCTTCTTGTTCAGCGCGGCAACCGAAGTCCCGGCGCCGCCGGGGTTTACGTAGAGGGTGTCGCCCTCGATCATCGGCGAGCTGCAGTAGCCGGCGATCGGCGCTTCCGTCTTTGCCATTGCCAGCAGGTCGGTCTTCCACACCGGCTTGCCGCTGGCAGCGTCCAGGCAGTGGAGGAGCCCGGTGGTGCCGAGGGTGTAGATGTGGCCGTCATCGACGGTGGGGGAGGAGCGCGGACCGCTCTTGAAGCGCTGGTCGAGCGAGGGATGCTGGTCGTAATCGCAGGGATAGCGATATTCCCAGACCGGCTTGCCGGTGGCGGCGTCGAGACAGAGGACGATCTCCTCTTTGTTGTCCTCCGTGGTGACGTACAGCTTGCCGCCGACCACGCTCGGGGTCGACCATCCTCCGGTAAGATCCTTCTCCCAGGCGATCTTCGGGCCGGAGGCCGGCCAGCTCTTCACCAGGCCCGCTTCCCGGGAGATCCCGTCGCGGCGCGGACCGCGCCAGTGCGGCCAGTCCTCCGCCCGCGCCGCGCCCGCCGCGAGGAGCCCCGCTCCGGCGACCAGGCCTGCCACTCGCACCCACACGCTCACTCGCGCCATTCGCGCTCTCCTTCCGCCGTTCGCGGCGGCGCTCGTTCGTTCCCTACAGAGATCAAGACGAGCGGAACCGGCCGGAACGTGAGTGTGTTCCCCCGCCGACAGGGAAAGTTGCGTCTCCGAAATGCACGCACCTCCCCCCGGTCGCCCCCACACGGGAGCGGGTATTCGCTCGGAGGCGGGAATCGCAGGCGCGGGGGAGGCAAGGGAGAGTGGGCGAATGGGTGCGGCCTGCTGCAGGTTGGCCGGTGCCTCCCGGTATGCAGGCTCCGGGACTTCCCGACCTGAAAAACTGCCAGCCCGATCCACTCACTCTCCTTCGCGCCCACTCAGTCGCTCATTCCGGATCTTCTTCGATGGTGAAGAACGTCCGCAGGAGCTGCGTGTAGCGCATGCGCTTGACGTGCCCGTCGCACCAGAGCGCGTTGAAGCCGCCGCTGTGGGCGGTGTCCCAGTGCGTGTCGCCCGCCGTGGGCGCGGGGTGGAGCGGGTCGCCGCCGTCCTGGCCGGTCAGGCAGTCGATCGCGTCGACCTGGTGCTCCCAGGCGAGCAGCGTCGTGGAAGGGCGCGGCACGGCGCTATCCGGCTGCCCCTGGGGAGAGGTCTCGCGGCGGTCGAAGTGAACGCCCTTCCAGACGTTCAGGGCATAGCGCGCCTTCGGCGCCCGCCGGGAGGGACACTGGAGCGGCGTGCTCATCCGCACGTAGGGGTTCAGCAGCCCGTCGGTGCCCGGGATCACGCTCAGCCACGGCAGCCCGCCCGCCTCGGTCGGAACGTAGCACTCGTCGTAATCGCTCCGGTAGAGGGCACTCGCCATGCCGATCTGGCGCAGGTTGTTGGCGCAGCTCGTTTGCCGCGCCTTCTCTCGCGCCTGGGCGAACACCGGGAAGAGAATCGCCGCGAGGATGGCGATGATCGCGATCACCACCAGCAGCTCGACCAGCGTGAAGCCGCGCCGCGCCGGTGAGCTTCGCAGAGCCGGGTACCCGCGTATCATCGTTCCCTCCGTAGCCCACTTTACGCCCCCTACCGATAAGACGCGGCAGGGGACCGAATCGGTGCTTTAACGGCGGACGTTCGCTTCCTGGCGGAGCAGGTGGTCGGCCAGGACCAGCGCCACCATCGCCTCGACCGCGGCCACGGCGCGCGGGAGGACACACGGATCGTGCCGCCCCCGTGCCTGGAAGGTGACTTCCTCGCCGGACGTGGAGACGGTCCGCTGCTCCCGCATGATCGTGGCGGTCGGCTTGAAGGCGACCCGCAGCAGGATCTCCTCTCCGTTGGAGATCCCTCCCTGGATGCCGCCGGAGCGGTTCGTCTCCGTCCGCACGCGACCCTCGCGGGAGACGAACGGGTCATTGTGGCTGGACCCGCGGAAGTGAATGCTTCCGAAGCCCTCGCCGACCTCGAACCCGCGGGCGGCGGGGATCGACATGAGCGCCTTGGCGAAGTCGGCGGTCAGCTTGTCGAAGACCGGCTCTCCCAGCCCCGCGGGGACGCCGCGCGCCACCACCTCCACGATCCCGCCCAGCGAGTCGCCGTCCCGCCGGGCCGCGTCGATGGCCGAGATCATCCGCTCCGCCGCGGCTGCGTCCGGGCACCGGACGATACTCGCCTCCACGTCCGGCCGGGTCACCGCCGAAGGGTCTACCTCCCCCCGGATCTCCGCAACCTGCAGCACGTAGCCGATGATCTCCGCGCCGCACCGGTGGGAGAGGAGCTGCCGCGCCACGGCGCCGGCCGCCACTCGTCCCACCGCCTCGCGATAGGAAGCCCGGCCGCCGCCCCGGTAGTCGCGCACCCCGTACTTCGCCGCGTAGGTGTAGTCCGCGTGGCTGGGGCGATACAGCTCCTTCAGCTCGCTGTAGTCTTTGGAGCGCTGGTCCGCGTTCCGCACCAGCATCCCGATCGGGGTGCCGGTGGTCACCCCCTCGAAGACGCCGGAGAGGATCTCCACTTCGTCGCCCTCGCGGCGTTGGGTG
Source organism: Armatimonadota bacterium (assembly GCA_046292385.1). GTDB lineage: Bacteria > Armatimonadota > SYMT01 > SYMT01 > SYMT01 > JBKBRF01. The sequence goes on along the minus strand of JBKBRF010000016.1, from coordinate 74,094 downwards.
GTGATGTGACTCTGACCCGGACGCCGGCGGTCGAGGTCCGCCTGGATCAGCTCCAGGGGGAGGGGGATACCGGGCGGGCACCCGTCCACGACGCACCCGACGGCGGGGCCGTGCGACTCGCCCCAGGTGCTCACGCGGAACGCGGTGCCGAAAGTGCTGCCTGCCATAGGCTAAGTCTATCTCCGGCCGGGCTTGCTTGAGCCGCGGGCGGGAGCGGCCTTAGGTGCAGGGCTGCGGAGGATAATCCGGTTCTTCTCGCCGGTCAAGACGTAGGTGGTCCCGGGCTTCCCCGGCACGTAAAGCTGGTAAGTGCTCACCCGGGTCCGCGCGAGGAGCACCGAGCCGTCCCGCTGCAGGTGGACCCACGTCTGCGGCGGGCGGGGCTTCGGCAGCGGATGCGAGTGCTCCCCTCCGGTCCCCTTCGGCTCCTCCGGTTCCTTTGGCTGCACGTCGGCGAACTGCAGCTCCACCAGGCCGTCTTTTGCGGGAGCCACGCCGAGCTTCTTTACGACCGCCGCGGGGATCACCAACCGCCCCCGCGCGTCGACCTTGACCGTCGAGGGCGCCGCCGTAGCGGGGAGACAGACGGCTAGGGAGAGAGTGAGCACGCTCAGGTTTCGGATCATGGAGCCTCCTCCAGGGCGGGTACGGGCCACATGGCCTATCCGCTGCAGCGGCCGGTCTGAGTTCCCAACCGCCCGGGGAGGCACCACCCGGCCGGGATCAGAACGCCTCGACTGTGCAGCTTTCCAGGGAATACCTGCACAGCCGAGGCGTGCGTGACGCGGAGCCGAGTCCCGACCTGGACGCGGCTCCGCGTCTGCGGAACCGGGGTTACGACAGGTCGATCACCTGTCGCCGCCCGTCCGAGAACACGACGACGAGGTCGCCATTCTTATCCAGGTAGAAGGTCGCCAGCACCACTCCGCTCTCCGGCTGGGAGAGGGTCCCGCTGGAGACACCGTCCTGCGAGTTGAAGACGATCGTGAAACCCTCGGGGGTCGTGATCGTGGCAACGGAGGCCACCGGCTCCACCGTCAGCGCCCACTCGCTGGGGGTGCCGCCGTCCGGCGTGACCGACGCCGTCCCGGTGATCGAAACGCCTTCGTCGCCCAACGTGACCTGCAGGAGCGCGGTCCACTCGGAGCCGTCCGACATCGTGCCGCTGCCGTCGATCAGGTATCCGGTCAGGCCCGCGGGGGCGGCGCTCAGATGCCCGGAGGCGCCGGCCAGTCTCCCGGCGGTGAACTGATAGTCCGCCTCGGACGCGAAGGCGCTGAGCGCCACCGTCATCGAGCCGGCAGACTGCGTCAACTGCTTATTCAGGTAGAACGCGATCGTCAACGTCGGGCGGTTCTGGCCGTCGAACCCGGTCGAGATGCTGACGTAGTAGCCGGTAAACGGATCTTGCAGCGCCTGCCCGGAGAGGCTGGTACCGTACAGCGCGGCGCCGAGGATGGACCGCAGCTCTCGCACGTTGCCGATCTCGCGGCGGAGGATGCCGGCTCGCGCGGCGCGCTCCTCGTCGGAGAGCTTGGGGGTCTTCTTCAGCCTGACCCTGACCTTCGACTTTCCGCCCTCGTAGACGATTTCTTTCGTGACGGTCTCGTAGCCCGGCTTGGAGAACACCAGAGTGTGCTCCCCCGGCGGCACATTTTTAAGCGTCAGGGGGGTCCTACCAGCCGGAGCTCCGTCCAGGAGCACGGAGGCCTTCGCCGGAGTCGACTGAATCGTGAGGCTCGACCGGCTGGGGCGTGCTTCCACCGGGGCAGCGGTGAGGAGCAGGCCGGCAAGCAGCGGCACTGCCAGCAGTAGCTTTCGGAACATGAACGGTGTCTCCAATCCTTTCCCTGGGACGGGTGCCGGTCATTCGCCGGCGAGCTTTAGTACGCGGGTCCGGCCGGACTCGCAAGTCCGACGGATCCGCCGCGGAGCAGCTTGGGAGAACGGCAAAGCGAGCGTGGGGACGAGCTCGCCTGTGAGCCGGCCGACTTCCGGACCGGACGAGCAGTCCGGCCGGGGAGGAAGCAAGAGGCGCTCCCTCACACAGTTAGCGAGCCCCGGGCTTTACTCCTACTTGCTCCATGGCCTCCGGACGGCAGGCTAGTACTCCGTCAGTCCGGGATGGAGGGGGACGTCTGTTGCAGGTTTGCAAGTTGGCAAGTTGTAGGTTGGGAACACGGGAGGCGGGGTTCGGAACCTGCAACCTGTTAACCTGCAACCTGAAAACAAACGGGAGCCGGTCGCCCACGCCCCCACTCTCCCTTGCTCCCACTCCCACAGATCAGAAGTAGCTGGACACACCACTAAAGTGCGGCGACGTCCAGGCACGGCTCGTAGACGCCGTCCGGATCGTTCCGGCGGGAAAAGACGACAGCCCTGTTCACCAATGCCTCGCGGACCTCGGCCGGGGTGGCCCCCGGGTGCCGCGCCAGGTAGAGCGCGGCGGCGCCGGCCGCGTGGGGCGCGGCCTGACTGGTGCCGGAGATCCAGGCGTACTGGCCGTGCTTGTAGGTGGAGAGGATCTTGACGCCCGGCGCGATCAGGTCGACCTCGCTGCCCCAATTGCTGAACGACGCGAAGCGCTCGTCCCGCTCCCGGCTGCCGAACTTGAACACCCCGGCGCTCTTGCCGGCCTTGCCGTTCTTGTCCGCCAGGGCAGAGACGCACAGCACGCTCTCGAACTTCGCCGGCACCCACGTCGACACGTCTTGCCCGGCGTTTCCGGCGGCGGCGACCACCGTGACGCCGGCAGCGACGAGCGCGTCGACTGCCACTCGCAGCGGTGTATCGTCGCTCATCGGGCCGCCCAGGCTCAGGTTCGCGACCTCGATCGTATCGGCGTGCGCAGCCACCCACTCCAGCCCGGCGATCACGCCGGACCAGGAGCCCTGCCCCTGCTGGTTCAGGACCCGCACCGACCAGATGCGCGCTCCCGGGGCAACTCCGACCACCCCCAGCCGGTTATCGCGGGCGCCAATGGTGCCGGCCACGTGCGTCCCGTGCCCCTCCGGATCGTCGGCGTCGCCGGAGAAGACACTGAAGCCGCCGACCACGTTGAGGTCCGGATGGTCGAGGTCGACGCCCGTGTCGATCACCGCCACGTCGACGTCCAGCGGCGAGTCGATGCCGTCGATGGCGGCGGTCGCGCTCTTCAGGCCTCCGATCCGGCGCACGCCGGTCGGGACCTTCTGGCCTTTGGCTTTCGTCTTCCTTTTCCCGGCGGCGGAGAGCAACTGGCGGGGCGCGGGACTCAAACTGACCGGCTGGTCGCGCCAGACGCGGCGGACGGAAGGATCGCGCTGCAGCGCCGCCACCTGCTGCGGCAGGAGATCGGCCGCGAAGCCGCGGAGGGTCCGCGAGTAGACCTGCACCGGAGTCGCCCGGACCCGCGCCGGAGCGAGGGCGCCCTCCGTGGCTCCGTCCGGCCCGGAATGCAGCTCCACGATATACCGGGCAGGTCTCTCGCTCTGCGCGGAGCCGGGAGCCGGCCCCAGCGCGGCGGGCACCAGCGCGGCGGCGAGCAGCAGGGGAGCGATCGGGTGTCGGACCGGCAACGTGTGACCTCCTCGGTGCCGAATGCAGGGGCCTCACCCTCATTCTCGGCAGGAGAGCGAGGCTCTCTTCGGCCGAGCGTGCCGCTAAGTTCTCCCCACAGCGCCCCCATACCTTTCCGGCGGGCAGGAAGGTGCCCGAGCGGAGGGCGCTCGAACGGGAGGGAGACAGGGATGCGTCCGTTGAGGTACCTATGCAGCGGTTCCGGGACCAGGTCGCGATCATCACCGGGGGAGGCGCCGGAATCGGCCGGGCCACGGCCCGCCGGCTGGCTGCGGAGGGGGCGCGGTTGGTCCTGGTCGACCGGGACGCCGCCGACCTCTCCGCGGCGGAAGCCGAGCTAAGAGCAGGCGGCGCGGAGGTGGAGCCGGTCCCCGGCACCGTTGCCGACGAGGCGGTTTGCCGGAGTGCCGTCCGGGCCGCTTATGACCGGTGGGGCCGCCTCGACGTGGTGGTGGCGAATGCCGGCGCCCGCGCGTTCGGCTCGGTGCTGAACGCCTCCGAGGCGGACTGGCGGGAGCTGCTGGATGTCAACCTGCGCGGCACCGCCCTCACCTGCGCAGAAGCGGCGCGCGCGATGCTGACCGCTGGCGACCGGGGTGCCTTCGTCCTGGTTTCCTCCGTGCACGCGGTGGTCGGCCGCGCCGAGATGCCGATCTACGACGCCACCAAGGCGGCTCTCGTGAGCCTGGCCCGCAGCCTGGCGATCGAGCTGGCGCCGCATGGCCTGCGCGTCAATAGTGTCTGTCCGGGGTTCACCGTGACGGAGTTCCACACTCGCCGCGCGGAGCGTGCAGGTTCCGACCCGTCGGAGTTATACAACAGCCCCACCGGCCTGCTCGGGCGGCCGGCGGATCCTGCCGAGATCGCCGCCGCGATCGCGTTCCTGGCCTCCGGAGATGCCTCCTACATCACCGGGACCAACCTGATGGTCGACGGCGGCCGCCACGCCGTCTAGCCTGACCCGGCGCGCCTACTCCCGGCCCGCGGCGCCTCGTACCGACTCCGCCCCGGCGGTCGAGTCGGTGTTCTCGATGCCGACCGGAGTACCGCCCGTCAGGTCTCCGGAAGCCGAGCCCGGGCCCAGGTCTCCGGTCGGCGTCACGCCTACCGTGTCGTGGCCCAGGGTTCCGGTAGCGCGCTGCGGGGAAGCGGCATCGTCCCGCTCCTCCCGGTCGGTCTCTTCTTCGGTCGGCGTCAGCACGCGCTCACCCAGGGGCTCGCGGTCGTCTCTCGTCTCCATCCCCACACCTCCTCGCCATCGGATCGCCCCATAGTCGTCTACCCGTCACCGGCGGAGGATCACTCCGCGGCGGGGTTGGAGATGGGGCGGGGCGGGGAGAACGGGGCTGAGGGGTCCCGCGAGGGAAGGACCCAGAGCCGAGAAGTCGGGAGGAGCAGAGATGAGCCAGATTCGTCCGCCGGAAGACCAGATGCCGGGCCGCGGCATTGCCTACGGGATCGCCATCGCGGGGCTGATCATCGTCGCCATCATCGTGCTGCTCCTCTACCTCGGTGTCCGCGTCTTCTAACCGCCACCCACGCCGCGCCTGCCTGGGATGCTCTGCACCGGCCGCCTGGCGGCCGGCGGAAATCGGCGCGCCGGAGCTATTGACGGGTCCAGGGGCTTCTGTTACACTACCCCGCGGTTGAACGAGCGATCCCCTGTAGCTCAACGGCAGAGCATCTGACTGTTAATCAGAGGGTTGGTGGTTCGAATCCACCCGGGGGAGTCCGGCGCGCCAGGCATTTCTAAATGCCTGGCGCGTTCTGTTTCAGGGTCCTGCGCCGCGAGAACGTTACCGGCATGATAGTAGGATGAAGGAATACCCGTCGCAGCGGCAAACCGCCAACGGGGGTTGCTTCCGTGGGCCTCTGAACCGGTGGAAACAATGAAAGTACGGGATGTGCTGGATCGCCTGAAAGCCGACGGCTGGGAGCAGGTACGGATGAGGGGCAGCCACCGCCAGTTCAAACACCCCGAGAAGTCCGGAACGGTCACGGTGTCAGGTAAACCGGGTGCGGATGTTCCACCCAAAACCCTGGCTTCGATCTGGCGACAGGCGCAGTTAGAGGAGCAGTAATGAGCGAGTACACGGTGATCTACGAGCGTGGCTCCACGGGTTGGGGTGCGTATATCCCGGACCTGCCCGGCTGCGTCGCAGTCGCGGAAACGCGCCGGGAGGTCGAGCAGCTGATCCGGGAAGCCGTCGAATTCCACATCGAGGGGTTGAAAGAAGCCGGCGAACCGGTGCCCGAGCCTACGACGGAGGCGGGACGGATCGCTATCGCCGCTTGAGCCGTCGCATCAGGATCCACTGTCTCCTCGACCTCTGATAGCGAGACGTGCCGGCCGCGGTGTTCCGAGAGCACCGTGGTTTGAGCCGTCCAAATCTCCACCTCCACCATCCCCTCCAGTCTTTGCCGACCGGCTTTGCTACGCCTTCACGCCGCCTGGTTGGGATAGGCTCTAATCAGTTAGACGGCACGGGCGGATGTCCCGTGTCTGCAGGCACCTGCGTCCCACGGGGCGCCGAGGCGGAGTGGATGAAGCGCACCAAGATCGTTGCTACCCTGGGACCCGCGTCCGAGCGCGCGGAAGTGATCCGAGACATGGCCCTGGCGGGGCTCGACGTCGTCCGGCTGAACTTCTCTCATGGGGTCCACCCCTGGCACGCGGAGCGGTTCCGGGCGGTGCGCTCCGTGGAGGAGCAGATCGGGCGACCGCTCTCCATCCTCCAGGATCTCTCCGGCCCCAAGCTGCGGATCGGCGAGCTGCCGCCGGAGGGGATGGAGCTGTTTCCGGACCACACGGTCAGCTTCTCGCCGGAGCGGTACTCGCCGGAAGCGCCCACGCGGATCCCGCTGCCGATCCCGGAGCTGGTCGCGGCGCTCCAGCCGTCGCACCAGGTCTTCCTGGACGACGGCCAGATCGAGATGCAGGTGACGGAGCGCCGCGGGGACGAGGTCTTCTGCGTGGTGCGCCAGGGAGGCCTGCTCCGCTCCCGCAAGGGGATTGCGGCGCCCGCGGTGCCGTTCGAGATCCCGGCGCTCACGGAGAAGGACTTCCGCGACCTCGACTTCGGCCTGCAGCTGGGGGTCGACTGGGTCGCCGTCTCATTCGTCCGGCGCGCGGAGGACCTCGAGCCGGTCCGCGCCGCCATCGAAAGGGCGGGGGCGCCCGCGCGGATCATCGCCAAGGTGGAGAAGCCGGAGGCGGTGGAGGCATTCGATGAGATCGTCCACGCGGCAGACGGGATCATGGTGGCGCGCGGCGACCTGGGGGTCGAGATGCCGCTCTTCCAGGTCCCGATGATCCAGAAGGAGCTGATCCGCCGCACGTACCAGTGCGGCAAGCCGGTGATCACCGCCACGCAGATGCTCGAGTCGATGACTAAGAGTCCGCGTCCCACCCGCGCGGAGGTCTCCGACGTGGCGAACGCCATCGTCGACGGCACCAGCGCGGTGATGCTCTCGGGCGAGACGGCGATGGGGGACTACCCGGTGCAGGCGGTCTCCACCATGGCGTCGATTGCGCGCTACACCGAAAGTCAGCTCGACTACCGCGCGTGGATGCACCAGGCGGTCCTCTCCAAGGCGACCAGCATCACCGACGCGATCAGCCAGGGTGTGGCGGAAATCGCCGAGGACCTGGAGGTCTCCGCGATCCTCTGCTCCACCACCTCCGGCTACACGGCCCGCATGCTCTCCCGGCTGCGGCCCCGCATGCCGATCGTCGCGGCGACCTCCGAGCTGGAGACCTACCGGCGCCTGCCGCTCATCTGGGGCGTGCGTCCGCTGCTGGTTCCACGCACCACCAGCACGGACGAGCGGCTCGCCGCCACCGTCCAGGGAGCCCTCAAGGCGGGGTGGGTACAGAGCGGGGATACGGTAGTGCTGGCGCTCGGCGCGCCGGTGGGAACTCCGGGGCACACGAACCTGATCAAGGTGCAGAAAGTTTGAACGATTCCGTAGAACTATGTGCCTTCGTGCACCTGTCCTACTTTCGTTCGCTGAACCTGCACAGAATCCGGCCGAAAAATCTCCTGTCGAGCTGAAGTAGAAGCGTCCGATGATATAAGTAACCGTCGGAAAACTTCGACATCCCGGTTCGCGATTCTCGCCGCCGCCCCCCGAGAGTACCGCCATGAGCCGCCTGGCTGAACTCGAGCCCGTTCTCGTCGCTTCCCGTCCCGGAACCTCCGCCCCACGTGCTCCCCGCCGGAGCACCACCGGACGCACGCCTGCCCCGGAGCAGGCGGCTCGTCCGGTGGCGCTGGATGCTCCGTTGGTCCGCCCGCTCCGTCGTCCGGAGCGCCCTCGCCGCAAGGCTGCCCCCCGCCCGGCTGAGCAAGTACGGCCCGGCGTCCTGAAGGTGGCGAGCGGCATCGTGACGACGACGGTGGCGCTGGCGCTGCTGGCGAGTGTGGCCCGGGTGGCTGCCGAGCCGCTGATGGTGACCTACCGCACCGGCGTGGAAGTGCAGGGTTTGCGGACGGTACTTGCGCAGGAGCGGAGTGCGAACGCGGGCCTGACGGACGACATCGCCTACCTGAAGACGCGGGCGGGCGTGGAGCAGGAAGCGCGCCGGCGCGGGTGGGTCCGCCCCGGCGAGGTGGCGCTTTTCATCGTCGACTCGAACGCGCCGGAAGCCGAGGAGGTCACGGTGGAGGAGCCGGCGGCACCGCAGAGAATGTCCGTTGCGGACCGGATCCGGACCACGCTGGAGTCGTGCCTCGCCGTCTTCGGCAGCAAAGACCGCAGCTAACTCGACCCGCGCCGAAACCATTCGAGAGCCCGCCCGGACTTCGGTTCGGACGGGCTTTCTGCATGCCGGGGAGCCCGGGCGCGGAATGGCCCGCTGGCCGCGATAGGCTAGAGTAGCGGGCCGGCGTGGGTGCGGCCCGGGGAGCGTGACGCGATGAGGCTGGCCCCGCCGCCGGACGGGAAAACCTGGGTGCTCTGGGACGGGGAGTGCGGCTTCTGCCGGCGCACCGTCCAGTGGCTGGAGCGCCGCGATCGTGCTCAACAGTTTCACACGCTGCCGTACCAGTCGGCGCCTTCACCGCCGATGACGCCGGAGTTGGAGCGCGCCTGCGAGCGGGCGGTCCACGTCATCACCCCGGAGGGGCGCCTGCTCCGGGCGGGCCGCGCCAGCCTTTACCTGCTGCAGCACGTGGGGTGGGGGCCGCTGGCGGCGCTGCTCTGCTGGCCGCCGTTTATCTGGGTGGTCGAGGCGGTCTACTGGCTCGTCGCCCGCAACCGCGGCTTCGTCAGCCGTTTCCTCTTCCGCGGTGAGGAGGACGTCACCCGCGCGAGCCGCTAGGGGTACCCACGCGAAAGCGACTCCGAACGGACGCGAAGGCGCGAAGGGTGGGAAGGACGCGAATTTCCAGTCGGGCCTGGGAGCCGGCCTACAGGTGTCCCCTTCCGGCGCCTCTTCGCGTCATTCGCGTACCTTCGCGTCCGTTCGGATCACGTCTGGCTCGGACCCCGCGTGCGGGTTAGGACGCGCCTTACCAGTGGGCTTCCGCGGCGATCGCCTCCGACAGGAGCGGGAGGTACTCCCGCCGGGAGACGAGCTTCGGCCGGAACTGGGCGGTGAGGGGGGTCACCATCTGGATCTCGAGCAGGCGGAAGCCGCGCTCCTGCAGGTGGCCGGCGAGATGAACCAGGGCGGCCTTCGAGGCGTCGGAGACGCGGTTGAACATCGACTCGCCGAAGAAGGCGCCGCCAAGAGCGACGCCGTAGAGGCCTCCCACCAACTCACCGTTCTCCCACGTCTCCACGCTGTGCGCGAAGCCGAGCTCGTGGAGCCGTGTGTAACTCTGCACCAGCGCCTCGTTGATCCAGGTGTCCTCGCGGTCGGCGCAGGCGCGCATCACCCGCTCGAAGCAGGTGTCCCGGGTGCAAGTAAACGGCGCGGACTTGATCGCCCGCTGGAGCCGCCGCGGGACGTGGAACGGGTCGAGCGGCAGCGTAGCCCGGGGATCGGCGGTGTACCAGCCGAGCTTCCCCGTCTCCGAGTCGGCCATTGGGAAATAACCGCGGGAGTAGGCCTCCACCAGAAGCTGCGGCGGGATGATCTCGATGCTGCGTCGGGAGCGCATAGGTCTCGCAACTCGTTACAGGTTTCCAGGTTAGCAGGTTGGCAGGTTCCAGGTTCCAGGTTGGGAACCCCCGCTCCCGAGGGCGGCCGGCTGTTTCGCCTGCCTGCAGTGTGCCAACCTGCAACTTGCCAACCTGCAACCTGACAACCTGCTAACCTGTCCGTTAGACGAGCCGGCGGCCTCCGTCGACGGTGATGGTGCTGCCGGTCATGAAGTCGCCGCTTTCCGCCAGGAACGCGACGGCGCGCGCCACGTCCTCCGCGCTGCCGACGCGCCCGAGCGGCGTCTTGGCGAGGACGGAGCGGCGGTACTCTTCGTTCGCGTGCTTGCCCCAGAGCACCGCCCCCGGGGCGACGGCATTCACTCGCACGTGCGGCGCCAGGTCCCGCGCCAGGCCCATGGTGACCGACGCGAGGCCGGCTTTGCTGGCGGAGTAGGGGGTGTAGTCTTTGAACGGCCGCTCCGCCGCCACGTCGAGAATATTCACGATCACCCCCTCCCCGCGGGCCGCCATGCCGGGGCCGACCGCCCTGGCGAGCAGCCACGGGGCGCGGAGGTTCGTCTCCAGGTGCGCGTCCCAATCGTCGAGCGACGCCTCCGCGAGGGGAGTCCGCTCGAACATGGAGGCGCTGTTCACCAGCACGTCGACCGGTCCCAGCGCGGCCTCGATCCCGCGGACCGCGCGCTCGATCTCTTCCGGGCTGCGGAGCTCGCACCGCTCCGCATGCGCCTGAACGCCCAGCGCGCGCAGCTCTTCGACGGTGCTCTCCGCTTCCGCCGCGGAGCTGCGGTAGGTGATCCCCACGTGCATCCCACGGCGCGCCAGCTCCAGCGCAATCGCCTTCCCTACCCGCACGGCGCCGCCGGTGACCAGGGCGGTTCTTCCACGAATCTCCATCTGTTCCGTTTACTCCGCTCTCGGCACGGGAGCATCGTCCCGTGGGTCCGACCCCGCGCCCTTGTGCCGGGAGGCAGCCCTCCCGCGACGGAGGCCCTCCGCAGCCTTTTCACGCGCCTCCGGCGCTAGCAGGCCGCTCCGGGAGCGCACGCCGTTCGGCTCTGCCCGCGCCAGTCCGACCTACCACGACACAGGCGGGGTTCACGGGCTGCCTCCCGGCCCTTCGAGCGAACCCCCCTGCGCCCAGGAGGGTTCACAAGTGCCGTCCTCCGGCTCCGCCTCCGAACGGCCTGGTTCAGGATCTTCCCAAGATACTGCTACCATTCCCATGACCGCGGCTAAAGCGGCCTCGGAAGAGAGGAATCGCGCGGCTGCACTACCCAACTGCTGGAGCGTGCAAGAGACAGTGTAGCGAGGTACGGCATGCGTTTGCTGGCAATTCTTTCTGTAGTTCTGGCCGCGGGGGTCCCCTTGGGTGCGGCGGCGTTCCAAACACCATCCACGGGGAGCCCGGTGCGGACGAACCAGCAGGGGAGCGACTTCAAGCCGCCTGCCACCCGCAAAGAGTGGCTCGCCCGGCGTCAGGAGCTGCGGGAGCAGATCCTGGTCTCCTGCGGTCTCTACCCGCTGCCGCCAAAGACGCCGCTGAACGCCCGCGTTTACGGCAAGATCGAGCGGGAAGGCTACACGGTCGAGAAAGTCGTGCTGGAGACGCTGCCCGGCTTCTTCCTATCCGGTAATCTCTACCGGCCCGCCGCGGTGACCGGAAAGGTGCCCGGCATCCTCAACCCGCACGGCCACTGGGGCGAGGGCCGCTTCAATGCCGACGTGCAGGCCCGCTGCGCGGGACAGGCGCGAATGGGCGCGATCGCCTTCCAGTACGACATGGTCGGCTACGGCGACTCGGCGGCGTTCGGACACGCCTTCATGGACCCGGAGCTGGCGGCCATCGGAATGAACCTGCCGGGGCTGCAGCTCTGGAACAGCATTCGCGCGCTCGACTGGCTCCTCTCACTGCCGGAGGTCGATCCGGCCCGCGTCGCCTGCACCGGCGAGAGCGGCGGCGGCACGCAGACCTTTCTGCTCTCCGCGGTGGACGAACGGGTGCGCGTGGCGGCACCGGTCTGCATGGTCTCGCACCACTTCCAGGGCGGCTGCTCCTGCGAGAACGCGCCGCTGCTGCGGATCGGGACCGACAACGTGGAGTTCGCCGCCATGGTGGCGCCCCGGCCGCAGATCCTGATCGGCGCGACGGGCGACTGGACCAGCCAGATCATGGAAAAGGGCGAGCCGGAGATCCGCGCGGTCTACCGGCTCTTCGGCGCGGAGGACCGGCTCGACGCGGTAGTGCACAAGGCCGACCACAACTACAACCAGGCGAGCCGCGAATCGGTCTACACCTTCTTCCGCAAGCACCTGTGGGGCGAGAAGCAGCCGGAGCCGGTGAAGGAGGCGACCTTCGTGCCGGAGCTGGAGACGGCGATCTCCACCTGGAGCGCGGAGCACCCGCGTCCGGACCGCGCCCTGAACCCGGCGCGGCTGAAGGGGTTCTTGCGGGGCGTGGTCGACGAGCAGGTCCAGGCGCTGGCGCCGCGCTCGCGCGAGCAGTGGCGCGGCTCCCGCGAAGTGCTGGAGACCGGCCTCCGCACCGCTCTCCAGTGCGAGCTGCCGGCGCCCGGCGCGGTGAAGGCAAGCCACCTGGGACCGGCGCAGTCGCCGCCCAGCGGCGCTTCCGGGGTGGTGATGACCCTGGGACGGGAGGGGGAGTCCGGCGTGCGGGAAGCGCTCTGGCTGGCGCCGGTGGAGCAGAAGCTGAAGGCGGTGACGGTGGTGGTCCACCCGGGCGGCTGGAAGGCGGCGCGGGAGGACGCGACCTTGAAGCCGCTGATCTCCGGGCTGATCGGGCGGGGACAGGCCGTCCTGCTGCTCGATACCTTCCTGGGCGGCCAGCCCGAGGCCGCGCGGCAGCGACAGTCTTCGCAGTACTACACCACCTACAACAAGCCGGTGCTGGCCCAGCGGGTGCAGGACGTGCTGAACGGCGTCGCCTACGCGCAGGCGCAGGCGAAAGAGCTGGCCGGTGGCATTGACCGCGTCAACCTGCTCGGCGTAGGCGAGGCGGGCCCGCTGGTGCTCCTGGCGCGGCCGTTCGCCGGCAAGATCCGCCGTACCGCCGCCGACACCGCCGGGTTCGAGTGGACCACCGACATGCCGGTCAACCACCCGATGGCGCTGCCCGCGGCGCTGCGGTACGGCGGAATGCGCTCCTACCTCGCGCTCAGCGCGCCGCAGCCGCTCTACCTCTTCAACGCGGGAGAGACGCCCTCCACCGCCTGGGTGCGAGAGGTCTACGCGCTGGAAGGCAGCCGCGCGCTGGAGCTCTCGAACGGCCCGGCGGAGGCCGGGGCGCTGGAGGAGTGGCTGGCCCCGAAGAATTGAGTGGCGTACCGGCGCCGCTCGGAAGCGGAACCCGCCGGTCGGGTCAGCGACAGAGCGGCGAGCAGCACGGGCAGACGGTAGACTAGACAGAGGCGACGGACGGGGTCCCGTCCGTCGTCTTTCATTTCTGGGGCGAACCCCTCCTCGACATGCAGCAGCTCAGCACGGAACAGGCGCCGGTTTCCCAATCCCCGACGCTGCCCCAGCTTCAGGACGGCAAGACCGCCGCCACGGTCGACCGCGGCCGGCTGAGCCTGCTGGCGGTGGGACACGCCGTCACCGACATGTACGGCCAGAGCCTGCTCTCGCCGATGCTCCCGGACATCGAGCGGCGGCTCTCGCTCACCAAGGCCGACATCGGCGCGCTGCCGCTGATGATGGGGCTTACCGCCTCGCTGGCGCAGCCGCTCTTCGGTTGGGTTTCGGACCGCCTGCCGCGCGTTTGCATGGTTGCACTCGGGCCGGTGGTCGCCGCGCTCTTCATCGGCTTCGTAGGGCACGCGCGCAGCTACTGGGAGCTCGCCGCGCTGATGTTCATGGCAGGCATCGGAATCGGCGCGTTCCATCCCCAGGGCGCCACCCTGGCGCGGGCCGCCGGGCGCGGCAGCAGCCTGGCGATGAGCGCCTTCACCGTCGGCGGCAACGTCGGCTTCGGGCTGGCGCCGATCATGGGACAGTTCTTCGTCGCCACCTTCGGTCCGGAGCGCCTCTACCTGGCGTCGCTGCCGGCGCTCCTCTTCGCCGCGGCGATGGCCTACTCGTTCTACACGCGCGGCTACGGGGACGGGCGGCCGGTCGCCCGCGCCGTCTCCCCGGCCGCCGGTCCCGGCAACCCGCGGGCGCTGGCGGCGCTCACCGGCACCGTCGTGATCCGGAGCGCGGTCCAGATCGGCATCATCACCTTCCTGCCGTTCCTGGTGGAGAGCCTCTACCCGCAAGAAGACTGGACCACCGCCAAGAGTTTGAGTGTCTCCGCATTCCTGCTGGCCAGCGCGGCGGCGGGACCGCTGGGCGGGCTGCTGGCAGACCGCTTCGGGCGCAAGCGGCTCATGCTGTGGTCGTTCCTCGCCGCGCCGTGGCCGATGCTGCTGGCGTTCCAGGTGCCGGGCGGCGCGCTGATTGCGCTGCTGGCGGTAGGCGCCTTTATCCTGATGCTGCCGCACCCGGGCAACGTGGTGCTGGCCCAGGAGCTGATGCCGCGCAGCGCCGGGATCGCTGCCAGCATGATCACCGGGCTGGCGTGGGGCCTCGCGCACATCGCCGCCTGGCCGCTCGGCTGGATCGCGGAGCAGAGCGGGGTCGGCCTCACCCTCCAGGGGCTCTGTCTCGTGCCGCTGCTGGGGGCGCCGCTCGTATTCCCCATCCCGGCGCGGACGGCGGAGAGCTGACGGTGGAGTCGCAGTCTACTTGCACGGGGACCACCGTCCTGGCGGTAGAGCCGGTGCAATCTCGCGCCGCCTGTACCGGCGCCAGCAGCTTCGACGTGCAGCTCACCTTCGACGCCTACCGAAGCTGGGTGGAGGAGCGGCTGGTCCGCCACGGCGGCGAGGAGATCGACTGGACCGCCGATGCGGCGGTTGCCTGGTTCCCCACGGCGCGGCAGGCGGTCGCCGCAGCGCGGACGCTCGTCGACGAGATCGGTGACTTCAACCGGGAGCTGAACGTGGTCTCCCAGGCGCTGCAGGTCCGGATCGGGATCGACTCGCCGGCGGTGCCGCGGGAGACCTCCGGAGGGTTTCCGGCGCCGGTGACTCGCGACGCGGCGATCTACCTGCGACAGGCCGCGCGGCCGAACGAGGTGCTGCTGACGGCCCTGGCCTACGCGCGGCTCGGCTCGCACGTGGAAGGGTTCGGCCGCGTTCCGGAGGCACTCGGCGACACCCCGGCCTACGCCTATCCGCCGCGGCCGACCCGGAGCTACCGGATCGACACCCGTTTCCTGCGCGGTTTTCGCACCGGCAGCGGCCGGCTCGCTGCCGCCGCGGCCGGGACGCTCCTGGTGCTCCTGGCCGCTCTCGCGATCTCCCGCCTGGGCGCCGGGAGCGAGCCGGCGCCGGAGGTCGCGCGGGAGCCCCCGATCCATCTCACTCCCGCGTCCCCGCCGGGCAACCGCCCGCCTCCGCGCAGCCTCCCCGGCACAGCGCAGGACAGCCCCGGAGAGCTCGCCCCCGATCGACCGTACGGCAGCTCGCCGCGGGAGGAGCCGGGAAGCGGCGCGCCGTCGCCAGCCGTGGAGCCCGGACCGGCCACTGCCCTCTGGCGCTCGCCGGAAGCCGAGAGCAGCGTCCCGGCCCGGTTCATCCCGGCACCGCCGGAGCGGAAGTGGCTGCTCGCCATCGGCGTGGGAGCGTACCAGAGCCTGGCTTTCAACGCGCCCGGGGCGGCGGACGACGCACGGGAAGCGGTCGGTGCTCTCGCCGCGGCGGCCGGCATCCCGGCCGACCACGTGCTGGTGCTGACCGACGCCGAGGCGACCGGAGACGGCATCCGGCAGGCGGTCCGCGCGCTGCAGTCCCGGGCCGTCTCCGGAAAGGACACCGTCTACGTCTACCTGGCGGGCGCGGCCGTTCCCGCGTCGCTGCCCTCGGACGGGGGGACCCGGGTCTACGCCTTCGCGCCGCACGACGCCGACCCGGACCGCCCGGTCGAGACGCTCGTCTACGGCTCCGACCTGCTGGCGTGGCTGGGGGCGCTCCGCGCGCAGGAGATCGTGCTGATCGCAGACACCGACTACGCCGCCGCCCTCGGCACGGTAGGAGGGGTCGACCCGGGCCGCCGCTTCGCGCTCCTGGCTGGCACCACGGCGGAGCAAAAGACCTACCGGTTTCCGGAAGGCAGCGCCTTCGCCAGCTCGCTCGAGTCAGGGCTGCGAGGCCGCGCCGACCGGGACGGCGACCGCCTCGTCACCCTGGAAGAGCTCCGCGCCTGGCTGGCCGCCGACGTGCCCCAGCGCACCCGCGGCGGCCAGACCCCCACCCTCGCCTCCGGCTTCGGCGGCTCGGCCCCCGAGTTGGTCTTCGCTCTGCCGCCACCCCGTTAGCTTCAGGAAGAGACCGGCTTCTGTCGCAGCCGGCCCCATTTGCGTGTAACGGGGCGCACGTATTTGGGACGTCGCTCGGCAGCGGGATCGTGTTCTCCGGGCGGGAGATCACGAATCAGTACTTCCGATCCTGCGTTCACATGGCGACCCATCACCCAGGTGAGACTCTCCTCGGTAGTGAAGTCGGTGCCAGTGATGTTCAAGAAGGTGTCTCCTACGAGATGCGGAGTCTGGAACATTCCGGTGGTCTCCCAGCCCCTTTCCCGCAGCTCGTGTGGGCGGTTCGCTGTCCAGACCAGGAGCGCTGAGACGCTGCCGGGGCCATCGTGCCCCGCCAGCCAGCGCTCCTGCCCGTCGATACTCACCTCCAGGCGAAGGCTCTGTTTTCTGAAGTCTTGGGGAACAGGATCCGAGCGAGCGTGGGGCCGCAGTCGGCCAGAGCGTCGCGGTGGCTGCTGCGGATCGGAGTAATCTTTGATCCGAACCGGATCGTCGAACTCTCCCGGAGGCAGCACGCGAATTCGAGCTACGGTCCCGACGGGGATCTCCTCGAGAGGGATCCAGTCCCAGTGCGGTCCCTCACCGGCCAGACCGCCAACGATGATGTGGGAGGGATCATCGGGAGGGCAGTGGACAATGACGGTCACCACGCCGGAAGCCGGGACGCCGGCGATGCAGCGTCGCTCGCCGTTGACGGAGACCTCGAAGCGCAGCCCCTCAGAGTGCGGCATCGTCAGTCTCCGTCGGCGGGGATGGAGAGGGTGGCGCGGCGCTCTTGCAGGCGGCGGCCGACGTCTTCGCGGATCGGCTCCGGGACCAGGTGGGCAACGCTCTCCCAGCCGCCGAAGATGCCCGCTTCTTTGATCATCGAGGAGGAGATATCGAGGTGCTCCGCGCGCGGCGGCACCCAGAGCGTCTGGATCTCCGACTCGAGCAGCGCGTTCGTCTTGAAGAGCCGCACCTCGCCGAAGTAGTCTTCCGCCCGGCCGAGACCGCGGACGATCGTGCCGGCCTGAACGCTGCGCGCATACTCCACCGTGAGGCCGCTGGAGATGCCGACCTGCACCCCCCTCGGCACGCAGCGCCGGATCAGCTCCGCCCGCTCCTCCGGGGTGAAGAGGGCGCGGCCGTCCTTGACCGGATTGCGCGCCACCACGACGTGCACCTCGCGGAGCATCCGCGTGCACGCGTCGACGATGTCGAGATGGCTCATCGTGATCGGGTCGAAGCTGCCGGCGAAGAGCGCCCGCTTCGGATCGACGGAGACGGCTCGAGGATACTCCAGACAGTCGACCGGCAGCACCGTGTTGGGGAACTCCTGCTGCACCTCGGCGAGGATCTGCTGCCCGTCCGAGAGCGGTCCGATGTGCGTGAGATACAGGGTGCCGACCCCCGCCTCGCGCGCCACCCGCCCAACCGTGGCGCTCTCGGAATGGCCGGTCGGCACCGCCCACTCCGCGTGCTGCTGCGCGAAGGTGCACTCGTGGACCAGCACGTCGACCCCGCGGATCAGCTCCACGTAGTCTCCCGGAGCGGTGGTGTCGGTCACGTAGCCGAGCGACTCGCCGGAGGGGAAGTCGAGGCGGTAGGCGAGCACCGGCGCGCTGTGCTTCACCGGATGCGTGCGGACGCGCACCCCGCCGAGGGTGAAGTCCTCTTCCGCGGGGCGGACGGGGAAAGGCAGTGGGATCGGCCAGAGCGCGCTCTCGTCGCCGCCGAGGTCGCGGAAACGGTCCCACCGCTCCGGCCCGAACACCTCGATCTCCGGCTGGCTGCGGCCCGCGAAGAGGCCCGCGGAGAGGAAGAACAGGCCGATGCTGTGGTCCGCGTGGAAGTGCGACATCAGCACGCGGAGTGGGCCGTCGCCGTGCAGCTCCCGCAGCGGGTAGACGTTGGTGCCCGCGTCGAGCAGGATGCCGTGATCCGGCAGATAAAGACCGGTGGTGTGACGGAAGGGCGTGGCCATCGAGCCGCCCGCACCGAGAAAGATGAGACGCATGCAGATCCCCGGGGCTCGCAGCGCGGTTGAGCCCACTTCCGGGATAGCTTGCGGGGGAGGGAAGGCTAATCCCTCTTTTGGGGTGGGTGCCGGTCGTAGCGGCGTGGCCCACACAGAGTTGCCGATGCCGCTCCAGGCATCCGGCATGGATAAGAATGTGGCTACAGCTGCTTCTCACGCGGCCGCACCCATAGCTCCCCTCTCCTGAGAGGAGCTATGGGTGCGGAGTTGGCCTGCTCCCCCTTCCACTTCAGGGAAGGGGGCCGGGGGGTTAGGCCGCGCCGGAGTGCCAGCCTATCGCCATCCGCCCGCTTACGCCGCGAACAACTCCAGCACCTCGTCCACCAGCGCGTCGCCCGCCAGCATCTCCCGCCGGTCTCGCAGGGTGACCGGGCGCAGCTCGTCGCCCAGGCGGCGCACCTGCTCCAGGTGCTCCTGGTACCGCAGGAACTGCCGCTCCCACTCCTCTTCCGGCAGCGCGCGGCCGTGCGGGCCGTTCAGCCAGCTTCCCATCCGCAGCGCCAGCGCCACCAGCCGCTCGTACCGCGCGTGCGCGTCTTGCCGCTGCGCGCTCTGCTCCAGCGCGGGCATCGTGTCACTCTCCACCCGGATCACCATTCCAGCTTCCATCGTCTCCATCTCCAATGTGTCGGGGGCCTCTGCCAGAGGGATGCGAACTTAATTTCTATAATTATAGAACAGGTGCTCTGCGGCGTCAACTTGCGCAGGGGGAGTTTGCCTGTGGGTGTTGTCGGCAGCTACTCGCGCGCGTAAAAGCAAAACGGGGACGCCTCCGGCGGTTCGCCGTGAGATCGTCCCCGCTAAGCGCAGGAAGTGAGTATCGCCAGCCTCTCGGACCGGCAGGTCTGAGCCCCGAAAGCTTTCGGGGCTTTGCTCTCTGTAGCCTCGACTTCAGTCCGAGGCGATCCGGGACGCGACTCCGGCAGCACTTCCTCTCTAGCCCGACTCCGAGAGTAGCCGATCAGAGCCGGTTACGACTTCCGCGGCGGGCGCAACTCCCACTGCTCGCCGAAGAAGTCCGCGGTGACGATGCGGCCCGGGTAGCGGCTGTTCGGCGGCGTGGTGGTATCGACGATCGCCCAGTCCGGCAGCTTCGGCACCTGCCGCGCGTTGTTCAGGTAGTCGTACTCGCGGAAGGTGAAGCCGCTGTTCAGCACCACGTACTTCTTCGGGTTGAGCGGGTTCGGGTAGATCAGCACCGGCGCGTGGGTGGAGGTGGGGAAGCGCTGACTGCCGACCTCGATCTCGCTGCGGCCCCAGCGGATCGGGAGGCGGTCCGCGATGCGCGCTAGGATCCGGTTGCTGCCCGGGTCGCCCCAGAGCACCAGGTTGTGCGCGGCGATATCGGCGTCGGTGATCTCGGAGTCGTTCTTCACGCGCGCCTCGCCGCGGAACTGCCGCCGCCACTCCTTCTCCGCGTGCGCCATCTCGCTCTCCACCCACTTCGCCACGCCCGGCGCGGCCGGGGTGCCGGTGGGGCGGACCATCATGAAGCTCTGCATGAAGGCGTCGTCGATCGGGCCCTGCAGGTCGTGCCGCTTACGCAGCCCCGGCTGCTCCGCGAGAGCGCCGGCGACCCAGCGGCTGCCGTCGCGGCGGAAACTGGCGGTCCAGGAGCGGTCCGAGAGCACCGGCGCCGCCTTGAGCTTCTGGCCGTCGAGCGTCACCACCGGCGCGCGCGTGGGATCGAGCGGGCAGTCGCCCGGCCCCATGGAAAGGGTCACGCCGGTGAGGTTCCGGGTGGTGAGGCGGACGTTCCGGTCGTCGACGATCTCCGCCTCGACGCGCGCCGGCTCCCAGTGCTCCTTCAGGCCGTCGACCGTCACCCAGGCCTGGCGGTGGTACTTCAGGGTGGGGGTCTGGAGCTTCAGGGTCCGCGGCACCCGCACCCGGCCTCGCTCCGCGATGGCGTCGATCCGCCGGTTGATCTCCACCGAGGAGGCCGGATGGTAGCTGTGCCCGGTGTCCGGTCCGATCACGTGGACCAGCTCGATCCCTTCCTTCTTCAGCGCCGCGGCCATGATGTCGGCGGCCTGCTTCTGCGAGTCCTTTTCGCCGCTGTAGGCGACCACCGGCAGGTTGCCGAAGTTCGCCGCGTACTCGGGGCAGTCGTACATCTGCCATAGCTTCTTCTCCCACCAGGTCGGCTGCAGCGTCTCCTTCTGGAACACCTTGAGGAAGTCCGGCGTCTCGGAGAAGCCGGCGCCGGGCGCCGCGGCGGCCCACTCGGACGGGAAGTGCGCCGCGAACTGCCAGCAGGCGGCGCCGCCCATGGAAAAGCCGCGGACCACGATCCGCTCCTCATCGATCCGGAAGCGGCGCTGCGCGTCGGCGAGCGCTTCGAAGAGATCGACTTCCCCGGCGAGCTTGTTCGCGTTGCAGTAGCGGCCGTACGGCTGGAGCGTGAAGGTGTCCGGCCGGACGAACGGGCCGCCGTTCTTGTGGACGCCGTCGAGGAAGTTGACCTCGCTCAGCGTCTCGCCGCGGCCGTGGAACCAGGTATCGAGCCGGTGTTTCCGCCCGTCCTTCTGATACGAGGCCGGGATGTAGAGCCCGTACGGCTGCACCGAGCCGTCGATCTCCGACACGTACCCGAGGGCGGTGGGGCCCGGCTGCTCCAGCCACGGCGTGCGTCCTTCGCGAAGTGCCTGCGCCCGCTGCGTGCCGATCGCCAGCAGCGCCTTTGCCCGTGCCAGGTCCGCCGGCGCGAAGAACTCCCCGTTCTCCAGGGCATACCGGACGGCGTTGGTGTAGATCTGGACGTCCGGGAGCCAGGCCGCCGCGCGGGCGTTGCCGCGCAGCGCGTCAATCTCCGACTGCAGCGCCGTGAGCCCCGCCGTCAGGGCGGTCCGGTCGGCATCCGGAACGGAAATCCCGGGGGGCGGCACCGGCCGCACCTTCTCCGGGATGTTGTCCGCGGGACCGTCCGCCACCGCCGCGGCGACCGCGCCGAGAGCCAGCACGGCTCCGCTAAAGAGTACCCCTTGCCTGTTCACTCCGTCGATCTCCCTGCATCCGGCACGTCACGACAGCGGACGACCGCGGGAGAAGTTCAGTCGTTCACCGGGCGCGTTCCTGCCCGCCGGATGGCTCCGCGACGTCTCAAATGCGCGGGCAGCCACTCGTGTTCAAGTTTGGAGCAGAAAGGTGGACTCCGCAGGAGACCACCCTCAGCCTTGACGAGGATGATGCAACCAAGCGTCCGCTGGATCGCTCTCAACTGGTGACGCGGCAGGTTGCTCTTACGTTCCCGCGAGATGGAGAGACGGGTGTTCGATCTCGACTTCGTGGTGCTGCTGGTTTACGGTCTGGTGATGGTCGTCAGCGTGGGCCTCTACCTCTTCGCCCTGATCGACGCGATCCGGGTGCCGAGCGATAGCGACTACCGCGCCGGCACCAAGGTTACCTGGGTGCTCGTCATCCTCTTCCTTGGGTGTCTCGGAGCCCTGATCTATCTCGCGGTAGGACGTCCGAGTCCGGCACGCGGCTGACCGGGTGTGAGGTGATAGCCGGGGGTGGTTTCGCCAGGTACTCTGGGGCGACGGGGTCTGTGCGGCTGATGCGCTAGCCGCCGCCGGAGTTGCAGGGGCGACCCCGCGTGTTCAACTTTCGCCGCGGGAAGCTGCGCACGCTGCGCCTGGTAGCGATGAGGCGTAACCCAACGTCTGCTCGGCCGTTGGTGAGAGCAGCGCGCTGTTTTCGGGATCGGGAGCGAAGAGATGCCGTTCAACCTGGAGCTCACCGAGCTCTTGATCATGCTCATCCCGGCCGTCCTGGGATTGCTTAACCTGGGGCTGGTGCTCTTTGCGTTGGTCGACGCGATCCGGGTGCCGAGTGATAGCGACTACCGCGCGGGCAACAAGCTGATCTGGGTGCTGGTGATCCTGCTCGGCGGATGTGTCGGGGCGATCGTCTATCTCGCCGTGGGGCGCCCGGCGCGGCGCTGGTGAGGCCCGGCAAGAACGAAGGGGCAGCCCCGGATGAGGCTGCCCCGCGTTTGCTTCCGTTTGCCGGTGAGAGCTACCGCGTGAGCCCCTCCAGCGGCACGCGGATGCGGGACTTGCGCGGCCTCTGGGTCTGGATCGTCAGCGTCCCCCTGTAGCTGCCGGACGCTTCCGGGGCGTATTCCACCACCAGGTGCCGGATCTGTCCCTTTCCCAGGGAAAAGCTCCCGCCGCCGCTCACCAGCCGGAAGGGTGCCGGCACCTCTCCCACGGTGCCCTGGACCGCGCCGCCGCCGACGTTGACCAGTCGCAGCACTTCACGACGAGGGAAGTTGGCCGCCGTGCGGATCTTCATCTTCTTCGCGGAGAGGCGCAGCCGGCCCCTGCCCTTGTGCTTCTTGTCCTTCAGGCGAGCCACGAAGGCCCGGCCCTTCCGGCTCGCTTCCGGCCGCTCGAATGCGCGGGTGGAGATCTCTCCCTGCGCGGAGAAGCCGTCCGGTCCGCCGGCGAACGGCAGCGGGTCGCCAAAACCGGCGACGAACTGCTGGTCCGCGTCGTTCACCACGATGGCGAGGGCGATGTCGTCGTGCTCCTCGTCTCCCAGGTAGGAGGAGTTGCGCAAGGCGGTGCCGTCCGGTGAGAGCTTGGCGAAGAAGCCGTCGAAGTCGAGTCGTTTGTCGCTGCGCTGCGGCGAGTCGAGCACCGGGAAGTCCCAGGAGCCGGTGACGCCGACCACCACCGCGTGACCCTGCGGATCGACGTCGATCCCGAGCGCCACGTCGACCTCCGAGCCGCCGAGATAGGTGGAGTAGAGGAACGAGGCGCCGTCCTCACTGACTTTCGTGACGAAGGCGTCGCCTTCACCGAAGCTGGGCTGCACGCCGCCGTCCAGCTCCGGCTGGATCGGGTTGACGGTCGGGAAGTCGAGCGAGGTAGTCTGGCCCGCCACGAACAACTCGCCGTTCTCGGCAACCGCCAGATCCCACGCCTCCTCGAACTCGTCGCCGCCCAGCAGCGTGGAGTAAAGCAGCGAGGCGCCGTCCGGCGCTACCCGGGTGACGAAAGCATCTGCCGCCCAGCCCCCATCGCCGCGCTCGACCTGCGCCGCGCTGACGACCGGGAAGTCCATCGAGGCGGTGAAGCCCGCCACGTAGGCGCTGCCGTCCGCGCCGAGCTCAATCGCGTTGGCGCCGTCGATATCGGTGCCGCCGAGGTACGTGGAGTAGACCAGTGCGTTCCCCTGCGGGCTCAGCTTCGCCACGAACGCATCGGTGAGATAGCCGTCCGCCTCCTCCAGACCGGGGGTGGGACCCTGGATCGGGTTGAGGGTCGGGAAGTCGTGCGAGGCGGTGGCGCCGGTGACGTACGCGCTGCCGGACGCGTCGACCGCGATGCCGCCCTCGACCAACAGGTTCTCGGAGTCGGAGCCGCCGAGGTAGGTGGAGTAGAGAATGTCCGACCCGTCCCGGCTGATCTTGGTCACGAACGTGTCGAAGGCGTAGAACGCCCACTCGTCCATCACCAACTCGGGCTGGAACGCGTTCACCACCGGGAAGTCGAACGAGTCGGTCATTCCGGTCACGTAGATGTTCTTTTCCGTATCGACCGCCACGCCGGCCGCGTAGTCGGTGCCCGTGCCGCCGAGGTTGGCGGTGAAGAGCACGCGAGTGCCGTCCGCGCTGTACTTCCGCACGAAGCTGTCGAGGGCGTAGAGGCCGTTCCCCGGCTCGCCTTCCACCAGCTTGTAGGCGGAGCCGTTGATGTAGATGCCGCCGTCCGGGTCGAGCGCCACGTCGCTGCACATGGCGCCCGGGTCGGAGAAGTAGTTTACCGCCGGATCGATCACCAGCGGGCGGGAGCGGTCGTACCCGCCGATCTCGAACCCGATCCGGTTGGCGGCGAGCAGCGTGTAGCGGCTCTCTACCGGCACGCGCCGGCCGCGCGCCTCCTGGTAGACCACCGGCGCGGAGTGGCGCACCGGGCCGGCCGGGGTGTCGAGCCGGAGCCCTCCGCCCGCTTCCAGCTTCAGCGAGAGCGGGCCCCCGTGACCGTCAGCGAAAGCGAGCTGGATCCGGTCCGGCGACGCGCCGGGCTGCACCACGAAGTCGTACTCCAGCTGGCTCTGCTTGCCGTAATAGAGCAGGTCGACCCCGGGGTAGACGGAGGAGAAGCGCACCTTCCCGTAGCCCGGCACGTGACTCCGCCAGCTCTCCCGGCTGCGGCCGGTCAGGTAGTGCGTCTCGCCCTGTCGCTCTCCCTCGGGTGCGCCGGCGGCGGACGGGTTCCCCCCCACGAGCTGCATCCGGACCACCGACGGCTGCTCCGCCTCCGCCAGCTCCCGCGCCGCCGCTACGTCGTTCGCGAGTGCCAGCACCGCCTCGGACGGCTTCAGGTGCAGCGTGGAGCCGGCGCCGTAGGAGACGAAGCGTACGCCGGCGTCCGCCTGGCCGACGTTCGGCTCGAAGGTGAGCGGCAGCGAAGCGAGGGCGCCGCTCACCGCGCGCGAGTCAGGTTCCGCAGACGCAGGAGACGCTGCGGGCAGCGCCGCGAGAGCACAGGCGGCACATGCCGCGCCAATACCTGCCGACGCGAGCAGCAGCGCGCGGCCAGGAGAGAAACGCTTCTCGGGTGACATGCGGGACCTTTCAGCCGCACCGGTGACGCGGCTTGGGGGCGGGCGAAGAGAGTGAATGGCCACTGTGAGACAGGTCCAACCTGATAGGTTGCCCGGCAGCCGCTCAGCTAAACACCGCCAGCGCCACTTTGATACATCGGCTACCGGCGTGTTTTTCGCCAAGCACCAGAAGTGTCGCGTCTGGCGCTCCGTCGTTCGCTCTCGGTGCGATCGGGCCGCCGCGAAGTAGAATCGTGGACGCTCCTTTACGTTGGGCCGAGTTGTAGATACGATATTTCTATGAACGTAGAAGCATCGGTGGAAGCTCTCGCTTCGATCTTCAAAGCGCTGGGTGATCCGACGCGGCTCGCCATCTTCCAGATGCTACGCTGCTGCGCGGGAGCCGACAGCGGCGTGGAGATGGACGAGGAGGGTCAGCTTCGGCCGGCCGGCTCTCTATCGGTAGGAGAAGTCTGCTGCCGGGTGGGCGGGAGCATGTCGACCATCTCGCATCACCTGAAAGAGCTGCGACTCGCCGGGCTGATCCGGATGGAGAAGCGGGGCCGCTGGATCTACTGTTCGGTCAATCCGGAGGTGCTGGAGCAGGTCCGGAGTTTCGCTGAAGATGAGGAGACGGCACCATGTCAGGAAGTTGCTGCCCCGGGAGCGAGCGCGTGCTGTTAGCGGAGGAGCCGCGCCGCGGGTCGCCCCGCATCCATCTCTCGCTGAATGTCCGGGACCTCGAGGCCTCGGTCGCGTTCTACCAGGCGTTCCTGGGCGTGGCCCCCCACAAGCGCCGGCCCGGCTACGCCAACTTCGCGCCGGACCACCTGGCGCTGAAGCTGGCGCTGAACGAGCTGCCGCCCAGCGGTGAGGGCCGCACGCCGCTCAACCACCTGGGGCTGCAGGTCGATTCCCCGGAAGAAGTCCAGGCGGCCCGCGAGCGGTTCGCCGCCGCCGGTCTCCCGGTCTACGACGAGGGCGACACGGTATGCTGCTTCGCGCGGCAGGACAAGGTGTGGGTGCACGATCCGGACGGGAACGCGTGGGAGGTCTACGTGCTGACCGACGACATGCTCGCGGAGCACGACGAGAACGCTGCCGCCGGGTCACAGGTCCACTCCGTTCCGGCGCGGCTGCAGAGTCAGGTCGCGGATCGGCCGCGGGTCTGCTGCGAGGGATAGATGAAGCCGGTGCTGTTCGTCTGCGTGCACAACGCCGGCCGAAGCCAGATGGCGGAGGCATTCTTCAACCACCTGGCGAGCGAGCGCGGCCTGCGGGTCCGGGCGCTCTCCGCCGGCACGGCGCCAGGCGACGGGGTGAATCCCGTCGCCGCCGCAGCGCTGGAAGAGGTGGGCGTTAGCCTGGCCGGACATGCTCCCAAGCTCCTGACGCCGGAGATGGCGTCGGGAGCGGGCCGCATCATCACGATGGGGTGCGGTGTGGAAGCCTCCGTGTGTCCGGCGGGCACCTACATCAGCGAGGACTGGGGACTTCCGGACCCGCATGGCCAGGCCCTGGAAGGTGTGCGCGCGGTGCGGGACGCGGTGCGGCAGCGGGTGGAGGTTCTGGTTCAGGAGCTCGCTCAGATCGACGTCCAGGGATAGCGGAGCTTTTTATCTTGGGACTGTTTGAGCGGCACCTGACCCTCTGGGTGGCTCTCGCTATCCTCGCGGGCGTGCTCCTCGGGCTGCAGGCGCCCGGCCTGTTTCAGGCGGTGGCGGGGCTGGAGGTCGCGCATGTCAACCTAGTGGTCGCGCTGTTCATCTGGGTGATGATCTACCCGATGATGCTGCAGATCGACTTCGCCGCCGTACGGGGTGTCGGAAGGCGGCCGAAGGGACTGTTCCTGACGCTGGTGGTCAACTGGCTGATCAAGCCATTTACGATGGCGGCGCTCGGCGTCCTGTTCTTCCACCACCTCTTCGCAGGATTGGTGGAGCCCGGGCCGGCTCGGGAGTACGTGGCCGGCATGATCCTGCTGGGAGTGGCTCCATGCACGGCGATGGTCTTCGTATGGAGCCAGCTCACGGAGGGGGATCCCAACTATACGCTGGTCCAGGTGGCCGTGAACGACCTGATAATGGTCTTCGCGTTCGCGCCGATCGCCGCGATGCTGCTCGGCGTGACGAACGTCACCGTTCCATGGGAGACGCTGCTCCTCTCCGTCGTGCTCTACGTGGTGCTGCCGCTCGGGGCTGGCGTCCTGACGCGGCGCCACCTGGAGCTCCGCGGCGCCGAGGCCCTCAACACCTTCATCTCGCGGCTCAAGCCGCTGTCGATCGCCGGGCTGCTGGCGACGGTGGTACTACTCTTCGGTTTTCAGGCGGAGACGATCGTCTCCCAGCCGTTCGTAATCGGGCTCATCGCCGTGCCGCTGCTGATCCAGTCGTACGGGATCTTCGCGCTGTCGTATGCGCTGGCGCGGCTCCTCCGGCTGCCGCACCGCATCGCGGCTCCCGCCTGCATGATCGGCACCTCCAACTTCTTCGAGCTGGCGGTGGCGGTAGCGATCTCCCTCTTCGGCCTCCACTCCGGCGCCGCGCTCGCGACGGTGGTCGGCGTACTGGTGGAGGTCCCGGTGATGCTCACGCTGGTCGCCTTCGCCAACCGGACCCGCCGCTGGTTCAAGCCGGCATAGCGTGTTTCAACGTGCCGTACCGCAAGAGGGGCGCCTCCATCGCGGAAGGCGCCCCTCTTGTCAGCTAAGCCTCGGAAACCGCCGCCGTTACGCCTTCTTCGGCACGACGAACGGCTTGCGGTACTCCCGCGTGAGCAGCGCGTTCGCCTCGCGGTCTTTGCCGAAGTTTTCCTTCTTCGGGTCGATCGTCAGCTTGCGGCCGAGGGTGTAGGTCTCTTTGGAGAGGTCGACCCCGTTCTCGCCCAGGTGCTGCTTGTAGCGCTCGAACGTCTCCAGCGCTTCCTCGTTGCCGCTGATGCCGGGCGGGGTGGTATCGAACGACGCCTTCTCGCCGACCAGGTAGGAGACGTTGCCGAGGTGGCAGAGGGCGCTGGAGAGATGGCCCTCGTAGATCTCACCGTTCAGCGTCTCGTGCTTGCGGCTGCGGACCGCGTCGATGAAGTTGCGGTAGTGGTCGCCGCCGCCCTGGAACTTGGCGACCATCTGGCCGTTCCTGTCGAACGCGGCGCCGCCGGTGTAGCTGGTGAGCACCACGTAGCCGTCATCGCAGTGGAAGACGTTGCCGACCTTCGCGCCGCGGTAGTCGTTCGTCTTGAGGCCGCGGGTCTCGAAGATGAGCTGGGAGTCGCCGTAGTCCATGATCGCCACGTGGGTGTTCGGCGTCTCGCCGTCGTCCTCGTAGCCCAGGCGTCCGCCGAAGCCGATCACGCTGGCCGGCATCGTGTCCTTCCCGAGGCCCCAGCGGGCCACGTCGACCTGGTGGATGCCCTGGTTGCCGAGATCGCCGTTGCCCATGTCCCACTGCCAGTGCCAGTTGTAGTGGAACTTGTTCTGGTGGAACGGGCGCATCGGCGCGGGGCCGACCCACAGGTCGTAGTCGAGCCCCGGCGGGGGCGTGCCCGCCTCCAGCCTACCGATGCTGGGGCGCGGCTTGTAGCAGAGGCCGCGGGCCACCTGGATCTTGCCGAGCTTGCCGTCGTGCAGGAACTGGATCGCGTCCCGGCTGCCCTGCATCGAGCGGATCTGGGTGCCGGCCTGGCAGATCTTGCGGTACCGGCGCGCCGTATCGACCAGCACGCGCCCCTCGCGGACGTTGTGGCTGACCGGCTTCTCCACGTAGACGTCCTTGCCGGCCTGCATCGCCCAGATGCCGGCCAGGGAGTGCCAGTGGTTGGAGGTGGCGATCGAGACGACGTCGATCGTCGGGTCGTCCATGATCCGGCGGAGGTCCTGCACCACCTTCGGCTCCGGGCGGCCCTTGTCGGTCACCATCTTCACCGCGGGCGCGACCACGTTCAGGTCGCAGTCGCAGATGGCGGCGATCTGGACGTCGTTCATCGCCAGGAAGCCGCTCAGGTGGTCCTTGCCCCGCCCGCGCACGCCAATGACCGCCACGCGAATCTGGTCGTTCGGGCCCACCTTGCGGGTGGCTACCGGCGCCTGGGCCGCGGCGCTGCGGGCCCCGCCGGCGGTGGCGGCGACGGCGGCGGCGAAGAGCGCGTCTTCAAAAAGCTGTCTGCGGTTGAGCCTGGACATTGCAGCGTTCCTCCAGAGTTCAGCGGCCCGAGGTCGTGCCGGCGCGGCGGTCTCGCGCCCGCCGGTCTCTCAATACGGCAGCCGCCGCGGGGAGTCCTGCCCACCGCCGCCGGTTCGTTCCGGGGCTTGCAGTCTTAGCCTTCGTTAAGCTCGCGGACGCCGGGGGCCAGTCCTGCGTAAACCGTATCGGACCATGTCTCTCCGTCACTCGCGCTCGCTTCCTCTTCTGGCCGGCGGCAGCCTCCTCCTGGGGGGCGCCGCCGCGGCGTGGCTCGCCTGGGGGCCGGAGGTGCGCTGGGATCTCCAATCGCTGGGCGACGTGCTCGCCATCCCTCTGCACGCGATTCTTCTGCCGCTGGGCCTGGTGCTGGCGCGCGGGTCGGCGGGACGGGGACCGCTCTCGGCGGTGCTGCTGGCGCTCTGCGCGGCCGGGGGACTGCTGGCGCTGATGCCGGGGCTCGAGCGCTCCCTCCGGGCGGGGCTGGTCTGGACCCACGTCGGCGCGGGCGTGCTGCTGCTGGGGCTGGCGGCCGCGGCGTTCCTGCAGGCGCGCGGCTTCAGCGCCCGGCATGGGATCGCGGCCGGCGCGGCCGGTTTCGTGCTGCTCTCCGCGGGTTACGCCTTTGCGGAGGCGCGGCGGTCCAGCTTCTCGCCGCCGGAGTATGACGGCGAGAGCACCTACCGGTTTCTGACGGCGACCACCGCCGCGCAGGCGGAGAGCGAGACGTTCCCCTCCGCGCTCCGCACGGGGCGCCCGCCCGCGGACTGCCGCTCCTGCCATGACCGCGCTCCGGAGGGCTGTGCGGGCGTCTTCCACTCCGCCCAGGATTCCGGGGCGGCATACCCGGCCACGCTGGCCGACTTCACCCGGCGCCAGGGGACGGAGGCGGCCCGGTGGTGCCGGGGCTGCCACGAGCCGGAGGCGCTGCGGGCGACGCTGCCGAGCGAGGCGGGCGGGCTCTCCTGTGCCTCCTGCCACACGGCGGAGGTCCACGGCCTCTACGGCAGCGCGGCGCTCACGATTCCGCCTGGGCCCCCGGCCGGCGGCAGCTTGCTGGCGGCGCGGCTGCGGCCCCACGCGCACACGGAGCGGAACCTGAACCGGGCTCGCCTTACCGCGCCGGAGCTGTGCGCCGGCTGTCACCGCAAGGCGTGGAACCTGCCGCAGAACCGCTACCGGTGGATGCCGGGGCCGGACGAGTACGGAGACTGGCAGGAGAGCCGGTTCAGCGGCGCCGCGCTCTACGCGGCCGGAACGCCGGAGGGGCGGGTCGGCTGCACCGGCTGTCACACCACCCGAGACACCGCGCCGCATGTCGACCGTCCGCGGCCGCTTGGGCTCGATCTCTTCTTCCGGCGCCCGTCCATGCCGGGAGAGCTGCCCACCCCCGCGGGCGCCGAGGTGAATGCCAGGCCCGGGGAGCCGCTCCTGCTCGACGTGGTGGTGCGGAACGACGGGGTGGGGCACGACTTCCCCTACGGCATGCCGGACCTCTACGAGGCGTGGCTGGAGGTGCGGGTGCGGGACCGGCAGGGGCGAGAGGTCTATCGCTCCGGGGTGGTCCGGCCGGACGAGCCGCTGCCGGCGGAGGTCCACGCCTACCGGCTGGTGGCGCTCGACCGCGACGGGAAGGCGATCCGGCACGGGGATCTCGACCGGATGGTGGCGGTGCGGGAGTGGCGGCGTATTCCGGCCGGGGAGACCGACCTCGCCCGCTACGAGCTGCGCATGCCGGCGGGCGGGATCGGCCGGGTGGAGGTGCGGCTCCTGCGGAGGCGCCGTCCGGAGATGGCGCGCTGGCTGGGAGAGAGGCCGGAGCGGGAGCTCCACGCCGTCGCGGGGGTAGTCAGCGACCACGCGGGGGCTCCGTCCAACCCCCTCCGATGGGCTGCTTACGGGACCGCCCTCGGGGCGGTGCAGGCCTATCCACACGCGATCCAGGCGCTGAGCCACGCGCTGGCGGAGGCGCCTTCCGATGCGGAGGCGCTGCTGGCGTTGGGGCGGGTCTACCTGGACGAAGGGGACCTGCTGGCCGCCCAGGGGCAGTTCGAGCGGGCGCGGCACCTGGCGCCGGGCGATCACCGGCCGGCGGCCTGGCTGGGGGCGGTCCTCCGGCGCATGGGGCAGCCTGCCGCGGCGGTGGCGATGCTCCGGCCGCTCACCCAGCGCTTCCCGCGGGACCGGCGCCTGCGCTACGAGCTGGGCCTGGCGCACATGGCGGAGCTGCGCCACGGAGAGGCGGCCCGGGAGTTCGAGGCGATGCTCGACGTCGATCCGGTCGATGTGGCCGCGCACTACAACCTGATGCTGAGCTTCCAGCGCCTGAACCGGCTCACGGAGGCGCGGCGGGAGGAGACGCTCTACCGCCTGCTGGCGCGCGACGACAGCGCGCCGGCCGCGCTGCGCGGCGCCACCGCCTCGCCGCATGGCCGGGCGCTGGTGGTGCGGGAGCTGGAGGCGGTCCGATGATCTCGCGAGCGCTCCCCGGACTCGGGCTCGTCCTCGCGCTGGCGGGCTGCGCCCAGGACCCGGCGCCGCTGCGGCCGGCTCCCACGCCGGCGGCCGCGGTGATCCACTTCGACGACGTGACGGAGCAGGCCGGCATCCGCTTCCGCCACACGAACGGCGCCGCCGGCCGGAAGCACCTGCCGGAGACGATGGGCTCCGGCTGCGCGCTGGTCGACGTGAACCGCGACGGCCGTCTCGACCTGTTCCTGGTCGATTCCACCTCCTGGCCGGGAGACGGGGGTGCAAGGGGGCAGTCGCGGCTCTACCTGAACGAGGGGGATGGCCGCTTCCGGGATGCGACTCAGGCATTCGGGGTGCCCGGCGGCCTCTACGGGATGGGCGTGGCGGCGGGCGACTACGACGACGACGGCTACGAAGACGTGCTGATCACCGCCCTCGGCGGGTCGCGGCTGCTCCGCAACGTGGGGGGCCGTCGCTTCGAGGACGTGACGGGTCGTACGGGCCTCCGGACGCCCGGCTTTCCGACGAGCGCCGCCTGGCTCGATTACAACCGCGACGGAAAGCTGGATCTCTTCGTCTGTCATTACGTGCGGTGGTCGCGGGAGAACGAGCCGTTCTTCTCGCTGGACGGGGTGAACCGCTCGTACGCGCGGCCGGACCGCTTCGAGGGGGAGGCGTGCCAGCTCTTCCGGAACGAGGGCGGCCGGTTCACGGACGTCTCGGTGGAGAGCGGCGTCGCCAACGCGCCGGCCACCAAGGCGCTCGGGGTGGCGCTCTGCGACTTCGACCGGGACGGGTGGGTCGATCTGGCGGTAAGCAACGACATGGTCCCGAACTTCCTCTTCCACAACCAGGGGAACGGCAAGTTCAAAGAGGTGGGGGTCCAGGCCGGCATGGCGGTGGCGGAAGGCGGCGCCCCCAAGGCGGGGATGGGAATCGACGTGGCGGACTACGCCAACACCGGGCAGGACGGCATCCTGATCACCAACTTCGCCGGAGAGCAGCTCAGCCTCTATCGCCGGGACGAGCGGGGGCTCTTCATGGACGTGGCAGCGCGGGCCGGCATCGGCACGCCGAGCCAGCGGTACCTCGGCTTCGGCACCTTCTTCTTCGACGCCGACCTGGACGGACTCCAGGACATCTTCGTCGCGAACGGTCACATCCAGGACGATGCCGGGGTGCGCAGCAGCGGCGTGAGCTATGCCCAGGCCGCGCTCCTGTTCCGGAACCAGGGCGACGGGCGGTACGCGGACGTCACCTCCGCCGCGGGCGCGCTGAACGTGCCGCGCGTGGCCCGCGGCGCGGCCTACGGAGACATCGACGGGGACGGCGACCTGGACATCCTGGTCACCACGAGCGGCGGCAGGGCGGCGCTGCTGCGGCAGTCGGGGCGACCCTCCGCGCACTGGCTCCAGCTCCGTCTGCGCGGCCGCAGGGGAAACCGGAGTGCGATTGGGGCTTCCGTGCGGATCCGCGCCGGCGGGCAGACGCAGAGCCGTATGGTGCGCAGCGGCTCCAGCTACCTCTCGCAGAACAGCCTCTGGCCCACGTTTGGCCTCGGCGGTGCAGTCCGGGTGGATGACATCGAGGTCCGCTGGCCGAACGGCACGGTAGAGAGCTTCGGCGCCGCGGAAGCAGACCAGGTGCTGGAGCTGCGCGAGGGCAAGGGTGCCTGAGACGGAGAGACAGAGGGACTGGGAGACGGGGAGAACGTTGTGCGGGGGCTGTGGTTCGATTAGCGCCCTTCAGGGTGCTTTCCAGAGAGACAGCCGGGTCCTTCAGGGCCCGGCGTCCGGGCGCCGCGAGGAGCACACGCGGGTGAGGGTGCCTGGCCGCGCCAGGGTGGCGCATCGGAGCAGTATCGCGTCGAGTGAGAAAAGAGATGCGAATTCTCGTAGTTGAAGATGAGGTGAGCGTGGCGTCGTTGATCCAGCGGGGGCTCCAGGCCGACTCGCTGGAGGTCGACGTCGTCCACACCGGCGAGGACGCGCTGGAGCACCTGACGGCGAGTCATTACGACGCGGTGGTGCTCGACATCATGCTTCCGGGCATCAACGGCCTGGAAGTGGTGCGGGAGCTGCGGCGGCGCAAGCAGGACACGCCGGTGCTGGCCCTCACCGCCCGCGGCGGGCTGGACGACCGGATCGAGGGGCTCGACGCCGGCTGCGACGACTACCTGCCGAAGCCGTTCGCCTTCGAGGAGCTCCAGGCGCGGCTGCGGGCGCTGCTCCGGCGCAGCACCGCGGCGCGGATGGCGGCGCTCGCCTACGCCGACCTGACCGTCGACCCGGCCACGCGCGCCGCCACCCGCGCCGGAAAGCGGATCGAGCTGACGAACAAGGAGTACACCCTGCTGGAGTACCTGATGCGCAACCCCGAGCGGGTTCTCACGCGCGCGGAGCTGCTGGAGCAGGTGTGGGGGTACGACTTCGAGACCCCGTCGAACGTGCTCGAGGTTTACATGAACTTCCTGCGGAAGAAAGTCGACGCGAAGTCGGACCGCAAGCTGCTGCAGACGGTCCGCGGCGTCGGCTACATGCTGAAGGAGGGGCCGGCGTGAGGCTGCGAGGGCTCCGCGCGCAGCTCTGCGCGTGGCACGCCGGCCTGATGGCGCTCACGCTGGTGGCGCTGGCCGGCTTGACGTACGTCCTCCTCATCGGCGTGCTCCACTCCCGCG
Organism: Armatimonadota bacterium; assembly: GCA_046292385.1. Lineage (GTDB taxonomy): Bacteria > Armatimonadota > SYMT01 > SYMT01 > SYMT01 > JBKBRF01. The sequence continues at coordinate 40,150 of JBKBRF010000016.1, read as the reverse complement.
CCGATGCCGCGCTCCGGGAGCACGCAGACGCCAGCGCGCGGCAGATCGCCACCCGGCTCTACCGCCTGGAGACCCAGGCCGCCATGACCGGCCGGCCCTTTACCCCGCGCGCCGCCGAGGCCGGGCAGCCGTTCTTCCTCACCAACGAGCTCCGGTCGTGGGGCCGGTACGTGCAGGTGGTCGATCCGCAGGGAAACGTCTACGAGCGCTCCGACGGGCTCAACAGCCACCCGCTCCCGGTGACGCCGGACGCCCTGCGCCGCGGGCTCCAGGGGCTGACCACCATCGAGACGATCCCGGGCCTGGCCGAGCACCCGGTCCGGATCGTGACCGTGCCGGTGCGCATGGGCGAGCGGATCCCGTTCCTGGTCCAGGCGGGGACCTCTCTGGAGGGGGTGGAGGCGGCGCTCCAGCGGGCCGGCTGGGTGCTGATCCTGCTGACACCGCTCGTCTTCCTGCTGGCGCTGGCAGGCAACTGGCTGGTGATCGGGCGCACGCTCCGGCGGGTCGACGACCTCACCCGCACCGCGCTCGACATCCAGGGGAGCAATCTCCGGCGCCGTATCGAGCACCCGGGCGCGGATGACGAGATCGGCAGGCTCGCCCGCGCATTCGACCAGATGATCGCGCGGCTCGACCGCAGCTTTCAACAGGTGCGTCAGTTCAGTGCCGACGCCTCCCACGAGCTGAAGACCCCGCTCACGGTGATCCGCGGCGAGGCGGAAGTGGCGCTGCGCCGTCCTGCCTCGCCGGAGGAGTACCAGCGCTCCCTGCGGACGATCCTCGACTCCGCGGAGCGGATGTCGGAGGTGGTGGAGAGCCTGCTGCTCCTCGCTCGCGCCGACTCCGGCCAGGCGCTGATCCGCCGGGAGCCGGTGGAGCTCTCCTCACTCACGGTGGCGACCGTGGAAGACGTGGAGCCGCTGGCGCGCCGGCAGGGGGTGATGGTGGAGTTCGAGGAGGTGGACGACGTCACCATCTCCGGCGACCCGCTCTGGCTCCGCCAGGTGCTGGTGAACCTGGTGAGCAACGGCATCAAGTACACGCCCGCGGGCGGCACGGTGACCGTAAGCCTGCGCCGAGAGGACGGAACCGCGCTCCTGGAAGTGCGCGACACCGGGATCGGCATCCCCGAAGCGCATCTTCCGCACATCTTCGACCGTTTCTACCGGGTGGACGAGGGCCGCGCGCGCACCGCGGGCGGCGCGGGCCTGGGGCTCAGCATTACCCGGTGGGCGGTGGAAGCGCACGACGGGGAGATCTCGGTCGACAGCGAGGCGGGCCGCGGCAGCACCTTCCGCGTGCGCCTCCCGGCGGCTCCCGAGGCTGCGGCAGACGAGGAGCAGCTCCAGCCCGAGCCTGCCGTCACCCGGTAGCGGCACAACTTCTCCACGTATCTGGAGGGCAGCCTCGTCCTCTATATGGGTGGTCGTGGTCGTGCGGGCGCAGTTCCCCCGTCGAAGGAGTAGTGGATGTCGTTCCGGAAGCCCCTTGCCGTTGCCGTGCTCTCTGCCGCTGTTCTCTCTGCCGCCGCTCTTGGCGGATGCGTCTCTCAGGGCTCACCGGGCGTGAATGCCGCCGAGCCTGCGGCCGGTCCCGTAGCACTCAACACGCTGCCCGGCCTCTCCGTGGTGGAGTTGAAGGTGCCGGGACTGAAGGCGGAGTCGGAGCGGGTGGAGCTGCTCCTGGAGCGGGTAGACGGCTACAAGGGGCTGAAGGCGGACCTGGAGCGGGAGACCGCCCGGGTGGTGTACGACCCGGCGCGCACCAATCCGGAGCTGCTCCTGCAGACGTTGAACGCCAGGATGAGCCGGAAGGCCTCGATCTCCCGCAGCCCCGGAGAGCTCGACCCGAGCGGCGGTCAGCACATCGGAGACTCCGCGCACGTGGAGCAGGAGAAGCCGGCCGGCGCCCGTTCCGACCAGTGAGCTTCCCGATCTCCCGCAGCCCGGGTCATAAGAATTGCCAATGCTCGTAAACTCTTCTTGGAAGCTCGTTTGACACGAGACGCGAAGCAGAGAGGAGCAACGATGCGATTGAGCTCGACCCTGCTGGCACTCGGCGCGGCGGCGATCCTCTTCGGCGGCCTGGTGGGATGCGCTCCCACCGAGCAGCCGCAGACCTCCGAGTCGTCAGCGGCGAACTCCCCCGCGGGGAACACGCCGGAGACCTCGGAGACGCCGAACACGACGCAGACCGCCAGCACCACCACCCTGGAAGTGCCGGAAGGAATGGAGTCCGCAGTCCTGAACGCGAAGGGCATGACCTGACCGGCCGGCTGACCGCCTAAGGTGGAGAAGGCCCTGGTCAGGGTCGATGGATTCCAGAAGATGAAGGCAGACGTCACCACCCAGACGGTAGAGGTGGTGTACGATCCCGCGAAGACGAACCCCGAAGCGCTGGCAGCGGCGATTACGGAGCACACCGAGTTCGAGGGCAGCGTAGCGAGCGCCGGAAGCTAGGCGCGCTGCTTTTCCGACACAGAGGGACACAGCTCGGACACAGAAGAACCGACACAGATTAGAACCCACGACTGGGCCGGCCCTGCGGAACCGTGGACCGGTTCCGGGAGAGCGGCCTTCTCGAGGGCTCGTCTGTGCCGGTTCTTTTGTACTACTCACCGCGAGGATCTTGCCGCGATGCGCAGATCCGCCGGCGGTCATCGCGCGTGGGCCGTGCGAAGCGGGAGGGGCCAGTCTCGAGGCGTTTTGCTTCTCTGCGAGATGCAGCTTCGATCCCGAAACCCGACCCCGAGCCCTTGTGCCGGGAGGCAGCCCTCCCGCGACGAAGGCCCTCCGCGGCCTTTTCACACTCCGCTGCGCTCCGTTAGCAGGCCGCTGCGGGAGCTCACGTCGAGAAGCTCTTCCCGCGCCAGGAAGCGTTACCCGTGCCGACAGGGGAGCTCACGGGCTGCCTCCCGACCCTTCGAGCTACCACCCCTGCCAGGGGTGGTCACAACTGGCGCCCTCCGGGCGCCTCTGGTTTGGGCACGGTTGGCCGCCGTCGGGTTGTCTTAAGCCGGTGCAAGCACGACCGGCTTGATGCCCCGGGCGTAGGGATCTGCGAAGCCCGGAGGCGCTGCCGGAGGCAGGGCTGGAGGGGTTCACTTGTGACCACCCCTGGTAGGGGTGGTCGCTTGAGCCGCCCGGAGCGGCCCGTGAGTCGCCGCATCGCCACTGCCGCAGGCCACGAACGCGGAGCGGAGCCAACCGATGGGCACGCCCGCAGCGCCCGCTAGCGGAGGCGCAGCCGGAGGGTGAAAGGGCCGCGAAGGGCCACCCACGCGGCAGGGCCGCTCCGGGTGGGGAGGGCGCGGGGTGGACTCCCGAAGCGATGACGGTCTCGACTAAGCGAGCATTCTCCCGCCGCCGTGAGTTTGGTTGCGGCATCAGCGGCGCTGTGTGGGTTCTTCTGTGCAATCTGCGTCCCTCTGTGTCGAAAAACCCTCAAAGGCGATCCACGAGTACGTTCAGCGCCTTGGGGACGACGCGGATCGTGACCGGGGTGCGGCGCCAGGCGCGGTCGTCTACGTGGACCAGTACCGGTCTCCGGGCGTTGATCCGCACCTCACGGGCGCGGGTGTAGTGGATCTTCGGCAGCTCCGGGTGGACCTGCGCGCGGATCGCCCGGTAGTACGGCAGCCACTCGTGACGATCGAGCGCCTCGATCACCACCAGGTCGAGCTTGCCGTCGGTGAGGCGCGCGTGGGGAGCGATCGGCAGGTTGTAGCCGACGCAGAACGAGTTGGCTACGGTAACACTTAACGCCTCTTCCACGAACGGCTCCCCGTCGATCAGCAGGTGCACCCGCCGGCTGTGGCGGGTGAGCATCATCTTGAGAAAGGCCCAGCTCGCGCGGACGATGTTTCGCAGGCGGTGGCTCGCCCCGGTGATCGCGAGCATGTCCGCGAAGATGCCGACGCCGGCCGCCTCGATGAAGTACTCGTCGCCGATCTGGCCGAGATCGACCGGCTGGACCTGGTTCTCCGCGATCACGCGAAAGGCCGAGGGGAGGTCCATCGGCAGCCGCAGCGCCGTGGCGAAGTTGTTGGCAGTGCCCTGGGGCAGCACCCCGAGCGCGGTCTCGGTGCCGGCCAGCGCCTGGGCGACCGAGTGCATCGTTCCGTCGCCCCCGGCCACCGCCACCCGCGAGTGCTTTCCAATCACCTCCTCTCGCAGCAGTCGCCGGAGATGGGCGGAGTTGCGCGTATACACGATCCGCGGCTCGAACCCCGCGGCGCGCGCGTAGCGCTCGAACGGCGCCGGGCCGCCGAGGCGTGAGAGCGCCCCGGCGTGGCGGTTCGCGAAGATCAGCAGCTCGTTCATCCGCCCCGGCTCCAGAGCGCGGCGGGCGGCGCACCCCGCCGGATCTCCACCGCTTGCAAGTACCTCCGCTCCCGCGGCGGCGCCCCGGGCGGAAGGAAGGGCGCGTGGTAGACCGGCAGCGGCTCTTCGCGCCGGTAGCCCTCCGCCCGCCGGCGGACGCCGATCGGCACCACTCGCAGCCGCTCCGGCTCCACCTCTACCCGCAGGTAGTGGTAGAGCATGCCGCTCTCGCCGTCCTCGGCCGCGGGACCCCTTCCCGCTACCGCGGTCTCCAGAGCCCCAGCCGCCCGCAGTGCCTGATAGCGCTCGCCGTACCGCGCCAGTCGACGCGGATCGAGGACGGAGCGCCGGAGCGTCACCTGGCCACCGCCCCCCGTGATGAACAGCCCCGTCTCCGACAGCGCCGCCGCCCGGACCCACTCGAAGGCGTGCGAGTGCCCGCTCAGCAGCAGGTGCACGCGCCCCCGGAGCAGCGGCAGCAGGTTCTCGCGGACGCCCTGCACGTCGCTGTGCTCGCAGTGGTTGCCGATGGAGGTGTAGAGCGGGTGGTGCAGGTAGACGATCCGCCAGTGTCCCGGCCGCTCCCGCTCCGACTCCTCCAGCGCCGCGTCGAGCCACGCGAGCTGGGCCGCGTCAAAGTCCTCCGCCCGGTAGCTCGCCAGGCGCCGCTCGCGGGCGAGGTCCCGCTGCACGTCGAGCGCCGTCTGCGAGAGCCGCTGCAGCCGCGCGCAGAGCTCCTCCGGCGGGCGCCCGTCCACTTCCTCCCGCCAGCAGCAGAGCGCCTGATCCACCGCGGCCCACGATTGCGACACGTCCGCGCGCAGCACCCCCTCGGAAAGGCGGCTCTGGCACCGCTCCAGCTCCCGCAGCGCCTCCGTCACCGCCGCCGCAGACCGGGCGAGCTGTTCCAGCGCCTCGTAAGCCGCGGTGGTACGGCGGGAGGTCTCCAGCCGCTCCGCCCCCTCACCCCAGCATTCCCGCGCCGTCCGGATCGCCGCCGCGGCGGTGCCGCACCCTGGCTCGGACCCCGCGGCGGTTCCGGCCACCAGCTCCGCGCGGGAAAGTGCCTCGTGCACGGCACGGGTGGCCGCGGCGGCGCGGCTCCGCACCGCCGGTGTCGCCGCCACGTGCTGCCGGTAGCCTTCCTTCCACCGCTCCAGGGCGCGCTCGTCTCGCCCCAGCTCGCGCTGGAGGGCGCGCGCCCGGCGCTCCAGGCGCCGCTGCTCGGCCTTCGCCTCCTCGCGGGTGCGCGCCGCGTCCCGCGGCGCGGGGGAGTTCAACGTGTTGGAGTCGAGCGCGAAGAAGTCGGCGATCCCCAGTGTGAAGCGGTAGTAGCGGTTCGGCAGCCGCGTCCGCACGCCCGGCCGATAGGGGAGGGGATCGGCCTTCGGCTCCGGGTCGAGGAACGCCTCCATGTAGCTCCGCCCCATGCCGGAGCCGCCGCGAGGCACGCTGTAGGCGAATAGCTCCCGCGCCAGCGCCCGCACGCCGGCCCCCAGCACCGGCGCCCGCGCCAGCAGGCGGCCCCAGCCGGCGAAGTCGTAGTAATCGTGGTTCCCGGGCACCGGCAGAAAAGGGAGGCGAAAGACGAGGTTTTCGACCGTGCTCTCCGGCGTGAGGAGCGGCGCGTACGGCACCCGGAAGCTGCGCTCGTAGAGCCGCTTCTCGCCCGCCATGTAGACCACGTCGCCGGTATGCAGCACGTACTCCGCCGCGCCGCCCGTCTCCGGCAGGCGGCAGTCGCGCACCAGCTCCCGCGCCACTGCCTCCTGCGGCGAGTACGCGGAGCCGGCGATCTCCGAGTCGCCGGTGTCCCCCAGCACCAGGAACGAGAACCGCTCGCGGTCGGCCGGGGGCGGCAGCGCCAGCTCGTGTCGCGCCCCCGCGCCGCCGCGAGTCCAGCGCGCGATGATCTCCCGGTCGGCGGGAGCGACCAGCCAGTTGACGGTGGGCAACGCTGCCAAAGTAATCCCTCGGCTGCTTCCGAGCCTTACCGAACAGGCCTGGTCTGCCGCAGCCGGCTGCCTCGTTCGCTCGGCCTCACCTCAACCGAGCTTCTTCTGAAGAGGTCATACCCACCGCCGCGGGGCGAGGAAACGGAGCCCGCGGGCCGGGGAAGGGACCGCTCAATCTGCCAGGCGGTCGGTCAGGGCTCCCGTGATGGCGCCCCAGACGACGTGCGAGGCGATCATCAGCGCGTTCTCGCTCGCCGGCTGGCGGGTCGCCGGCTCCAGGATGCCGCCAGCGGGCAGCCACCCGAGGTAGCTCACCGTCCAGACCGCGAGCCCGAAGCCGATACCGGTGGCAACGGGGCGGCGGCGCGCCTCCGGCGAGAGCGCGCCGTAGACTCCGCCCGCCGCGGCGCCGTAGGCGAAGTGGGCCGCAACCGTGGCGGCGTTAAGCGCCGGCTCCGGCAGCTCCCCGGCGCCGCTTCGCGCGGCCAGCTCCTGGGTGATCTCCTCCGGCGGCAGCGGCTCCCGCTCGGGCGGAGGCACCAGCCGGTGCAGCGCCAGCATCGCGGCGGTCATCGGCGCAGTGGCGAGAAATCCGGCGACGGCTCCAGCGACAATTGAATTCATGCTTTGCGCAGCTCCTGCTCTCTCCGGCCGAGCCTGGCGGTCGACCGACCTGGCTTCTATCGCACTCTTCCCCACGCGCACGGCCTGGAAACGGAAGGCTGCAGGCGAGACGGACCGCGAGGCGCTGCGGAGTTGCCACCCGGGATGAACTGAAGGATCTTGGGAGCCGACTAGGGACGGAGACCGCAACAGGGTGAGCCGGTAGGTGCCTCGCAGCCAGGGGAGACGCCGGCTTGAGGTGGGAATGGCGCGGGTAAGAGCGCAGTGGAGGCCAGGACCCAGATGGACAGCGTGCGCCGCAGGGCGAGAGAGCGAGAGGTCCCGATCCGGCGAGACCCGGTAGAGGACGCTCCTCCGGGGTGGGTCTACAACCCGTCATCGTGGGCCCAGCGCGTGCCGATCGTGGTGCTCGCGTTCGTCGGTTTCCTGGTCGCTTCCTGGCTCTCCCTCTTTCAGCTCGAGCTGATCCCGTCGATCTGGGAGCCGTTCTTCGGCGAGGGAAGCCACCGGATCCTGACCGGCCGCGTCTCCCACGTGCTGCCGGTGCCGGACGCGGTCCTTGGCGCCGCGGGGTATCTCGCCGACGCCGTCTTCGGCCTGATGGGCGGCACCGCGCGCTGGAAGCGGCTGCCATGGGTGGTGATCGTCTTCGCCATCGCAGTGATCCCGTTCGGCCTCACCAGCGTCACCCTCTTCATCCTGCAGCCGACCCTCTACGACACCTGGTGTACGCTCTGCCTCGTCTCCGTCGCCATATCGCTGGCAATGGTGCCGTACGCGTGGGACGAGCTCGTGGCAAGCTGGATGTGGATGCGCGGGCGGATGGACGCGGGCGTGAGCGTTTGGGACGCGCTGCGGGGACGGTGACTCTGAAGGCTAAAGGCAGAAGGCTAAAGGCTAAAGTCCGAACCGTCCGTTAGCGGGTGGTCCTGCGCCTACTCTTGCTCCTGCTCGCTGGCGACCTTCCTGCTCCGGCACGGCCTCGCCGGATCGCGAGGGCTGCGGCCGCTCCCGACACCGGGCCCTGAAAGACCCGGCTGCTACCTCCTGAAGCACGCTGAAGCGCGCTAAGCGGGGCCGGCCTCTCGTTTGCAGCTCTCTCCGTCCCTCTGTCTCTCCGTCTCCGAAAGCTACAGCCACTCCCGCTCGCCCTGCTTCTCGCCCATCGGCCAGAAGACGAAGCCGGTGGCCAGACCCGCGATGAGCAGCGCCGCGATGTAGGAGACGATCCCCGGCCCGAGCAGGCGGTAGGTGACGAGCGGTCCGCCGAGAGAGCCGGCCAGCAGGATTAGCGTGGAAACCCAGGCGTTCGGGGAGCGCCGGCGCAGCGTCCGCCCGGCAAGCCAGCCGGCGCCCACCCCGACCGCCAGCGCCAGCGAGAGAATGCCACCCTGGACCCACGGATTCATCGGCGCTTCCCCTCCGGCGCCCCAGAGGATGGAGCGCCGCTAGCACTTACCCGGGCACCCGCCGGAGAAAACGAACGACCCACATCAAAGAGGAGCTTCGGACGGTAGCGCGCAACAGCTGACGAGTGGACCCCGCCGGACGGCTACGGAGAGGATTCTGACCTGTGACCCGCCGCGCCCTTGGGCTGATCGGAGGTCTTCTGCTCGTGCTGTCGGGTGTCGGCTCGTGTACGCGGGCTTGCAACGACTTCTTTAGCGATGATGCCACCGCGGAACTCGTTGACATGCTCTATTGGGAACGAGGCCCCGATCGGGAACTCGCCAGACGGGCGGCGGATCTCGTGCGGCGCGGAGCCGTGCCGGATGGGCTCACTACAAGCCCGTTCTCACTTCATGTAGTGATCGATTCTCGTGATCCCCATGAGGACCCTACCAGAACGACGGCCCTGCACGCGGCCGTGGAGCGCCAGCTCCCTCTGACCCTCCGCGCGCTTCTCGAGCTGGGTGCGGACGTTAACGTGATCGACACGTACGGGCAGACGCCGCTCTTCTGGGCAGCCGGACAGAAGTCACGGGAGGTGATCCGGATCCTGATCGACGCCGGAGCCGATGTGAACCTCGCCGACCCGGAAGGCGTCACCCCGCTCGACGCCGCGTGCCGTCTGGACGTCACCGGACGAAACGCCAGGCTCCTGCTGCGCGCCGGCGCGCAGCATTCCCCCCGAATGACCTGCAGCGTCCATCGCACCGGCTCGACCGAACGACCTTAGGGCTGTAGCAAATCCGCGTGTTCGCTATCGATCCGGCCCCCTCAGGATGGCGCGCAGCAGCAGCTGCCAGCGGGGTGGGACCTGCCAGATCTCGACCTGGCGATCCCGGGTTATGGCAAGCATCGTGCCGTCTGGTGAAAAGGTGAGCTGCTCGCGGCTGTCGGAGCCGGTGATGACCATCAACTCCAGTCCGCTGCCGGCGTCGAGAAGCCGAACTCCGGAGTCGGTCGCGATCGCCAGGATCTGTCCGTCCCCGGAGATCGCTGCTTCGAAAGCCCCGCCGCCGCGTGGGGTGAGCCGCCGCTCGATCTTCCAGGTGCGGGTGTTCCAATAGGCGATGCCGTCACGGTCCTCGCTGATCGCTGCCTTGCCATCCGGAGTGAAGACGAGCCAGTTACTGTGGATGACGTGGACTTGCCGGGCGGTCGCGGCGTCGAGGATCACGATGCCGATGTCTTGCATCTCGCACGCCAGGAGCGCGGAGTTCGGGGAAAAGCGGAGCACGCGATCGATGAACGGCCGTCGGACGACCGGCTTCCCTGTGGCAGTGCTCCAGAGGGTCAGGTCTGGGTAGGCGCTGAATGATGAGCAGCCAGTCGCGATTCGCTGGCCATCGGGCGAGATGGAGTTCGATGGAGTAGAGAATGCGGACTCGTCTTCCGGCTCCGACGCCGGGGTCACGGTCCGCGATGACCGGAAGCTGAGACCGTCCCAGAGCTGGGTCCCGCCGCGCGCATCGGAGGTGAGGAGCTGCTTTCCGTCCTGCGTGAAGCCGCCGACGGCGAACACCTTCGGGAGCCGCTGGAGCGGCTGCCAGTCGCGCGTGCCCCAGACGGTCAAAGATCCTGAAAAACCCCGCTGCGGTTGGTCTCCAAGACCCTCGTGAGCAGATACCGGCTATCGGGGGAGAAGAGCGCCTCCGCAAGACCCGAGTGAAAGACGCCGGGCCCGCCTCGCGAGGAGAGCACCTGCAGGCGACGCGGCGGGCTCAGAACGATCCGCATCACCCAGGCGGCACCGATCACCACCACCAGGGCAGCGGACAATCCGAGGAGACGGCGGCGGCGCATGATCGTAGGGGTGTTACTCGCCGAGGGCCTTGATCAGGCGGATGGAGTAGACGGCCAGGCAGAGCGTCTCGCCGTTGTTCTTGCGGATCCGCAGCCAGGGGTGGTCCCACGCCTCCAGCACGCCGTCGTCGGTCCAGCCCTGGGAGGCGCCGGTGGAGTAGACGCGGACCTTCTGACCGACCAGGTCTGCCAACGCTTCGTTCATGCTCTCGCTCCCTCCGGATCGGCCGGCCTAACCGGCTTCAGCAGGTCCCGCAGCTCCGGGTCCTCGCTGACCTTCCAGATCTTGCCGTCCACGTAATAGTGCCAGATCACCAGCATGGTGAACGGCACGAAGAGCCAGGTCCAGCCCGGCCGCATCAGCCCCAGCGTCTCGATCGCCCCTGCCAGCAGGCCGTACGCCAGCGCGGCGAGCCCCCACTTCAGCACCACGTGCCTCGCGTTGAACCGCCGCCGCTGGTAGTGGACGATCCAGCCCTGGTACTGCACGTCGTGGTAGGCGGTCTCCAGCGCCTCCGCCACCAGAAACGGCGTGGCGGTGGCGAAGAAGACGAAGTAGTGCGTGCCCAGCGCCGCCGCCAGGAGCAGGATCTTCGGCAGGTTAACCCGCTGCCCGGAGCCGACCAGCCACACCTGGCGGAAGCCGAACGCCACCAGCAAGACCAGGAAGGCGGTCCAGAGCCACTCCCCGGGGCCGGGCGGCAGGTCCGGAAACGCCACGCGCAGGTCCCCGTAGATCAGGATCGGCTCCTTCACGTCGGAGTAGTCGTGCAGCAGGCAGGCGAAGGCGCCGGTGTAGAAGACGCCGAAGTCGAGCCAGTTGTCGAGCGGCGCCTTGTCGCCGTTGAGCCCCTTGTAGACCTTCAGGAAGCCGGAGTGCTGACGGATGATGTGCCAGGTCCCGAAGATGGCGGCGAAGACGATCAGCTCCGCCTCCAGCCCGGCGACGACGACGAGCCCTCCGACGGCGACGAAGCCGGCGAGCCCCCAGGTGTGAAGCGTCTTCCGCCGCTGCAGCTCCACCGGGTCGCCGTGGGTGCGCGCCAGCGTCTGGAAGATGTGGGGGTGGTCGAAGAAGGCGGTGAAGACGAAGTAGGTGATCAGGATCTGGTCGCCGCGCAGGAGCCAGCCGAGGTGGTGCGCCCAGCGGTAGAGCCCGAAGAAGAGGAACGTGAAGACGCAGCTCCCGATGAAGAAGCAGAGATCGTACCGCGGGCTCACGATCCAGCGCAGCGGCGGGTGCGCCGGCGCGGCGGGTGCGGCCAATCCGGGGCTGGCGGCTTCCGCGCTCATTCCCACTCCCGGGAGTTGTCGAGGTAGTAGCGCAGGATGCGGGGGTGGTCGATCGTGGAGGGCTCCACGCGCACCTCCGCCGTCTCCGGGTCGAACACGGTGAGCGTCGGCAGCAGCTCCGGCGTCAGGTAGCGGAGGCCGGGCGGCAGCTTCACCCGGGAGAGGTCGAGCGGCCGGTCGGCCCCCAGGATGAAGCCCCACTGGCCGAAGCTAGGCACGTAAGCGTGGTAGGGGAGCGCCCGGAAGCCCGCCGCTTCCATGCTCCGGGCGATCGACCAGAACGCCTCCCGGGAGAAGAAGGGGGAGGTCGACTGGGTCACGAAGGCGCCGCCGCGCGCGAGGCGCCGGTGGGCCAGCCGGTAGAACTCCACGGAGTAGAGCTTCGCCAGGGCGTCGCCGTTCGGGTCGGGCAGGTCGGCGATGATCAGGTCGTACAGCTCCGCCGAGCTCTCCAGGAACCGGTGCGCGTCCGTATTCACCACCCGGACGCGGGGATCGTGCAGCGAGCTCCGGTTCAGCTCCCGCAGCGCGGGGAGGTCGCGGCCGAGACGCGTCATCTCCGGGTCGAGGTCGACCAGCGTGATCCGCTCCACCCCCTCGTGCCGCAGGATCTCGCGGACCGCCAGCCCGTCACCCGCGCCGAGCAGCAGCACGCTGCGGCGGCTGGCGGCGAGGCTCATCACCGGATGGACCAGCGCCTCGTGGTAGCGGTGCTCGTCGACCGAGGAGAACTGCAGGTTGCCGTCGAGGAACAGCCGCAGGTCGTCGCGCCAGCGGGTGAAGACGACGGCCTGGTAGCGGGAGCGGCGCGCGTAGATCACCTCGTCCTGGTAGAGCGAGCGCTCCAGCAGCCCGTGGATCTGGGACGCCCAGGCGAGACCCCCCGCCAGCACCAGGGCGACGGCGCCGCAGCCGGCGAGGAGCGGGCGGACGGGAAAGCGGTCGCGGAACTCCCGCAGCGCATAGGCGGCAACCGCCACGTTGACCAGCCCCACCACGTAGGCGGTGCGCTCCAGCCCCAGCTGCGGCAGCAGCAGGAGCGGAAAGGCGAGCGAGCCGACCAGGCAGCCGAGGTAGTCGAACGAGAGCGCCTGCGCCACGATCGTCCGGAGCTGTCCGTACGGGTTCAGCATCCGCACCAGCAGCGGCAGCTCCACGCCGACGAGCGTCCCGATCAGCACCAGCAGCCCGTAGAGGAGCGGGTGGTAGAACCAGCCGGCGGCGTACGCGGCGAAGAGCAGCGTGGCGGAGAGGCCGCCGACGGCGCCGAGCACCAGCTCCAGGAAGATGAAGATCGGGAGGAGGTGCCGGTTGATCCGCTGGGAGATCCAGGAGCCGAGCCCCATGGAGCCGACGAACAGCCCCACGGAGAGGGAAAACTGCGTGACGCTGTTGCCGAGCTGGTAGGAGGAGACGGTGGCGATCAAGAGCTCGTACACCAGCCCGCACGCCGCCACCAGGAAGATGGAGGCGAGCAGCGCCAGCACCTCCCGGCGCTCCCGGTCCCCACCGGCCGCGCCGGTCTCGCCGGCCGCACTCTCGGATCGCTCCGGAACCGCTTCGGATACTGCGTCTACGGACACCGGCTGCTCCTCGCCAGGGGGACTACCACTTCACGCTCGCGACAGAGAGACAGAGGGACGGAGAGGCAGAGAGCCCCTAGAGGCCGAGACTCTTTCATCGTTCTTCTCTCTTCTTCGAGCTTGCTTTAGCTGATTACGACGAAGCCGACGATGAGGCAGATGCCGAGCACCATGGCGCCGGCCAGGATCGCCGCGGCGATGTTGTTCTTCTCGCAGATCTCCCGCTCCACGTCGAACGGGATCACCATGTCGAACAGCTTGAAGCCGACGACGGCGAGCACGATGCCGATCAGGCTGAAGACGAGGGTGGAGACGATCGCCTCGACCATGCTCCGCGGCTGGTAGCCCGTATTCGTGGCGGCGGCCGCGCCGTTCGTTTGCGCGTGGGCCGCCGCGGCCACCAGCAGGGCAGCGCCCACGGCCCATACCAACGTCAGGTGACGCTTCACTCGGTCCTCCTTCGGGCACTTTCCGAGCCCGCCGGTCAACTTACTTCATCGTCGGTTACAGGTTGGCAGGTTGCAGGTTAACCGGTTCCGAACCCCGTCTGTTCGGGGGGCAACCTCTAACCTGCCAACTTGCAACCTGCAAACAAAGAGCCCCCAGCTCAGTTCTACTTGCCGGATCCCGGGCCGCCGCCCACGAAGACGCGGCCGCCGACGCCGCCCTGGCGCGCGCTGCGGGCGCGGATGGAGGCGTCGGACGGCAGGCCCCAGCCGAAGAACGAGGCGGCCAGCGTCACCCCCAGCAGCGCCAGCACGACCACCGACGCGATGCGATATCCCGGCAGCACCTCGTCTACCTCCCGGCTCCGTATGGGCTCCCGCGATCAATCATCCGACGCCGCCTTCAGCCCTTCCCAGGCCCGCTGCACCCCGCTGGGGGAGCCGGCGAGCAGGAACCCGACGCCCAGCACCAGCATCCCGAAGCCGAACACCGCTAGGTAGATCGGATAGAGCACCTTTTCCTTGATGATGAACCGGGCATGCGCCGTGTTGGAAGCCGCGGTCTCCGCCTCCCCGTAGAGGCGGAGGTAGTAGCTCCCCGGCTGCTTCACCACGAAGTCGGTCGAGGCGTGGACATCCGACTCGTGCCAGTAGCCGTCCGAGTCGTAGCCGCTCTCGTCCCACATGTCGCGGTCGACGGTGATCAGCTCCCGCTCCTGCTCGTCTTCCAGCACCGCGCCGATCCAGGCCGACTGCTCATGCAAGGCGCCGTGGATCTCCAGGCGGTGTACCCGACCTTCCGCCCGGAGCGGGAACGGGCCGAACCGCTGGCCCTCCGGGCCGAGCTGGGCGATCTGCGCCCCGCCGGAGGCGCCGCTGATCCGCCGGCCGCTGCCCATGGAGACCATCCAGAAGAAGAGGGCCACGAGCGCGGCGGCGATGAGCACCCCTCCGAAGCCGCGGCGGCTGCCGAGCACCCGGGCGCGGCGGTCCATCTCCGCCACCACGTGGTGCAGCCCGAACATCATCATCACGGCGCGCTCGTCCAGGTACTCGCCGCGGTAGAACTCCAGCTCGTCCTGGGTCCACTCGATGCTGTAGAACTTCCCGCCGGCGCCCAGGTCGAGGTAGCGCATCCGCCGGCCGGGCACCAGCGCCCAGGGGAACTCGCCCTCCACGTGGGCGATCTCGCACTCGCCGCTGTCCTGGATCGAGTGGAGCGCGCCGTCCAGCCGCATCACGCCGCCAGTGGCCCGTACCATCAGCTCCCGCGGGTCGACCTGCTCCCGTGGGATGAACGGCTCGCTGACCTTCCACTTGCCCTCGTCGTACTCCAGGTAGAGGAGGTCGCCGTCCGCCGAGACGAGGTACCACTCCTCCCACTGGCTCCAGCCTTCGTCGTCCTTCTGCCGGAGCACCACGCGGCCGGTTGCCTCGTACTCCTGCCCGCGGAAGCGCGCCTTCATCCCCGGCCGCAGGGGCGTGCGCGGCGGAAAGGCGCGGGCGCGAGCCTGCTCCTGCAGGACGGCCTGGGAGGCACGCACCGCCTGGCCGCAGTGGATGCACTGCGCCTCCGTCTCGCCATGCGGGATCGTCGCGATCCCGCCGCAGCTCGGGCACTTGAGCGGCCGGACCCGCACGCTACCCCTCCAGCTCCACCGCGCTGCGCGGCACCGGCTCGCCGATTCCGAACTCGATCTCGTCCTCGCCGTACTCCAGGTAGGCCATCCGCCCGCCGATGTTCCCGTCCAGGAACTGCACCGGCGTGCCCGGCACCGCGCGGAAAAAGAGCTGTCCCTCGGCCCCGGCCACCCGCGCGCGGCACCGCTCGGTGACGAAGAACGGGTAGTCGTTGACCGTCCACCGGCTCCCGACCCGCGCCTCGTCAAAGAGCGGCGCGGGGGTGCGCAGGCGCTCGCGCCGGGAGACCGTGTACTCGCCCTCTTCCTCTTCCAGCCAGGCGGCGTCCCCGTCCTCGAAGGCTAGGTACCACTCGTCCCACGGACCGTCCTCGTTGGCGTACCGCACCCGCCCCAGCACCTGGAACGGCCGCCCCTGCAGCCTGCCCCGCTGACCCACGCGGAAGCGGGTCGGCAGCGGCGCCAGCTTCGCCGTCTTGCCGGTCGGGTCCAGCCCGGCATCGGTCACCTCGGAGACGGCGCCGCAGTACTGGCAGGCGACCATCTTCACGAAGCGGTGCTCGATCGGCAGCGGCGCCCCGCACGACGGGCAGTTCAGGCTGGTGGCATCGGCCATAAGGTCACTCCGAAAGAACGACACTCCCGCGTCTGTAACGCCCGAGACCGGGCAAGGATACGCCTTTCGGTTAGGCCAGCTACCGCGCTTTCCCTGCGCTTTAGGGACGTGTAAGAAAAGGCTAGAGTCAAAAGGCTAAAGTCCGGACCATGTCTCGAGGCAGCTCATCGCTTGTCGCCTGGCCGCTCCGACTCGGTCAGCCTCTTGAGTAGGAGTAGGAGAACGAGTAAGAGTAGGAGTCTGAGTTCGGAAGGTTCCCATCCCCCTCATCCCCGTTCCTATCCCCACATCCCCTTTTCTTACACTTGTCCTGGAGGCCTGCGAAAGATGAGCAGGAACTCGTGGGCTTTGTTGATGCGGAAGACGGCGGGGTAGCCGAGCGGGCGGAAGCTGTTGTAGTCGGCGCGGCGGTCCCAGACGATCAGGTCGTCGTAGATGAAGCGGCCGCCGCGATCTGGGTTAGAGAGCCGGGCGGCGAGGTCGCTGTGGAGCGGGTAGAAGCGGTCCTTCTTGCGCAGGTCCATCACGTTAACCACGCAGTAGGCGCCCGGGCGCAGGACGGTGTAGACGCCGTCGAAGATGCGGCCCAGCGCCTCGACGAACTCGTCGTAGTCGGCCACCCGGGAGAGGTCGCCTTCCGCGCCGGCGTAGTCCCGGACGTCGCGGTAGTCGGCGGTGCGCTTGCGGGCGAGCACGTCCCAGTAGGGTGGGGAGGTGAAGCAGAGCGCGGCGCTCCCCGGCGCCAGCCGATCCGGCACGTGGAGCGCGCTCTCGCGGTGGAGGGTCCAGCTTGCCGGCGGGTCGATCTCCCGCAGGCGGCGCTCGGTCAGCTCCGCGTATTCCTCGCTCACCTCGAAGCCGACCCCCGTCCGCCCCAGCCCCGCGGCGGCGACCAGCGTGGAGCCGGAGCCGCAGAACGGGTCGAGGATCGGGCCGTCGCCCTCCCGCGTGAAGCTGCGGATCACCCGCTCCACGAGGGAGGTCGGGAACATCGCCGGGTGCTTCAGCGCGGTCTCGGCGGGGGTCTTCTTGAGGTCGCTCCAGACGGAGATCGAGTGGCGGGTCCACTCCGCGCCGGAGAGGTCGTTCGCACGGCGCGCCGGCGCCCGGCGGGCGGGCGAGGGCGGGGCAGGGGCTTGGTCTTCCACGGGCCTCTCGTTCGAGATCGCCCCTGCCGGCGCCTCCCCTGCCGCCTGAAGATCGGTTCCCGCAAACACCGGGGAAGGCGTGGGGTATAACAGCCAGGGCCGCTTCCGCCCGCGCGCCGCTCTCGAAAGGGTCTTTTGATGTTCCGCGGACTGTTCAATAAGGTCACCCAGCTCTTCACCGGCCGGACCGCAATCGACGAGGAGCTGTTCGACGAGCTGGAGGAGACGCTGATCCTCTCGGACGTCGGCGTCGATACCGCTACGCGGCTGGTGCAGGACCTCCGCACCGCCACCCGCAAGCAGCGCCTCACCACCGCGGAAGAGGTGCAGGAGTGGCTGAAGGGGGAGATCGAGCGGCTGCTGGCGGAGGGCGACCGGGAGCTGAACTGGGCGCCGGCACCGCCGACCCTCGTGCTGGTGGTCGGCGTGAACGGCACCGGGAAGACCACCTCCGTAGCCAAGATGGCGGAGCACTACAAGCGCCAGGGGCGGCGGGTGCTGCTGGCGGCGGCGGACACGTTCCGCGCGGCGGCGATCGACCAGCTCGAGATCTGGGCGCAGCGGACCGGGTGCGACCTCGTCCGCGGCAAGGAAGGCGGCGACCCCGCCGCGGTGGTCTTCGACGCGGTGCAGGCGGCGAAGGCGCGCGGGGCCGACCTGGTGCTCGCGGACACGGCGGGCCGTCTCCACACGAAAGACCACCTGATGGAAGAGCTGCGGAAGGTCGCCCGCATCTCGGAGCGGGCGCTCGGCCGCCCGGCGGACGAGGTGCTCCTGGTCCTCGACGCCACCCTCGGCCAGAACGCGGTCCTCCAGGCGAAGAGCTTCTCCGAGGCGATCCCGCTCACCGGCATCGTCCTCACGAAGCTGGACGGCACCGCCCGCGGCGGCGTGATCCTGACGGTCAAGGACGAGCTCGGCATCCCGATCAAGTTCGTCGGCACCGGCGAGAAAGCGACCGACTTCGACGTCTTCCGCCCCCGCGAGTTCGCCAACGCGCTGTTTGGAGAGAGTTAGGGATCAGGTTACAGCGGCCGGGTGTCAGGGGTCAGTCGAAGGACCGGTGGACCAGCGTTCTGGCGCGGCCTATCCCCCCAGCCCCCTTCCCTGAAGTGGAAGGGGGAGCCACAGCTTCACACCCGTCCCTCTCCTCTCAGGAGAGGGACCGAGGGTGAGGCCCCGTAGGCGCATGGAGCATTCGGATTTGGAAAACCAATCGCCAGCGCAGACCCTAATCCCTAAACCCTGGACCCTAGACGACACGTCTAACCTGAGCATGGCACCCACTTCCACCTCTCATTCCCGGCGGCTCCTCGCGGCCGCGCTGGCGATCTCGGCGCTGCTCCCCGCGGGCGCGTCCCTGGCGCAGGGGGAGGGGCGCGACCCGGAGGCGCGGCGGCGGGAGGCGCGGGCGGTGCAGCTCACCAACCAGGCAGACGAGCTGATCCGGCTGCGAAAGCCGGGCGAGGCGGCGCCGCTGGTGCGCCAGGCGGCGGAGCTGGTGGAGAACGATCCGGAGCTGTGGGACCAGGCCGGGTGGCTCTACCTCGACGCCGGCGAGGCGGAGCCGGCGCTGCAGGCGTTCGAGGCGGAGCGGAAGCTGCTGCCGGAGGGGGTGGCGCCGCCCGGCGGACTGCTCATCAGCCAGTTCGCGCTGGGTAACCGGGCGGAGGTGGAGCGGCTCATCGGCCGGCTGGTTCCGGCGGACCGCGCCGCGGAAGCGGTGGCGGTGGCGGCGAAGGGGCTGGGAGCCGCGCCGCGCTCGCCGGACTGGAGCTACGCGCTCGGCTACCTCTACGCGCGGGTGCTGGGCCAGGGGCCGCGCGGCCTCGAAGCGATGGAAGCGGTCGTGATGGCGCAGCCGGACCGCGCGGAGGCCTGGCTGCTGCTGGTGGAGATGAACCGGCAGCTGAACCGCGGTCCCCAGGAAGACGCCGCCGCCGTGGAGTACCTGAAGCTGGCGCCGGCGACGGTCGACGCTTTCCGCCTCCGCGGGGAGAAGTACGCCGCGCTCCAGAAGTACGCGGACGCCATCGCGGAGTATGAAGAGGGGATCAAGAAGCACCCGAACGCGGAGGCGCTCTACCTTCAGCTCGCGCGTCTCCACGGCAGCCTGGGCGGCACGGAGCAGGCGGAGCAGGTGCTGCGGCGGCTTCTCGCACGGGCAGAGTCGGAGAAGAGCCCCACGCTCCGGGCCCAGGCCAACCTGGCGCTGGCGAACCACCTGATCCGGACGCGCCGCTACCCCGACGCGGAGAAGCTCTACGCGGAGATGGCGAAGGCGCCGGACGCTTCGGCCCTGGTCGTGACCAACTGGGGCTCGCTGCTGGCGCTCAAGGGCGACTGGCCCGCGGCGGCGGCGGCGCTCTCGCAGGCGGCGGACCGCGAGGCAGCCGATCCGGAGAACCGGCGCCCGAGCCGGCAGAACGACGTCCTGATTGCCCGCTACCGGGCGGCAGTCGCGCGCCTCGCCGCCGGCGAGAAGGACGCCGCCCGGAAGGAGCTGGACGCCGCCGCCGCGCTGGGCGGGGAGACCCGCACCTCCGCGGGGATGGAGGTCGCCGCCTTCCGCGCCTACCTGGGCGATACGGCCGCGGCCCGGAGCCTGGCGTATTCCCGCGGGGACGAGCGCTGGGCCGGATTCCTCTGGCGGCGCGAGCTGGAGGACGAGGCGGGCGAGCTCGAGGTGCGCGGGCGCTTCTCCGCCGCGGCCACCGGCTGGCGCGCGATCCTGCAGGAAGTGGTCCGCCGCGAGCCGCAGGCCTGGCCGGCGGCGTATGCCCTGGCGCGGGTCTACGCGGCGGGAGGCGCCACGCAAGCCGCGCAAGAGCTGCTCCGCGGCGCGGCGGAGCGGAAGCCGGACTGGTGGGCGCTCTACTACCCGCGGGGGCAGTACTACGCGCAGCGCCGGGACAAGGAGCTGGGCATCCCGCTGCTGGAGCAAACCCTCAAGCTGGCGCCGGAAGCGCGGCAGGCGAGGTCGCTCCTCAACCTGCTGCGGAACGCCGCGGAGCCCGAGCCGGAGGAGCCGGTCACGCCGCCGGAGGGGGAAGAGCCTCTTTAACGTTGTGAGCGCTACTCTTCACGAATTGGAGTGGGAGCAAGGGAGAGTGGGGGAGTGGGAGATCCGAACCTCCCGGTACGTGCACCCCAACACCTACTCGTTCACTTACTCCTACTCGAAAGCTCTCGTGGATAGTAGCTGTCTCTGCCAGGAGATCGCCGCCCCCGCAGCAGTCTCTCCCACTCCCCCTTGCTCCCACTCGCCCACTCAGTCCAGATAACGGCCGCTCGTTCACCCGCGAGGAAGTGCATCCATGTCGACGCTGCGCTTCGGTTCGCTCCCCGTCGTCCTGCTGGCGCTCCTGCTCCCGGTGCTCGGGGCGGCCGCCCCGGCGGCTGAGCCGGCGGATCTGGCCGCCGACTCCCGCCTGGCCCGGTCGCTCGCAGTCGACTTCGCCGACGAGCCGCTCACAGGGGCGCTCCGGGAGCTGTCCGCGCGGCTGGCGGTGCCGCTCACCGCGTCGAGGTCGACGGGGGACGATCGCGTCTCCCTCCAGATCCGCAGCCGGCCGGCCCGCGAGGTGCTGGCGCTGATCACGGAGCACTTCGGTTTCCGCTGGGCCGCGCGGGCCGGGGGCTACACCCTGGAGCAGGACCCGCTGTCGGCGCGGGCAGAAGCGCGGGAGCGGCAGAGGGAAGCGGATGCCGAGTGGCGGGAGCTGCGCGGACACGTGGACCAGCTGAACCAGGTGCTGCGGCTCCCGGCAGCGGAGCGCGGCGCCCGGCTCGCGGCGGCGGAGGAGCGGCGGAAGACGGGCGCCGCCCCGGAGGAGCGAGCCGCCGCCGCCGCGGAAGCCGCGGTGCTGGAAGACGCTCGACGGCCGGGTGCCGCGGCCGCCGTCGCCCTCCTGCCTCGGCTCACCGCGCTCCAGATGCAGCACCTTCGCTCCGATGAGCCGCTGCTGCTGCGCCGGACCGACCTGCCGCCGGAGACGCTCTCGGCGCTCGACGCGCTGCCGGAGAAGCTCGATGACGGCACCTCCAGCCCGTTTACCGGCGCGCAGGTGATCCCCGTCTACGGCGATGCTCTGCTGCAGCTCAGCGAATATGGAGACGGCGAGCCGCCGCCCTCGCCGTACGCGCGGCGATCCGTGCTGCGCGTCGAGCTGATCCAGCGCCGGGGAGCCGGAGAGCGGGAGCAGTGGCGCTCGGTGGAGTGGAGACCCCGCCTGCCGGACCGGGAGCCGGAGCCGGCTGCCGCCGCACCGGACGAGGAGAGCCTGCGCAAGCCGGTGCGTCTGCAGCTCCCCGCCCGGTGGACCTCCGCCCCCCGCGTCTCACTGCAGGACGAGGCGCTCACCTGGGACCGTCGCTCGTTCCCCCACTGGATCCCACTCGGTGAAGTGGCGCGGGCGCTCCATGCCTCGTCCGGCGTCGATCTCATCGCGGACAGCTTCGCGCGCAGCCGGGTCGATCCGGCGTGGATCGCCGACGAACGGCCCCTGTCCGAGCTGCTCGACCGCCTGGCGCGCGAGCTGCGCTGCCGGTGGGCGTACCGGGACGGCGTGGTGCGGCTCCGAAGCGCGACCCACGCCTGGGACCGCGAGCTTGAGCCGCCTGCGTCGGTGCTCGGGCCGTGGCAGGCGCGTGCCGCACGGTCCGGAGCCGCCTCGCTCGATCAACTGGCGGAGCTGGCGAGCGCGCTGACCGATCGCCAGGCGCTGGGGTTGGGGCTCTACTGGGGCTGGCGGCTGGACGATCCGGCGGTCAACCCGCCGCCCGGAGGGTCGACGCTGCTGCACGCCCTGCGCCGGCACCTCCGGTTCTGGCACGCACTCCGCCCGGCGCAGCGCCAGCAGGTGCTGAATGGGGAGCTGCTGCCGGTCGCCGAGATGGACGGTCCGCAGCAGCAGGCGTTCGCCGCGGCGCTGCTCGACCCGCCGCGCTCCCTCTGGGGCCCGGCGGCGAAGCTGGCGTCGGACGGCCGGATCGATCCGGCCGCGCTCCGGACCGGCGCCTTCAGTCTGAAGCAGGAGGCCTGGAAGCGCCAGGTCTTCATCGGGACCTCGGAGGAGCGGACCGTCCGCATCCTGGCCATTTACCCGAGTTACCGGCCGCCGAACGTCGGCAACCTGCCGGAGGAGCTCCAGTGGTCGACGGTCGGCGCGCCGTGCAGCGCCACCAGCTACCAGTTCTCCTACCACCTGTCCGGGGAGAAGGAGCCGGCCCGCACCGTGCAGGTCGACGTTCTCCGGCGCTGATCCTGGCGATCCGCGCTCCGGTACGAGAAGCTTGGCTCAGGCCACGGACCGGATCGGAGGGCGCATGGAGCGGTGGATCGTGGGGGTGGATGCCGGCGGGACGCGGACCCGCGCCCTGGCGCTCGACCTGTCCAGCGGCGAGCGGCGCTCCGCGGAAGGGCCGGGGGCGAACTGGACGGTCCACGGCCCAGAGACCTGCGCCGAGCGCCTCTCCAGCGTGGTCGCATCTGCGCTCGGCGGGAGGGCGACTCCGGCGGCGATCTGTCTCTGCATCGCCGGCTACTACCCGCCCGATCACGCGGCGCAGGTGCAGGCGTTCACCGGTCGCGCGTGGCCCGGCCTGCCCGTGCTGGTGGAGCCCGACGTCGTGGCCGCGTGGGCGGGCGCGCACGCGGGCGGGCCGGGGATCGTCGCGATCGCGGGGACCGGCAGCATCTGCTACGGACGGCTAGCCGACGGTACCAGCGCCCGCGCGGGCGGCTGGGGTCCGCTCTTCGGCGACGAGGGCAGCGGCTACGCTATCGGAGTGGCGGCGCTGCGGGCGATGGCGCAGTGCGTCGACCTCGGAAGCGACGAGACCGCGCTGCTCGGGCGGCTCCCCGCGCGCTGGCCGGAGTTGGGTCGGGAGCCGCGGGAATGGCTGCGGGGCGTCTACCGCCACGGCTGGGGGCGGGACCAGATCGCCGCGCTCGCCTCGGAGGTGATCGCGGCCGCGGAAGGCGGCGATGGCCGGAGCGAGGCGATCATCCGGACGGCGGCCGTCGACCTGGCCTCGCAGGTCCGCACCGTGGAGCTTCGACTTGGCTACGCAGGACTGCCGCTGGCGCTCCAGGGCGGCATCGCCGGCTCCAGCGCGCTCTACCGGGAGACCGTGGCGGCGCATCTCCTCCGGCTGGGGAGCACGGTCCACCTGGAGACGCCGCGGACGAGCCCGCTGGAGGGGGCGGTGCTCCTGGCGGCGGACCTGCTCGGCGAGGGCGAGGCGGCCTCCGCGCTGCTCGCCGGAAGTACGGAATGAAGGGGCGAGTGGAAGCGCTATTCGATCGGATCGGGCGGTGCGTGGCGGAGACGGGCGGAGAAGCCTACTTCGTCGGCGGGTGCGTGCGCGACCTGCTCCGCGGCGTGCCGATCAAAGACCTCGACCTGGCGCTCGAAGGGGACACTCACGCCGCCGGCAAGCGGCTCGCCAACGCGCTCCGGGGCCACGTCTTCTGGCTGCACCAGGAAGAGCGCGTGGTGCGAGTGATCCTGCCGGAGCACGACGGGCTGCACGTCGACCTTTCCCCGCTGCGCGGAACGCTGGAGCAGGACCTCCAGGCGCGCGACCTCACCATCAACGCGATGGCGGTCGCCGCTGCGGACGGCCTGCACCCCGGCGTCCCGATCCTCGACCCGACCGGCGGGCAGCGGGACCTGGCGGCGGGGCTGGTGCGGTTCGTGCAGGAGACGGCGCCGCGGGAGGACCCGCTCCGCGTGCTCCGCGCGCTCCGCTTCCGCTGGCTGCTCGACTTTCAGCTCACGCCGGAGACCGCGGCGCTGGCCCGGGAGTGCGGCCCCCTGCTGGCGCGGGTCTCCGTCGAGCGGGTGCGGGACGAGTTGTTCCAGGTGCTGGCGCTCCGATCCGCCGACCGGGCGCTGCGGGAGTGCTTGGAGCTCGGTCTCTCCCGCTGGCTCTTCGGGGCGGAGGTGCCGGAGCCGGAGCGCTCCGCCGACCGCGTCGGCACGCTGCTGGAGCTGCTGGACGCAGCGCCCCCGGCGGTCAGTGACCTGCTGGACCAGCCGGTGACGCCGCCGCGCCGTCGACGGGAGTCGCTGGCCTGGGCGGCGGCACTGCAGCCGCACCTGCCGGCGCTCGACCCCGCCGCCGCCGGGCGCTACCTGGCGCTGAGCAACGACGAGCGCCACCTGATCGAGAAAGGCCTCGCCGCCGCGCCGCGGCTCAGAGAGCTGGCTGCCCGCTGGCCCGTCTCCGGTCGAGAGCGCTACCGCGCGTTCCGCGGCGGCGGACGTGCGCTGCCGGAGGCGGTGCTCCTCGCCGCCGCGGCGGACGGAGGCTGGTCCGCCGCCTACGCGGAGCTGCTGGAGGAGGCGCTCTGGCGGCACCAGCGTCCGCCGGAGCCGCTCCTCACCGGGCAGGAGGTCATGCAGGCGTTAAAGCTGCGTCCGGGACCGCAGATTGGCCGTCTGCTGGAGGAGATCGAGGAGGCCAGGGCGGACGGAATGCTGCGGACGCGCGACGAGGCGCTCGCCTATCTGCTGGAGCGCCACGGTGGGACGGCCCCCGAGCCGCGCTCCCCGTGATACAATCGCCTCGCCCTCACCCCACCCGCTGGAGACCCCGATGTACGTAGAAGCGATCGCCCCCGGCCGGATCGACCTCGCCGGCGCCACCCTCGATATCTATCCCCTCTACCTCTTCGAAGAGGGCGGCATCACCGTCAACATGGGGATCGACGTCAGCAGCCGCGTGCGGTTGACCCCCCGCGAGGACCGGAAGATCCGGATCCGGTCGGTCGATACCGGCCTGGAGCAGACGGCGCCGGAGCTGGCGTCGCTGGAGCTGGGCGGCCCGCTCGACCTGGTGGCGCGCCTGCTGAAGTTCTACGCCCCCACCACCGGTCTCGACGTGGAGACGGAGAACCGCGCGCCGAAGGGCAGCGGGCTCGGCGCCTCGTCGTCGCTCCTGATCGCGATGAGCGGCGCGCTGAACGAGCTGCTCGGCACCGATTTGGACGGGGAGACGATCATCCGCTACGGCGCCGACCTGGAAGCCCAGAACATCCGCATCCCCACCGGCAAGCAGGACTACTACGCCGCCTATTACGGGGGGGTGAACGCGATCCACTGGGGCATCCGCCGGAACGAGGTCCGGAAGCTGGTGGTGAGCGAGGAGTGCATCCGGACGCTGGAGGACCGGCTGATCCTCTGCTTCACCGGCATCTCCCACTTCTCCGGCGCCACCAACTGGGACATGCTCCGGAACTACATCGAGAACACCGGCACCACCCGCGGCGCCATGCGGACGATCAACGAGACCGCCCACGCGATGGCGGAGGTGCTCCAGAACGCCGACTTCGACGGCTTCGCCCGGGTGCTGAACCAGGAGTGGGAGCACCGCCGCAGCCTGGCAGAGGGCGTGAGCACGCCGGAGATCGACGCGATGATCGCCGCGGCCAGCGAGGCCGGCGCCATTGCCGCGAAGGTCTGCGGCGCGGGCGGCGGCGGCTGCATGGTGACCTTCGTACGCGAGGGAGCGCAGGAGGCGGTCCGCGCCGCGCTGAAGGAGCACGGCGCCACGATCATGCCGTACCGCATCAGCGAGGGGATGAAAGTCACGCGCGGGTAGCTGGACTGAGTGGGCGCAAGGATGAGTGGGTGAGAGCTCCGGAGGGGCGCCCCGCCCCCGACGGGACCAGCACTACGGGCTGGCATGTGGAGTGCGGAAGCTTGCTTCCGCTTTGCGGAGCCTATCGTTCCCGTAGCCTGGCGTCGGGCGACCTCTGCAGGTTGCAGCAGTCTGGACGCGAAGACTGCGGCGAAAGCGGTAGCAAGCTACCGCACTCCAAAGACTTCCCCGGAAGAAAGTGTCCGCTTCCCGGACGCGGCGCGTAGGGCGGTTAGGAATACGAGATCCCGCAGCCAGAGGGTTCGGACCACACTCTCCCGCTCAGTCCGGTGGCAGTGCTACAACGCCGCGGGGGCGTCGAGCCGTTCTTTGAGGAGGGCGCGCATTACGCCCTTGTAGGCGGCGTCGAGCGCTTCCTCCTGTCCGCCCACCTCGGCCCCGTCTTCCGGGAAGACGCGGATGACCGGAATCCCCTTCAGGAGCAGCAGGCCGCGCTCCGGATTCAGCCGGACCTGGTTGTCGGACAGGTTGTCGGCGAAGAGGTCCTCCAGGTCCCGGGCGATCCGCTGCGCGCGGGCCAGCGGCGTCGCGTGGTCGTCCGGGTTCACCACCAGGAAGAGGCGCTCCCGGTTCAGGCGCACCTCCGCGAGCTCGCGGCCCCCCTTCGTCACCGGTACCGCTTCCACGACGAAGCTGCCGTTCACCCGGCGGAGGGCGCCGCGGTCGACCGGATAGCCGAGGGAGGCGATCTGCTCGGTCAGGGCGTCGACCCGCTGGTTCGGATAGGGGTGGCTCTGGTAGATGCCGAAGTCCGGGTTGCCGCGCAGCTTGTCCTCTCGCGCCAGCTTCTGCATGAAGGTGAGCATGCCGGTCGGCTGGAAGCGGGTGTTGGTGAGCGCCATCACGCCGACCCGGTCCGCTTCATGCTCCAGCTCCCGGCTGTATCCGGTCATCATGGCGGTGGTGATGAGCTGCGCGCCCGCCAGCGCGGGGAACGCGCCCTGCAGCGCCCCGCCGCCGCCCGCCACGCCGGCGATGATGGTGGCGAGGAGCGCCCAGATCTGGTTCTTTGCCTGCTTCTTCTGGAGACGCGCCATCTGCTCCACGTGGTGGAAGGCGACGTGCGCGCACTCGTGCGCCAGTACGCCCGCCAGCTCGTCGTCGCTGGGGGTGAACTCCAGCAGCGCCTTCGTCACGTAGATCGGACCGCCGGCCAGCGAGAAGGCGTTCACCATCTTTCCGGCGTCGATCACCTTGAACGAGTACTCGAACGGCAGGCGCCGCGCCTTATCGCCCTTCCTCGGCAGCTCGTAGACCTTCACGTACTCCTGGGCGATCTCCGGCCGCCGGATCGCCGCCACCACCTGGTCGGAGACGCGCTTCAGGCGCTCGGCGAGCGGCCCGTCCGGAATCACCTTGAAGTGCTTTTCGATCTCGACGGCCGTCTCTCGACCGAGTCGGATCTCACCCTCGGAGGGGAGGTGGACGTTCTGTGCGGTGGTCGGCTGCCCCTTCGGGACCGGCACCGGGACCGGCTCGGGCTCCTTCGGCTCCGCTCGGACTCCCGAAATGGCGGTTAGCAGGATGCCGAGCACCGCCAGAAGGCGAACTGAAGGAAGAATGTTCATGCGTGGGCGCCTGCCTATGGGCCTATACTCTTGTACCGGCCTCAGTCACTGCCTCCGGATCGGCGTAGGGAGAGAGGGCCTGCGCTCCACGCCGTCCGTCCGCATCTGAGCCGGTTCACCAGGTGAGAGTATACCAACCGCCTGATCGTTACGCATAGCGATAGCATTGACACGATTTCAGATTCCTTGCTATACTAGCAGGCGTTTTTCAGGTGGCCCCAGCGCTATCGGCAGTCGCGTTCCATGAGTACCGCTCAACACGAAAGTCCAGCTCCAGGCACGGCGGAATCTCGGCGTGGAACGGGGCTCAGCTCCTTTCGGGGCAGCCTGGAATGGGCCGGCGAGCTGGCGATCCTGTTCCTGCAGACCGTTGGCGCACTCTTACGGGGGCGCGTCCAGCTCGGAGAGACAGTGCGGCAGATGTCCGCCATCGGCGTCAGCTCCCTGCCGATCACGCTGCTGACGATCGCCTTCTCCGGAATGGTGCTGGCGCTGCATACGGCGAACCAGCTCAAGCGGCTCGGCGCGGAGAACCTGGTGGGCGGCATCGCGGCGGTCTCCATGGCGCGAGAGGCGGCGCCGGTGCTGACCGCCGTGGTGGTGGCGGCGCGCGTCGGCTCCGCAATCGCGGCGGAGCTGGGCACGATGTCGGTCACGGAGCAGGTCGATGCACTCCGCTCCCTGGGTGTGAACCCGGTGCACTACCTGGTAGTTCCCCGCTTCATCGCCTCCGTGCTGATGCTCCCGATTCTCACCGCCTTCGCCAACCTGGCGGGCGTCTTCGGCAGCTACGTCGTGGCGGTCCTCGGGGCGGGGATCGGCAGCTCGCTCTTCCTCAACTCGGCGCGGGAGATGATGCAGCCGGACGATCTCATCCTCGGCCTGCTCAAGACCTTCGTCTTCGGCGCGATCATCGCAATTGTTGGATGCAACCAGGGGCTGCGGACGATCGGCGGCGCGGCTGGCGTGGGGAAGAGCACCACCGCCGCGGTGGTGACCAGCATCGTGCTGGTTTACGTGGCGGATTACTTCCTGGCGGAGTGGATGTTCAGTGACGCCCCGCTCGGAGGCTGGTAATCCGATGAGTGCCGGGCTGCTCGTGAGCGGGCTGACCTACGCGGTAGGCGACCGCTTGATCCTCCGCGGAGTCGACCTGGAAGCTCTGCCGGGAGAGATCGTCGCGGTGATGGGTATCTCCGGAGGAGGAAAGACGAGCCTGCTGAAGTGCCTCTCCGGGCTGGCACGGCCGACCGGTGGCTCGATCCGCGTGGGTGACGCAGAGCTAACGCGGATGTCGGAGAGCGCGCTGAACGAGCAGCGGCGCCGCATGGGGATGGTCTTCCAATATGCAGCCCTCTTCGATTCGCTAACTGTCTACGAGAACGTGATCTTCGGGCTCAAGTATCACGGCCGGCACCCGGAGCAGAAGCTGCGAGACCTGGCAAGAGAGCGTCTCGCCGCCGTAGGGCTCGAAGGGACGGAGGATCTCTATCCCGCCCAGTTGAGCGGTGGTATGCGGAAGCGGGTGGGTCTGGCGAGGGCGCTCGCCACCGACCCCGAGGTGGTCTTCTACGATGAGCCGACGAGCGGGCTCGACCCGGTGGTGGCGCGGATTATCGACGACCTGATCGCCTCGGTGCGAGACCGCCTGGGAGTGACTTCAGTGATCGTCTCGCACGATGTCGAAAACGTGATGCGGATTTCCGACAAGGTGGCGCTGCTCCACGAGGGGAGGATCGTTGAGTGTGGCGCTCCCGCAAAGATCCGCGTCTCTAGCAACCCGGTGGTACGCCAGTTCATCGAGGGTCGTTCTGAAGGGCCGATTCAGATCCTGTCCTGACCACGCGAGGAGAAGTAGTGATGCGATTCAACGACGCGGCTCGCGTGGGACTGACGGTGGTGGTGGGGCTCGCCATCCTGATCTGGGCTACCTTCTGGCTCCGGTCGCGGGTGGCGACCGGCGACACCTACATCGCGCGCGCTTCCTTTGCCGATGCACAGGGGCTTCAGGAGGGCGCGTACGTCCGGGTGCGCGGCGTAACTCTGGGTGAGGTGGCGAGTGTTGGGCTGGGCGCGGACAGCCGTGCGCTCGTCGAGATGCGGATCGCTGAAAGATACCCCCTCAAAGACACCGACTCGATCCGGATCGTTACCAGTATCGGCGGATTCACCCCGCCTTACGTCGAGATCACCCCCAATGGCAAGCTGCAGCCCGAGGCGAAGACGCTGCCACCGGGGCTGACCGGAGAGCCGGTGCCGCCCGGGACGGTGGTGGTGGGCCAGGAAGGCACCAACACGGACCGCCTGATCGAGAAGGCCGAGAAGCTGGTCGACGACGTGACCCTGTTATCCGGCGAGATGAAGACGCTGACCCGCAACTTCAACCAGCTCGCCGGCGACCCGAAGCTCAAACGGAACCTGCTGCGTACCGCTGAGAACTTCGCCGTCCTTTCGGAGCGGGGGGTGCTGATCGCCGGGAACATGCAGCAGGCGACCGCCTCCGCCAACCGGCTCTTCAACCAGTTCCAGGGCACGGCGAACGACCTGAGCCGCACGCTGCGGAAGGCCGATCAGCTCCTGGCGAGCTTCCGCGGCGCTTCCGACGAGACCGGGGCGCTGCTGCGGGACGCGCGCGAGCTGGTGGCGGACACGCGCGGGGTAGTGAAGAGCAGCGAAGGGGTGATGGAGAACACCAGCGAGCTGCTGAAGAACGCGAACGGGCTGGTGGGAGAGACCCGCGCCTTCATCAACCTCAACCGCCCGCAGCTCCAGCAGATCGTCAACAGCCTCAACTCCTCGCTCAAGAACCTCGACGCCACGCTCGCCGAGACCCGCACGTTCTTCGCCGATCCGGAGCTGCGGCAGGACTTCCAGGCCACCGCGCGGAGTATCCGAGAGGCCTCGGAAAACCTCAAGCTGATCACGGAAGATGTTCGGGGCTTGACGGGAGACCCCAAAGTGCAGGAGGATTTGCGTGCGTCAATCGCGGGACTCCGTGAGGTCACCGAGGAAGCGGCCGGAATCTTCGACCGGGTGCGCACCGTCCTGGGGGCCGGCGGCAAGACCGCGAAGTCGATCGGGGAGCGCGTTTCGGAGGCGGAGCTGGACGTGGCGCTGCGACGAGCGGTGCGGTCGGACCAGACTCGCCTGGACCTGAACGCGACGATCCCGTGGAACGATGACACGTTTTACCGGCTGGGCTTCTACGACTTCGGAGAGACCAACCGGTTCAACGTCCAGATGGGGCAGCGGCTTCGCTCCAACCTCTGGGCGCGGTATGGGATTTACGCATCCAAGCTTGGCTTCGGTCTGGACTTCGGCAGCCGCACCAGACCGCTGGTCTCGCTGGATGCGTTCGGTGTGGATAACCCGCAAGTGGATCTCTATGGCAACCTGCCGCTCGGCCGGAACCTGGATATCATCGCGGGCTTCGACAACATCACGCGGCGCGCCGATCCGATCTTCGGAGTGCGCTACCGCCGCTGATCTGCCGGAAGGACCGCGCACCACGCGGTTCGGCCGGGATTAGTTTGCAGAGCGGGGACCGGAGACCGGCCCGCGGGGAAGGATGGAGAGACGTGAAGATCATTCTTAGGAGCGACGTGCGTGACCTGGGCCGCGCCGGCGAGCTGGTTGAGGTGAAGCCCGGCTACGCGCGCAACTACCTGCTGCCGCGCGCCCTGGCGGTGCCGGCGACCGACGGCAACCTGCGCGACTACCAGAAGCGCATCGCCTCCGCCAAGGAGCGGGAAGAGCGGGAGCGCGCCTCCGCCAACGAGCTGGCGGACAAGATCCGCGGCAAGCGGGTGGTGATGATCCGCAAGCCGGCGGAAGGGAGCACCCGGCTCCACGGCTCCGTCACCCCGGCGGAAGTGGCGGAGGCGGTCAGCGCGCTGGCCGGCACCACCATCGACCGGCGCGACGTGGACCTGAAGCAGGGCATCCGCGCGCTCGGCGAGTACAACGTGAGCGTGAAGCTGATGCGCGGTCTCACGGTTCCGGTCCAGGTGCTCGTCGCCGAGACCGAGCCGGTGGAAGAGGTGCCGCAGGCCGAGGCTCCCGCCGAAGAAGCGGCGGCCACTCCGGCCGAAGAAGCCCCCGCCGCCTAACCGGCGACGCGTTGTCAACAGGTTGGCAGGTTTCAGGTTTCAGGTTCCCTCCCCTCGGGCGGGTGGAATAACCGCTTAACCTGGACCTGCCAACCTCCCCTTCTGACCTACCCCTCCGTCGCGGTCTTCGCGGCATTCCCGAGGCTGGTCTTGAAACGGCCTCCCGCCAGGCATCTCCTCTTCTCCGCCGCGGGGATTGCGCTCCGCGTGCTCCTCGTGGCAGCCGTGGTGGTCGGCGTCACGGCCGCCCTGGCGGCGCTCGCGCGGGTCTCTCCGGCCCTGGCGGTGCGCTCGCTCCTGACCGGCGCCTTCGGCGATCCGTTCGACGGCTCTCCCTCGCTCGCGTACGCCTGGTCGGGGACGCTCCGCAACGCCACCCCGATCCTGCTGACGGGGCTGGCGGTTGCCTGGGCGTTCCGCGGGGGGCTCTTCAACATCGGCGCGGAGGGCCAGCTCCTCTGGGGGGCCATGGCGGCGGCGTGGGTGGGACATAAGCTGGCGCTGCCGGCGGCGCTGCACCTGCCGGCAGCGCTCCTGGCGGGCGGGCTGGCGGGGGCGCTCTGGGCCTGGCCCGCCGCGCTGCTGAAGACGCGCCGCGGCGTTTCCGAGGTGGTCACGACCCTGCTCCTGAACTGGGTGGCGCTGCACCTGACAGCCTGGCTCGCCTCCGGTCCGCTCCACGATCCGGCCCAGCAGGCGCCCCGCACCGCCGCCGTGAAGGCCACCGCCGTCCTTCCCGCGCTCGGCTCCTCTCACCTCCACGCCGGGCTGCTGGTCGGCCTCGCCCTCGCCGTGGTGCTGGCCCTGGTGCTGGCGCGGCACCGGTTCGGGTTCCAGCTGCGAATGATCGGCCAGAACCCGGAGGCGTGCCGCTCCGCCGGGATACGGGTCGACCGCGTCTGGACCGCCGCCCTGCTCCAGAGCGGCGCCCTCGCCGGCCTGGCCGGCGCCGTCGAGGTGCTGGCCGTCCACTCGTACTTTCAGGTCGGCTTCTCCCCGGGCTACGGGTACGACGGCATCGCGGTCGCGATCCTGGGCGCGAGCCACCCCGCGGGAGTGGCCGCCGCGGCGGTCTTCTGGGGCGGCCTGGCGAACGGCGCGGTGGAGATGGAGGCGGACACCCAGCTCAGCCGGCACCTGGTGAGCATCCTCCAGGCGCTGGTGATCCTCACCGCCGCCGTCCGCGCCTGGCCCTCGCTCCGGCGGAAGGTGCTGGTTCCCGCTCCGACGACAGCTCCCGAAGCTCCGAGTAACTCCGGCTGAGGACGCAGCGGGGTCGCTCCCTCTCCACGCGAGCAAGAGCGCCCCGACCGGGAGGCCGCGCGAGCGCGTCACTCCGGCAGCACCGTCGAAGTGAGCCGCCTCACGACTGTTTGCGGAGTAACGCGCTCGCGCGGCGCTTCTCTCGCAGTGAAGTCGGAGGCGTGAAAAGGGGGGAGCCTTACAGCAGGCACCCATCCCCACCATCCCCTCATCCCCTGAAAAGGGTTCGGAGTTAGAACAGCTCTCGCAACTCGCCGACGCTGGCGGTGCGACCGCGCGCCTGTCGTTATACTAAGTACCGGAGGTGCGACATGGCGTCACTGGTGGGAACCAAAGGGCAGGTGGTGATCGACGGCGCGATTCGCCGCCAACTCGGGATCGAGGCGGGGTGGCGGGCCATTCAGCAGCTCGTCGGCGACCGGGTGCTGATCGAGTTCATCCCCCCGCCCCACGAGGAGTCGCTGTGCGGTATCCTCGCGCCCCATGCCACTCGCAAACCGTCGCTAGGCGAGAACTGGGAGTCCGCTGCCGACAGCGCCGCTGCGGCTGATTGGGCCGAACCGAAGATGGGCTCGGGTGAGATGAGCACGGTCGAAGTTCCGCGGATCGTGCGCGGATGACACCGGCGCATCTCGACACGAGCGTGATCGTCCGGTATCTGGTGGGCGACGACCCGGCTCTCGCGGCCCAGGCGAAATCGCTCGTCGAGAGCGCCGATGAGCTCGTGATCAACCCGGTGGCGCTGGCGGAGTCCGCTCACGTGCTGCGCTCGGTCTACGGCGTAGCCCGCGAGCCGCTCGTCGATGCACTCATCCAACTCGTGAACCGGAAGAACATCGCGATTCGTGGTCTTTCCCGCGAGATCGTCATTCTCGCCCTGCGGCGGTGCCGGCCTTCCGGTCGAGTGAGTGTTCCGGACGCGCTGATCTGGGCTGCCGCGATGGAAGACCATGCATCCGGGATTCTCACCTTCGACCGCCGGTTCCCGGACCTCACGTTGTCGCCGGACACGGAACACTGACCGGAGCAGAGCCGGCCGCACGCTGTCCGGACGTTTTCCTCCCCCATCCCCTCATCCCCTGAAAAGGTTCGGGATTAGAACAGCTCTCGCACGTCGCCGAGGCGGCGGGTGACGCGCTGGGCGTCGAGGTACTCGAGGAGGGGGACGGCGTACTTGCGGGTGGTGCCGAGGAGGTCGCGGAACTGAGAGGCGGTCATCTGCTTCTGCTCGGCGAGGTGGGTGCGCACCTTTTCGATCGCCTGCTCCACGGCGGTGCGGTGGAGGAAAACGTCGGCTGCGATCCGCACGACGACGCCGTTGGAGACCAGGGCGTCCCAGACGACCTGCGCTTCGCGTGCCGGCAGCGACGCGCTCGTGCGCAGCTCTTCGAACGAGGGGGCGTTGAACGGGTCGCGGAGCAGGCCGGCCTCGAGCGCCTCGGCGACGCGGCGCTGCTCCGGCGTGAACTGCGGCTCGTGCGAGGCGATCCGGACGCGCCCGCCCTCGGAAACCACCTCTCCGCTCGCCTCCAGCCGGCCGAGGATCAGGTTGAAGCCCTTGGCGTCCATCTGC
Source organism: Armatimonadota bacterium (assembly GCA_046292385.1). Taxonomy (GTDB): domain Bacteria; phylum Armatimonadota; class SYMT01; order SYMT01; family SYMT01; genus JBKBRF01. The sequence goes on along the minus strand of JBKBRF010000016.1, from coordinate 6,088 downwards.
CGGGACATGCGGCTCCGCAGCTCTTCGCGGCTCATGCCGCTCAGGAGCGGCTGGGACTGGTGGAACTCCGAGAGCACGCTCAGCATCTGGTGCTGGGCGGCGTCCAGGCGGTGGCGGTGGAGGACCGTCTCCCCACCCATCTGCTCCAGCTCGCCGCGCTCCAGCAGGGACGCGACCATGCGGCGCACCTCTTCGACCGGCATCCCGAGCGAGACCGCCAGCGCGGGCGGCGCCACAGGCGTGATGCCGGCGCGCTGCACCGCCTCTGCCACCAGCTCGTCCGGCGTCCCCATCTCCTTCACGGTGAGGTTGGAGAGCACCGCTTCGTCGAAGCGGCGGTGGCGCGCGGGGGACGGGTCGATGATGGCGCCGCCGCCGATCGTCTCCATGGGAGAGTAGAACCGGAGCACGTAGCGGTCGCCCTTGGAGGCCATCGCCGGCTCTTCCAGACGCAGCTGCACCAGGCCGCTACCGCCCGGCTCCAGCGTCTCGGCGTCGAGCAGGTTCAGCCGCGCGAGCACCTCCGCCGTGCCGAGGTAGACGCGTACCCGGGTGCGGTTCTTCACCTCGCGGGGGCAGCTCTCCAGCACGTCGAGGCGGGCGTCGAGCGCAAGCGTGGGACCGTAGACCCCGGGCGGAGCGGCGACCTGCCCCCGGTGGACCTCCTCCAGCTGGAGCCCGGCCAGGTTCATCGCCACGCGGGTCCCGGCCTCGGCGAACTCCACGGAGGCGCCGTGGACCTGCAGGCCGCGCACGCGGGTCTCCAGCCGCTCCGGCAGGATCTCGACGCGATCTCCCACGCGGGCGATCCCGGAGATGAGCGTGCCGGTGACCACCGTGCCGAAGCCGCCGATGGTGAAGGCGCGGTCGATCGGGAGGCGCCAGGGGCCGACGATCGTCCGCGTGGGGACCTCGTCGGCCAGGCGGTCGAGCAGCGCCTTCAGCTCCGGGATTCCGTCGCCGGTGATGGAGGAGACCGGCAGCATCGGCGCGTGGGCCAGGAACGTGCCCTTCAGCGCCTCGCGGATGTCGTCCTGGACCAGCTCCAGCCACTCCGGGTCGACCATGTCGGCCTTGGTGATGGCGACGACCCCCTTCCGCGTCTGGAGGATGCTCAGGATCTCCAGGTGCTCCCGCGTCTGCGGCATCACGCCTTCGTCCGCCGCGATCACCAGCACCACCAGGTCGATCCCGCCGGCCCCGGCGAGCATGTTCTTCAGGAATCGCTCGTGCCCGGGAACGTCGATCACGCCGGCGCGGCGGCCGCTCGGGAGGGTGAAGTCGGTGAAGCCGAGGTCGATCGACATCCCGCGCTCCTGCTCTTCACGGAGACGGTCGGTCTCGGAGCCGGTGAGCGCCCGGATCAGCGAGGTCTTACCGTGGTCGACGTGACCCGCCGTGCCGATGATGAAGTGCTGGCTGTGCGAGGAGGCTTCTGGCGGTTGAGGAGGCATGGGGTGCGGTCGAGTCGAGGCGGATCGGCCGACGAGGGCGGTGCGCTGTGCTAATACTACCTTAGCGCGCGGCCCCCGCGGTTTCGGGGCCGGGATGCGCCGGAGCTGCGAGACGAATGGACTTCCACCAGGGAAGAGCTGCCCGCGAGAAGGTACTGAACCGTCGCCGCTTGCTGCGGGACGCCGCGGTAGGAACGGTGATCACCGCGCTGGGCGGCTCGCTGTACGGCTGCGCGAGAGACGAAGCGACGCAGGATGCGCGGACGCAGCTCCTCCCGGACGGCCGCCCGCGCTTTCCCCCGGGCCAGGAGCGCCTGCTGGAGCAGTTGAAGCCGATGGGCCGCGCGGAGGGCGAGCCGGCGGTGAGCGGACCGTTCACGCTGCGAGTCCACGGCGAGGTGGAGAAGCCGCTGGAGCTCTCCCTCGAAGAGCTGCTGGCGCTTTCGCAGGCGGAGCAGGTCTGCGACGTCCACTGCGTCACCGGCTGGTCGGTCTTCGACAGCCGCTGGAAGGGCGTGCGCCTCTCCCACCTGGCGGAGCTGGCGGGCGTGAAGGACACCGCCCGGCACGTGATCTTCGAGTGCCCGAACGGCTACACCGCCAACGTGCCGCTGGAAGAGGCGCTGCTCCCCACGGTGCTGGTGGCGCACGAGCTGTGGGGCGAGCCGCTGCCCCGGCCGAACGGGCCGCCGGTCCGCTCCCTGGTGCCGCACCTCTACTTCTGGAAGAGCGCCAAGTGGCTGAACGGCATCCGCTTCAGCGCGGAGGACGAGCCGGGCTACTGGGAGGTGCGAGGCTACCACAACCACGGCGACCCGTGGAAAGAGGAGCGGTATGGCTGAGCGGGAGCGGAGACGCTTCCTCTGGCGCCCCCTGGTCCGTGCGCTGCACCGTGACCTCGGCTATCTCGCCGTCGGGCTCACCTTCGTCTACGCCCTCTCCGGGCTGGCGGTGAACCACATCTCCGACTGGGATCCCAACTTCACCAACTTCCGCGAGACCCGGCAGCTCCGCGCCCCGCTCCCGGAGGACGCCGGCGAAGCGGCGGGCGCCGTGCTCCGGGAGCTCGGCCTGCGGGGGCCGGTCCGGGAGGTGCTGCGCCGCTCTCCGGAGCAGTTCGACTTGGTGCTGGACCAGCGCACGCTGCACGTCGACCGCGCGACCGGCCAGGTGGTCGACGAGGGCCAGCGCCCGCGCTTCTTTCTCCGCGCCGCCAACTGGCTGCACCTGAACCGGGGCAAGAAGGCGTGGACGGTGGTGGCGGACCTCTACGCCGTGGGACTGCTCCTGCTCGCCACCAGCGGGCTCTTCATGCTCCCGGGCCGCAAAGGGCTGCTGGGGCGCGGGGGCATCCTGACCGCGCTGGGGGCGGCGATCCCGATCCTGTACGTACTGCTTTCCGGAGGGCCGTAGTCTTGCCGGGTTTTGCGCTTCGACGGGGCCTAACCCCCCAGCCCCCTTCCCTGAAGTGGAAGGGGGAGTCGGAACAGCATCACATCGATAGCTCCCCTCTCCTCTCAGGAGAGGGGTCGGGGGTGAGGCCGCGTCGTAGGCACGCCCACCCGGTCTGCAGGGGGAGCTCGTTCGGCTCCGGGCGGCCCTCATGACGACCCCCTCTCACCTGGAGCGCTACGCCCGGCAGACGGTGCTCCCCGCCATCGGGCGGGAGGGGCAGGAGCGGCTCCTCGCCGCGCGGGTGGCGGTGATCGGCTGCGGCGCTACGGGGACCGTCATCGCCAACCACCTGGCGCGGGCGGGGGTGGGGTATCTGCGGATCGTCGACCGTGATTGGGTGGAGCTGAACAACCTCCAGCGGCAGCTCCTCTACGACGAGGACGACGTCCGCGCCGCGCGCCCGAAAGCGGCCGCCGCGGAGGCGCACCTGCGAAGGGTGAACTCATCCATCCAGGTAGAGGGCGTCGTGCAGGACGTCAATGCGTCTACCGTGGAGGAGTTGATCGACAACTGCGACCTGGTGATGGACGGCACCGACAACTTCGAGACGCGCTACGTGGTGAACGACGCCTGCGTGGAGCTGGGGAAGCCGTGGGTCTACTGCGGCGCGGTGAGCACTTACGGCATGACGCTGCTGGTCCGCCCCGGCGATTCTCCCTGCCTGCGCTGCCTCTTCCCGGAGCCGCCGCCCGCCGGGAGCGCCGCGACCTGCGACACCGCGGGCGTGCTGGGCCCGGCGGTGAGCGTCGTCGCCTCCCACGCCGCCACGGAGGCGCTGAAGTGGCTGGTCGGTGCGCACGACGCCCTGGCCGAGGGGCTGCTCCACGTCGACGTGTGGGACCTCTCCTGGCGCCTCTTCGAGGTTCAGCGGAAGGACGACTGCCCCTGCTGCGCCCGCGGGGAGTTTCCGTTCCTGCAGGTGGACGCCGTCAGCCATGCCACCGCGCTCTGCGGGCGAGGCGCGGTCCAGATCACCCCCGCGCGCCGCGTGAAGCTCGACCTCGAGGCGCTGGGCGCGCGGCTGCGGCCGGTCGGACCGACCACGGTGACGCCGCACCTGCTGAAGCTGGAGGTGGAGCCGTTCGAGATCACCGTCTTTCCGGACGGCCGCGCGGTAATCGAGGGCACCGCGGAGGAGGCGGAGGCCCGCAGCCTCTACGCGCGATACGTCGGCACGTGACGCCCTACCATCGCCAGACGAGTGCGACGACCGTCATGAGCGCGGAGCCCCAGTTGAACAGGCTCGTCACCAGTCCCACGATGATCCCGACCATCGCGTGCGCTTTCCCGGGCAGCTCCGGGTTCTCGCGGCGCGCCTTGAGGCCGAGGAAGCCGAGCGTCACCGCCGCCGGGCCCAGTAGGAGCCCGACGCACGGGATCAGGCTGAAGATGCCAAAGTAGTAGGCTGCCAGCGCCTTGGGGTTCCGCGTCGGGATCACGTGGTCGACGGCGGAGGGCGGCCGCGCCGGCTGGGGAGCGTAACCCGGCGCAGAGCCGCGCGCAGCAGCCTGCGACAGCAGCAGATGCGTACACTCCGGACAGTAGCGGCGGTCGCCCAGCGCCGCCAGGCAGGTGCGGCAGAACGGCCGGGAGCAGTTGCTGCACGTCCCGTCCGCCTCGATACCGCGATGCATCGAGCACTCAACCATCATCCAGTCCCCTTCAGCCCGCGCAGCAGGCTCTTCCGGACCTTGCACACCATCGTGTAGGCCGGGTCGAAGACGTTGCCCAGGTCATACTCCACGCATTGGCCCAGCAGGAGGCTGGCCGAGACGGTGTCGAGGCCGTAGTCCGCTTCCAGCCAGCGCAGCATCTCCGTGGTGGCGTGCTGCAGCGCCTGGTCCAGCGGCCGGGCGTTCCCGACGGTGAAGAGATAGCTGTCGTTCTCGCCGCGCGGCCAGCGGATCCTCTTTCCCTTGAGCAGCCGGACGGTGAACCGGACGTCGAACGAGGTCTCGATGCCGGTGCCGACGATCTCCCCGTCCCCCTGCGCGGCGTGACCGTCGCCGACGTGGAGCAGCGCGCCCGGCACGAAGACCGGGAAGTGGACGGTCACCCCGGCGACGAAGCCGCGGTAGTCCATATTCCCGCCGTGCGGCCCGGAGGTGGCGGTGGAGATCGCCTGCCCGTCCGGCGGCGCGACCCCAAAGCAGCCGAGCATCGGCGCCAGCGGCACAGTGAGCTTCCCCAGCGGGAAGCCGGCGTGATCGAACGTGGCCACGCTCCGCTCCCGGTCGATCCGCCAGGTCACGCGCTCGCTCTCCGGAAGGAGGCGCGCGAACTCCGGATCGACCACGTTCGGCGCCACCACGTTCCGGGTGAAGCCGTGGTCGCGGTTGGGAGCCAGCGAGTCGAGGTGGACCACCAGGGTATCGCCCGGCTCGGCGTCTTCCACGTAGAACGGCCCCGTCTGCGGGTTCGGCCCGACGGTGACCCGCTCGCCGCGCGCGTCCCAGCCGCCGGCGTCGATGGTGGTGGTTACCACCGTGTCGCCGTCGCGGATCCGAAGGACCGGCTCGTGCGAGCCGAGGGTGCGGTGGTAGTTGGTGGGGGAGAAGTGGTGGACGGCCATGGGGATTCGTGAGCGGGCAGCAGGAGGAGGTTCTGGGGTGCATCGCTTGCTTCCTGCGCGGGTCCGTCGCTTCTTAATCGGTGGACAACGCTGAGACCGCAAGTCCGACCCCGAGCCCTAGCCGGCCGCTTCAGCCCTCCCGCGACGGGTGCCCTCCGTCGGCCCTTTCACACTCCGCTTCGCTCCGTTAGCGGGCCACTCCGGGAGAGCGCTCCGGGAGCCTCTTCCCGCGCCACCTTGCTCCACCGCCACAACAGCGGAGCTCACGGGCTGAATCGGCCGGCGTCGAGCTACCGCCCCTGCGCCCAGGGGCGGTCACAAGGGTGTCCTCCGGCCCAGCCTACGGCCGCGCCTCCTGACACCAGAGGCTGGGCTGTGAGATGGTCCGGAAAGCGGCCGGCAACTTGTAAAGGTGGTTACCAAGCGCCCGGGAAACCTGCGGATGAGGGTCTCCTTATGCCGGCTCGGAAGGCCCTCCCTCTCGCTGAAAGGGAGACTGCCTCGGTGCAGTCTGTGGAGTGCGGTGGCTTGTGTCACACGCTGTAAAGTTACGCCGCTGGTGGCGCAGGAAGGTTTTGCCGCATCGCTCGCTTGCGCGAAGGAGGCC
>JBKBRF010000015.1:0-134725 GCA_046292385.1 Armatimonadota bacterium | reverse complement strand
ATCAGTTGGAGGAGCTCCGAAGCAGGTTCCTCCACTTCCTGCACCGCTTCCAGGATGGCAGCGAAGCACTCCTGCGCTACGTTGGCCTACTTAAGCCCGGTTAATTTCTTGACTCCCATAACCCCCGGCGGAACCAACCGCGGAGTTTACTCCGCTCCCCCTGACCCACCCAAACGATCACCCGGTCCGAGGACGCGCCGGAGCACGGGGGTCGCCAGAGAGCAGGAGTAGCCGTGCCCGAATGGCGTTCCCAGCAACCGTGCGCCCTGGACCCTAGACCCTAACCCCTAACCCCTACAACAAGTGAAGCACTGCCCGCTCGCCCGCCAGGTCCGGGACGCTGGCGAACTCCATCTCGAGCAGGCGGTCGCCCAGGCGGACGGAGCCGACACCCTGCCGACCGAGGAGCTGGGTGGGAGCGCCGGCCCCGAAGCGCTTCTTCAGGTGGGCCAGCAGAGCGGTGTACTGCGGGCGGCTCAGGCTGGTGAGCAGCCGGGTCTCGCCCCGGTTTCGGAACCGGACCTCCGCCCCGGACTGCACCGGCATGAGGTAGAGGTCTCGGGTCTGGTGGTCGAGCGCGCCCTGCACCAGGGAGACGAGCATCTCTTCCGGCGTCGGCTCCCGCGGCGCCGCCGGCGTGGGGCCGTCGCCGCGCATGTCGGCGATCAGCCGCTTGACCTGGCCCTCGGCGGCGATGACCAGCGTGACCTGCAGACCGGACTCGCGCTCCAGGCGCTCGTGCAGGTCGCGCCGACTCGCGTCCGCCACGGCCACCACCAGGGTGGTCCCGTCCAGGCGGATCGGCGCCGCCACCAGCTCGGCGGCGGTAGCTGCCGGGATCAGGCCTGCGACGCGGGGGTCCGCGGGGGTGGAGACCAGGTCGACGTGCGGGAGACCCTGCTGCTGGGAGAGCGCCCGGGCGATGTCGCTGTCGGTGCAGAACCCCAGCTCCACCAGCGCCTCCCCCAATCGGATGCCGCGCCGCGGCGCTGCGGGGGTGACCCGTCCTGCGGCGGACTCGGCGGCGAGCTGGTAGTCGACGGCGGCGTTGAGCTGCTGCTGGGTCACAAGACCCAGGCCACGGAGGATGTCTCCCAGGCGAGGGGGGCTGGTCATGGATTCGCGAAACTGAAGACGTGCCGGGGCTGCAGCCCGGCGTGAAGGATACCGCCCGTCCGGACAGGCGTTCCTATTATGGCGGGGCTTGCCTTCTCCGAGAGACTGAGACTACAAACGACTAACGAATAAAGCTGCGAGTGGTCGCTTGCCGCCAAGGCCCCAGGAGAGACAACGATGGCCGTGGTAGTTCTCGAGCTCGATGAGGAATTCCAGGTGGCGATGGCCCGCACCCTCGTGGAGGCGCCGCAGTGCTCCCTGGTGGCCGTCGCCGATCCGAACAGCCGCGCCGGCCATCTCGCCGCCGCCGATACGTACGAGGAAGCGGTGGCCTACGCGCAGGAGCACATCCACCAGGGCTGGCGCGCGGTAGTGTGGGAGGTGCCGAGCCGGAGACCGCATTTAGGGTCCAGGGGGTAGGGTCTAGGGTTCAGGGTTTAGGGCTGTCGGAGGGTGGGGTGCGCCCTCCGCGTACGGCTCCTCCTGCTCCTGCTCCTGCTCGCTGGCGACCCTCTTGCTCCGGCGAGTCCTCGGAAGATCACGGCAGCCGTGGTGATTTACCGCTGCGCCGCGTGCGGAGCGGAGTAAACTCCGCGGTTGGCTCCGCCGGGGGGTTAACCCCCGGCGATCTGCAGCCTCTCGGCAGCAGTTTGCAGTCACCGCTCGGCAACCTCCGCCGCCACAGACCTACACCCTACACCCTACACCCTACACCCTACACCCTATCCCCTAGACCCTCGGCGCAGCCGAATTGATGGAACGCGGCGAGCCGATCCCGGGTCTTCATCGCAGGCTGGAGATCCGGAAGCGCATGGCGAGCGGTGGCTTGCCGCTCCCGGGGCTCACTTGAGGTGGCAGCAGGGGTTATGATATGGATTGTGCGGCCCAAACAGCGGGAACGTGGCCCCGCTCCCTGTGTCCCAATAATGGGTCCAGCGCGCAGAGGCGGACTGTGGCAGCCGAGAATCCAAATGCGGAGCTGGTGCGCCGCGCGCAGGCCGGGGACCTTCAGGCGTTCGAGCGGTTGTTTGAGCAGTACCAGCGGGGCATCTATAACCTGATCTATCAGATGGTCCGCAGTGATGCGGACGCTTCCGACCTGACGCAGGACGTCTTCGTCCGGGTCTGGAAGTCGCTGCCCCGCCTCGAAGCGCCGGAAGCGTTCCCGTCGTGGCTCTACCGGATCGCCACGAACCTGACGCGGAACTGGATCCGGGATCACGGTCGCGTGCGGCAGGAGTCGCTGGACCAGCCCTTCGGCGAAGAAGACGAGGGCGGACAGCGGGAGATTCCGGACCTGCGGGCGGATCCGTCCGCGGTGACGCAGACGCACGCGACGCAAGATGTGGTACAGCGCGCGATCGCAGGTCTCTCGGACGACCACCGGATGGTGGTGACTCTCCATCACCTGGACGGGATGCCGGTGGAAGAGATCGCGCAGATTATGAAGTGTTCAGTCGGTACGGTAAAGAGCCGGCTCGCCCGGGCGCGGGACAACCTGCGCCGCAAGCTGGCGGGATTTGTAGAGGGTTAGTCAAGATGCTCTGCTCACAGGTACGGGAGTTGTTGCCGGACTATTCGGTGGAGATCCTGGATGGGCGCGCGCACCAGCAGGTGGCGTCGCATCTGGAGCTCTGCGCCGATTGTCGCGCGGAGCTGACGGCGATGGATTCGGTCATGGCGATGGTGGAGGAGCTCGGAGTGCGGCAGCCGCCTCCCGGTCTCTTCAACGCCGTGCGCAACCGGATCGAGTCCGGCGAGGTGACGCGGGAGCGCCCGGCGTGGTGGGCCTGGATCTACTCCCGGCCGGCGCGCGGCCTGGCGATGGGCATGGCGGCCGCCGCGCTGGCGCTGGGGCTGCTGGTGCCGGTCGGGCCGTCCGACATCCCGCCGCTGAGCATCCACGAGGGTGCCGGGCGCGGCTCGATGACCAGCTCTGCCCTGGCGCAGTCAATCCGCCAGCACGCGATGTCGGCGGGCGAAGGCCCGGTGACCGACCGTGTCGCTTACGAAGCGATGGCGCAGCTCGCCTCGCAGGATGAAGCGCCGAAGCCGAACGCCACGGAGACGAGGTAAAGCGTGTTTCGACGCGGTCTGCCCTGGCTGGTAGCGCTCCTCTGCGTGCTCGTCGGGGGTGTCCTCTGGCTCTACCGGACCCGTCAGGTCGATGCAGACGGCGGCCTTCCGACCATGACCGGCGCGGAGATCGTCCGCAAGGCGTGGACCGAGGGCCGCCGCGTGGCGCTTAAGGGGCACCAGACCTCGCTGATGCCCGGCCCCAAGGGCGAGCCGATCCGGGTAGAAGCGAACGTGCTGGTCTCCGACGAGGGCTGCCTGCGCATCGAGTACCTCTCCGCGCCGCTCAAGGGTGCCACGGTCTGGGAGTGTGACGAGCGCACCTATCGCTACAACCCGCGCCTGGAGCGGATCAGCGTCGCCAGCCGCCGCAGCACCGACGAAGAGGCGCGCGAGCAGCAGATGCGCCTGCTCACCAACTACGAGGCAACCAAGGCCGGCGAGGAGCGGGTGGCGGGCCGCCCGGCGGTGGTGGTGGAGCTGCGGCCCCACAGCGAGTCGAGCCGCTGGAAGCGGGTCTGGGTCGACCCGAAGACCTGGGTGATCCTGGCGAGCGAGGACTACGGCGCGGCCGACCAGGTGCTGCGGAGCACCCGCTTTACCCGGGTGGAGTACCTCTCGCCGTCGCAATTGCCCGCGGAGTCGGAGTTCCGTCCCAGCGACGCCATGCTCCGGAAGTACGCCTCGGCTCAGGCGGGCGACACCTCCGCCCGCTTCACCCCGGAGCAGCTCTCGCGGATCGTCGGCTTCGAGATTCGCCAGCCGACCTGGCTGCCCGCCGGCTACACGCTGGAGGGCGCCTACCAGATCCCGTGCGCCTGCGGCCGCCGGCACCAGGCCGCGCGGCTGGAATACACCGACGGTCTGAACCACATCACCCTCTTCCAGTGCGGCCGGCCGGAGTGCGAGGCGGCGGATGACTGCTTCGGCGCCGGCAACAACGACCCGCAGGTCGCCGCCCTCTCCCGCGGCGGCTACCGCTACCTGGCCGTTGGCGACGCCTCGCCGGAAACGCTCAGCAAGATGCTGCGCAGCGCGCTCCCGAACGCGCCCCGCTGAGCCGATATCGTTCCTGTAGGCCAAACCGCTCGACGCACGCGGTGCTGCGCCCCTCCTTCCCCCGCCCCCCGTGAGCCTCGCCCTGTGCCCCCACGCCTCGCCTCCAGTACCAGCGCTGCCTATCCGGTGCGGCTCCCGATCTTCGAGGGGCCGCTCGACCTGCTGCTCCACCTGATCCGGACGCAGAAGCTCGACATCCGCGACATCCCGATCGCGCGGGTCACCGACCAGTACCTGGAGTATCTGGCGCTGATGGAGCTGCTCGACCTGAACGTGGCGGGCGAGTTCCTGGTGATGGCCGCGACGCTGATGGAGATCAAGTCGCGGATGCTGCTGCCCCGGCCGGAGCCGCTGACCGAAGAAGAGGAAGGCGGCGATCCGCGCGCGGAGCTGGTGGAGCGGCTGCTGGAGTACGAGCGGTTCCAGCGCGTGGCGGAGGAGCTGCAGGAGCTCGCCGCCTCGAACGCGCAGAGCTTTCCGCGCAGCCCCCTGGAGCAGTGGGAAGGCGGCGTGCCGCTGGTGGAGCTGCGTCCCGATGACCTGCTGAGCGCGGTCCGCCGGCTGCTGGAAGACGAGACGACGGAGGAGGAAGGTCGAACGGTCCGCACGGCCCTGCGTGTGCGTCGCCATGAGGTGAACCTGAAGCAGCGGATCGCGGAGATCCTGCGGCGGGTGCGCGAGCGCGAAGAGCCGCTGCTCTTCAGCAGCCTGGTGGTCCGGGCCGGCCGGCGGATTCCCCGGCTGGAGGTGCTGGTCACCTTCCTGGCGGTGCTGGAGCTGGTGCGCCTGGGGCAGGTGCGCGCCTGGCAGCAGGGCCCGCTCGGCGAGATCCTCCTCACGGCACTCGCGCCCGACGATGCGGGAGGAGTGCCGGAGGGCGCTCCGGAAATTAATGTTTAGCAGCGCGCGCCGCGTGCGGCGGGAGCATTCCGGCTGCCGGCTCCGCCTGAAGCGATCCGGCTGCGACTGCGCGGCCTAGCGACCGACCTTTATCACTGGCTGTGGAACTGGCAACCCCGAATCTCCAACCGGAAACCCTGCGCGGCCTCCACGCCGTGCTGGAGTGCCTGCTCTTCGTGGCCTCCGAGCCGGTGACGGCGGAGCAGGTGGGGGCGGTGCTCGACCTGGAGCCGGAGCTCGCCGGCGCGGCGCTGGAGGACATGCGCCGCCACTACACCAACGGCGGAGGCCTCCACGTGGTGCGGGTGGCCGGCGGGTACCAGCTTCGCACCCGGCCGGAGTTCGCGAGCGTGATCTCCACGTTCTTGCGGCCGCCGGCGCAGAAGCTCTCCCGGCAGGCGCTGGAGACGCTGGCGATCGTGGCGTACGAGCAGCCGATCACGCAGCCGGAGATCGACGCCCTGCGCGGCGTGAAGAGCGACGGGGTGCTGAAGACGCTGGTCGAGCGAGAGCTGATCGAGGAAGCGGGACGGAAGGACGCGCCGGGACGGCCGATCCTCTACCGGACCACCGAGCGGTTTTTGAAGCATTTCGGGCTGGCGGACCTGACCGAACTGCCCAGGCTGGAGGTTGATCTTGGTGCGGCACTTTCCGAGAAACAGGACCTTTCGATCTAGCGCGCCCGCCGGCTCCCGCTTTCGGCGATTAGCGGCGGTGGCCGGCGCCTGCCTCGCCGCGCTGGCGGTGTCGCTGGCGCCCGCCGCGGCCCAGACCGAGCCCTCGGAGCCGCCGTTGAAGCCGCCGAGCGTCCAGGCCGCCTCCGCGATCCTGGTCGATGCCGCCACCGGCACCGTCCTCTTCGAGAAGGACGCCCGAACGCGCCGGCCGATGGCTTCCACCACCAAGATTATGACCGCCACGATGATCCTGGAGAGCGGGCGCCTGGGGGAGGCGGTGACGTTCAGCGAGAAGGCGCGGCACACGCCGTACGCCAACTTCAACGCCGCGCCGGGCGAGAGCGTGCCGATGCAGGACCTCCTCTACGCGATCATGCTCCGCAGCTCCAACGACGGCTGCGTGGCCGCCGCGGAGCATCTCTCCGGCTCCGCCGCCGCGTTCGCCCAGCAGATGACCTCCCGCGCCCGGGAGCTGGGCGCGGCCGACACCAACTTCGTGACGACCAACGGGCTGTATGCCAAGGAGCACTACAGCACCGCCTACGACCTGGCGCTGATGACGCGCCACGCCATCCAGTACCCGCTCTTCAACCAGGTGGTGGCGACCAAGAGCTACAAGCTCAACCGCAGCAAGAACACGAAAGACCTGGTGGTCACCAACCACAACAAGTTCCTGGGCAAGTACCAGGGCGCCGACGGCGTGAAGACCGGGTACGTGCGGCAGTCCGGGCGCTGCCTGGTCGCCTCCGCCACGCACCAGGAGGCGGGTCACCCCTGGCGGCTGATTGCCGTGGTGCTGAACAGCGGAGATACTTACGGCGACAGCACCGCGCTCATGGAGTGGGGCAAGCAGAACTTCCAGCCGGTCTTCTTCGCGAAGGCGGGGGAGACGGTAGCGCTCGCCTCCGTGGACGGCGGCAGCCGGGAATCGGTGCCGCTGGTGCCGGAGCGCGATTTGACTGCGGTAATCCGGCGCATTCCGGGGAAGAATATCGAGCGGAGCATCCAGCTTGCGTCCGAAATGCGCGCCCCGGTGACGCAGCGCCAGGTAGGCGGTAAGCTGGTGGGGCTGGTGGATGGCCGACCCGTGGCGGAAGTGCCGCTGGTCGCCACCGGAGCGGTAGGGCGAGTCTGGCTGGCCGGCATGGCGCCGTGGACCGGTTGGACGCTGGTGCTCGCCGCGGTGGCGTTAGGACCACGATATGCAAGATCGATCGCATCAAGAGCCGCCCGCCGGGCGGCCGGAAGCAGTCCCGGAGCATCCGGAACGGCTGCAAAAAGTACTCGCCGCCGCCGGCGTGGCGTCGCGGCGCGACGCCGAACAGCTGATTACGACTGGGAAAGTTACAGTTAACGGCAAAGTCGTCCGGGAGCTGGGCCAGAAGGTCAACCCGGAGCAGGACGACATCGTAGTAGACGGGAGGCGCGTGCCGAAAGCGGTACCGCGCCTCTACGTGCTTCTATACAAGCCGACCGGCTACGTCACCACGCGTGAGGACCGTCACGCGACGCAGACCGTGATGGACCTGGTGAGGCCCTCGCTGGAGGCGCGTCTGGGGAAGGGCGATCCCTCGCTGGAGGGGCTGCACCCGGTCGGCCGGCTCGACACGCAGACCGAAGGCCTGCTGATCCTGACCAACGACGGCGCCTTTACCCACGCCGTCACGCACCCTCGCCACCGGGTCCCGAAGCTCTACGTGGCGGAAGTACGTGGGATTCCCGACCAGGAGGCGCTGGCGAAGCTGCGGGAAGGGATCCCGCTCTTCGGTCGCCGGACCGCTCCCGCGCGAGTGCGCGTGGTCCGCGCCGACCGGGGCCGGAACGTGGCGAAGGTCGAGATCGAGCTGCGGGAAGGCCGCAACCAGCAGGTGCGGCGCATGCTCCACGTGGTGGGCCATCCGGTCACCCGCCTCACCCGCATCTCGATCGGCCCGGTGCGGGGTGGTCGCCTGAAGGTCGGACAATGGCGCTTCCTCCTGCCGCAGGAGGTGGAAGCCCTGATGGAGGTGGCGACATCGCCGGAGCCGGAGGAAGCGGCAGCGCCGCGGAGACCGGTGCACAGCCGCCGCGAGGAAGAGCGCCTTGGCCGAGCCGCCGACCTGAAGCTGCGGAGCCCGCGGGAGGATGACCCCCGCGGCCGCGGCCGCCGGGGAGGCGGACCACGGGCGGGCGGCGGCCGCGGCAGCGCCGCCGGTGGTCGGCCCACCGGGCCGCGGCCCGGTGGCAGCCGAGGTGGCGGTAGCCAGGGCGGCACCTGGGGTGGCGGCACCCGGGGTGGCGGTAGCCAGGGCGGCAGCTGGGGTGGTGGCAGCCAGGATGGCAACCGCGACGGCACCCGGGGCGGTGGCAGCCAGGATCAGAACCGCGGAGGCAGCTGGGGTGGTGGCAGCCAGGGCGGCAGCCGTGGAGGCGCCCAGGGTGGCGCCTGGGGCGCTGGCGGCCGCCAGGGCGGCAACCGCGGAGGCAACCAGGGTGGCAGCTGGGGCCAAGGTAGCCAGGGTGACAACCGCGGCCGAGGCAGCCAGGGAGACTACCGCGGCGGTGGCAGCCAGGGAGACTACCGCGGCGGTGGCAGCCAGGGAGACTACCGCGGTGGTGGAGGTCAGGGCGGCGGCCGGGGCGGTAGCGGCCAGGGCGGCGGGCGCGGAGGCACCCAGGGTGGCACGAGGGGCGGCGGCGCGGGTGGACCGCGCGGACGCGGCGCCATGGGCGGGCAGCGAAGACGGACCAATGGCTAAGACGAAGTCACCGACGATCGACGTATCAGGCCGCAGCTACCTGCGGATCCCGCTGAAGACCCACGTCATCCAGCCGGAAGACGACATCGTAGAGGTAGCCCGCCGCTACGCCGGACCGCAGGCCCAGCCGGGAGACATCGTCTTCGTCAGCGAGAAGGTGGTCGCCATCACGCAGGGCCGCGCCGTGCCGACCGACCGGATCCGCGTGAGCTGGCTGGCGAGCAAGCTGTGGCCGTTCGTGCGGCAGGTGCCGTACGGCATCGGGCTGCGCAATCCGTACAGCATGCAGTGCGCCATCGACGAGTGCGGCGCGCCCCGCATCCTGCTCGCCGCCGCCGCGGGGGCGGTCGGCAAGCTCCTGGGGCGGCGCGGGGACTTCTACCGCATCGCCGGCGTGCAGGCCGCCGCCATCGACGCGCCCGGCACCGCCGGCATCGAGCAGTTCCGCGACTGCGTCATCAAGGGCCCCAAGGACCCGGACCAGGTGTCGCAGCGCATCGCGGACGCCCTCGGCTGCCACGCCGCCGTGGTCGACGTGAACGACATCGACAGCGCCGTCCTCGGCCAGTCCCGGGACGTCGACCCGGAAGAGGTTCGGCTCGCGCTCAAGGACAACCCCCTCGGCCAGGGCGCGGAGCAGACGCCGCTGGGGATCTTGCGGAAGACGTAAGCTGCTCTTTCCGGGTTGGCTGGCGTGGACCGGGCGCGCGGCACTTCGGCGGATGGGTGCGTATCGAGTAGTGCGTATTCCGCAGCGAGGCGCTGCTCTCGCTTGACGGCTAATCCTGCCGGGCGAGGCGCTGAATGGTGGTGACTCGCCCGGCTCAGGGCCGACCGTCTTCGGTGAACGTCAGGCACTCGGTGAGCTCATCGTAGTGGATCCGCAGGTGCTTGCTGCTCTCGAACCAGATGGGCGGGTGCTCCCCGGTCAACCAGAATCGCAGCCGGGGCAGTCCTTCCGCTACCAGCGCCTGGCGCGCCCGGCAATTCCAGGCACACGGGACAGCCCAGATACTCACGCTCCAGCGGCGGTCGAAATACGGGTCTGGATAGTAGCTCGTGGTCAGGAGTGGAAAGGGACCCGAGGACCAGTCCGTGCTTCTGGCGAGCGAGGTTGGGCGATCGAACCAGAGATAGAGGTCCTGATACTGCGGAACGCCCTCCAGGGCTGACGACACGATCTCCGCGCCCACGGGATAACTGAGCCCGCGCGGCAGTCTCGCTTTTCTCCTGGTAGTAATGAGCATCGTCCTGTCCTCCTGCTGCCTGGGCGCTCCTGGCGATCCGCAGTGGTAGCCCCGTTGGAGACGCGGGGCGGGAGTCCCTGCGCGAACACCGCCGGGCCGCGGGCGTGCCGCCGGGTTCAACCAGTCTCTGGCGGCGGTGAGAGGCCCGGAGACAGCGCCTCGCCCGGCAGGATTTCCCGCGAAGCGGTGTGAGCCCGCCGCTACGCAATACGGAATACGGAATACGCCATCCCCGCCGAAGCGGCCCATCCTCCTCAATCGACTCTCCAAACAGGGAAAACCGCCGTTCGCGCGGAAAGACTCTCCGCGCAGTAGTGCGCCCGATCTGGAGTGGAGCCTGAATGGAACGACGATTCTTCCTCGCCGGCGCGGCCGGCTTGCTGCTTGCCGCCGGCTTCGGCGCTGCGAACGCCCAGGAGGGCCGCGGGTTTACCAAGCTCTACAACGGCAAGGATCTCTCCGGCTGGCACGCGAAGGACGGCAAGCTGGAAGCGTGGCAGGCGAATGGGGAGCTGCTCTCCTGCGTGGCGCCCGGCGGCGGCTGGCTGACTTCCGACAAGGAGTACGGCGACTTCATTCTCCGCCTGGAGTACCGGATCGGCCCCGGCGGCAATAGCGGTGTCGGTATCCGCTACCCGGCCCAGGGCGATCCCGCCCACGTTGGTATGGAGATCCAGATCCTGGACGACGCCGCTCCACAGTACAAGGACCTGCAGCCGGCCCAGTACAACGGCGGCATCTACTACCAGTCCGCGGCGAAGGAGAAGGCGTCCAAGGCTCCCGGCGAGTGGAACCGGTACGTCATCCGTGCGCAGGGCCCGAACATCACCGTCCGGCTCAACGGCAAAGAGATCCAGAAGATCAACGTGGAAGAGTTCACCAAGGGCGAGGGGGGGCACAAGCCGCTCGCCGAGCGCCCGCGCCGCGGCCACGTCGGCCTGCAGAGCCACGGCGACCGCGTCGACTTCCGAAACATCGAGATCCGCGAGCTTTAGAGAGACTCCGCATGAACCGCCGCCACTTCCTCACCTCGGCCGCCTCGGCGGCCGGCTGCTGCCTCTTCTCCTTCGCGGCCACCGCTGCGGAGGAGGGCTGGCAGCGCCTCTACAACGGCAAGGACCTTTCCGGCTGGCACGCCGTGCAGGGTGACCTCTCCAAGTGGAAGGCGAACGGGGAGATGATCACCTGCACCGGACGCGGCGGCGGCTGCCTGGCTACCGAGAAGGAGTACGGCGACTTCGAGCTGCGGCTGGAGTACCGGGTGCCGACGCACGGGAATACCGGGGTCGGCATCCGGTTCCCCCGCGGCGGCTGGCCCTCCACGGACGGCATGGAGATCCAGATCCTGGACGACGATTCTCCGCGCTACGCCAACCTCAAGCCGGACCACCGCAACGGCTCGATCTACACCCACGCGGCCCCGCTGGAGCGGGCGCACAAGCCGGCGGGGGAGTGGAACCAGTACGTGATCCGCGCGCAGGGCCCGCACCTGGTGATCCACCTGAACGGCGTCAAGATCCACGACGTCAACCTGGACGACTTCGGGAACTCGTTCGGCAAGGGCACCCTCCCGCTCGCGAAGCGCACGCGCAAGGGGCTGATCGGCTTCCCGAGCCACGGCGACCCGGTCGACTTCCGCAACATCGAGATCCGCGAGCTGTAACCAGGGAACAGGGGCCGGGGATCAGGGGTCGGCCTCCGAACCCGCTCTTCCACTCCGCAAACCGGAACCGTATGCCGAATCCGCTGCTCTCCATCGACCGCGCCCTCGTCGGCGACATCTACACCTCGCGAGAGGTGATGGATAACCTGGAGGTGCTCTGCGACGACTTCGGATCGCGCTGGGCCGGATCGGAGGGGGAGCGGCTGGCGGCGGAGCTGTTCGAGCGGAAGCTGGCGGAGTACGGCCTGGCGAACGTGCGGCGCGAGCCGTTCGACTACGTCGGCTGGGAGCGGGGGCCGGCTTCGCTGCGCGTGATTACGCCGGTGGAGCGGGAGCTCCCCTGTATCTCGCTGCCGATGTGCCCTCCCGCGGTAGTCGAAGCGCCGCTCGTCTGGGTCGGCGACGGCGCGCCGGCCGAGTTCGAGGCGGTCGCCGGCCGGCTCACCGGAGCGGTGGCGATGGTCGGCACCACGCCGCCGCGCGGGGTAGGGCGCACCATTCACCGCTCCGAGAAGTACCAGCGCTCGGTCCTGGGCGGAGCCGCGGTCTTCCTCTACATGAGCCAGTATCCCGGCTACGGCCCGGAGACCGGCAGCATCGCGAGCGACCGCGAGGCGCTGATCCCCGGCGTCTCGATCGGGAAAGAGGCGGGCGAGCTGCTGCTCCGGCTGGAGCGACGGTACGGGCCGCTGACGCTGCGGGTGGAGACGACCGATCGCAGCCGGAAGGCGACCTCCTGGAACGTGGTCGGGGAGCTCCCCGGCCGGACCCACCCCGACGAGTGGGTGCTGGTCGGCTGCCATTACGACGGCCACGACATCGCCCAGGGCGCGCACGACCCCGCCTCGGGCTCGGTTGCCGTGCTGGAGGCCGCGCGCGTCCTGGCGCAGCACGCGGCGCAGGCGGTCGGCTGCGGGATTCGCTTCGTGGAGTTCGGAGTCGAGGAGACCGGCCTGATCGGCGCCTGGCGCTACGTCACGCAGCACGCGGACGAGCTGGACCGCATCCGGTTCATGCTCAACCTGGATGCCGCCGGCGGCGCGAACCGGAAGGGGCTGGTGGTCAACCGCTGGCCGGAGCTCGATCCGGTCTTCCGCGAGTGGGAGAAGGAGATGGCGGTAGAGCTGCCGGTGGGGCAGCGGACCAGCGCCTTCTCGGACCACTTTCCGTTTTTCCAGTCCGGCGTTCCCACCGCCATGATGGGGGACCCGCACGCCGCCAACACCGGCCGGGGCTACGACCACACCGCCCACGACACGCTGGACAAGGTGGTCCTGAACGACCTCCGCGAAGCCGCCGCAGTCGCCGCCCGCCTGGCGCTCCGGATGAGCCGCCTGGAGCCGTGGCCGCTGAAGCGCCGCACGCCGGAAGAGGTCCGGGCGCTCGTCGCCGCGGAGCCGAGCCTGGAAGGACAGGCGATCAAGGATGCCGTCGAGCGCCTCTACGCCGCGCGAGACGGGGGCGGGGCGTAACTCGCGACCGGCTGCCGCGAGTTGCCTTCGTCGCACGAACGACGCACTCTACATTTAGTGACGTGGGGGACGACCGCGGGAGCCCCGCTAGTGCGGGGCGCGAAAGCAAGCCCCCCGTACTGGAGGCAAGCATTCGCACTCCAGATACCGAACCGAGCGAGTAGTTCCTTTCGGCGTAAGGGATTCGGCTTCCGGTATGGGATGTGGAGTGCGGTGGCAAGTATCGCGCGCTGTCAAGTTACGCCGCCGGTGGCGCAGGCGAGATTTGCCGCCGTCCGGGGCTCGGGAAGGGCGTGAATAGCTCGGCCGCCTTCGATTTCCCACCCCAGTCATCCTGAAGGCACTGAAGGATCTACGTCGCCTACTTCGCGCCGGAGCGGGAGGCCTCGCGCGTGGAAGGGTACCGGCAGCAGAGTCCGCGTCACCCGCCTGCGTACTCCGTTCCCTTCCGGCTGCCGAGATCCTTCACTGACGTTCTCAAGAAACTCCCGCCGCGAGCCAGCGCCATCGGAGCGGCGTCAACCCAGCGTGAGCACAGCTCCGCCCCCGGTGGTCATCCTGACCGCAGGGAAGGATCTACGTCACTCAAGTCTCGGGGAGCACGATGAGCCCTGCGTTCGGGAGCGCCCCGCCAGGCCGATCCCTCGTCACGGGAATGCGTGCTCCGGACCAACACGGCTGCCGAGATTCTTCACTGCGTTCAGAATGACAAATTCGGTGAAAGGCACCTCGATCGGAGTGGAGGACCGTGCTCGGTGGGGCGACCATCCCGTTTCTTCAGGGGTGGCCGGCCTGCGCCGTGCCTGCGGCTCAGGATGATTGGGGTAGGGGCACGTGAGGGGCCGCTCGTCCTCACCGGCAGAACCTACGCTGCGCCCCGGGTGCACTGACCGTATCGCGTGTGACACTTGCCACCGTTTCCCCGACAGGGGAATGTCGCCGAAGTCTCGCCCTTTCAAGGTATTGCGGTGTAGGTCGTTGGGAGCAAGCGAGATGTCGCGTGCTTTTCGCGGTGACGGTCCACACCCGAGCCGTGGCAACTACCCGGATGGATACCGCGAGACCCGTAAGCCACGAGATCGCTGGCATCCCGCCGCCACAGCCGATCTGCGATACGATTTCCGGTCCCGCGGCGCGTGCTTTCCGCGCAGATCCCCGCCGATGCCTTACTCTGTCGACGAGAGCTACCGCCACTGCATTCAGGTTGCCCGCACGGAGGCGCGGAACTTCTACTACTCGTTCCTCTGCCTCCCGGCGCCGAAGCGGGCGGCCATGTGCGCCATCTACGCCTTCATGCGCTACTCGGACGACGTCTCCGATGACGGCGGCGAGCAGGCGGCGAAGCGGATGGCGGAGTGGCGCGGGGAGCTGGATCGCGCCCTTTCCGGAGATTACGGCGAGAGCCCCGTCTTTCCGGCGTTCCACGACGCCGTGCGGCGCTACGGGATTCCCGCGCGCTACTTCCACGAGGTGATCGACGGGACGGAGATGGACCTCCGCCCGCGCCGCTTCGAGACGTTCGACGAGACCTACCGCTACTGCTACCTGGTGGCGTCGGTGGTGGGGCTGGTCTGCATCCACGTCTTCGGCTTCTCGGACCGGCGCGCGCTGGAGCTGGCGGAGAGCAACGGGATCGCGTTCCAGCTCACGAACATCCTGCGCGACCTGCGCGAGGACGCGGAGATGGGGCGCGTCTACCTGCCGCAGGAAGATCTTCGGCGCTTCGGCTACACCGAGGCGGAGCTGCGGGGTGGGGTGGATAACGCGGCGTTCCGGGAGCTGATGCGGTTCCAGGTAGAGCGAGCGCGCGACTACTACGACCGCTCGGCGCCGCTGGTGGAGCTGGTCGATGCGGACAGCCGCCCTTGCCTGCGGGCGATGCGGCGGATTTACGGCGGCATCCTGGAGCGGATCGTGGCGCAGGAGTACGACGTCTTCTCCCGGCGCGCGCGGGTGCCGACCTGGAAGAAGCTGTGGATCGCGACGGAGGCATGGTGGCAGTCCAGACTGGTGTCCCGGCAAGCGGCGCACGGCACGTCGTAGTCCTCGGCGCGGGCCTGGCAGGCCTCGCCGCCGCTTCCGCGCTGGCCGGCCGTGGATTCCGGGTCACGGTGCTGGAGCGGAAGTCGATCCCCGGCGGCCGCGCCTCGTCCTACGAAGCCCAGGAGACCGGCGAGGTGGTCGACAACTGCCAGCACGTGCTGATGCGCTGCTGCACCAACCTCCTCCGGTTCTACCGGGACGCCGGCGTGGAAGACCGCGTCCGCTGGACCGGCCGGCTCCGGTTTCTGGAGCCCGGCGGGCGCGTGTCGGTGCTCGGAGGGAGCCGGCTGCCGGCACCCTTCCACCTGATGCCCTCCTTCTTCCGCCTGCGGTTTCTCTCCCCGGCCGACAAGTGGGCGATTGCCAACGCCTTCATGTCGATGCTCCACCGCCCCGCTCCGGAGCCGGACGCCCCGATGTCGGACTGGCTGCGCTCCACGCGCCAGACGAAGCGGGCGATCGCCCGCTTCTGGCGGCCGATCCTGGTGAGTGCGCTCAATGAGGAGCCGGAGCGGTGCAGCGCCCGCTACGCCTTCCAGGTCTTCCGCCAGGGCTTCCTCGGCCACCCGACCGCCTACGAGATGGGCGTGCCGCGCGTACCGCTGCGGGAGCTATACGACCCGTGTGTCGACGCGCTGCGCGCAAAGGGGGCCGAGGTCCATTTCCGGAGCTCCGCGCGGGGGTTGGAAGTCGGCGAGCGGGGCGTCGGCGGCGTGCGGCTGGCGGACGGCACCCTCGCGGCGGACTACGTGGTCAGCGCGGTCCCGTTCGACGGAGTGGCGGAGCTGCTGCCGGAGCCGGTGCGGAGCGAGCCGTTCTTCCGCCAGTGGGAAGGGATGGAGGCAACCCCGATCAGCGCCGTGCACCTCTGGTGGGACCGCACCGTCACCGCGCTTCCGCACGCGGCGCTGCTCGATCGACCGATCCACTGGATGTTCAACAAGACCGAGGACTTCGGCCGGCCGGGTGCGGGCACTTACATGGGCCTGGTGGTGAGCGCCTCGCGAGGCTGGCTCCGCAGCCAGCGCCGCGACATCCTCGCCGAGGCGGAGCGGGAAGTGCGGGACGCCTTCCCCGGCACCGCCGGCGCCAGGGTGGTGAAGTCGGCCGTCATCAAAGAGGCGCGGGCCACCTACTCGGTGGTACCCGGAATCGATCGCATGCGCCCCACCACGGAGACGCCGGTGCGGAACCTCTTCCTCGCCGGAGACTGGGTCCGAAACGATTGGCCCGCCACGATGGAGGCAGCGGTCCGCAGCGGCTACCTGGCGGCGGAGGCGGTCCTGAAGGCGGCGGGCCGTCCGGAGCGGGTCCTCGCCCCGGATCTCCCCTGGCAGGCCGTGGTCGGACGCCGCTTCTGAGACGAGGGAGCTCGCCGGTCCTGCAGCGCCGGGCCCTGAAGGACCCGGCTGGCCTGTTATGGAAAGCCCGCTAAAGCAGGCTGGCTCAGCGTCCACCGGGTCTACTTTCGGGTGAGCAGCGCCCTTCAGGGTGCTTTCTGGAGAGACAGCCGGGTCCTTCAGGGCCCGGCGTCCGGACGGCATAAACCCCGCCGCCACAGACCTACACGCTACCCCCTAAACGCTACACGCTAACGGAGGACGGACAGATGCCACGACTCTGGGGACGGGAATGGACCCGCGAGGATCTGGAGCAGCGCACGGGAGACCTGCTGCAGGTCGCGGGCGTGCGGCAGGTGGAGTTGGCGGACGGCAAGGAGCGAGGGGTCCGCGCGGCGGAAGTGCGGACCGGCAGCGGGCTGGCGTTCACCGTGCTCCTGGACCGCGGCCTCGACATCTCCCACTGCGAGTGGGCCGGCCGCCCGATGAACTGGCGCTCCCTGACGGAGGACGCGCACCCGTCGCGGTTCGAGCCGGAGGGGCTGGGGTGGCTCCGCTCCTTCTACGGCGGGCTCTTGATGACGTGCGGCCTGAACTGGGCCGGCGCGCCGTGCCACGATCCGCAGGCGGGCCCCGCGCGGCTCGGACCGCGCGACCTCGGCCTCCACGGCTACATCTCCCACACGCCCGCCAAGAACGTCTGGGCGGACGCGGAGTGGGAGGGGGACGACTACCGCATCTGGGTGCGCGGGAAGTGCCAGGAAGGCCTCGTCTTCGGCGAAAACCTGATCCTCCACCGGGAGATCAGCACCACGCTCGGGAGCAACTGCCTGCGGGTGCGGGACCGGGTGGAGAACGCCGGCTACGACCGGGCCGAGCACATGCTGCTCTACCACATCAACATCGGCTTCCCGGCGGTCGACGAAGGCTCCGAACTGCTGGCGCCTTCCCGGCGGATCACCCCTCGAGACGCCGCCGCGGAGGAGGGCCGGGAGCGCGCCTGCGAGCTCGACCCGCCGATTCCGGGCTATCACGAGAAGGCCTACTTCCACGAGCTGGGCGCCGCGCCGGACGGCTCCACCGGCACCGCGATTGTAAACCGGGCGCTCGGCTTCGGGGTTTACGTCCGCTTCAACCGGAACGAGCTGCCGCAGTACACGCAGTGGAAGATGATGGGCCAGCGCAACTACGTGGTCGGCATGGAGCCCGCGAATTGCCTGCCGCTGGGCCGCGTTGCGGAGCGAGAAGCGGGCCGGCTCCAGTACCTGGAGCCGCGCGAGGCGCGGGAGTACCACCTGGAGCTCGGCGCTCTCACCAGCGTGGAGGAGATCGAGCGCTTCGCCGCGGAAGTCGAGGCCTGGCGGGGCGCGTGACGCTCTCTGAGACGGAGGGACCTTCGGGGACAGAGAGACGGAGAGACGGAGAGACAGAGAGACAGAGAGACAGAGAGACAGGGAGACAGGGAGACAGGGAGACAGGGAGACAGGGAGACAGGGAGCTGCGGTGCGGAGTGAACTCCGCGGTTGGCTCCGCCGGCAGTCAACTGCCGGCGATCCATCTTGGGGTGCGGCGGCGCCCCGGAGGGGCGCGAGAGGATAGCCGGGGGCCAGCGCAGCGCAGCCCCCGGACTCACGTCGGCCCAATAGACCCGCCCCGGAGGGGCGGGAGAACTCCGCGTGTCCAGGAGACGAGGCGGTGCAGAGTGAACTCTGCGGGTGCGTGTGTGGGTTGGCAGGTTACAGGTTTCGAATGGGGCCTACTCGAGACCCGTCCTGCGAACCGGTAACCGGCCAACCTGCAACTGAAGCCTGCGTCAGACCACCGACTCCTCCGCAGTAGGGACCGGCAGGCGCTCGATCAGCACCTTCCGCACGCGCTGGCCCTCCATCTCGAGCACCTCCAGCCGGAGGCCGTCGGCGTCGAGGGTGGCTCCGGCGGTCGGGATGCCGCCGAAGTGGTCCAGGATCCAGCCGCCCACCGTCTCTGCGCCGTTCTGCGGGATGGTGAGGTCGTGCTCCGCCTTGAGGTCGATCAGCGGCACTTTACCGTCGACCACGAACCGGTCGGTGTCGAGGCGCTGGACCTCCGGCCGGTCTTCCTCGTCCTCGTCGTAGATCTCACCGACGATCTGCTCCACCACGTCTTCCAGGGTCACGATGCCGGCGGTGCCGCCGTACTCGTCCACCACGATCGCCATGTGGATCTTGCGGAACTGGAACTCACGCAGGAGCAGGTCGATCGGCTTGTTCTCCGGCACGAACAGCACGTCCCGCCGCACGTCCTCGATCGAGACCTCGCCGGAGGTGACGCGGATCAGGTCCTTCACGTGGACCATCCCCAGCACGTGGTCGGTGTCCCCCTCGCAGAGCGGGTACCGGGTGAAGGTGTGCGACCGGGCGATCCGCAGGTTCTTTTCCAGCGGCCACGTGGTGTCGAGGTAGGTCATGTCGACCCGCGGCACCATGATGTCGCGCGCCACCTTGTCCGCGAACTCGAAGACATGCTGGACCAGGCTCACCTCGCTGTCCTTCAGCACCCCGCTCTGGCCGGAGGCGGTGAGGATCATCCGCAGCTCTTCTTCCGTGTGCGCCAGCTCGTGCTCGGTAGCCGGCGAGATGCGGAAAAGGCGCAGGACCATCCCCGCGAGGCCGTTCAGGAGCCAGATGGCCGGGCGGAAGAGCCAGAAGAACCAGTGGAGCGGGTAGGCGATCGCCAGGGAGAGCGATTCCGGCCGCTGGATCGCCCACGACTTCGGCGCCAGCTCTCCCAGCACGATGTGCAGCGCGGAGATGATGGCGAACGACAGGAAGAACGACAGCGGGTGCAGCAGTCCCGGCGGCACGTGCAGCGCGTGGAAGGCGGGCTCCATCAGGGCCGCCAGCGCCGGCTCGCCGATCCAGCCGAGACCGATACTCGCCAGGGTGATGCCGAGCTGGGTCGCCGAGAGGTAGGCGTCGAGATGGTTGACCGCGTGGAGCGCCATCCGCGCGGTCGGCTTTCCCTCGCTCGCGAGCTCCGCGATGCGAGTGGAGCGGACCTTCACCAGCGCGAACTCCGCGGCGACGAAGAAGCCGTTGAGCAGCACCAGCAGAAAGGCCGCGAACAGGTAAAACCCGGTAATCATAGTGCGCCGCTGGGGCCGCTACCCGACCCGCACGGCAGTGTCACTCCTTCGACGATCGATCCTCACCGGCGAACCATTCCCATTATTCCTGCGGAGCGGCGAATCTCAAGCACCTACCGCCAGCTTCTAGGGAATACCGCCGGCGTCCTGCCAAAAAAACGCGGAGCAGACCCCGGTTAGGGGACGCTCCGCGCCGGTTGGACAGAATCATAACGCAAACGGCTACTTGTCTTCCAGAGCGAAACCGATCTGCCCGGCCGTGACCTTGTGCAGGCGCATCACCTCCGGCCAGGCGCGGTTCTTCTTGTCCTCCAGCACCTTCTCCACCGGGGTCTTGGAGATGCGCGCCACCAGGTGGGCCAGGATCAGCCCGCCGTGGCCCAGGCCGCTCGACTCCCGGTGCTTCAGCACCTCTTCGGGGGTGAGCTCCAGCTTGGGGTAGAGCGCCTGCTTGAGGAACTGCTCTACCGGCTCTCCGCCTTTGTCCGCCAGGTTGTCGAGCGCCAGGAAGTGGGTCTGGAGCAGCAGGATGAAGCTGTCTTCCTGGAACGGCTGAAGCGCCGCACCGATCGCCGTCTCGCGTGCCTGCTTCTCGGTCTCCGCATTCTCGGGAGTCGTCTCGGAAGCGATCCGCTTCAGCGTCTGGACCGCGGTGGAGAGATGGCCGCAGAGGTACTTCTCGGTGCGGTCGAGGTCGGCGACGTCACTCTCGTAGTGCGACTTCGGCTCCGCGGCGGCGAGCGCGCGGCCCCCGAAGAATCCGGCCGAGCCGGAGAGACAGGCTACCAGTCCGATCACGGCGAGGGCTCGATTGCGCATGGGACGCTCCTTCGGCGGACAGCGGCTCGTGCGAGCCAGCTTGAAAGATCTACTGAGGAGATCGTACCGCGGCAGCAGCCCCGCCCGCACGAGGCAGCGCGCATCCCTCGCTGTGCGGAAGCACAGTCCTCACTGTAGACGGAGAGACAGAGGGACAGAGGGACAGAGGGACAGAGGGACAGAGGGACAGAGGGACAGAGGGATCCTCTTCCGTGCGGCTCTTCTCACCCACCGCAGGTAGAGGCTCGGAATCCCTCGGTCTCTCAATCTCTCCGTCTCTCTGTCTCGGTCCGCAGGGCTAATGCCGTCCGCCGGGGCTGGAGCCGAACGAGGGGCGCCGGCCGCTGCCGCGCCAGGCCGCATCCTGCGAGCCGGTCGCTTCCTGGCCGCGAGCCTCGGGATCCCGCTCGTCGTCCGGAGGGTAGGCGGTCGGGTCGTCGTGCAGACCCGCCTGCACGTTGCGCAGGTAGTTCACCAGGAAGTCACGCTCCGGATGCCCCTGGAAGGCGAGCTGGTTGTTGACCACTACGGCGGGGGTCGCCACCACGCCGAGGCGGCCGGCGAGCTCCGGCTCCTGGTCGAGCACGCGCTCTCGAATTCTCATCTCGGGAAACTCACTCTTCAATCCATCCAGCTCTTCGCGGACCTCGTCGCACGAGGCACACTCTTCGTCCCGCAGCACCAGTACGTGCAGCATTGCGTCTCCTCCTCCGTACATCAATTCCGGAGCGCTTCCGCACCGGCGGCCGCGCTCCTCGCTTTGGGCTATACCCGGAGTGGGGTTGAGTGACGCGTGACCGCGTCGGCGACCGACAGGTTGCGCCTGGGGGCCCGGGTACCGGATCATGCACGGGGCAGCCGGCCGCGCCCGCGGCACTGCCGGGGATCGGTGGAAGGAGACAGAATGGCGGATTACGACGAGGTGGCGCGCCAGGCGAAGGCGCTCCCGGCGGCGGAGCAGGCGCGCCTGGCACGGGAGCTGTCCGGCGGGCGGACGCCGCTGGCGGAGTTGGGGACCTTCTCCCCGCGGCAGCCGGCGCCGCAGTCGGTGGCGTGGCTCAAGGCGGAGCGCGGACACGCGGTGCTCGCGACCGACACCGGTCCGGCGGAAGGCGACATTCCGGCCGGCTGGGAGGCGATCGCCGGGATGTGGAAGGGCGCGGATGAGGGAGGGGCGCAGTGAGCATCCGCCTGGAGACGTTCAAGCAGCCCGCGGTGGTGGCGACCGACGTCTGCGTCGACCTCGCCCTCGGCCTTCCGGAGGCGGTGGACTTCTTCCAGCAGCCGCCAGTCGAAATCCGCCTCGCCACGGCGACCTACCTGGAGCTGCTCCAGGGCGCGCGCACGCCGGAAGAGCAGCGCCGGGTGAAGCGCTTCGTGCAGGCGTACGCCGTCCTCTCCCTCGGCCCGATGGCCTCGTCCAACGCGGTCCAGCTCCTGCTCGATCACTCGCTGCCGAGCGGCCTCACCGCCCTGCAGGCGCTGGTCGCCGCCACCGCGCTGGCGCACGAGATTCCGCTGGTGACACGGGAGACGGAGACGTTCGGCGCGATCGAAGGTCTGCGGCTGATCCAGCCGTACGGATAGCTCGATGCGGTAGCGGCTTTGCCGACCGGGGCTCGGGGCCGCACCGGCGGTCGCGAGGCACTGGAAGTACCTCGCGACCGCCGGCCTGCGGCCACGCGTCCTCCGGACGCCCCTATGCCACCAGCTGAGATGGGCGCCGGCGGTCGAGGCCACTCACCGGATCGAGTGCTTTGGTTGCGGGCTCCAGTGGGGGAAGTCGCGCAAAGCGCCGGCGGCGCCGGCCCGTGCCTCGACATCGGCGGGCGAGAGGCTCTTCACGTGACCGTCCAGCCAGAGGACGTTCGCGCGGCCCTCGTGGCGGTACTCGGGCGGGGTGCCGGGGCGGAGGCCGTGCGGCACCGCCCGCGGGCCGCCGGAATCGACCAGCACCAGCAGATCCTTCGAGGTGGCGATCTCGCTCACCCGCAGGCCCGTGCCGTTCCCCGCCAATCCCAGGTGGTTGTAGCCGTAGCTCACACCGTGGCGCGCGGCATCATTGTCGAGGCCGTGTTCCGGGCAGAGCCAGATGCCCGGGTTCGTGAGGTGCTTGGATAGGAGTGGCCGGAGGTCGGGCGGGCCGGGCGGGCCGGGCGGCAGGTCGGGCAGGCGGCCGTCGTGGTCTTCCACGTACATGGAGATCGCCATCCCGAGCTGCTTCAGGTTCGACTGGCACGCCGCGCGACGCGCCGCAGGTCGTGGGTAATTAATCGTCGGGAACAGGAGCGAGCCGAGGAACGCCACACACAACCCGCCCCCGGCTACCCAATTCACTGGTATCCGAAGACCGCACAGCCACCACACCCCTGTACCGAGCCGCCAGGCCTGCCCGCGCAGCCAGAGGAACACCGCTCGAAGATGGCCGCCGTCGCTCCGCCGCGCGCTCATCGACGCGCCTCCTCGGCTCTGGAGGTGGATTGCGCGTGCCGCGAGGCTCGCGGCCACCAGTAGGGGAAGTCGCGGAGCGTGCCGGTGTCTCCGAACCGCTTCTCGAGCTGCACCGGCCTCGTCCACCGCACGTGACCATCCAGCCACAGGCAGCCCGCGCCGCCCTTATGCCGGTATTCGGGCGGAGTGCCCGCGTAACGATCCTCCAGTGCCGTGGGGATGAGTCCAGGGCCATTCGCATCCGCCATCACCAGCAGATCCTGCGGCCGATCCACACCTTCGAGCTCGATCCCGAGCCCACCGGGCGCCAGCGCGAGATAGTTGTAGCCGTAGTAGACGGGGCGGCGGCGCGACTCCCGGTCACGGGTCTCGGGACAGTCCCAGATGCGCGGGTCCTTCAGGTAGGGGTCTATCGCGGCGCGCAGGTCCACCGAACCATCCGTAAAGCTCGGCAGCCGGTCGTCGTAGTCCTGCGCGTACATCTGCAGCGCCACGCCGATCACTTTCAGATTTCGCTGGCAGTGAGGGCGATGAGAGCTGCGGCCGACTCCGACAAAGATGGGGGAGATGATCGCCGCCAGGAACAAGACGGGGAGGACGAGCAGGCATCTTGCGAGCACGGCCTGCAGCGGGAAGCGCCACACGGTGAGACCGGTTCGCCACACGAGACTGCGGAGCCACAGCAGCGCGGCCCGCACGCCGCTCCCACCGTTGTTTCCCGATGCTGCCATACGGCGACTCCCCTCCACCACCCGACTAAGCTAAGAGTGCCCGCCGAATGCGTTCCCCCCGCCGCCCAGGTTCGGGCTTTTGCCTTTAGCCTTTTGCCTTTAGCCTTCCAAAGAATGTCTCGCACCCTCTACCTGATCGACGGATACGCCCAGTTCTTCCGCGCCTACTACGCCATCCGCGGCGGCATGCGCAGCCCGGTGACGGGGGAGCCGACCCACGCGCTCTTCGGCTTCACCGGGATGCTCTTCAAGCTGCTGGAGCAGTACCGGCCGGACTACCTGGCGGTGGTGTGGGACGCTCCGGGCCGTACTTTTCGCGACGAGCTTTACAGTGAGTATAAGGGTACCCGCGACGCCGCGCCGGACGACCTGATGGCGCAGGTGCCGCGCCTGCACGAGCTGATGGAGGCGTGGGGCATTCCGGTGCTGCTCAAGGAGGGGCTGGAGGCGGACGACGTGATCGCCACGGTGACCCGCCGCGTGCTGGACGACCCGGAGTGCGCGGACCTCCACGTACGGCTGGTCTCTAAAGACAAGGACCTGGAGCAGCTTCTCTGCGACCGCGTCTGCCTCTTCGACGTTCACACCGACACCGCGCTCGACGTCGCCGGGCTGCTGGAGAAGCGGGGGATCACGCCGGAGCAGGTGGTCGATTACCTCACGCTGACCGGTGACTCGGTCGACAACGTCCCCGGCGCCCAGGGGATCGGTCCGAAGACGGCGGCGGAGCTGTTGAAGCAGTTCGGGACGCTGGAGGGGATCTTCGCCGGGCTGGAGAGCCTGAAGGGCAAGCGGCGGGAGAACCTGGAGGCGTTCCGCGCGCAGGCGCCGCTGAGCCGGGAGCTGGTGACGCTCCGCTGCGATCCGGAGTTCCCCTGCACGCTGGAAGAGCTGCGCGTGCGCCCGCTGGAGCCGCAGCGCCTGATCCCGCTCTTCCAGGAGCTCGGCTTCAACCGCTTCCAGGACGAGGCGCGCCGCCACGCGCGGGTCGCCGCGGCGGAGGCGTTCCTCGCCGCCACCGCGCCGGAGGAGCCGGCCGGGGAGCTGGAGACGGCGGAGAGCGGTCGCTACGAGGCGGTCACCACCGCCGCGGCGCTGGCGGAGCTGGTCCGGACGCTGCGCGCGCAGCCGCTGGTGGCGGTCGACACGGAGACGACCGGCCTGGAGCGGGACGCGCAGCTCTGCGGCCTCAGTTTCGCGTGGGAGGCGGGGCACGGCGTCTACGTGCCGACCCGCTCGCCGGAGCCGGAGACGCACCTCGATACGGAGACGGTGCTCGACGCGCTGCGCCCGCTGCTGGAAGACCCCACCCTGCCGAAGTGCGGGCACAACGTGAAGTTCGACGCCCGCGTGCTGCGGCGCAATGGCGTGCGGCTGCGCGGCGTGGTGCTCGACTCGATGCTGGCGAGCCAGCTCCTCGACCCGTCGAAGTCGACCAAGCTGGACCACCTGGCGGAGAGCCTGCTCCGCCACCGGATGATCCCGCTGACCGACCTGCTGGGCGAGAAGAAAGAGGGGACGATCGACGCCGTCCCGCTCGACCGGGTCACCCCCTACGCCGCCGAGGACGCCGACATCACCCTGCGGCTCTGCCGCCTGCTGGAAGGGAAGCTGGAAGAGCTGGGCCTGGCGCGGCTGATGCGCGAGGTAGAGGCCCCGCTCTCCGTGGTGCTGGCGGAGATGGAGGAGTGCGGCATCCTCTGCGACCCGGAGGAGCTGCAGCGCCAGGGTGCCGACCTCGGCATCCGCGTCGACGCGCTGCGGGTGAAGGTGCAGGAGCTGGCCGGGTGCGAGTTCCAGCTCGACTCCCCGAAGCAGCTCTCCGAGGTGCTCTTCGACCGCCTCGGCTTCACCTCCGGCAAGAAGACGAAGACCGGCCGCTCCACCGACATCGAGGTGCTGGAGAAGCTCGCCGCGCAGGAAGACCGGAATGACCCGCGGACGAGCGTGCCGCGCCTGATCATCGAGTACCGCCAGCTCGCCAAGCTGATCAACAC
Source organism: Armatimonadota bacterium (assembly GCA_046292385.1). Taxonomy (GTDB): domain Bacteria; phylum Armatimonadota; class SYMT01; order SYMT01; family SYMT01; genus JBKBRF01. Next base: position 109,272 of record JBKBRF010000015.1, on the reverse strand, counting down.
CTACCTGGGGAACCTGCGCGACTCGGTCGACTCCCGCAGCGGTCGCATCCACACCACCTTCCACCAACTCGTCACCGCCACCGGCCGCCTCGCCTCGCACGGTCCCAACCTGCAGAACATCCCGGTCCGCAGCGACCAGGGCCGGCAGGTCCGCAAGGCGTTCCACGCTCCGCAAGGCCACCTGCTGCTCTGCGCGGACTACAGCCAGGTGGAGCTGCGCGTCCTGGCGCACCTGAGCGAAGACCCCGGCCTGCTCGCCGCCTTCCTGAATGGGGAAGACATCCACACGGCGGTCGCCGCGCAGGTATTCGGGGTCCGCCCGGAAGAGGTGACGCGGGAGCAGCGCGGGCACGCCAAGACGATCAACTTCGGCATCATCTACGGCGTCACGCCGTTCGGTCTCGCCCGCCGCATCGAGGGGCTCGACGTCGGCGCTGCGGCGCAGCTCATCGCGGAGTACCAGGGGCGCTTCCCCGGCATCCAGCAGTTCCTCGACCAGTGCGTGTGCCAGGCGACCGATCACGGCTACGTCAGCACCATCCTGGGCCGCCGCCGCGCCATTCCGGAGATCCACGCTCCCAGCCGCACCATGCGCGCGCTGGGGGAGCGGCTGGCGATCAACTCGGTGGTTCAGGGCAGCGCCGCGGACCTGATCAAAATCGCGATGGTGAACGTGCAGCGCCGCGTGGAGCGGGAAGATCGCCCGCTCCGCCTGCTGCTCCAGATCCACGACGAGCTGGTCTTCGAGACGCCGGAGGCCCTGGCGCAGGAGCACGCCGCCCTCGTCTGCGAAGAGATGGAGCGCGCCCTGGAGCTTCGGGTACCTCTCAAGGCCGAAGCCGGCATCGCCCGCGATTGGATGACCGCGAAGTAGACTACCGCCCGCAACGCGGTAGAGAGTTCTCTTCGGCTTCAGTGGACCCGGTCAGCCAGGATAGGTGGCACGGCCTATTCATCGGGAGAGGCGGCCACCTCGTCCAGGAGGCGGCGGAGGAGCGCTACGTCGACCGGCTTCGTCAGGTGAGCGGCGAAGCCGACTTCCCGGCAGCGGCGGCGCGCCTCGTCGCCCCCGTAGCCGGTAAGCGCGAGGAGTGGGATGCCGGCGGTCCGCGGGTCGCCTTTCAGCGTTCGAGCCACGGCATATCCGTCCATCGCCGGCAGGCCGAGATCGCAGATGACCACGTGCGGGCGGAAGCGTCGCGCGGTGTCCACGCCCTCTGCGCCGCCGAGGGCGGTCTCGACCGTGTGCCCCCACAGCTCCAGCATGTCCCGCATTGTTTCCGCCGCATCGGAAATGTCGTCGATTACCAGCACTCGCAGCGGGCCGCCCGGAGCCCGGCGAGTAGGCGGAGGCGCTGCCGGCATCTCTCCGGCACTCGCCAGCGGCAGCGACACCGTAAAGACGGCCCCCTGCGTCGGACCGGGGCTGGCGGCCGACACCTCACCCTGGTGAAGCTCGACGACACCCTTCACCAATGAAAGCCCCAGGCCCAGGCCCCCGCGCGTGCGCGCCAGGTTCTGCTCTCCCTGCACGAACGCCTCAAAGACGCGGGGCAGGAGCTCGGACCCAATACCAATTCCGGTATCGCTTACGGTCAGAACCGCACGACCGTCCTCTGCGCTCAGCCTGATATCGACGGTGCCGCCGGTCGGGGTGAACTTCACCGCATTCGTGAGCAGGTTCGCCACCACCTGTGAGAGGCGCGCGGGATCGCCGAGAATCCACACCGGCTGGGGCGGCAGCTCGACCCGAAGCTGCAGGCTCGTTCCGTCGATACGGTGCCGATGGTCCTCGACGACCTGCGCGCAAAGCTCGCGCAGGTCCAGCCACTCCCGGCGCAGGTGAAACGTCCCGCGCGTGATGCGCGATACGTCCAGCAGATCATCGACCATTCGCACCTGGTGCCGGAGCTGTCGCCGTACCACCTCCCTGGCGCGCTCAAAAGAAGGACTCCCCCGCTCCGCCTGTTCCAACAGCACCACCGCGTTGCTGAGCGCCCCGAGCGGATTGCGGAGCTCGTGAGCTAGCATGGCGATGTATTCGTCCTTGCGGCGATTGGAGCTCAACAGGTCCTCGGTTTGCCGTCGCAGCGCCGCCTCCATCGCCTGCCGCTCGGTGATCTCAAGGAACACCAGCACCACCCCGAGAATCCGCCCCGATTCGTCACGGATCGGGGCGCCGCTGTCGGCGATGGGCCACTCGCTCCCGTCGCGGCTCAACAGTACGGTGTCGTTGGCAAGGCCCACCACCCGGCCTTCGCGAAGCACGCGTGTGGCCGGGCTTTCCACCGGTTCGCGGGTCCCGTGGTTGACGATCCGGAACACTTCTTCCAGGGGCTGCCCCAGCGCCTCGTCTTGCGGCCAGCCGGTCAGGACCTGCGCCACTGGATTCATAAAGAGAACCCGGCCCTCGTTGTCGGTGGCGATCACCCCGTCTCCGATGCTGGAGAGGGTGACTTCCAGCCAATTCCGCTGTTCTCGCTGCGCCCTTTCCAGGCGCTTTCGACGCGCGATTTCCTCGTTGAGCTCGGCGACCTGGCGGCTTACGATGGCAAACTGGCTGGGCGACTCGTGTTTCGGGACCAGCCGTAGAACGATGAGCGCCGGTGCGCCCTCAGCGCGGGGGCGCACCACTACGCCCTCGGCACGGCACGGCAGCGCCTCCCCGCCGGGTAGACGAAGCGCGAGTGAGCCGGGCATCGGGTCACCGCTGCGGGCGCACGTAAGGAGATACCGTTCCACCACCTCGGGGGAGTCGCAGAGCAGGCTGGCAAACGCGCTTCCGGCGACGTCGCGGGGATGTACTCCGAGTCGCTGGGCGGCGGCCTTATTCGCGGCGACGACGTCCCCCTGGCCGGTGACGAGGAACATCGGCTCCGGGACGAGGCGGGAAATGGCGACGAACTCTTCAGGGGTCACGTTCAAGCTATTTCCGGAAGTACTCCCGCCCGTCCGCAGCCTCCGCCTCCTCCGATGGCCGGAGGAACACCGTGACCCGGCAGCCGGCATCGCCTCGCGCGATCGTCTCTTCGAGCACTACTTTCCCGTAACCCAGGTTCTCCGCGGCGATCACTCCGAAGACGTTCGAGGTCATCATGCACAGCGCCGGCCGTCCCTCCACCTTCTCCGCGAATGGGCAGGTCCGGTTTCCGAAGGTGATGCGGTCTTCCCGCTCCTCCAGCACGTAGAAGTCGCCCTGGATGCGTCGCTTCAAATCCACCAGTACATCGGCGACCTGCTGACGCGAGAGCTGATGAACCTGCAGCGCGGACTTATAGCTCTCGTTGATCTGGTCGCCCACACGCTGCCCGACCACGCTGACGAAGCCGGCCGCTTCTTCCAGACCCACGACGTCCTGGAGCGTTCCGGCCAGCTCGCGAATGAGCGTGCGCAGGAAGAGGTCGCGTTCCAGGGGAAGGTCGGCGTCGCTAGCCGAGCGGGGCTGGAATTCGGAAGTCGGCATTTCGCGTCTCCTGTACGCGCGTCTGGGCAGGACTCGACGGACGAAGACTCGGCAGCGGGACCAACCTGGAGCGAGTTTCGTCCGGTTAGGGGAAGCCGACGCGGTAACCCAGCGGCGCAGGGGCTGTGCTGGCGTCCGCGGCGGAGAGGCCGGGTCGGCTTGTCGTACCCGAGTTAAGATAGATACCCACTCTCCAGGCAGTTTGAAACCACGAATCTCAACTGCCGGGCCGGCAACTCACTCGAACACCACCATCGCGTGGCCGCGGACTTCGGGGACGGTGACGCGGGCGCGGCCGGCGGACCACTGCCACGGGAGGTCGGTGCCTTCGGGGGCGAGGTAGACGCGGCGGGGCTCGCGGTCGAGCTTGACGGAGAGGCTGACGTCCCGCAGCGGGATCGCCTCTTCGATCGTCTGGATCTCGCGGAAGCGCTGCTCCGGGATGTAGTGGAGCAGGTGGGCGACAGTGCGGCCCTCCGCTTCCTGCCGCATCAGCGTGACGTGCGCGGTGGTGGGGGCGTCGGTCTCGACCAGCTTCTCCGGCAGTAGCCGCTGCAGCGCGTTCAGGAAGAGCAGCTTGTAGGTGCGGGAGCCGTGCTGCAGGTAGCCAGCGAAGATCGGGTGGGCGAAGTAGACGGTGCTCTCCGTCGCCACTACGGCGGGGAAGGGGCTCTCCTTCTCCACCGGCGTGTGGCGGTGGCTGCAGAAGTGCTCCCAGGTGCGGTTGAAGTAGGGCCACCAGACCTGCGCCAGGCTGCGGGCGCCCTCCGCCGGCTCGACTTCTAGGCCGCGGTCGAACATCACGTGCTCGCCCGGGAGCACGCCTTCCGCCAGCTCGGGGCCGGCGACCACGTAATCGGGGGAGAAGCGCGCGTCGGCCAGGTAGCGGACGCCCAACTCGTCCAGCGCGAATTCGTCCCGGCCGGCGGCGAGGCCGGAGCGGTGGGAGGCAATCAGCTTGCCACCGCCGCGCAGGTAGGCGCGCAGCTTCTCCGCCAGCGCGGCGTCGAGGCGGATCTTATCGGGCAGCACCAGCACGCGGTAGCGGGACCAGTCGATCTCCGCATCGACCAGGTCGAACTGGTAGTGCGCCTCGATCAACATGTGGTAGGCGCCGCCGGCGGAGGTGTCGACGCGGCCGTCGTGGGCGCCTACCGCCGCCGGGTTGAAGATCGCCACCTCGGTGACGGCGCGGGATCCGGCGCACCACGGCTCCTTCGCCTCCACCTGCGCGTAGACGGCGCCGACGAGCTGGTAGGTGCCGGGGTCGAGCTCCCCGTGGGGCGGAAGCTGGTCGCCGATGGAGCACTTGCTCCCCTCCGCCAGGGCGGTGAAGCACTCGTACTCCAGCGCGGCCTGGTTCTTGAACTCCCCGAAGCCGGCCCAGGTCTTCAGGAACTTGCCGGTCATGCCCAGGTGGTCCAGCCCCAGGTTGCGGGCGTAGCGGACGCTGAGCGGGAAGTGGTCGTAGCCCCACCCGCCGCTCGGCAGGCTCTCCAGCTCCAGGTGGGAGAAGGTGTGGAGCACGGGGCGGAAGCTCGGGTCGACGTGACCGCTGTTCCAGAAGAGGTCGCAGTCCGGCGCCACCGCGCGCACCTCCGCGGCGATCCGGGTGCGGAGCCGGTCGAGCACGCCGCGGGCGAACCGCTTCCGATCCGCCTCCACCTCCGGGTTCAGCCCCTGCTCCCGCATCCCGGCCAGACACCAGCGGCAGCAGCACTGGTACTGGTGGATGATGTCGAAGAAGAGCCCGTCGGTGGGGAAGAGCGAGAGCACCTCCTGCGTCTGCTCGGAGACGTAGTCGACGTACGGCTGCGCGTTCAGGCACAGCTTGCGCCAGCCCGCCTGCAGCGGCGCGCCGAGGGTCTGCCCGTCCGCCTGCACCTCCACGCACTCCGGATGCCTCGCCGCCATGAACTCGTCGAAGCCGACGGAGATGTAAATCGGCACCCGGATCCCGCGGGCGTGGCACGCCTCGATCTGCTCCTGCAGCAGGTTCACCTCCAGGTGGGGATGCCGCGCCTCGAAGCGGGTGTCGTGGTAGATCAGCCCGTGGTGACACCGGGAGAAGCAGGTAACGGAGTTAACCCGCGCCTCCTCCAGCCGCCGCGCGAACGCCTCCGCGTCGAACCGCCGGCCGATCCCGACGATCTGCTCGGAAGTGTGAAAGTCGAGGTGGATCTGTCTGTAGGGAAGGCTCATTTGTTCTGACACAGAGGGACACAGAAGAACCAACAGAGGGAACACAGACAGGAACCCCTCGGGGCTGCTTTCGGGAGGAGATACCGGGATTTCAGAACGACGGGTGAGGCGAGACCTCGCCCGCTCTCATTGCGCACTTGGCGTCTTGGCGGTTCAGTCCCTGCGGGTTCCCATCTGTGGTCCTCTGTTGGTTCTTCTGTGTCCTTCTGTGTCGAAAGAAATCACAGGACCCGGAGCTGGGTGATGGGGAGGACTACGAAGTCTCGCCAGCCTTCCGGGAGGCCTTCTTCGTCTTCGTACTCGCCTTCGGAGAGGGCGTCGGCGTCGGCGCGGGGGTCCCAGGTGGCGTCGCGGATGCCGAGGTAGGAGGCGAAGGCGTCGGCGTAGTCTTCCGCGTAGGGCGACTCGGCCTCCTCGCCGGCATCCGGGGCTTCCTCCCGATCGACCTGAAACAGCAGCTCCCAGGCCTGCTCCAGGCTGGCGTGCGGCGGCAGGAACGGCCGCAGCTCCTCCGGCCGCGGCCGCTCTTCCTGGAGCCGGCGGATGTCTTCCTGGTACTCCTCGGAGCGGGCGATCTCGTCCGCGCGGGCGCCGAAGCGCGCCTCGTCCCGCCACGGCTCCGCGACCCCCTCGGCGACGAGCGAGGCCTCCACCTGGGACTGGAGCAGGTCCCACTCGATGGCGGTAGTCGGCAGCTCCACGCGGCCGAGCAGCTGCCCGTCGCGGAAGAGCTCGCAGATCCAGAAGCGGCTCTGCACCACCTCGATCAGCACGCCGGCGCACTCCAGCGTCTCCGTGAGGCGCGGCAGCCACTCTTCCATGTCTTCCAGCGGCGACCAGAGGCTGACCCACCCGTCGCGCACCTCCGAGATCAGCAGGCCGTGCGGCAGGCGGCGCGGCGGCCAGACCGGCACCGGCACGCCCTGGCCCACCTGAAGGCGGACCAGGGCTTCCACGACCGCGACGCGCGAGGGATAGCGTACGTGGGCGCTGCGGCTGTTGACCTCGATCGCGAATTCTTCGCTCATGCCTCGAAGAAGCTCTCTCCCGGCTTGCGGTACTCTCGCGCCACTTCTTCGTTTAGCTCTACCCCGAATCCGGGGGTCTCCGGCACCTGGATCCGGCCGTTCCGGATCAGCGGCTGCTCCACGCCGGTGACCAGGTCGCTCCAGAACGGCACGTCCTGCCCGTGGAACTCCAGCACGACGAAGTTCGGGATGGCGGCGGCGAGGTGGACCGAGGCCATCGTCCCCAGCGGTCCCGCGATGCAGTGCGGCGCGACGAGGAGATCGTACATGTCGGCGTGATCGGCGATGCGCCGCGCCTCCAGCAGGCCGCCGACCTTCTGCAGGTCCGGGGAGACGAGGTGGACCGCCTGCGTCTCGATCAGCTCTCGGAAGCCGTGGCGGGTGAAGAGGTTCTCGCCGGTGCAGATCGGCACGGAGCTGCTCTCCCGCAGCGCCAGGAAGGAGCGCGGGTTGAACGGCGGGAGCGGGTCCTCCAGCCAGAGGAGGTTGAACGGCTCCATGGCGCGGGCGATGCGGACCACGTCGGCCAGCGGGTACCGCCAGTGGCAGTCGAGCGCGATGTCGACCCCGGAGCCGACCTCCTCCCGCAGCGCCTGGACGCGGGCCACCATCGCCTGGATCTCTTCTGCCGTGAGGGCGCGGAGCTGGCCTTCCGCGGCGGTGGCGTCCGCATCGAGGTCGAACTTGAGAGCGTCGAAGCCGCAGTCGACCGCCTGCCGCGCCCGCTTCGCCCAGGCGGCGGGGGAGAGGGAGTCCTCGTCTTCGAGCGTGGCAAGAACGCCTTGGTACCAGGCCGGCTCCCGCGGGTCGAGGGCCGGGCCGTAGCTCTCCAGGCCGCTGCCGGCGTGGCAGTCCGCATAGAGACGCACCTCGCTCCGGCAGCGGCCGCCCAGGAGCTGCCAGACCGGGACGCCGAGCGCTTTGCCGACGAGATCGAGCAGCGCTGCCTCCATGCCGGTGATGGCGTTGTAGACGATGCCGCTGACCGAGCCGGCGCCCGAGGCGGCGCGCTGCAGCCGGCGGAAGAGGAAGTCGACGTTGCGCGGGTCCTGCCCGATCAGCACGCCGCGGAGGTCGCGGATCATGCCGGTCAGGCCGGGCGCGAAGAAGCACTCACCGGTCCCGGTGAGGCCGTTGTCCGCCTCGATGCGGACGAAGGTCCAGTCGTAGTTCGCCTCAACAACGGCAGTGGTAACGCGGGTGATTCTCATTTGGGCGTAACGGGAGTGTAAGAAAAGGAGATAGGGGGATGAACTTGGGGATGAGGGGATGTCTTACGGGCAGAGGGGTGAGGGCGGAGTGCGGAATTCAAGCCATGCGCACCGGAGGGTTCGGTTCTCCGAACTCCGTCCTCTGCACTCCGCACTGACTCCATCTCCCCATCCTCAATGAAATCCCCTTATCCCCTGGAAGGGTCAACTGCTTCCAAAAGGGAGCGGATGTAGGCGGTGCTGCGGTCCAGTCGGGGCCAGATGTCGGGGCCGGGGGCGATCTCGAAGAGGGCGGGGCCGCGGAAGCCCCCGTCCCGGAGCGCCAGGAGGAGGGAGGACCAGGGGAGGTCGCCGTCCTGCACGTCCGGGAGCAGCTCGCCGTTCCGCGCCTGCTTGAAGTGGAATTCGAACAACTCCGGGCCGGAGAGATCGCGGGCGGTTGTCAGCGGGTCTTCCGGCGCGAGGGTCTGCGCCGCCTGGTTCATCGGGTCCCAGCAGAGCCGCGGAGACGGGATGCCGCCGGAGAGGCTGTCGCCTGCGAGCCGCAGCATCTGCAGGAGCGGGGCGACCGGCTGCCGGGAGTTCTCCAGCGCCAGCGCCACGCCGTGATGGGAGAGGCTGCGCGCGACCGCGGCTACCGCCTCGGCCAGGGTCCGGATCTCGCCGGGGTCGCTCAAGAGGGAGGAGGCAGGGCTCACGTCGACCAGCCGCAGCACCGGCGGATTCCCGCCCAGCGCGACGGCTGCCTCGACGCACCGTTGGAGGTAGGGGTCGTTCGGGTCGAGCGGGGTGGTCAGGAACGGTGCCTCCACCGCCAGGTTGAAGCCGAGCTGCGGGAACCGCGCCGCCAGCGCCTGCAGGCGGTCCGGCAGCGGCCAGGGGCGGTCGTCTCCCGGCACGGTCTCCTCGCCGCCCGGAACGGCGCGCTGCCGCAGCTCCACGTAGCCGTAGCCGGCCCGGACGGCCCGCTCGCACTCCGCTTCGAGCGAGCTCTCCGCGAAGAGCGCACCCCAGACGTTGCTCACCACCCCGAGAGTTACGAACTCCATCTCCCGCTCCCGATCTCCCACCGCGGCCGGAGACGAGCTCCCGACACGCTCCACGCATGGAACGAGGCTACGGTTCCAGGGTCGCGTCCGCAATTCCTCGGCGGCACCGCGGCCGCTTTTGCGCGGCGATCGGGCAGATCACGCGCACGGAATCGGAGAGCCGCCGAAGACAGGCTCGGGGCGCGGAATCAACGATTCGAGAATTGGCCGGGGAACGCCGACAGAATCCGTACGGCGGTGGAGCAGGAGATACCCTGGTTGCGCAGCAGGCAACCGGAAGCCACCGTGCGAGAGGGAGAGCTGTCCGATGGCGTTATCCGTCCCGTATGAGACGTGCTCGGTCTGCCGGGACCACTTTGTGGCTTACGAGGGCGACTACTGCGGCCGCTGCCAGGAGGCGGCCTGCCGCGCGTGCTCGCACTCGCGCGGGCGCTGGCACGAGAGCGTCCTCTGCTCCCGGTGTGCCGGCGATCCCCGGCCGAAGGGAATTCGGGCGAACCGCTTCTACCGCTTCTGGCGGCGCCTCCGCGCCGGCGCCTGAGTCGGGTTTGGCTAGCCGCCGGTGACGCGCGGCCAGATTCGGCCCAGCAGTTCGCCGGCGGGAGCCCGCAGCGCGAGATCGACCTCATCCGAGAGCGCGGACGCCGCGGGGTTGATCTCCGCGGAGCGCGCCCCCGAGCGGTAGGCGATCCCGGGAATGCCGTAGCCGCCGCTCACGAGCCCGGAGGTGCCGATCACCAGCACCAGCGTCTCCGATCCGGCCGTCCGCTGGAAGAACCGCTCGATCCGCTGCAGGTGCGCCGGGTCGAGGTACTCCCCGAACCAGACCACGTTCGGCCGGAGCAGCCCGCCGCATCCGCAGCGGGGGAGGTCGCCGCGGGCAACCACCGCCTCCGACACCGGCTCTTCCGGCACGCTCACCGTGCCGCAGCGCGTGCAGCGCGTCTCGCGGATGCTGCCGTGCAGCTTCACCAGGCTCCGGCTGCCGGCGCGCTCGTGGAGGTCGTCGACGTTCTGCGTCACGACCAGCGTCTCTTCGAAGTGCCGCTCCATCGCCGCCAGCACCTCGTGGGCCGGATTCGGGGAAACGGTGGCGAGCCGTGCCAGGCGCAGCGCGTAGAACCGCCAGACCCGGCGGGGGTCGGCGGCGAACGCTTCCGGAGTGGCGACCTCTTCCACGCGGTGGCCTTCCCACAGGCCGCCCGCGTCCCGGAAGGTCGGCACGCCGCTCTCCGCCGAGACGCCGGCGCCGCAGAACGCCAGCACCCGCCGCGCCTCCCGCAGCCACCGAACGAGCCTCTCTTCTTCCGCGGATAGCTCCTGCATCCTCATCTCCATCCGATCCAACCGGCCAGGGCAGGGCATCCCTGCCCGGGGAGCGAACCTTCACCCGCGGCGCCCGCCCCGGCGCTCCTATCGCTGGAATGGGGAGTGGGCGAGGAAGGGCGTCTCACGCGAGCAGTTCGCCCACTCTCCCACTCGCCCATTCTCCCACTCGAGGCCGGTAGGCGGTAGCTGCCCCCTTTGGTACTCCACGGAGGTCCTGATGCCCGTTGAACCCTATGCCCTCGGCGTTTGCAGTTGGTCGCTCCAGGTGAAGAGCGTCCCCGAGCTTCGCAGCCTGCTGGACCGGCTCGGCGTGAACGTAATCCAGATCGCCTGCGGGGATCCGCACCACGCCTCCTGGGAAGAAGGGGACGCCATGCCGGATGCGGCGCGCGCGGCCGGCTTCGAGATGACGGCGGCGATGCTCGGCTTCCCCGGGGAAGATTACACCACGCCGGAGACGATCAAGCAGACCGGCGGCTTCGGCAACCCGGAGACGCGCGCCCAGCGGCTGGAGACGCTGCAGTGGGGCCTCGACCGCACCCGCGCGCTGGGACTGGAGCTGCTCACCCTCCACGCCGGCTTCCTGCCCGACCCGTCCGACCCCGCCCGCCGGCCGTTCCTCGACACGCTGGGGCAGGCGGCGGCCCTGGCGCAGGAGAAGGGGGTCACCCTCTGCTTCGAGACCGGCCAGGAGACCGCCGACCTGCTGCGCCGCACGCTGGACGACCTCCAGTGCCGCAACCTGAAGATCAACTTCGACCCGGCGAACATGCTCCTCTACGACATGGGCGACCCGATCCGAGCGGTCGAGATCCTGGGGCCGGACATCGCCAGCGTCCACTGCAAGGACGCCCGCCGGCCCACCTCCCCCGGCGACTGGGGCGAAGAGGTGCCGCTGGGCGAGGGGCAGGTCGGCATGGCGGAGTTCGTGCAGGCGCTGAAGAGGGTCGGCTACACCGGTCCGCTGGTGATCGAGCGGGAAGTCGGCGACCAGGAAGCCCGCGTCCGGGACTGCGCGCACGGCCTGCGCGTGCTCCGGGAGATCCTGGGACAGTAAGGCGGCGCGGCCGCTAAACGGAAGAGGCCCTGCCCGACTCCAGAGTCAGGCAGGGCCTCTTCGTGTCTCAATCGGGGCGACAGGATTCGAACCTGCGACCTCCTGCACCCCATACTGGTCGCTCGAAAAGCTGGCAAGAATTCCCTTCCCGTGCCTGTGACGGGACGAGTTGTGGAAGAATTCTACCTCAAACAAGTGGCGCTGCAAAGCCCCATTGGAGGCTGGTTGAGGCTGCGCAGCGGAGAAGACAGGTGGCGCTGCTTCCGACGTGATAAGACATGCTCCAGCGGTCCGATTTCAGTGCGACCTGTGTCGCTTTCGCTCCGGGAACGGTTGGAGGTTCCGCCACCGGGTCATAACGGATCCAGGGCCGCCGCTCGCTGGTCGCCCCTGCGGCAGCGCTGCTGCTGCCTCACTGCGTCCTCCGTCCTAGGAACCCGACCAGCACCAGTTTCTCACCGCAAGACATAGACGGTCGCCGGCCCCGGTGTCAGACCTTTGCTACCGACCGGTCTGTTGCTTCAAGACAGAGCGTCTACCCAATGCCTCCGGAACCGAGTCTCGATCCGGTCTTCAAGTATGAAGCTATTGGAGACTGGAGCGGCCTGAAAGGGTCCCACTACCACCTAGTGTATGGCGTCTACCTGCTGCTCGTTCGGGGACGGACGATCACCTTCTACGCCGGTAACGACCTCCTGTCCACCCCACCACCCGAATGCACCGAGGCGGACGCGGTCAGTATCCGCAGTTCGGCATCGGTGCGCGATGAGTGGGTTCAATTGAAGAACGTCGCGGATGATCACCGATGGACCGTTTACCGCATCCTCTCTGACGAGCGGTTACTGCTCAACCTGATCCTCAACGGCCTGGTGTCGGCGAGCGAAGGCCGTGAATGGACGGCGGTGCTCGCCAGCCCGGCCCCGATCGCCGCAGACGACATCGAGAATTACCTACATCCCCCTGGAGAGCCGGAGGAGAAGGTCCGCGAACGCCGAGAGCGCCTGCAGGCGCGCTTCGCGGAAGTTGTCGCTCAGGCCGTGGAGATGTGGGAAAAGGCGCGGGAGGAGAGCGGCAGAGGTGCACAGGTTACCGCTGCAGAGGCGAGGGCCGTGGCAGAGCGGGTTCTGGGACAGATTGCCCTATCGCCACGAAGCCCGATCCAGTTCCTCATAGACGGAATCGAGAAGGAACTTCTGAAGATCTACCCTGACGCGCACACCGTTGGCAAGGTGGTGCTGGCCCTTTGTGGCGCCATCCAGGAGGTCGGCGACGCTCCTGCGGCACGGCCGCTGACGCTCACGCTAGCATGGCTCGAGGAACGCACCGGTTTCAGCCTGGTGCCGCGAGATCTTCTCCCACGCGATGTTGTGAAAGCGTGCCAGCTCCAGGTTGAGCGCGCTTGCCCCACTGACTGGTCGCCGCAGGAGTATGTCTCGCGATCGGACCTCATCGACGCAGTCGAGGCGTTCCGCAACAGCGATCGCACCCTCTTCGTGCTCACCGGCGACAGCGGTGCTGGAAAGTCCTGGGGTGTTGCCGGCGAGGCGGTGATTCAGGCGGTCGGACGGATCCGCGCTCTCGTTAGAGGAACGATTCTGGAGCGAGCAGAGCCCCTGGCGAAAGTAATTGCGGACGCGTTCAGGGACATGTCGCGGGCCGACGCCTCAGACGAGACGATTCTTCGCTGTCTCCTCGGGTCTGCCGCCGACCCAGACCGTGGCCCCTTGATGCTCATCGCTGACGACCTACCCCTCTCGCCTGACCCCGCAAGGTTCGAGGGCGAGCTTGAAGCGTTGTGCCAGCAGGCACGCAACCAACGCGTTAAGGTGTTGCTCGTCGCCAGGACCGGCGTGTGGAATCGCTTATCTCGCCAGCGTCAGCTTGAGCCCTACCTCTTTCGCCGAACGGGCTCCGTAGGGGACACGCCGCAATTCAGCTTTCGCATGGACACGCTGACGGACACAGAGCTAGAGGCGACACTCCGGAAACGGGTTCGGATGCGGAAGGCGGCTGAGCGTCTCTTGCTTATGATTCGGCGGCCCGAATTCGCGGCACTTGGCAACCCGTACCTGCTAACCGTGTATCTCGACCAGGTGAACGCTGGCCTGGCCCCTCCAAAAACGCCACCATGGATCGACGACCTCTTGACCAGAGAGATCGCGCGGAGGTTCCAGAGCGCCGCCGCGAGCATCGATTGCGAACAGGAAGAGATGGATCAGGCCCAAGAGAGCCTAGTTGCTGCCATGTGGGCCGGTCGGAGCGAGGGCGTGCCGTCACGCAAACTCATCACACTCTTCAACGACGCCATACCGGAAGAGGGTCGAACTGCCCTGCGGATGCTGCAGAGAGAGGACATCCTCACTCCCGGCGGCGACATCCGGACGGGCATCAACGGCAACCTCACGTATTCGAATCCGCAGTTCGGTGAGCAACTCACGGCCAACTGGCTCGCCTGTAGGATGGAGGCCGGGGACGACGTACTGGCCGAGATGGAGCCGGGCCAAGACGATGGGGTCCTCACCGCCCTGGTACGCGGTGAGGTGGATCGAGCCGAACCAGACGTCCTCACCTGGTCGGAGGGCGTGCTTCTCCGAAATCCCGACTGGCTCCCCGCGCTTTCCCAGGGGCTGGCGCAGCGACGATCTGATGACCCGCGAGTACCTGCGTTACTGACAGCGTGGAGCAGGCGGGATCTTCCGGGGGCCGCTTACCACACAATGCGCGCGCTCGGGAGTATGGTGGGGCGGTCCGCCCACGCTCGTGCCGCCGTGCGGGCGCTGTATTCCGACGAGGACGCAAAGCAGGCAATCCACGGCCAGATCGCGCTAGGCTCTGCTCTAGACGTTGCTCCTCGGTGGGTGGAACGCCGTATGCGGGTGAGGCTCCGGCGTGAGTTCAGCCGCGAGCCCTGCCCCTCCGGACCCGAACGGCAATATCGATTCATCCGCGATGCGCTCGTCCCGCTGCGTGAGGTAAGCCACGAACGCGCCGCCTCGGTCGCACGTCGCTTGCTCGCTTGGGTTCAAGCTCAGCCACTGCCTGAACCCCGTGGCGGGGGTGTTCCGGTGACTGAGCAGTTCCGCGACGTTATTGACGCTGTTCGCGGCCGAGTCGCGCTGTTTGGAAGCCCCGATGATCTGAAAGCGATCCTCGACGACTTGCATTCGGAGGACCCAAACGTCCGTGCTGGATCCGCCCGGGCGTTGCGAGAGTTCGTAAGGGAGTACCCGGAACCCGTGAGGACTCACGTGCTTGAGGCTGTGGCAAGAGAAGCGGTCGTTGCGGCGCCAATTTGCGACCTTCTCTACCCCTATGCCGACAGCCATCCGGCCGACGTGGTGGATGCGATTGAGAAGTCGGGCGTCCTATCTACTTGGCACGGCGGAATCGCCTTGGCGATCCTCTCGCGTGCGGCCGCACTTACTCCAGAGAAATCCGCGACCGTTCTTCCGGAACAGCTAGAACTGCCCGCCACCGAGCGAGCACTTCTGAGTGAAGAACTGGCCCTTGCCTGGTGGCAACTCGGGAGGTCGCCAACTACCGCAGCCCACGCACGCGAGGTGCTCCAGCGTCTCTCGGTGCCTGATCTGGAGGGCGTCGATCCGAAATACCGCGTCTTTGCCCTGCGTGGCGCATCCGTCGCGGTGCTGGCGCAGATCGGGTTGGACATCAGCGGCATGTCTGAGGCGGCGCGCGAGGTGCCGCTCATGTACCACCTTTGGGCCCTAGAAGCCAACCAGGGCTTGTGCTACGCACTGCTCGATGATCTCTGTCGCAGGTTCGCACCAGAGATCACTGCCCACGGGCTGTTTCCCACGTTCCGCGAGCTTTCGATAGAGGGCCTTCAGGCGTACAAGAGGGATGAGATACACCCTATAGAGCGCCAGCCGGCTGAATGGCAGTTCCGTGTCGCGAATCTGTGTACCGACTGCCTCTGTGCGCTCGCAGATCACCTAGAGAATCCTGGGGCCCTGGTGAGGGCACTGCCGGCCGACTGGCCTGCGATCCGTCTGGCGCAGGCGGTCCTGAAGGCGGATAAGGCAAGCGACGAGTTGATCAATCTGGCTTGCAACATCTGCCGACAGCACCAGCACGTCTTCGGCTCGAACGTGGTCCGCGATCGAGATGACTTCTTGATGGCCCTGCAATCGGCTGGACGGGTGCCCGAGGTGTACGCACCGTTAGTGTCCCACATCGGCGCGGCATCGAATTACGGCGTGGCTGGCATGGGAGCGGAGGTGGCCGGCCGGCCAGAAGCTCTTCTCGACCAACTCCATGCCCGAGTGACCAAGCCCGAGGCCGTGCCGTTCTTATGGGAATGGTCATCCACGCCGGCCGACTGGTCGAGTGTTCTCGTCGGGGAGGTGTTCCGGGCGATGTGGTCCTGCGCTCCGTTATCTCTTGGGGCTTGCCGCTGTCTCTGTGACCGAATGCTTTTGGCTCTCGACGCACTCCCATCGACGGATCGGCAAAAGGAGTGGATTGGCGTATACGGTGCCCTGCGGGAATTCGCGTACGGACGCTTGGTCGAGGCCGAGATCATCCATCGGCCCCAGGAGGGCGAAGATCTCGTCACTCGCTCGCACCGCGCGGCGCTTGCCGTTGTGGATGCATCCCAGGCCCAACCCCGCCGTCCGGCCGCCGATTGGTTCCGGGAGCACGTGCGCGACGGTAACGGGTTGGTTATTGACGAATTGCACCGGATCGAGAACGGCAGCGTCGTTCAGCAGAGCGGCTACACTCCTTCGGTCTACTGCCTCCCGGCGTTGCGGATCGCCCTAGCAATTGCCGCTGCGCGTGAGGGCGAACCGGAGTTGATTTCATGCTGGACACGCGACTGGGTTACCGTGGGAAGCGCTCTGCGGGACGGAGCGCTCGGAGGAGTCCTCCGCGGCGAGTTCCTCCCGCCTCCCGGTCCACCTCTGGACTCTCTCCTCGCCACGGCATACACACAGGTCGAAGCCCTTGCGTCCCAATTCCCGGACGACGCTCAAGTGCGCTGGGCGGAGGGACACGTATTGCTTCGTCAGGCGCGCTTCGAAGAGGCACGGGACGCCCTAGAGGCCTCGCTGAGCCTGCCAGACTTCGGGCTAGGGACGCATACGAACTCGTGCTACGATCTTGCCTGCGTCTACTCCGCGCTCGGTGAGCCGGAGTGCTGTCGAGAGTTGCTGGAGCAGGCGATATATGACAGCCCTCGCCTCCGATCACAAGCTGCCGCCGACCCGGACTTCGCTTCCGTCAGCGGCGAATCTTGGTTCCTAGCCCTGTTGGAGCGTAGAGTACCCGAAGATTCTCGGCTCTCCTGAGCGGCCAAAGGACCGCTGTCCGTGGCTGCTCCGATGTCCCACGGATCTACGTCTCTGATTTGTCCGGGGCAGGAGTGGCGGACCACGCTCCGGAGCGTTGTGTTCATTGTGATGCCTCCGCCTCGGCAGTGCCGCGCCATACTAAGTCAGAGAATAGTCGTGGTTGCCATGCGCCACGGTCCTGCCCTATCCTACGGGTATATCGCACAGTGTCGAACGGTAAGGTAATATAATGTCCAAAGATCCCGCCAACAAAGGCAAGGCATGGACGCCAGCCGAAGTCGAACGGCTGAAGCAGCTGGCGAAGGAGAACACTCCGACGCGTGTCATCGGTCTCAAGCTCGGCCGGACCGAAGCAGGAGTGCGGGGTAAGGCGCGGTCCGCGGATGTGTCCCTCAAGCCCACCAACCAGTCGCCGTACAACCGCCGTGGCAAATAGGGCCAGTGTCAGCGCCAGGAGCCGGCCCTGTCGAAGGGCAAGGCCCTGAACGACCTGAAATGGGTCTGGTCGGGGCTCAGCGAGAGTCAGAGGGAACGGCTGGTGCCGGCAGTGAGGGACCCTCGCTCCGCCGATCCCTGGTCTGTCCATTCTCCGCGGGAGGATCCTGGCGATGCTGCCTGCCGCCAGCGGAGGAGATCGGATTCCTAACGACCGCTACCCACACTCAAGCAAGCTAACGCGAGAGCCGCCGTTTTCGAGGGCGATCCCGTATCCATTAGCGAAGGCACCGGTGAACTCTTCCTGATGGGACACGAGAATGATCCGCTGAAGATGTTGCTTCAACTCGTGTAGCTCCTGGATCATGTCATCGCGGCCGTTCCGGTCGAGGCTGCCGAAGCCCTCGTCGATGATGACCGACTCGATCCGGCGGGCCTCCAACCCGGCATAGCGCCCGATGGCGAGCGCCAGGCTGACGGCGATTCGGAACTTTTGGCTACCGCTGTTCAGAGCCACAGCAACGGGTTTGGGTCCGGTGTCGAGGTTGTAGGCCACCAAGTCCAGCGCCGAGTCGGATGCTCCATCGCTCCGCAATTCAAGGTGCAGGCGACCTCGTGACAAGCCCTCCAGGGTCTCATTTGCCAGATCCACGATGCCGCGCTCCGCTCGGCGCAACAGTGAGAGCTGCAGACCTTCACGACCAAGTAACTGCGTCAGGCGGTTGTGGAGATAGTGCTGGCGCTCTGCCGTCCGCAGCTTCTCCTCGGCAGCTTCTCGGCGCTGCTTGCGGTCTTGCAGTTCCTTGTAGCGCCCGTCCGCGTGGCGGCGGCACTCGTCAGCGCCGTCGCGCCCAGCGCGAGCCACGTTTAGCTCCGCATCCACTTCGGTGGACGCCCGCCGCGCCTCACGGGGGAGACTGCCAATCTTCTCCTCGAGCTCGGTAGCCCGCTTCTGCAAACCTGCAAGCGCGTCACGGGCACTGTCCACCGCTCGCTTCTCTTCGCGGGCCGGTGCGAGGGCCTTCTTCTCGAGCTGGTACTCGTTGAGCTTCGCCTCATCGGCTGCCAGGGCTAGGTCCCTCCAGCTCTCTTCCAGCTTCTGGACCGCCCCAGTCACGTTGCGGCGTATCTCCTCGCGGGTCGCAATAGCCGTCGTAAGCTTCTGCGCATGACGATCCCTTTGTTGGCGAGCACTGTCAACCGCTCGTGTTGCCGCTTCAAGCGCCTTCTTCGCGGCCTCCTGCTCCTTTGAGGCACGACCGAGCTCGTCGTCAAGTAGTTGCTGGCGCTCCTCAAGTAACGGCTTCTCGGCACGAGCCTCTCGCATACCCTCCACGTTAACCGACTTCTCCAGCTCCTGGCGTTGGTCTTCCAGATGCTGGCGCCGGTCGTCCAGCCGCTCCCTGCCGCGTTGCTGCTGTTCCAACCCGTTCAGGTGCAGCCGGTGGTGCGTCCGCGCGCCTGCCTCCCCCGCGGCGGTTTGCAGGTCGTTTTCATTCGAAAACGAGGCGGCGAGCCAGGTGGCGTCATCCTGCGGAGCCGCAGCAGCGACTCGTGCGCGGTACCCTGGTGAGAGGTTGCCATAAGCGCTGGTGAGCTGGCCGCGGTGCTGCCGCGCGTCCTGCTCCGCTCGGTCACGCTTTCTTTCTTCCTTCTGGCGATCCTTCTCCAGGCTATCGGCCTGCTGCTGGAGGTCCGCTAGCGCAGCTTGCTCGGTCCCCAGCGTGCCCCGCGCCTCTACCAAGGCGGCTTCTCCGTCTTCGACTTCGGCCGCAGCAGCTGCAGTGGCCGTTTCCAGGCGCTGGCGCTCGTCTGCTACATGCGTCTCGTCGATCTGTTGACCGCATAGGCTGCAGACGCGTTCCGTGGCGGCATCCAGGAAAAGCTCCAGGCGCTCGCGTGCCTGATCGCAGCGTTCTTTGGCACGGCCAACCACCACGTCCATCTTCGAGACTTCCGCTCGCGCTTGTTCGACCCGTGTAGACTGCTCCCCGATCGCCTGTTTCACGCCCTTGAGGGCGGCTTCGATTTCTTGCAGCCGGTCGCTCGCCGCTTTCAGCCGCCCCAATGCTCCTGCTAGCCCCTCACGGGCTTCCGTGAGGCTACGCAGCCATGGGAAGGACTTCTCGGCCTCCTCCAGCGCACGGTCCCTCTGTCGCGCCGCCTCCAGTTGCTCCGCCAAGTCAGACGGGAACTGTCCCAGTTGCTCCTCGACTTCCTTCAAACCCTGGAGAACAGTCTCCCAGTGCTCCAGCCGCGTAACCAGCGGCGCGATGTCGGCGACACGCCGAGAGACCTCCGCGCGCTTTGCTTGAAGATCAGTGATCCGGCTCGCGACTCGCTCCCCCTTTTCGGTCGTCTGCTGGTGTTCAGCTTCCGCTTGCTGAAGGGCACTTTCCAGGCCGGGTAACTGTTGCTCAAGCTCCTCAGATTCTGACTCTTGCTTGTCAAGTCGTCCGCGCTCCGCCAGTATGGAACCGAGCATCGGCAATACCCGCTCCAGCTCCTCAAGCCGGGCAAAGTTCCGTACGATCTCCTCCTCCCGCGCCAGAAGGTCACGCGCCACTCGGATCTCTCCCTCGAGCTTCTGTAGATCGCCGGAGAGCTGCTCCCACTGCTTCGCCTGCTGCGCGAGCGCCGTCAGCCGCTCGACCGCTTCTTGCGCTTTCGTCCACACCTCCACTGCGGCTCGAAGCTCCTTCTCCGCTGCCTCCAGCGCCTCGTCACTTACCGGAGCGATGCCGTCGCGGGTGTTCGTCCATCCCTTCTTTTGCCCATCCCAGTGCTTCCGGCGAGCGTCTGTAAGCACATGCAACTGCTCGTAGGGCGAGAGATCGATCAGTTGCTTGAGAATCTCGTAGGCCTTCTTCTTGCCGGCGGCTTTCAACAGCTCTTCGCTCTGCCCCTGGAGGAGTAGCACGGACGACGTGAACGCATCGTAGTTCAGACCGATGGTCCTGGCGATCCATCTGCTGAATCCCTCTTCCGCGTCAGTCCCGGGGATCGGATCAACGGAAACCTTCCCCTCATCAGTGGCAGTAAGACGGAAGGCCTCGCGGGTGGCGCGCAGTCCTCGGCCCACACGGCGAACCGTGCGCCGGACGCGATAGAGCGTGCCCTCACCCAGGAAATCAAACTCCACCTCCAGGCTATCGCAGTGGTGATTGATCAGCTCGTCCGCTCGCTGCCTGCCCAATCGATGGGTGTCGAACAGGGAAAAGGTTATCGCGTCGAAGATCGCGGACTTGCCCGCGCCGTTTGGTCCGGCCAGTACCCAAAGCGAGGAGCCGTCGAACTCCAACGTCTGCCTCTCTCGATAGCTTAGGAAGCCTTCAAGTGTCACGCGCACCGGGATCATACCTCTACCCCCCTCTCCAGCCACAACTGCTCGGCCAAGACCAGCAGCGCCTCGCGGTCACGGTCCTCCGCAGGCACCTGCGAGCGCAAATACTCCTGGACGGTGCCCAGGACATCGCGCGGCTGCGAGGGCAGGTCGATCGGGCTTCCACTCAGCGCCGAACCGGCCGGCACGGCTTCGCCGGCGTACCAAAACGGGAACAGTCGCTCGATTTCCCTCCGGATAGCATCTCGGTCGTGCTCGCCAGGTCGGTAAACAACCCGATAGGAGACGAGCGCTCGAGTGGCTTCCGCGGAGTACTGGTCCTTCAGGATCGAAAGGTCGCGTTCTGGATCCTCGATCTCGAGTTCGATGCGGTGGATCGGAGTTGCATCGAGGGGGATGACCTGCGGCGAACCGACGCGACCCTGCCTACCCACCTCGACCACGACCACACCCTTCTCGTCTTCTCGTTCGGCGTAGTCGAAGCGTTCGATGCTCCCGGCGTAGCGGATGTGTCCTGTACCGTCGAGTGCCTGGGACTTATGGATATGGCCGTAGGCGCCATAAGCCCAATGGACGGGAATCTCCCCTTGCTCGAAGATCACGTCTTCTCGTTCGCTGATCTGGTAGGTAGTGTGGATCGTGCTGCCGCGCACGTGGACATGAGAGACGAGAACGCTTGGGAGCTTGGGCCGGATGCGCGTAGCCTGGATCTGCTCTAATCTGCTCAGCAGTGCGCCGTGGAGGCGTTGATTCTTCTCGTCCAGGCTCCCGTAACGCGTCTGCTCGTCTCGAAGGTAGCGGGCGGCAGTGGGATAGGGAAGCAGCACGAACTGAACCGGGTTTCCGTCTCGGTCGGCCAGCAGCAAATACGTCGGATCAGCCGCTAGATAGAGGCGCCCGGGCGGGCGCGGTCCACTGTCCTTGGGATTGATCGGCGAGGCCAGATCCATCGCTAGCCGGAGCATCTGGAACAGTGCCTCATTGTCATGGTTGCCGCTGATCGCTACGATCGTCCCGCCGTCCATCAGGAACGGCTTGAAGATGCGGTTCACATCTTGGACAGCGGTCCGCAGTTCATCCATCCGCGTGAAGTGGCTGAACAGGTCGCCGGCTACCACCATGACGTCGATCTTCTCCCCCCGCAGGATGGCGGCGATCTCCTCAAGCCGCGCCCGGATGTTCGGTTGCAGCTCAATTCGGCCGAGCCGGTTGTTCAGATGCCAGTCAGCTGTGTGCAGGATCCGCATGACTTCCCTCTGGAGTGGCCGAGGCGCCGATTAGAACGTCTCGATGTCGTCTTCCGCCTGAGCGCTCTCGCCGATTGGACCGGGAGGCAGCGCTGGAGTCGCAGAGTCAGCAGGCGTCGGCGCAGTCTCGCGCGGGTTCATCGCCCAGGACGGAAACGGAACACGCACGTGCATCGGCTCGCGGAAGTTGTCCTGAAGAACGAGCTTCTCGTCCACGCTCAGCGTCTCAGCCTTTCGGCGTCCGCTCTTGCTGAGGTAGCTCCACACCGGCTGGGAGAGCTCCAGGCTTCCACTGCGGCCCAGAACACGGATGCTGGCGTTTTCGATGACCCGCTCAGAGACCTTCGAGGCCTGCTGCTGCGCGCCCAGCAAGATGATTCCCTGGGAACGCATCTCGGCCGCGACCTGCTCGATCAATTGGGTGATCGGGTCGCGCGAGCCCCGCGGAGCGAATCGATTCAGTTCGTCGAGGGCGACCACATAGACCAATCCACGGACCGCGTTCGGCCCGGTGCGGGCGTCGACCAGCTGCCGTAAGATCGTTGCAACCACGAACCGCTGGAGCGACGGCACCCGCGTGAGTGCATTCAGGTCCACCACAATCGGATCGCACGTCTCCCGCCGGGCCACGGCCAGGGGGTTGCCGGTACGGTCATTGCGCCGCAGGACCCCATCTCCTTCGATCACCAACTTCACGAGGCGGCGGCGCAGCTTCCCCCAAGTCCCAGCGTGGTGACCTCCGAGCAGGCTCTGTCCGGGCCCGGCGACCCAATCCAGCAACTCCTGAAACGTAGCTGGAAGTCCCTCCTCGCGAAGTCGCCGCCGGAGTGTCCCATCTGGCTGCGGCGTCTCCACCGTCAGACGCTCCTCGATGTCCAGCACGAGGGCACTGAAGTTGGCATCCCGGCTGTCCTCGTCCGAAAAGAGATAGAGAAGCAGACCGCTCTCGATGACATCTGACAGGCTCCAGCTATACGCTTGGACATCACCCCTCCCTTGGATTGGCACGGGCGTCGTGTTACCGGGCTGCTGGGGAGCGTAGAACTCGACTCCCTGGAACGGGACCGGGGTCTGCACGCCAAGCGCTCTCCAATCCGCCAGATCCCGATCAGGATCGTAACGGCGGCTCCAGCGGTCGATGTAGAAAAGGTCGTAGCCTTTCACGTTAAGCACGATCGGCACTACCAGCAGCGGGTTCGGATCGGACGGCGCCTCCGCGGCGCGCTGTCGCACCTCGCGGAGCAGCATAGCGATGGTGAAGAGGAGGAAGCTGGACTTCGTCCCGCGCCCTGCTACTCCGTTCACGTTCATGTGTCCGCCGTTCACGCCGAGCAGGTAGTCCAGGTCGATTACTCCAGGACCTGCCACTACGCTCCCACCGTTCTTCACCAGCCCTACCGGAAGCGGATTCTCGATCTCATCGGCTCCGTAGGCTAGGCGTGCCTCAAACTCGCCTCCGAGGTACACGCGGCTCTGCTCGCGCGGTGGGGTCAGGACCGGCGGCTCCGCACGGAGGATGCTGGCCTGAGCGAAGGTGACGCCTTCCCCGGCGAACGGAGGATCGTACGAGACATCCTGATCGGATACGTCCGCCTCTTCCCCGATGCTCCGCCTGCGGCTCTGACGGTACACTTCATCCACGATGCCGTAGAAGTCGATCTCCTGGCCGCCCACCCGGCTCTGCGTACGGACGATCTGGGTCCGCTCGACCAGTTCTTCGCGGTCAATCCAGAAGTAGAATTGGTCCGGCGTCGACTCCCGCTGCGGGGGTGAGGCGACCTTCCCGATCTCATGGGTGCCTGCCTGGACTATGATCGTGGGGCCTCCAGCGGCTTCCTCAGGCATTCCGGCAGCCTGTCCGGTGTTGTCCGAGCGACCGTCATTGCGGAAATCCCCATCCACCGTATCCAGCGTCTGGACGTGCACTTCTTCGCTCATCGTCATCCTCCTCGCGTCTACAGAGCTGTCAGTCGGTAGAACCGATGGGTCAGCAAGCTGCCTGGATGGAACAGAGACCCAAGACTCTCCTCCGCACGCACAATCGGATGGAGAGAAACGGGCGCTCGCGCATAGCTGGCGTCGCGGCAGCGGTATTCGCGAAGCGTGTGCGAAAGCCGGTCCACCAGGCTCCAGTCCCTTGCCCGCCGTTCAAACCACAGCCGCGGTGCCTCCACCCGAACCAGGCCCCAGTTCGGCATCGACCCGGCACCGCCGGCGAGGCGCACGTACCAGGAGACCACTTCCAAGCGACCAGGCAGTCGGAACACTGGGGTTCGCTGGCCTGGCTCCAACTGATACAGAAGCTGCATGCCTACCGGATGGAGGTAGTTCTTGTGGTGCCGCTTCACCACTCCGAAAACCGGCTCGTGCGGATCGAAACCCCCGATGCGGGGCTCGAGGCGGCCATCCACGATGGTGGGCACACCCGGGTCCTGCGCCAAGACCGCCTCCTCGAGGACCCCCATCTCGTCGTTCGAGCGGTTCTGGGCTGCCTTACGCATCTTCTCAAAACCATAGGAAGGGCGGTTTTCTGGTGGCTGCGCCGGAAGAAGGCGGAAGCCGTTCTCCTGAAGCTCGGCAGCGAAACTCTCGACCTCATCCCACGGAAAGAGGTCCGCCACCATCGAAACAACCTTGTCCACGACCACGAACTCGCGTCGGCACTCGCCATTGATCAGCCGAACCACCACTCCGCCGATCTGCGAGAGCCGCACCGGCACGGGATAGCCACCCGGAGCGCATAGCCACGCGACGGTCTCCCCTATGTCCTTCCCGTCGACGAAGCGGATCGGGCGGTCGTCCCAGTCGCCCACCCTCCAGCCGTCCGGCAGGTCGAGGTCCACCGCGTCCCAATCCTCGCGCGGAACCTCGTAGTCCAGACCTTCGGCATCCTCGGGCTCTTCGCTGTCGTCAGCAGGCTCCCCCTCAAGAGATGGCTGCTGAGCATATTCGTCTACCCGACGACCGCCGTAGTTCTGAATGAAGTCGCTCAGGCCCATCGCGTCACTCTCCCGCCAGCCCCGAACCGACGGTTCCCGGCACACGCTGGGCCGTGGGTAGTCCCAGTGTCTCGAGCCGCCGGATCATTGCCTGGCGGCTCACCAGGAACTCGGGTGCCAGCCGCCGCGCCAACACTTGGCGCCGCGCCCCGGTTTCGCGACGATAGCGATCCGCCATCAGCCGGACGGCCGGTTCCGGCATCAGCAGTTCCGCGGCGAACTCGTTGGCTTCGTCCTCCATGACCTCTCGGTCAAGAACGGGCTGTGTCGCTGCAGCCCCAAAGGACTCTGTGAACCGAACCTCACCCACTGGTGGTGCAGCATCCGGGTCTGCTGACACGGCGAGCCCTTCCGTGATGACGCAGGGGCGTGCCGCCTGGCCTTCCAACTCCCGGAGCAGCGGCAGGAAGTGCAGCAGGTAGTGCCCGAGTTCATGCGCCGCGGAGAACCGCCGTCTGGATACAGGGTCCCCTTGCTCCAGGAGCACGCATCCGTAGAAGAACCCGGCGTAGCGATAGATGTATAGAAAACCGGCCAGGGGGCATCCGCTGTTCTCGGGAACCGGCACTTCCTGCTGGGTTTCCGTTAGCAGGAACTCTCGGGCGGACCCATAGGTCAGATTGCGGATCTCCGCGACCCGCAGAGGGTAGGCGTTGATCAGCTCGTACAACGGCACAATCAGCCGAGTGGCACCCGGGCGCCCGGCGGTCGGGGCGAGGCCCGCATCGGCATACACGCAGTGAATGGCGTCGGCGATCCGGCGGCACCGAGGCTGCGAGCCGAGAGTTTGACTCATTCCTGTATCTCCTCGCACTGGGACCTCAACTGCGACGGTGGCTTCGCTGCTTGTGACTTATGCCGCTGCTCCCGCGCCGCTGCCATTTGCGATTGCTGATGGCTGCGGCCGATGCCCAGCATGATGGCCGTCTCTCGGAAGAGCCGCCAGAAGCGCTCGCTGGCCTCCACACCGGTTTCCCGCGCAAGCTGTCGGACGGCCTCTAAATTCAGAAAGCCCGGGACCACGAGATGGCTGCCAAGGAGACGCCGGTTGGCCTCACGATCTCCGGCAGGGACGCGCTTCTCGTGCTGCAGGCGCACGGCTACATCGCTCACAGTCAGCGGCTCTTCCGCTAACTCCTCTTCAGCCTCATCCGAGCCGGCGCTATTGAAGTGTTTTCGCAGCAGCTCTCGTACCAATCGTACGTCTGCAGGAGCTGGAACCAGGGATAGCTCGTCCTGATAGGCGAGGTCAATCTCGGAAAGCGCATGGGAAAGCAGCGGATCGTCCATCGCCGCCTCTAGAACCGCCTCGACGTCCTCGAGGTCCCCCCGGTCCAGCGCACGGACGTACCGGTAGGCAAGCCGCTCACGTCGGAGCGTATCTGCATCCATCGGCTTGTGCATCTCAGGACCCTCCTCCCGCGAAGCGCTCGCTCTCCCGGTAGGCCTGACGCAGGCGCTCCAGGACGCGGCAGACGCGCGTGCGGGCTGTCCCGGCGGTGATCTCCAGCGCCTGCCCGATCTCCGCATACTCCAACCCATACCGGAACCGCATCGTCAGGATCTCCCGATCCCGCTCCAGCGCTAGGGAAATCAGCATGTTCCAGCCCGCGTCCCCGGGGGGCTGCGAGCCGCACCCTTGCGCGAGCAGGTCGAACATCTCGGCTTCTGAGAGATCGTCTGCGCCCACCTCGGACGTGGCAAGCGCCGCTCGAACTCGGCGGGTCTCGGCAACGGGTGTCACCGTGGCGCTCCGACGCTTCCTGCTGCCGCGCAGGTTCTTGAGATGGTTCACGACGAACTTCATGAACCAGGGACGGAGCGGACGCCCCTCATTGTAGGCGTTCCGGTGGGCCATCACTTTGAGGACGACATCCTGAAAGGTGTCTTCGGCCAGAGACTCGATCTCTGCCGCGCCTGTCGCCAGGCCGGAACGCGACACCAGGACCCGAATGCCGGCCATGAGCGAGGACATCTCCTGCTCGATCGCATGGGAGAGGGTGTCGCTCTTCAGATCCGGCTCTTGAAGGGATGGCGGACGCATCGGGAGTTGTCTCGCTCAACGACCTGAAACGGGCCACCTGGTCGGCCCCACTACGGAATGGTCGCGAAGGGGCCAGGGTGTTACACGCTCGGCCCATTTCTTTTGTTGTGCGCCGAGGAGCCCCCTGGCCCCTTTGCTCCCAGAAGAAACGAGCGATCGGTTTCACGCCGACAATCCTGCTGTCTGGCCAAGAGGATTCGATGCCTGGCTCTGCCCTGATCCTTGGATGTAGCGAACGCAAGCGGCTTGACACAGCGCTCCTGCCGGCCGTCGAGCGATACGACGGGCCATCCTTCCGCCTTGTCCGTCGATTCCTGCGCGAGGGTATACGTGCAGGCGGCACCGGGCGACCAGCGCTATACATTCTCTCCGCGGAGTTCGGTTTGATCCCGGCAGACAAGCTGATCCCGTGGTACGATCGAACGATGACTCGCCATCGCGCCCACGAACTCCAGCGGACGACGGTGGAGACCCTTGAGCGTGTAGTGGTTGAGCAAGAGGTGAACGAGGTCTGTGTCGCGGTCGGAAAGTTCTACCTCGACGCACTGACCGGATTCCCGGTAGCCTCAACCGGGGTGCCAGTGCGCATTCTGACCGGCTCCTCCGGAAGAAGATTGTCGATGCTTCACGACTGGCTCCACGGCAGGGCGCCGGTTCCTCCCACGGTGAGAGTAGACTCAGCGGCGGACACGATCCGCTTCCGGGGAGTGTACGTCAGCAGGAATCCGAATCTCGTCTCGGCTGCGGCCGGAGCGGGGCTGCAAGAGGATCCCGCCGGAGCAGCACGCTTTCAGGGGTGGTGTGTGGAAATCGACGGGATGCGGGTCGCGCCAAAGTGGCTGGTCAGCCGGATCACCGGCCTCCCGGTGAGTGCTTTCCACTCCGACGACGCCCGCCGGTTGCTCGTTCAACTCGGCCTAGAGGTGCGGCGGCCATGAGTGATCCGCACAGCGATCGTCGACTGACGGAAGACGGCGTCAGGGAAGACCTCCAGCGCCAGCCGCATCTAATGTTCCGGCTGGCCGAGAATGCGCTCACCGTGGCGGAGAGCCTTCGGGACAACTACTTCCGGAACACCGCCCGATTCATCACTGCCCTTCGCCGGGACGTTGAGAACGCTGCCCGCGGGAGTACCGCTGAGCCAATGCTCCCGGTCCAGCAGATCGGCGAGGTAGGCTGGGGCTCCGTGCAGGGCGAGGTGGTGTCCTTCATCGACGGCGGAGTGGGACGGGTCCAGATATCCAGTCAGGTGCCAATCCTGCTGCGCGTTGGGTCCTATTGCGTGCGTACTGGTGAGCGCCGCCTGGAGGAGCGGGAGCAGTTTGGATATTACCCTGTCATCCTGGGAGACCTCGAGGGAGGGAGCAAGACCCGAAAGGACTTCGTCGATATCGTCCGGATCACGGCGGAGCTATTAGGCGGATTGTCGGCCCTCGAGCGAAACCTGGACCTCCGCGCCCTAATGTACCATGGGCCGCTCGTCTACCTGATGGGTGGCTATGCCGGGCACACGCCCTTCACCGAAGCCGACGTCGATCTCTTCCTTAAGCACTACGCCCCTGATCCCGTCGCGGGGCAGCAGCTCAAGGAGGAGTTTCTCCGGGAGGCCTATCTGGACATTTACCCACGGATGACGGATCGCGCCGAGGAGTGGACGCGCCGGAGACTGTTCGAACCGTTGGCTTGGATTGCGTTCCTATACCGTCGGCTCATTCACGTCGCCCGTTCTCGGCGTCCTGTCCCGATCATCGCGGGGGTGGTCGAACGGGGGGAACTGCGGGACTTTTCGGAGCGGATCCTCCTGGAGCGCGTGTTCCGAAAGCTCCGCGAGTTGGGAAAGGCCGACTACTTCAACAAGATGTACGGGCGAAAGGATCTCACCTCGCCCAAGGCGTTGCTGGATCGGCTCGGGTATACGGACGCGCTCTTGCTAGCCATGCTCCTTCGGACGGGCGAATACTCGAGCTCTTGGGAGATTCCCAAGTACGACGGGCTCCGGCACGGGGATGTGTCGCTCACGGGTGAAGCCGGGACCAGCCGGGTAGACTTCAGCCCCCTCCGGCCGGGGCGGATTGGCTTTCCGCGGGTGGAAGGCTGCTATGTTCAGGTATCGGAGAACACTCTCCCGATACGGGTGGAGGTCTTCCCGGAACTGGGAACGGATCAGGTGACCGAAGCAGCGCGCAGGGCCTATCTCTACTCGCGGCTGCTCCCCGGCTATGGGTTCCCCGTGGGTCTCGACACCGCTGACAAATACGCTCATGTCCCAGCGTGGTTAACCGATGCCTACAGCAAGCTCATCAAGTACCACCTTGGCGTGAGTCTCCAACGCGGCGACGTGAGTGACGCGGAGATGCGCCGGATCCTGGTCCAAGCGATCTACATCACGCACCGGGATTGGCTCTTTCGCCCGGAAGCTTAGAAACGGCTACAGACACACACATGGCCAGGGAACCAGTGCACGAAGAAAACAACCGGTATGTCGGAACGCTTGTCGGTGAGAGCACCAGTCGCGAGTTCAGACTGGCGATCGCGCACGAGGCGGTCAAGGAGCAGGACATCATTGCGGTTGACGCCACATTGCGTCAGGTCGGTGACGGCGACACCGGAACCACTATCCGCGTTTGGGCGAAGGTCCAGCGCATCGAACGGCTCAATCCTCTGTTTCCCGCCGAAGCAGGACATGAGTTAGCAGCGACGCGCACGGACCCCTTCGACACTGTACTCTCGCTGAGCCGCGAGATGGTGACCGCTGTCTGTCAGGTGTTGGGGAGCGAACCATGCGAGGGATCGAGTCGGGGGAGGCTTGATCACCTTCGCTACCCACCACAGCCCGCCAGCAGTGCCTACCGTCCGGCCTCGGAAGACATTGCTCGGGTTGTTCTGGGAGATCTGCGACTGCACACTTCGAGGGCGCTCGACGTCGCCACGCTCTCCAACCGGCCCGAGGTTGATGTGTGCGTGGACGGGCATGCAGTCGTCACGCGGCACCTAGCGATTCTAGCGATGACTGGCGCCGGCAAAAGCGTGACGGCTCGCCGGGTCATCGAGCAGTTGGCGGCGAAGAACTACCCGATGGTGATCTTCGATCCCCACGGCGACTACACAGGACTCGCGGATGTTCCCGCAATCGCACAGCGAGTTCAGCGTTACTTCGCGCAACTCCCAATCTTCGAGCAAGCACCGGAAACGGCTGCCTCAGTTATCGAGGCGTTGGGATGGCAGATGGCTAATACCCACCGCAGCCTTTTCGATGACCTATTCCAGGGTGCCAAAGCATTCATCGGTGATGCCGCTGCGCTGGAGGAGCGCACCATCTGGCTCAGCGAGTATCTCGGGAACGATCGCATCAAGCAGTACCGCCCGAGCCCCAATCTGTACTTTCTAGCCGATTTCGTGCAAGCCGTTGCCAAGGCGGCCCGGACCGACGATTCCGACGCGAAGGACCGGCTCATTGAATGGAGCGGACGGGAGCAACTGCGCATCAACCGACAGACCGGTGGTTGGCTGGAGAGCTTCCCAAATAACCTGAGGCGTGGAGCGAAACGGCTACGGCAGATGGAAGAGATCAGCCGCCGTGTGTCTCGGAACAGTAATCCGCTTCCGGTAAATCGGACTGATCTGGTGCGATATGGAGGCATCAGCATCGTCGCGCTTGCCGGCTATACGGACGACTTTCAGGCGACAATCTACAGCCTCGTTGCGGACGCCATCTTCAGCGCCCGGGTTGCTGGCGATCTGAAGTTGCCTGTGCTACTTGTCCTAGAGGAAGCTCACAACTTCGCCCCAGCGCGGGCTGCCTCGGCAGCGGAGCAGCAAGCGATCACCACGACCAAGCAAATCGCCCAGGAGGGACGCAAGTTTGGTGTCGGCCTGGTGATGATCAGTCAGCGCCCATCTCGGCTGGATGAGACCACCCTGTCGCAGTGCAACTCGTTCATCATCATGCGGATGGTGAACCCCGATGATCAATCCTTTGTTCGCAAGTCGATTGAGAGTCTTGGCGCGGAGGACGCCAAGATGCTCCCTGACCTGGACGTGGGAGAGGCGCTCCTGTCGGGCCAGTTCATTAACTTCCCCGTCTTAGTGCGTATCAAGCAGCCCCAGTCGCAAGGAGAGCACGAGGAGACGGACGCGTTCGTCGCTCTTGAGGAGGCGCGAGAGCAGTTGAACGCCGAGGGGCGGCGGTAGTGGGCATCCAGGTCGTCGCCGGGCTGAGTCTCAGAAACCTCCATCCGCCCGTATGGGATCCAGACTCGCCGTACTTTCTGGAGGCACTGAAGGCTCTGATGGTCTCCTATGCGGAGTTTCCCCGCAACCAAACACGACCCACCCAGCCAGATCAGGAGCCGGAGCATATCGATTCCCCGAAACGACAGCAAGCGATGAAGGAGGGCCTGCGCGACTTCCTTGGCGTGCCGAAGGGCGTGGCTATCTTTCTAGATAACGGGGCATTCAATCTCTCTTCCAAGGGCCTAACCACGGACGTGGAGCAGTACCAGCGCTTTGTCGAGGCGGCGGGGCCGGATTGGAAGCCGATCGCCCAGGATTTTATCCCGCTCCCCAGCATGAGTGATGAGGAGCAGAAGCAGTGTCTGACCAAGACGATGGCCATGAACCGGCAGCATGAACACGACGGCTATGCTCCGGTGATCCACATCAGCCCTCTGCTCGCTGAGTACCTGGAGCAGCTACTTGGGGACGAGAACCTCGCACGCAAGGGGGATGTCGCTCTCGGTGCCATCGTGCCGAACCTGCTCCGCGCCAAGAAGGCGATGGCATATGATGCGGTGATTCAAGGGCTCGGAGATACACGGAAGGTCCTGGCCGGCAAGCAACTGCACGTCTTCGGCATAGGTGGCACCGCCACCCTCCACCTGGCCGCCTTACTGGGGTTCGATTCAGCCGATTCTTGCGGCTGGCGCAACCGCGCGGCTCGCGGGATCGTGCAGTTGCCGGGAAGCGGCGACCGCACCCTAGTCGAGATGGGAAGCTGGCGCGGGCGTAAACCCAACGAGAGAGAGTGGGACCTGCTTGCTGAGTGCGTCTGCCCACCCTGCCAGCAGCACGGGGTGGATGGCCTGAAGGCAGACAAGCTACCCGGATTCTGCCACCGCGCCACCCATAACCTATGGGTACTGCTTCAAGAGGCGGAGTGGATCGACCAGCAGATCGCAGCAGGCACGTACGAGGCGAACTACCGCGACCGGCTGGACAATTCCATCTACTTGCCGCTGGTTGAGCGGGTGGCGGAGACGCTGGGAGGCCCAACCTCATGTATCCCAGCCCAAGGACAGCAGCCTCAGGCGGATGCGGGAACTAGTGCGCCGGCGTAGGGTGCCGGATCGTTCATGCCATTCTCGGCGAACCCCTTAAGGCGCAGGAGACACGCATCGCAAGCCCCGCACGCATCGCCTTGAGGAGAGGGATCGTAGCAGGTACGGGTCAGGCCGTAGTCAACCCCGAGTTCAACGCCTTTGCGGACGATCTCGGCTTTGCTGAGATGGATCAGCGGCGTGTGGATCTGAAGTTCCTGCCGTCCCTCCACTCCAGCCCGGGTGGCGAGGTTAGCCATATGCTGGAAGGCCGCCACATACTCGGGTCGGCAGTCCGGATAGCCGCTGTAATCAAGGGTGTTCACGCCCATGAAGATGTCGCTGGAACCCAGAGTCTCCGCCCACGCGAGGGCGTAGGAGAGAAAGATCGTGTTGCGGGCAGGCACGTACGTCACCGGGACTCCCTCTCCGATCTCCCACAGCGCACGCCCCTTGGGGACCTCGAGTTCACTTGTCAGCGCCGATCCGCCAAAGAGGCGTAGGTCAATCTCGACGACCACGTGTTCGGCAACGCTGTATCGGCGAGCGATCTCTCGGGCCGCCTCGATCTCGGATCCATGGCGCTGGCCATAATAGAAGGTCAGAGCGTACAGTTCATAGCCTAGCTGCCGAGCGATCGCGAGAGTGGTCGTCGAGTCCAGCCCACCGCTCAGCAGAACGACCGCCTTCCTTGAGTTTGTCATCGTTTCTCCGGGGGCGTCTATTTCACGTATCACGTGTTAGGGTAGCGATTAGGTCAGCGGCTCCCGGAAGGTCGAGGCTGTTCCGCGCAATCTCCTGAGCTTGTAGTGCCTCTGACAGAAAGCCGTCGTATTTCTCTTGGGCTTTGCCGCGAAAGCGCGCGGCCAGGCCTCTGCCTCCGGCATCGCTCCGAACATGCGGAGGTACGCCTGACCGATCTCCCCCTAGGACGTGGCATCGAAGACGAGCACCTTTCCTCGTCCCCCACTTTGAGTCCAGCCATCCTGGCGGGTCGTCGATGGAAAGTGATTACCCCGGATGAGAAGCTCAATGAGATTCTGGTCGCGCCCTCCCGTGGCGGACGGATGCCGCACTTCGCCGGGGCGGGAGGGACCGACATTCATCCGCGCGTGCGGCAGCGGATGCGTGAAGGACCGGACAATCCCTTCGACTGTTTTCCCTCGGCTGGCTGGCGCGAACTCTACCCGGCCAAGAGCTAGGTGCGGCAATCGCGGGGTGCCAGCTACTGACTGATTCGCGAAGAGCTCCCTGGCGTCCTCCCAGAATGAATAGGTCGGTTCCCGTAGAGGCCGGTGACTATCGGTTAGCGGAGACGCCGCCGTCGACCCACCTGCGGGGGCGCCTCCGACAATTTGTCTGCGGGTGAAAGCCTCGCGTGAAGTCTCCCGAGATCGCCGCTCGTCAGGTGGACGTACCGCTGGGTCATTGCCGGGGTGGAGTGACCCAGGATGCGTTGAAGCGAGAGGGCGTCGCCCTTGTAATCGCCGCTGCCCAGCAACCACTGCACCGCGAAGGTATGCCTAAACGTGTGAGGACTCACTCTGACGCCGCGGATCCCCGCCTGACGGCCGTACCCGGCGAACCGCCGGGCGACCGTGCCGCGAGTCAGCGGCTCGCCAAACTCGTTGACGAAGATCCGGTCGGACAGCTCGCTCTCCCGGCGCCGCGCCAGGTAGGCTTCGAGCCACTGCCGGGTCCGCTCCCCGAAGGGGACCATTCGCTCCCGGGCTCCCTTGCCGAGCACGCGGACGGTGCGGGCGTCCAGATCGAGATCGGTGTAGGTGATCCCCAGGCACTCGGAGATCCGGCAGCCGGTGTCGGCGAGGAACACCATCAGGGTGCGGTCCCGCAGCCCGATGAAGCTCGCGGGGTCCGGCTGCGCAATGAGGCGCCGTAGCTGCTCTTCGGAGAACGGCCGGATCAGCTGCAGGCGCGTCTTCGGCCTGGGCACGGCCCGCATCGGACTCGCCTCGACGTGCCCCTCCGTCTCCAGGAACCGGAAGAAGGCGGCCAGCACCCGGTGGTAAGCCGCCAGGGTGAGATCGGAAAGCCGCTCTCTGCCGCCTAACCCGGGCCGGGACCGCAGCTCGTTCATGAAGACACGCAGCTCGTCCGGCCTCACCCCTGCGGCCGGCAAGTCACCACAGCAGGAGACGAAGGCTCCGAGGGTCCGACGGCACTCCTTGCGGTGGGTCTCCGAGTCGCCCCGCGCCGCCTGGTGCAGGGAATAGGCCTCGATAGCCTGGGAAAGGGTCAGTTCACGTTTCATCGCCCGCTCCGGCAGGTCCGCGGCTCCATCCGTCGCATCTTGGGCCGCCGCGGTGCAAGTCCCGTTGTCAGGATGACGTCCGGCGGCCATGGGGTCCAGTAGATCACCGGCCGGCCGGTGGAGGATTGGCAAAGAGGACAACAGCGGGAAGATCGACGTTGGAAGGTGATGGAGCGGGCCGATGCTGCGACGAAGCCACAGCGACACTCTCCCCGAAGTACAGGCACGCGCCCGTGCCTGCAGCGTCTAGTAACGGATACGCGCAGCGGTGCACGGGCCATTGCAAGGGGTGTCACTGCCCCTCCTGCCGCTAGCTGAACAGGTTGCGGAGGAACTCGACCGA
The DNA here is from genome assembly GCA_046292385.1 of Armatimonadota bacterium. Classification (GTDB taxonomy): domain Bacteria; phylum Armatimonadota; class SYMT01; order SYMT01; family SYMT01; genus JBKBRF01. The sequence goes on along the minus strand of JBKBRF010000015.1, from coordinate 74,623 downwards.
GTACTTCAGCGTCGTCCAGACCGCTCCGCGCGCCTTCGCTCCCCACGGCCGGGGCAGGATGCCGGTCAGGAGCCACGCGACCACGACCCAGACAAGGGCGTGCGCGGCGAAACTGAGCGCGCCGTGTAGCACCCACCGCAGCAGGTGGATGGCTAACCAGAGGAGGAGCAGGATGCCAGCCAGAAGCGCGAGGCGCAAAGGGAGCGTGGTGGGCAGCGGCAGCTTGCGGACCGCAGCCTCGGTCAGGCGAGAGCTGCCGCAATTGGTGCAGTAGCTCGCGTCCTTCGGCACGTCCGCGCGGCAGCGCCGGCAGAGCCGCCCTTTCGCCGGGCGCCCGCAGCTCGGGCATACCCGGTGCGTGCTCTTGTTCCAGGCGCTGCAGTACCCGCAGTACCAGGGCATCCTCACTCTCCTGAAGACTCGATCAGAGGCCGGGGAGCCGTGCCAGAGAGGGGCAGCCAGATCGGCGCGGCGACACCGGCGATGGCGCCCAGCTCTCCGGTGAGCGCGAACCAGAAGCTGCGGCTGACCACCTTCGCGGTCGCCGCGCGGAGGTTCTCCAGGCGGGCGGCGCTGGGAGCGGCCACCAGCACCCGGAACCGGGAGAGCCCGTGGCGAGCGGTGTAGTGACCATCTTCCCGGTACTCCTGATACCGCTCCACTTTGGCTTCCCAGCGGGGCAAGTTGCACGTCCCTCGATCCACTTCCAGGTAGAACGAGAAGAGTACGTCTCCCTGCCAGAATCGGAAGTAGCCATCCGGACGAAGCACTCGTCCGGGAGCGAATGCATCATACGACTCCCGGGTGTTGAGCCAGAGATCGAGGCGAAGTCCGGGGTGTCCGTCGATCGCCCGGGTGAGGGCGATCCGCACGTCGTTGACCTGAAGGTCGTGCGGCAGGAGAACGGCGCTGGCCCTGGCGTCTTCTCGCAGGTGCTCCCGGATCTGGGCTTCCGGGAGATCGGTGCTGCGGCTGAGGAGGGGCACCGCGGCTTCGGCCGCGACGTAGACTGGCTGCATCCCCACTCCCACCGTGCCTGCGCGCAGCCGGTCGAGGAACCGAGAATCGTAGAGCTGCCGCAGGCGCTGGTTGATCCGCGTGACCCCCATCCCGAAGAGAAGCTGCAGCTGCTGCCGGGTGAGCCACTGGTGCCGGTAACAGGCGAGGATCAGCGCCGCGTCCCGCTCGGTGAGCACGGTTCCAGGAACGACGACGGTCCTTGAGAATCGCGAGCGGCGTTCAGTCATCCGGTGCCTCCTTGATCGGTGCAGAACCTTCGGACCCAGCAGCAGGGCTTGAAGGGGTCGGCTGAGGCGGCGCCCCAGCCGCTTCCTTCCGGCGCCGTTTCCCCTTTGGTGGCGGCGGCGAAGGTGCTGCCGGAACCGGATCGGGTCCAGGGGCCGCGCCCCCTGCGCGCTGCCGGATTTCGACTTCGACCTCCTTCAGCGGCACCCCGTGGCGGGTCGCCAGCTCTCTCGCGTAGACGGCAAGTTCGGCTGGTGCAATCGCCGGGATCTCGACCGGGAAGATACGGGTGCGGACGGGGAGATGACCTCGCCGGAAGAAGAACGCGTGCCCGACCGGCTGGTGGATGAGCTGCTCGACGCCGATCACCCCTTCCGGAGACTGCTTGATGACCGCCGCCGCGTCCTGAGCGGAGACCGCGAAGATGATGTGAGTTCCGGCGTTGCTGAAGATCGCCTGCTGGAGCGGCGCCTCCAGCTGTGAGAGGTTCTGGTGCGCCATCACCAGCCGAAGCCGGTACTTGCGCGCCTCGCAGAGGATCTCCGTAAAATCATCCGCCCGGAAGTGCTGGAACTCGTCCACCAGTAGCGTGAAGGGCCGCCGGTCGGCTTCGGAAACTGCGGCCCGCGAGAGGGCGGCAGCCTGGATCTGGGCGACGAGGAACGAGCCGAGGAGATACGAAGCGTCCCGGAGCTGGCCGCGCGAGCAATTGAAGAGGACCCAGCCGCCCGCGTCCATCAGGCGCCGGAGATCCAAACCTGTCTCCCGGCGTCCAAGCATTCCGCGTACTCGCGGGTCGGCCAGGAGTGCACCGACCTTGTTGAGCACGGGCTCTGACATCGCCAGCCGCCCGCCACCGGAGAGCGGATCGTAGCGACAGTGCCAGTAGGCTCTCACCGCATCATCATCGACAGTTGTGAGGACTCGAGCCCGGAATTCTGCGTCGACCAGGAGCGGAACCAGTTCTACCAAGGTGAGCGGCGGTTTGCAGGACGCGAGCGTCAACAGGCCAGTCCGAAGCAATTCCTCCATCCGGGGGCCCCAGGAGCCGGACCAGAACCGGCGAAGGATGCTCACTAGCTGACCGATGTGCGGATGGAGGGGGGCGCCCCCGGGATCGAGCGCGTTCAACCCAACCACGGCTTCCTCGCGGAACGGCTCGATGAGGTGAACTCGCGAGTCATCAACGGCCAAACCCGAGGAGTGCCGGTGCTTCCGATCGTAGAGATAGGTGAGAATGTTGGTCGTGAGATCGCCGTGCGGGTCCACGAGGCAGAAGCCCTCGCCCCGCCGGATCAGTTGCCGGACTAGGAGCTCCAAGAGCCGGCTCTTCCCCGACCCAGAGGCCCCCAACAGGTAGAGGTGCCGATCCTGGGCCGACCGGTCGAGTGCAACTGGTCCGGTAGCCTTGTCTGTCCCTGGGCGTACAGCCAGGCCGACCTGGATCTCCCCGGCGCACAAGTCGGGGTGTCGCTGGGAGAGCTTCCTTTGCAGCGCCGTGATGTGATTCAGGAACCGGATGAGGAGCTCTTCCATCGCAGGGCTGAGGTGTTCGTCTGGTGCGAGAAGCGGTCCCACTCGGCCTCGACCGGTCTCGTTCCCATGCTAACGATGGTCGTTGATAGGGCCATTGAAAGGTGCGTCAGGCGGGAGCCGATTAGGTACTGGCATAGACGCCAACCGGCCGAACATTCTAGTAACCGGCGCATCCACGGCCGAGCCGGCTACGTTTTAAGGAGCAACGACCGCCGCCGGGCGAACTACTGGACGAATGAGGAGAGCTGGCTCGGATGCCTGTTAGACGCCACCCGCCCGATTGGCGCCAGCTTTCCGCCGAGAGTACTGTCGAGGTCGTCCGCGCGCTGGAAGAGTTTGCAACGTCGACCCGGGCGTCGCTCCGGGTTCTGGCGAAGGAGTTGGGCGTAAACCCTGCCGACCTCTCGCCCAGCCACCTTCGGAACCGCGCCCTGCTTCTCTTCTGGGCACTTCGAAGAGAGATGCTACCGTCGGTCGCGTTACGCCTGCGGCTCGATCTCGAAGGCTTTCGGGCGTTGGAACGCCTCTCCAGCCGGATCACCCAGGCCCTCGGCGGGTACGAACTCCCGGACGAGAGCTGGAAGGAGAGTCGTCGTGAAGCCTTGGAGGCGGGCGAACTGGGCGTAGAGCTGTTCGACCGGCATGAGTGGCTCGCTGCGACCAGCCATCTTGCCTACGCGTGGGAAATGCTCTCCCCGGCGCCGCCGGAGCCGTCTGAGCCGGGCTATGCCGTGGTTCTGCGGACCGGCAGCCAACTCGTGAACTGGTTCTGCTACGCCGGTCGTGCCAGGGATGCCGCCGCCGTGACCACCCGGCTACTGCGCATGAGCAGTGGCTATCGAGGGGTGGAAAGGCCCGTCCTGAGCGCCATCGGCTGCGTCCATCGCGCGGCGGCCGTCGTCTCCCGGCACCACGGGCTCGATGCGCCCGCCATCAGCATCCGGCACGGCCGGCAGGCGCACCGGCTGTTCTCGGAGTTCCAGATTCACCGTCCGGGAGAGGCCGCCATCCTGAGAGACCAGGCGAAGGTGTACGTGGCGTGGTCGCTCGGTTGTAAGAGTGAGGTGGCGGTTCCCGAGCGGTCCCGGGATGCCCTGGTCGTGCTCGATCAGGCTGAGCAACTCCTTGCGGAGCAAGGAGACCGGCAAGTCGAGCAGGAGTGGCTGGACACGAGGCTTACCAGAGCCGAGTGTCTGGCTCTTCTCGGACAATCGAGCAATGCAGTGCGGTGCTGGGAGGCGACGCGAGCCTCTGAACGCTCGTGCCGACTGATGTCGGATGGCAATAGCACGTCCCGGTCCTGCCGCCTGGCGATGGTGGAGCTGGCGCTGGATCTGGCACGGGGAGATCTCAACGCTGTCGCCGAGCGCGCACGCTGGTTTCGGGCGCAATCCACGTTCGTGGCATACGCAGACCGGCTCGCCCGGGTACAGGAAGTGGAAGCCGCAGCTCTGGTGGGCGACCGCCGTCGGGCTTGCGCCGCTCTGCTACGCTGAGCAAATACCGGAGCTTGGGCGTTGGGAGAGGCACTCTTCCATCCGCTGTCGTCTAATCTGACGCGACACTCACATGGAATCCGAAGCTCCGGACGCCAGCCAAAACCAACGTCTACACCCGCACGGCACCATGCGCCTCCGGCTCGAAGCCTTCCGGCCAAACGGTGCTGCCATTGAAGCCCGCTTGGGTGAAGCAAGTGCCTTGCAGGTTCGCAGCGCTGAAGTCCACGCCTCGCAAGTCCGTTTTGCTCAAATCGGCCGAACTCAGGTCCGCACCGGCAAGAACGGTACCGTGCAGGGTCGCTCGGGTGAAATCGACACCGCCGAGGCGTGCATCCCGCAGACTCGCGCCCGACAGGAATGCGCCCTGAAGCCCGGCTCTCGTAAGATCAGCATCGACGATGATCGCGCTAGACAGGTCGGCTCCGGTCAGGGTTGCTCCGACCAGACGGGAACTCACGAGGATTGCATCCGCCAGTCGTGCCCGAGTCAAGTCCGCGGCACTCAAGTCGGCGTCGGTGAGATCGACACCGGTCAATACCGCTCCCGCTAGAACTGCCCGCGTAAGGTTACATCCTACCAAGATCGCCCCGGTCAGGGACGCCCCTTCGAGATTCGCACCTGTGAGATCCGCCCCCCGGAGGTTCGCCTGGCCGAGCCGAGCCGCGCGAAGATTCGCACCTCTCAGGTCGGCACCCTCGAGATTCGCTTCTTCGAGATTGGTCTGTTCGAGGTTCGCTTCAACCAAGAAAACCGCGCGCAGGTCGGCCTGAGCGACGTCGGCATCCGCAAGATCGGCCTGCCACAGCAAGCTGCGGGACAGGTTGGCCCCAGTGAGAGCCATTCCTCTAAGGCTCGCTCGTCGGAGGTTCCGTCCCTCTAGCGACGCTCTCTCCAGCGTTGCCGCCTGAACGGAACACAGTACGTCGCCGGAACCTCGTTGTTTGATCAGCATTTTCACCCCCGTATCAGCAAACGACGCGGCACCGATGGAACGTATGCCGCAGACTGGCGAAATTTCTCCACCTAGACCCGGTGATCTCTTCGCGCCGAGAGCCGGGGGCAAGCCACTCCGGCCATCGCGAGAGAGGTGTTCTCCGACGGTAGGCAGGAGGTTGTCCGGCACACTCTCCGCTACCGCACCGTCCCCATGCGGACGCCATCCGAGCCCACCGCCCCTTTTTATTGGTGGTCTAGCGGCGGCCGCTACTGCGTGCGGTGCATCTTCACGCCCGGCCTTCGCCCGGGGCCACTCGGTCCCACCGTATCACAGATTATACGCCGGTGTCGTCCGGACAGAAATCTATGCGCGCTTTCAAATGAAAAACGAGGACGGCCGTTGCAGCCGTGGGTAGGGAACGACGAGTGCAAATCAAGCTGTTTTCTTGCTGCTTCCCTCTGGTCTGACAGGAATCCACCTATAGCGGGCGTAGGACTCGCCCTCGGTATTCCAGCGCGTCCCGCTCGGAGGTGATCCGGAGGCGGTTGCGCGCGAGCGCGTCCTCTACTTCGCGGAGCAGCACGTCGTGTGGGATCGGCTGCCAAGTGGCGGCGGGGGTGCCGGCGTGGGCCCAACTCCTCTCGGAGAGCCTCGTGCCCGCCGCAGTGGATCATCACGGTAGCGTTCATCGGGTGCGTTCCTTTCGGGAAGCGGGGGAGTCGGAACACGGGCGGGGAGCGGCGGTATCCGCCATCTCATCCACGCCGTACTCCCGCTCCGGGTCGTCGCAGTAGTGCTCGACCGCGATCAAGACCTGTCGCCGGATCGGGCCGAGACGGTGAGCTTCGCGCAGGCGGTAGAGCCGGTGAACCAGCTCGTCCGGGAGCTTCAGGGCGTACATCTCACGCCGCCCGTTCCGCCGGAGCGAGCGCCATTCCGGTCACCGTCACCACCCGCAGGAAGACGGCGGAGGCAGTGGGAATGGGATCGGCGCAGTAGCCGTGATCGACGTGCACCCGTACGGGACCGACTCCTGTTTTCTCCTGGGCAGAGGCGCATCCAGAGCGGATGCGGCCTTCCAGGTGGAGGCGGACCTCGTCTTCTCCCCAGATCGACAGTTCGATTGCGAGGGTGCCGAAGGCGAGGCAGTCGATCTCATCGGAGGCGTTCGGGTGTCCGCTCGTAGGGGCGGAGCCGGGATCCCGGTCGTGGCGGGGGACCGCCAGCCGGAAGGTGGCGATCGCCATGCCGCAGGCGGCATAGCTGATCTGGGGCGGGCCGCACAGGCGGCCGCAGAGCACCACACGGTTCATGGGCAGTTCTCCTGTGCCTCCTCAGGAGGCATGTCAACGTGCGAACTGTCCCCACCGTAGCAAGTGTGGGCAGAGAGGCAACGCGGCTGTCACTCGTGCAATGAGCGGTCGGACCAGGCAATCCTTCGAGGTAGGGCCGACCTGGAGCCATCCACAGCGATGGGGCTATACCAGCCCCTCACCGAGTTCTCTCGGACTTGATCATCAAGTGGTAAGCAGGGGAGATGCACGTCGCGAAAGAACTGCTTAAGACAACGGTTGCTACAAAGTGAACAGACCGCGATAACGCGGCGGAGAATGGCGAGCCTACGCTCGCCGTAGCGGGGGAAGCGAACTATCGTACACTCGATAGATTTCGGGAGCGCAAGCAACTGAATCAATGAAGAGATTGGCATAGTGGGAGTCGCGCCATGCCGAACAACGAGCTCGTAATCATTGAGATCCTCGCGCCGCGCCTGATTGAGCGGGCGCTCAGGTCGCTACTGTGCGGACGGGTCCAGATCGCTTGCGCTAGGCGGCTGCCGAGCGTGACGTTGCTTGCGGGTGATGCCTGGGAACGGGCTCTGGAACGGAATCCGACCGACCGCGGCGTGGTGCTGCTGACTGAGGGAAGTCCGACGGATATGCTCTCGGCGCTTCGTCGGGACGTGCGGGTGCTCGTCTCCTGGGAAGACACCGAGGCTCATCTCTGTCGCGCGCTAGCGGCGGCGGCCGACCGTCAGTCCTACTTCTCACCCGGCCTCATGGGAGTGTCGAACCCGCAACCAGTGGTCGTAGAGCCGGAAGGTGGGGGGAGTGCGCTACCCCTCTCCGAGCGTGAATTCGAGGTCGTGAAGCTGGCGGTACAGGGACTTTCTAATGATGAGATCAGTCAATCCCTTCACGTCACCCTCGCGACAATCAAGTTCCACCTCAAGCAAAGCTACCGCAAGCTCGGCATCTCCCGTCGCTCACAACTTGCCGTACGCCTGACTGGTACAGAACTGCTCTCTCCGCTCGCCTCCAAAACTATCTCTAAGAGTAGGGAAAGCTAACCTAAGGGGGGTGGGCACTAGCACCGCCACGCCCGTAAGCTCCTCGAAGAGAGTAACGCTACCCACGGAAGGTAGCTCTCGCTTACGAGGTGCCGAACGTGCAACTCCTGCGCATTTCTCCCTTCAGACCCACCCAGCATCGTCGCCTCTTAGCAGGCCTCTCTGTAGTTCTGCTGCTCGTTGTGGCGTTCTGGGCGATGCCGAGGCCGCTTCGCTCCCACACGCCTACTTTCCGCGAGGATCCGAACTTCGCCGCGCACCCGGAATACCGGGCCGCAATGGAGCTTGGCCGGAGCGGGGAGTACCTCCCGGCTGCCGCCAAGCTCGCCGTACTCGCCGATGCCGAGCCGCGCTCTTCGGTCGGCGCCTGGTCCCGTTACCAACAGGCGCTCGCCCTGCGCACCGCCGGCCGCGAAGAGGAAGCTCGGAAGGTGTTCACGCTCGCCGTGCGGGAGTACGGCGACGTGCATCAGGGCGCCCTGGCCCGCGAGGCGCTGGCGCCGAAGACCGAAACGGCCGTACCCCAGCGGCCCACGCGTGATCCCGACTGCGGCCCGAAATGCCTCCTCCGCGCCTGTGAGCTGGTCGGGATCGACGCCACGCTGCCGGAGATTGTCCGGCTGGCGAAGCCGGGACCCCGCGGCGCCACTCTGAACGCGCTGGCGGAGGCTGCCAAGACGAAGGGGCTCCAGGCGCAGGGGCTCTCCGTGCCCGCGGCCGGAGTCGAGCAACTCCCGCTCCCGGCCATCGCGTGGGTCGATCGCAACCACTACGTCCTGCTCACCGAGATCCGTGGCGGAACGGTACGCTACTACGACCCCGCCCGGCCGGACGAGCTGCTCACGAGCCCGCTGCCGGCGTTCCGGAAGCGCTGGGACGGCTATGCCCTGGCTCTCAGCCGCGCGGGCGCCGACTGATCTGAAGCTCCCAACATCCTCTTCCACGCGTTTGTGCCTATTGCACTTATCGCGATACCTGCGGCCGTCCTGCGCCGCTCCCGAAGGAGACGACTCATGCCACGTGACCGTTTACAGTTTCCCGAGACTCTGAAACCCCTGCGCCGCCCGCGCGTCCGGTCGCGCCTGGCCCTCACGCTGGCGGTCTCTTTCCTCGCCAGCTTCGTGGTCGGGCCTACGGCAGTACCGGCAAAGCAGCTTGCCGATCGGCAGGAAGCGTCAGCGCGCCGGAAGGCGCAACCTCGGGAACTGACGCCACAGCAGATGGAGGCGATTGTGGGGGCGGCACCGGGACTACCGGAGCCGTGGATGGTGAACGATAAGCCCACGCCGTACTCGGCGGTGCGCTCCGACGGGAACCTGACGACGCAGCTTCCGATCGTAGCGTGGGAAGGGCGCGGGCTTGACATCGGGCTTGTGCTCTACCACAACCGGCACGATGTGCCGATCTACGGCGGCGTGTTTGGGACCGCTCCCTACCCGCTGGGCTACGGCTGGACCCACACCTACAACGTCTCGATCACCACCGGATCCGGCACGGCGACCGTGCGGGAGGGCGATGGCCGGAAGCACGTCTTCACTCAGAACGTGAACGGCACCTACTCCCGGCCGGCGGGCGTGTTCGAGACGCTGGTGCTGAACGGAAACGGCACCTGGACCCTCACCCGCCACAACCAGGTGAAGTGCCATTTCACGAGCGGTGGCGCCCTAAGCTCCATTGAGGATCTGAACGGCAACACGATCACCCTGACCTACTCCTCCGGCAAGCTCACAACCGTCACCGACCCGACCGGCCGAACCCTCACCTTCAGCTACACGGGCAATGTGATCACCAGCATCACCGACCCGCTCTCCCGAAGTTGGAACCTGTCCTACGCGGGATCGCCTTCGCATCTCTACCGGGTGACCGACCCCGGCACGTCCGGGTACTACGTGGAGTTCGGCTACGACAGCGTGAAGGCGGTGACGAGCGTAAAGGACCGGCGGGGCTACTCCTGGAGCTTTGCGTATGATGGCTCCGGCCGCCTCACCACCGTTACCGACCCGCTGGCCGAGCAGCGGATTTACGCCTACCCGTACAACAACCAGCTCGACGTGACCGACGAGGCCGGCAACGTCACCGCCTACTTCATCCAGGGCGATGGCGAGATGACCGGCACGCGCCAGCAGCCGACCTACGGCGGCTCCTACACCAACGTCTCCTACACCTACGACAGCGACCATAACCGGGAGAGCATGACGAAGCCTTCCGGCGACATCTGGGAGTGGACGTACGACGGGAACGGCAACGTGCTGACGGAAGAGGACCCGATCACCCGCACGCTTCCGGGCGTCACGAAGTGGACCTACACCTACAACAGCCTGAACCGCCGCACCTCCGCCACCGACGCCCTCGGCAACGTGACCACCTGGAGCTTCGATGTCGACGGCAACTGCACCGGCAAGACGGACGCGCTGAACAACGACTGGGTCTACACGGTCGACACCTACGGGCAGCGGACCCACGTCACCGATCCCCTGCTGAAAATTTGGGAGACCGGCTACAACGCGAATGGACACGTGCTCACGGAGGAAGACCCCCTCACGAACACCACTACCTTCGAGGTGAACGGGCTGGGTTGGGTTACGAAGATAACTGACCCGACCGGGTTACGGACCCGCTTTACGCACGACGATCTCGGCCGCGTGAAGAAGTTAATCCATGTGCTGGCCAACGGGACCGATGGCCCAGACCGGGAGCACACCTACGACGCCGAGGGAAACCTAACCCAGTTGGAAGATGAGAACGGGAAGACCGTCGCCACCGCCTACAACGCGCTGCGATGGGTCACCTCGGTAACTGACGCCAACCTCAAACAGACCACCTTCGGCTACAACGACGTGGGAAAGCGGACCTCGCTCACCAATGCGCGGAACAAGACGACCACCTGGACGCTGGACGGAATGTACCGCGTCACCGGCGTCACCTATCCGGATAGCACGACCGAGGGTTGGACCTACACCGCCAACAGTCAGATCGCAGCGCACACCGACGGTCGCAACAACACCGTCTACCGTTCCTACGACGACTGCGACCGCCTCACCGGGATCGACTACCCGACTGGCACCGACACCACGATCAGCTACCTGGACAACGACCTGCGGGATAGCCTGGTAGACCGCACCGGCACCTACACCTGGACTTATGACGACAACGGCGCGGTCACGGAGGTGGACGGGCCGCAGGGGACGCTGGAGTATCTTTACGACGCGGCCGGGATGCGCTCGAACCTGACCCGCACAGGTCTCGGCAGCACCAGCTATGGCTACGACAACGCGCGCCGGCTCACCTCGATCCAGAACCGGTTCAGCGAGACGACCAGCTTCACCCTGGACGCCGCCGGCCGCACCACGCAGCAGGACCACGCCAACGGGACCAAGGTGGTCCTCACCTACAACGCGGATCGGGGCTGGCTCGACGCGATCGAGCACCGCCAGAGCAACAACACGGTGCTCGCCCGCTACGAGTACACCCGCGGGAATGCCGGCGAGATCACGGGGTCGGTGCAGGTGAACGACCACTCCGTCGCGTATACGTACGACGACGCCTACCAGCTCACGGGCGAGACCCGGACCGGCACCAGCCCCTACACCATCACCTACGCGTATGACGACACGGGGAACCGGACGAGCAAGACGGTCGGTGGGGTCACGGAGAGCTACACCTACGGAGACAACAACCAACTTCTCACTGCCGGGAGCAAGAGCTACGGGTATGACAACGCCGGGAACCTGACGAGCGTTATCCAGGGCGGTCAGACGACCACGCTGGCCTGGGACTACAACCAGAAGCTGACCGGAATCACCTACCCGAACAGCACCACCAACAGCTTCGTCACCAACGATCTCGGCAAGCGCGTTAGCAAGACCGACAGCGCGGGCACCACCACCTACGTCTTTGACGGCAATGACGTGGTGGCGGACAGCCGGGCCGACTACACCCGGGGTGGTGTCACCGGCTTGGTGAGCGAGCGGGAGGGTAGCACCAGCCGAACTTACCATGGAGACCAGCTCGGCAGCACGCGGGGCCTGACGAACAGCAGCCAGAGCGTCACGCACAGCCGGGAGTACGACGCCTTTGGGATGACGGTCGCCGGCACCGGGCTACCGACTCCCTTCGGGTTTGTCGGCGGGCAGGGATATCAGAAGGACCCCGACAGCGGGTTGATGCTGCTGGGAGCGAGGTACTATGACCCGAGCGTGGGAAGGTTCATAAGCCGAGATCCAATCGGCTATAGTGGAGGGCTGAACCTCTACGCCTACTCATCCAACAACCCTGTTAATGCCACTGATCCACGTGGCACACACCCTGGGGCAGCGGTGTTGGCCCCTGGTGCGGGGGCTGTGGCATACATGACCATGGCGGCTCCGTTGGTCGTGTCAGGACCAGGAGGTTGGGTGCTCCTAGGAATCCTTGCTGTAGTAGTTGTTGTCGGAGTTGGATGGGCCATCAGCCAGAGCAACTCGGGAGAAGACGAAATCGTCGGAAACCCTCCCGTCGATACGGTGGACGATTCGCAGACCGACCTCGACCGATGGCAGGACGCCAAGGAGAGGAGGGAACGACACAAGGATGATGGTCGTAAGGATAGGAAGAAGCGAAAGGAGTACGACGAGGATATTGAGGACTGGAAGTACAACGACGGAGGCAAGGGAATTGGACGTCCGCCCAAGAAGCCAAAGATGATCCACAAGCAGTCGGACGCAAGAAACTACTGACCCGCTGATATTGGCACGTTCCCAGAACAGAGATGTGCCATAGGCGAGTGTGTAGCCACTCTATCAAGCGGCCTATCCAGGTCCTCGCAGGTTGGAGGACCTGGATAGGCTTTCACCACGAATAGGCAACATCTCCATGGAACTTTGCATTCCAGATAACCCCCTTGTTGTCGTCTCTCGCTTCCTACCAGCCCCCGGCACCACGTCAACTCCCGCACTCGGGACCATGATTGCGGAACTCATAAGCCGGACTTGGTGGCAGTACCCATGTCTCAATATGGCTCACCATTGGATCTCACGACGAAGGTTGATGCGACCGCTCGTTGCGGGCGCTTACTCTTCTATGCAGGACCATGTCGAATCCATATTCAGTGCCTCTTCATGTGACATCATCATCGGCGGAACCTGTAAGGCCGATCCGGTTGAGTTTTGTGCAGACCTGACTGTATACACCAAAACCGACAGAGAGCCCTCGTGTAGGTTATCTCCAAACAGGCATGTCAGGGTGAGCAGCCGGTGGAACCGGTTTGCAGACGCAGTGATCTCGGGGGCAACGAGCTTGCTTGTCAACTGGTTTCCAGAGGCAATGTCGTACGGAGAACCAGGAAGGCAGCAACTCCAAGAACTCGATCTGAATGCCTGGGAGTTGCTGTGCGCGGGTCTAGACGTTTCAACGTTTGGACCAGAGTGGAAGGAGAGATCAGATCAACTGATCGACTGTGCACTGCAGCAAAGCACCTGTCCCTATTTCAGGTTTCTTGCTGCATCAGTTCCTGGCCGGAAGAGTGGAGGCCTACAGTTTTTCGAAGACCTTGTAGATCATAATCCCGATCTGACCCCGGCGTACTTTCCCGTCACTTGGGGCGAGTCGCTGGACGAGTGTGACAGGGTTAGATCCATTTACTTGCGTGGTCTTGATAGGTGTCCTTGGAACGTGCATGGGTTCTATGGATTGCGAAGAGTATGTATCGATCTGCGGGACTGCCAGACCTTGATCAAATTCTGCCGGCGTCATGTGGCGAGGGGCTCCTTCTGCTCCGAGAACAGTAGGATAGGCGACGTATTCATAACGACCTCAGAAATGTGCCGGGAGCAGGACGTTGCCTGGATGAGTTCAGCGGTATGCGAGGCAGGTCTTGAGATTGCAGAAGATCCAAGAGATGCCGCTGGTCTACTTTTTGAATTGGCACTAGTGCGAGAGCAGCAATCGCGGCATTGCGAATCAGTCGATCTTCTCCGCCGATCGATCGAAACACATTTCGATCCAGAGGTGTGCCTTCGATATTGCGCGGCTTTGTTCTGCCAGAGACGCTATTCCGAGGCAGAGCATCTGATAACAATCGCTCTCTCGTCTGCCAAGGACGAGGAGCAGATCGCACGCCTGAATGGATTGCTTGCACGGATCTACGAGACGCAAGGTTATTCTAGCGAAGCGCATCGCCGATATAACCACGTCTTGTCGCTGAAATCGATCACACCTGTGACTTATGATGAGGCATTGGAGGCCTCGCGAGCGCTGCGATGTTTTCGGAGCGCTCCGGATCCAGATGAGAATAGTGGACCTAGTAATTGGCACTGAAAACGATTAGAATCGGTCCGGATGTCTTCCCGGAAATAGACGAACACAGTGGTTTTGATCTTATGGCGTTTCTCTGCCTTCGTATAGGTCGGTGATTTCGAGCTCGACTGCGCCGCGCGATCTCGCCCAGCGTTGATGGGCGCGGGCCAGAATTCCGGACAAATGCATCCTCACCCGGGGTATCGGGACGGTTTGCGCGGAAAAGGCCGGCAGGGTCGCTCCGTCACGAGTTACCCGCGCACAGGAGCGGTAGTTCGGCAGGTGGACCAGGTCCTGCGCGTCAAAGCTCGGCGCCAGCTCTTTCGCCAGCCGGGTGGTATCTGGCGCCCCCACCCGGAAGACCGCCAGTGAGCCGACGTTGCCCAAGACCGCAGCCAAGATCCCCGGCGGCACCTGGTCCAGATATTGGTGCGAGAGGGTGAGCGAAAGCCGGTACTTGCGTGCCTCGGAGAGGATCGAGACGAAGGCGTCGTTCGCGAAGTGCTGGAACTCGTCCACCGAGAGGAAGAAGTCCCGTCGCTCCTCCTCCGGCACATCGGCCCGGCTCATCGCCGCCAATTGAAACCCGGCGACGAGCAGTCCGCCGAGCAGCGCCGCGTTGTCCTCACCGATGCGTCCGGCGGAGAGGTTGGCGATGAAGATCCCGTCCTCATCCATGAACTTACGAAGATCGAAGCCGGGGCCGCGCTGTCCCACGATGTTCCGCACCACCGGCGAGGCGAGGAACTGCCCCACCTTGTTCAGGACGGGCGAGATCGCCTCCGCCCGCCAGCGGGGATCGTAGCGCGCGTACTCCTCCTCAAAGAAGCTCCGCAGCACCGGGTCCCGGACATGCCGGAGCACCTGCTCCCGGTAGTTCTCGTCCGTGAGAAGCCGCGGCAACATCAGTAGCGATGGCTCGGGCGTCTCCAGGAGTGCAAGCAGGCTGTGGCGGATGAAGTGCTCCAGCCGTGGCCCCCAACTCTCGCCGTAGAGCTTCTTGAAGACGCCCACCACGCCGGAGGCGACGAGCGGCTTCTGCCGGGGCGAGCGGACCGCCAGCGGGTTGTAACCGACCGGGTATTCCGTGTCGGCGGGGTTGAAGTAGAGCACCTGGTCCTGGCGCTCCGGCGGCACCAGCGCGAGCACCCGCGCCGCCAGGTCGCCATG
Source organism: Armatimonadota bacterium (assembly GCA_046292385.1). GTDB lineage: Bacteria > Armatimonadota > SYMT01 > SYMT01 > SYMT01 > JBKBRF01. Next base: position 59,616 of record JBKBRF010000015.1, on the reverse strand, counting down.
CGGGTCGATCAAGCCGACGCCGTGGCCCGCTTCGAGGTCCTGCCGGAGGACGCTCGCGAGCAGCATCGACTTACCGGTCGCGGCACTCCCAACCGAATGCAGATAGTGTCGTCGTTCACCCCTAGCGATCTCAAGCTGCGGCACCACATGAAAAACCCCGAGCACATCCGGTGGATGGTCGGGGTGAGGGGTTTAGTTCCAGTTCCGTTCGTCTCGGAGGAACCGGCTCATGGTGGTTTCGATTCGCACGCGTTCCGCGACGGAGTAGCGCTGTGCCACGTTCGTAAAGGCGTTCACCACGTCGTAGAGGCTCTCACCTTCCAGCGTCTGTCGCACGAGCGGCAGCGCCGTCTCCGGCAGCTCCACCTGCTTAACGGTCCGCTCCAGGAACTCGCCCAGGGGCATGGGAGCCGGCCGCTCGCGGAGCGCCACGAACCGTCGGCCGGCCTCCTCGGCTTCTTCGAGGACCCGCTGGAGCGCCGCCTGGGCGACTCCCTGGAGATCTTCCCCGGCGCGCCCGATGTGCCGGCGGTGGATGCCGCCGAGGTCGGCGACCTTCACCACCAGCCCGTTGGTGCAGACGAGCCGAGTCACGAGGGCGGTGATCGAGATCCGCCCCAGGCCGATCTCGCTGTTGGAGATATGCAGCCCGACCCGGATCGGGTCGTCCAGCGTGGCCGGGTAGTCCCGGTTCAGCAGGAGCCGCAGGGTGAGCTGCTCGTCGTCGAGCGACCAGCGGTCCAAGTAGAGGTCGTGCTGCGGGAGCAGGTCCCGCAGGGCCTCCACGAGGGGCAGGTGATCGACCGTCGCATACCGGTCGGAGAGGACCGCGCGCACCATCGGGTGCCGCCGGCCCCTCTCCTCCCGGACCCGGACCAGCACTTGCTGTTCCTTCCGCGTCGAGTCCCGAAGCCAGTGATTGACGTTCTGGGCCGCGAGCGGCGAAGGGCAGCGGGAGAGATAGCCGGCGGGTGGAGTGCCTCCGGACGGAAGCTCCAGCCGGGCGCAGAGCTGCGAGAGCGCGTGGCGGGAGAGCCGTGTCGTCTCGCCGCGGAAGATCCAGGTGCCGTCGAGCCGCATCATGGTCGTGGCCAGCGTCACGTTAGCGTGATCGCGGCAGTGCTGCGAGGCGGCGAGCACCCGCTCACCGACCGCGTCGAGCGCGCTCGGGCCTTCCAGGCTCTTCGCCCGGGTCATCGGGGCAAGGTCCATACTCTTTCTCCATGTGGGCAAGATACTGCTCGACCGCGATCAGGACCTGTCGCCGGATCGGGCCGCGCTGGTGGGTCTCACGCAGGTGGTAGAGCCGCCGGACCATCGCCGGCGGGAGCTGCAGGGCGTACATCACGGAGCCTCGCTTTCGCGGAAGGTCTCTTCAGAGTGCGTGCGGGGGGAAACCCCGGTGCGCAGCGGGCCGATCAGCAGGACGCGGTTCATGCCGTCTTCCGGACGGACTCCGCGGGCGAAGCCGCCCCCGGAGCATTCGCGGCGGGCAGCTCCGGCTTTTCGCGCGGGTTCGCCGTGCCAGGTGCCGTGCTGGCTGCCAGACCTTCCGACGGGGCGCGAAGCCCGGATGCCGGCAGGTCTTTCACCGGATCGACGAAGTAGGCCCGCTCCACCAGGACCTTGAGGAGCCTGGAGGTCCGGGCGTCCCCGAGCCGGGGATCACCGCTGCGCAGGGGCTCGAGCCGCAGCCGCCCCTCCAGGTTGACGCGATGGCTGCGCTCACCCCAATCGGTGAGCTCTTCGGCCACCTGTCGGAAGGCGATGCAGTCGACCTCCTCGCCGGACGTGGGGTCCCGGGGGTCTTCCCGCAGGACGAGCAGCCGGAACTCCGCCACGGCGATGCCGCAGGGGGTGTAGGAGCGTTTCGGCCGGGTGGTGAGCCGGCCGCAAAGGACCACGCGGTTCATGGGACAGTTCTCCTGTGCCGCGCCGGCGGTGCCACGGGCACCGTTCGGAAGCGGGATGTCAACGTACGAACTGCTCCCACCGTACCAGGCTGGCGGACGCCGGCAATTCCCCTGCCGCGGACGGGAATCGGGTAGGCCGGGTCCCGAGCAATTGAGGACAAGCTCCGGGAGCTGGTGAACTGCCCGACAACTTCCGCGCGAACTGCCAAGGATGGATGCCGCGGGATTGCTCCCGCACGACGAGCTACGGTCTCTGGTCGTCGCCGTCGCACCTCCGGACCGAAGGAGCCCCTGAATGAGTGCCACCGACCCCGCACCGCTGACGGAGAGTCTCTCCACCACGATCGAGCACTACCGGCAGCGTTACGAGACCGACCCTGAAGGCGAGACCCGTCGCATCCGCCAGGTGGTCGCGAATTTCGAAGCCGTGCTGTCGCGCGTCAAGCGCGTGGATGGGCTGGCAGGACTAGCCGGGGAAGCGGCAGCCCTCCAGATCCTCCAGCGGGTCGGACAGCGGATCCAGGCCCCCTCGCCGGATGGCACTGGCGCTGCCGAGCCGGAGGAGAGCCCGAACGAGGGATCACCGCTCGCCCGCGTCTGCGGCCTGCTGATCACCGGCCAGGGACTCTTCGAGGCGAGCGAGGCGGAGACGCCGCTCTGGAAGCGTTCGGTGATCCTGTCGGTCACCATCTTGAACGCCTTCACCACCCTGAAGCGGGAGCTTCCCGAAGAGGAGCTCACGGCGATCTTCGGGACCTCCGAGGTAGGTGAAGCGCTGATCGCCGTCGCCTTCGGGAGGACGCTTCTGGCAAAGCCCGCAGCCGGGAGCGCCTGATCCCTCCGGTCCCGGTATAGACGTGGTGACTGCCGGCAGTTATTCCGCTCGGCCTTCCCACCGGTCGGCGATATCGAGCTCGACTTCCACCCGGGAGCGCGCCCAACGGCGCCGGGAGGCTTCGAGCAAGGGGGTAAGATCTACGTCGGGGGTTTCCAGGGGGACCGTTCGCGCCGAGAACGGGATGCCCGCGCCGGAGAGCCGGGCCGGTCGCGCGCAGAACCGGAAGTTCGGCTGACTCACCAGGTCCTGCGCGTCGAAGGAAGGGGCGAGCTCCTTCACCAGGCGGCCGGTGTCCCCGGCGCCGACGCGGAAGACGCAGAGCGAGCCGGTGTTGCCGAAGATCGCGTCCGATACCGGCGCGTCGACCTGGTCGAGGTACTGGTGCGACAGCGTGAGCGAGAGCCGGTACTTCCGTGCCTCCGAGAGGATCGCCCCGAACGCGTCGTTCGCGAAGTGCTGGAACTCGTCGACACAGAGGAAGAAGTCGCGCCGCTCCGCCTCCGGCTGAGCCGCGCGACTCATCGCCGCCAGCTGAAAGCCGGCCACCAGCAACCCGCCGAGCAGGTCGCAGTTGTCCTCGCCGATCCGACCGGAGGCGAGGTTCGCCACGAAGATCCCGCCGCGGTCCATCAGCTGTCGGAGGTCGAAGCCTGGCCCGCTCTGCCCCACCAGGTGCCGCACCACCGGGGAGGCGAGGAACTGCCCCACCTTGTTCAGGATCGGGGAGATCGCCTCCGCGCGCCAGCGCGGGTCGTACGCCTCATACTCCTCCAGGAAGAAGCTTCGCAGGAGCGGGTCCCGCACGTGCGCGAGGACGCGGTGCCGGTACTCGCGATCGGTCAGGAGCCGCGGCAGGAGGAGCAGCGAAGGCGAGGGCGCCTCCAGGAGTGCGAGCACGGCGTTTCGGAGAAAGTGCTCCAGCCGGGGTCCCCAGCTCTCGCCATACAGCTTCTTGAAGACACCGACCACCCCGGAGGCGACCAGCGGACGGGAAGCCGGCGTGGAGGCGGCGAGGAGATTGAACCCGACCGGGTAGTCGCTGTCGGCGGCATTGAAGTAGAGCAGCTCGCCGGCCCGGGAGGGTGGGATCAGGGAGAGGACGCGCTCGGCCAGATCGCCGTGCGGGTCAATCAATCCCACGCCGCGGCCGCCTGCGAGATCCTGGCGGAGCAGCGTCGCGAGTAGCGTCGACTTGCCGGTCCCGGTCTTGCCGACTACGTAGGTATGCAGGCGCCGCTCCTCAATGGTCAGCCCGAAGCGTTCAGCCCGCTCGCCGACGAGCGCCTCCCCGAGCCAGGTCACGGGGCGGGAATCGAGAGGCCCTCCTGCCAGGGTGCCGGCGGTGGGCGCCACCTGCCGGCACGGCTCGCACTCGACCAGCGGGTGCGCGGAGCCGGGCACATGGAAGAGCGCGGCGAGCTCCGCGGCGGAGAGGACCAGCCGCGGTCCGTGCCGGCCCGGCCCCATCGCCTGAACCGCGTCCCCACCCCGTCGCGCGGGCACGAGGGCATTGCCGACCGGGTCCCGGTACGCGAGCTCCAGCTGCGCGGCCAGCTCCCGCGCCTGCGGCCCGGCGGTGCTCCCCTCCCCGGCCGCCGCCCAGACCCGGACCTCACACGCAAAAACCGGCTCCCGGAGCTTCCGCGAGACGCTCTCCGGGACGGAGGGTCGCAATTCGGAGGGCGACGCCGTCTTTCCGGTTGATGTCCGCAGCGTGGAGAGCAGAAGCGAGAGCCAGAAGAGCCACCCGCTCGGCGGCAGCGCCCGGCCGGCGCGCAGCGCGTCGAGCGCCGCTGCCGACCACCAGCGCCATTCCCGCGGCGGCGGACCGAAGACGAGGCGGAGCCCGCAGTCGCCGGGAGCAGCGCGCAGCGCGCCCAGCACTCCCAGGAGCGGATCGGTCGTCTCCTGACCCGGCAGTCGCAGCGAGTAGAGCCCGGCCCGCTCGCTGCGGAGGGGCAGGGACACGGCCGGTACATGGACCGGTCGCTCCGGCTCCGGCGGCTTCACCGGCTCCAGCCTGGCCCCCGGAAACCAGGCGGCCAGCTGCCCGCGCAGGTGGCCTTCCCAGTCGGCCGGGGCCGTGACGCGGTAGCTCAGCTCGCGGTGGTCGCGGCGGATCTCTACCGCCGGGAAGGTCGCGGTCTTTCGAAGCAGCGGCGTGAAGGAGAGAAACCAGGCCGCGGCCTGGGACGGATCGAAGGAGGCCCCGCGGGGCAGCACCAGCCGCCAAGTTCGCAGCGGCACTCCTTTCGCGGGCCGGATCGCCAGCAGCCAGAGCAGTCCGGCCCCGGCAGTGGCGAGGAGGGCGAAGACGAGAGCATGGAGCAGTGCGCCGGGGTCGAAGCTCATCCTACCGCCTGTCGCGCCGCGGCAGCGCTCCCGGCAATGGCGCGGGCGATGCCCTCCGGGTCCGGCACGGTGTCCAGGACCAGCCGCCCGCCTTGGGTGGCGGCGGTGTCGGCGAGGATCGTGCCGAAACCGAGGAGTCGCCCCAGCAGGCCCACTTCCACCGTCAGGCTCTCCAGGCCGGGGAGAGACAGCGCGTGGACTCGCTGCCAGAGCGGGGTGCGAAGCCGGAGCAGCCGTTGATCGGTCAGGACGAAGCGGGTGAAGTACCAGTCGACGAAGAGGACGAGCGCCGCGGTACCGACGGCGACGCCCAACAGCAGCGGGCAGCGACCGTTGAGCCGCAAGTGTAGCGCGGTCGGGCAGGCGAGCAGCGCGAGGGCACCCCCTCCGGCGAACAGCAGCAGGAGTGGTAAGAGCAGGGTCAGCAGGTGTCGCCGGGTAATGAGGAGCACCTGCTCTCCCGGGAGTAACAGGGCGTCAGGCATCGGTGCCCGCCCTTCCGGTCCCGGCGCGGCCGCCACCCGGCGCGGGTGAAGCGTGCTCCCGGAGAAGCTCCGTCAGCTGCGCTCGGCCCGCGTCGGCGCCGAGGCGGAAGGCCGGCTCAAGTGCCCCCCAGACGGCGGCGATCCCTTCGGCACAGATCCAGTGGGTGAGCTGGTCCGCTTCCTCCGGGGAGAGGGTGCCGACGAACGCCGCCACCACGTCGGCGAAGCGCTCCCGTGCCAGGGCGGACGATGCCGGGGCGGAGGCTGCGGCGGACGGGTCCGACGAGCCCGGCGGCGTGGGGAGCTCCGCCGCCGGTGACGCAGCCACGAGCGGCACCGCCTGCCGCGTGACGAGCAGCGAACCGGCGCGACGACGCGCGACGGTTTCTCCCGCCGGTGGCAGCGTACTACTATGAGTTATCTTTTCTTTCTTTAAGGAGCCTGGTAGCAGCGCCTTTTCCGCGCCGGAACCCGTCTCATTGGGCGCTGCGTGCCGCTCCCTCGGCGGCGCTATCCCCAGGGTTATCCACAGCTTGACCCCAGCCTCGAGCCGGTAGCGGCGGTCCTGCTCCGCGAGGACTCCCAGCTCGACCAACCGCCGGAGGTCGCGGGCGACGTGATCGGTTGAGAGGCCGGTCGCCTCGGCAAACTGGCGGCTCGTGAGGGGCCGGGTCCAGGCACGGACCGAGCCTCTCCCTTCCTGCCAGCCCCAGCTCTCTCGCAGGACGACGGAGACCAGTTGCAGCTGGCGCCGCGTGAGCGGCGTCCGGCAGTAGGCGAGCTTCCAGAGGGAGAGGGGCACCCGCAGGTAGCCATGGCGAAAGTCCGGAGCGATCATGGCGCCTCCCGGGGCGGCTCCCAGTCCTGCTCGACCGCCCGGATGAGGAGGGCGGCAGGATTGCGGGCGTGCCGTTCCGGCAGCCAGCCGAGCTGCCGCCGGATCCGCGCCGGTCCGTAGCTGCGTAGCAGGGAGCCGATTTGCGATTCGTTCAAGCCCAGGTTATGGAGGTCGGCCTGCAGCTCCGCGTCGCCGGCCGCCTCGGCGGACTTCGCGGGCTGTGCCACCGTCGGCTCGGGCACTGTCGCCCGGGAGGAGCCGGTAACGCGCGCGAGTAGCTCCAGCGGAGCGAGCAGGGCGCCGCAGAGGTCGCCGGCCGGGTCGCACTCCGGCTGGAGGAGCGGCTCGCCGTTCCAAGCGGTCCGCGCCAGCTCCCGGAGCCGCGCTTCGACGATTTCCCGGGGCTGGCCGGTGGCGAGCGCCAGCTGATCGAGGGTGAAGGAGCGCCCGCCGTCGCGGCGGGTGAACGAGAGGACGGCCGAGAGCGTGTGCCAGGCCTCCGGAGTGAGAGCGGTCAGGAGTCCCTCTCGCCGGGCGGCGGTAAACCAGCGCCCGAGCAGGTAGGCGTCGGGGGAGACTCGGTTTTGGGGATCGGGGTTAGATCGACGGGTCATACGCTCCTTTCGTGGGTGGCAGCCGGTTTGCGGGACGCGGCCGGTTGAGCTACGCTGGCGACAGGCACCCGCAGGAAGGCCGGCAACAAGTCCTCCTCCCCCCGGCCGCGCGGGTCGCCGCCAAGAGCGGTCGAAAGGCCGCTTTTGGGTTGTCCGGTCCGCACGCCTGGCCGCTTGAAGCCCGGCTTGCGGAAGACGAGCACGTACTCCAGCTGCCCCAGCGACACCGGGTAGCCGGCGTCCCGGAGGTGGGCCGCGGCCAGCCGCTTGAAGAAGTGGCTGTGGGCATAGACCGTCGGCGGCCGCCCACGCTCCGCTTCGATCCGGGAGAGGATCGCGACCCGCTCGTCGAGTAGCTCGAAGCCGAGCTCGACGCAGATCCGGGCGGTTTCATGGTGGAGGGGTCGCAGCCGGTGCCGGTCGCGTCCGGGCTGGATCACGACCGCGAGAATGCCGCCGGGCTTCAGGACCTCCAGACAGCCGGCGTAGACCGCCCGCATCTCTCGGAGGTACTCGGCGTCCGGCAGGTTGCCGAGGTTCGCTGCCCCGCGGCCGTAGATCCCCGGCACGATATCTCCCCCGAACCGACCGCGCTCGATCAGGCGCTGCATGGTGCGAGAGGGAGTGCGTACGGAGGCGAGCCGGTCTCCGTAGGGTGGCGAGGTGATGACGGCGTCGATCGGACCGCCGGCAGCGGAGCCGGGCGTCGACGGCTCCGGCAAGGAACCGGGCTCCGGCGCCAGGCGGCGGGCATCGCCCTGGTAGACGACCCCCGTCCCGGCAGCGCCCTGGCGGCGGGCGAGGGTGAGGTTCTGCCGCTGCCAGGCGGCGAAGCGGGGCTCCAGCTCGATCCCGACGTAGTGCCGGCCGAGGTGAAGTGCTTCCACGCCGGTCGTGCCGATCCCGGACATCGGGTCGAGGACCCAGTCGCCCGGCTGCGTGTAGGCGGCGAGGATCTCCCGCGCCAGCGCGGGGAGCATCTTGCCAGGGTGGCGGAGGGAGGCCGGGGTGTAGCGGCCTCGTCGTTGGGTGGAGGCGCCTTCCTGCCCCACGAGCCAGAAGTTGAGCGGTAGGGACGCGAGGTCGCCGCGGCGGGAGGGGGGTGCAAGGCTCATCGGCGGCCTCCTGGTTGGCGGGAGCACCGGTCGGTTTCGCCACGGCCGCCGAGATCGAGCAGGTAGCGCCAGACGCTACGCAGCCGGAGACCCGGCCGACAGCGGACGAGCTCGGAGGCCCAGTCGAGGCCGCTGTAGAGCCGGATTCGCGGCATCACGAAGCCGGCGGCGACACTCGCCGCTTCCCGGCTGATCTCGCCGGTGGTCACGAGGAGCCCTGCGGCGACGCCGATCCGGGTGAGGTGACCGGCGAACGCTTCGACGTGCTGCGGCTGGAGCCGATTTCGGCGCTGATGCACGCGCACGCGCATGGGAGTGGGCACCGGCGTCGCCGTGAAAAGGACGTGGTAGGTGCGGGCGCCGGGGCAGCGGCCGGATGGACGGGCGGCGCACGCTCCGAGCCGGTGCAGCCAGGCGCGGACGAGCCGGTCGAGAGCAGGAACGGGAAGTTTACGCAGCTCGGCGAGGGCCGGCTGCCAGGGGTCAGAGTGGTCGCCGGGGCGGCGACAGGAACGATGAGGGGGATAGGACATAGACCTCCTTTCAGGGTCGGGAGCCGGGCTACGGCTCGAAGATCTCCCGCGGGTCAATCTTGCGGCCGAGCTTCTTCTCCAGCGCGCGGACGATCCGGCAAATGACCGGAAAGGTCGGCGTGCTCTCCTTGCGGAGAATGCGGGAGAGGGTCGTCTCCGGGATCCCGGCGTCGCGGGCGAACTTCCGCTGCGGCCCGTGGAACCAGTACTCCTCGATCGTCCCCAGGTACTCTTGTAAGTGGTTGCGATGGTTGTTCATCGCGCCTCCTTTCCAGGCCCATGCTCGCGGGCCCGATAGCTTCCAGTTTTCCACTGCGGAAAACTTCCCGCAACTGCCCTGTCACTCGTGGCACTTCGCGCCGGGAGCGCAGCTGTTGACAACGGAAGCGGCTTTGGTACGATGAGTCCGCAACAAAAGCACCGCGTGGCGGTGCTCCGGCAGGGAGGGCAAGAAGGAGCGGGAGAAAGGGAGCCTCTCGAATGGAGAGCTTCGGAATTCTCCTCAAGAAGCTGCGAGGTAAGATGGCCGCCTCGGAGCTGGCGAAACGGCTTCACGTTCCGCGGAGCTACATCGCCAATCTCGAAGCGGGACGTAAGGTCCCGACCGCCAAGCAGGCCCGGCGTATCCTGGAGCGGGGTCTCGGTTTGAATGTAACGGACGCGGCGCGCTGCCTGATGCACGTCTTGCTCTTCGATTACGGCGTGCGCGACGAGCAGGTCCGGGAAGGTCTGTTGGAGCTGATCGATCAGGCGAAGGCGAAAAAGCGCCCCGCCGGGTTTCTCCAGGGGCAGCTGGAAGAGCCGGCACGGCGGCTCCGGCACGATAAACAGCCCCGGCCGACAGAGTCCCGCCCGGACGACCCATAGCGGACAGCACGCCCGTACCGGCCCACAGGCCCGTCACGAGCGGGAGGTCCGCACTCTCACTGGCTTTGTGTAGAGGCAACCGGCAGGGCAGGCGGATCAACGCCGTTTTCCTTACGGGAGGAGCCACTTCGCGCCTCTGCTTTGGGCTGGGCGAGCTGGCGCGTGCGCATCCGGTACAGGAGCCGGGTGAGGGCGGAGAGCCGCTCTGCAATTCGCTCCCACTCTTCGGGAGCGAATTCTTTGCCGTAGCCGGGGTCCTCCAGGGTCAGCAGGGCCTTCACGCGCGCGGCGGTGAGGAGTTGGCGTGGGGTGTGGGCGGGGCGGGAAGCTGAAGTAGACATGGCCCGAGCGTACGTGCGCAGGGCGGTCCCGGCAACCGGCGTGCTGCGCGCGGCATCGACTTCCTGCCTTTAGGAGCCCTATTGCGAACGAGCGATCTCTGAGTTAGGGTACGTACGCAAAGTTACCCACTAAAGGAGGCCTATGCCATGTGCCACCTTCCTCTACACTCGCCGCTCCAGCGAGGACGATGACCGCCAGGTCTTGAGCCTCGACGCCCAGGAGAAGGAGTGCCGCGCCTTCGCAGACCGGCACGCTACCCCGATCACCGAGTTGATCCGGGAGTCTCACTCGGCGCGCCGTCCGGGGCGGCCGCTCTTCGAGGCGATGCTCAAGCAGGCTGAGAAGCTGCTCCGGCAAGGCACCGCGGTGCGGATCCTCTCCCACAAGCCCGACCGGCTGCTGCGCAACATCGCCGACTGGGCGCGGCTGAACGAGTTGATCGACGCCGGCCTGGAGCTGCTCTTCGTCACCGGCTCCTACGAGAACAACGCCCAGGGGAAGATGATCTTCGGGATCAACGTCGTCTTCGCCAAGTATTACGTCGACAATCTCTCCGAGGAGGTCCGGAAGGGGCTGCGGGAGAAGCTCGCCCGCGGCGAATGGCCGGGCTGGGCTCCGCTCGGGTATCTGAACGTCAAGGACCCGACGGCACCCCGGCGGATCATCATCGATCCGGTGCTCGGCCCGCTGATCATCCAGGCGTTCGAGCTCTTCGCGACCGGCGAGTACTCGCTCGCCACCTTGACCCGGAAGATGGCCGAAGCGGGCCTGGTCGGGCGCCTGACCGGCAAGCTGCTCACCAAGAGCATCCTGCGGGACCGGATCCTCACCAACCCGTTCTACTGCGGCTTCCTCCGGTTCAAAGGAGAGCTGCACCCCGCCAGCCACGAGCCGCTCATCTCCGTCGCCCTCTTCGAGAAGGTCCAGGAGGTGCTGGCCGGCCGGTCGCGGCCCCGCCGCCAGACGCATGACTTCAGATTCGGCGGTCTCTTTGTCTGCCGCGAGTGTGGCTGCGCCGTCGTCGGGGATCTCAAGAAGAGAAAGTACATCTACTACCGCTGCAGCCGCCGGCGCGGCGACTGCCAGGAGCCCTATGTCCCTGAAGCGCGGTTCCTGGCGCTGATCGCGGCGGCGCTGGATGGCCGTCTTCAGCTCCGGCCGGAACTGGCTGTCAGTCTTCGGGAGGCGGCCGAAGTGCTGCATGCGGAGCGGCGGCGTGGCGACGACGGGCTCGCTGCCCTGAAGCGGCGGCAGCAGGAGGTCCGTAGCCGTCTTATGGTGCTCCTCGACCTGCGCCTGGGCGGTCACCTCACGGACGAGCAGTACCTCGCCAAGAAGGAGGCACTCATGCTCGACGAAGCGAAGGTCGCCGAGCAGGTGCAGCGGTCCGAACTCGATCCCGGTGACCCGCGAGAGGCGGTGGAGTGGTTCATCTCCACCTGTAACACGCTCCCGGAGTTGCTGGCGCAGGCAGAGCCGAGCGAAGCGCGGGAGTTATTGCGGATGGTGGGTTCGAACTACCGCTACGGCGGCGGTAAGGTCGACTTCGAACCGGTAGAGCCATTCACCATCGCGGCACAGTCGCGCCATCTTCCCGACCTTGAGGTGAGCAGGGCGTCACTCGAAGCCATACGCCGGGCCTCCCCACCGCCTGCCCCGAGCATCGCGCCAAGACCGGTAGAGTCCGCGCTCGGGAGGACTTGGTAAGGAGCGGGGACAAGATAGAATCGTTAGGACCTCGAGAAGCTTCCGATCTCGCCGCTCGTTCGTTGCCCTCGCATCTGTGATCCCAGCAGGTACGCATACCGCACATTGCCTTCGGTTAACCGACACCTCCAATGACGTCCGTCGGACATCCGTATCGCGTCCGACTGCACTTCAACTCCCCCGGCTCATGTATGCAGCTCATGCTGTTCATCCGAAGAGGCATCGGCATGTTTTCCGCCAACCTTCCTCGATGGCTGTTCCTCGTGTCGTTCCTCTCTCTTGACGGGCTCTACCTGGCGCTGACGCGGGATCTCTCCCAGTTCGACACCTTCTGGAGCCCGGAGTCCGGCGTGCGCTTTGCTCTAAGCGGTCCGGGGGAGTAAGTGCCACGCTCGGACACGTAATCCTCCGTGGGAGGGACAGAGGTTGTATCGCGTCCGTCTGACTGGGGAGCAACTCACCAAGCTACGGCAGCTTACCCGCGACCCCGGCACCAAGCCGCGCACCCGGGATCGCCCGGAGATGGTGCGGCTTTCCCACGCGGGGTGGAGTGCCACCCGCATCGCCCAACATCTGCAGCAGTCTCCCCAGCGGGTGCGCTTCTGGCTCCGCCGTTTTCTCCAGGAGGGCTTCGCCGGGCTCCCCGACCAACCACACGTGGGGCAGCCGTCGGCTTTCACTCCCGCCCTGCGGCAAGCGCTCCGCGCCGAGTTGGCAAAAGGAGACCGGACGTGGACCGCGGCGCAACTGGCGGACTGGCTGGAAGAACACCACGGCCTCCGGCTCTCGGCGGACTGGCTGGGCCGCCTGCTCAAGCGGGAGAAGCTTTTGTACAAACGCACCCAGCGCCGTCTGAAGCACAAGCAGGACCCCACAAAGGTGGCAGAGAAGCGGGCGGAGCTGGCAGAGCTGGAAAAGGGGGAGCCGCCGGTCGGTTGGACCTCTGCCACGTAGATCAAGCCGGCTTCGCTCCCACCGCGCCGACGAGCTACAGATGGGGGCTCGTGCGACAGCGGGTCACCGTCCCGTATGAGGCACCCCAGGGACGGAGAGTTAATGCTATCGGCGGCTACTTCTCCCACGGCCCGCTCGCCGACACCTTCTCCTTCTTGACGTTTGCCAGCCTGCCGAGTAGCCGGGCCAAGCAGGCACGCAAGAGCGAAGCGGAACGAGCCCGCTGATCACGGGCTGGTCCCGGAGGAAGTGGGCGTCATCGGCGCCGCGGTGTTCCCGGCTTTTCTCTGGTTGCTCGCGGGGCGGCCAGCAGACGCGCCACCCCACTGGCGGCGCGAGCGTCCCCTGACGATCGTGATCGACAATTACTCGGTGCATCGGAGCACGCGGGTCCAGGCAGAGGCGGTCCGCCTGGCTGCGGCGGACGTGCACCTGTTCTAATCTGCCCTCCTACTGCCCGGAGCTCTCCCGGATCGAACCCATCTGGCAGGACGCGAAGCACCGCGAGATGCCGGTCCGGAGTTACGCCGGTCTTGGGCGCCTGAAGCAAGCCGTCGAGGAAGCACTCGCTCGTACACGGCATGCGGCAGTGGAGACGCGCAACTGGTGATTCTGCTGCCGAGCCCGACGCTCACCCACGGCTTTTCGGCACGGCCAAGCGACGCGCGGGGACGCCCCGCACGCCGGCGCCTATCCCGAGTGCTCAACACCCGGCGAGCTATGCTTTACTCAATTCGCCGGTGGTGCATCAAAGTGGTGAACGCTGCCGCGGCGGCCCCGAAGTGAGCGGGAGACGTCCCGAGCGGCTAACGCCCCTCGAGGTCTGGGGTGGCGAGCCCAAAGACCCTTCCATTCTCACGCACGACCAGCCCCTGTTCTTCGAAAAGATCTAACCACCCTAGAACTTCGGACGAACTTGTGCCCTCGATCCGATTCATAAGCTCCCGTACTGATATCGGCTTCTCGTCAACGATGCGGTAAACTGATGATGCGGAGCCAGAATACCCGATTGTCCTAAGATTATCAGGATCCCGGCCGTCGTAAAACCTGATATAGTGCGGGGAGGCCCGATATTTCAAATATGGCGGTGTGGGCGCTTCCGCCCACATGGCCGACCAGGTTTCTCCAGCGAGTCTTGTATTCTCATATGCCTCCGATGGAACTGCATCTCTCAACTCATAGTCGAAAAAGTAGGCTATCTGGTCCAAGTTAACGCCAATCGGATACGCTTCAGCATAACTACGCTCGTGTTTGATTAGCTTAAACAGTCCTCTCTCACGGAAGAGTGGGCTGAATCGCTCCAAGCGGATCCGCCCCATGCCCTGCGGTGGCTGTAAGTGTGTCAGTCGGGGGATTAGCGCCGCCTGGGCATCGTACCACGCCTTTTCCTCGCCTGGGAAACCCCAGAGAAGGTTCCAATAAGCTCGAATACCATAATAGGTGAGCCATTTCAGTGCGCAAATATTTTGAGGGCCACTCACCCCCTTTTTAATCAGCGCCAGAATGTCAGTCGAGAGGGATTCAATGCCAGGCTGCACCATCCTTATCCCTGATTGCCATAATAGCCGAATACGCTGCTTTGAAAGGTTCGACTTTGTCTCGTAAAAGAACGAGTATCCAAGACCCGCCTGGGCCAGCATCGGCACCAAGGTATCGAAGTAACCGAAATCTAGTATGTTGTCGACTGCCGCAAAAAAGAAGCTCTTGTAGCGAGTTGAAAGCGCCGAAACCTCCGAAAGCACGGCCTCCGGCGGCTTACTCCGATAGCGCATGTGTGACCCATTTAAACCACAGAACGTGCAATGCTGCCTCTCACCCCACCAGCAGCCTCTAGCAGTTTCGATCGGCAAAGTGACATCTACGGACGCCTCGGCGCTGAGAACTCCTGTAGCAATCGAAGTGGAGAAATACTCATCGTAATCCGGGACACACTGACTCAGGGATTGCACCACTTCCGGGGCAAAGTCCAGTTGAGGTAACGCCCCAGACCTCAGGACGTTAGGAATGTTCTCGGGGTCCTCACCGTGCATCAAACAGCGTAACAACCCTGGAAGTGCGTCGTCCCCTTCTCCCGCGACAACGTAATCGACCCAAGGGAAACTCCGAAGCAGTTCCTGCCCCATAGGGACTTCACAATTTGCTCCACCGAAGATAATTTTGACGTTTGGGGCGGTAGCCTTGATAAGACGAGCCATAGCTAGAGAAGCTACGTTCTGCTGGAAAGTGCTGGTGAAACCGACGGCAAGACTGTCTGACCAGTCCAGTAGGCTGGCCATTTCGCGAAGGAACCGCGGAGCCACGTGATCTCGTAGTTCGACCAATTCCTCGAAAGCTAACTCCACCTCACGATTTATAGATTCAATCGTTGGGCTGAATACATCCCGGGTCATTGAGGTGATAGGTGGAGCGTCTCCTCCGAATGCAGAACGTGCGAAGACCCAGTCACCAATCTGTGTGCCGCGGTGTTCGCATATGGCCTCGTAGAGAGGCAGACCGATGTCCTCCGCAAAATAGAGATTCAAGTGGTGAGTGGTACATTCTATTCCTTGCTGGGCGAGTATCGACTTCAGTAGCCCAAGTTGAATGGATGGACGCCGGGCTGAGACGAACGGCATGGAAACAAGTCGAAACACAGTCTTATCCACCGCTACTTAGTTCCACCAAAGCGCGCCGCACCTGGGGGTCAGGTGTAACTACAGCAAAACGCGCTGCCGCAGGGTCTTCCTCCGGCAGCGCGTTTTGCTTACTTCAACGTCCGGCTAAAAGCCAGAACAGATCTGGGCAGTGAAAGCGTGCCTCTGCACAGTCATCCCCAAACTTCGAGCAATACGGGCGGAAGCAGGAACGTCATTAGCCATACCAGCTACGAGCCGCTTTCCTTCGCCATGGATCCTTCGCAGCAGCAACTGAGCAAATCGCTGTCCGAGGCCTGCCCCGCGCTCCTCTGGGAGCACCGCCAGTGCGCTAGCGGTCACGAAGTTGTTAGGTTGCTCGGTGAGGGCCACAACCCCGTGCACCTGATCGCCCCGGACGAGTGAGAGTACATTCCGTGACGCAATCTTGCGTTCGACGAATTCTGCTCGAAGGCCGCCGTGATAATCTGGAATGTTACCGAGAAGTGCAACTGCGGTGTCCAGATGGTCGTCATCGGCCTGGACAACATCCAAGCCATCGATGGAATCTGGCAACGAATGACCATCGCTGATGTACAACGGTGACTGCGCCCGGAGAGGCAATCGCATTCGCCATGCGAAATCGAAGGCGTCGTTCATCGATGTATCAAACCACATGAAGCCACTACTGATGTCATTCAGCTTGTAGCTGAGTTCAACGTAATCATCCGGAAACCGAAGCCGAGGCAGCTTAATCTCAACAACGAGATTCGGTACAAGTGAGTCGGAGTGCGCCACTATGCAGTAGCCGTTGTCATTGATGGAGTAGGCTTCTCCGGTTTTTGCAGCTGTTTCTACAAAATCGTAGAAGGGCAGAGCACGAGCCCTTTCCAGCCCATCTGAGTCAATGCGTTCCAGCGTAATAGCCATGTCGTTCCTCCAGGTGATTCACCTCGCGCCTCGGCGACAACATTCTACTCTGGCACAAAGCGGTGACGAGATGCACGGCATCCTCTCGCAATTGCGGCTCGACCAGTTGAACAGCCTCGCGGCTATCGTAGCCCGAAAGGATGGCAGAGATAACGCTCCGGAAGCGTTCGTCGATACGCGCGTAGTTGTTGGTTACCCAATCACAGAGAAGGAGAGATCCGTCCTGACTGGCGCCTTCAAGTTCAAAGAGCTCGCCTTCGAGCAGCAAGCCTGTCCGAATTTCATCCCCGCTGATTCGTGCAGCATCGGCAGCCAATTGCCGATAGGGATTGTTAGAGTAGTTCACCTTCTCAAGATAGAATATGCCGGTCTGATCGATGAAGTGCCAATAGCTCTCCGCCTCGGTTGAATTCTCCACATCAGGGGAAAACTGCAAGCGATGTAACGCTGAAACGCATTCGCTTGCATAGCTGCGATTGTGCGACCATTGCTCTTCCGTAAAGTTGTGGACGAGTGCCATGGTATCGGTAGGGAGCAACTTGATTCCATACTTGTCAGGCTCTGCAGCCATCTTGGAGCCACGCATTAAATAAAACAGATTCGGGCTCGTGGTAACGTACTTTGAGTTTCGGATTGCTGAGGCGAGCAACGTTGAGGTCGCGCTAATCTCCTCTAGGGTTTCTGTAGGGAACCCTAGTATGGCATAGACGTGGGGGCGGACCCCGGCGTTCTCAAGGTTCGCCAGAATATGCAGGTAATTGGGTGACGCACCTCGATGCTTGTTCACTATTAAATTGACCCGCGGTGAAGCTGCCTCTAGACCGAGACCAAGGTACCGGCAACCAGATGCGTATAACTGATCACAGAGCTCTTGTGTAAACTCGTCGGTGAATCGAGCTCGAGCACGGTAGACAAACCTAAGATCGCGGCGCAACACGGCCGAGGCAAAGGTGTTCAATACCGTCGGATGCAAAGCTTCATCTGTTAGAATAACTGACTCCACTTGATCACGTTCCAACACGTCTAGCAGCGCATTCATATGTCCCAAGTCATTTAGGTCCATATACACTTTGCCGCGAGGCAAAGGGTGCTGTGAGTTGATCGTGCAGAAGGTGCAGGCGGACCAATGACAACGGGTGGGTAGAAGACGAGCAACGACCGTCTTCAGTCCTGCGACTTTGAAAGTTGGTAAGTTACTAATGTAATCCGAGAACGCTGCGTCAACTGACTTGGCCGGCACCGCATCGGACTCGGGGGGGAAAGGCGCAGGGGCGAGCTCAACAAGTCCCGAAACACTCTCTTGGGAGGGACGCTTAGCAGCAGCCAACGACGAGATAACACGTTTGAGCGAGGCTTTATAGTCCTGCTGCGGGAGAAAGTAGTTGATCCACTTCCCCACTCGTGCACGTTGCGCTAAGAAAGCGTCCGTCCATGATTTAAAGCTGAACTGCTCATTAGAGCCTGACGCATCCAAGACGATCGTCGCATTTATGCGCTGTCGCTTGAAGAAGGATGCGACTGATAGTACCTGAGCGATCTCACCATCGTTGCGCAGATTGATTACAACCACCGTTGGAATCAACCAGTCCGGTCCATTGATCTCTGCGATTGCTCTTTCGCACAGCCGCTGAATCGTAACGACGAGTGGGATGTTCGGATTGGCTTCTACGGAGTCCAGGATGGATTCTAGATCATACTGGCGGAAGCCGGTGCTCACAAGTCCTCGCGCGAGGTGCGCGTCGAGTTCGTCAGCCAAAAGACCCGATGCGATGTCGGTTGCTCGGCTCACCACGTGGAAAGCCGACCACAGATCCCTTGGGTCGGGCACGCGCTCTCGGACGGAACCAAGGGTCGCTAGTGCTTTGGGCAGGGCGCTTACGGTAGCGTCATCGAATTGGCGTTGGACCAGGTCGGACTCCTCGGCGTCCACTTCACGGGTGCGAAGAAGATCGCGCAGCTTATGAGTATCCAAGATGGACCGCCAGAACATTGCTCCGAGATCGACGCTCGTAACGTTAGCGCCTACCTCCGCGTCCCAGTGGGTGTGAATATCCGCATGATCGACCGAGAAGTAGTGGGGCAGTAGCCGTGAAACGGTCTTGAAATACAAGACTTGGACACGCTGATTTGCGGCCGGACGTTGACGAGCATTCGAATTTGCGTCCATCTCGCCTACACCAACTGGCCACAGCCGCTACCGGATCCGGTGCCGGATCCACTGCCTGAGCCAGTTCCCGAGCCACTGCCCGAGCCACTGCCCGAGCCACTGCCCGAGCCACTGGCTGAAGGCGCGGGTAGAGGACGGTCCCTGATGAGAAGGTGACCATCAGAGAGATGGCCTATCTCGAAGGATGGCCGTTCACGATAGAAATGGTCTTCGAAGCGTGGTTTCATCAGAGCTTTGAGGTGGATGGGCATGGGTGGGTTAGATAGCGTGAGACGGCCCTAGGTGGTGCCGGCTCCACCACTGCCACTACCGCTGCCTGTACCACTACCGCTGCCTGTGCCGCTTCCTGTTCCGCTGCCACAACTGGCCGTGGTAGTAGGGTGGTAGATGCCTAGGGTTCCATCTCGGAGGTTACCGATCGAGATGCTCACTGGTGCTGCACGGTGGCTAGGCGACGTTTGAGACGTTGAACGCATCTGATATCTCCACGTGACACTTGGTACTGTGTCGCAGAGGTTGGCGGGTTGCGACGTAGTGTGTCTAATTCAAGACACAGGCAGTATCCTTCGGTTTCATGAATTTTCGGCTCTCCCGCTGATTCGGTGGTGACCAGGGCAATTCGATTCTCAAGCGAGCAGGTAAGTTGAGCGGCAGTCGCCGAGTCCTTCTGTGAGTTTCCGCCAAGAGACCCCAGGAGGAGATCGTGACTGCCGCCCTTTCCGCTTCGCCGCCCGCTGGGCCGCTTCCTGTACCCACTCGCTCCGTCTCCGAAGCAACGGTCTCTGCGGGCGAATCGCCCAAGCTGCGCGAGTATCTGTGCCAAGTCCCCGATCCGCGGCAGGCCCGAGGCAAGCGCCACCCGCTGGAGGCCATTCTCCTGCTCGTGGTGGTGGCTACGCTGGCAGGGCGGACCCACCGCCAGGGCATCCACGAGTGGGGGCGCGGGGCAGAGGAGCCCGTGCGCCGCGCTCTGGGCTTCCGGGAAGGCAAGACGCCCGCGGCCAGCACCCTGCACGAAGTGCTCTCCGCCCTCGACTGGACCTGCTTCGCCGCCCAACTGCGGGCCTGGGCGCTGGCGTTGCTGGCGTATCTCGATCCAGAGGGGCAAGCGGCGCTCTCGTGTGACGGAAAGACGGTTAAGGGCAGTCTCCGGGAAGGGTCAGAGGTGGCTCACCTGCTCTCGGCCTTTACGCACGACCTGGGGATCACCCTCGACCTGGAGCCCGTCTCGCGGAAGAGCAATGAGATTCCCGCCGTGCCCAAGCTGCTCCTGCGCTTGCCGGTGCGCGGCCGCGTCGTGGTCGTGGATGCCCTCCTCACGCAAGAAGAGATCGCCCTCGGCCTCGTCGCGGCGGGAGCCGATTACGTGATGCCGGTGAAGGGAAACCAACCCGGTCTGCAGGGGGCGCTACAGGAGATCTTCGCCACGGCGCTCCCGAAGAGCTGGCACCCCGAAGCCGTAGAGCAGTATGAGCGGGGACATGGCCGGCGGGAGCTCCGACGCCTGACGCTCGTCGCGCCCCCGCCCGGTGAGCGGCTGGATTGGGGACGGGCTCGCCAGTACTTTTTGCTGGAGCGGGTGCGCTGGGTCTCGCGTGCCGGTCAGGAGCAGCCTGCAGAGCGCACGCTGGTCTACGGGATCACGAGCTTGGAGCGCCGTCAGGCGGGAGCGAGGGAGTTGTTGACGCTGATCCGATCGCACTGGCAGATCGAGAACCGCTCCCACTGGGTGCGGGACACGCTGTTGCGGGAAGACGAGAGCCGAAGTGCGAACCCCACCCTCGTGCAGGTGCTCGGCGGCCTTCGCTGCGCGGCGCTCACGCTCCTCCACTATCAGCAGCGCCGAGAAGGGTGGAAGAGCTTGGTGTCAACGCCGAAGTGAAAATGGCTCTCCCGCACTTCTGGTGAGCCGTGGTGGCCACTCCTGCCCCTGCAGATCAGCCCTACAGGTGCTCGGCCGCTCGCCGTCGCAGTTCCCCTTACCCCGGCCGGAGGACGCGAGCGCGCAGCAGTTCAAAGCCGGCTCTGCCATACATCTGGCGCTTCAGCGCTTTCAAGCGGTTGATCTGGCCCTCGACCGGACCGTTGCTCCACGGCAACAAGACGCCGGCCACCACCGCTTCCCAGTCCCGGCGCAGACCCGTCGCGAAGCTCGCCAGCTCTTTGCTCCCGCTCCGGCGGGCGAGTTCCACCCACGGCGGGAGTGCTTCCACATCTCGCTCCCGCACCAGGCGAAAGAACGCGCGAGCGAGCTCCTGCCAACCCTGGACGGCCGGGCAAGTCTCCGTCAGCCGCGCGAGAAACGTTACCTGCTCACTCGTCAACTTCTCCGGGGCTCCGACCAGCCACCAGACGAGCGCCCGGGGAGCCGGGGGGCGGGTCGCGTGTGGCTTTCGCGGCACCGGGCCGCTGGTGCGCCGTTCCTCTGCCGGCAGGCGAGCCCGACGTTGGGAGAGATAAGCCCGGACGAGCGAGACCGCGCCGCGGTAGCCCTGCGCCTCGATCTCTCGCCACAGCTGCGCGGCGTTGTGGCAGCCTTCTTCCCACCGACGCTCCAGGTAGGCACGGAACGGATCCAACTGCGTGGGTCGCGGCTGGCGTTGCTTGATCTCCGGAAAGGCGTCGGCGCGCACGTACTTGGAGACGGTCCAGCGAGACTTCCCGGTCTGTTCTGCGATCTCTCGCAGGGAGTAACCGGCGCGGTGTAGTCGCAGTACTTCCTCGTAAGCAACGCGCCGGCGGTCTCGCCGGCGCGTGCGGTCCCGTTCGGCGCGGCCGGAGGGCTCCGCCGCGGCGGGGCACGGAGGAGCGGACACGTCGACTGTTTCCCCGGCGGGGTCCGCGGCCTTCCCGACCGCCTCTTCCGTGGCAGGCTCCCCGAGTTCCGCTGCCTGCTGCAGCGCCCGCTGTTCCGACGTGAGGGTGATCTCCAGCGCCTCGACCAGGTTCTTGAGGAGGTGCCAGCGATCCGCCACCTGCTGTGCCCGGGGAGCTCCCTGCCGGGCCCCATCGGCGTAGCTCCCGCCGCGATCGCGGCTAATCACCTCCACGCCCGGATGATCTTCCAGCCATCGTGCCAGCGTCTCCGCCTTTCGGTCCGGTAGTAGGTCGACGGGAGCCCCGGTTTCCAGATCCAGGAGGAGCGTGCCGTACGTATGGCCGCGCCGGAAGGCGAAGTCATCCACCCCCAGGACCCGCGGCACGTGGGGAGCGCGTTGCCGTCCTCGCTCCCGGAGCAAGCGCAGGAGGGTGTCGGGGCTCGTGCCGATCCCGAGGTGCTCCGCTACGCGGGCTCCCGGCTCGCCCCCGAGAGCATAAGCCAGGTGGCGGAGCGTCTCGGTAAGCTGGTCCAGCCGACGGGCCGAGCGGGAGAGCAGGCCGGGAAAGCGCTCCGTGAAGATCCTCCGGGAGCACTCCGGCCGGTCGCAGAACCACCTCCGGCTCGTGAGCCGCAGCCGTACTCGGAGCCCCTGCCACGCCAAGGCAGCGAGTTGGCGATGATAGCGACTGTGGATCCGGGTGGCCGGAACCTGGCAGTCCGGACAGAAGGGCCGCTCCTGCACCGCGCTGGCGACGAGGGTGATCCCGTCGTCCGTGGCCGAGAGGTAGTCGACGCGGACCAGTGCCGAGTCGGGAAGCAAAGCAGGAATGCTCATGCCCTGGGACTACACGCGCCTGGCACTTCCTGACACCTGCGTCACCAAAATGGATACTGCTGGCGAACCGTTACCGCGTGCTTGCTAGGCGGGGTTCGTGTGCTTGGCAGCGACATGCGCGGGGCGGTCGAGGCGCCGACGTGGCTGCCCCGGTTCAGGTGGCTCTGGCTGGCTGGGTGCTCTTCCACACCCCCGCGCCCGGTTCGCTCTCCCGCCCCTGACGCTAGCCTATCGCTCGCTTGCTCGTGGTTGGCAGCTCGCCCGCTGCACGCGTACACCCCAAGCCGGTACGGGCACGGAGCAGGTTTTGGGAAAGACTACCTTGGCCCGGATGCCCGGAGGCCCGAGGCCGGGGAAGGAGTTCTGCGATGTGCCTGCGCCCAGACCAGTTCACGCCCGTGCCCGCCGCGACTGCCCGAGTAGCCAAAGCCGCCTTTCCCAAGGGCAACCCCTATCTCACCATGCGCGACGAGTTCGGGACCCTGTTTCACGATGCCCAATTCTCCGCGCTGTTCCCGCCCTGTGGTCAACCGGCGCATGCCCCCTGGCGGCTTGCGTTGGTCGTGATCCTCCAATTCATCGAAGGGCTCTCGGATCGGCAGGCGGCGGATGCCGTCCGCCGCTGCCTGGACTGGAAGTACTTGCTCGGGCTGGAGCTCGACGATCCGGGCTTTGACGCCTCCGTCCTGTCTGAGTTCCGCACTCGCCTGATCGCCGGCTCCGCGGAGCTACTGCTGTTCGAAACCCTCCTGGATCATCTCCGAGCCCGCAATCTGCTGAAGGCGGGAGGCCGGCAGCGGACCGATTCCACGCACGTCCTGGCCGCAGCCCGGGCCATGAACCGCCTGGAAGCGGTCGGCGAGACGCTGCGGCATGCCCTGAATGTGCTGGCGACCGTGGCCCCGGAGTGGCTGCGGCCGCTCTGTCCGCCCGAGTGGGCGCAGTCGTACGCCCGCCGCTTCGATGACGAGCGCTTGCCGAAGGAGCCCGCCGCACGGGAAGTGCTGGCCACTCGCATCGGTCGGGATGGCTATACCTTACTCCTGGCGGTGACCGCCGAGACGGCTCCGGCGTGGCTCCGGGAGTTGCCCGCCGTGGAGACGCTGCGTCAGGTATGGGTCCAGAACTACCACCGCGAACCCCCCGCTGTCGGCGCAGAATGCTCGGTGCGCTGGCGGACCAATGCGGAGATCCCTCCGGCCAGCGGGTTCCTCGGGACACCCTATGACCCGGATGCTCGCTACGGCGTGAAAGGCACGACGCAGTGGGAAGGCTACAAAGTGCATCTGACCGAGACCTGTGAGGCCGATGCACCCCACCTCATTACCGCAGTGCAGACGACGCCGGCTCCCGTCGCCGATGGGGACCTCACGCCCGTCATCCAGGCGGAGCTCCAAACCCGCGACTTGCTCCCGGACCAGCAAATCGTGGATACCGGCTACCTCGATGCGGGGCTGTTCATCAGCAGTCGGGAGATTTTCGGGGTCGACCTGGTCGGACCTACCCGCGGCGACTACCGGTGGCAAGCTCGGGCCGGAGCTGGCTTCGCCGCCAGCGACTTCGTCGTGGACTGGGAGGAAGAGTACGCGACCTGTCCCCAGGGGAAGCGGAGCTCGAAGTGGAATCCGGTGGTGGATCGTCGGGGCACTCCCGTGATCAAGATCGGCTTCGCGACGCGCGACTGTGGGAGATGCCCGTGTCGCGAGCAATGCACCCGCTCCAAGGTCGCTCGCCGGACCGTGACGCTCCGTACGCAAGCTGAATACGAGGCGTTGCGGGCGGCCCGGGTCCGAGAGACGACGACAACTTTCAAAGAGACCTACGCGCTCCGCGCCGGAGTAGAAGGAACGCTCTCCCAAGGGTTGCGACGGTGCGGCCTGCGGCGCTGTCGCTACCTGGGTCTCGCCAAGACGCGGCTCCAACACCTGCTCACCGCGACCGCGCTGAACTTCTACCGGGTGGCCCAGTGGCTCGCGGAAGTGCCCTTGGCAAAGACCCGACGGAGCGCCTTTAGCCGGATGATGACGGCGGTAACTTGAGCTTACCAACCGAGGGCTAACGGTTCGCCAGCAGTATCAAAATGGCGGGAGAGCCATTTTTTCACAGGCGGTGACACTTGGCCTCACTGCGACGACATTTGGAGCAGCGGCCGCAAGAGATCCTCGCGCTCACGGGGTAATCGTTCAGCTACCTGCTTGGGGTAAGAGGCTGGGGGCGGGCTGGTCGTGGGCGGCGGCTTCGCAGGTGCGGACGAGATAGTCCCAGACGTGGCGGCCCTGGAGGCGGAGCCTGGTGACGGTGGTAAGAATGCGCTCCACGAACTGCGCGCCGGCTTCGGACTGGTGTCCGAAGCTGCCTTTGCGCCACAGCACCGCGGAGCGCAGGGCGCGCTCGGCGGCATTATTGGTGGGCTCTCCGCCTTCCACGGTGAGCCAGGTCCAGAGCGACTCCCACCGGTCCAGCAGGTCGTTACAGAGCGCCCGCGTCGGGCGCGACCCGTGTTCGCTGCCCCAGCGCAGCGGCGTCCGCAGCTCTTCCTGCTGCGCCGCCATGTCGGCGAGGAACGCCTCCCGCGTCAGCTCGCCCGCCCGATAGCGGTGCCACGGCGTCAGGATCTGTCCCACGACTTCCAGGGCCCAGCCGCCCACCACCGCGTCGATCCCACCGCGCTCGTGCGCCGCCCGGAAGTCTCGCGCGAGATGTGCCCAGCACAAAGAGCGCCGCGCGGGCGGCAGGTGGGAGTAGGCGCTATAGCGGTCCGAGATCACCACCGGACCGCCGCGTGTGGCAGGCGGCTTCCGGCGCTCGCCCGCTCCGGGTGGCTTCCCGCCCTGCATCAGCGCTTCATACGCCGCCCGGCTCCGATGGCGGTCCAGGCGATAGCAAGCGAAGTCTCGCGTCACGGCCGTCCACAGCCAGTGGAGTATCCCCGCCTCGCGCCAGCTCGTCTCGTCGACGCCCACCACCTCCGCCTGCGGCACCGCGGCGGCTACTTCATGGTACGGGGCGGCGAGAGCCCGCGCGGTGTCCCTCTCGAGTGCGGAGAGCGTGCCCAGCGACAGCCGGACGCCGAAAAGGTCGTGCAGGAGCGCCTGGACCTGACGCCGCGGGAGCCGGCAAGCGCGCGAGAGGAGCGCCGCGACCGCCTGCACCCGCGGGCCAACGCAGCGCCGGCCCGCGCCCACAGGGAACGTCGCCCAGGTCCGCCGTCGGCAGCACCCACACCGGCGGGGGAGCAGCTGATACTTCGTCACTACTACCACTGCAGCCATAGTCGCGGTCCTTGCCCTGAGCGCTACCTCCGCCAAGAGCATCGGCAGGAGCGATTTGCTCTTGGAGTGAGTGAGCACCTCCGGCTCGACCCTACCCTCGTTGAGTGGCTCCGCGAGTCCCCCGAGGCACTCTCCCGAAGCAAACGCGGGAGCGCCGTCGATCTACGTCCGCTGCTCGCAAGGCGACCCGCCGAAGTGGAGCGCCGCCAGCAGACCATGCTCGACCTCCGGCTCTCCGGGCAGATCGATGACCTGGAGTTCACGGTGGGACGAGAAGAGCTGACGCTGCAGCGGATGACGAGTCAGCAGGACCTGGCGGCGTTCGAACTCCCTCTGATCGACACCAGGGAGGTGGTGACCGGTTCATCCGCCCCTGTAATAAATCTTCGGAGATACTGCGGAATGGTGCAGACGTCGAAGTTCGCCGGCTGCTGAGAATTGTCGGTTCGAACTACCGACTCGCAGGGGAGTACTCGATTTCGAAGCTGTAAAGCCGTTCGACCTGGCCTCCCAATTCCCGAATCGTCCCAACTGGCGGCCCGGGTGGGACGATGTTCGAACTGTTGCCTCTTGCCACCTGACTTGCTTCTCAGGAGTAGCCGACCAGGCACGGACCCCAGGGTGCGCCAGTGCTCGATGGCGCACGTGAGGCGTGATTTGCGCACCCCTGCGACTTCAAGATAGGACGGGCAGAGAGGTGTGTAGCAGCCAAGCGACCGCGGATCCAAGACGCTTAGCTATACAAGCGTACGGCGCAAGCAGCGCGGAACCACCTGCGGAAGCTCGCCCGGTTACCGGTCGGCTGGCAGCGGGATCCCGGTTTCGCGTAAGAAAATGAAGAGCACGACTAATTAGGCGGCACAGCGCCTCATCCATGGGGCAGTCTCAGGCGAACGCCTGAGACTGCCCAACTTCATCTCTCCGCCTAACGCGGCCCTCGGTTCGGAGAGACCGTTGCTTTTTAGAGGGCAATCCCGTACATCTGGGCTCGGCCGTGGACGACTGCCGCGAGTACATCCCGCCACTCGTCCCAGGGAGTATTCGCGTCCGATGTGGCCGAATCCGTCGCGAACAGATCGGGTGCACCCGCCCTAGCGAGCAGATCCGTGAAGAACTGCTTTTGCTCGTCGGCCGTTTTCAGGGTGATCATCTTATTCTTCAGCCGCTGATCGATCGTCTCGCGAACTGTTCGCGCATCTTGTGCGGACTGTCCCGCCTTCGCGAGATAGCGGCGCAGTACTTCGTCCCAGTGAGTTCGGCGGCCGAGGGAGATGCGCCGCGGCTGTTCGATTCCTAGGTATGGGAAGGTATTCGGGTACTGCGGATCGTCGAGCCGGTCGAACAGATCCGCCGCGTAGCCGAGGAGGAACGTTTCCAGTGCCGCGGGATCGGTCATGAGACACGTCACCTTGGGAGACAATGGTGCGCGCTGTGCGAACTTGATCTTCGTCGCGATCGTGCCCTCGATTTCGTAGGCATAGCGCTCGTTGCAGTAGATGTGAACCGGCGGCAGCTCCTTGGCGGTGTTGTGCGCCTCATAGTTCTGGCGAGCCGAATCGAGATAGCTCCAAGCGGTGAAGTCGAGGCCGTGCTGGAAATTGAGGACCCGCAGTTCCCGCTTCAATTCGGGTAACCGGTGAACGCCGCCCATTGAGGCCTGCAGCTCCTGCTCGAATGCCGCGGCGAACTGCCCGACCTCGGTATCGTCAGAAATGAAGTTCGAGAAGCAGAAGACCGGCTGGTCGGCACCCTGTGCGTTGCGGAGGAGGACACCGCTCTGGTCCCGGAGCCACTGAACGGACTTCTGAATGAACTCGTGCCGCAGCTGTGCGTCATCCTGTGCACCTCGCTTTCGCAGCCATCCGTGCCGGTAGGAAACGTAGAGACCATCCCAGATGGACAGTTGGCTGATGTGGGGGCGGATGTGCTGCGCCCCATAAGCCCGGATATGCTCGGGACTGTGGGTGGAGAGCTGAACCTTCCGGGTGTCGCCCTGGATGAGGTCTCGAGTGACCACCATCTGGTGGTTCGTCTCGGATGGAGGAATGATCCCGCTCCGGAGGAGGAGCTGGCATCCCTCCAGGTCGCGTTTGGGATCGCCGGTCGGCTGTACATCCGTCAGTTCCCAGCTCAGGAGCTGGAGAGCGCTCGGGACGAGGTCGAGCTGCGAAACGATTTGCCGGAACAACTCTCGTTCCGCGATGCTTCCCGCCCGCGGATAGGTCGTGCGGCAGGCGATCCGGTCCTCCTCCGCGGCCACGCTCCGGAGCTTCGTCCGCTCCGCCTGAACCGCTTTGAGGCAGACGTCGCGAAGGTAGGTCTGCCAGCCGGATGCCGCGTCCCCAACCCAGCCCCAGCTCACCTTCACCAACTCGATGAGGTCGCCGGCGAGCCGCTTCGCGCCGTCCATGAGCAGTTCCCAGAGCCGGGCTTCCAGGTAGACCTGGCTGGCCGCGATGTACTCTTGCTGCAAGCCGCGGTCACGACCCGACCCCATCTGGGCTCCGATCTTGTCCACCCGCCGCCGCGCCAGCGTGGAGATGGCAATCGCCTGACCGGGGCGCTCCGGATCGGGGACCATCCCCTTCTCCTGAAGGTCGCGAGTAAACGCCGCCTGGATGCCACTCAGCATCTGGCTCGTGCTCTCCAGGAAGTGCGCGGCCTCCACGATCGTATTCGGGTGCTGCGAAAGCGGCCGTGGGGTAAAGGACCCATCCTGCTGGCGTTCGTAGAACAGGTCCCGGATCAACCGGAGTAACTCATCGACGAACACGCGCTGCACGATGGAGCTGTTGTTGTTCAACCAGCCGTGGACCGTCGTCTCGTAAGCATCCGTAGGCTGTCCCAGGTAGCGCAATAGTTGCTCGTCGGTGTCTTCCTTGACATCCGCGTTTGAGGGACCCCAAAACGCGCCGCTTGTCTTCACTTCCACGGGAAGGCTCAAGCACTCGTGGCCCGGCGACTGGGGCCACTCCGGCGCCGTGATCGGAACGGTCAGGCGCGGCCGAAGAGCGCGCCACTGGTCAGGGGCCGTCGGCAGTTCGCGGTAATGACTCAGGTCGAGCGCCAACTGCGTGAACAGGGTGCTGTTCATCAGCGAATCCGTGCGCTGCGCGGCCAGCCGGGCGGCATCGCCTTCCTGAAGGATATGCTGGTAAACCGTCTCCGCAAATTGGAGGGCCTGGTCCTTGATCAACCGCTCCGCCGGGAACACCCAGGTGTGGGAGCCGACAGTGCTATAATGCTTGACCACCGTACTCCGGGAGGTCCAGTCGATGAGCTGCGTCGAGGTATAGACCCCATCGAGGATCATGCTAGTCACGGCGTCCCCGACCGCCGGTAGCACGCCCACCATAGGTTTTCGAGTCGAGAGGTCGAGGGCTCCCGACTTGCCGTCCACCAGGAAGCAGAGATCGAAGAGGTGCGAGTAGGGCGTCACCACTCCAGGTGAGTACTCGATTGTGTCCATCACGCCGAGGGACCGCCGCATCCGCACAAACTCGCGCAGCCCGCAGTAGGCCTTGGCATCCGCATACCCGCGAGTCGGGCTCTTCGGGCGGAGCACGCTATCGAAGGCATCCGGCAAGATCAGCACCAGAATCAAGCGCTCGTTCGCCTGCATCTGGCTGCGGATGACTTGGGCGACGTCGACCAACTGGCCGGCACCAGTCCCTCCGAATTGGCATCCAACCAGGAAGATGTTCGTCTGGTTAACATGCTGTCCATCCGGGGTGGAATCGCCCTGAGGCACCAGGGGCCGCACGCGGGCTAGCGCGGAACTGATCGCACCCTGCAGCTGGGGCGCCTCCATGCAGAGGTTCGCGTGCCCCACCGGCCGGCAGCCGCCCATCCCGGATGCCGGGGCCATCCCCGGAACCTTATTGCGGATCTCGTGGGCGTCGGCCTGCGGGATCCGCTGTGCCACGAACGGAAACGCGTCTTCCGAGCACGGAGATTTCAAGTCGATGGCGTCGAAGATGACCTGCGGGTTTTGAGTCAGCCCGTAGAACTCTCCATCAGCGGCGTTGGAGCTGAGGGAGCTTCCATCTGCAAGCTTGTAGACCCCGTCCGCTTCCGGCGGGGGACCGTCGATGGCGAGGAGGACGGTCCCGGCGGCCTGAACGGAGCCGTACCGGTCGCGAAGCGCCTGCTTCACGAAGTTGAGGACCCCTTTACCGGCGCCTCCGCAACTGATGACGAGCGTACCGCGAGCCATAGCTACCTCTTCCTCCACTACGTGAACGACAGCGTGTGATCGTCCACCTTGACGATGCTCCCGCTCTCAACCTTCTTGGTCAAGCAGAGCGGAAAGATAAAGGGGAACCGGAAGTACCGGATGACGTATACCTGCTTGCTCAGGTCCGTCTGCCCCAGATGGGCTCCCTTCCCCCGGAGCCTAGCTGGGCCTTGCCCATAGACGAAGAAGAATCTCCCCGGGCGGCATGCCAGGAAGCGGCGTGAAAGCCGGTAGCGAGACACGACGGGCTTCGTCTTGGAGGGAGTGGAAGGGCTGGCGGCGGAAGCAGCGCCAGAGAGAAGCTCGCCCAGCCCCGCATTCGGGCTGGCCTTAGTTCTTGCGGTTTTCACCTTACGCGGCGCGGGAGCCGCTGGCTCGTAGGAGACCACAAGGGTGCCGCCAGGCATCCGCTTCAGCCGGAGGGCCCAGACGACCGTCCCGAGCAGCACGACGGCCAGGGCACCCGCGATGGCGAGCAAGACGATCGCCACCACCTCACCCCCGACGAGGGCGCGATCGATCCAGGTCGGGGTCACCTGGAGGGTGACTGGTTCCGAGTATTCGATCCTGCGCCCGTCGCTGGCATCCGCAGCACCCACTTCGTAGGTCACGGTATATCGACCGGCGCGCCGTACTGGCGTGGGAATGGAGGCCGCGTAGGTTCCTCGCTTTCCCGGAACCGGATCGAGCCACACGGACTGGGAGTTCTCGCCTCCCGGAGATCCGGTCAATTGGGCGCGGATGACGGCGGTCGGGCTCTGGAACACCTCTTCGCCGGCTACCGGAGCACCCTGCTTCCTCAATTCGGCGGTCACCGACAGGAAGTCCGAGTAGTGCTGCAGGAGTCCGCCGCTCTGCAGGAATACCTCGAAGTACGGCTCGGCGGCACGTGTGACCCGAGTGGTGGAGGTATACTCCCGGCTCGTACCGGCATGGAGGACCACATCGACGGCCACGGGTCCAACATCGGAGCCGAGCGTCAACGCTAGATCACTAGCATACTTCCCGCCACCCTCGGGACGCAGCGTCAGGTGCTGCGGCTGGCCGCTGTCCGGGGTCACCCGGGCGGTCACCCGGACCGGATACTCAGGAAGTTCTATGAGCGGAGTGCCGTCGGCGTAGTGCACCTGTGCCGAGATGCGCAGTGCTTTGCCCGCCGGATGGGTGGACCGGGGAAGCAGCAGTGCCGGTCGAACGGGAACCTCATTCCGGTAGATGGTCGCGGGCCGGGATCCGGGAGGTAGCTCATAGGTCCATCGCCCCGCCGCCGGGTGCAGGACCGTTAAGATGCGGTAGTCGGGGCTCTGCCACAGCTCCGGCACGACCGCGCGTCCTGAAGGGTCGAGGAGTCGCAGCCCCTCGCCTCCATCGCCCAAGTTGTGGAACTCGAGCTGGTCCAGGTAAGGACCCACCTCGAACGTCGACTGGCCGGGCTTCAGTTCATCCTTAGGGAGCTCGGGAAGCTGGAGAATGTCCCGGACGATGTCGTTGAACTTCTCCTTGAGCCCGGCCACGTCGGCGACGCTGTAAGCCCGCCCGCCCGTCGTTCTCTCCCACGCGGCGCGATCCTCTGGCCAGAAGTGCCCGGTCGTGTCGACTGCCACCAGGTAAACGGAGCAGCCACGGCCGGTCAACTTGTCCTGGATAAGTTGCTCGATCTCCGAGAAGTACTGTTCCTTGGATAGCTTCCGGGGATCTTCAGGAGTGCCGTCCGTGAGCACCACGACCGCCGGCCGGTGGTTGGCAGAGAAGGAGCCGGCGGCGTCCAACAGCCCGGCGGCCCGCTCCAGCGCAGCGGAGAAGTTGGTCCAGACTAGGTTGCGCGGGCGCAGCAGCGTCTCGATCCTCCGGATATCGCGCTCGCTGGTTGCGGGGACTACGGGATAGGAGAGGTCGGCCGGCGCTTCGGTCCCGAACTCGACCAGGCCGACCCGGTGCGGCTGTTCCGGACTGCCCTTCAGGCGGAGGCTCTCAATGGCGTACTTGACCGCCTGGAACCGAACCCCGCCGGGATCCGTGGCAGTCTCCCCCCGGCCGCCCCCCATGCTTTGGGACTGGTCCACGGCAAACACGACGTCGATCGTGGGCGGTCCCGGAGGAGGCGTCTGCCGGACTGGCCCTTCGGCTGGGCGGACGGCGTGCCTCGGCGGCCCCGAGATCCAGCTGCATCCTGAGAGGAGGAGACCCAGCCCAAGCCACACCGGCGCGGCCCGACCTACACCCCGCCAGAGCGCGCGCCATTTGGACCGGGGGTGGAGATTAGGCTGGCTAGAAGTGGTCCGGTGCATTTACGCTACCCAAGGGATCAAGCGCCTGACTATCTGAAAGTTCTTCGCCAGGTCGCTCATGGCCTCCCGGCTTTCCCGCTCGAGCAGGAGTAAAGTCACACTCTGCGCGGCCCGCCAAGTCGCGGGTGGGCTCGCTGTGGTTCATCTCACTGTAACCGCCCAGCTTCGGCTCCGAGTGTCAGGACTGCGAACCCAAGCCCGTCCATCGCTGCAGCCAGCGAATGTACAGCTCGGCGCAAGTAATCAGGTAAGGGCGGGTCAACTCGGGGCGGGGGAGCGCGTAGCTGAGATAGGCCAGGCAGTAGTAGAGCAGCGTGCCGGTGTAGAGGGTGCGGTACTCGTCGGGCCGGACCGCAAAGCGGTCGCGCAGGCCGTCCCGAGCGGCAAGCGCCCGGAGGCGCAGCTCAATGGGGCTATTCTCATCAAGGCCGGCAACCGGGCAGAGCCACTCGTGCTGCAGCCAGACCTCTTCTCTCTTGATTCGTCGATAGATCTCGTGATCGCCATTTGGTGGAACGCGCTCCAGCTTGTAGGTCCACTCCAGCTTCGCGTAGTCCGCGAAGCACAGCCATGGTCCCGCTTCGGAGTAATCAATGACCACGAACCTCGGCGGCCAGGAGCCGCCGCCAACCAGCACGTTTCGCCAATTGAGATCCCCATGCACGAGGCCGGCTTCACCCATCATGAGCCTCCCGAATGGGCTGTCCGGGATCGGCGCGCCGTCCCCCGTTGGCTCTCCGAAGTCTGGGGCGCAGGCCCAACTGAGCGCTTCTAATCTCGCAATCCACTGATCCGCCTGCGGTAGGTTCTCCTCAGCCAAGTGGCCGCGTGCCCTGGAGATCCGCCCGCGCAGGTCCCAATCCCAGTTCCAGGGCCGGCCGGTCTCGGCGTCGAGGTCAAACGAGCGGGTGCACGGCTGTGCAGCGACCGAGAGTACCCGCTGGGAGAGTTGATCCAGCACTGCGTGAACGAGGGAGCGAACGGGTTTCAGCGTTCTATAGCCGCCGAACACATCGTGCAGTGTCTGGTACTCCCCCTCGCCTGCCAGGCTGCCGACGAGCGCGTCCCGATCTCGCACCCGCGCTAGGCCGACTTCCCCGATGAGGTGTTCGGCGGGGAAGTGCGGCACGAGGTACCGCCGGTATCGTTCGACTTCTCGTTCCAGACTTGGGCGCACATCGATCTTCACCACCTTGGGAGCAAGCCGGACCCCATGCACCTCGCCTTGTCGAACCGCATACACGCGGCTCCCGCTGAAACCTCCCCCCAAGGGCTCGGCCGTTAGGCCAGACGCCTCCGGGAACAGATCGCGGAATAGCGCCCAGTCCACAGCACTCAGGCGCTCTTTCTTCGGGAGGCTGATAACCGGTGAGCACTTGTCGATCTCAAGGTCTCCGGGCACATCGACGGGCAAGTCACCGGCCGGTAAGGCGTGATACTCGATCCGGTCGAACTCCCACGTCCGCAGCAGGTTTCGGACGGGCGCGACGCTGTTCCAGGTGCTCGCGAGGTGCGCCCTCGCGGAACCTGCGGCGAGAGACCAGAGCGATGCACGGGAGATTCTTCCCTCCCGGTACCAGTAAGCCCTCAGCGCGGCACGTAAATCGGCATCCTGGCTTTCCACCGACCCGTCGCCCGTAGAGGGCGGAACGGCCCCCAGGATGAGGCGGACGCTCCCCGGCTCCCACTCCACTCTCTTGACGGCTTGGTGCCTTAGGTATTCGAGGTGCTGATCTTCCGGCACCACGGGATCCCGGCGGAGGAACGCCGGGGGAACCCTGCGCTCGTCGCAGTCGAGGGCGTCTGCCAGGCGGAGGAGTGCTCCGATCACGCCTGCTCTCAAGCGTGCGGCAGGCTCCAGCCGGCTGACTGCCTCGAGCACATCCGGGAATCGCTCCCGCGCACCGGGGAGTAGGGTGGGGGAGAGCCAGTCTCGATTAGCCGGGCCGGCGAACCACACGTCTAATGCGCAGTCCGGTGAGCGGAGCAAACAGGCCGCGGCCAGGAGCGGGCTAAGTGACTTGGAGAGCTCAACAACCGGAGTATCGCCCGTGGGCAGCAGGCCCTGAACGATAGACCGAGCGATTCTGAAGGGCGCCCATGTCACCCGGCCTTCGGCGGTGCTCTCAGCCGCCCTGCCTGAAGCCTCCGGAAACATGCCGAGATCGTGGAGGAAGCAGGCGCAGTAGAGCAGCGCTAGGTCCTCACCTGATAACAGGAACGTCTCGCGCGGGGTAGGCCGGGCACTCCGTTCCAGCCCACCATCCCGATATGGTGGCTGGAGCAGCGACTGAACCAGATGTGCGGCATGGTCCAGCACGCGGAGGCTGTGCTCCAGGCCGTTAGAGTTGAAGTACCGGAAGTACTGATCGTTCTGCGCGTGGAAACTGCCCAGGACCCCCATCGCGTACTCCGCGACATCGCTGCAGAGACGCCGGAGCGGCCCGGCTCGAACGCCGGCGTCAAAAACGGGGTGTAGGAGCCGTCCCTGCTGGTACTGGCGGTGATCGCTCGCGAAGTCCTGAAGCCGCTTCGCCAGCGGCTCACATGGAACGGGCACCCCTCCCACCGGGTCGAAAAGCCGCGCACCCTCGCGAAAAAGTGTCAGCCTCTTCTTAAACAAGTAGGCACTGGCGTGCGAACCCCTTGCAGCCTGCTCCGTGCTCTCCGAGCAGGTCCACATCACGACGGGCAGTTCGGGACGCCTGGACTTGATCTCGACCGCGCTGACCAGACCCCGGGCCTCAGAACCCGGAAAACGCACATCAGCGAGTACAGTGTCGAAGTAGTGCAGGCAGGAGAACAGCGGCGCGGATCGGCCGCCGCCGAGTCCGACTTCTCGTTCGGGATCCAAGCAAAAGTAGATCTCCCAGCCCGCGGAGTCTACGAGCCACTCGAACACGGGCATCCAAGCAGCCGGCGTATCGTCCACTACCAGCAACCGCCCCTCCACGGCCCTTCCGGACGGCGGGCGTAGCGGTTCCGGCGGGGTCTTCGGACGGACGCAGATCGGTGCGTTCGTCCCGGGCCGCGCGCGATGGGCCGAACTCGCTGCACAGAAGAGAAGATAGATGGCATCGGCCAATCCGTCCCCTTCGGGACGCGTAGGGCAATCCCGCCACTGGCGAAGATCGCGGAGCGCAGTGTGCACGGCGCCAATCCGCAGGTGCGGCGGTTGGGGCTGCGCGCCACTTTGTAACACCGCCGCTCCTGCACGGGATAGGATGCGATCGTACGTTGTACAGACCGGACCGCCGAGGACGGCATCCAGACAGGGCCGCCAGGGTGAGAAGGACGCGCCATCCGAAGGGCCGGCCAGACGCTGGAGGCGTTTCCACGCTCCCTCGTTAACCGCTGATTCCAGCAAAAACAAGAGGAGAGGTCCGAATCCTTCGTTAGCCAGGTCCCATGCGCCGCCGTGCTGCGTCTGCTCCCATGCGTCGTCCAGACGGTGAGAAACGTAACCCCAAAGGGTATCCACCAGCCGGTCGCGATCCGCTCTTGAGGACCACACCCGGATCTGAAGCGACTCGAGCGACATCCAAATCAGCCACCCGGCGTTTTCGGTAGCAGAAGGCAGCGGGACGGTGCCGTCGAATAGCTCTCTCTCACCGAGATGCTCCCAACCCAGTGCGAGTGGTCCCTCGGTCGGTGGCGGCGCTGCGGATACCACCACCACGGGCTGGCGACCCACCAGGCAGTCCCAGGCCTTTGCCAGGAGCTCCAGACGAAGCGGCGTGCTCTCTGCGGCGCCCTTCGGTGGCGTTGCACCGAGCCACGACCACGTGCTCCTCGCCGGAAACTGCGCCAAGAGCCGTTGCGAGAAGGCCAGCGGCTCCGCGAATTCGTCTTCGAACCAGTCGAGCACGACGTGTAGCATTTAGGTTCTTGGTCACTGCACCGGGGAGGCGTCTTGAGCCAGCGACTCGCCCCCCGTGCAAAACTCAGGCTCTTGGTCGCTACGTGTGTCTTCGCACCCGGCGACGGAGTGGATGAGCGATAGCAGGGATGCGTCCAGCGAAGCACCCCACTCCCTGAAGTCGCAGCCGCCCGGGAGCGAAGGGCGGACCGTTCCGTCAGTTTCCGGCTGCCAGAGTGGGTGCGCGGGATCTAGCCGAAATGGATTGCTCCGCAGTTCACCCGTGAACGCGGGTGGGAGTAGGCCCAGGTGGGTGGCAAGTGAGCGATAAGCCATCCGGAATGGTGCGGGGCTTTCATCGAGAACCTGCGGAAACTCTCCCCAGGGCTCCCGCCCTGCCTCGACCACGCGGAAGAACCGGCCCGCGAGCCTCCGCAGCGCCTGGGACCATTCGCTGGACCCAGCTGCCGGTTCTACGGCAAGGAGACTCAGCAAATCCGCCAGCACCAGCCGGCGTATCTCCGATAGAGCCGTGCGGACCCGCTCCCGGCGCCGGCGGTCTCGCTCTTCGCGCTCCGCCTGGAGCTGGTTCCGGAGTTGCCGCGAGATGGTGTCTGCGTTCGCACCGAAACACTCACGGGCCCGGGCCAAGGCAGTCTCGAGCTCGTCCAGCCCGCCTAAACAGTCCCAGAGCACGGGGGCCGGAGCCTTCAAAGAGGAACGCATGGACCCGGAGAGCTCGCAGGTCAAGAGGCAGGGCACCCCGCCCGTTTCCCTGACCCGCCGAGTCCCTTCTCTGGCTGCGGCCGACGGATCGAGCACTGCGATCACCGTAGGTGCGGTCTGCTCACTCCAGACACGCTCGGTTAGGAGAAAGCCGTAGGAACGCCGGCGCATTCCTGCTCCGGGGTGGGCGAAAACCAAGAGTGCCGGTGAGTGAGCCGAACCGAGCGTGCTGCAAATCGCACGTGCCCAGTTCTCGATCCAATCTTCGTCGGGAGGGAGGAGTGAGGTGCAGGGGCGACCCGCAGTTTCAGGCAGGTCCTCCCGGATGATCTGCCAGCCTCGTGCGGATAACGATCGCTCGAGCGCTTTGGCGATAGCAGGGTCCGCAGCGACAACGAGCGACCCGCTGTCAACGACACTTTGTTCGCCTGGCATCGTGTCAGCTGGTGGCTCGGAGATCATGCTGCCCTTGTCCCATCTGTGAGACCGTTCCTGGCGTCGTGTTCGCCGGACTGTGGCGGCACGACTCGTTCAGCTTCGCGCGGCGCGCCCAGTACCGGCTAGAACCCTCAAGCATCCGTGGCTGTTGGAGCCGCCGCCGAAGCTGGGAGATACCCGCCAGGGCGCAAACCTAGTTGGCACCCGATCCGAGCGAGCCTCGCCGGGATTCTCGAACTCGCTCGTGGCAAAAAGGGATGCGGCGCAGACTGGCGTTCTCGCCGTAATGTTCACGGATCGTGTTCCGGATGGAGTGTCAGATTACCTGCGGGCGTTTGCGTGATACAGGACCGGGCGTCCGACGAGTGCAGTGACCGCAGGTGGGGCGTCCCTTCCGCGGAACATGGTGCCATTTCACCTGCCGCGATGCTCCAACCGCCGATCGAGCGTGGTCGCGAACGATCCCTACCTGGATCAGCTGAGGCAGCTCGCGAAGCGGCCGAGGAACGCCGCTCGGTCGACGCTGAAGACGACTTCGACAGGATGAGAGGACAGATCCAGTCCAAAGCCCTCCAGCACTCCGGATTCCCAGCGGTTCCGCCGCGCACACCTTGCGTCGCGCGCGGCATCCGTCCCCCCATGCCGGGGGCGACGGTCAATCACCGTCATCCCACACGTGACGCCCGGCTCCGTAACCACATGTACACGATGGAGTTCGCTGCAGGTAGTCAGTGTTGGCTGAATCGCCAGTCCAACCGCCAGTGGATCATGCAAATAGCAGCCGTCAACCCCCTCGTAGTCCCGGCGGAAGTCCATGGAGAACTGCGAAATCGCCCAGGCGTACCGCGCGACGGGGGATGAACTGCTCTCCATGATTTGGCGGAGGTCGTCTCGCATGAGAGGGCAACGCAGGGACGCATCGAGTCCTATCACTGTGGTCGGTACTCCGAACGACAGCACCTCCTGCGCTGCGTCCGGATCACAAAAGGCATTGAACTCCGCGACCGGGGTGGCGTTGCCGTGAGTCGCATAGGCGCCGCCCATCCAAATGATTCGGCCTACGCGCCGCATGGCGCCTGGATCTGCGCTGATTGCGAGTGCGATATTCGTGAGCGGGCCCGTGGCAACAATCGTAAGACACCGCTCCGGGGGAACTCCGTCCTCGCGCGCATCGGGATGCGCGCGGGCTAAGTCGACAATGACCTCAACTGCGTGCCGCGCATCCAGTTCTCGCGCTGGTGGGTTCGGATAAGCGGCTTTGGAGACGTCGCCCAAGCCATCTGGACCATGAGTGCCGGGAGCACGGAACGGACTTCGACGCAGCGGCCGGACCGCGCCTCTCGCCACGGGAATCGCGGGACTCGCGCCGGCCACTCGCAGCGTCTTCAGCGCATTCAGCGCGCACTGATCGAGGCCTACGTTGCCAGCGCAAACGGTCACCGCTTTCAGGTCCACTTCCGGGGAACGCACCGCGAGGAGAATGCCCAGGGCATCGTCTACTCCCGGGTCGCTATCGAGGATCACTGGTCTGGCCTGGACCGCCATCTGGCTGTTCGCCCTTCTCGTTTGGCGCGCTTTCCTCGCGCGCCGGTTAGCACCTGTCCGGAAGACGGAACGGTGCTACTGGTTTTCGAAGTCATCAAGCGCCTGAAGTGCCGAACGGAGGACCCTCGCCACGTTGGAAGAGTCGACGCGCCAGCCGGCAGGCCTGGGTCGGAGCGGGTCCTTCACTCGCAGGCGCTCTTCCCAAACGCGACCGGCGTGGCTGGACGCCCTTCTGATCCATTCGGCCCTCTCCACGGGCCAATACAGGGGCGTTAAGCTAACGCCACTGCGCTCACAGTACTGCGCCCAGCCGAGGAACTCCACAGCACGACCGGCGAGCAAGACCGCATCACGAAGCAAGCTGCTCTGGGTCTGGAGTAAACCCCGCACCCGCCAAGCATCCAGGGGTGGGATACGGCCGCCTAGCAGGGTATTCACGCGGTGCGTATGGTACAGGATAATCGCCGGAAGTAGGTAATGATAGAACTCCTGCCGGACCTGGTCCCAGAAGCCAAGTGTGCCCATCGCTGCAGAACACTCCCGGTCTCCCGTCGGCCTGGGAAGTCGTTCCCGGATCGTGCGTATCCGCTGCCAGATCTCACGGTGATCCCCGTCAGCGAGCTTTCTAGCCGCTGCGATGCGGTCAAGGAGGCCCGACGTGAAGCGCTGCCAGGCGGGAGGCCCCGCCTCTTCCGGGAGCCACTTGGGAACATAGTCCAGGGCTCCACGCCGCAGACACCGGATCGCGTTGACCGCATCGGTCGCTGCCGACAGGACAATCACCGGGAGCCCGGGATCGAGTTCCTTTAGTGTCTTCAGGGCGCTCAACCCGACCTGCGGCGAGGGTGCGGCCAAGGGACCCTCAACCAACCACAGGTCGAGGAGCACGACATTCGTTTTGTCTAAGACGTTGGCCTCAAGGAACCGTTGGAGACTGGGATACCATGCGACCGGTTCCCCACACGTCATTTCGAGTGCAAGCCTCCATCCGTTGCAATCGCTCCTCTGCTCGGCACGCGATCCATCCCCTTGATCATCGATCAGGACCACTCTCGGAGGCCCCTGCACTACGCGGCGGCGAAACACATCGGGATAGGTGTCGCGAAGAGCGGTCAGAGCGGTGATCGCATCGGACGGCGCTTCGGAAAAGAGGTACGCAAGATCGGCTTCGGGTACGTCCTGCCTGCCGCAGAGAAAGCCCATTGCCAGTTGGACCGCTCCAAGACGTGATCTCTGAAGATGGCCCAAGTTGGGACAGGGGGTCGCGTCTGTTCCCGTTGCTGGCGGCGCGACACCGGCGAGCCGCTTCAAGTCGATACGGCATCCTGCAGGCGCCTCCGGCCTTCGATTGAGGTTGGTTCCCTGCCAAACACAAGCTTGGCCAGATCCCAGGCTGCCAGCCTGGATTCCGGCCACCCCAGCGGTCAGTACGATCAGCGCCTCCCGGGCGCCGACTGGACCGGTTCCTGGATGCTTGGCGGCCTCCCAGATGGCTCGGGCTTCCCCACTTAGCTGGAACGGTGAAGCATTACCCACGGACAGCACTGCCGCACGGGAGAGTAAGTCCTGCACATCGTCTCCGTTCGCGTCCTCGCAGGCACCATGTACCCACCATGCGGTGCCATCCGCAAGGGAGAAGAGCAGGTAGAACGCGTAACGTAGCTGCGCCTCGTACTCGCGCCAGTCCGTCGCTACGGGCAGGAGGGACCGGAACTCCACCCAAAGTTCCCTCAGACGCCGTTCCCATGCTGGCCGCTGAAGAAGTCGCTTGAAGCGCAGGTAGTAGTCGAGCGAGTCCCGGTCCGCGTTGTCGTCGAGAGCTTTGGCGAAGAAATCGTTCGCACCCGCCCGTAGCGCCCAGAGGGCCAGCTCCGCGTTGTCATACGCGGTCATCATTGCGATGGGCAGATCTTGTGTGTAGGCTCGCAGCGGGCGAAGGAGTTCAAGCCCCGTCGGAAGATCGACCTCAACATGTTCACTGAGGTTGCAGTCGAGCAGCAAGTGGTCAAACTTGCCGGGGTCGCCATCGAGCTGTTTCTTCGCTCCATCCCAGCTGTCCGTGTACTCCACGGATCCATCGTCACCCGCGAGGGAGTCGAGAACGTAGATCCAGCCTGCCCGCTCATACTGGTCGTCGAGCATGAGCAGCCGACGGCCGGCCAGCGGAGGCTCCGGGGTCGCTCGCTGTAGGTGATAACGCTCAAGCCACGACCGCCACGGAGCGGCTTCGGCCGCGGGGTCCGGTGGCGCCAGTTCCGAGAGCCTCGCGACGAGCCGTCGGTGCTTCGCGCAGGCCGCTACCATCGCTTCCACGTCGACCTGCGGGCTTCGGGCTCCAGGGATCTCGGCTTCCTTTCTGGAGAGTGCCTCCAGGACCTCTCGGGCTTTCCACACCGGAGCTCCACCGGCCTGAAGCGCCCCGAGGTAAATCCGCACAGCAGCGATCAGGTTCCGATAGTCGTGCCGGTAATGAGCGTTGGTCACCTGAAGCAGGCGGCCCGAGGCCTCCAGTCTGAGCAGCCACCATTTCCACTCCTGCAAGTGGCTTCCCCTTGCTTGCTCCACCAGGGACAACAGCTCCGCCGGCTGGGCCGGTAGCTGTCGGAATGGAATGAGCTCCTCGGCCTGGAGTACTCCCCAACCTGCCTGGACGAAGGGCGCGGTTAAGGTTCCCCGGCGCGGCTGGAAGGAGATGATGGCTACACCCGAGAGCAGGCTGTCCGGGTCTGCGAGAACTCGGTCAGCGGCCTGCAGACCGCCGTTGTACGATCGTCGTCCGGTCAGACCTGCGTAGGCATGGGCGTAGACGAGGAGGACGTCCCCAGGCTGCAGCCAGCTCCCGTCGAACTCCTCGCCCCCCTGGGAGGTGATCAGAGCGCTTTGGAGAGGCTCATCGGCTATGATTTTGATCCCCATAGGGTGCCCGCCTCACAGTCCTTCCACAGCAGCGTGGAGCACCAACCCGCCTTCCACGCTCTCCAGGATCTCCAGCTCGGGACGGTGGGGGTCGGCCTTCTCGATCTGGAGCCACTCGGTCCGGATCTTCAGGCGAACATTCTTGAGCAAGTTCTTGCGCTCGTCTCCCACCGCATCACGACCGTACACCGCCTCGTCCAGATCCTCGAAGCTTACGCTCTCCTCGAAATGCTGGAGGAGGACCGCAAGGAATTTGCCCTGGTTGCCCCGCATTGGCGGACACTCGCGGCCGTTGACGGCGAGGTTGAGCCGACCGGATGCAAGGTCGCTTCCCGGGCGAACCTGGACGATCGGGCAGCGCCACGGTGGCAGCGCCGGGAGGACTGCGCGTGCGAGAATCTCCTGGCGCAGGCGTGAGGCCGTGAGAAGGAGGTGCCCCTCCCACGCGGCGCCCCCGACTGCCTCCCCTTTGGGAACAAAGTTCGAGACCGGGACCCCGAGCCGGGCCGCCTCCTCACGCAGGACGTCTTGGTCGTAGAGCGTGGTCGGGATCAGGACGCGGGGACGTGCCTGCACGCCCTGCGGGGCCCCGGGATCTGAGTCTCGAAACAACTGACGGATCTGCTCGAGTGCCTTAAGACCGTTTACTTCCTCACCACTGAGCGGGTCATGCTCGAATTCCAGGCGGGTCGCAGGGATGTGGAGATCGAGGGAGACAACGTCCGGGCTGCACCGGCGCGCCTGGGCGACCGCGTCTTCGCTGTTGCTCGCTTCGTAGACCTCGAAACCAGCGCGTTCTAGCAGAGATCGGATCCGGCCCCGGTACTGCGCCTCGTTCTCAACGACCAGCACCGTCAGAGGTTCGGCTTGCTGGCTGCCCGGCCTCCTCCGGATCACATCTACGACGCCCGGCGTTCCTCCCCAATCGGCTTCACCGAGATCCTCATCCGGTTCCAAGTCAGGACCGGCGGTAACGATGATCTCGCCGAGCACCCGGTAGCCATACTTTTCGCCGACCGCGCGCCGGATCACGACCTCGCGGCGCGGCTCGATGAAGCGGTGAATCGCATTGAAGGCAGAATGGATGGCTGAGCGGATCTCGTGTACGTGCCGCTCGATGTTTCCGGGGTCGTAGCCGGGCCGTGCGTCGACGGCCAGCCCGCCGAACGCTTCCTCGAAGCCGGAAGCCAGCGCCTCGTCGAGGTTGACGGACCAGCCGGGCTGTTTGGCCCAGGGGCCCTGCGCTGGGTGCGCCTGCCGATATAGCTCCAATAGAACAAGGGCGTTCCTCCACACGCGGCCGTCGTGCCGGGATCGCAGGGCGTGAAGAGCAGCGACCGGGTCACCCCGTGCGTCCCGCTTCCGGACAGCCCAGAGCCGGATCAGGTTCGCGATCTCCCCAGCGTACTTCGGATGCCACCAGCTGCCGCTGCGCCTCCGCGCGAGGACTTGCGCCAACTCCCAGTTCGTTTCGGGGGCGCGCTTGTAGTCATAATCGTGGCCGAAGCGCTCATCGAGTTGGTCGAGGATCTGCTCGGGGGTGAAGACACTCCGGGCACTGCACGCCGAGAGCTGGCAGAGGGCATAGAACGTCCTGAACGGCATCACTCCCATGGGTACGGGCACCCCGTCGATGCATACTTTCGGCTCTGGAGACGACCGGAGCTCGACGCGATGACCCTGCCCGCGTTCAAACACCCGGAGCAGTGCGGCTACCAGGCGCTCCTGTTTGTCCGGCCCCTTCAGGACGTAGTCGAAGTCCGCCACTCCCTGCTCACAGGCACGAAGTTGATCGTCCAGCAGGTAGGGTGGGGCGGTCAGGATAATCACGGGGATGTTCGAGCGGTAGGACCTGAGCACTTGTAGGAGCGAGTGTCCGTTGGCGCGACGCGGAACACTCGCTCGCTGCTCAACTGCGTGCGCATCTTCAGGGTCAGCAGGGAGCCCCATGTCCAGGACCGCAATCGTCTGAATGACCGGG
The DNA here is from genome assembly GCA_046292385.1 of Armatimonadota bacterium. Classification (GTDB taxonomy): domain Bacteria; phylum Armatimonadota; class SYMT01; order SYMT01; family SYMT01; genus JBKBRF01. Next base: position 16,431 of record JBKBRF010000015.1, on the reverse strand, counting down.
TCCTCTTGGCGCGGCGTTGCGGCCTGCTCACTACGCGCCCCAATCAGCAAGGACTGCGCGTCGGCCACGTTCCCGGCCCACTCGACGTCCACCTGGAATGTGGGCCCCAGGATTGCCCGGGCCGCTGCTAACGCCCGGAAGACGAAGTTCCGCCAAAGCACTTCGTCTTCAACCACCACCACACGAAAGTGGCGTGTGCTGTGGAGTGGGAGCATCCGCGGCGGACGCTTCCGCGAGACCTCGGGAAGAACCGCTATCGCGGCTCCCAAAGCCTCGACGAGAGCCCGGTATTCTCCAGGGGTTGCAGTGGATAGGTCCGCGCGATCGAGGGCAGCGGCCGCGGCCTTCACAGACCTTTGAACTGCGCCGTCGGTGACGGAACAGAGTTCCGCAAGGGCCTCGTGGAGAGCCTGCCGGATGCCGTCGAGACCCGCAGCCGCAGGTCCGAGGTGCTGCTCGATCGTCGCATGTAAGGCATCACGCAGATTAGCGCAGGCTTCCTCGGCCTTGAGCCGCTGTCGCAGACGCTGGCTCCTCGTCGCCAGGTCTCGAACCGACTCGAGAGCAAGCTGCGGGGCGGCTTCGTAGGGCTCAAGCGCGCGCACTACCTGGAGGATCGCCTCCGGATCGGAACTGCCAGCGGCAAGCTCTCTCCTGGCAAACTCCAGGGCTGCGCTGATCACTGTCGGTAACGCGTCCCAGTGAGCCAGTCGGTCGGAGATGCCATCTTTCAACCGCTCCAGCTCGGCGCGTCCGCTTGCAAGGTTGTCCGCGTCGAGTTCAGGCATGCTCTGTGACGCCCTCCGCCGCAGCTCGGCGCCAGATCAGCCGGTGGATGCGTTCGGCATCCTGATAGTCCAATCCCCCGCAGCAGTCTTCGACGCCCTCCGGAAGCTCCCAGATTGGGACTCGTGCGCGCGAGATAGCGATCACGACTTTGACGCTCGGCGCCGCTAACGCCTCGCGCATGACTCGTTCGCCTGCGCTCCTTGTGGGAAGGTGCAGATCGGTGAGAACCACGTCAGGGAGCCAGAAGGTCAATAGCCCGGTTGCTTCATCTATGGTCCGAGCTATGCGCACGCTGTATCCCATCCGCTCGAGCCTGCGAATGGTGGATGGCTCATACTTTTGGTCATCGACCACCACGATGGCCGCGTATCCCCGAGGGGGTTGTTTACAAGGGGCGAAGAACCGTGTGGAACGGTTCGCATCTTCTAGAATTGGTCCCGTCACACCCTGCAGTCCGTCTTCCAATTCTTGGATAGCAGCACGAACCTGTTGGACCTCTGCATCCAGAGCGCCTCGTAAGCACTGTACTCTCGTGATCTGGTCCGGTGCGAACCTGCGCACCGATGTCTCCCAGTCATCCACTAGGGTTAGGACGTGCGTCCTGGATAGTGGCCGTTCATTGAGGGCATTTCCCAGGTCGTGTGCTGTTTCACACCACACCTCTTGAAGCCCACAATGCCATCGTCGGAGGAGCCGAAGTTCGTCAGGGTGCAACTGCGTTAGCCGAGCCGTAGCCGAATCGAAGTCAGCTTGACTGAAGGGTAGGCGCAGAAAGCCGATGCCAGGCTGCCCAAGCTTGAGCAGAGAAAAGCGACTGGCCAGCGTCTCACGCGCTTCGAAAGAGTAGACCAGCGCCGGTACTGTCGCCTCGCTCTCCAGACGGAATCTCTGCAGCCACCGCAGCCCCGGCCGATTACTCGCGCGGCCACAACCATAGCTGGCATCGACAACAATGTATTGATACACGTTGTAGTCTGGAGGTGGCGTCAAAGAATGCGTGATTAGATCCGCCTTTGGCGCGAACCGATCCCTATCAGCCTTTCGGCCACACCACAGGACCTTGTGCTGTTCACCTACTTCTGTCACGCTATCGAACCTACTGGTAGCCCACTCGAGCGCAAACGGCGAACAGAACATCCCGCAACTCTTCCACGTGTGCCACCATATCCGCCTCGCTGCTGGTCAACACGGCGCTCGCGGCAGCCGATACATTGCTCAGCATCGACTGCACGGGTTCCTCACCGGTTTGAGTCAGGGCGCTGATGCCGCTCCTAAATGCGGTGACGGAGGAACGAAACCGGGTCAGGATCGCAGTTCGGTCGGGAGAGTCGGGCTCGAAGCAAAGGGGGAGAACCTCCGTGAGTAGGTGGAGTGCACTGTCAAGCGGGTCAAAGCATCGTACACTGGCGTCACGTATCCTGAAGGTGTGGCCGCAGTGCAGGTAGTCATGTTCGATCTTTATGCTTAGCGCATCGCTGTCGCTATTCCTAAAGCATCCGGCACCCACGTGACCGAACAGGACCTTATGCTTGGAAGCAATACCGCCTACAGTCGACTCGTTCGCGCCGGTCCAGAGATAAGCAAAGCCAGCGTAGTTGTAAGTGCAACAGAGATACCTCAGCAATGTTGGCCCGTCCTCGAGCGAACCGTTGAGCATACCGTCCGAAAGTACGATGTCTGGCACCTGCGCCAAAACCCGTCTGGCGTGAGCTTCCCAATCCGTGTCGCCCCGAGGGACCAAATAGCGTTGAAGGTCGATATCCCAATGCTCCCCCAGCCGCGCAGACGCGCCCTCGACGGCCAGCCGGATGGGCGCCACGTTGGGACTGGGGTTATCGTCAACGAGCACAACCTTAACTGGAAGCATCTGAACCTTTCGACCCCGACGACTCTAACGGTACCCGAATCATCGACGCGACGAATGCGCCGCCAGCGGTTCTTGTCCGGAGCACGGCGACCTGCTGATCCCAGATCTCCGCTGGGAGTTCGCCGACGGTCCAAGGAGATGTCTCCATCACGTTCCCCTCCCCGCCAAACGGATCATGTGAACGGCACTCTCCGTCTTGCCAAATACTACACCGGAACGCCCAGCCACCCGTCGATCCGTCTCGCCCCTGTTCGAGGCGGTTCATACCCTCGATGGCACTCTGGACGTACAATAGACCACGGAATGGCACAGCCGCTTTCCGAATTCGATTGCAAAGATCGACAGCATCCGGCACTCGGTTCAGCACCAGCAGTACCAAGCTCCGCGTGGTTCCACATGTCGCGGGATTCACGAGAAGTGTAACCTTATGCCCCGGCACGTCCTTACCGCCTGCATGCGCGTTCGCGAGAAGTCCGGCCAAGATTGTAAGCAGACCCTGGCGAGAACACCGGGCAATGTATGCACGGCCTCCGGCCTCCGGCTCTCGCTCACCAGAAGCGACCTCAATAGAGCCAGGGAGTGCCAACAGGTCCTCTAGCACCGCATTCAAGTGACATTGAAACCGATCATCAGGACTGGAAGTGACAGGACATTCCCCAGTCGTTACTGAACGCTGTAACAACTCGACCTCGGGCACGACACGGGCCTCCTCTGCAGCCAGGTTTAGAAGCTCCGGCAACAAATCAACCGGCAAGCCCCAAAGGTTCACGTCCAGCCAGTCTGTCAGTGCGATCGCCAAGCGAGAGCGCTCATCTAACTCCTGTGTGGGAGCAGCCGATCCAAGCGGTGGGAGGTCCCTGAGCTGTGCGAACAGGCTTGCGGGGTCCGGTTCGCCGTCACGCTCTTCGTGAGTCTGCAGCCACAGACCAAACGGTGTCGGCGGATCGAAGTGGGGAACAAGCTCGAACTGCCTGGCGCTATCGAGTTCCCCACCATCCATATGTTCCAGACCGTGCTTGACACTTCCGATACGGCCAAGCAGCGTTTGAAGCGCGCCTAGTTGCGCGGCCGGAATCCGCCACTCGATGCGGCTACGCGCGAGACGATCGAAGATGTCTTCAGATATAACATCCATCGCCGCCATGAGATACGGCGTCATTGTCCGTTCTACGATGTAGGACCTCGGACATTCGATTACACAAAGATCCGGACCCGCAGGACTTGTGACCTGCCGCATTACCTGCGGTGTGATATCCATGACAAGGTTCGCAGCGAGCCTGGATTGCCAAATAACGTAGTGAGTGCCTGCATTCCGGTACAGCAGTTTCGCCAATGCAACACCGGAAAGCTGCACCGTGGTACTCTCCGATTCATCGTATGGCGCTCCCAGATGTAAATCTAAGATCGCGATGCTACAGCGATAGCGAAGGTATATCGATGCGATCCTATCAGCGAGTTTCTCGACATTAGGACACCCAACGATTCGCTCCACGTATGGAAACTCATCCGATTCGCTGCTCTGGCTACCGGAGTAGTCAACAATCACGCCGATAAGTGCCGTCGCTGCAACACTGGCACCGGCGGCATCGCGGAAGCTACTCATCGCCGCATGGAGCGATCCCGCATCATTATCGACAAACAACAATCGGAGGTTGCCCAGTCGCAGCATTTAGTTAGCCTCTGCTAAAAGGTGCGCGGAAACCCAGCACCTGAGTATTACTAGCTACTTCAAAGTCTGCTTGGTTGAGAAAGTGACGACTTACTGCGAAATCACCACTGCTGGCAGAGTCTTCTACAATCGCTTCCCAGTTCAGCGTTGAAATCGTCATCTGCATCAGTTGGAGACCGGTCTGCTCGGTCTGCGTACTGGCAGATCGAGTACCGCGCAAGATCTGACTGCACGGTTCACAGCTAGCATCTCTGGTGTTGGCAACCAAGAAGTACAGATCCCCACTGTCGGCTGCAACCACAACGCGTAAATCGGCGTGGTTCTCACTGTTATAGCGGACCGCGTTCACTAGCAGCTCAGAAACGAGTGCTATCACTGCACCCGCTGGGGGATCGCTGCTTTGGATGAAGTAACGCGCATCCCGGACCATTTGGAGTGTCGAGGGCGCGAGCCAGCGAACGAGGTTCTCGACTCCACGCCCACGAAGTGTAGAGCAAATGGCAGCGTCAATGCGACCGTCGAGGCTTCGACGGCGAGAGCGCTCCGCGTACCGCAGGGCGCTCTCGAGGCGCTGTCGCACCATTGATGTCGTGAGACTACATCTAAACGAGTTCTCCGTCGGAGCTACAGCCCAGGCGAAGATATGAGGAAGCCCGTCTTTCACGAAACCTCCGCTCTTGCCCTCGGGAGATCTCTCCGAAAGCCAGCGCACCATGCCCGGCAAGGTGTTCGCCACAGTAAGGGTGTCCCGCAAAGCATCAAACGCACGCGAGGCACTGCTCCAATCTTCCTGGGATATGGCGTCGCTAGTCTCCTGGACCAACCCAGTTGAGACATCCATAGGCTCTTTGAGGGCGTGACCGAGCGCATAGAAGATCTTCGCAGCGACTTCGCTTCTGCTCTTAGCTGCTACCAGTGTTTCGTTCTCCGCCTGCCGCATGAGTAGGCAGACGCGCGTAATCCAGGGGCGAACCAGAGCGAAGTACCAAGGGTTGATCGCATAGGATGACAGGATCATAGCAGAGCCGATATCTCTCACATCCGGCCGCGCGGAACAGATTCGATCGAGCAGAAGAGTATACCAATGGGTATACCGCCCACCAAGATTCCCTTCGAGTTTCCAGGCCCTGTCGACTTCGCGTTGTATGAAGGCCGCGAGGTCTTGCAACCCCGCTGCCCGGAACCGTCTTTCGCAATCCTGTATCCAGCGTGGATAATCGTAAGAGATTCGGCCGGCATTCGCGGCAATCCATAAGCTGTATAGATCCTCGCGGAGTCGCTGAACCTCCTCGTCACCCGGCGTAAACCGGCTCCATTGCTCTCGGCGGAACGGCGCGTAGGCAGAATGGGCTCTTTGGGTGAGGCCAGATGGAGGAGAGGGTGGCGAGGGCCACACATATGGTGCGCTCAGCTTGTTGCGGAGTTCGTCTGCGATGTGCCGACCGGCACGCCCGAGGTGGTCGGGGTCAAGTTGGATCCTCAGCTGCCCAAAGGCTCGGTAGTCGTGCCGAGGGGAAGGGTGGTTGCCTACCTCGACGGCAAGAACATGAAGGGGTTGCTGGCGCCGGGCTGACGCTGACGGGGATGCGTGGTCTAAGAGGTAGGGCGCACCCCCGTCACCGGGTGAGGCGTCCGCGGCGCGAATTATCCAGTGGTGCGTACCACCGGGCACCAGGGGGAGGTGCGAACGATCCTGGTAGACATGCGGTCTTTCCAGCAGGCCGTCAAACCAGACAGCGGTGCTAGAGAAACTCCCATCCTCCTCCGGCCGGGAGTCTACGGGATCGTTTCCGTAGAACGCTAACCCGGATTGGATGGCCTGGGAAGCCGCGTGTGACTTCCACAGGAGCGTCAGTCGCGTCGAGCCGCCGACTGCCAGCAGCATCTGATATCCCGGCCAGAAATAGAACTCGCCGCTCGCGCGCGCTTGATCTTCATCAGGGCTGAAGTACTTGCTGACCTGGTTGAGCACGATACCCATCGTCCTGAGCACGTCCCGCAGCACTTCCTCTCGCAACGACAGATCAAGCCTATCCGCAACTGGAAGCGCGAGAAAGGTGTCAAGTATCCTTCGGCATACATGGGACCCTGTTTCCAGGTCCTGCCGGGCCCGGTGAACATTCTCTAAAAGGGTCCCGCGCCGACGAAAAACCGCGACTGTTCGCGGCTTCGACCGTGCACGATTCTGACGCGAAGGTTCGGATGTCATCGTTGAAACGTCTGTTGCAGCAGTGAGCCTAGACCTAAGAGCGCCGCGGAGATTGCCAGATAGGTGTTCGGGCGCTGGCGTCGTCCCAGGTCGCCGGCGAGGTAGATTAGGAAACCTGCCAGCATGGCCTTGTCAATGGCGAAGGTGAGGATCACGGTAGCCACCATTACGATAAGGGCGAGGCGGTCCACTTGGCCATATCGTCGAAGCTCAGCTAATGGCGGACAGAGCTTGACCGCGACAAAGAGCAGTGCCCCCGTCGTGGCTACGGTAGGGACCATCTGAAACAATGGAACGGTGAAGAAGCAGGAGAGCATGAGCAACCCGCAGACCACTGCCGTTAATCCCGTCCTTCCCCCCGTGGCAATGCCAACCGCACTCTCGACGTACGTGATCAGGCTGCTGGTCCCCAGGCAGGCACCCGCCGAGGTTGCTAAACCATCGACCAGTAAAGCCTCTTTCATTCTGGGAAGCTTTCCTTCCTCCATGAGGTCGGTGCGTAGCGTTAGCCCGACGAATTTAGCGATGCTACCGTAGAAGTCGAGCACGAACAAGGTCAGGATGACATTTAGTGCGGACGGCTGCATCACGACGGCTGCGTCGAGGCGCCCAACGGCCGCCAGCATGGAAGACGACACTTGGGGAGGCCCGTCGGGGCTTGTGCCATGGGCCGAAAAAAGGCACACGGGCGCCATCAGCAACATGCTAATCAGCACCGAGCCTCGGACCCGGAGTCGCTCCAGGATGAATATGAGTACAGTGCCACCGACCAGCGCCTGAGCTCCGACGCCCGTCAGCGGACCGAACCCTCGGAGAGACACACCCTCGTATTGCAGGATCCCGGCGACCCGAAGCGCCACCAAGACGAGGAACACACCCACCGAGAGCGACAAGCCGCTCTTCATTCGAGCCGGAATAGCGTTGATGATCCCCTCGCGCGCGCCCGTCAGGGTCACTGCCAGGCATAGGAGCCCGGACCATAGCACGGTACCGAGCGCCTGGTTCCAGTTAAGCCCGAGGGTACCCACCACGAAGAAGGCCACATAGGCATTCATCTCCATGCCGGGCGCCACCGCGAAGGGAAGCCGAGCCCATATGCCCATCGCCAGGGTCGCCAGTCCTGAGGCAGCGATTGTGGCAAAGAGGGCCGAGCTCTTGTCGATCCCGGCCTGCGCCAAAATGGCCGGGTTCACGATGAAGATGTACGAGAGGGCGAGAAACGTGGAGCACCCAGCCAGGATCTCCGTCTGGATGGTGCTCCCTCGCTGCTCGATGGAGAAGAATCGGTTCAGCCGGGCCCAGATCACCCGTGTGCGATCGGTTGGCATCCCGTAATGGTGTCGCCGAGGTCGCCCACCACGACCATGGATGGATCCGTTGCATCCACAGCGTAGAACTTGGAGTTGATCCCCGCGGTCGCATGACCGACGGTGATTTCCATCGTTATGCCGTGCCTGCCTGCATACCGCATGATGGCTCGAAGGCCCTCGAACGAGCTATGCACCGAGTAGAGATGCACTTCACGCACGTTTGACCGGAGCAGCATGCAGAGTAGCGCAACAACCGTGGCGCCGCTGGCGATGGCCCCATCGACGATGACCACCCGCTTGCAGTCCCTCTTGGACGGAATCTCTGTTAAGCCTACGAGGAGCCCGTCACCGAATGGAATCCGCTTTGCGTGGAAGGGGATGAAGCCGGACTCGGGCAGCCATCCCATCTGCTGCGCCAGAATCCGGCCCTCGCGCTCAATGCCGATGCAGAGGGTATCGGGAGCGCGGAGGAGCTCCTCAGGCTGCGAGGGCAGCCGCCTGTAGATCGACTGGAGGGCCGCCAGATAGCTCCCGCGATCCTCGTCACTGGGGTGGGGCGTGTTGGCCACGCGCTTCAGGATCTCCATCTCCGCTAGGATCGCGTCGCCGTCCTCACCGCGAGACGCCATCGTGACCTGTCCCTGGATCTCTGTGGGGTCCTGTACGGTCCGGTGGAGTTCGCGCAGCACTGGCCCGGCAAAATGCACGAGCGTCTGGAACTCGATTCCGTAGGCAGCTTGGTAAGGATCTGCTGCCGCGTATACCTCGGGTGCGGCTTCCGCAGCGGCGATAGGGATCGGTTCGATGCTCATCGGTTCCTCAAGTCGATCATTCCCGCTACGTGCATACATGGACCAACTACTTAGTCGAGCGGGGAGGGCGTCCCGGCCGTCACGCCAATCTCGCGAGCCCGCAACTCCCCGTTGCCCGGTGGGCAAATTGCTCATAGTGCTGCTCGGGTTCATCATCAATGGTCTACTTGTGATTGTCCGTCTTTGGCCCTGACCCCTGACGTGGGAGTTCCGTTCCCACCATTGCCTCGGGTTGGTGTTACTGTCGTCGCCCAATGAAGCGAAACATCCGGCAGGCGTTGCCGTTCATCGAAACGGCGCCGTGGAACTCCAAATTCAGGGCAGTGTATCCTGCCTGGATCTCTTCGATCTCGTCATCCGAGTGGTGGTGAGCCACGAAGAGCAGTCTCCCGGAGCTGTCGGTGACAGCGAAGTTGCCTTGCCGCCAACCCCGAGCTTCACCTTCCTGATACCTTCTACGATAGTTGACACTCTCATCCGAACGAGCGAAGTCATGGATGTATAGAATCCCACCCGGAATCAGAAGGTCGTGCGCTCTTCGGAGTACGCGGCGCCAGGTCGAGACATCAGGAAAGCAGGTGAGAACCCGGATCATTACAACCACGTCAAAGGTGCCAAACATGGGCGCGCTGAGGATGTCCCCTGCGAAAAAGTCGACTGACCCGCCATAAGCCTGTCTAACCGCCCGTTGTCGAGCGATCCCGACCGCTTGCAAGTTGATGTCTATCCCTATGACCTCATGTACGTAGCGAGCCAGGAACAGGCTGGTGCTGCCGACGTTGCACCCTATGTCCAGGAGCCGCTCCGTGCCGGTAAGATACGGAAGCAATGAGTAGGGCGGTAGCTCGGCGACGGCAGGGCGATACTCGATCTCCCGCCAGTCGTCATAATCACCACCCGCGTCCTTGAGCATCCTACCGTCTACTTGGTGAAACCCCGTCCACACGTGATCCTGGCTACGCGGTTCGGGCGAAAGTGTCATTTCCACGGTGGAGAAGCAGCCTTGGGTGGATGCGTCTCCGCCGCGACCGCGGGATGATAGGCCAAGCTGTTCGGAGAGAAGTGTCAAAGCGGCGCGTCGGGGCCCGGTTCGGACTACTCACGGCTCTCGATGTGCACAACGGCCGACGCTTCTGTGGGAAGGCCGGCCTGACGCTGGCGGTGTGGAGTCGCTGAGCGCGGCGTCTCGATTGAGGACGAATCGTTCAAGAGCCTGCGCCACTCCGTTATCGGCAAGCGAAGCCGTGATGTAATCGGCGCCAGCCTGGGCTTCGGGATGCCCATCGCCCATACACACGCCAAGGCCCGCCCAACGGAGGAGTTCCACGTCGTTCAGGTGGTCACCGATAGCCAAGGTGCTTTCGCGGGGTATACGGAGCATTTCGGTCAGCGACTGAGCAGCCCCAGCCTTGCTGACCCCGGGCGGATACACCTCCACGCACCAGCAGCCGTACCGGTGCGACCGCGACACCAAGACGTTCGCCGCCGGCCCCAGGGCAACCTGACACTCCTGAGCGAGCGGTTGTATCGCGTCTGCCGGACCGTACGCACCTATCGTAATCGGCGGGCCCAGATGAGGTGCATCGAGGTCGTCGCAGTAGAGCAGTCGTTCCACGTTGAGGGCGGCATATCTCTCGGGAAGCCGAAGCCGCCGGTTGGTCCTTAGCCACCGATCATCTTCTTCCGTCCCCTCGCAAATCGGCGCTAGCCCGCGCTGTTCGATGAGGTGGACCGCCTCACGCACCAGCGCATTAGTCAGCACGCGCTTTCGTAGGAGGCGACCGGAGGCCCAGTCCACCAGAACGGCGCCATTGAAGAGGATCCCGTAACCCTGCCCGTCGAGCTTCAAAGCAAGAGCTTGGGCCGCGTAGCGGCTGCGTCCGGTGCAGAGCGCGATGGTGCAGCCGAGGTTCTGGGCGGCCCGAAGCGCCACGAGATCCCGCGAAGTGATGATCTCGCTTTCTCCGATCAGGGTGCCGTCGACATCCAGAAGCAGCAACCGGAATGGGGGACTTCTTTCAGGCTGGCGCATCATGGTGATCGCCTCCTCAGGGCCCCGAGGACCTTTCGTGACACCAGCGGGGTAGTGCGTCTCACGGGTAGAATCGCTCCAGAAGCTGTTCCGCTACGTAGCGCGTCAAGGGGTCGGACGAATTGCAGCCCAAGCTTACGAAGGCCCGGGCGGCTGCCCGGTCGGCTGCAACTTCGGGTACGCGGCACAGGTACGCCCACTTCTTGCTTTCCGGAAACGCAGGGGAAGTGATCCGCTTGAGCGCCTCCGTTACGACGGTCTCCGGCGTGCCCAAGAACGTTCGCGATACGTCGCGGAACACCGGCCAGCCCTCACCGCTCAATACAAAGTCCACAAGCGTCTTGTGCCACTGCCATTGCAGTGATGGATCGTCCAGGAGTCGCCAGAGGAGGTGCGCCTTCAAGCACGGACCGGCGTTCTCCCACCTGGCACGCAGCGCATCCTGGACTTCACGGCGGCAGGAGTATTTCTGGAGCAGGCTGAGGCACAGCGCCGCGAACGGACCGCTCTCTTGGTTGATCACCTCAAGGAGCCACTGGAGGTCGCTATCCGTGACGTGATCTCGAGCCACGTCGATGAAGGGGAGTCTATTCAGATAGTCAGCCTCCTCTTCGGACGGACGGTTGCCGCGTCGGAGCGACGCGAGCACCGCCTCCGCGACAAACCCCCAACTGGCGGACTTCGGTCCCGGAGCTTCGGGTTCGGACCCACACAGTGGGAGCCTGCGCTGCCCGCCGAGTTCCGTGAGGATCGCCTCCTCGGCGTCCCGGAGAGAACCGTCGGCCACGGTTCTCGCAGCGCCGCGAATCAGCGCGCATGTCACCTCAGGATCCTCGGCCAGGCAGGGAATGGACCAGAGGTAGACCCACTTCTTCTGACTCGGGAACGTGGGATCCGCGATGCGCGAGAGGACTCTCCCAAGTCCCCTCTCCGAAGTTCCGTAGAACTCGCGATTGAAGTCCCGGAAAGTGTTCCACTCCGACCGGATGAAGCCCAGGAAGCGCGCCTGCCAGGCCGGATCGAGATCCTCGGCGTCGAGCAAGCGCCACATCAGCCGGTTGCGGAGATAGGGACTGGCGGTCACCCATCGCTGTTCCAGGACGCTTCTGACCGCGGCCTCTCCATCGTACCTTCTCAGAAGGCTGCCGGCCAATCCGGCCGAGCCATCGCTGCCACGAGTCACGAGTTCTAGGAGCGCCGGGACGGCCGTAGGCTGAACCCTGTCACGGAGCAGGTCGATCAGCGGGAGCCGGTCCATCGCGCGCGCTTCTGCGTCACCAGGATGGCACCGGTGGTCGAGTAGCCGCACCGCGATCGCGTCGGCTGTGAATGCTGTTCCGAGAAACTCGTAGCTCACGGCATCCTCCGTGCGTTGGTTCGACTAGACGCGTGCTTCTATCAGCGAGAGGAACTTGTTCAAGTTCTCGCTCTTCGGAGAAGTGAGTATCTCCGGGCCCCCAGCCTCTTCGATCTTTCCAGAGCGCATGAACACAACCTGATCGGCAGCTTGCTTCGCAAAACCGATGAGGTGAGTGATCAGCAGGATTCCCGTCCCCTGTTCCCTCACGGCTTTGAGCTGATTGAGCACGGCACCTACTTGTTCGACATCGAGAGCAGAGGTGATCTCGTCTAGAAGCAGGTACTTCGGCTCCAGCACCAGGGAGCGTGCGATCGCGGCTCTCTGCCGTTGGCCGAGTGAGACTTGGTTCGGAAAGCGGTCCATATACTCTTCCATGTCCAGAACGTCGATGAGAGCATCGATCTTTCCATTAGCAGCCTGTCCCGACTTCCGCAGTGGCAGGGTGAGGTTCTGGCGGATCGTAAGATGCGGCCAGAGGAAGAGCTGCTGGAAGACCATCGTCAGCTTCGGCCAAGGTGGAGCAGGTGACTTCCCTCCCCTTGGGGGGAATACGTATTCTTGGTCGTCAACCGTCACTGTGCCGGAGTCCGGCGGATCCAATAGCGCTACTGCCCGCAGCAGGGTGCTCTTCCCGCACCCGTTAGGTCCGATCAGCGCGGTGATCTGGCCGGGCGCCACCGTCAGGCTTACGCCCTGGAGCGCGGCCGTGCGCCCAAATACCTTCTTGATATCCTTTGCAACTAACATGTTGGCATCCCGCTGCTCTATTGTTCCGAGTAGTTTCTCGTGTAACGCATCCGCAGCCATACGGCGAACCCGTGCAACGGAAGGCAGACCACCAGGAACAGAACCGCAAGGGCAGTGTAGATCTCCACCGGCCGGTAGACCTCCGAGTTAATCCGCTGTGCGATGCGGAAGATCTCATCCACGGAGATAAGACTCGCGAACAGAGTCGCCTGGAGCATCGACACCTGAATCAACAGCAGACCCGGAAGCACCTGCCGAAACACCAGTGGGAGCTGAATGTGAATCACGGTCTGCGCCGGCGATAGTCCTGACACGCGCGCGGCGAGGAGGTACTGCGTTGGAAAATCGTGGAGCACCCCCCGGATCAGGTCCGCAACAAGAAGAACATTCACAATAGAAAGCGCGACAACAGCTGTAATGAAGGGATCGACAACGATGCGAAACATCGCTTGGAGCGGATAGTGAAGCCAAAAGAGAAACACCAGGATGGGAATCCCCGAAAGAACGAAGGACGCCACTTTTGACGGCACTCCGACCACTACTCTCCACCGGGCACCGGCTACTCCCAGAAGCGCTCCCCCCACAATGCCGATCGGCCAGATAAACAGGCAGAGACGGACGGTGACCAGGAGCCCCATTAGCAGTTCCTGGTGGTACTTGGAGATAATGTCGAAGACGGTCACTGTACCTGCTCGCTCGGGGCCAGCCCCGGGGCGCTAGGACGGCGTGGCCCCCGGGGCTAGACAAGGGCTCTAGTGCCTTGATCGAGAGTTGATGTGGCAGATTCGTAGGCCTGAGCCGTGCCTGCACAGCTGTCACATCACCGCGTGATCAACACACTGGCGTGGGAGAGTTACTTCACGACCCGGTATGGCAGTGCGACTCGATAGAACGTGTTCTTTTCAGGTTCGTACTTGTCGAGGAGTTGGTCGACATAGCCGCTGTTCAGCAGATCCTCGAAGGCTACGTCGAGCATGTGTTTGAAGTCCACCTCGCCCCGCTTGAACATATAGCAGTTGCCAAGGATCCGGATCGGCTTCTCCGCGGCCACATTCTTGACCGTGCCTGGGTTGCTCTCGAGGAACTTATACGCGAAGTAGGGCTCGGTGAAGAAGACATCGGCCTTGTTCCCAGTGATGTCTAGGAACTTCTGCGCGATGTCGGTATTCTGCGGCGAGGACACCCGCTTGGCCTGGGGGAACTGCGTCCGTGCAATCAGGTCGCCCGTCTCCCCATCAATAGTGGCGATCCGGACCGAAGAGGAGTCGATGGCACGCCAGTCGCCGGTGAAGCGGTTTTCGTTGCTGCGCACGTAGATGCCGATCCCGCTGTAGTAGAGCGGCTTCGAAAGCGTGGTCAACTTCCCGCGGTTCGGGTTAGCCCACACGGGCGACCCCACGATGTCATAGCGATCTGTCTGTAGGCCTTCGATCTGGGCGCCCCACCCGACCTCCTCCGTCCACTCCACCGTCAACCCCAGGTTTTCTGCCGCTTTCTCCAGCGTTTCGACAAACACGCCGGTAAGCTTGCCGGTCTTCGTGTCCTTCATGCATGCCGGCGGGTAGTCCAGGTATGCTGCGCGGATCTTTCCTGCCTTGGTGATCCGGTCATAGACGGAAGTGCCCTCGCCCCCAGTCGTACCGGCTCCTGGCCCGTTACAGCCGCTGATAGTGCTCGCCGCGGCGAGCAAGATCGTCGTTAGGATCAGGGCAAGCGTTCGCTGTCTCATCTCTTCGCTTTTCCTTTCAGCGCGCGGATCGGCGAAGCGCCGGTTTACGTCTGCGCCGCAGGTTCCGCTCTAGTGAACCCCATCCTGTTCCGCGCGGAGTGTCAGATGCCCGGATTCGCTCTCACGCGACCACGTGGGCTCGTCTTTTGCTGCGCGCAGAGCTGGGTGCTGGGTTCGTGCGAGATCTCAGTCACTGGTCTGCGCGCTCCCCGAGCCCATCAGGTGTTTATGATGCGGCACTGTTCGGAGCCGAGTGTCAGTTCACACTGCCTGTTCGCTACCGGTATACGGGAGAGGGAACCCAGCCCGAGTTGCTGAACCGCGACGCGAGCACACGTGAAGAGACGGGACAAGCGGGTCAAGCGAGGCGGCACCGCGGCACCGCGGAGAGGGTGCCCAAGACCCGATCCGGCAGCGGGATGACCCTCGAAGGTCAATTCTTGAGGAGGGAGAACGGCGCTCGAATGCACGCGTAGAGTCGTCCAACCGCGCGACGCTGGCAGTGAAGCCCTGCAATGCAGCCTCGAACTTGGAAGCGCGGGGCCGGCCTCGCTGCCTTCCGGGTGGGTACCCCTACGTGGGGCAGGCGGAGTGCAGCGGCACCTATCCACCGGTTAATCACCACCCGTCTGGAGCTGCACCGCGCCGTCTCGCCGGAGCTGCATGTTGGCCGCAAGCAGCCGCGCTATGCCCCAGGATGCAACCGTGGGGCTGCGTTCAACCCTGCCTGGGAGCGATCGCCCGTCGCTCCAATACACGGAGACCCGGACCGGTCGCTGGGGCTCCGAGGTAGCAGAACCGGGGCTCTCTTCGCCTCGATACCTCGGAGCGCCGGAACCCTCTAATTAGTAGATTTCAATTCCTCCCCGGTCGATTTTGGCCGCGTACGGTTCCAGAATCTAGCAGCGATATACTCCGAGATCAAAAGAAACCGGGGGCTGAACTCGTCAGCCTCCGGCCTGCGTATTCAGGTGGACGTTGGGTCAGCCGCCTGAACCGTTACTCCGGCTCTTCTGCGACAGGAGCAACGACCCTCGCGAGAATCTGCTGGCTCACGTGCTGGAGATACTCGACCTTTCTGCTCATTCCCATTGCTTCTAGGCGATTCCGGAGCTGACGCTCTTCAGGGCTGGTAGATCGTCCTTCGGTGCCATTCACGTAGTCTGAGGCTGCTTCGACTAGTCCACGAAGAATCCCTTGTATTCGGTCGAGCTCTTGGTCGATTCGTCCACCTCGCAAGGCGGGATCGTTCCCCGGGATAGTCCGGCTAACCCGGCTCAGAACCGCCTCGTCCGGCTGGAACAAGCGAGGTCCGCAAGCGATACGAAGGATCCTAGCCAGATCATCGAGTTGAGACACTACGTCACCCGCCCGCTGAATGACATGGGCAAGGGTAGCGGCGATCGACTCCCTGGTCTCGTTTGCTTCTGCCCTCGTCAGTGGTTCCTGGCCGATTTCGTATACGGCCCAGCGGATCACGTCGCAGTGAGCGCTAACCTCATTCATCTGGTCAACGATGCCCTGCAGTTCGGTCACGGGTGGCTGCTCGGGTTGCATGGGAACGCTTGGTTCTTCCTCGCGGCGTGCTTGGACCGCCGGCTCCTGCTCTCGCATAGAACTCCTTTCTGGCCACTCGGCCAGCCCAATCGTAGCAGAAGTTACATTCGAGTGCAAGAATGTCGCGAGTTTCATTTGATTAGTCGCATCGCACAACAGATCGCGTGCGTCTCTGGTCCCGAGAGCGGGATCTCTGCATTGGATCTGACTGCTCCATGAGTAGTCTTCACGAGCTACCATCAGAAGGTGTGTAAACGGTGAAGGCGGTGAACCTTCCTTCTAGAGACTAGAAGCAGCCGAGGGCCAACTCGGCAAAGGAAGGAAACACCGCCATGAAAGAGATTACCGCG
>JBKBRF010000014.1:24233-143065 GCA_046292385.1 Armatimonadota bacterium | reverse complement strand
CGGCGGTGAGAGGGAAGAAGAGGTCTTCTCCAAACGTCCGTCCCCGAAGGGCGGCAAGTGCGGGTGACCTTCTTCTTCCTTCCCACCTGGAGCTAACATACAAGTGCGGAAGCTTGCTTCCGCTTTGTGGAGCCGTGCGGTGAGCGAAAAGCCCGGGTGGCGAGAGCAAGCGCTCGCAGGCGGCGACGGTCCGCAAGTGGAGACGTCGGCGAAAGCGGTAGCAAGCTACCGCAGTCCAAATACTGCGCCGACTGGCAGCCTCCGCTTCTCGCGTCACTGGTGCTGGCGTTAGCAGAGAGGCCGGCAGGTCGTGATCCCGCCGGCCTCTCTCCTAACTCCCCCACCGGAGCCGTCTCTCACCGTTCCTCCGACCTGTCAGGCTTCTGCCTGGGCGGGGTTGCGGGTGCGGGCGGCAGAGCCCGCATATCCGGCGCGGTCGGCCTGGTTTCCTCACGCGGAGTCGGAGCGGGGGCCGTCGGAGCCGGGAGCCCGCGGGGTCGCCCTCCGGGGGCGCCAGGTACGGGAACGAAGCGGGGCGCGGCGCGCGGCAGCGGCACCTGGTTCAGCTCCAGGACCTTCGACCGGTGATAGGTGCTGGAGAGCGGCACGAGCTTTCCGCCCTGCCAGCGGTAGACGGTGAGCCACGCGCCCGTCGCGCCGTCCGGCCCGGGACCGGGCTCCGCCACCACGATCATCCCGTCGCCGAGCGACGTCACCGAAACGTTGCTCGGGGCACCGAGGCGCCGCACGACGATGTCTGCGTAGGGGTTCTGATACGGCATTCCGGGATAGCCGGAGCTTCCGGCAGGGTCGGTGAGCGGAAAACCGCCGAATGGGTTGGCCGTGGAAGGAGCGAACGGCTTCTCCGGCGCGCCGAGCCGACCCGAGAAGCCGGGAGCCGGCGCCGGTGCGGTAGGAGAGCCTGCGATCGGCGTCTCCATGCCCTCTGCCTCGACCGTTACGGTCGCTCCCGGAGTGCCGGGGCGAGTGGTGACACGGACGGAGTGAAGCAGTCCGACCGGGTTCGGGGTTGCCGGAAAGGTGAAGCCACCCGCCGCTCCCGGGAGGCTGCCGCCGGGGAGGCCCCACTCGCCGCTCCAGACGCCGAGGCTCTCGCTGAACGCCGCGGACTTCCCGTCCACGATCAACATGGGACGGGCGCGCAGCAGGGCGCCACCTTCGGCGGGGTAGATCATCAGGTCTCCCTGGCGGGCTACCGCTTCCAGCACCGCTCCCAGCGTCACGCCCCGGGCGTCTACGGAGAGCCGCCGATCCGACGGCGCGCCCTCCGCCACCGCCAACCTGGCGCGGGAAGCCTCGGAGAGCGCCTTGATCGCTTCCCGGACGGTGGCGTTCTTGAACTGCACGTCAACCCGCTCCAGCAGCGGTCGGTAGATCCGCAGCGGGTCGGCCTCTTCCCGAGCTTCAGCGAGCTCGGCGCGCGCCTTCGCTAGCTCCTCATCACGCTCACTTAGCCACTTCTCGACGCGCGAGACTTCCGGCGCGTTGGCAGTGAACTTCGCCAGCAGCTCCTCTCGCTTCTGCTGGAGTTCGGCCCTGCCTTCTTCCAGTCGCCTCAACTTGAGCTCGAGTTGATTGACCCGATCGATGGCGCCGCGGTTGAGGTAGGCGATCGTCGGGACGGCGGGGATAGTGCCCGCCGGCTCGGCCGGAGCGGCAGCAGGGGTGTCCGCCGGCGGGGGCGGTGCGGGCTCCTGCGCCACGGCGGGCAGGAGCGGGAGCAGCAGCAGCGTGCTGATGCCGAGCGTGCGTTTCACTTGCATCGTTTCTCTCCCTCCATCACTTGGAGTGAGCCGGCGCTACCAGCCCATGCTCCACCAGGGGCGCAGCGCCACCCGGTTCACTTCCGGCTCCGGCCGGTCCGGCGTCACTGTCACTTCAGTCCGCGTGACTCCGCCGAGGGGGTCGGCCTGCAACGCCGCCGCCCGGGCATACTGCGGGTCACAGCCGTGCACGGCCGTCTCGCTCTCGCCACCGTCGCCCGGCGGCACCGCCGTGACCAGCAGCCGGGGCGCCAGCGCGAGCGCCTGCTCGCGGCGCACCTCTTCCACCCGCCGGGCCAGCTCCAGGTCCGCTTTCGCCAGCAGCAGGTCCCGCGAATCCGTCACCGGCTGCCGCGGCGGCTCCGGCGCGATCGGCTCGGATTGAGCGAGAACGACGGCCCGCTTCGGCCGGACCGGCTTGCGGACCCGCGGCCTCGCGGACGCGGGCTTCCGTCGTGGCGGCGTGGCCCGGATCGACTTCCGAACCACCGGCAGCTCGGCCGGCGGGGTGCGCTTGACGAGCTGCTTCGGCGGCTCGGTCACTTCCGGGGCCCGCGCTGCGGCGTCTCCCGGTACGACCCGTGCCGGACCGGTGCCGGGCTGCACCAACGCCGTGGCGGTGGCGGCACCGAGCGCGATCGAAGCGGCCGCGCCCCACGCGAAGAAGCGCCATCCCGCTCCCGCCGGGCGGCTGCGGCGGTACTGGCGCAGCGCCGACCGGAAGATCGCGTCCGCCTCCTCTGGATCGAGATCCGGCGGGTCCGGGCAGGCCGACCGCAGGAGCCGGTCCAGCTCGTCATCCACCGGATGCCGCTCGCCGAACATCAGCGCGCCTCCTGGTAGCGGCGGCGGAACTCGTCCCGCGCGCGGGAGAGGCGCATCTTCGTCGCGGCGAGCGAGATCCCGAGCACCTCTCCGATCTCCTCGTAGCTCAGCCCCTCCCAGAAGCGGAGCACCAGCACCGCGCGGTGGTCCGCCTTCAGCCGGGCGAGGGCGCTGCGCACCGCCACCTGCTCCACTACCGCAGCGCCGGTATCCGAAGTGCTCGCCTGACACTCGTCCAGCTCCGCCCCGTCCCGCCGCTTCCGGAGCATCCCGAGCGACTCGTTCAGCGCGATGCGGTAGATCCAGGTCTTCACGCTGCTCTGCCCGCGGAAGCGCGGCAGCTCCCGGAAGGCGCGCATAAAGGCGGTCTGCATCGCGTCCTGGGCGTCGTCCGCCCGGCCGAGCAGGCGGAAGCAGAGGGCGTAGACCTGCTCGTGGTAGCCCCTGTAGAACTGCTCCAGCGCCCACGGCTGACCGTGCCGCGCCGGCTCCAGCCAGGCTTCCTCCGCGCTGCGCTCCACGCAGTAGCGCGACTCGGCTGCAAAGACGTTTTCCACGCGTGTTTTCCGCCTGTCTTGCGAGGACCCCCGCGTCCGGCCGGCAGGGGAGCGAACCGTTCTTGCTCTCTTTGATGGCGCCCCCTCTCGTTTTGTCACCGTGAATGCGAGAACCCTTCGACAGCGCCCCGGGGACCAGTCGAGTATCATGGAGGAAAGCCGCCCGCGGGCGTCGCCGCCCCACCCGGGAAGACGTGCGACCTCTACCATTCCGCGGCGGGGGAGTGTATCGCTTGAGAACGAGACGGACAGGCTGGGTGGTGCTGCTCGGCATCCTGGCCGTGGCACTGCTGTTCGGGCCGGCGCTGCTCGGGTTCTGGGTCGACTGGCT
This sequence comes from Armatimonadota bacterium, assembly GCA_046292385.1. Lineage (GTDB taxonomy): Bacteria > Armatimonadota > SYMT01 > SYMT01 > SYMT01 > JBKBRF01. The sequence goes on along the minus strand of JBKBRF010000014.1, from coordinate 139,568 downwards.
CTGGTTCGGCGAGCTGGGGCAGCAGGGAGTCTTCTGGACCCTGTTCCGCACCCGCTGGCTGCTGGGGCTCGGCTTCGGCGTGGCGCTCGCCGGCTTTACCTATCTCAACGTGGCGCTGGCGCAGCGCTTCTCACCGGCGCTTCGGCCCCGGGCGGGCGCCCAGGAGTGGCAGGTCGCCGCCGGCCGGATGGCGCGCGAGGGGCTGAACCTGCTGCTGATCGGCGGCTCCCTCGCGCTCGGCTTCCTGGGCGGCACCGTGGCGGCGACGCAGTGGGAGAGCTGGATCCGGTTCGTGAACCCCCAGCGGCTCGGGGTAGCCGACCCGGTGCTGAACACCGACGTCGGCTTTTACCTCTTCCGCTACCCGTTCCTGGAGTTCCTGGACGGCTGGCTGTTCATGACGCTGATCCTGGTACTGCTGGCGACCGCCGCGGTCTACGCCGCCCACGGCGCCATCGGCACGTTCCAGGGCCGGCTCTACGTCGACAATCCGGTCCGGGCGCACCTCTCGGTGCTTCTCGGGCTCACGATGCTCTCCAAGGCGTGGGACTTCTGGCTCGACCGGTACGGACTCCTCCTGAACCCCAGCGGGCTCTTCTACGGTGCGACGTACACCGACGTCCACGCTCGCCTGCCGGCCCTGAACATCCTGATGGTGGTGGCGGTGGTCGCCGCCGTCGGCTTCTTCCTCAACGCCCGCCTCCGCGTGCTCTGGCTGCCCGGCCTCGCCGTGACGCTGATGGTGGTGGCGGGCCTCACCGTCGGCGGCCTCTACCCCAGCCTCGTGCAGCAGCTTTACGTCGTGCCAAACCAGCAGGGCCGGGAGCGACCGTTCATCCGCCACCACCTGGAGCTCACCCGGCGCGCCTACGGGCTCAACGCGATCCGGAACCAGGAGTACGCGCTCGGCGACTCGCTCACCGCCCAGGACCTGGAGCGCGAGGAGGGCACCGTTAAGAACATCCGGCTCTGGGACTACCGGGTGGTCGGCCGCGCGTTCCAGCAGATCCAGCAGATCCGCGACTACTACGACGTCTCCGACGTCGACATCGACCGCTACGTCGTGGACGGCCAGTACCGCCAGGTGATGCTGGCGCCGCGAGAGCTGATGCGGGACCGCCTGCGCCAGCGCCAGTGGGTGAACGAGACTCTCCAGTACACCCACGGCTACGGCCTGGTGATGGCGGCCGTGAACGAGGCGGACGAGACCGGCTGGCCCGTCTGGATGGTCCGCAACCTGCCGCTCGACACCACGCCGGGCGTGGAGGTGACGCGGCCGGAGATCTACTACGGGCTCCGGCCCAGTCCGCCGGTCATCGCGCCGTCCGGCGTGCCGGAGTTCGACTATCCGCAGGAGACCGACTTCCACACCACCCGCTACGAGGGGAAGGGCGGCATCCCGCTCACCGGCGTGAACCGCCCATTCTTCAGCGCCTACATGGGCGACTGGAACCTGACGATCAGCGACCAGATCCAGCCGAACAGCCGGCTCCTGATCCGCCGCAACGTGCAGGAGCGGATTGCGGCGATGGCGCCGTTCCTGCTTCTGGACCACGACCCCTACCTGGTGGTGCTGGACGGGCGGCAGGTCTGGGTGCAGGACGCGTACACCCACGCGAACACCTTCCCCTACAGCTCGCCCTCCGAGCTCCCCGCCGGCCAGGAAGCCTCGGAGTTCTCTCGCGACCGGTTCAACTACCTGCGCAACTCCGTAAAGGCGGTGGTCGACGCGTACGACGGCACGGTGACGCTCTACGCGATGGACGACTCGGACGCGATGCTCCGCTGCTACCGGCAGGCGTTCCCCGGCCTCTTCACCCCGGCCGACCAGATGCCGGACGGGCTCCGGGCGCACCTGCGGTATCCGGAGGGGATCTTCTCGCTGCAGGCGACGAAGCTGAACCGCTACCACGTGACGAATCCGGACGTCTTCTACGCGCAGTCGGACGTGTGGGAATTCCCCACGGAGCGCCTGCAGGAGGGGGAAACGACCTCCGTCACGCGGATGGAGCCGTACTACGTGCTGATGCGCCTCCCGGGCGAGCAGCAGGAAGAGTTCGCGATGATCCTGCCGTACAAGACGAACGGCGGGACCTCGCTGATCGCGTGGCTGGTGGCCCGCTGCGATCCCGCCAACTACGGCGAGCTGCTGCTGTATCACTTCCCCACGAACCGACAGGTCGATCTGCCGGAGCAGGTCGACAACGCCATCTCCGCGGACGTCCGGATCTCCAGCCAGATCACCCTCCTCTCGCGGCAGGGATCGCGCGTGCAGTACGGCAACCTGCTGGTACTGCCGGTGGCCCAGAGCCTGCTCTACGTCAAGCCGCTCTACGTGGAAGGGGCGGGCCCCGGCGGGCGCGGCATTCCGCAGCTCAAGTACGTGATCCTGGCGGAGAAGCGGGGCACCCGGATCGAGGTGGTGATGGAGCCAACTCTCGAAGCGGCCCTCGCGCAGCTCGTGGGCGGTCCCGCGCCGCCGCGGACCACGACCCGAAGACCGCCCGCCCCCACCCAGGGCGCTGCTCCGCCGCCGGTGGGGACGCCCACGGCACCGCCGAACGTGACCGCGCTGGCGAACGAGGCCGAGGCCGCCTTCGAGGCGGCGGACCGCGCCCTGCGGCAGGGTGATTGGGCGGAGTTCGGCCGGCAGATGGAGCGGGCCCGCGCGGCGGTGAGCCGGCTGCGGGAGACGACAGGAGGAGCGCAGTGAGAGGACGACTGTGGGGGCTCGCCCTCGCCCTCGCGGGCCTGGCCCTGGCCGGGAGCGCCGCCGCCCCGGCCGCTGCCGGGAAGAGCGGACCGCTCCGGGCGGGCGCCGCCGCCGTAAAGATCACGCCCGCGCTCTCGCGCCCGGTCTACATCGCCGGCTACGAGAACAACCGCCTCGCCGAGTCGGTCCACGACGACCTCTGGGCGCGCGCGGTGGTACTGGATGACGGAAAGACGCGCTTCGCGACGGTGGTGTGCGACCTGGTCGGCCTCTCCAACCTGCGCGTGCGGCAGATCCGCGGCCAGATCCGCTCCGTGCCGCCGGAGAACGTGCTGATCACTACCACGCACGTCCACTCCGGTCCGGACACCATGGGGCTCTGGGGGAAAGACGCATTCACCTCCGGCATGGACCCGCTCTACATGGAGCGACTGACCGACCGGATCGTCGCCGCCGTCGATACCGCCGCGCGGTCGCTGCAGCCGGTCACCGTCACCGCCGGGGTGGTCAGGGTCCCGGACGGGCTGGTCTACAACAGCCGGGAGTCGGTCCAGGACAAGGAGCTGACCGCGCTCCAGCTCAAGAACGCGGACGGCCGGACCGTGGCTACCGTGGTCCACTACGGCGGACATCCGGAAGTGAACAAGAGCAAGGCGCTCACCTCCGACTACGTCCATTACGTCCGCGAGGCGGTGGAAGCGGAGCACGGGGGCGTGGCGCTCTACCTGAACGGCGCGCTCGGCGGAATGGTGACCCCCAAGATCAAGGAGCACACGCTGCCGGAGATGGAGCGGGTCGGCCGCGGGGTCGGCGCCGCCGCCCTGCGCGCGATCGCGGAGGCGAAGCCGATCGAGATCGAAGCGATCGAGCTCCGGCGCCGCAGCGTCTCGGTCCCGCTGGAGAACAGCGGCTTCAAGCTGATGCTCGGGGCGAAGATCCTGGAAGGAGAGCTGCGGGACGGCGCGCTGGAGACCGAAGTCTGGCGAGTCGACCTCGGCCCGGTCACCTGGATTACGATCCCCGGCGAGATCCTCCCCCGCCCCGCCCTCGCCCTGAAGAAGCGCATGCCCGGCCGCTACCCGATGGTCGTCTCCATGGCGAACGACGAGCTCGGCTACATCCTCGATCCGGACGACTACGGCAAGGACCGCTACAAGTACGAGCGCAGCATGTCCGTCGGCAAAGAAACCTGGCCCCGCCTGGAAGCAGCCGCCCGCGAGCTGCTGCGGTAGCATTCCGAACCTGATTCACCACAGAGCGCACAGAGGGCACAGAGGGGGGAACCAGAGGGTCGGGCCTGATTCGCTTCACGTCAGCCGTACTGCGGCCCGGATGCGAACCGGATTCACCGCAGAGGTCGCGGAGAGCGCTGAGGAGACGCAGAGGGGAACCAGAGGATGAGCGGGATGGGCCTGATCTGCTTCACGAACACCGTACTGCGGCCCCGGTCCGAACCGGATTCACCGCAGAGGTCGCGGAGAGCGCTGAGGGAACCAGCGTTTACCGCCAAGAACGCCAAGCTCGCCAAGAGGAATGGCTCTGCTGCGCGTCTCGAGTCCCGGACAGCGGCCCCGGGGTTTGTCTCTTCTGGTTCCTCTTTGCGTTCTTGGCGTCTTGGCGGTGAATCAGGTTCGGGTTCCTCTCCGCGTCCTTTGCGCTCTCCGCGGTGAATTCCCGTTCCGGTTCCCCTCTGTGTTCTCTGTGCCCTCTGTGGTTGACTGAAGGTTCGGGGACTACTTCGGGAGGCGCTTGATTACCTCGTCGGTGAGGTCCTGGCCGCCGTAGAGGACCGACTTGAGGTTGTAGATCGCCGGGACCTTGTATTCCTTGGCGACCTTTTCCACCACCTTGAGCAGGTCCTGCTCCACGTCGGTCAGCAGGTCGGACTCCATCTTCCGGAGGCGGTCGCGGCGGTCGGCGTCTTCCTTGGCCAGGTCGCGGACGGCGTCGGTGCGCTTCGCGTTCAGCTCCGAAATGCGCTTGGTGTCCGCGTCCGTCGGGTTCTGCTTCTGAGCGAGCGCGGCGAGCTCGTTGTCGAGCTGGTCCGACTTCTTCTTCAGGGCCTCCAGGCGCTGGTTCTCCGCGGCGGTCTTCTGCGGCTTGGCGAGGATCGTCAGGGCTTCCTTCTTCTCGTCCTCGGTGCAGTAGCGGACGCCGGCGAGGAGCTGCATCTCCTCGGAGAAGATCCGGTGCTGGGCCCGCAGCTTCTGCTCGTACTTGGTGAAAGCGGAGCTCTTCCGGTACTCGCCCAGTGCCTTGGTCAGGTCGACGAAGCAGGGGCGGGCGGGGTCGACCGTCACCTTCTCCTTCTGGGCCAGGGCCGGACCGGCCATTATCGCGGAGAGGGCGAGGGTCGCGCAGAACAATCCAAGCCGGCGGATACGAGACATTGACTGGTTCTCCTTGGAAGGGGCTGGGGTAGGGCCGGGATCAGCTCCCGTCGCGCCAGGGCGGACCGCCGGGCGGCGCGGGCGGCAGATCCTCGAGATCCGGCTCTTCCGGAGCGGCGAACTCCCCCGGCCTGACACTCGCCGCCAGGCCCCAGCGAGCCCATTCCTCACCCCCGGAAGCAAAGATCATATAGTAGGCGAGCACCCGACAGCGATAGAGATCCTCTTCGTCGATCGACCCGGCGATATACCGGTCGATCGCGCGCAGCAGCACGTACCCGGCGTCGACCGGCGCGCGCTCTGCCGGTCCGAGGATCTCCAGCGCCGCGTCGCGCGCCAGTTCGTAGGAGTCGCAGGCCCGTCGGGCGCCGAACCTGGGACAAAGCTCCCCTACTATATCGAGTCGGCGCTGCCTCGTCAGCCGCTCTGCCATGGCGCCTCCACTCGGGCTAGGCGGCGCACGGCTCCATGCCGCGCGGCAGCCGGTGACGGTTCATTTCCCGGACTTCGTCCAGAACCGCGTAGACGTCCGCCAGTGTCTGGATCTGCGCCATCTTGCGCCGTGCCTCCGCTCCGCCGTGGACGCCGTGGACATAATGGATGAGCTGCCCCCGCGCCAGCCCCGGCAGCGGGGTCGCCGGGCTGTCGCTGCCGCGCTCCTGCAGCGCCAGCAGCCGCGCGTGCTCCGCCGCGATCTCCAGCCGCTCCTCGATGGTTGGAGGCGGGACGTGCTTCCCGTCCAGGAGATAGCCGCGCACCTCCCGGAAGATCCACGGGTTCCCCAGTGCCGCGCGGCCGATCATCACCGCGTCGCAGCCGGTCTCGCGGAACATCCGCTCGGCGTCTTCCGGCGTGCGGACGTCGCCGTTCCCGATCACCGGGATCGAGACGGCGCGCTTCGCCTCCGCGATCGGCCCCCAGTCGGCATTGCCGGTGAAACCCTGCCGCGCGGTGCGGCCGTGGATGGCGATCGCCTGCACCCCGACGCTCTCCGCCGCCTTCGCCATCTCGACCGCGCTGCCGATGCAGCCGTCCCAGCCGACCCGCGTCTTGATCGTCACCGGTACCGAGCTGCCGCGCACCACCGCCGCCATCACCTCCGCGGCGAGCTTGAGGTCCTTCAGCAGCGCCGCGCCGGCGCCGGTCTTGGCGACCTTCGGCACCCAGCAGCCCATGTTGATGTCGATCAGGTCCGCGCCCGCCTCGCTGCAGATCGCCGCCGCCTCTTCCATCAGCGCCGGCTCCGCCCCGAAGATCTGGGCGGAGATCGGGTGCTCCTCGTGCGTCCAGCGCAGGAAGTCGAAGCTGCGCCGGCTGCGGTAGTGCAGCCCGTGGCTGGAGGTCAGCTCCGTGCAGACCAGCCCCGCCCCCAGCCGCTTGGAGAGCACCCGCAGCACGCTGCCGGTCTCCCCCGCCATCGGCGCCAGCACCAGCGGCGGCCACGCCGCCACCGACCCAATCTGTAATGGCTTTGGATCAGTTAGCATTCGTTTAGTATTCAATCAATCGGTGGAAGGCCGGGGCTGCATAGCCCCACGGGTGAGGCAGGAACTAACCGCAGCCGGGGGTTCGGAATTCATCCCTCATCCCTCATCCTTCATCCCTGGAGAGATGTGCTTCTTCCCACGTGAGACGCAGCCCCTCGAGCGTGAGATTCGGGTCGACGTGGTCGATGCAGTCGGTATCGGGACTGATCAGCTCCGCGAGGCCGCCGGTGGCGATGATCCGCGTCTCCGGCCCCAGCTCCTGCTTCATGCGGCGGACCATCCCCTCCACCTGGCCGACGAAGCCGAAGTAGGCGCCGGACTGCATGCTCTCCAGGGTGTTGCCGCCGACCACGCTCCGCGGGCGCACCAGCTCGATCCGCGGCAGGTGGGCGGCCGCGCGGAAAAGCGCGTCCATCGAGATCCCCACGCCCGGCGCGATCGCCCCGCCGAGGTACTCCCCCTCCGCGGAGATCGCGTCGAAAGTGGTGGCGGTGCCGAAGTCGACCACCACGGCCGGCGCACCGTAGTGGCGGAGCACCGCCACTGCGTCGACCAGCCGGTCCGCGCCGACCGCCGCGGCCGGCGTGTAGCGGATCGGCACCTTCGGCCGGAGCGTCTCCCCCACGAACTCCGCCTCCGGCTTCAGGTAGCGCCGCGCGAAGTGCCGGATCGACGGCGCCAGCGGCGGCACGACGTTCGAGACGGCACACGCGCCGATCGCGTCGAACGCGATCCCGGCGTGCGCCAGCAGCGGGAGCAGGAGCGCGGCCAGCTCGTCGCCCGTCCGCTCGCGGTCGGTCTTGACGCGCCAGGTATCGAGCAGCCGGTCGCCGTGGTAGACGCCGAAGTGGAGGTTGGTATTCCCAACGTCGATTGCGAGCAGCATAACCGGTGTCCCAAGCGCCACATTCTACCACGCGCGCGGGCGAGGGTCCATCCGCACCACTCGGCCTGATCGTGCGGAGAGCTCGAGCTGCGTGCTGCGGCAGGATGGGCGGGCGCAGCGCCGTCTGTTGCAGGTTTGCAAGTTGGCAGGTTACAGGTTCGGCTCTCCGGCGAGAGGGGTTCCGAACCTGCAACCTGTAAACCTGCAACCTGTTAACCGAAGCCGGGAGACTCCGAGCGTGTCGATCGTGCCGGCTCCGACTACAGCGTCGGAGCGCCGGGAACGACGAGGAGGTCGGTGACGCCGATGTCGCAGCCGGCCTGCTCGAGCAGCGTGCTGAGCTGCCCCCGGTGATGCGTCTGGTGGTTGAAGAAGTGGCTGGCCGCGAACCAGAGCGGGAGGGTGCGCGGCTCCGGCACCACGATGCCGACGTAGCGGAGCGGCCCGGCTAGGCGCTCCGGCGTGAGGCCTGCTACCCAGGCGTCGATCCGGTCGTCGGTCTCTTTCCGGGCGGCGCGGAGCTCGTCGAAGTCGGCGTACAGCTCCTGGGAGAGCGACTCCACCCGGAACGGATCGTCGAGAAACCGGCCGAGCCAGACCCGGTCCGCCAGGAGCAGGTGGTTGAGGGTACCGTGGATGGAGCGGAAGGGCGCCCCGCGGTCTGCCTTGCGGTCCTCCTCGGAGAGCGCGGCGCAGAGGTCGTAGAACCGCTCGTTCATCCACCGGTTGTAACGGCTCATCAGTCGGCACTGCTCGGGATCGATCATCGTGGCTTCTCCTGGATCAGCACGGCGCGAGGCTTGGTGACGGTCCGCGCGACGACTCCCCCGGGGTGCGCCAGCAGCTCTTTGAACGGCACGCGCAGGAACTCGTGGGAATGGGCGCGGGGGCTGGTGGCGAGGTAGCGGTCCGCCAGGCGGCACATCGCGGCGTGGTAGACCTCGCGAGAGTGGCCGTGCGCGAAGTTCTTGCCGGGGAAGCGCCGGATGTCGCCGTCGAAGCGCGGGCTGATGTGGTACAGCTCGTGGATCAGCGTGGCGAGCCGGCCGTGGTAGTCCTGCTCCTCGTGAAACCGGGGCAGCATCACGTAGAGCAGGTAGAGAATCTCCCGCTGCTCGTGCTGGAACGGCGGCATCCGGTAGCGGCGGCCGCGGACCACCGTCTCCGGTGATCCGCCCGCAAACCGCAGCGGCACGAGGCTGGCGTAGACGCCGTGCTTGCTCGCCTGTCGCGCCTGGTTGGCTGCGATCAGCACGCGGTCGAGATCGACGTGGCGGAACTCGTCGAGGGTGGCGACGAGATCCCGCGTCACGCCGGCGACCGCTTCGGTGTAGTTGAACGGCTTCGGCTTCACCGGTGCGGTCGAGAGATCAGGCGCCGAACTTCTCCTGCACGCCCATGTAGCTGGTCAGGATGTTCACCACGTCGAGCCCGCGGATCCGCCCGACTCCCCCCTGGCTGGAGGCGGTCTCGCCGAACTCGGTCACGCGGTCGCGGCGGACCGTCGGCCCCCAGAAGAGCACCGGGCACGGCTCGCCGGTGTGGTCGCCGAAGGTGACCGGCGTGCTGTGGTCGCCCGTCACCATGATGATCACCTTGCCGTTCATGGCACGCACGATCTGCTCGACCATCTGGTCGATCTTCTCGATGATCGCGACCTTCCCGTCCGGGTTGCAGTCGTGTCCCGCCACGTCGGGACCCTTCACATTGCAGAGGACGAAGTTGTGCCGGCGGAACGCCTGGACGACCGCTTCGCCGATGGCCGTCGTGTCGGTGTCGAGCGAGGCGGTCGAGCCTTCGACGTCGATCACGTCCATCCCCAGGTAGCGGCCGAGGCCCTTTACCAGGCCGACTTCCACGATACAGGCGCTGGAGACGCCCGCCTTTTCGTTGAACGGAGGGAGGTCCGGCGACTTCCCGATGCCGCGCGGCAGCGCGATGTTCGCCGGGGGCAGACCCTGCTCGCGCCGGGCTACGTTCACGGGGTGGTCCTTCAGGATCTCGTAGCTCTTGCGCACGAAGGCATTCAGGATGCGAGCGCTCTTCTCGCTCTCCGCATCCCCCTCGCGGGTGGAGCGGGCTTCCCACACCTGCGCGCCGGTCTCGTGCGGGTCGACGTCCGAGACGTGCTCGCCCAGGCCGGGGCCGTGCAGCACGAGCGCGGCGCGGTGGGCGATCGACTCCTTGAAGTAGCAGGTGACGTCCTCGATCTGCAGGCCGTTCAGGGCCGCCGCCAGCTCCGTGGTGCCTTCATTGATGCGGCCGGCGCGCCGGTCGGTGACGACCAGGCTCTCATCGACCGTCGAGAAGTTGCAGCGGAACGCCAGGTCGCCGCGCTTCACGTCGAGGCCGATCCCGAGCGCCTCGAAGGGCCCGCGGCCCGGGTAGTACTTGTAGGGATCGTAGCCGAGGATCGCCAGGTGGCCGGTGTCGCTGCCGCCGCGGATGCCGGGACCGATCGGATCCATCAGCCCGCTCTCACCTTCCGCCGCCAGGCGGTCCAGCGTGGGGGTCTCCGCCGCCTCAAGGGGCGTCTTGTAGCCCAGCTCGGGCACGGCGCGGTCGCCAAGGCCGTCGGCGATCAGGAGGAGGGCGGGAAAAGTCTGGGAGTTGGCTGCCATCGGTAACTCGTCTTCGTGCTGCTGCAGGGCCCCGGCGGCCCGCCAAATCGTAACGCAATCCGCGGGAGAGGGTCAGGCCGCCGCATGTTTCAGGTTGGCAGGTTGCAGGTTCACAGGTTGGTGGCGGACCCGGATAGTTCGGAACTTGCAACCTGCCAACCTGCCAACCTGCTAACCATCAGATGAGCTCGATCTCGCCCGCGTGGGCCGCGAGCAGCCGGCCGCTGTCGAGCCGGATCTGCAGCGCGCCGTCGTCTGCCACTCCCAGCGCAACCCCCTCCTCGTCGGGGTCGGCAGGACCGGCGGTGAGGCGACGCACGCGGCGGCCGGAGGTCGTGTCCAGACCCGCCCAGGCGGTCCGGAGCGGCTTCAGATCCGGCGCGGCGAGCAGGGCCCACGCCTCGTCGATGCGGGCCAGCAGCGCTTCCAACGCCTGCTCGGGTGTGGCGTCCGGCGCGAATTCCGCCAGCGCCACCGCCTCCCGCCCGCCGGGGAGGTCGAGCGGCACGGGATTGGAGACGTTCATGCCGATGCCGACCGCGGTGAGCGCCGGGCCGGGCGTCTCCACCAGGATCCCCGCCAGCTTCCGCCGCTCCACCACCACGTCGTTCGGCCACTTGACGCCCGCCGTCGCGCCGAGGTCCCGCGCGGCCTGGGCGGCGGCGACGCCGGCCGCCAGGGCGGTCCAGCCCGCCCGCTCCGGATAGAACGGCAGCACCAGCGTGCAGAGCAGCGCCCCCCTGGGCGAATGCCACGTCCGCCCGGGCCGGCCCCGGCCTGCGGTCTGCTCCGCCGTCACCAGCACGTCCCCCGCCCCCACCGTCCCCGCCCGGATCCACTCCAGGGCGAGCGAGTTGGTGGAGGCGAGGATCGGAAAGCGGTGGATACGCTGTTTCATAGATAGAGAGAAGGAGAGACAGTGGGACGGAGCGACAGAGAGAACTGTATCCGCATGACTGGCATCGCTCCACGTGTCAACCGGTTCGGCCTCTCTCCATCCCCCAATCTCTCCTTCTCTCTGTCCCCCTGTCGCGCAAAAAGCAGCGCCCCGTCGCGGAGGACGGGGCGCGGTGAGCGGTCAATTCGAAAATCGCCGCTACGGGATCGGGGCGATCCAGACCTGGGCGATCTCGAGCGGGAAGTTCTCGTTCTGGATGCCGATGTAGCCCTGGTTGTCCGGGATGTTCGCGGCACCGTCCCACGCCGGGGTCCCGTTGATCGCCAGGGTCGCCTGGCCGTTCATCACGGTGATGGCGTAGGTGTTCCACTGGCCGCTGCCCGCCGGCTTGATCAGGTCCGCGCGGCTGCGCGCGACCGCCTGGCCGCCGATGCTGCCGAGGTTGTCGCCGGGGCCCATGTTGAGCTGGACGCCGCCGTTCGGCCACGGGTTACCCTCGGTGCCGGCGCGGAGGAAAAAGCCCGCGTCGTTGTTGCCGGCGTTCGTGTAGCGCCACACCATCACCAGTCCGTAGTTCTTGTACTGGTCGTTGGAGCGGAGCCAGCCGTTGCCGCCGCCGGTGTACTTCAGCAGGCCGTTCTCCACCTTCCAGTCGCCGGCGTTCATCTTCGTCCAGCCGCTCATGTCGCGACCGTTGAAGAGCGGCTTCCACGCGGGACGCTGCAGCGCGTTGGCCACGTCACCGCTGACCCCGGCGCCCGGGTTGGAGCCCGGAAGCTGGTTGTCGCGGAGCATCTCGCCGAAGGTGCGATTGGTCGCCGGGTTGCGCTGATCCTCGATCTGCCGGAAGGCGGCAATGATCTTCTCCCGGTCCTGCACGTTCGGGCCGCCGAGAGCCCGACCCAACGCGGTGCCGTAGACGTTCCACTTCTTTTCGTTCGGCATGCCCACGTGGCACGTGGCACACCGCCCGGCCGCGAGCGGCTTCCCTTCGGTCTGGTAGTGGGCCTGGAACGCCTGCAAGTACCCGGGTCGGGCCGCGGCGGCGCTGATTACGCCGACCGCCAGGGCCGCCGTGGCGGTCCACCAGATGGCGCTGCGCTTCATCATTCGATCTCCTTTAGCTCTCGAGGGGAGGGCGGGTGTAACTCCGGCTGCTCTTGCGGCAGTTCGCTCTGCCGGATCAGGCAGCTCTCCAGCCCGGCCGAACGCGAGCGCGTGTTCGGCCGGGAATACCGGTGGAGTCATTCAAAGGACTGAAAAGGAACACCTGCCTGAACAGCGGGCTTGTAGGGGGGTGGTCGCCCGCCGCGTTAGCTGGTGCCATCCAGATGACTACCCATTTTCCGCCTCGCTTACACGGGTACGAAGTAGACATCCGTCGGCTTCCACTGCGGACGTCTCCGAAAGCGCGCCCGCACCGGCATGCCGATCCGGATCTCGTCCCGCTCGCAGCCCACCAGCCGCGCCATCAGCAGGGTGTCCGCGCCGTCGAATTCGACCAGCACCAGGTGGTAAGGCGTCTCCTTGCGGAACGACTCCCCCGCGTAGTAGCAGGTGGTCCAGGTGTGGACCTTCCCCTCCAGCGGCAGCTCCACCCACTCGGTCCGGCCCCCGCACCGCATGCAATGACCCCGCGGCGTGGCGTAGGTGCAGCCACACGGCGCGCACCGGCTGCCGAGCAGCCTCCCCTCCGCGAGCGCCGCGAACCACGGCGAGTCCTGCGCGTACGAGTGCTCGTACTCGATTCCGAAGTGGCTAACGATCACCAGCGGGTCGAGACCCACCACCTCCGTCAGCTCCTCCGCCTCCGGCAGCCGCGCGTTCCGATTCACATTCGCTCTCCAGAGTGTAAGAAAGGAGATAGGGGAGATAAGGGGGGATATGGGGATTTTCCCAGATGAAGTCACCGGCCTTGCTGAACACGATCGCGTGAGCCGCTATCGGCACAGTCTCCGAACGCGGTGCCGCAGAAGCCTGACGCTGAGCGAGACGGCGCCCGAATCATCCCCACATCTCCAACACATCCCCTTATCTCCTTTTCTTACACGTTCCAGTTCGGTCCACCTCAGGCCACTTCGAGGATAGAGACGGTGACGTAGGTGCCGGTGCCGGCGTGGCTGTGGACTGCCGCGCGGCGGGCGTTGGGGATCTGGAGCGTGTCATTTCCCAGGCGCTCGCCGATCCGGTTCTGGAGCTGCCAGTAGGCGAAGACCGCCTGCATCAGGCCGGTGGCGCCGATCGGGTGGCCGCACGCCAGGAGGCCGCCGCTGGGGTTGACCGGCATCTTGCCGGTGCGGGTGGAATGTCCCGCTTCGATGAACGTACCGCCCTCGCCGTACTTGCAGAGACCCAGGTCCTCGTAGGTCTGGATCTCGCTGCTGGTGAAGGCGTCGTGCAGCTCCACCAGGCTGAGGTCGCGGATCGGATCGGAGATCCCGGCCATCGCGTAGGCCTCGAGCGCCGCCACGCGGCCGGCGCGGCAGGAGTGGACGCCGGGGAAGTCGAGCCCGGCATATTCCGCCTCGCTCTCCCACGGAAAGAGCGGCACCCGCCCGTGGGGACGGTCGGCCATCCGCATCGTGTCGGTGCCGCATCCCACGCCGCTGACCCGGACCGGCCGGTTCGAGAAGCGCTGCGCCGCCTCCTCGCTCGCCAGGATCACGCACGCCGCTCCGTCCGACATCGCGCAGATGTCGAGCATCTTGAGCGGGTGGGCCACGTAGGGGGAGGCGAGCACCTGGTCCACCGTCACCGGATTCCGCTTCTGGGCATACGGGTTGTGCGCCGCGTTATCGTGCGCCTTGACGGAGACGAGCGCGAGCTGGCGCTCCGTGGTGCCGAACTCGTGCATGTGGCGGGTCACCATCATGGCGTAGTAGCCGGTGTAGAACCCGCCGAGCGGAAAGTCGAAGCTGGCGTCGGAGGCGAGGGCGATGAGCTCGTTGCCCTTCCAGGTGCTGACGCGAGACATCGTCTCGAAGCCGTAGCCGGCGCAGACCTCCATCCGGCCGGAGGCGACCGCCTCCCACGCCGCCTGAAAGCAGAGCCCGCCGGTGGCGCCGCCGCCTTCCACGCGGCGGCTCGGCTTGGGGCAGAGGCCGAGGTAGTCCTGCACCATCGCGCCGGCCATGAGCTGACCGGCGAAGTGGTCCGAGAAGTAGGAGCAGACGGAGCCGTCGATCTGCTCCCGCGTCAGCTCCGGCACGTCGGCCAGCGCGTTTTCGAACGCCTCACGGACCATCCACCGGAAGTCTTCCTCCGGGCGCCGCTTGACGAAGCGGGTGATGCCGCCGCCGATCATGTAGACGGGTCGAGCCCCCTTACGCGCCATGCAGTCCCCTCACCGGCGCCGCCCGAACCGGCCCATCGCTTCCCGCCGCTCGTCCCGCTCGAAGAGGTCGACGAACAGCTCCGTCTCCACCCGGAGACCCTCCGAGAGCGGCAGCTCCGAGCGGCGGCGCAGCGCCACCTTGGCGGCGGTGAGCGCGCCGGGATCCTTGGCCGCGAGCGTACGGGCCAGCGCCTCCGCTTCCGAGCGGAGCGCTTCCGCGGAGCAGACGCGGTCGCAGAGACCCCACGCCAGCGCCTCCGCCGCCGGGACCTGCCGGCCGGTAAGGATCATCTCCCGCGCCCGGCCGTAGCCCACCCGCCGCTCCAGCCGCTGCGAGCCGCCCCAGCCGGGAAGCACCGCCAGGTCGACCTCCGGCAGCCCGAACCGCGCGCCCTCCGCGGCCACCACCAGGTCGCAGGCCAGCGCCAGCTCGCACCCGCCGCCCAGCGCGTAGCCGTTCACCACCGCCATCACCGGCTGCGGCGCTTCCTCCAGGAGGACCGCCACCGACTTCCCCAGCTCCATCAGCGCGCGGATGCCGTCCCGGTCTTGCGCGTTCATCTCCGCGATGTCGGCGCCGGCCGCGAAGGCACGGTCGCCGGCCCCGGTCAGCAGCACCACCCGGGTGGCGAGGTCGGTGGTCACCGCCTCCAGCGTCTGCCGGAGCTGCAGCAGGGTGGCGCGGTTCAGGGCGTTCAGCTTCTCCGGACGCGAGATCTCGATCCACGCCAGCCCCGCGTCGTTCCAGCTCCGCACCTCTCCCATCGCTCCGCCGCCCTCCCTGCGCCTTGCCGCTCTGCCGGGAGTTTACCGGATGCCGAGCAGCCGCCGCCACGAGCCGGCGAGGGCTCTGTTTGGATCGACCGGCGGCAGGGTAAAGACCAGCACCCTACCTCGGTTGCCCCTCGCTTGCTTCACAACCATGCAGTACCCTTTCACCACGCCCCTCCTGCGAGCCGCGCTCGCTTCCACGTTGATCGCCCTCCCTGCCCTGGCGGGCACCGCTCCGGACTGGGTCGCTCCCGCGGAGCCGGGGGTCGAATACACCTCTGTCGCTTCGGACCGCCGCGGCAATGCCTTCGTGGCGGGCCGCGAGGTGCGGGCCGGCGGCGCCTCCGCGCTCTACGTCGCCAGCTTCGACGCTTCCGGCGCCCGCCGCTGGAGCGCCCGCGTGGAGGGCGGCACCTTCACCACGCCGGCGGGGGCGGCCGCCGTCGAAACCGACTCGAGCGGAGATCTCTACGTGACCGGCGCGGCGTCGGCCGAAGGGGGCGCTCCCGGCTTCGCCGTGCTCAAGTACTCCGGCGCCACGGGCCGGCTGCTCTGGCAGACGGCGGTGACCCCGCTGGCAAACGGCGGGGCGACCGCGGGCGGGCTCGGCACCAGCCTGGCGCTCTCCGGAAGCCGGACCGTGGTCGCGGCCGGCTACGTCGTGCGGAACGACGCACCCTACGGGGCGGTCGCTGCGCTCGACAGCCGCTCCGGGAAGCTCCGCTGGGAGTGGCTCTCCGGCAGCGGAGAGATCCGCGGGGTGGCGACCGATCGCCGCGGCGACGTGGCAGTCACCGGCGTGCGGCTGCTCGCCGCGAAGCTGAACGGGAAGAACGGCCGGGAGCGCTGGCGCGTGGAGCAGACCTCGCCCCGCACCGCCGCGCTCGGCGCTCCGGTGATCCGGACGGTGGCGATGGACCGCTCCGGGAACGTGACCGTCGGCGGCTCGCTGCGGAAGCCGTACGAGGACTCGCTCGCGTTCTACGTGGCGCAGCTCCAATCGAAGAACGGCAAGATCCGCTGGGAGTTCTCCGGGCCGGCGCAGCCGAGCTTCGAGACCCCGGCCGAGGTGGCGGTCAGCTCCAACGGTCAGGTCTACGCCTGCGGGCGCTACGAATCGTCCCCCGTCTCGATGCAGCTCCGCGCGAGCAACGGCCGCGTCACCTGGCTGCGGCGCCCCTGGGAAGACGACGCCCGCGCCGACATCTCCGTGGCCGTGACCGACCTGGCGGTCGACAAGAAGCACGTCTACCTCTGCGGCTCGGACGCCTCGCAGGTGTTCCGCGTGGTGGTGCTCTCCAGCGCCGGACGCGAGCTGCTGCGGGTGGATCTCGGCCGCGGCGAAGCGCGCGCGCTGGCGCCGGCTCCGAACGGGCGGCTCTTCGTGGTCGGCAGCGTGCTCGATCCGGACACCGGCGCGATGCAGGCGGCACTGGTCCGCGTCTCGGTACCGGCCGCGTCGGCCGGGCGACGCCGCTAGATCGCCCGACCGGCGGGCGGATCGACACGCTCTCTGATATAGCTCCCTCGTCCGGAGAGCCCGGGCGAGGGAGGCGACACGATGCGGGTGGGAGAGCTGGAAGTCCGGATCGTCAGCGGCGGCGCGTTCAAGCTGGACGGCGGCGGCATGTTCGGCGTGGTGCCGAAGCCGCTCTGGTCGCGCGCTTTCGAGCCCGACGCCCGGAACCGGATCGCGCTCGACGCGAACTGCGTGCTGGTCCGCACGCCGGACGAGCTGGTGCTGATCGATACCGGCAACGGCTCCAAGCTCGGGGAGAAGGAACGGGATATCTTCGACCTCGCCCCGGGAAACGCGCTGCTCGACAACCTCGCGGGTGCCGGCGTCCGGCCGGAGGAGATCACCACGGTCCTGCTCACCCACCTGCACATGGACCACGCCGGCGGTGCGAGCCACCTGGAGGGCGATCGTCCCGTGGCCTCGTTCCCCAAGGCGCGCGTCGTGGTTCAGCAGCGGGAGTGGGAAGACGCCTGCGCCAACCGCAGCCACATGCGGGTGAGCTACCGCGCGGAGAACCTGCGCCCTCTCGAGGAATCCGGCCGGCTGCAGCTCCTCGACGGAGATGCGGAGGTCGCCCCGGGGGTTGAGGTGCGCGTCACCGGCGGCCACACGCCGGGCCACCACTGCGTCCTCCTCCGCAGCGGCGGCGAGACCGCCCTGCTCCCCGCCGACATCTGCCCCACCGTGGCCCACCTGCGCCCGGCCTACAACATGGCCTACGACCTGGCGCCCTACGAAACGCTGCAGGTCAAGGCGGAGCTGCTGGAGCAGGCCGCGCGGGAGGGGTGGCTGGTGATCTTCGACCACGAGCCGGTGCAGAAAGCGGTCCGCCTGCGGCTGGAGGGCGGGAACCTGGTGCCGGAAGCGGTCTAGTCGTCCGAAAAGGAAGGCCCAACCAGCCTCCACCCCAGTCATCCTGAGCCGCAGTCACGGCGGGAGGCCGGCCCCCACCGAAGTGCCGGATGGCCGCGCCATCCGCAGCCCTCCGGCACTTCGATCGAGACACCGCTCCCCGAATTTGTCATTCTGAACGCAGTGAAGAATCTCGGCAGCCGTCCTGGTTCGGAGCACGCATGTGCGTGACGCGGACTCTACCGCCGGGTTCCGTCCGGACGTGGCCCGTCGGTCTCCGGTGCGGACGAAGTAACGTAGACCCTTCACTACGTTCAGGGTGACTGGGTGGGGATACGTGTGCTGCCGAGCATTTTCCGCGAGGCGGTCATGCCGGTCCACGCAGGAGAATGCGCCGCGGCTGACGAATCGATCCTTCACAAAACGGTGAGCGAGATCACCTCGCCCCAACCATCTCGCAACGAGAAACGGACGCGTCGCGGCGTCCCAACTACACGATCCTGGCTATCCGGCCACCGGCGCACCGGCGCCCACTCTTCGCCGCCCTCCCGGGCCACAAGAAGTCATCCACCATGAAGCGATCGCCTCTCCACGCCGCCCTCTGGACTCTCGCGGGAACCCTTCTCGTCGCCGCACCCGCGGCCGCCCAGGTTCCCGCCGTGAGCTTCGTGCATCCCTCCGGCGGGCAGGCCGGCACGAGCGCCGCCGTCACGGTCGGCGGCGGAAACCTCCAGGGCGCCACCTCGATCGTGGTCTCCGGCAGCGGGGTGGAGGCTGCGATCACCAAGAACGACAACGGCGGCGCGCTGCCGGTGGAGCTGAAGATCGCGGCGGACGCCGAGCCGGGCATCCGGGAGATCCGCGTGGTGACGCCCCGCGGCACCTCCAACGCCGGCCGGATCGTGGTCGGCACTTACCCGGAGGCCGCCGAAGGGGACAACGGCGCCAACAACGCGCTGGCGACCGCGCAGAAGCTGGCCTCGCTGCCGGTGACGGTGAACGGCCAGGTGAACGGCGGCGAGGACGTCGATTGGTACACCTTCGAGGCGGCGGCGGGCGACACCCTGGTGCTCGACCTCACCTCCTTCCGCATGGCTTCCGCGCTGGACGGATACCTGCAGCTCACCGATGCGCGGGGCAAGTCGCTCGCCTCGGCGCAGGAGGCGTTCGACCGCGATCCGCGCATCATCCACACCTTCAAGACCGCCGGCACCTACGCCGTGGCGGTGCGCGACTCGCTCTTCCGGGGCGGCGGCAACTTCTCCTACCGGCTCACGGTCGGCAAGCTCCCGGTGGTGACCGGCTACCTGCCTCTCGGCGGGCGCCCGGGGGAGACGGTGGCGGTCCGACTCGAGGGCGTCAACCTGGGCGGGATGCAGTCGATGAACGTCGAGATCCCCGCCGGCCAGGAGCGCGTCTCCGTAATGCCGAAGACCCCGATGGGCGTCGCCACCACCCCGGTGGAGCTCGTTGCCAGCAACATGGCGCAGGTGGTGGAAGCGGAGCCGAATGACGCGCCGGCGCAGGCAACCGCCACCGCGGAGCTGCCGATCGCGCTGAACGGGCGGATCGATAAGCCGGGCGACGTCGACCTCTACCGGATTAAGCCCGCGGCGGCCGGCACGCTCACGTTCGACCTCCTGGGCCGCCGCATCGGCTCGCGCATCGAGTCGTTCATCCGGGTGCTGGACGCCGCCGGCAAGGAGCTGCAGCAGAACGACGACGCGGTCGGCAAGGACAGCCGCATCGCCTTCGGCGTGCAGGCGGGCACGGAATACCTGGTCGAGGTGCGCAGCCAGGACCGGCGCGCCGGCGGAGACGTCTTCTATCGGCTGGAGATCGCCCCGGCGAGCGGGCCGGACTTCCGCCTCTCGCTCTCGCCGGACAGCATCAACGTGCCCCAGGGCGGCTCCGCCCTGATCACCGTGAACGTCGAGCGGATCAACGGCTTCAACGCCGCGATCCCCCTGAAGGTCGAAGGCCTCCCCGCGGGCGTCACCGCGAGCCAGGCGTTCATTCCCGCCGGCGCCAACAGCGCGCAGTTCACCGTCAGCGCCGCGGCCGACGCCGCCATGGGCGCGATGCAGCACGTGAAGGTGATCGGGACCGGCACCCTCGGCGAGGCGCAGGTGGAGCGGGTCGCCCAGCCGTTTGAGACCTACGTCCCGCCGCTCGCCGCGCCGGAGCAGGCGCGGCGCCGCACCACGGAGTTCAGCGTGGCGACGGTGATGAATCCCCAGCCGTACGCGCTGGCGCTGGAGAACGCGGCGGTGACGCTGAAGCGCGGCCAGAGCGTGGAGGTGAAGATCCGCTCCACGCGCCAGATGGGCCAGAACGCGCAGATCGCCGTCACCGTGGCCGGTCAGCCCGGCAAGGTGACGCCGGAGGCGCAGCCGATTCCGCAGGATCAGAACGAAGCGGTGCTGAAGATCACGGCGGCCGGCGACGCCCCGCTGGGGACGGTCAACCTGATCATCAGCGGCAACCTGAGTAACAACGTGCAGGTGGCGCCGGCGCTCACCCTCACCGTGGTGGAGTAGCCACTCCCGTCACCGCTTGCCTCACTGCGGCCCCGGCGACTGCCGGGGCCGTTTTCGCGGGATCAGGAGCCGCGGCATGTCTCGCATCGGGATCGATATCGGAGGTACCAGCGCCAAGCTCGCGCTGGTGAGTGACGACGGCGAAGTGCTGCGGCGGGGGCGAGTCGCCACCGACCGCGACCTCCCCGGCGAAGAGCTGGTCCGCAGCCTCGCCCGCGCCGCGTGGGACCTGTTGCCCGAGGAGGGTGTCCCGGCGCTCGGCGTGGCGGCCCCCGGCTGCCGGCGCGACGACGGCGAGGGCGTGGTCAACGTCACCAACCTCCCGCACATCGACGGCTTCCCGCTCCGCCGCCGGCTGGAGGAGAACACCGGCATCGAGACGGTGCTGGACAACGACGCCAACGCGGCGGCGATGGGCGAGTACCGCTACGGCGCCGGCCAGGGCGCGGAGCGGGTGCTGGTGGTGACCGTGGGCACCGGCATCGGCGCCGGGATGGTGGTGCGGGGAAACGTCCACCGCGTCTCCTGGCAGGGCCTCGGCGACCCGGGCCACGTCATCGTCGCGCCGGACGGTCCCCGCTGCGCCTGCGGAGCCCGCGGCTGCGCGGAGGCGGTAGCCGCGGTCCCCGGCCTCGTCCGCCGCGCCGAAGCGCTCCGCGGTGCGCCGGTGCGCTCGGTCGGCGAGGTGGCGCAGGAAGCGCGGAGCGGCGCCGACTGGGCGCTGGCGGCCCTGGGTGAGGCCGGGCGCCACCTCGGGATCGCTCTCGTCACGATGACCCACCTGCTCGGGCCGGACCGCATCCTGCTCGGCGGCGGCGGAGTCGACGCCACCGAGGAGCTGCTCCTGCGGCCAGTCGAGCGGACCTTCCGGGAGTACATCCAGCCGTTCTTCGGAGAGCGGGTCACCCTCGGCCGCGCCGCCCTCGGCAACGACGCCGGCGTGATCGGCGCCGCCGCGCTGGCCTCCCACGTCACGGCGCCGCCCGCTGAAGCGAGTTAACCGGGCGCCGCGGCCGGATCCGGAGCCTCGCGGCTGGCGAGGTGGAGGCCCGCCAGCACCAGAAGACCGCCCGCCAGCCCCAGGAGCGTCGGCCACTCCCCGCGGAGGAGGACGGCGAGCAGCACCCCGACCAGCGGCTGCGCGTAGAGGAAGACGGCCGCCCGGCCCGCCTCCACCCGGCCGAGGACCCGAAACCAGAGCACGTAGGCGAAGACGGTGGCGACCAGCGCGAGGTAGAGGGTGGCGGCGGCGTTCCCCCAGGTGAGCCACGCGGTGGAGAAGCCGTCCGCCCGCCACTGCCACCACGCGAGCGGCGCCAGGCAGAGCATTCCCCAGACGCTGCCGAACGCCGTCACCTGGAGCCCGCTCAGCCGCTGCATCGCCCGCGCGCCCAGGACGGTGGCGACCGCCTCCGCAAGGACGGAGGCGATCAGGATCAGGTTGCCGACGGAGCGCCCGAAGTGGAATCCGTCGCCCGGCCAGACGAGCAGCAGCCCGCCCGAGAAGGCGAGCAGCACGCCGGCCCACTGCGGCGCTCCGAGCCGCTGGCCCAGCCAGAGCGCCGCCAGGAGCGCGGTGAAGATCGCCTCCAGGTTAACCAGCAAGGCGGCGTCGGTGGCGGTGCTGCGCGCGAGCCCCTCGTAGTGGAGCAGCTTTGCCAGCGCGAAGCCGACCACCCCCAGCAGCACCGTGTTCCGCAACTCCTGCCGCACCGACCCGCGCTCTCCGTCCTCGTTCTTCGGCATGCGGTAGGCGCCGAGGCAGAAGAGGCAGAGCACGGAGAGAAAGAAGCGCAGGAACGCGAGGACGAGCGGCGGGGCGGTGTCGAGCACCCCCTTCCCCGCCACGTAGGTGGAGCCCCAGATGAAGTTGACCAGCAGCAGCGCGCCGATATCCGCAGCGCGCATTCGCTCCGAGGGCAGCACACCCGCTCTCCTTCCGAACTCTGCCAGGAAGGGTCAACGCGGCCGGGAGAGCGTAGGGTCGGCACTCCGGCGCGGCCGATCCCCGCTACCCTCCCCCGTTCGGGGGATCAGCCTTCCCTAAAAGGAAGGGGGGAGCAGCAGCATCACACCGATAGCTTCCCTCTCCTCCCAGGAGAGGGACCGAGGGTGAGGCCCCGTGAGCGGGAGTCGATGGCGAGCACGAGCAGCGACTTCCGGCGGCACCCGCGACCACGGATCCTAACTCCGTAGGCGGGTGAGCGCCTCATCCACCCGGATCGTCTCCTGACCGCCCGCTTCCATGTCCTTGAAGCCGACCACCCCGTTCGCCACCTCGTCCTCGCCCAGGATCAGCGCCGTGCGGGCATTCGCGCGGTTGGCGGCGCGCATCTGCGCCTTCATGCTGCGGCCCTGGTAGTCGATCTGCGCCGGGATGCCCGCCTGTCGCAGGTCGTTCAACAGCTTGAGACCGGGAAGGCGCGCCGCCTCGCCCAGGGTGACGACGAACACCGGCCGCTGCTGCTCCACCGGGAACTCCACCCCGAGCGACTCGCACGCCAGCAGCACCCGCTCGATCCCGCAGCCGAACCCGATGCCGGGCGTCGGCGAGCCGCCGAGCTCCTCGACCAGCCGGTCGTACCGGCCGCCGCCGAGGATGGTCGACTGCGCCCCCAGGCCGTCGTGCGTGATCTCGAAGCTGGTCCGCACGTAGTAGTCGAGCCCGCGCACCAGCCGCTTGTTGCGGACGTACTCCACGCCGAGCGCCGTCAGCACCTGCTGCACCTGCGCGAAGTGAGTCCCGCACGGCTCGCAGAGGTGGTCGACGATGTCCGGCACCACCGCCTCCAGCTTCGCCCAGTCCTCCACCTTGCAGTCGAGCACCCGCAGCGGGTTCGTCTCGTAGCGGCGCTGGCAGTTGCCGCACAGCTCCGGCAGCCGGTCCCGCAGCGCGGCGCGCAGGGCGTCGCGGTAGGCGGGGCGGCACTCCGGGCAGCCGACCGAGTTGATCTGCGTCGTCTCGCCGCGGATGCCGGCGCGGTGTAGGTAGGTGAGCCCGAGCAGGATCACCTCCGCGTCGAGCGCCGGATCCTCGCTGCCGAGCGCCTCGATACCGGTCTGATGGTGCTGCCGCAGCCGGCCCGCCTGCGGGCGCTCGTGGCGAAAGTTCGGCGCGATGTAGTAGAGCTTCGTCAGCGGCGACTTCGCGCCCAGGCTGTGCTGGATGTACGCGCGCAGGGCGGGCGCGGTCCCCTCCGGCCGGAGGGTGAACGTCTCCCGCTCCCCGTCGCCCTTGCCGCCTGCCGTGACGGTATACATCTCCTTCGAGACGATGTCCGTATGCTCCCCCACCGCGCGCACGAACAGCTCCGGCTGCTCCATCATCGGCGTCCGGATCTCTTCGTAGCCGAAGTCGGCGCAGGTGCGGCGGAAGGTCCCCTCCAGGAAGCGCCACTTCGGCGCCTGCTCCGGAAGGATGTCGTGCATGCCGGTCGGCGATTGGTATTTCATCTTCTCTCGGTTGCCCTGGCTGTCGGCGGGGGTGAGCTTGCTTCTGGTGGGAGACGTATTCCGTATCGCGTATTGCGTAACGAAGCGCTTCTCTCGCTTTGCGGAAGATCGTGCCGGGCGATGCGCTCCCGCAGACATTTCGCCCGGCAGGATTTCGCGGAAAGCGAGCGCGACCCGCCGCTACGCAATACGCGACACGGAATACGAAAAAATACCGCGGCCGCCCATCCGGGGCGCCGCGGGTCTCGCGCTGGAAATCTGCCGGGCTTCTACCGGACGCGCGCGGACCGCGGCCAGCCGTGACGGTGGCCGATCTGCGCGTGCTGGTGCTGGAAGCGTCCGTTCATCGCGCTAACTCTAGCACGGCGTCCGGAACGCCGTCCAGTGTGGCCCTCCACCTACTCCACCCGCAGTGCGCGGACCGTGCCCTCTCCGCGCTCTCCGCGTCTCGGCGGTGAATCACGGTTCGGAATCCTCCGGATGCGATAGGCTGAATCCATGCAGTCTGTCCGCACCCCCGCCTCCGAGGAGGGCGCCTCCCCGGAGCGCCTGCCGGCCGAGCCCGCGCTCGATCCCCGCAACTTCTGGGCGTGGGTCGCGTACCAGTTCTTCTACCGCATCGGCTGGCAATTCAAGATGGAGAGCACCCTCATGGCGGGGGTGGTGACCTACCTCACCGGGTCACCCACCGTGATGGGGATCTTCACCACCTGCAACAACGTGGGTCGGAACCTCTCCCCGCTGGTGGCCGCGCCGGTAGTCGACCGCTTCCGGCAGAAGCGGGGCGCGCTGCTCTTCTTCTGGGGCGGGGCAGTCGTCTCCTGGATCGGGCTCACCCTCTATCTCTGGCTGCCGTCCGCGCGCAACCAGAAGACCGCCCTCTGGGTCTTCGGCGCGTGCTATACGCTCTTCTTCCTCCTGCTCGGTGCCAGCTCCGTGGCACAGGGAGCCCTGCTCGGTAAAGTGATCCCGGCGGGTCACCGCGGCCGCGCCATGGCCGTGGGGATGGGGCTGTCCGGCGCCATCAACGTCTTCGCGATCCTGCTGGTCTACTGGGCGGTCCAGAGCAAAGGGTTTCCGGAGCCGCTCAACTACGCGCTCTCCTTCACGCTCACCTCGGGCCTCTTCGTGGCGGCCGGGCTCTCGCTGCTCTGGATCCGGGAAGAGCCGAGCGAGCCGGCCGCGCGCAGCTTCTCGGTGAGCAAGAACCTGCGGCACTTCGTCAAGCTGGGGCGCGCCAACTCGAACCTGGCGCGGCTGATGGTGGTGAACATCGCCGTCGGCATCGGCGGCAGCATGCTGCAGTTCTACACGGCCTACTGGCGAGAGTCGGGCTCCGTCAGCGTCGCCGCGCTGCCGCAGGCGCTGCTGCTCGCCACCGTGCTGCAGGTCTTCTGGCAGTCGCTCTCCAGCAACGTGATGGGCCGCGCGGCCGACCGCCGCGGCAACCGCAAGATCATCTGCGGACTGCTCTGGATCGAGGCGGTGGTGCCGATCGCGGCACTCGTGCTGGGGGGCATGGCGCCGTTCCGAGGGCACTGGGCCTGGTACCTGGGGGTCTACGTGCTGATCGGCGCGCGGTTTCCGGTCTACCAGCTCCTGGTCAACTACCTGCTGGAGGTGGTGCCGCAGCACGACCACGCCATGGCGCTGGGCGCGGTGAACGCGGTCCAGCTCGTTACCGCCCCGGCTCCCCTGCTGCTCGGCGGGATCGCGCAGCTCTGGGGCTTCGAGGCGGCGTTCGTGATCGGCAGCGCGGTGCTCTGCGTGGGCGCCGTGACTGCCCTGGGTCTCGAGGAAGTACGGATTCGTCCGATTGACGGTGTATCGACGGGCTGAACCGGGGAGCACCCATCAGCCGACATGATTCAAGTGAGCACGCTACTAACTCCATCTCTGCCAACCTACACGCCGCCCGCGGGCGAGCTCCTCCTGCCCCGCGCGCTGCCGCCGGGCGGCACCCTCGGGATCGTCGCCCCCGCCAGCCCGGTCAACCCGGAGCATTTCGAAAAGGGCCTGAACGAGCTGCGACGTCACGGCTACCGGATCGAGCTGGGACGGCACGTGCTCTCCACCTACGGTCACCTGGCCGGCCCGGACGAGGCGCGCGCCGCGGACCTCCACGAGATGTTCGTCCGGGACGACGTTGACGCGATCCTTTGCGCCCGCGGCGGCAGCGGGGCGATCCGGCTGTTGCCGCACCTCGACTGGGAGCTGATCCGCGCCAATCCCAAGCCGTTCCTGGGCTACAGCGACATCACGATCCTGGAGCTGGCAATGCTGAAGCGGAGCGGGCTCGTCAGCTTCTTCGCGCCGATGGTCGCCTCCGACTTCGCCCACTCCCCCTCCGAGGGATGCCTCGAAATCCTGTGGCGGACCGTCTGCAGCCCGGAGCCGGCCGGCGAGCTGCTCGACTGCCGCTGCTCGGACGCGGAGACGCTGGTCGGCGGCGTGGCGGAAGGCCGCTGTGTCGGCGGGACCCTCTCGCTCATCGTCCCGACCCTCGGCACGCCGTACGAGATCGATACCGACGACTGCATCCTCTTCCTGGAAGACGTGCACGAGTCGCCCGCGCGGGTGGAGCGCTACCTGATGCAGCTCCTGCTGGCGGGAAAGCTCGACCGGGCGGCCGGGTTCCTGATCGGCAACACGCCGTACGACGGCGACGACCACGACCACTACCTGCCGATCCCGCAGATCTACCAGGACCTGCTGGTACCGCTCGGCAAGCCGCTGGTCCACGCCTGGCCGGTGGGCCACGACCCTAGCCCGATCACCCTCCCGATGGGCGTGCGCGTGCGCCTCGACGCGGACCGGAAGAGCGTGAGCGTCCTCGACCCGGCGGTTTGCTGAGGGGTACGCCGGAGTGCCGCTGCATTGACGGACGAGAAGTCCGCGAGGCATTGAAATACCTCGCTGTTCGGCCTCCGGCCACGCGTCCTCCGGACGCCCGAACCAGGCCGTGTGAGTCCCCGTAGGGGGTCCCCCATCCGGGGGATAAAACTTCGTGCCGTTGTTGCCGCGGTTTCAACCGCCCGTACAATGAGCCCTCAGCGCACCAGGCCGGCGGAGCGGAGCCAGCGGAGGATCAGGTCTTCGAACGGCTGGTCGGTGATCGCCTGGAGGTAGTCGGCGCCGTAGCGGCGGCAGACTTCCTGGATCCCGCCGCAGAACTGGTCCACGTGCCGCTGGTACTCCTTCAGGAGCCCGGCGCTGATGGTGATCTCCCGCTCCTCGCCGGTCTCGGAGTCGACCAGTTTCAGGTCGCCCACGTAGTCCGGCCGGACCTCGGTGCGGTCGAGCACCTGGATGGCGGTCACCTGGAACCGGCGGTGGAGCAGCGCCTTGAGGCCGGTCTCCCACTCCGGGTCGAAGAAGTCGCTGATCAGGATCAGCACGCCGGGGCGGCGAGTGCGGAGCGCGTACTCCTTGAGGGAGGCGGCGAGGGAGGTCTGCCCGCCCGCCTCCGCCCTCTCGAGGAAGTTGAAATAGGGGAAGACCTGCTGCCGGCCCCGCACCGGCGGCAGGTGGGCCCGCATGCGGTCGTTGAAGACGGTCGCGCCGACCCGATCGTAATTGGTGAGCCCGATATACCCCAGCGCGGCGGCGACGCGGCGAGCGTAGTCGAACTTGCTCGGCGACCCGTAGAGCATGCTCTGGGAGCCGTCGACCAGCAGGTAGACGTGGAGGTCTTCCTCCTCCACGAACAGCTTGAGGAACAGCTTCTCCAACCGAGCGAAGGTGTTCCAGTCGATGTAGCGCGGGTCGTCGCCGAGCGTGTAGTTGCGGTAGTCAGCGAACTCCACCGAGGTGCCGCGCCGCGCGCTGCGCCGCTCGCCCTTGAGCTGGCCCGTAAAGACCTTCTTGCTGACGATCGAGAGCTGCTCCAGCTTGCGCAGGAACTCCGGCTCCAGAAGTGAGGTGGTGGCGGGCATTCGGAAAGGGTATAGGGGCCAGGGTCTAGGGTGTAGCCCTTCGACGGCAAGCTCTCTTACTCCTACTCCTACTCTTTCTCCTACTCAGAAGGCAGAGCGTGAAGTGGAGCACGCGCCGGAAGAGCGCACCTGCCGGCGAAGTCACCCGAAGTGAGAGACGAGCGCGGGGCGGGAGAAGGTTCGGCATCTCCCCATCCCCTGGGCAAATCTCCCCATCCCCTTTCAGGTTCGGAAGACCTCCCGGGCTACCCCTGCCGGAGCAGCTGGCGGAGCTCCTGGATGTTGCCGGCGTTGTTCAGCGCGTCCTCGGTGCTGATCAGCTTGGCGTTCACGAGCCGCTCCAGCGACTGGTTCATCGTGTTCATGCCGAAGTGGCGCCCATCGCGGATCGTGTTGTAGAGCTCGTGGCCGTTGCCTTCCTCGATGAACTTCCGGACGCTCGGCGTGTTGATCATGATCTCCACGGCGGGGACGCGGCCCGGGCCGTTCACGCGGCGGAGGAGGCGCTGGCTCACCACGCCGGTCAGCACGCTGGCGAGCTGGGAGCGGATCTGGGCGCGCTCGTGGGGCTGGAAGGCGTTCACGATGCGGTCGACCGTCGCCGGCGCGGAGGTGGTGTGGATGGAGGAGAGGATCAGGTGCCCCATCTCCGCCGCGCCGAGGGCGACCGCCATCGTCTCCGCGTCCCGCATCTCACCCAGCATGATCACGTCCGGCGACTGCCGCAGCACGCTGCGCAGGCCCGCGGAGAAGGAGCGGGTATCCCGACCCACTTCGCGCTGGTAGATCACGCAGTGCTTGTCCTCGAAGACATACTCGATCGGGTCTTCGATGGTGATGATGTTTCCGTGCCGGGTGGTGTTGATATGCTCCACCAGCGCCGCGAGCGTGGTCGATTTTCCGCTGCCGGTCGGTCCCGTCACCAGGATCAGCCCCTGGCGCGCGTCCGCGATCTCCCGCAGCACCGGCGGCAGGTTCAGCTCTTCCACGGAGAACGGCCGCAGCGGGATGATCCGGAGCGCCGCCGCCACCGTTCCCTGCTGCAGGAAGAGGTTGGCGCGGACCCGGACCATGTTCGGAATGGTGAAGACCAGGTCCACCTCCTCCTGCTCCGCCAGCGCCTGCATCTGCTCCTCGGCGAGGTTCGGGATCTCTTTCCCCTCCCCTCCGGGCCCGGAGAAGCGGAGCAGGGCGTCCCGGCTGGCGCTGAAGATGATCGACTGCGCCAGCTCGTCCATCGCCGCCGATTCGAGCGCCGGGATCTTGGTGCTGACGACGGTTCCGTCGATGCGGAGCGCGGGCGGAGATCCCGCCTTGAGCAACAGATCGGAAGCGCGATGACGAATCGCGAGCTCCAGTAGTTCGTGAATGTTGACCATCTTGAAAAGCGGAAAAGTGGCGATGACGCCGCAGATTATAGCATGCCGTGCCTGAGCGGGCCGTTCCAGTGGTGTTGCGAAACGGCGATGGCAGAACCGCGCCGGACCTCCTTTGGAACGACCTGACGGCCGCCGGGTTACGGCGCCGGAGGGACTGGTGCTTGACCAGCGGGCGAGCACCGGGTCGCTCTCCTGATGGAATGACGACCGGGCCGGACGAAGGTTCCCAGCGCGCACGCGGTACAACATCATACGAGCTATCAGGAGCCCCGTACGATGCTGAAACAAGAATTCATTTACGAGCGAGCCCCCTTTCCGTCGTGCCATGCGTCGACCGTCGTCGAGACCTCGCGCGGCGAGCTGCTGGCCGCGTGGTTCGGCGGTTCCGACGAAGGAGAGCCGGACGTAACGGTGTGGCTCTCCCGCCGCGGCGAGGGCGGCTGGACGGAACCGGCGCGGGTGGCGGCGGGCGGCGGCGTGCCGTGCTGGAATCCGGTGCTCCACCAGCTCCGCCGGGGCCCCCTGCTGCTCTTCTACCGGATCGGCCCCAGCCCGCAGACCTGGACCACCCTGCTGAAGCGGTCCGAGGACGGCGGACGCACCTGGTCGGACCCGGAGATGCTCCCGGCCGGCGTGCTCGGGCCGATCAAGAACAAGCCGTTCGAGCTGGAGAACGGCACCCTGGTCTGCGGCAGCAGCGTGGAGAGCTACGGGGCCTGGGGCTGCTGGGTGGAGCGCACTCCGGATGCCGGGCGGAGCTGGACCAAGCACGGCCCGATCAACGTGCCGGGCCACCTCTACGGGACGATCCAGCCGACGGTCTTCGGCACGCGCGACGGCTCCCTCGCGATGCTGGTGCGGACGCGAGATCTCCACCAGATGGCGCGGGCCACCTCCCGGGATGGCGGCCGCACCTGGACCGACCTCTCCCCCATCGATCTCCCGCAGAACAACAGCGGGCTCGACGCCGTCCGGCTGCGGGACGGGCGGGTTGTCCTGGTTTACAACCACACCCGGTCCGCCCGTACGCCGCTGAACCTGGCGGTCAGCCGGGACATGGGTCGCACCTGGACTCCGGGTCCCGTCCTGGAGACGGAGCCGGGCGAGTACTCCTACCCCGCGGTGATTCAGGGCGCGGACGGCACGGTCCACGTCACCTACACCTGGCGGCGGGAGCGGATCCGATATGCCCGCCT
The DNA here is from genome assembly GCA_046292385.1 of Armatimonadota bacterium. Lineage (GTDB taxonomy): Bacteria > Armatimonadota > SYMT01 > SYMT01 > SYMT01 > JBKBRF01. Next base: position 109,594 of record JBKBRF010000014.1, on the reverse strand, counting down.
CTCGCCGGACGACCTCCCGAAAGGCTGAGTCGACCGGGAGCGTTTCGCTGTCGCCGCTCTTTGTCGGAGAGGCGTCACCCCCTATACTAGAAAGGACTTTCCGCAACTGCGCCTGCCGCGGCGCGACCCGAACCGGCTGGCTGCGGCAGGCCGGCGGTTCCTTGCTTTCTTCCGGCACGACTGCCCAGATAACCCGACGGCACAGAGACGGCTCGTTTGCACCCACACGATTTCTTAACCGATCTGGGCCTGGCACTACTGGGCGCCGTCGCCGGAGGGATGGTGGCCCGTCTGCTGCGCCTCCCGCTCCTCGTCGGCTACCTCCTGGCGGGCGTGGTCCTCAGTCCCCATACGCCCGGCTTCGTGGCGGCGGGGGAGTCGGTGCAGCCCGTCGCGGAGCTCGGCGTTACGCTGCTGATGTTCGCCGTCGGCACGCACCTCTCCCTGGGGCAGCTCGCCGCCGCGCGCCGCACCGCGCTGCTGGGGGGCGGGGTGCAGATCGGCGGGACCATCCTGCTGGGCCTGGCGCTGGGCATCGCGCTCGGCTGGGGTTTCTACGGAGGGATCTTCCTCGGCTCCGCCCTGGCGCTCTCCTCCACCGCGGTGATGATGCGCATGCTGGAGGAGCGGGGCGAGCTGGGGACCGCTCACGGCACCGCGATGATGAGCATCCTGGTGGTGCAGGACCTCGCGGTCGTCGTCATGGTCGTGCTGCTCCCCGCCCTCGCCAGCATCTCCGCCGGCGGGATGGGAGCGCTCGGAACCGTGGCGGGGTCGCTGCTCCAGGCGGCCGCGTCGGTGGGGATCGCGCTGGCGCTGGCGGTGCGCGGCGTTCCCGCGCTGCTCGACCGGGTGGCCCGCACCGGCTCCCAGGAGCTGTTCCTGCTGGTGGTGGTCTGCGTCTGCCTCGCCGCGGCGTACCTCGCACGCCTCGGCGGCCTCTCGCTGGAGCTGGGCGCGTTCCTCGCCGGAATGGTGGTCTCCGAGAGCGACTACGCCCACGAAGTCTTCAACCAGGTGCGGCCGCTGCGGGACGTGTTCGCCTCGCTTTTCTTCGTCTCGGTCGGGATGCTCCTCAACCCGATCTGGGTGATGCAGAACTGGCCGGCGGTGCTGCTGGTCGTGCTCGCCGTGGTGGTCGGCAAGGGGTTGATCGCCGGGGCCGCGGTCTGGCTGGCGGGAGCCCATGGACGCACTGCCGTGCTCTCCGGCCTGGGGCTGGCGCAGATCGGGGAGTTCTCCGTCGTCCTCGCCACCATCGGCATCCGGCGCGAGCTGATCCCGGAGGAGATCTCCGGCGTGCTGCTCTCCGGCGCCCTCGTCTCCATCTTGCTCACCCCGTTCGTCTTCGGCAACGCGGACCGGCTGTACCATCGGCTCAATCGCATCCCGCGGCTCTCCCGGCTCCTGAACCGCCCCGTGCCGGAGATGGACGCGGAGACCCCGCTCGACATCCAGCCGCAGGTCGTCATCCTCGGCTGCGGCCGGGTAGGCCGGTACGTCTCCGATAGCCTCCGCGCGATGGAAGTGCCCCACGTGGTGGTCGACTACGAGGCGAACGCGGTGAACCGCCTGCGGAAGCTGGGCGTGCCGATCGTTTACGGCGACGCCACCTCCGAAGTGGTGCTCGAAAAGGCGCGTCCGGACGAGGCGAAGCTGGCGATCGTAACGCTCCCGGAAGCGGCGATGACCGGCATCGCCGTGCGCATGCTCCGGCGGCTCGCGCCTCGGTTGGAGATCGTGGCGCGCGTTCACCGGGGCGTCGACATCCCCCGCGTCCGCGCGGCGGGCGCGGACGCCGTGATTCACGCGGAGTTCGAGGCCGGTACCGAGATGATCCGCCAGGGCCTCGACCGCCTCGGCTTCCCGGACCGGAAGGTCGACCTCTACATCGAAGGCGTCCGCCAGCACCGCTACCGGGACGAATCGCAGCCGCCGGAGTAATCCGCGCAGGCAGACCCCCGCAGCACGTCGAATGCGCCGATAAGCGCCCGACCCGCGGCGCCCTGCACCGGAGCCACCGTCATGCAGCGCCTCTTCCTGCCGTTCCTCGCCTTTGCCGCCGCCGTGCTGGCCGCGCCCGGACCCGCGGCGCAAGTGGATCTCCAGCCCCTCGCCGCCCAGGCGCGCCGGGTGGTGGAGACGCTCGACTTCCTGGGCGCGCCGCTCCCCCCCGCGGACCGCAAGGCGGTGCTGGAGGCGGCGGAAGCGATGGCCCCGGGCGGTGCGGCGCGGATCGAGCGGGTGCTGGACCGCCACGCGCTCTACCACGTGGAGATCAACCCGGAGAGCCGGGTGAAGGTCGCCCCCGGCGCGGCGAAGCCGGAGTTGGTGGAGGGCGGCTGGCGCACCTTCCTGGTGAAGGTGCGGAACGACGCGGGCGTGACGGCGCCGCTGCGGGTGACGAGCCCGAATGCCGGCCGGCTGCACAATAGCCCGCAGGGTGAGGTGGCGCACCGCTGGCTCGACCTGCTCCAGCACACCGCGCAGCCGCTGCGGCCGGAGCTCTCCGGGCTGGAGCTGGAGTACCGCGTGCTCTCCCTCTACAGCCGGGACGCCGGAAAGCGCGAGGCGAAGGTGAGCTTTAACGTGGGCCAGGGGACGCAAGACCTCGGCTTCCGCAGCGAGGTCGACACCCTCTTCACGGCCCTGCCCGCTTCCACGGTCACCCTGCGCGTGCGGGACGAGCACGGCAAGCCGTGCACCGCCGGCTTCGTGATCCGGGACCGCGCCGGCCGCGTCTATCCCTCCCCTGCCAAGCGCCTGGCGCCCGACTTCTCGTTCCACCCGCAGATCTACCGGAAGGACGGCGAGACGGTGCGACTCCCCGCGGGCGAGTACCAGGTGGAGGTGACCCGCGGCCCAGAGTACCACGCGCAGCGCCGCGCGATGAAGGTCCCCGCCGGGAAGAAACACACGGAGACGTTCAAGCTCGCGCGGTGGGTCGACCCGGCCACCCTCGGCTGGTACTCCGGCGACCACCATATCCACGCCGCCGGCTGCGCTCACTACACCAACCCCACGGAAGGGGTCCACGCTCCCGACATGGCGCGCCACTGCCAGGGAGAAGACCTGAAAGTCGGCTGCAACCTCACCTGGGGACCGTGCTTCGACTACCAGAAGCAGTTCTTCACGGGCAAGATCGACCCGACCTCGCAGTACCCCTACCTGCTGCGCTACGACGTGGAGGTCTCCGGCTTCGGCTCGCACCAGAGCGGGCATCTTTGCCTGCTCCGCCTCAAGGAGCAGATCTACCCCGGCGGCGACTCGACCCACCACTGGCCCACGCTCGGCCTGAACACGCTGCGCTGGGCGAAGGCGCAGGGCGCCGTCACCGGTCCCGCCCACTCCGGCTGGGGCCTGGAAGTGGAGACGGCGGAGCTCCCCAACTACGTGATCCCGCCCTACTCCGGCATTGGCGCGAACGAGTACGTGGTCGACGTGACCCACGAGGTACCGGGGCCGGACGGGAAGCCGGTACCGGCGGTCGACTTCATGTCGACGGTCGACACGCCCTACGTGTGGGAGCTGAACATGTGGTACCACACGCTCAACTGCGGCTTCCGCACCCGGATCAGCGGGGAGACCGACTTCCCCTGCATCTATGGCGAGCGAGTCGGCCTCGGCCGCTCCTACGTGAAGCTAGACGGGAAGCTCGACTTCGACACCTGGATCGAGGGCGTCCGCCAGGGCCGCAGCTACGTCTCCGACGGCCAGAGCCACCTGATGGAGCTGCGCGTGAACCAGACGGCGGTCGGCGAGAACGGCAGCGAAGTCCGCCTCGCCCAGCCCGGAACCGTGCGCCTCACCGTCAAGGCCTCCGCGCTGCTGCCGGAGAAGCCGAACCCCGCCCTCTCGAAGCGCCCCTACACCCAGCAGCCGTACTGGCACCTGGAGCGCGCCCGCGCCGGCGAAAGCCGCGAGGTGCCGGTAGAGGTGATCGTCAACGGCTATCCGGTAGCCAGGCAGATGCTCGCCGCCGACGGCGTGACTCGCGACCTCACCTTCGACGTGCCGGTGGAGCGGAGCAGTTGGGTAGCGGTCCGCGTGCTCCCCAGCTCCCACACCAACCCAGTCTGGGTATTGGTGGGCGGCAAGCCGGTCCGCGCCAGCCGCCGCAGCGCGGAGTGGTGCCTTAAGGGCGTCGATCGCTGCTGGAGCCAGAAGGAGCGCTTCATCAAGCCGGAGGAGAAGGAGGAGGCCCGCCGCGCTTACGAGCACGCTCGGGTGACTTATCGGAGGGTTTTGGGGGAGAGTGAGGTGGACTGAGGCCTTTCGGTGGCCGGTTGCACGACCCCGTGCCGTGCGACCGGCCTCGGTTTCCCCCTTTGCCTTCGGCCGGGTCTATCTCGGCGTTCGCGGCTACTGTCCCGAGGTTTCCGCCTGTGCCTTCGGCGGTTATTGTCTTGGCGTTCGGGGCTACCCGCCCGAGGTTTCCGCCTGCGTCATAGTGGCGTCGTTTGTTTTGTCGTTCACGGCTACCCGCCCGAGGGTTCCCCCTGCGCCCTTGTCCCGCGGCCCGGCCCTCCCGCGACGAAGGCCCTCCGCGGCCTTTTCACGCCCTCCGGGCTAGCAGGCCGCTCCGGGAGTGCACATCGATATGCTCTGCCCGCGCCACTGCGCTCTACCGCCACCAGGGCCAGGTTCACGGGCCGAGCCGCGGGCCTTCGAGCGACCCTCCCCCACCGGGGAGGGTCACAGTGACCGCCTCCGCTCTCGCTCCGGCGGCCTTGGTTTGGGCGGTGCTAGTCCGCGATGGAGTTATCGCCTCACGGCGGACTGGAGCCCCGGAGGGGCGGCGGATGATGCCGCACTGGCAAGAGTCGACGGTGGGCGGGGCCAATCTCTCGATCGCTCCCGGGACCTTCGTCTCACGCGGTCGCCGGACTGATCCACAGAGGAGCTGAACGCGACTATTGCACCACTGCCGACAGAAGGGACTGAGGCCGCCGCAGCGGAGCGGAGGCGGGCACTTGTGACCCTCCCCGGTGGGGGAGGGTCGCTCGAAGGCCCTCGGACCAGCCCGTAAGCGCCAGCTCTGAGACGATCGCCCGTTACTGACGCGGGCAGAGCTTATCGATGTGCACTCCCGGAGCGGCCTGCTAGCGGAGCCGGAGGCGGAGCGTGAAAAGGCCCGCGGAGGGCCACCGGCGCGGGAGGGCTGGTCCGAGGGCCAAGGGCGCAGGGGGGACCTCCGGGCGGGTAGCCGGGAACGTCAGGATATACGACGCCAAGGGCGCAGCGGGAACTCACGAGACGGTAGTCGCGACTGCCAAGACAAGCAATGCCAAATGCCCCGGGGAACCCAGGCATCGGGAACAGCTAAAGCCCTATCGCCTCACAAACTTCTGCACCCGCTTGCCATAGCCGTCCGCCACGTAAAGATTCCCCGCCTCATCCACGCAGAGGCCGTGCGGCTCCTGCAGGCGGCCGGGCGCGCGGCCCCAGCGGCCGAACTTCTCCAGCAGCTGGCCGCTCGTCGTGAAGGTCCGGATCGTCCCCTTCTTGCCGTCCGCCACGTAGACCCGCTGCTGGCGGTCGATAAAAAGCGCGTAGGGAGTGCCGACCTTCTTCCACTGCGCCAGGAAGGTGCCGTCCGCCGCGAAGACCTGCACCCGCTTGTTCTTCCGGTCTGCCAGGTAGACCCGCCCGGCGGCGTCGGTGGCAATCGAGTGCGGGAAGAAGACCATTCCGGGCCGGCGGCCACGCTGGCCCCAGGAGCCGAGGTAGCGGCCGTCCGCGGAGAGGTGGACGATCCGGTCGCCGTCCCCCTCCGCCACGTAGACGTCGCCGTTCGGCGCGAAGGCGACGTCGTTCGGCCCCATGAAGTGGCGCTCGTCCCGGCGGCCCCGCCCGCGGATGCCGTAGAGCGCCAGCAGCTCCCCCTCCGGGCTCCACTTGCTCACCTGGTTGGTATAGAAGTCGGTGATCCACAGGTTTCCGTCGGGCGCGGTCCGGATCGTGTGGGGCTCCCGGAGCACGTCCGTCTTCCAGGAGCTGAGGTAGGTGCCGTCCGCCGCGAAGACCACCACCTTCGCCTTGGCCGGGTGCCCGTGGCAGACGTAAACGCGGCCGTCCCGGCCCACCGCCACCCCCGTGATGTCGATGTAGCTGTAATCGGCCGCGGCCCGCGCCGCCGGCTTCTCCGGCCAGTTCGGCACCACTTCCCACGTGGAGCTTCCCTGCGACACGGCAGACAACGGCAGCGCCGTCGCCAGCGCCGCCCCGCACAGGAGCATCAACCAGGGCCGAACGTGCCACCACTGCCGCTGCATCGCTTGCTCGCTCTTCATTCGCCCGAAGCACTGGCGCCGGGGGAGATGGCGCCGGCCGGTCCGGCAGCCGGCCGCATATACCCGAAGCGGCGGGAGAGCAAACAGAAGGATGAAGGCGGAGGGATGAGGGATGAATCCGAACTCTTCGTGAGCGGGAGAGCCTGCTCCTCGGAGGCGGGTGCCGGAGCGAGCGGCGAGAACCGGCTTGTGGGTCAGTAGCCGACCGGCTCCAAGCGTAACTTTCGCGCCGGTCTGGTAGTACTGGCCTACCCGTCGACCGCGCGGGATGGTAACCGGAGGTGGGATCGGGGAAACAATAGAGCGAGGGACCGGCGTGCAGCCGAGTACCGCGGGTAGAGGGGAAGCGGAATGGATGACGGGCGAGGAATGGAAGAGCGGGCGCCGGTCGACGCGGTGGTGCTGACCGGGTCGATCAACCGCGTCGCGCTGCGGCCGGGGGAAGCGCCGGGTTACAAGGCGCTGGTCCCGATGCTCGGGAAGCCGCTGGTCGACTACGTGCTCGACGCCCTCTGCCGGGCTCGCACCGTCAACCGGATTCTGGTGGTCGGCGCTCCGGTGGTCCACTCCTACGTGCAGCGGTGGGAGCGCGTGGAGACGGTGCCGGAGTGCGAGACGCTGCTCGACAACGCCTACTGCGGACTGCAGGCCGCCGGCACGCCGCGGGTGCTCTTCTGCCATCCGGACCAGCCGCTGCTGCGCCCGGAGATGATCGACCACTTCGTGGAGCACGCCCGTCGGCAGGACGCCGACCTCGTGACGAGCTGGGTCCGCAGCGAGGTGCTCGGCCGGTACGAGGAGGGCGACCACAAGTTCGCCGACTTCGCGGACGGCCGCTACGCCCACGGAAACCTCTTCCTGGCCCGTAAGGAGTTCCCCGCCGCCGAGGAGGTGAAGGAGCGGCTCGACCGGCTCTACGAGGCGCGCAAGAACAACCTCCGCTTCGCCTGGGAGCTAGGCCCGTCGCTCTTCCTCCGGTTCGCCTGGAGCATGGTGACGCAGCAGCTCACCACGCTGCAGGAGACGCTCCAGATCGCCGGAGAGCACTTCCACGTCGGCCTGGGGGCCGTGGTCTCCCCTTACCCGGAAATCGCGCTCGACATCGACGAGCCGGAAGACTACGCCGCCGCCGAGCGCCACCTCACTGCCAACCTGATGGCGGATGCGGGAATAGCCGCCCCGGCATAGAGGGGGTCCGGCCCAGAACGAAGCGCGGCGCCTCACCAGCTCGGTGAGGCGCCGCGTCAACCTCGGAGAAGGAGGGGCGGAGCTCCCCCTCGCCCACTCTCCTTTTCACCCACTTCGGGTGCTTACCGGCGGATGTTGTAGAACGCCTCCAGGCCCGGGTAGGCCGCCGCGGCGCCCAGCTCTTCCTCGATACGGAGGAGCCGGTTGTACTTCGCCACGCGCTCGCTGCGGGCCGGGGCGCCGGTCTTGATCTGGCCGGCGTTCACCGCGACGGCGATGTCCGAGATGGTGGTGTCCTCGGTCTCGCCGGAGCGGTGGGAGATCACGGCGGTGTAGCCCGCGCGCTTCGCCATCTCGATCGCCGCGAACGTCTCGGTGAGGGTGCCGATCTGGTTCACCTTCACCAGGATCGAGTTCGCCGTGCGGGTCTGGATGCCGCGGGCGAGGCGCTCCGTGTTGGTGACGAAGAGGTCGTCGCCCACCAGCTGGACCCGGCTGCCGATCCGGTCGGTGAGCAGCTTCCAGGTATCCCAGTCATCCTCCGAGCAGCCGTCCTCGATCGAGATGATCGGGTAGCGATCGCACCAGCCCGCCCAGAGGTCGACCAGCTCCGCGCCGCTCAGGGTCTTGCCCTCGATCGGCAGCACGTACTTGCCGTCCTCGTAGAGCTCCGTGGCGGCGGCGTCGAGGGCGTAGTAGATATCCTCGCCCGGCTTGTAGCCCGCCTTCTCGACCGCCTCGGTGATCACCTGCAGCGCCGCCTCGTTGCCGCCCAGCGAGGGCGCGAAGCCGCCTTCGTCGCCCACCGTGGTGGAGAGCTTGCGGTCGTGCAGCACCGTCTTGAGCGACTGGTAGATCTCCGCGGAGATGCGCAGCGCCTCGGAGAAGCTCGGGGCGTTCACCGGCATCACCATGAACTCCTGGAAGTCGGTGCTGTTCTCCGCGTGCTTGCCGCCGTTCAGGATGTTCAGCATCGGCACCGGAAGCTGGCGCGCGCTCACGCCGCCCAGGTGGCGCCAGAGCGGGATCTCCAGCGCGGAAGCGGCGGCGCGGGCCGTGGCGAGAGAGACGCCGAGGATCGCGTTGGCGCCCAGCTTGCTCTTGTTCGCCGTGCCGTCCAGCTCCAGCATCGTCTCGTCGACCGCGATCTGGTCCAGCGCGTCCTCGTCCAGCAGGGCGTCGCGGATCGGGCCGTTGACGTTGTCGACCGCCTTCAGCACCCCCTTGCCGCCGTAGCGGGCCTTGTCGCCGTCCCGAAGCTCCACTGCTTCGTGCGCCCCGGTGGAGGCGCCGGAAGGCACGGCCGCCCGGCCCACCACGCCGCTCTCCAGCTCGACTTCCACCTCGACGGTGGGGTTGCCGCGGGAATCGAGGATCTCCCGCGCCCGGATGTCTTCGATGAGGGTTGCCATGGGAATCTGGTTCTTTCTCTTCCGGCCCCGCAAGCACGGCTCCGTCAGCGCGGCGGCGGCCACTGAAATCGGCGGGCGCCGGTGTTGCCTCGCGCCCGGAACTGTTTATGCGCCATATCCCGGTCAGAAGTCAGGTTGCCGCCGGGAGAGCCCCCGCCCCACCCACCAAAGAGCCGATCCGGACAGGCTCGGTTGCTAGCGGAGCCGAGCAGGCCTGTTCGGCTCGGCGCTTAAACTCGCTTGAAACTCGGAGGTTTGCGACGACATCTTACTAGGGTAGGTACCGTAACCCGTCGCCGCTCTCCGCGGCGCACGACTCCGGAGACCGGGTCGATACCCCTCACACGCCCGCCCGGAATCACGGGCCCCACTCACGGTACCGCGGTGCACATTCGAGATTCCCACCCAGAGCCGCTCTCCGGAGCGGGCCTCCGGGCAGGAATGACGGCTATCGACGGCGAACTATGCCGTAAGTTGATCAACCGGCCCTGAGCTAGCCTGTCCCCGTTCAGGTCCTGCCTGGGAGTAACACCAGGACCCGGCTTGGCCAGCGTAGGCCTTTGCGAGAAATCCGAAGCGGGATGAGGGACTCTTTCGACCTTAACGACGACGGCTCGACCGGCACGCGCTACGCGCAGTGGCCGGACTTTCAGGTAGTCTCGCTCGCCCAGCGAGGCCGCCGCGACGCTGCCGAGCACATCCTCTACAAGTACCGGAACCTGGTACGCAGCAAGGTCAAGTCGTACTTTCTCGTCGGCGCGGAGCGCGAGGACCTGCTGCAGGTGGGGATGATCGGCCTCTGGCAGGCGATCGTGGACTACCGCCACGACAAGGCGACGTCGTTCCCGGCGTTTGCCAAAGTCTGCATCCACCGGCACATTATCACTGCGATCAAGGCGGCCACCCGCCAGAAGCAGGTGCCGCTGAACAGCTCGCTCTCTCTGGAGGTGCCGGCGGATGACGACGCCTCCGAGTGGAACATGGCGGACGTGCTGCAGTCCGGGGACGAGCTGGATCCCCAGCACGTGATCCTGCGGACGGAAGACACCATCCGGCTGCGCTCCCTGCTGCACCAGATGCTCAGCGAGTTCGAGTGGCGCGTGCTGGCCGGCTATCAGATGGGCAAGTCGTACCGGGAGATCGCCCGGGAGCTGCAGTGCAAGACGAAGTCGGTCGACAACGCGCTCATGCGCATCAAGCGCAAGGTCTCCGCCGCCAGCGGCGAAGGCGTGGAGTGGCCGTTCGCCGAGTAGTCGCAGCGGTCCGAAAGCTGGCCTGGTTTTCCGATTTGACGGATGGAAGAGGGAAGCCCGCCCGCCATCGCGAATCGAACGGAAATCGAGGGCGAACGCTTCCGGTCCGAACAAACCTGTCGGCAGGGAAGTCGAACCATCCAACTCACCCCAGCCCCGGCTGAGACTCGTCCGGGAGGCAACGTATGGACCTGCGGCTCCCAGCTTTGAATAAGGAACTGACCCCCTGCCAGGACGCGCTGGAGCGCATCGTGGAAGTGTTCCAGGACGGCTACCAGGCCGCCGCCAACCTGCGCAGCTCCGCGGAGAACCTGACGCCGATCGAGCTGCGCGGAGAGCTGGAGGCGATCGAGCAGCGGATGCTCTCCCAGATCTCCAGCATCTGCGTCACTTACGAGATCCGAGAGGCCAGCCCCACACGGCATTAGCGCGCTCATCCCGTCATCCCGCATCCGAACGCCTGTCTCGCTCCCGAGGCAGGCGTTTTTCGTTTCTTCCTCGCCGCGCGTGCGTCAAAGCACAGTCCGAGTGCACCCGGTGCCGGGGCAGAATCTGTTGTGTCAGAAGGGGCATCGGAAGGAGTGACGTCATGGCGAACGTGCTGACGGTGGTCTGGTTCGTGATCGGGTTCGTGGTGACGCACACGGCGATTCTGGTCTGGGCGAACCTGATGCTGCCGAACCCGGTGGAGCGCGCTCGGGAGCGGGTGGAGCGGCGCCCCTACCTCTGCGGCTTCGTGGGCCTGGGGATCTTCGCGCTCTTCTTCACGCTGGCGGTGGCTCTGCTAAGCAGCCAGGTCGGCGGCCTGCAGCTCCTCGGGTGGATCGTGCTGAGCCCCATGCTGGTCTCCGCGGTGATCGGCGGCGCCGGCATCGCGCGGCAGCTCGCCGCGCGCATCCGCCGCACCACGGGCCAGGAGCGCTCCATCGCCGCGCTGGTCGGCGGCGCCCTCTGCACCGCCCTGCCCGGCTGGCTGCCGGTGGTCGGCTGGTTCATCTACTTCCCGGTCACGGCCGCGATCTCCATCGGCGCGGGCGCCATGGCGATCGCGCGGCGGCAGCCGCGGACGGCCCCGGCCGCACAGCCCGCCCCCGCGGCCGAGGCCACCCACCCGGCGCGGCCGGCGTACGGGGAGGCGCAGCCGCAGTTCCTGGTCGGCGAGTGAGACGGGAGCGCGCGATGAGACTCTCACGTGGGGAGCTGCTCAAGCTGGCGGCGGGCGCCGCCGGCGCCGCGGCGATCTCCGGCTGCAGCGAGGTGACCCGCCGGCTCTCCGTCCCGGAGCTGCCGGAGCGGATCGGCGCGGCGGAAGCGGAGCCGGTCGATCCGGCGTGGCGGCTGCTCAACCGCGCGGCGTTCGGGCCCCGCCCGGGCGACCTGGAACGGGTGCGGGAGATCGGCACCGACGCCTACCTGGAGGAACAGCTCTCGCCGGAGACGATCGACGAGAGCCGCGCCGCGTGGATGCGCCTGCTCCCGCTCGACACGCTGAACATGGACGCCTCCGACGCGCAGGACTTCGAGATGGCGACCTATCCGGAGGTCGGCCAGGGCCAGGCGGCGATCGAGCTCCAGCAGGCATGCGTGCTCCGCGCGGTCTACAGCAGCCGCCAGCTCGAGCAGGTGATGGTGGAGCTCTGGACCGATCACTTCAACGTCAGCCAGCTCAAGGCGGAATGCTCCTGGCTGAAGACGGTGGACGACCGCCAGATCCGGAAGCACGCCCTGGGCCGGTTCCGGGACCTCGTCTCCGCCTCCGCGCACAGCGCGGCGATGCTCTTCTACCTGGACAACGACAAGAACCACAAGCGCGATCCGAAGACCGGCTCCGGCGCGAACGAGAACTACGCGCGAGAGCTGCTGGAGCTGCACACGCTCGGCGTGGACGGCGGCTACACCTTGAAAGACATCCAGGAAGTGGCCCGCTGCTTCAGCGGCTGGAGCTACAAGAAAGGCTTCAGCTTCTGGCCCGGCGACTTCACCTTCGAGCCGCAGCACCACGACGACGGCCCCAAGCGGGTGCTCGGCGTGAAGATTCCCCCCGGGCAGGGGCTGAAAGACGGCGAGCAGGTGATCGACCTCGTCTGCGGGCACCCCAGCACGGCACGGTTCATCGCGCGCAAGCTTTGCCGCCGCTTCGTCTCGGACCGCCCGCAGCCGCGCCTCACCGCCCGGCTCGCGGAGGTCTTTACGAAGACCGACGGCGACCTTCGCCAGGTCCTCTCGGAGCTGTTCCGCAGCCGGGAGCTGCAGCGGGGCCCCGACCGGAAGCTGAAGCGGCCGTTCGACTACGCGGTCTCCGCGCTGCGCGTGCTGAATGCCGACACCCAGGGCGTCGGGGTGCTCCCCTACCTGGAGCGGATGGGCCAGCTCCCGTACAAGTGGACCATGCCGGACGGCTACCCGGAGCGAGTCGACGCCTGGACCCCCAGCCTGCTCGCCCGGTGGAACTTCGCGCTCGACCTGCTGAACGGCAAGATCGACGGCACGTCGGTCGACGCCCCGGGCCTCGCCCGCGCCACGGGGAAGAAGGAGCCGGTGGAGGTCGCGCGCTCCCTCTCGCGCCTGGTGCTGGGCCGCCCGCTGGCCGAGCCGGTGCTAAAGAAGCTGGCCGCCCTGGCCGAGGGCCGAAAAGAGGACGCAGCGGGTCCGCAGCTCGCCATGCTGCTCTCCGCGCCGGAGTTCCAGTGGAGGTAGAACCGATGCCCGCGACTCGCTCCCTCTCCCGCCGCGACCTGCTGCGCGGCGCCGCCCGCCCGCGGATGGTCTTCGCCGAAGCGCCGGGGGCCGGCGACGTGCTGGTAGTGATCTTCCTCCGCGGCGCCATGGACGGCGTCCACACCGTCCCGCCGTTCGCCGACCCCTCCTACCAGCGCCAGCGCCCCACCCTGGCGATCGCCGACCCCGGGAAGGCGGCCGGCGCCGTGGACCTGGACGGCTTCTTCGGGCTGCACCCGGACCTGGCGCCGCTGGCGGAGCTGTTCCAGGAGAAGCGGCTGGCGGTGGTCCACGCCTGCGGCAGCCCGGACACCACCCTCTCCCACTTCGAGGCGATGCAGACGATGGAGCGCGGCGTCTCGGACGGGAACAGCACCGCCAGCGGCTGGATCAGCCGCCACCTGGCGACCCGCGAGACCGGCAACAGCTCCCCGATGCGAGCCGTCGCGTTCGGCGACGTGCTGCCGAAGTCGCTCCAGGGCAGCACCCAGGCGACCGCCGTCCGCTCCCTCTCGGAGTTCCGCCTGGCCGTTCCGGATGGCTGGCCGTCCGGTTACCGCGACCTGCTGACGGAGCTCTATCCCGGCGAAGGCGACGCGGCCCGCACCGCGGGCGGGCACATCTTCGAGCTGCTCGGCCGGCTCGACCGCCTGAAGCCGGACGACTACGCCCCCTCCGGCGGCGCCGCGTATCCGGAGACCGATCTGGGCCGCGGCCTCAAGCAGGTGGCGCAGCTCATCAAGGCCGACGTGGGCCTGGAGATCGCCTCCGTCGACCTCGGCGGCTGGGACGCCCACGTGGCGCAGGTGACGCTGATGAGCGGCCTGATGCAGGACCTGGGGAAGTCGCTCCACGCCTTCCACGCCGACCTGGAGCGCCGGATGAAGCGCGTGACGGTGGTCGCGATGACCGAGTTCGGGCGCCGCGTCCACGAGAACAGCGGCCTCGGCACCGACCACGGCCGCGGCAGCGCCATGTTCCTGCTCGGCGGCGGCATCCGGGGCGGCAAGGTCTACGGCCGCTGGCCCGGCCTCTCCAAGGACGAGCTGGACCGCGACGGCAACCTGCGCGTCACCACCGACTACCGGGACATCCTGGGCGAGATCGTGGAGCGCCGGCTGCACAACCCGCACCTGGACCGCGTCTTCCCCGACTGGCAGCCCCGCTACCTCGGCCTCACTGCCTGACGCTCTCGCGCGGAGGACTTCCGAACGGACGCGAAGGCGCGAAGTATTGGAAGGACGCGAAGGGTCACCTCCAGAGGCTACTTCGCTGCGGTGGACGCCCCCTTCTTCGCCGGCCAGGTCGGCGCAGCGGTGAACTCTACCCACTTCGGGTACTGCAACGCCAGGGTAAGCGTCACCGACTTGGCGTTGATGCCGCGCGTAAACGGCAGACTGTAAAGCGTGAAGTCCGGACCGAATGAGAGCCCATCCTCCCAGTCCGGTCGCACCTGCAGCTTCCTACCCCGATCGTCGACCGCGCTCACGAGCGAGACGTGCGGGTTGAACTCGCCCGAGTTTGACTGTATTTGGAGCTCCGGGCGGCCGTCCCGGTACTCTCGACTTAGCTCCACCGCCGTGAGCCTGGCCGCCCCAAACCTCGTCTGCCTCGATAAGGGAGTTCGCTCCCCGAACCGCGGCATCGGAATGTCGCGCAGGGTCCACAGCTCGCTCGCGGAGAAGCGGGCGCGAACGCTGCGAGCCCACGCGACCTGAATGTGGTAGCCCTGCTCGCTCTGGAACAGATTACCCTCGAAGTAGAGCCGGTGCAGGGGGCCGCGCCGTTCCCGACCCATCTTGGAAGGCAGGTCGAATCGATTCCCGGTTGCGTCCGTAACCGATGCGCCGACGGGGATCCAGGTCTCGTCAGTGGCGCCGCCCCTTGACACCTCGAACAGCATTTCGGTTTCGCGCGCGAATGCGTCGTGCGAGGAACTGGGAAGTCCGGTGCGAAAGCCAACCAGGCTGACTCGGGAGCCAGCCAGGGAACGACGCGCGGGAAGGCGTTCCGGAATCTGCTGCGGGTCTTGAGATAGCCGCGGATTCTTCAATCGGAGCTCCCCCAGACGCTTGCCATCCCACCGCCAGAACCGAATCCCCAGAGTGTGAGAACGGCGCGGGTACGGATTGAGTGGCATTGGGTAGACGTCACCCCCGCTCACTGCCCAGTGCTGTACGCCGACGAGCGTTTCGTTGCCCAGCTCATCGAACACCGTGGCGGCAAACCACTGCTTTGCAATGGGTCCCGTTTCCGATAGCCAGAGAACGGGCGTAGTCTGCTGGAGGTCGGTCTTCTCGTGAATCCGCGGCCCCCACCGAGCCGGGAGAATTGGCACGAGTAGCTGTTGCCACCAGGCACCCTCCACGTAGGTGCTCGGCCCCCAGTCGATCCGGTGGACCGTCACCGTGGTGCCGTCCGCGAAGCGGGCGACGTGCAGCGGTGGGGTGAGCGCCTTCCGGCCCCAGACGATCCCCAGCACCAGCACGGCGAGCAGCGGGACGAAGCGCAGCCAGCGGAAGCGGCGGGGGCGGGACATACCCGCCCGTTCAGCATCGTATTGGCGCTTACCTTCCGATGTGCAGGTATTATCTCACAGCGCCCGTGTCCGCCTCGGCAGGACGCGCGGGCGTGGCGGTGAACTCCACCCACTTCGCGCGCTGCACCGCTACCGTGAGGGTGACCTTCCTCCCCCACCGGGGGACGGGGAGGTCATAGCGAGTGGACGAATTGGTGGGAAAGTAGTGGATGCTCGGACCGGAGTATCCGTTTGCAACCTCCGACGGAAGCTGGATTTCTCGGCCGGATTCGTCGACGGCACGGACGACCGTGAGGTAGAGATCCGGCGTTCCGTGATTGATCGACACCTGAAGCTGCAGTGAGCGTGTCTCGGCTTCGCGGACCACCTCGCCCTGTAATTCCAGGCCGTCACGTGCCACCACTACCGGCTTCGATTCGCCGCCGGCGTCTGCCGGCGGAACATCGGGGAGTGTCCACAACTCGTCCGGCGCGAAGCTGGCAGTGCGCGTGCGACCACACGCGACCTTCACGCGGTAGATCTCGTCATCCGGGAAAAGCGTGACGAGATCACTGAGCTGGTGTATTCGTGCTCTCGGCCCTCCCATTCCCTGGTGGCGCAGGCCGGGATAGGTGTTGCCAGTGGCGTCGTGGATCGATGCGTAGTACGGCACCCAATCCACGGTTGGGCGGCCTCCGCGCGTAATCTCGAGGCCAATCTTGGTATTGCCGTAGAGCACCGGATGCGTCCACCCGCCTCCGAGAGGGAAGCCGGTTTTGAAGTGATCCAGCCGGATCCGGTGGAGATCGTCGAGTGCTTCGCTCAGCTTCAGAGGCTCATCCTGCCACGAGGGATGCGTGCCTCGCGATGGGTTGGCGAGCCGGACCTCTCCGAGGATACGGTCGCTGCGGTCCCAGAACCGTACGCCCAACAGCCTTCCCCGGCGTGGATACGCCGGAGGCGCGAGCGAGTGGAGCCCGACCAACCTCAACTGGTTACCGGAGGGAGTGAACGAAGCGGAGACGAATCGGGTCCAGGCCGCGGTAGCCCGCGACTCGCACCCATGCTCGTCGAAGACCGAGATGTCGTCCCACGCTCCGGCGGAGGGTCCTTGGTCCGAGAACCAGATCACCGGCGTCTGGGGATCGGGGGCGTGGACACTCCGGACTTGCGGTCGCTTCCAGGGCGACATGAATGGAGCGATCAGCCGGTCCCACGCGGTTCCATCGACGTACTCGTTCCCCGGACCCCAGTCGATCTCGTGCACCGTCACCGTGGTCCCGTCCGCGAAACGGGCCACGTGGAGCGGTGGGGTCAGCGCCTTGCGGCCCCAGCCGATGCCGACCACCAGCACGAGCAGCAACGGGGCGAAGCGCAGCCAGCGGAAGCGGCGGGGGCGGCTCATGCCTGCTCGTTCGGGATGGTAGCTTCCATTGCCTTCCTCGCCGGGCCGGCACGCAACGGTGGAGCGCATTCCCTCCGAAACTGCTCCGCCGCACCGGCGTCAGATGCGCTATGCGACCGCCATTACACTGCCTTTGGCTCACCCGCCGGGCAGCGCTGCACCTGGCGGGTGTAAGCTGTCTCGCCGGGACTTCCGCGTCGATCCGGGTGTCGGCCGAGTCGAGCGGGCCGCTGGAGAGCGATCCGAGACTGAAGGCGGAGGTGACGGTCACCGCCCGGGAAGAGCCGCTGGCCGGCTTCCTCGCCAGGATCGCCCGCCTCACGGGCGCGCCCGTCGCGGCAGGCTCCGAGGTGGCGGACGAGCGGATCACCCTCTTCGCACGGAGCCGCCCGGCCCACGAAATCCTCGCGGTCGTGGCAGACCACCTGGACTACCAGTGGGTGCAGCGTACGCGGGCCGGCAAGCCGGAGCTGGTGCTGATCCAGAGCCTGGCGGCCCGCCGGCGGGAGCTGGCCCTGCGCGGCTGCCCCGAAGGTGAAGTGGCCGCCCTGCGGGAGTTGCTGGAGGAGTGGCGGCGGCTCGCCGGCAGCCCGGAGGTTGCGGCCCTCGCGCGCCGGGGTCCGGAAGAGTGGCGCCGGCGGCTGGGTGAGATCGACGAGCGACTGCACGGCCGTATCGTCGTGGAGCGAGAGGAGGACGGCACGTCGATCCGGCGAGTGCCCCTCGGGCCGCCGCCGTCTCGCGCTGAGCGAGGGGCGCTGCTGAGGGAGCAGCGCCGGCTTCTGATCCTGGACCCGGAGCGCTTTCGAGGGTTCAACGGCCTGGATGCCGCGGGCCGACTCTACTCAACGCTTCCGGCAGAGGGTCAGGCCGCACTGTGGCAGGGGGAGTCGATTCGATTTTCCTTCCCTCGCGAACGAGATCGGGTGCCGATCTCAGCGCAGATGGCAGCCAGCATCGTGGCCGGAGGGCTGGGGAGCCTGGCGCATCGCATCGACGAGGAGACCGGGCGTGATGTCCCCATCCCGTTCCACTCCGCGCAACGCGTGCGAGCGGAGCTCTCGCTCGAGGACGTTGGCCCGGATGCGCGGCTGCGTGTCCGTGTTCGCACCCTGGGTAGCTACGGCGACGACCGAAGCCATACTCGCGTGGAGACGACCTTTCAGGAAGAGGTTCACCCCGGCTCATTCCATTACTCAATCTCGGAGCCGCAGCTGGATGAGCAGGTGCGAAAGTTACAGCTCCCGATCAGCCTTCCGAAACCCGAGAAGGTGAAGCCGGAGCACCCGAACCTACTAGCCGACGTGTTGGAGCGGTTGTCGGCGCATCTCCCTTACCCGATCGTGGCGGATGGCTACGGGAGCGACGCGATCCATAGTCCGATGGTCACGGTGCAAGAGCCGGCGGCCAGGGTGCTGGAGCGGGTGTGCCGCAGCTTCAGCCGGCACTGCCGGTTGGAGCGCGGTTACCTGTCGTTCCGGCATGTAGCGTGGGCTGCTTCTAGAGCGGTGGAGCCGCCCGCCCGTCGGGTGGAGGCTTGGGAACGCAGGATCCGTCAGAGTCAGGCTCTAGCGCTCCCCGATCTACTGGAAATCGGCGGGAGTCTCACGCCAGGCCAGGCGGACGTCCTGGTGCAGCGGTGGGAGAGCCGCGGTTTCGGAGGTCTGTCCTCGCTGCTGGAAGCGGATCTGGAGCAGAGCCGGCCGATGCTGCGCCTGCTGCACTCGCTGCCGCCGCCGCTCCTGCGCACGCTGAGTACCGGACGACCGGTCCCCATCACAGCTCTCTCCGCGGTGTCCAGGCGGTACGCACTCCGCGTCTGCGCGGATACGGTTGCGCTCTTCGACGGCACGGAGGCCCGGCCAGGCGCTGGCGAACGGGCGTTCGTGCTCGGACGCGGCTTCGAGGAAGAGGACCGGCTGGAAGCGGCGCTGATGAGCGGAACGCTGCACCTGCGACGTGTCCCCGCCGCGTGGCTCTACGCCGGGAATGAGTGGTTCCACGCGGAGAATACCGAGGAGGCGCTAGAATCTGCTCGCGTACATAATCCGAAAGCGACGGAGCGGGACCTGACCCGAGTGAAGGGCCAGCGAGTGGAAGTGGTGCTGCAAATCCCCGGCGCGGAGCCGATCGCCCACTTCTTCCTGGTCGCTTCGGAGGAGCCTCCGGAGTGAGGCTGGGAGGCCGCCTCCTCCTCTCTGTACACGCAAAGGGCCGTAACTCACGGCGAGTCACGGCCCTCTTCGCGTGCTTTCAGAACTTCGCGTCTTCGCGTCCAGAACGGAAGCGCTTAGATAGCGGCCTTGGCGGCGTCCAGGATGGCGCTGTAGTTCGGCTCCTGGGCTACTTCCGGCACGTACTCGCTGTAGACGACCACGCCCTGGCGGTCGACCACGAACGCCGCGCGGGCGTAGATGCCGAGACCCTCGATCTCCACGCCGTACTTCTTGCCGAAGTCGCGGTCGCGGAAGTCGGAGAGGGTCACCACGTTGCTCACGCCTTCGGCGCCGCACCAGCGGCTCTGCGCGAACGGCGTGTCGATGCTCACCACCTGGATCTCCACGTCGCCGCCCAGGCCCTCGGCTTCCTGGTTGAAGCGCTTCGTCTCCAGGGAGCAGACGGGGGTATCGAGCGACGGCACGGAAAGGAGGACGCGGACCTTACCGTTGGAGTCGGAGAGCTTGACCGGGGTGACCAGGTTCTTCAGCGCGGTAAACTCCGGCGCGTCCTCATTCGCCTCGATCCGCGGGCCGAGCAGGGTGATCGGGTTACCCTTCATGGTAACCTCGCCTTCGCGTCGTTCAACCATCGAAAGCTCCTCGTAGCGTGAGTGTAGCAAGCCGCCGGGGCGAGGCGGCAGCATGGTTTCCGGCCGCGTGGCAGTCGTCTCCCCACGAGCGGGGAACCAGGGGCGCGCCGGACCGTGTGAAGTATACGAGGGTGTAGCGTGTAGGGTGTAGCGTGTAGATCTTCCGGAGGCAGGTGCGCCATTCGAGCACGGTTGCTCCTGCTCTAGCTGGGCACCGGAGGAGGAGCCGAACCGGGTGGAGTGAGCTCTGCGGGTTGGGTCCGTGAGAGGTCAACTCCTGGCGAGCCCCCTACCGCACGGCAACCGCCGTCCCCACAGGCCTACACCCTACCCCCTACACGCTACACCCTGGAGAGTGCCCGCCGGCGGAAGCCGGCGTCGAGCAGGAGAGCGGAAATGAGGAGGATCGCCACGACGACTCCGTGCGCCTCGGTGGGGAGATTCCAGCGGTGGCCGCCCAGTTCCATGCCGTTCTGGATCAGGATCAGGGTGAGGAAGCCGAGGGCGGTGCCGGCCATGCTCCCCTCGCCGCCGGAGACGCTGGTGCCGCCGAGCACCACCATGGTGATCGCGATCAGCTCGTAGCCGCCGCCGACGTTGGCGCGCACGCTCTCGAAGTAACCGGCGTAGAGAATCGCGGCGAGGCCGGCCAGGAGGCCCATCACGGTGTAGAGGCGCAGCTTGAGGAGCCGGACGGGGACTCCGGAGAGGCGCGCGGCCTGCTCGTTGTGCCCCACGGCGTAGATGGCGCGACCGCCGCTCGTCTTCGCCAGGTAGAGGCCGGTGCCGAGGAAGAGCAGCGCGATCAGCCAGAGATCGGGAGGCAGCGAGAGGAACTGGTACCAGTTCTTCGAGAGCATCCACGCGGGGAAGCCGTTGAAGGTGTCGCTGCCGCCGACGGCGTACGCCGCGCCGCGGAAGACGGAGAGCGTGGCGAGCGTCACGATGAGCGGTGGCACGCGGCCCCAGGAGACGAGCGCGCCGTTGATGAAGCCGCAGAGCGCGCCGGTACCGGCGGCGGCGGCGAGCGCGAGCGGACCGGAGCCGGTGCCTTTCCAGACGAGGCCGAGCACTACCGCGGAGAGCGCCACGATCGAGCCGATCGAGAGGTCGATGCCGCCGGTCAGGATCACCAGCGTCATGCCGGTCGCCAGCACGGCCATCGGCGCGTGGAAGCGCAGCACCAGCAGGAGGTTGTCCCGCCCGGCGAACTGGGGCACGCTGAGTGCCAGGCCGAGGAAGACTACCAGGAACAGCAGCAGCAGGCCGTGCTCGCGGCGGAATCGGAGCTTCAAGCCGGGTTTGTCCACGGAAGGGGTTGCGGCGCTCATGCGCCACCAGTTTCGGCTTCCCGCCGCCGGGCACCTCCCGGGACGGTACAACACGACGGCCCACCCGAGTGGGTGGGCCGCCACGTCTGGCGGGATACCGCGCTGCGACGCCGGGCTTACTTGCCGAGCATCTCAGCCGCCTTCTTCGCGACCTGGTCGAACGACTTCTCGTCGACGTTCACGAAGTTCCCCTGCACCTGCTGGCGATTGTAGAGCAGCACGGTGTTCTTCGCTTCCGGGTTGACCTTGTAGCGGGCCAGGCTGGCCTGCTTCGGTCCCTCGGGCAGGAAGGTGACGGCGAGCTTCACGTTCTTGTCGGCGACTGCCTTCTCGAGCGCGGGCTTCGACTCCGCACCGCCCATGTACACCACCCAGCCGCGGAGGTTGTCTCCCTTGTGCGTCTCAACAAGCTTTTCGATCTGGGCTGCCAAACTGGCAGCCTTCGCCGGTTCGTCCTTGACAAAGGCAACGACGTTCGGCGATCCACCGTTCTTTCAAACGATGCAGAGCTGCTTTCCCTTGTCGGGGCCGGAGATGTCCACCACGTCAAATGGCGACAATCGCTCGCCGGGCTTCAGTCCGGACTCGACGTTCGCCGCAAAGGCGGAGACGGCCATCCCGAGCGCTGCGAGGATGAGGGCTAGCTTCTTCATCTGCGTATCACCTCCTTCCGGGGTTCGGCCTGGGCCGGGGTGAGAAACCGCGGGTGCGGACATGTCCGCACTCCCGAATATAGATTACGGGCCAGGGTGGCAGGCTGTCAGCGATTTTGGCTGGAGGCCCGCCTGTCACGGAGAATCGCTCCGGCTCCTCAGACGTACACACCCGCAGAGCTGTTTCATCGAAGTTCTCATACCGGGTATCGGCAGCGCCTATGGACGAGCGCGCGACGCGGCGCCGGGGACCCGCGGCTCGATTCGGCGCTCGATCCCGAATCTGGCAGTCGGGCGGATTGCGGGGGTATCATTACGGACGTCGGCTGCCCGGAGAATGTCGTGGCAAGTACAGCGGCACCCCATCTACAGCTTCCTCCCCAGCCCGTCCGGCACCGCCTGCCGGAGGTTCGCGGCGCCGACTCCCAGGAGCGGGCGGCGGCCTGGCGGCTTCAGCGCGCAGCCTTCAACCTGGAAGGCGAGGCCCCGCCGGCCCATCCCGGCAGCTCCGACGAGCTCCGGGTGGTCGCCCTCGGGGACCGCGTGGTCTCCTGCCTCACCCTGCTGCGGGCGGAGCTCCGAATCCGGGGGGCGGCGGTGCCGTTGGGCGGCATCCGGCACGTGGCGACCGATCCGGAGCAGCAGAACCAGGGCTACGCCAGCGCGCTGATCCGGGACAGCCTCCGTCACCTGCGCGCGCAGGGGGTGCCCGCTTCCGTCCTCTTCCCGTTCTCGTTCCGCTACTACCGTAAGTTCGGCTACGAGCTGGGCGGCAATCACTGCCACTTCTGGAGCCGCCCCAACTGCCTGCCGGCGTTCTCCGAGCGCCGGACGGTTCGGTTGGCCCAGCCGGAGGACGTCCCGCGGCTCACGCGGTTCTATACGGAGCGGCTGGAGCGCGCCACCTGCGCCCTCGCCCGGCCGGAGCCGCGCTGGCAACGGGTCTGCGGCGATCCCGTCCTCACCACGCGCTGCGTCGGCGAGAATCGGATCGATGGCTACCTGATCTCCACCGAAGCGCGCGACAACTACGGCGGTCGCGTGCTGCGAGTGCTGGAGATGGACGCCGCCTCTCCGAGGGCCTGGCGCGCGCTGATCGGCTCCCTCTCCGAGTTCGGCGGCGAGTCGATCGAGTGGCACGCCGACTCGGTCTCGCTTTGCGCCAGCGGCCTCCTGCACTCCACGGCCCCCCTGCGGGAGGGCTTCAAGCCGCGGAGCATCGTCACCACCCGGCCGATGTTCCAGTTCCGGGTAGTCGATCTCCCCGGCATGCTGCGGCTCGCCGCGGAGACCGCCGGAGCGATGCCGGGCGCGCTCTGCTTTCGAATCTCCGATGACGCGCTGCCGGAGAACTCCGAGCCGGTCACCGTCTCCCACGACGGCGCACGCGTCCACCTCCGCCCCGACGCCCCCGCCGAGCCGTACCTGGAGAGCAGCATCCAGGTCTTCTCCCAGCTCGCCTGCGGCTACCTCTCCCCTTCGGAGGCCGTCTCCCAGGAGCTGGCGCGCGTCTCCGGCGAGGGCGCGCTGGAGCTTGCGGACCAGCTCTTCCCCGCCGGCGAGCCGTTCATCTCCGAGCTGGACCGGTTCTAAGCCGCCCCAGTTCTCCGCCACCGAGCCGGGAACGGGTGTTCCCGTATTGTGAGATAGGACCATGCCGTCCGCTGCTTTGGGAGAAGTGCCATGAGCGCAGCCGTGCCGGAGCCAACCCACACGCCGGAATCCTTGCTGAAGCTGGCAGGCGGCGGAAAGGGATTCAAGCTCGTGAAGGGGCGGTTGGTGAAGAAGGGCACGGGGAGCTTCGCGAGCTGGGTTGCCGCACGGATCCTGCAGCTTCTGGCAACGCTGGGACAGGATCAGGGGCTTGGCTGGGCGCTCGAGTCGGGAGCGAGCTACCAGTGCTTCCGGAACCATCCGCGGAAGGTGCGGAGGCCGGACGTCTCCTTTATCCGCCGCGGGCGCCTTCCGGAGGAGCGCATCCCGCGGGGGCACGTCAGGATCGCCCCCGATCTGGCGGTAGAGGTGCTCTCCCCCAACGACACGGCGTACGAGATCGACCTCAAGGTCGAGGAGTACCTCCGCGCCGGCGTTCCGCTGGTCTGGCGGGTAAACCCCGAGCTGAGGGCAGTTCACGTCTATCGCGCGGACGGGACGGTGGAGCGGCTCGGCGACGAAGACGAGCTGACCGCGCCGGAGCTGATCCCGGACCTCCGCTGCCGGGTAGGCGCGCTCTTTACCTTGCCGGAGCCGCGCTGAGCGAGCCGCGCGTTTTCGGGGCCGGACAAAAGCAGACCGGGATGGCGAGTAGCTGCCATCCCGGTCTTTCCCATGTCAGGGGCGCGAGGGGGCGTCAGTCGCTCGTGCCGGCGGCTGCGGGGGCGAGCGTCCCGGCGTCCGGGGCGTCTGCTTTCTGCGACTCCTCTTTCTTGGCGTCCTGCTTCGGCTTCTCGCCGGTGTGGAGGGTGCAGCGGGTCAGCGGCTGCTGTCCCAGCCGGAACTCCAGCCGCTCCGTGCTCTCGCAGCCGTCCCGGGCCAGGAGCCCGCTCACGGAGCAGACCGTAGCGCTCACGCGGTTGCGGTCGTTCTCGTCCGCGGAAGGCGCCGCCGGCGCCGGCCGGGGGCGAGCCCGCCGCGGACGCGCCTCCTTCGCCAGCGTCTCCACCTTCGGTCTCTTCTTGTTGGCCGGGTTGAGCTTCACGGCGTCTTCCATGTAGTCCGCCCAGATCGGCGCGCAGATCGTGCCGCCGTAGAGGCTGTGCGACATCGGCCGGTTGTTCCGGTTTCCCGCCCAGACCGCCGTCACCAGCTCGCCGGGAACGTAGCCCACGAACCAGGCGTCGGTGTTCTTCTCGGTAGTGCCGGTCTTGCCGTGGGCGTTCGGCACGCGGCTGGCGCCCCGTCCGGTCCCGCTCGTTACCACGGCGCGGGTCAGCTCGCCCATTCCCTCTACCGTCTGCGGGGTCAGACCGGAGTCCTTCACCTTCGGCTGCACGTCCTCCACGATCTCGCCGTCCTGGTTCTGGATCCGGAGGATCGCCAGCGGCTCCGCCTTCTTTCCGCGCGCGGCAAACGGCGCGTAGGCGGTGGCCATCTCCAGCGGCGTCGCCTCGATCGTCCCGAGCGCGATCGACGGGTACGCCGGGATCGGACCTTCCAGGCCGAGGCGCATCGCCAGGTTGGCCACGTTGCGCGGGCCCACGTCGTAGCAGACGTTCGCCGCCGCCCCGTTGACGGAGCTCTGGAAGGCGCTGCGGTACGACATCATTCCGCCGCCACCGCCGCCGTGGTTCTTCGGAGCCCAGACCGTGCCGTCCGGCATCCGGATTGCGGCGTTTCCGTTTACGCTGGAGTAGGGGGTCTTCCCCGCCTGCAGCGCCGCCGCGTAGACGAACGTCTTGAACGACGAGCCCGGCTGCCGCTTCGCCTGCGTGGCGCAGTTGAACTGGTACTTGTCCCACGGCTCCTGCACGCCGCCGACCATCGCGCGGATGTAGCCGCTGTTGGGATCGAGCGAGATCAGCGCCACTTCGGAGACGTTGCCCCAGCCGCTGTACTTGGCCAGCCCCTGCTTCGCCGCCTTCTCCGCTTCCTGCTGCATCTTCCAGTTCAGCGTGGTGACGACTTTAAGGCCCGCCTTCTCGATCAGGTCCTGGTCGTAGCCGTACCGCTCCTTCAGCTCGTCCACCACGTACTGGCAGAAATACTTCGCCTTGAAGTAGCCGACGGTCTGCGGGCGGCTCTTGGCTACCTTGACCGGCTTCTCTTTCGCCTCTTCGGCCTGCTCGCGCGTCACGAAGCCGAGCTGCGCCATGCGCTCCAGCACGTCGTCGCGCCGGGCCTTCGTGCGCTTGTAGTTCCCCTCCTCGGCGTGGACCTGGAACGGGTTGAACGCGCTGGGCCGCTGCGGCAGCCCGGCGAGGAGTGCGGCTTCTTCCAGCGTCAGGTCGTCGAGGTTCTTGCGGAAGTAGGTCTGCGACGCGGAGCGCACGCCGTAGGCGCCGGCTCCGAAGTAAACCTGGTTCAGGTAGGCTTCCAGGATCTGGCGCTTGGTCCACTTCCGCTCGATCTGGACCGCCATCAGGATCTCTTTGACCTTCCGGGACATCTTCTTCTTCTGGCTGAAGAACATGTTCCGCGCGAGCTGCATGGTGATGGTGCTGGCGCCCTGCGCCAGCTCCCGGCCGCTCACGTTGGTCCAGAGGGCGCGTGCCAGACCCTTGTAGTCGAGACCGCTGTGACTGTAGAAGCGGGCATCCTCGATCGCGACGATCGCGTCCTGCATCGTCTTCGGGATCTTCTCCAGCGGCACCGGCTCGCGGTTCTCTTCCGCCAGCTTGGCCAGCAGCACGCCGTCCGAAGAGTAGATCTTGGTGCCCACCGGCGCGCGGTAGGTGTCCAGCGCGGCGTCCGGCGGCAGGAGGCGATTCATCTGGTAGAATACGCCGAGCGCCACGCCCATGCCGGCTCCCAGGACGAGGATCAGCGTCACCTCCATCCAGAGCAGGATCTTCTTAATTCGCCGCTTGGCGCTCCGACTGATCATTCTCTAGTCTCCCGGCCGACATGATAGGCGGCGCCTCAGTTCACGTCAAATCGACACCCGCCCGCCGGATATTAGTGCCATGCCCGCCTTGCCCGGTTCTGTGATCCGCCGCCGCACCTCGCTCGTCTTCATTCTATGCGCCGTGCTCGCCCTCTGCGCCGGCGCCGCGGCCCAGGAGCGCTCGGAGCGCTTCATCGGGCCGGGGGTGCGGCTCCTGCAGTGGACCCGCGCCTCCGCGGAGGGTCCGAACGTCTGTTACGCGGTGGAAGTGGACACCACCCAGCCGCTGATCCAGCTCGGGGTCTCCCTCGGCCGCGGCGGCACCCTCGGCCTGGAGCCGCTTTCCCGCCAGGCCGAGCGGCTGACGCAGGAGACCCGCTACCCGATCGCCGGCGTGAACGGCGACTTCTTCTACTACCCCAGCACCCAGCAGCCGGGCATCCCCACAAATGCCGCCATTCTAAACGGCGAGGTGATCCGGACCCCGTTCAACCGCTCCTGCCTGGTGCTCCCCCAGAGCGGGACTCCGTCGATCCAGATCTTCCGCGCCACCGGCAAGCTGGCGCTCCCCAGCGGCATCGAGCGCGAGATCACCTCCGTGAACCACCCGCGCGGCGCAAACCAGCTGGTGATCTATACCCCGTGGTTCGGGCCGTCTACACGTACCTCTGCCGAGGGGACGGAAGTCTACCTGGAGCCCGAGCAGTTCCCGCTGCAAAACGGAGTAGTCCACCGGGCGCGGGTGCGGGCGGTCCAGAGCGGTGCCGGGAACGCGCCGATCGCGCCCGGCGGCTGGGTGCTCTCCGGCTCCGGACCGGCGGGCTTCCTGCTGCGCGGCCTGAAGCCGGACGACGTGCTGGAGCTGAAGATCGACTTCGACCCTGCCGTCGGCCCCGGAGACCAGCTGCTCGGCGGTGGGCCGCGCCTCGTGCGCAACGGCCGCGTCTCGATCGAGAAGGAAGCCGGCAGCATCGACGGCGCCTTTGCGCGCACCCGCCATCCGCGCACCGCCATCGGCTTCAACGGCAGCAAGCTCTACCTGTTTACGGTGGACGGGCGCCTGCCCGGACAGAGCATCGGGATGAGCCTGCCCGAGCTGGCGCAGGCGATGGTCGATCTCGGCTGCACCGACGCGCTGAACATGGACGGCGGCGGCTCCACCACTCTCTGGATGCGCGGCAGCATCCTGAACCGACCGTCGGACGGCCGGGAGCGCCCCGTCGCAAACGGCCTGCTCGTCTTCAGCACCGCGCCGAAGGGCGAGGCGGTGCGCATCATCACCACCCCGGGCGAAGTGGCGGCGCTGGCCGGTGCCGAAGTGCCTCTTTCACTCACGGGTGAGGACCAGCACTACAACCCGGTGGCGCTCCCGGCCGAAGCGGCGCGCTGGAGTGTCGATCCTGCGCTCGGGACGGTGCGGGACGGCCGCTTCGTCGCTTCGGCCGAAGCCTCGCCGCCCGCCGGCGCGGAGTATCTTGAAGGCCGGATCCGCGTGGAAGCCGGCGCCGCCGCGGGCGAGATCCCGGTGCGCGTCTACCCGCGGCCGTCGCAGGTGGTCGTCACCGGCAGCACCCGCCTCGGCACCCGCCTGCAGTCTACCTTCACGGTCCGCGCCGTCGACTCCCGCGGCCGGCCGCTGGCGCTGCCCGGCGAGGTGCGGTGGGAGGCCACGCCGGAGCTCGGGACGCTCGCCGCGGACGGCACGCTGCTGACGGGCGAAGCGGCGGCGCGCGGCGTGGTCCGGGCACTGGTGAACGGCGTCGCCGGCGAGGCGATGGTGGAAGTGGCGGTCGGCGCCGCGAAGGCGCTGGACGACTTCGAGACCGACGGCGCCTGGAAAGTCCAGACCGCGGGCGGCGCGCAGGGCTCCGTGCAGATCAGCGCCGGCAAAGCCCGCTCCGGCTCCCGCGCGCTGCGGCTGGAATACGACCTCACCACCGGCACCGGTACCCGCGCCGTCTACGCCCTCGCCAGCCGTCCGCTGGGCCAGCCGCTGGCGTTCAAGCTCTGGGTCTTTGGTGACGGACTCGGCACCTGGCTCCGCGCGCGGCTGCGGGACGCGAAGGGAGCGTCCCACCTGGTCGATATCGCCCGGAACGTCGACTGGAAAGACACCTGGCGCGAGCTCCGCGTCCCCCTCTCGGAAGACCTCCCCGGCCCGATCTCGCTGGAAGCCGTCTACGTGGTAGAGCCGGACGACACCCGCAAACCAAAAGGCGCGCTGCTGATCGACGACCTGACCGTGGAGCAATAGGCGATCCGGACCTTCTCAGGGGATGAGGAGATGTAGGAACGGGGATGAGGGGATGATGGGATTCAGTCCTGGCGTGCGGGAACCGAAACTGGCTCCATGCTCGGGTGACGGTCACGCCAGCGGCGCTGCTGGCTCCACGGGATCAGTCGAGCCGCGGCGCGGCTAGCTTCCCCAAACATCCCCCCCATCCCCAATACATCCCCCTATCCCCTTTTCTTACACCTCCGCTCGGGCTGATTAGACTTGCAGGTCGCCCAGCAGGTGCTGCAGGAGGGTAACGCCGACCAGTACCGCCGTCTCGGAGCGGAGGACGCGGCCGCCGAGGGCGAGGGGAAGAGCGCCGGAGGCCTGGAGGAGGCTGCGCTCGGGGTCGCTCCAGCCGCCCTCGGGACCGACCGCCAGCACCACTTCCCGCGGGCCGCGCCAGAGCTGTGTCTTCTCCGCGGCGCGGTCATCCAGGTAGAAGCGCGCCTCCGCCCGCTGCCAGGTGGGGTACTGCACGGCTTCGGCTAGCGGCACGGTAGGGCGGACCTCCGGCACGCTGGCGCGGCGGCACTGGCGCACCGCCCGCAGCGCCTGGTTGGGCCAGGCGTGCGCCTTCTCATGCTGCAGCCCTTCCGGCGGAACCGAGTGCTCCGTGAAGAGCGGCTGCAGCCGGACTACCCCGAGCTCCGTCGCCTTCTGGGTCACCAGCATCATCCGCTGCCGGGCGAGCACCGCGCAGTAGAGGGAGAGCTGCAGCGGACTCTCCGGGGAGCGCTCCATCCGCTCGTAGACCACGGCCGCCCCACCCCGGGGACCCGCCTCGCGCAGGCTGGCCCGGAAGTAGTCGCCCGCGGAGTCCCGCAGGGTGAACGCCTCCGAGACTCGGATCTGCCGGAACACCAGCGCCTCCATCGTCCGCGCGTCGAGCTGGATCTCCCGCCCCACGTCGAGCGGCTCCAGATAGGTGATGGGTGAGAAAGGAAACGTCACGGTCAGGGCCTCGTCAGGAGATAGGGAGACGTGCGAGCGGATGACTTTAGGGCGGAGTGCAGAGGACGGAGTGCGGAATCCGAACCTCCCGCGCACGGTCGGTCCGGCCCCAGCGCGACGCTTACCGATGAAGCCGTGCGCGTCGGTTTGGGTGAGCCAGGCTGCCGAGCTCCTACACCCTACACCCTAAACGCTAGACCCTCAACCGGCCGCTACTGCGGCCGCAAAGGGCTGCCGTCCAGGAAGTCTCTCGGCATCAGGTTGAAGCCGGCCCAGACGACCGGCATGGCGGGCCAGTCTTCCGTGCGGGGGATATGGTGGACCGACATCGTGTACCAGACCACCACGTCCTGCTCCGCCAGCGGCTCCCGGTTGGTGAAGAGCGGCAGCGCGAGGCGGGTGGGGACCGGGACCTCGGAGCTGAGCGGGAATTCGTTGGGGCGGTAGCGCGTCACCCACAGGTCGGCCTGGGTGAACGCCTCCTCCGCCGCGCCGCGGAACCGGCCGTTGCCGCCCGGCATCAGCTCGTAGGAGCGCCGGTGTCCGAGGGCGTTCTTCGAATTCTTGTCGACCACCCGCCAGGTGCGGAACGCGTCCGAGTCGAGGCTGCGGCCGCCCTCCCGGAGCACCGGCGTCCACTGGTCCTGGGCGGTGAGGCTCCGGCCGGGCTGGTCCTGCTTGTGGCTCGATTCCTCCACCACGTCGTCCGCGGCGCCGTCGATGTCGAAGTCGAGGCGGTAGTAGAAATTGTGGACGTGCGACGGCGCGAAGACCGGCTCACCGTTCGATTCGCGCCCCACCTGCGTGCCGTGCGGCGTGGTGGTTCCGGGGCGGGTATGCTCCAGGCGGCCGGTGAGGCCCACGTCCGGGTGCATGCTGCCGTCGCTGCTGAACCGCCACCGGAGAAAGTAGGTGTACTTCCCCAGCCGGGAGCTGCCCCAGAGCACCAGCATCTTGCCGTAGGAGCGGCCCTGGTCGCCCAGGTAGTTCAGGCCGGTGTATTCCTCGTGCAGCCCCACCAGCCGCTTCCCCTCTTCCTTGCCCTCGGCATTGAGCATGCGGCAGATCGTGCCGGGGATGCAGTCCTTTCCGGGGAGCAGCTCGACCAGGTTGACGCCCATCCCGTCCAGCGAGTCTTCCGGACGCGGCTGGCCCTGGTCGTACGGCACGAAGATCTCCACGATGGAGGCGTGCTTTAAGACCTTGCGGCCCTGGAACGACACGTCGCTGAGCACGATCCCCTCGCGCGGGCGGACCGACCAGCGGAAGCTCCAGCCTTCCCACTGGACCAGGTGACCTTCACCCGGGCGAGGCGGCGGGGTCTCCTGCAGCGCGCGACCGGGGAGCAGCGCTCCCAGCGCGAGGAAGAGCACCGCGAACGGTTGAAGCCTGCGGAGCGACATGGGGTGGTCCTTCCGTCTAATCGGTGCGTCTAAGCAAATGGGTCCGGCCATCGGCGCTCCGTGCAGGCGTAACGCGCGCGAGGTCGCCGTCCTCTAAAGGATACCTGTTCCCCGGCGTCCTGAAGCGTGCCTCTCCGGGAGCGCGCCGCCGGCGAGCCGAGGAGAGGGATCGCGGTGCCGGATCGGCAACAGAGTGATACGGCCGACGCGCGGGCGGCGGCGGGAAAGGAGCGGCGGCATGAGGAGACGGCATGCGGGACTGCTGGCGGCGCTGGGCGTGCTGGCGCTGGGCCTGGCGGCGCGCGCCGACGAGCAGGCGGAGGCGCTGAAGGCGCGAGCCCTGGCGGCGGCGGAGAAGATCCAGACGCTGCGCGGTGAGATGAAGATCACGCGCGGCGGCGGCGGTCGAGAATTCGAGTACCGGGTCAAGGGGGTCATCCAGCGCCCGAACCTGGCACGCTACACGGTGCTCTTCGAGGGCGCCCCCGTCCAGACCGTCGTCTCGGACGGAAAGCAGCTCCTCCGGCTGATGACGTCGCAGAAGCAGTTCCTGGAATCGGCCGCCGATCCCCAGGGGCGTAACGTCGGCTTCGGTGGGACGTTCATGCCGATGCACGCCTTCTTGAACCTGAAGGCGGAGCTGGAGGCCGGCACGCTGAGCTACGGCGGCCGGAAGGAGGTGGACGGCCGGACCTACGAAGTGCTGCAGCTCCGGGCGGAGCGGGCGCCGCAGGAGCGGAGCTTCTTCTTCGACGAAGCGGGAGTGCTGCGCGGGGTGGAGCTCCTCTTCCGCACCGGCGACCAGATGCTGCGCAACTCCGGCTGGCTCACGGAAGTGCGCCTGAACGAGCCGGCGAAGCCGGAAGAGCTGGTGCGGGAGATTCCGGAGGGCTACCAGAAATATGTCATCGCGCAGCCGGTGGCGCCGGACTACACGGCGGAGCTGATCCCGGTAGGCAAAGAGGCGCCACGGTTCCAGCTGCCCCAACCGGGCGGCGGGCAACTGAGCCTGGAAAGCGCGCTCAAAGAGAAGAAGGCGGTCCTGATCAACTTCTGGTTCTACGGCTGAGGCGCCTGCCGTGCGGAGTTTCCGCACCTCCAGAAGATCTACGAAGAGTTGAAGGACCGGGGTCTCGAGCTGATCGCCGTCAACCGGGGCGACAGCGAGGAGACGATCCGGAAGTACGTGCAGGAAGGGAAGTTCACCTTCCCGATCGTGATGGGCGGCAAGGGGGAGCAGTACACGCTGGGGAAGGCGTACGGAGTGCGCGCCTACCCCACCAACTACCTGCTCGATTCGGAAGGAAAGGTCGCGTGGCGGGGAGTCGGCTTCTCTCCCGCCACGGAGAAGACCCTGCGGGATGCGATTGAGAAGCTCGGGGTAAAGTAGCGTGACCGAGGTCCGGAATCCGGCGGCCTCGCCGGAGCTCCACGGCCCCATCGGAGGTATGCCATGCGTTTGCGACCCATCTCCGCGCTGGCCTGCGCGGCCGCCCTGGTGGCGGTGGCGGCGGCCCACGCGGACTCGAAATCCGACGCGCTCCTGGCGAAGGCGCGGGAGAGCCTGAAGAAGGCGAAGAGCCTGACCGGGGATCTCCAGATCAACATCAACAGCGACGGGGAGAAGCAGGAGCTCACCGGCACGGTGCAGCTTCTGAAGCCGAACCTCGGCAAGCTGACCCTGAAGACGCCCGAAGGCAGCCAGAGTTTTCAGTCGACCGGGAAAGAAGTCTACATCACGCTCGACTCCCAGAAGCAGTACCTCAAGCAGCCTGCGGACGAGAAGGGCGGCATGATCGGCAGCGCTGCGGGCCCGATCGGCGCGGCGTTCTTCAACCCGGACTCCCTCGGAGCCGGGGGCGAGACGAAGCACCTGGGGACGCAGAAGGTCGGCGCCAAGAGCTACGAGGTAGTGCAGGTTTCCGGCGCGGGCGGCCAGACCCAGAAGCTCTTCTTCACCGCTGCCGGCGTGCCGGAAGGGGCGGAGATGACGTTCGGCAACGGCGAGCAGAAGCTGACCCAGCGCATCTGGATCAAGAACCTGAAGCTCGACGCGCCGCTGACCGCGCAGCAGTTCGCGTTCAAGGTCCCGGCGGGCTTCGAAGAGTTCAAGCAGCCCGACTTCGAGGACAGCCTGTTGAAGGTCGGCAGCAAGGCGCCGAGCTTCCAGCTCCCCACCCCGGACGGCCAGCAGCTCAGCCTGGAGCAGGCGCTCCAGGGCAAGAAGGCGGTGGTGATCAACTTCTGGTTCTATGGCTGAGGCGCCTGCCGTGAGGAGTTTCCTCACCTCCAGAAGATCTACACCGAGCTGAAGGACAAGGGCCTGGGCCTGGTCGCCGTGAACGCCTCCGACAAGCTGGAGACGGTCCAGAAATACATCAAGGACAACAGCTGGTCGTTCCCGATCGTGATGGGCGGCGACCGCGACAAGTACACCCTCGGCAAGGCCTACGGCGTGCAGGCCTACCCGACCAACTACCTGATCGGGGCGGACGGCACGATCCTGTGGCGCGGCGTCGGCTTCAACGAGACCGCCATGCGCGAGGCGATCGAGAAGGCCGGCATCAAGTAGGGTCCCGGCTCTCACCGGCTCTGCAGGCCGGGTGCCGCTTCCGGATGCGTGGTATGCTTCCGGGTGGCGCCCGGCCTTTTCGCGTTCCCGTGTGACGTGGCAGTGAAATGCGGGTGCGGAGCGCTCCCGCGGAGTGCCAGGAGACGCCACCGAGTACTGCCGGAGTGACGCGCTTGCGCGGCCTCCCCAGCGTACTGGCACCTGCTTTCGAGCATTCGGCTCCTGCCTGGCGGCCGTGCTTGGCGGAGCCGACTTCACACCGAGAGAAGGGCCGCGCAAGCGCGTCACTCCGCGAGAGAACGCAGGGCTGACCCATCGGGCCGAAGCGGGTGCTCCGGGCTTGTTTTGCCGCATCAATCGAACCAGGACCATGCACGAATCGCCGCAAGACCGCTTCCTGCCCCTGACTCCCCGCGAGATCGGTCTCACCGACTCCCTGAGCGACGACATCCTGCTGCTGGACCAGATGCTGGGCGAGCTGCTGATCCAGCAGGGCGAGGAATCGCTGCTGGCGCTCGCCCGCGCGCTCTACGCGGACGAGCAGGCGCCGGAGGGGCTGCTGGACCGGTTCCCCGCCCTGCGCGACCCGCAGACGCTGGAGCGACTGCTTCGCGCGTTCACCGTGTTCTTCCAGCTCCTCAACACCGCGGAGCAGAAGGAGATCATCCGGGTCAACCGGGAGCGGATCTCCGGCGCGAACGGCCGCGCCCGGCCGGAATCGATCCGGGACGCGGTGCGGCGCCTGCGGCAGGCGGGCACCACCGCGGAGGAGATGCAGGCGCTGCTGAACCGCGTCCGCATCGGCCCCACCCTCACCGCCCACCCCACCGAGGCGCGCCGCCGGGCGGTGCTGGAGAAGCTGCAGCGCATCGCCGCCGCCCTGGTGGAGCGGGCGCAGCCGCCCTCCCTGCCGCGGCTCGACCGGCCGCTCGACAGCCGCGGGCACGCGGAGACGGAGCTGCGCCAGGCGCTGACGGCGCTCTGGCAGACCGATGAGCTGCGCGCCGC
The DNA here is from genome assembly GCA_046292385.1 of Armatimonadota bacterium. Taxonomy (GTDB): domain Bacteria; phylum Armatimonadota; class SYMT01; order SYMT01; family SYMT01; genus JBKBRF01. Next base: position 75,259 of record JBKBRF010000014.1, on the reverse strand, counting down.
GCCGTTGACCGTCGGCGACGAGGTACGCAACGGCCTCTTCTTCTTCGAGCGCACCATCCTGAACGTGGTGCCGTGGCTCCACGACGACCTCCGCGCCGCCCTGGCGGAGGCGTACCCGGGGGTGACGTTCGACATCCCGCCGCTGGTGGTCTACCACTCCTGGATCGGCGGCGACCGGGACGGCAACCCGAGGGTGACGCCGGAGGTGACCTGGACCACCCTGCTCTCCCACCGGGAGCTGGTGCTGGAGTACTACCTGGAGCGCGCGCAGGCGCTGCGGCGGGAGCTGACCGTGAGCGCGCGGCAGGTGCCGGCCAGCGCGGAGCTGCTCGAGTCGCTGGAGCACGACCACCAGACCGTCCCGGTTCCGGAGGAGCTGCTGGCGCGCGCCGCCTCCGAGCCGTACTCCCGCAAGCTGCTCTTCATCCGCGAGCGGCTGCAGGCGACCCTCGACCACCTGGCCGCGCTGACCGACTTCCGCGCGGAAGGTCCCTCGTTCGTCCCGCACGCCCCCGCCTACTCCGGCGCCGAGGAGCTGCTGGAAGACCTGGAGCGGATGCGCCGCAGCCTGCGGGAGAACCACGCGGAGGCGCTGGCGGACGAGGGCGGCCTGGCGCACCTGGCCGTGCAGGTGCGCACCTTTGGCCTGCACCTTGCCTCCCTCGACGTGCGCCAGCACAGCGACGAGCACGAGGCGGTGATGGACGAGCTGGTCCACGCCGCCCGGCTGCTGCCGCCCGGCCGGAGCTACAAGGAGCTTTCGGAGGCGGAGAAGGTGCGCCTGCTCACCCGGGAGCTGCTGAACCCGCGCCCGCTGCTGCCGCGCGGCTGGGAAGGCTCCGAAGGGAGCAGCCGCGCCCTGCAGGTGCTGGAAGTCATCCGGCACGCGCAGCGCTACCTCTCCCCCCGCGCCGTCACCACCTACATCATCAGCATGACCCGCGGCGCGAGCGACGTGCTGGAGGCGCTGCTCCTGGCGAAGGAAGAGGGGCTGGTGCGCTGGCGCACCCAGGAGGGCGGCGAGCCGGTGCTGGAGAGCGACGTCGACATCGTCCCGCTCTTCGAGACGGTGGAGGACCTCCGCCACTGCGAGGAGCTGACCCGCCGTCTCTTCCGCAACCCCGCCTACGCGCACCAGGTCCGCGCCCGCGGCGACCGCCAGGAGATCATGCTCGGCTACTCGGACAGCAACAAGGACGGCGGCTATCTCGCGTCCAACTGGCTGCTCTACGACGCCCAGCGCCGCCTGGCGGCGGTCGGCCGGCGCGCCGGGGTGGAGGTGAGCCTCTTCCACGGGCGCGGGGGGACGGTCGGCCGGGGCGGCGGACGCGCCAACCAGGCGATCCTCTCGCAGCCGCCGGGGAGCTTCCAGGGCCGTATCCGCTTCACGGAGCAGGGGGAGATCATCTCCTTCCGCTACGGCCTGCCGCCGATCGCGCACCGGCACCTGGAGCAGATCGCCAGCGCCGTGCTGCTCACCGCCGGCCGCACCGCCGCGCGCCTCCGACTGCCGGAAGGCGGAGCCGAAGCGATTGCCGCGATGGCGGAGCGCTCGCGGGAGGTCTACCAGTCGCTGGTCCACCACGACCCCGACTTCTGGGACTTCTACCTCCAGGCGACCCCGATCGAGCCGATCAGCCGCCTCTCCATCGCCTCCCGGCCCGTCTTCCGGCCCGGCCGCGCCAAGGGCGGCCCAGAGCACATGCGGGCGGTGCCGTGGGTCTTCGCCTGGGTGCAGGCGCGCTACGTGCTCCCCGGCTGGTTCGGCTTCGGCAGCGCGCTGGAGTGGTTCGCGGAGCAGTCTCCGGAGCACGAGGCGCTGCTGCGCCGCCTGCACCAGGAGTGGCCGTTCTTCCGGACGATCGTCCGCAACACCCAGCTCGAGCTGGTGCGCGCCGACCTCCGCACCGCCGCCTGGTACGCCGCCCGCGTGCAGCCGCCGGAGCTGGGGGAGCGGATCCACGGCCTGATCGCGGCGGAGCACGAGCGCACCAGCCGCTGGATCCTGCGCGTCACCGGCGACGAGGTGCTGCTCTCCCAGGCGCCGGTGATCCGGAAGACGGTCGCCCTCCGCAACCCTGCCCTGGCACCGCTCAACAAGCTGCAGGTCGCCCTGATGGACCTCGACGAGCACCACGAAGGCGAAGACGACCCCTGGAGGAACGCGCTGCTGCTCTCGATCATCGGGATCGCCGCGGGGATGCAGAGCACGGGGTGAGGCGTATTCCGTATCGCGTATTCCGTAGCGGTGGGCGTACTCCGCTCCGCGGGACATCGTGCCGGGCGGAGCGCCGCTTCCGCGCGTATCCGCGCTCTGGGTGAGGAGAGATGCGACGGCTCCGGAGCATCTGTATCGTTGCGGCGGTAGCGTTCTATCCGTGGTGGATCTGGGTCCTGTTGCTGGCGTACTCTTATCGTCCGCCCAACTGGACTTCGGGCCCCCACCCCTGGAACGGAGGTCTTCGCGAGATCGCGCTCGGGGTCTGGGTGGTGGTCGCGGTAGTCGTAACGTGGGGCTTCATTCGCGGTATCCGCAAAGCGGTTGAGCGGCAAGACCGGCTCGAGCGATAGGGCGATGAGGACGGCGGGCGGCTCTCCGATACCGGAGAACGGTGGCCCCGGAGGTCCTCCTCGAGAGCACCTGCGTGCCGGGAGATCCCTGAAGCCGTGGAACCAGCCGACCGCTCCAGATTCAGCATCAAGGGCTTCTGCGATGGCTGCGGGGTATACAAGCGACGAGGGCTGACCGCGGCACCATTCGTAGACGCCACCGGGCGCCACCACCGCCGCGCGCTGCTCTGTATCGACTGTCACGGCGAAAACGCCGATCACGAGGCGGGCGACGAGAGGGTAGAGCAGTCCTCGGACCACAGGAAACTGGGGGGCGGGACGTAAGTACAGCGTGGTGCTGGGGTCGGCAGAACTCAGCCCGCGCAGGCGGGCTTCGCTTTCTGTAGCCTCGACTTCAGTCCGAGGCGCGAATCCGGCAGTCGTTCTCGCCGTAGCTCGAGTGTGCCGGTTTGATCCACTCGAGCTAACAGCGGCGCGGCGCTGCTGAACGCGTGGCACTCACTCCTCCGCCGGCCAGTCGTCCGCGATGGTGACCGGCGTGCCGTTGTCGATCCACTCGAACAGCCACTTCGCGGCGTTGCCGCCCCAGAGCGGTATCCGGATGCAGCCGTGGGAGGCGGCGCGCGGCGGCACCGAGTGGTAGCCGTGGAAGAAGATGTTGCCGGTGATCTGCACGCTCCACGGCATCGGGGCGTTGTCGTAGAGACTGGAATAGTGCATCTTCGCCCGGTAGGGCCCCGCGGTGAAGCTCCCGGTGGGGGTCTCGTTCCCCGGCGCACCGGTGCTGACCCGTGTCTCCAGCACCAACCGGTCCCCCTGCCAGGCGCGGAGCTGCTGCGTGGAGCGGTTGACCGCGACTCGCTTGGGGCCGCTGCGGACCCAGAAGACCCGCTCGCCGTGGGTCACCCGCGCCGCGCCGCGCTCCGCATCCCAGCGCACCTTCGCCCCCCACTGCTCCAGGTCGCGCACGGAGATCAGCGTCGCCCCCTCCAGGAGCAGGCGGGTGGCGGCGTCCGAGACCGGCTTTCCCTCCAGCAGCGCCGTCTGCCGCTCCCCGTCCCACCGGGCGCGCAGCGCGAGCGACTCCGCCGCCTCCCGCACCGGCACGTAGAGCACGCCCGGCTCCGCGGCGAAGGTGACCCCCTCCCGCACCTCCGCGGGTGGCGGCGGCACCTCGTCCTGCGCCTGCACACCCGCGCCGGCGACCACTAACGACGCCCCGACCAGCCAAGCCCAAAAGCCCTTCACCTGTTGCCTCCCGATGGACCGCTTCCTCGCCCTGTATATTCCGCGGGCGAGTGGCCGGCAAACCGGGTGCGGGGGCGGCTTGCGGGTATCAGCGCTTCTTGGGGGCGGGCTTCTTGGGGGCGGGCTTCTTCGCAGCCGGTTTCGGCGCGGGAGCCTCCTCCGGGAGCGCCGGCTCCGCAAACACCTCCGGCTCGGGAGCCGCGGGTGCCGCACCGCCGCCGAACACCCCGCCCATCAACTCTTTCCGCAGCGCCGTCTCAGCCGCCGCCGCCTTCTCGCTCTCCCGCAGCTCCAGGTCGAGGTTGAACGGGCGGATCTCTCCGAGCGATTGGATGTCGCGGAACTGGATCAGCCAGAGCGACAGCTCGGTGTCGGGCCTCAGCACTTCGGGAGGCGGCAGCTCCGCATTCTGCTCGGCGGCCCGCTTGAGCGCCAGCAGGTCGAGCGCCGGCTTCGGGGGCCGGTAAGCGATCAGGTAGAGCTCTCCGCCCAGGCTGATCGTGTCGCCCTGGGTGTAGACCGGCGGCGCGGACGGCGTGAGGCCGCTTGCCATCGGCCCGAACATCCCGCCGAGCATCATGCCGAGGAACCCGCTCCCCTCGCCCGGCGCCTCGGCCGGAGTCCGCAGCGTCACCCGACGCCACTCCGGGCTCAGCTCGCGCAGCTTCAGCGTCAGCGGCGCCTGCTTGCCGGAGAGCAGCGCGCGCAGGTCGCCGCTCCCGGGCGCGGCCGGCGCCCCCTGGGCCGCGGCCGGCACGGCGGTCAGCAGAGGCAGCGCCAGAGAAGCCAGGACCAGCGGAAGGCGAATGGTAGACGGTTTCACGTCAGCTCCTTTGCGGCGAAGGCCGGCGCCGCGGACCCGCGACAGGGTACTGCGAAAATGTTAGCGCACCCCGCAGCCGCGCGCCACCGGGGCCGAGCGGAAACGAGGTACTCGCTAAACGAGAGGGGCTTCCGCCGCGAAAGGATCGCAGCCGAGAAGGAGAAGGAGAAAGAGAATGAGTAGGAGCGGCCGTACACGCATGGCGCCCCCGCCCGCCGCCAGTCCGACACCCTAACCCCTGGACCCTAGACCCTGGGCGAAGCCCTATCCCCTTCCCACGTAGAGCTGCTCCACCGGCAGCACGATCGCTTCCAGCATGTTCACGTGGGGCGGCAGCGAGGCCATCAGCAGGGCGGTCTCGGCCAACTCCTCGCAGCTCATCATCGGCTCCTCGTCCTGCTCCGTAGCGCGCTGGGCGCGGCGCTCGTTCAAGGTGTGGCCGGGGTGGATGCAGTTCGCCGCGGAACATCCGGTAACCCAACCGACCAGTGGTCAATGTGAGAAAACAAACTAGAGCAATAACTCCACCGACACATTCAGACGTTCAGCCAATCGAGTTCCACCCGATAGCACCAAACGCGAGCCAAGCCGATGGATGTCTCACGAGTGTAATACTCTGCGAACGGGAATACGACGCTCGCACTCGAACCCACACACTCGCACAGATAGTAGAGAGCAAATCCCAGTGCTTGAGCCTTCGTGCCAAGCGGGCTGAAGTACAGGTTCGTAAAGCCAGTCGAGCGCAACTGTTGTATCTTGTCGTGAAGCTCCTGCGCCGTGGCAAACGGATTGTTGGCGGGCGCAAACAACAGAGAACGTGCCGGCAACGGGCCTACTGCCTCTTCGGCTCTTGCTGCGCGCAGACGGTTTTCCTCATACATATGGGGCTGAAGACTAGGAAGCCCGAACATCATCAGTTTCCGAGCCGCGCGCTTATCTTCGGAGACTCTCCGGATCAAATCGTCGTCATATCCAGCCCCAATGACCAGCAAGTCCTCGTCGCCACTGGGCAGGTGTGTACCCTCAAACCCACGGATTTGCCGCACCTCAGTGACTGCCCCTTTGCTGAATTGAGTCTTTTCTCCCGATTGATACTCACGAGGATCAGAATACACTATATCCAGTTGAGCGAATCCAAGCAATCGAAGCATCCGCGGTAATAGCATCAAATGCGGACGCATAAACCCCGTCACATCGACGCAAATCCGGGAATCACGGGGAAGATTATGAAAGTCGGCCTCAGAGAAGTAGTCATGCCAGAACTCCGCTTCATCACGCGTATGCAGAACTCGCACAACTCCGGTCTTCGGCAATTCGCCATCCTCGAAGTCGTACTCCGGATGGATTACCCACTCTTTACGCTGCGCGCGCACGGAGTCAAAAACAGTGATTACTCGCTGCGACTCGTTGTAGGCGGAGATGAAGATATCCCACTCGGGGAGCGCTTCAAGCTCCGTTGCCTGATATTGATCAATGCGAAGAAGGCTGTAGTCCATCGTCACTCAGAGAAATCCAGGGCTGGCTGCGGAGTCGGAGTAGAGAACGGAGCATTCAGCCGCGCCAAGAGCCGCGTTCGCTCAGCGATGAAGTGCTCTGCATCGACACTTGGATCAAAAAGTGCGACTAATTGCTCGGGAGTAAAGTTCGCTGTGCCTCTTCTGGCGACCGACAAGTCAAACAATGGAGCAAGCATGGGGTTCAATTGATACTTGTGCTGTAGTACGTGAGTGTTTCGCTCACGCCGCCCAGTTGGCACCTTAAGTATTAAACTATGCGATACGGCATTGTCCAGGACGGCGATAGCTCTGTCAGTGAGTCCCCGGCGATCAGTTGAGAATGACGAGCAACTTACTTCAACCGGTTTGTCAGCGAATCTCATGTCCCGAAAGAGACCCCCAAGACGCCGCACCGCCAGTTCCGTTTCTTCACCGATCCGCCCCAATCCCTTGGAGTCGCTAAGAAACCAGTTGCTCGCTTCGCGCACTCCTTCAGTTTGAGCCTTCGAAGATATCAGCTCACCGCGGAACGGGTGTTCTCCAAGGAATAATGACCACCGCGTCACTTGCTTTAGTAACACCAGAAGATTCCTTGGGAGATAGCCGGACATGAGCACGAAATCGTCAATCCCGTGGTACTCCTGCGGCCGACGCAACTGCGAGACCAATTGTGCGTAGAGATCTCCCCTGTAGTGTTTATAGGTTGTGGCTAAGTCATCTCCCACGCGCGCGCCATTAGCTAGTGCTTCTATCCGGAATCGGAACTGTCGCGCTTCTCGTAGCGGGTCATTGCCATCGGCCCAGGATCGATAAACCAGCAGCACTGCAAACTTCTCGTGGAGTGGACTCGACGGAAACCTTACTTCCTCAATGATCTTTCCTATATCCTGACCCGGTGACCACTGCAGAAGTTGATCCTTAAGGCGGATGATCCACGGTCGCTCATCTTGATCACCAAGGCACTCCGAAACATGAATCCGCGCTCGCTCCTCTAGTCCGGAGACCCCTCCCAATGGCTTGCTGAAATAAGCGTCGAGCCTCTCCGGGCGATAGACATCCACTCCTGCGGCATCCAGTCTCTTTCGAATGATTCTTTCGCAAAAGCTGTGATAGTACTTATCCGAGGTTCGATATGCATCCTCTAATACGACCAGGTCAAACTCGCTTCCCTGCTTGTTCTCTTCCCCGGCGCTTAGCGTCTCTTGCGTTCGCAATCCGAACTGACGACTTCCAATGACAAATGTCGTGGGAAGTTGCTTCTCACGCACCAGTGTATTTACATAGCGCTGCTGATCCTCGCTTAGATTCTCAAACTCGTCGAGGAGGTAAGCAAATGTTAAGCCAGAGATCTGCGGAAATGTTCGGGTTGCAAGTTCCGGTATTCCGAAAACCAGCCGCCCAGGGGTGACCGCAATTCGCACATCGAGGGATCTAGTTAGAGCGACATTGTTGATCGAGAGATCAAGCTGGCGCTGGATGTTATGAAGGGAGACCGCTAATTGGTCGAGCGTGTCCAACTGCGACAGGCTTGACTCGATCTCTTCATCAAAGAGACCTCTCACGCCTTTCACGAAGTCCATCGACGATGTGGTGTTAGCGAGTTGCGCGTTACCCAACCCTAACTCCCTGATTAAGTCGACGACGAGACGGCCCAGCCAAATCTCCATGTAGTATGCAAACACAGCGCTCCATACTTCGGGACTTTGCTGCTTCCCCGAAAACCGCGAAGAATTCAGACCAGTACATCGGAAATACACTCCAGCATATCCATCATCCTGTATTGCTGAAAGCAAGTCATTCCCGTGACGTAACCGCTGCAGCGGATAGGAGAAGTACCGCAGCATATGTGTGCGACCTCCACCCTTTCCTCCTACCAAGAACCTGGGCATGGGCGATCGGGGATCGGCGAGAGACTGAAAGCCTCCACCCGGCAAGTCTACCCAGTTCTGCACAATTTGCTCGTCAGTAAAATCTACCGCTTTGGTAATCTCGAACGGATTCGCTGGCATCTAGCACCTCAGTCTAGCTTGGGTTGTCGAGGAAAAATCGGGTTCCACGGTGGCGTCTCATCATCGTGCCAGAGAATTGGCAACGAGTTGTCCGGCACGTTATGATGAAAGGCCAACAGTAATTGTCCGTTCGAAAACCCTAGCGGATGTTCCGGCCACAACTCCTCACCGTAGCCGGATGCCAGTTCGTGCGACAGCGCCGCGTCTATCCCGGGAGGGGGTTTCCGAAACAGCCGCGAGTTGGTGGCATATACTTGGCAAGACTCATCTAGTTCATTTACCGCCTTCACGATGTCAAATTCGGTTGAAGTCGCCGCACGCTCCAGACCCGGGACCGCCCCGAAGAGTACCAAGTATTGAAACTGTAATTCCCGGCCACGCCTTACTGCGATAGTACGCAGATCTTTCAACAGGGTTCTGCTATACCGCACCGCTTGATCTCCACTCCCACACAAGTCGTCAATGAATACTACTCGTTTGAGACCGGGGTCGGAAAAGTCTACTTTAGCATCTGTGATACCAGCGTTGAGGAGTTCGTGTTGGCTGGCGAAGCACTTTCGAGGAAGCTGGTTCTCCTGCCTGAAGTAGTAGAGCAAATGCGTGCCACTCTCGGCCGGGTTCCCCATACCCACAAAACGTGTCGACTTCAGTTCATCGGAGTAAACGCGATGAATTGAGGCCGCGTCACGGCTTCCTCCAAGATCGGATCGAATCTGCTGTACGATTGGATAGCGGAATAGTTCGCGATACATCGCGCGCAGTAGAATCCGCAATTCTCTGAGCCCGAAGTATGAGACATGAGCGAGTAGGTGCAACGCGTGGAGATGCTCAACCTCGGCACTTCCGCAATGGCGGCCGGTAAAGTTCCGTAGCCACTCACCCATATCTGGAGATTTGCACCTGCCTTCCCAGACTTGCTCGGACAAAGTCTTGATCCGACGGATCAATTCTTCCTCGGTATCACTGCCCATGCACTTTACCTCCTCTGGAGAACATGGATGGTTTCGTGTGACAGCGGTCTCGCAGTAGATGCGCGCTTAGTCAGCAGAGTCCTACCCCGAATTGTGTCTCTCAGTTCTAGCACTGGCGAGAATCCGTGATTCACCGAAAGATCTCGTAGGAATCTGTGTGTCTCAATCATCCTGCCAGCAACTATATTGGTTCCTGCTATGACTACCGAGAATGCTCCCGGCTGCAGGAGTCTTCCGAAGGCTGCTATCGCCTTATCCATGGCTCTGAAGTACTCCGCATATATCGCCGCCCGCTGAGGATCTCTCTTGAAGATGCATCTGATTTCATGGTCAATCAGCGGAGATGGAGATTGCAGCATCTCCAAATCGGGCTTTCTTAAATGTTCTCTTCCGATGAGTTCTCTTTCGAGCTGCGTTAGGCCCTTCGGGCTTGCCAGTCCAGTCCACCCGATAGCGAGGCTGCTGCTTCGGATGTACTTTTGCGCCGCCCCGTAGGGCGGACTTGTGACGAGCAAACTCGGTCTTTGAATTATTCCTGACATCGAAGCGTCATAGAATTCATCTACGTTGAGTGCGTCATCCCCATATACGAATGCGGCTCCGGTGGACTTTGGCAATCCGCTTATCCGAGCGGCGACTGCATGTGCTACAGCTTCAAAACTCATCCATACGGTTCGGGAGTCTTGCTTCACTGAGAACTGCTGCCAGTCGCTACGACGAACGGGTACGGGGATGCGCCGATCACGTAAACTACACTTATCGGCGGTAACGGCTAAACAGACGAGTAGGTATCTCTCTATTTCGATTGGGAGCTTCGAATCGCTGATCGCTCCTTTTATTCGCCGCAGAGCGCTCCTAACCTTGGGTGCAAACCAGAGTTCAGCATTAACTATTTCCGGTTCTACAACCGTTCGGCTCCTTTTCGCCCTTTCGAGCACCGCTAACGCCGCGGCATTTGCCGCTTGGCAATCTACATGGGTGGTTTTCACCTGCGAAAGCAGACGAGCGAAAGGGTTCTTGTCTATGCCCCAAGCCTGTTTGCCGGCCGCTACCGCCTCCACTAGCACCGTGCCTGAACCGCAAAATGGATCGACCACGACCGTATCCCGCGTCGAAAGTTGCTCGCAATGGAGAAAGAAGCGAGGGATCTGGCGGAGAAGGCGCGCGGGATAGGGGCAAATTGAATGGGTAAGATCATGTATCGGTATCGCTCCCACGAGGGTCCTGAAATTCACCTCAAGTGGACGCTGGCTCACTTGATAGTCTCTCAGCATTTGCTCGAGCGCTTCCGACGACTTCGTAACCAGCGTTCCTCGTGCGGTTTCGTCTTCCGAAGTGTGAACTTTACCCTGCCCCGACATTTCCCCTGCTCATTCTCGTCAACAGCCAGCTACACTGCGTGGCCCGGTAATCTGCTCCGGCCGGACACGAGCCATCAATCAAGAACACCGCTGTGCCCGTTGACGGCAACTCTGAATCTGGACCTCTGTTTAGATCCCGTTGCCTGACATGCGGTGTCGACTGTGGAACCCGCTAGCCACGCCCGACGTAGAGCTGCTCCACCGGCAGTACAATCGCTTCCAGCATGTTCACGTGGGGCGGCAGCGAAGCCATCAGCAGGGCGGTCTCGGCCAGCTCCTCGCAGCTCATCATCGGCTCTTCGTCCTGCTCCGTGGCGCGCTGGGCGCGGCGCTCGTTCAGGGTGTTGCCGGGGTGGAGGCAGCTCGCGGCGATGCCGTACGGGCGGCCTTCCAGGGCGGTGACCTGCGTGAGGCCCCAGAGACCGTGCTTGCTGGTGCTGTAGGGGGCGGAGTGGGGGCGCACCCGCTGGGCGGAGATGCTGGCGATGTTGATGATGCGGCCGCCGCCCTGCTCCTTCATCAGCCGGAAGGCGGCGCGGGTGCAGAGGAACGGGCCGCGCAGGTTGACCGCCATCACCTTCTCCCAGGTCTCCAGGGAGAGCTCCTCCAGCGGGCCGCCGTCGAAGGCGCCGGCGTTGTTGACCAGGATGTCGACCTTCCCGAACCGCTCCACCGCCTGGCGGAAGAGCGCCTCCACCTGCGCCTCGTCGGTCACGTCGGTCGGCACCGCCAGCGCCGCGCCGCCCTCTGCCGCGATGCCGGCGGCGACCTCCTCCAGCCGCGCGGCGTCTCGCGCCGCCACCACCACGGAGGCGCCTTCCTTTGCCATCGCCCGCGCGATCGCCGCCCCGATCCCCCGGTTGCCGCCGGTCACGACTGCCGTCTTCCCCTCGAGCCTGCTCATGCCTCTCTCCCAATGGAACTGCGTCTGCCGGAGAGCGTTCGCCTCGACGGCCGGTCGTTCCTCGGGCGACTGCAGAGGGGGCGCCTGCAGAGGGAGCGCTCTCCTTACTAACTTCCGTCCGCCGCAGTGATTAGGAAACGTACCGTGCGGCATATAGATAGTGTGAGCCTCGGTCGTCGAGAATCGGCCGGGGATTTCGGTGGAACCGCGGTATGATTGGGAGCGCTGCACCGAACCGGAGGCGGGGCCTTCGACCACCAACAGTCTTGTGGTTACCAGTTAATCAAGCGTAGGGTCGTTCGGGGCGGGCGACCGGAGGAGTGAGAAGCGATGTGTGGAATTGCGGGCTACGTCGGGAGCCGGTCGGCCGTGCCGGTGGTGATGGACCAGATCAAGCGGCTGGAGTACCGCGGGTATGACTCGGCCGGCGTGGCGGCGGTCAACGGCAGCATCCAGATCATCAAGACGGTGGGGAAGCTGAGCGCGCTGGAGGAGCTGCTGGGCGGGCAGCTTCAGGAGCCGCAGCTGGCGGTGGCGCATACCCGCTGGGCCACGCACGGCAAGCCCTCTACCCCCAACTCCCACCCGCACCCGGACTGCAGCGGCGACTTCGTGGTCTGCCACAATGGGATCATCGAGAACTACATCGAGCTGCGCGAGTGGCTGAAGGAGCGGGGGCACCAGTTCCAGAGCGAGACCGACACGGAGGTGCTGCCGCACCTGATCGAGGAGCTGTACGACGGCGACCTCGAAGCGGCGCTCCGGCAGGCGCTCACCCGCGTCCGCGGCTCGTACGGGCTGGTGGTGGTCAGCGCCCGGCACCCGGGCCTGCTCCTCGCCGCCCGGCGCGACAGCCCGCTCGTGATCGGCCTGGGCGAGGGCGAGTACTTCGTCGCCTCCGATATCCCGGCGGTCCTGCCGTACACCCGGGACGTGGTGGTGCTGGAAGACGGTGACTTCGCCGTAATCCGGAAGGAGGGCGCGCAGTTGACCGCCCTCGACGGCTCCCCCGTGGAGCGCCCGCCGCTGCGGGTGACCTGGGACGCCACCTCCGCGGAGAAGGGCGGCTACGACCACTTCATGCTCAAGGAGATCCACGAGCAGCCGGCGAGCGTGCGGGACACGCTCCGCGGCCGCATCGTGGACGGCCGGGTCGACCTCTCCGACCTCGGGCTCACCGAAGAGCGGGTGAAGGCGCTCGACCGGGTCTACCTCGTCGCCTGCGGCACCGCGTACCACGCGGGTCTCGTCGCCGCCGGCACCTGGGAGAAGCGGCTGCGCGTGCCGGTGCTGGCCGACGTCGCCTCCGAGTTCCGCTACCGGGAGCCGGTGCTGGACGACCGCACCCTGGTGGTGCTGATCAGCCAGTCCGGTGAGACGGCCGACACGCTCGCGGCCATGCGGGAGGCGCACGCGCACGGCGCGGCGACGGTCGCCATCGTGAACGTCGTCGGCAGCACCCTCGCGCGGGAGGCGGGCGCGGCGCTCTACACGCAGGCGGGTCCGGAGATCTGCGTCGCCTCCACCAAGGCGTACACCAGCCAGCTCACCGCCATCTACCTCCTCGGCCTCTACCTGGGCCGCCTGCGCGGCACCCTCGCGCCGGAAGAGGAGGCGCGGGTGGTGGCGGCGCTGCAGGAGCTCCCCGGCCAGGTGGAGCGGATCCTGGAGCAGGAGCCGCAGATCGCGGAGCTGGCCAGCAGCTTCGCGGACTGCCACGACTTCTTCTTCCTCGGCCGCGGGCTGGACTACGCGGTCGCGCAGGAAGGCGCCCTGAAGCTGAAGGAGATCAGCTACCGCCACAGCGAGGCGCTGGCGGCGGGAGAGATGAAGCACGGCACGCTGGCGCTGGTCACCTCCGAGGTGAGCGCCATCTGCATCAGCACCCAGGAGCACCTGCGGGAGAAGCTCGCGAGCAACCTGAAGGAAGTGAAGGCGCGGGAAGGCTACGTCCTCGCCATCGCCCGCGAGAGCGACGACGAGATCTCCCACTCCAGCGACGTGACGCTGCGGATCCCGGACACGCTGGACGAGCTGATGCCGGTGCTCGCCATCGTGCCGCTCCAGCTCCTCGCCTACTTCATCGCCCGCAACGCCGGCTGCGAGATCGACCAGCCGCGCAACCTGGCGAAGAGCGTCACCGTGGAGTAAACGGCTGTCGAGTATTGCGTATTCCGTATTGCGTAGCGGTAGCCCTATACCGCTCTGCAGCGGATCCTGCCGGGCGGAACGCGTTGCAGCCACTCCGCCCGGCACGACCTTACGGAAATCGGGGCCGGCGACCCGCTACGCGATACGAGATACGGAATATGCAACAAGCCGCCTGCCTCCAGCGCAGAGCCTTACTCTGTTCACTTCGGTATCGTGCCGGGTGATATGCTTCTCTGCAGGCCTTCGTCCGGCACGATGCGCGCCAAGACAGGCCCGCGCTCGCTACGGAATACGCGATACGCACTGCGCCCCTGACCGCCTGTGCTCCGTTCTTCCCAGGGGATCGGCTGCCCTCGGCGAAGGCGGCTGGCGCAGGAATGTGCCGCGGGCGCCCGCAAATTAGGTAGATACCGCCGCCGGAGCGCCGCAGCTCCGGCGGTTCCCGTGTGTCCATCTCGGAGGATTCTTCGATGTCGATTTCTCTCTCCCCGCGGCCCGCGCGCGGCCGGCGCCCAGCGTGGCTGCTGGCGGGCGCGCTGCTGCCGCTCAGCGTGCTGCTCGCCTCCTGCACCACTGAGCCGCCTTCCACCGGCAACGGCGGCGGCAACGCCGCGCCGGTCGCCTCCACGGGCGAGAACGGCGGCGGCGCCACCGGCACTCCGGCGACGGCCGAGTTCGAGACTCCCCGCAAGCCGGAAGGCCCGCTCAAGTTCGTGATCGTCACCAACGGCATCTCCCCGTTCTGGGACCCGATGGCGGTCGGCATGAAGGACGCGGCCGAGGAGCTGGGGGTCGAGGCGTCGTGGCGCGGCCCGGACCCGGCCAACGTGGCGAACCAGAAGAAGATGCTGGAGGAGGCGCTCGCCACCAATCCGGACGGTATCGCCCTCTCCTGCATCGAAGGCGACGCCTCGAAGGAGATGATCGACATGGTGATCAGCAAGGGCGTGCCGCTCGTCACCTTCGACTCGGATTCCACCGGCTCCCGCCGGCTCGCCTACATCGGCACCAACAACGTCACCGCGGGTGAGGCGGCGGGCCGCGCGGCGGCGGAGCTGCTCCCGAACGGCGGCGAGTTCCTCGGGTTCGTCGGCAACATCTCCGCGGAGAACGCTCGCGAGCGGCAGGAGGGCTTCGAGAAGACCGCCAAGGAAGCCGGCATCACCCTCAAGGAAGTGATCGGGGACGACAAGGACCCGGCCCGCGCGCGCTCCAACGTGGAAAACGCGCTGCAGAAGTACCCGGATGTCGACGGTCTCCTCGGTCTCTACAGCTACAACGGCCCGGCGATCGTGCAGGCGGTCGGCAACCGCAAGAGCCAGTACAAGGTGGTCGCCTTCGACGCCGAGCCGCAGACCCTCCAGGCGCTCGACAAGGGGCTGATCGACGCCACCATCGTGCAGAAGCCGTACGACTTCGGCTATCTCTCCGTCAAGCTGCTCACGCTGATCAACCGAAAGGGCTTCAGCGAGGCGAAGAAGGAGATGAACATCCCGGACTCGCTGCTGTATGACACCGGCGTGGAGACGATCACCCCCGCCAACGTCAAGGAGTACCGCGATAAGCTGGCGAAGATGGGGATCAAGTCTTCCTGATCTCCGACCGCTGTCATCGACCCGTCCCGAGAGGCGGCTCCGGCCGGAGCCGCCTCTCCCATTTCCCCACCGATCCCGCCCAACCAACCCCCAAGGAGTAGACCGTTGAGCCACGGGGCCACGCTTTCCGACACCAAGCCGACCACCTCTGCCCTGCGCCGCTGGTTCGCCGCGCCGGAGACGAGCGTGCTGATCGTCCTCGTCGCGCTGTTGATCTACATGGCGGCGACCGGGCGGTTCGGCATGTTCACGAACGAGTTCAACCGGGACAGTCTGACGCGCACGATCAGCCTGCAGTCGTTCCTCGCCGTCGGCGTGCTGGTGGTGATCATCACCGGCGGGATCGACCTCAGTATCGGCTCCCTGGTCGCGTTCGCCGGCATGCTGCTCGCCGTCGTCATGTCCCGGCTCGCGGACGGCGGCGTGAGCGTCCCGGCGGCGATGGGCGTGGGGATCCTGGTGGTGCTCGGCGCCTCGCTGCTGCTCGGGGTGATCCACGCCGCGCTGATCCAGTTCCTCAAGCTGCCGTCGTTCGTGGTGACGCTCGCTTCCATGTCGATGCTGCGCAGCGGCGCCCTCCTGCTGAACAACGCGCTGCCGCTCCCGATCGAGCGCTTCCCGTTCATCTCGTTCCTGGGTAACCAGAAGATCTGGCTCGCCGGCACCGGCTTCGGGATCCCGGTCTCCACCCTGCTCCTGGTGGTCCTGGCCGGCGCGATGATGCTGACCCTCCACCTGACGCAGGTGGGGCGGCACGTCTACTCCGTCGGCAGCAACGAAGAAGCCTCCCGCCTCTCCGGCGTCAGCGTCTTCAAGGTCCGGCTCTTCGCCTACGGTGCCTGCAGCCTCTTCGGCGGCGTGGCGGGCATCCTCTACGCCGG
Source organism: Armatimonadota bacterium (assembly GCA_046292385.1). GTDB lineage: Bacteria > Armatimonadota > SYMT01 > SYMT01 > SYMT01 > JBKBRF01. The sequence continues at coordinate 59,249 of JBKBRF010000014.1, read as the reverse complement.
CTACGGCGGCCAGGGCGACCCGAGTGCCGGCGTGATGTTCGAGCTGAACGCCATCAGCGCGGCCGTCATCGGCGGCGCGGCGCTCACCGGCGGCCGCGGCAGCGTGATCGGCACCCTCCTCGGCGTGATGCTGCTGGAGTGGATCCTGAACATCATCAACCTGACGCTGGACAACCCCACCTTCTGGCGCGGAATGGTGGTCGGCGGCGTCCTCCTGGCGGCGGTGGTCTTCAACCAGGTGCGCCAGATGAACCTCCTCGGCCGCTGGCTCGGCGGCGCCGCCCGCAAGGCGTGATGCGCGGGAAGAGCGGGTGAATGGGGGAAGTTGGTTGCAGGTTGGCAGGTTGGCAGGTTGCAAGTTAGCCCTCCGCGAGGCGGGGTTCTGAACCTGCAAACCTGAAACCTGGAACCTGCACTACTCGCAGTGAGAATCTTGTCGGGACGTGCAGCTTCTGCGCGGGGAGTGCTCCGAAGGAGCCCGGAAGCGCTGCCGGAGGCAGGGCTGGAGGGTTTCACCTGTGACTACCCGGGTGCCCGCTTGCGGGCGGTAGGGGTGGTCGCTTGAGCCGCGCGGAGCGGCCCGTGAACCGTCTTCCCGCTGCAGGTGCCGCCTTCGGACGCGGAACGCAGCGCGCCAGGGAGCACGCCCGCAGCGCCCGCTAGCGGAGGCGAAGCCGGAGCGTGAAAGGGCCGCGGAGGGCCCCCCACGCGGGAGGGCCGCTCCGCGCGGGGAGGGCGCGGGGTGGATCCTCGGAGAGATGCTGATCTCGTCTTACCAAGCATTCCCCCGCCGCCTTGAGATTGGTTGCGGCATCAGCCGCGCTGTGAACTACCCCGTGGGAGCAGCTCACCCGCTCTCCAATCTTCCGCAACCCGAACCGCTCCCCTGCGTTAAGGTTCCATGGGTCCAATCGCGTAGGGGTCCGGAAGGAGAGGCCGTGGAAGAGCTGCTGGAGCGGATCGAGCGCCTGGAGCGGCGGGTGGCGGAGCTGGAGGCGGAGCGGGGGGAGATCCCGGCGCCGCTGCGCGTGACCGGCCCCGGAGGCGAGACCCTGCTCGACGTCGGCATCGTGGAGAACATCCCGTGCCTGCGCCTCTACAACCGCGACGGCCGCCCGGTGGCGGTCCTCTTCGCGGACGCAGCCGGCGGCGGGATGGACCTCTACGACGCAGACGGCACGATGCTCTCCGGGCTCACCGCCAGCGCGGACGGCGGCCGCGTCCGCGTCTACAACCGCGGCGGCAAGATGGTCGCGGCGCTGCTCGCCTCCGGCGACAGCGGCGTCTGCGGCCTCACGAGCGGGGTCGACGACGGCCGGATCCTCCTCTCCACCGGTGCCGGCAGCAGCGTGATGAGCGTGCAGAACGGCGAGGGGAAGCCGGGCCTGCTGCTCTCCTCCGGCTTCGCGGGCGGCGCGATCCAGCTCTTCGACCACGAGGGAAAACCGGTCCCGGGGACGTAGTACTCCGTCGGTCCGGGATGGAGGGGCGGATTTGGCAAGGGAGAGTGGGCGACGTCTGTTCCAAGTTAGCACGTTGCAGGTTGCAGGTTGAACTGCCCGGTGGGTGGGATTCGGAACCTGGAGCCTGCCCAACGGAAACCCGTTAACAGCCACGAGGGAGCGGCTCTCCCACTCCCCCTTGCTCCCACTCCCGCAGATCAGAAGAAACGTCGTGATCTCCCGCCCGTGGCAGGAATGGCTCGCCGATAATCCGTTCCTCCGCCTGACGCTGCTGCGGTGGGTGCGGCGCCGCACGCTCCGGCGCGCCCTCCTGATCTCCGCGTCCCCCGTAGGGCTGGCGCTGGGATTGATCGCCTTCTACGGGTGGAGCATCCGGCGGCCGCTCTTGCCGGGCGCCGCCGGATACACGCTGCTGGGAGCGGTCGTCGCCGCCCAGTGGATCGCGGTGCTCTGGTCTCGCTCCAGCGGCATCTCCCTCTTCTCGGAGGCGGTGACCGGCCGGCTCACCTCGTGGCTGCTGCTCCCCCGGAACGGGCGCCGGATTCTCGGGCTGATCGGGATCGAGCGGGCCGCGCTCGGTCTGCTGGCGGCGGTGGTGCCGCTGCCGATCTACGTCGTGGCCCTCGCCCTCGGCGGCCCGAAGCCGCAGGACCTCCTCACGGCCCAACTGGTGATGCTGGCGCTGCTCTTCCGGCCGCCCACGCCGCTGGAGGTCCGCAGCGCATTCCAGCACCTGCAGGCGAAGGTCGACCGGCAACCGGCCAGGAGGGATGGCTGCTTCGGGTGGTCGTCCTTGCGAATGATCGTGGTTCAGCTGGCGCTGGGGATGCTCCTTACCTCGGGCACCGTGCAGAACTGGCTGCAGCCCGTGGGAGTGTGGCTCGGGCGCCTGCTCGCGGCGGCCTGGGCCGGGGGGATCGATCCGGTGCTGCTCCGGGGAGGGCCGCTTACCGCGCCAGTGGTTCTGCTCCGGCTCCTCTGGGTGCCCCGCCCCTTCTTCACCGTCGTCGTGCCCCCGCTGGTACCGGTCGGGCTCGCCGGACTGGTCTACCTGGTGGTGCGGTGGCGAGAAGCGTCCGAGATGTGGGACGCCGCCCCGGATGCCGTGGCCGAGGGGACGCGGGACGGAGACCGCTCTCCGTCCGCGGCAGTGCTGGGCGCGGTGACGGGCATCGTGCTGCTCGGCTTCTTCTGGCTGCCGCTCCACGCGGTCGGCGGGAGCGTACTGGCCTTTGCCCTGCTCCTCTGGATCGGCGGACTCGCCGGTTGGCGCTCCACGCGCATCCGGAAGCACCGCCCCCGCGCGGAGGAGACGGGTCGGGTGGTCCGCCCGAACCGCCCGCGGGACGCCCTGGAGCGGTGGCTCGACACCGCGGCAGCGCGCGAGGACAACCCGCTCATCACCCTGCAGGTGAGGCGACAGCTCCGCAGCCGCGTTCCGCTCCTCCGCCAGGGGGCGCAGGCCGCCCTACTGACCCTCGCCTGGAGTGCCCTGATTCCGATGTTCAACCTCGGCCCGAACCTCGTCACGAGCAGCGCCACGTGGGCGGCGGTGCTCTCTCCGAGGGCAGGCGAGCAGTTCCCTCCGTTAGCGGCAGTCGCGATGTGGGCGGGCAGCGTCACCCTGGTTCTCGGCGCGGTGGGTATCTGGCTCAGGCTCAGCACCTCGCCGCACGTTCCGGGGCTGAAGCTGACTCCCGCCGGCGCGAGGACGCTGCTGCAGGGGCACGTCACCCTCGCCTGGCTCCGCTCGGCACCGCTGACAGCGGGAATCGGAGCCGGGGTGCTGGTCTGGACGCTGGTCGCGGCCGGCGCGGGTGCGCCGATCTTCTGGGTCGCCATCTACCTGGTCGCGTGCGCAAGCGCCGGCCTGCTGCTCGTCCACGGGTCGCTGCTTACCTTCCGCGGCTGGGTCGATCGGAAGGACCGGCTCTCCGACTACGCCGTTCCCGCCGCGCTGACCGCCGTAGTGATTGGCACGGCGTTGGAGCTGATCTACCAACTCCCCTCCTCGCGAGACTACGACACGACTGCGGACGACCCGCTGCGGCTGCTCTTCCGGGTCCTCTGCTTCGCCGGTCCGGTGGTGCTCGCCCTGCTGCTCCCCACTTCCTACCGGCTGGCACTGGCGAGCCTGGGCGTCTATCGAAGAGAGTAAGTCGCTACCCCGGACCATGCTCCCCTCCTGGCCACCCTGGATCGCCGATAACGCCTTCCTGCTCCGGGACCTCGCGCGCCGGAGCCGGAAGGGCCTTCCGTGGCGGCTGCCGCTCTGGGCGGTGGGGCTGCCGGCGCTGGTCTTCGCGGCGGTGCTGCTGGCGGAGCGGCAGTGGGGGCCGGACTACTTCGGGAAGCTCCCCCTCGGTGCAGCACTCCTGTACGGGGTCTCGCTCGCCCACGTGGCGGTCCGCCTCTGGAACGGCCCCGCACCCTTCTCTCTCGCGGACGAGGCGGAGGCCGGGCGCACGGAGTTTCTGCGGCTTATCCCGCTCACGGGTCGGGAGCTGGTGCGCCAGATCACCGCGGCGCGGGCGGCGGCGCGCCTGCTGCCCGCGCTGGGGACGGTTCCGCTCTACCTGCTCTGCCTGGCGTACGGCGGGGTCCAGCCCCGCGACGTCGCGACGATCCTGCTGCTCCACCTGCTGCCGCTCTGGGCCCCGCCCTCCGCGGAGCAGCTTCCCGTCCATCCGGTCGGGGCCAAACAGGACGAAGACGAGGAAGGCGAGAGAGAGACCGAAGACGCTTCGGAAGCGAGCCCCCGTGAGCCATCGACCCGCTGGTCCAGGCCGGAGGCTTTTCGGCGGCCGTACGGGGCCGGCGACCTCGCCTCCGAAGCGGGATGCATGGGCGGCTGCGCGTTAGCCCTCGGGATCCTCGTCGCACTGGGCATCAGCGGCGTGGTCCGGCTGCCGTTCCGACCCGTGTTCGAAGTGTTGATCTCCGTGGTCCCTCGAGAGCTCTTCCCACTGCTGCCGTTCGGGGTGATGGTGGCGGTCGCGCGGCTGCTCTGGGAGCCGCTGCCGTTCTTCCACCTGTCGCTCCCTCCCGCGCTCCCCCTGCTCGCGTGGATCGTGCTCTCCCGCACCGCCGTCGCCCGGGAAGCGGCCTTCGCCTGGGACCGGAGCACGTTTGATTTTAGCGGCGACTCGCCGACCGAGCGCCGGATCCGCCGCGACCGCTCTCTCCGTGGCGCGCTACTCCTCCTGCTCCTGGGCGGGTACTACTGGCGCGGGGTGGCGGCAAAGCTCGGGGAGGGGCCGCTGCTCTTGCTCGTGGCGGCCGGGGCTGCCTTCGTCCTCTTCCGCCGCTGGCGGGAGGCGCGCGGCGCGGCGAGCCCGGAATCCCAAACACCGGCCATCGCGCCGGACGAGAAGCCGAGCGCTCCCGAAGCGGCGGCGCAGGAGGTTACCGACCGCCTGGAGCAGCGGCTGCTGGGGTACGCGCGGCGGGTCGACAATCCGCTGCTAACGCGCTCGCTGCGACAGGTGACCCGGCACCTTCACTCGCCCTTGGTGCGTCTCCTGGTGGCGCCGGTGCTCGGCTTCGTGATGTCGCTCGGCTTCACGCTGCCGCTGCTCGTGGCCTACCTGATCAGCCAGCCGCAGGATCTCTCCCGCTGGCTAAGCTCCCCCGGCGGCGACCCCGCTTCCGTCGCCCTGGGGGTCAGCGGCGGCGTGCTCGCGATCGGCGGCCTCGTTTCGGTCGTCTCGTTCTGGAACGCGGTCCACGAGGGGTACCGCCCGTCCGATACCGGCTACGACCACGTGATCGCGCTCCTGCTGACGCCGCTGGAAGATGCGCGGCTGGTGGAAGGGTACCTGTCGCTGGGGCTGGTGCAGGCGGCGATCACCTCGTCGGGCGCGCTCGGCGCCAGCGCCGTCTGGCTCCTCGGCGCGCTCGCCCTCGGAGTGCCGTGGTGGATCGCCCTCGTCTGGCTGTGGGGAACGGTTACCCTGGCGCTGCTGGTGGCGCACGGCGCGCTGCAGGAGTTCGAGATCTGGACCCTCCGCCCGCGGCGACGGGCTCTACTCCTGGCGATCGGCGCGGCGGTGCTACTCGTCGTGATCCTGGCGGCAGTCTGGGACCAGCGGCCGGGCCTGTTCCCGATGGCGTTCCTGCTCACGCTGCTGCTGCTGCCCGTCTACCTGGCAGCGCGGCTCCCGGCGTCCTACCGGGCCGCAATCCGGTTCATGCGGCAGGCCCGGCGCCCGGAGAGCCTGGAGAAACGCCTCTGAAAGGCAAAAGGCCCTTAAAGGCTAAAGGCAGAAGGCTAAAGGCTAAAGCCGAACCCTCCGTGAACGGGAGGTCCTGCTCCTGCTCGCTGGCGACCCTCGCTCTCCGCCGCGTCCCCCGCCGAGAGTATCGATCTCCGGCGGGGGACTGCCGGCGTGGTGCTCCCGCCCCTCCAGGGCGGCGGTGGGTGCGGCGCGGACTCCGGGGGCTGCGCTGCGCTGACCCCCGGCTATCTTCTCTCGCCCCTCCGGGGCGGGAAGGCTACTCCTTCCGGCACGCGCTTCGGGGCGGCGGTCGACCCGGCTCCGGCTTGATCGTTCGCCACCTCGGCCGTGCGGAAACAAGGGTAACCTCCGTACTCTCTCCAACGTTGGTATGGGGGAGCCGCCCGGCGCGCTCCCGGCGACTCTGCCTTTCGGCCCGGCTTTGACGTAATCCCCTATGCGCCACCTCTGGACCGACTGGGTCGCCGACAACCCGTTCCTCTGGCGGGACATGCGCCGCTGGGCTCGCCGCGGCTTCGGCTGGAAGATCTCGCTGGGAAGCATCCTCGCGCTGTCGCTGCCGATCCTCGGCTTCCACGCCCTGGACGCCTTCGGCCTCGTCGAGCCGCGCTCCCTGCCCGCGCCGGCCGGCATCGTGCTCTTCAGCATCCTCTCGCTGCTCCACCTGGTGGTGGCCGCCGTCTGCTGGAGCGCCACCTACTCCCTCCAGCAGGAGGCGACCGCCGACCGCCTCGACTTCATCCGGATCCTGCCGCAGGCGCCGCGAGAGCTGTTGGGCAAGATCGGGGTGGCGCGCGCTTTCCTGCGGACGGTGGCGATCCTGGTGCCGCTGCCGCTCTACGCGCTGCTCATCGCCTACGGCAGCGTGAACCCGGGCGACGTGGTGGCGCTCTACATCCTCTACGGCGCCCTCCTCTTCGCGCCGCCCGGCCCGATGGAGGTCTCCATGGGGCTGGTGGCCCGTCACTCGCCGGACGCGGTGACGGCCAAGGGGAAGAACGTGAGCCAGGCGCAGGCGAGCCAGAGTCTCGTCTGGATCCTGTCGTTCCAGTTCGGCTTTCAGTTCCTGATGCGCCCGGTGATCCTGCCGCTGATCACTGCGATCTTCCGGCAGGTGGCTCGCGCGGTGGGCAGCCAGTACGGCGCCATCCTGCCGCTGAGCGTGATCGCCGCCCTGGCGCGGCTCATCTGGCAGCCGCAGGGCTTCTTCGACTGGGTGCTCACGCCCGCCTGGCCGCTCTTCTTCGTCTGGGCCGTCTCCCGCGCGCACGCGCTCACCGGCGGGGCGGAGATGTGGACCCGCGAGCCGTTCGTGCAGTCGCTCCCCGGCGGTCGGACCCAGGTGCTGCTGCCGGAGGAGACGGCGCGCAAGGAAGAGTGGCTGCTCAAGCAGCGCCTGGGCCGCATCGGGAGCGCGCTCCTCTTCGTCACCGTCGCCGGCTTCTCGTGGGGGATGGTGGAGAGCGGCACGCTGGGGCGGCTGGTCGGCTCCGCCACACCCGCGGCGGGCCTGGCGGGGCTGCTGGTGCTCTACGGCGGGATGGGGCTGATCGCGACGCTGGAGCGGCAGCGCTTCGGCTGGTACGGCAGCACCAGCCCGGGCACGGTGCTGCGCGGAGGGACGAGCGATGCGCTGCTATGGCTCGGCCAAGCGGCGCTGCTGGTGCTGCTCTGCGGCGCGCTGGGCGGGGTCTCCCCCTGGCCGGACACGGTCCACGCCCTCGGCGATCTACTGGTGCTGGCGGCGGTGGTGGTGCTCTTCGGCGCCGGATGGCGCAGCTTCCTCGGCGCGCCGGATCCGAAGTCGGGCCAGGTCCAGACCCCCGGCTGGGCGGTCGCCGCGTCGTTCCTGGCGGTCGTCGGCTACATCGCGCCGCTCGGGGTTGCCACCCGGCCCGGGCTGCCGGAGTGGGCGCACTGGGCCGCGGCCTGGAGCCCGCTCTACACCTTCATGCAGCTCCTGCCGGGCCTGGCCCGCGGCGGCTCCCCGCTGCCCGCGGCGGCGACGCTGGCGCTGCCCGCCGCTGCCGGCCTGCTGCTGCTGGCGCTGGGCCTGAAGCTGCGTCCGCGCTCCCGCGAGCAGAAGGCGCGCGCGGAGCGGCTGAACCGGGACTGGGCGGAGCGGTGGCTGCTGCGGCTGGCGGAGCGGTGGGACAACGCCCAGTTCACCCTGGCCGCCCACCGGATGCTGCGGCGGCCGGTCCAGCTCGGCATCCAGCTCGGCATCTCGGCCTCGCTGGGCGTGATGCTGCTCCTGATGGTGGGGCTCCTCTTCACGATGGCGCAGCTCGGCTATCCGAGCCTGGTGCTCGCGTTCCTGCTGCAGCCGGCCTTCTGGGAGGTTCAGGTCGGCGGCGCCATCGCACTCGGGATCTCGCTGCTGATCCTCTGGACCCTGATGCAGGGCGGGGTACTCGGGCTGATGTCGCACGTGATGATGGAGAGCTCCACCGGACGCCAGCAGAAGCGCTTCCACTACCTCCTCATCACCTGCGCCGACGATCGCGACCTGGTTGCCGGCACCGTCGCGGCGGCGGTTGCGACCAACCTGCCGTTCTTCGCCAGCTGCCTCTCCCTTGCGGCGGCGGCGCTGGTGACCGCCCTGGTCTTCCACGCGCCGTGGTGGACCGCGGCGGTCTGGCTCTGGAGCTTCGCGCTCATCGTCTTGCTGTCGCTCCACGGCGCCTACTCCGCCTTCGACGACTGGCGCCCGCCCAGCCTGCTTCGCAACCTGATCAAGACCGCGCGCCTGATCGTGCCGATCGGAATGCCGATGGCGCTGCTCTTCGGCAGCCTCTTCATGGTCCGCCGGCTCCTGAGCCAGCAGGCCGTGAGCGAGCTGCTGCCGGCGCTGCTCCTCGTCTTCGGCGCGCTGCTCTCGATCCTGCTGGTCGCCACGCTTCCGATGGCCGGCCGCCGCGCCGTGCGGTCCGTCCGCCTCTGCCGGGAGGAGAATGACCTGGAGCGGGAGCGATGATCAATCAGGACGGAGTGCAGAGGACGGAATTCAGAGGACGGAGTGCAGAGGGCGGAGTGCAGAGGACCGAACCTCTCGTGCACAGGGTGTGAATTCCGCACTCCGCTCTCATCCCTCTGCCCTTAAGACATCCCCGTATCCCCAGTTCATCCCCCTATCTCCTTTCTTACACATCAAATGGAGTCTTTCGTGTTCGATCTCTCCGGACAGGCAGCACTGGTGACCGGCGGCAGCCGGGGGCTCGGTTACGAGATGGCGACGGCGCTGGCGGAGCAGGGGGCGGACCTGCTGCTCTGCAGCCGCAAGGGCGCCGAGGCGGCGGAGGCGGCGGAGCGGATCGCCCGGGAGACGGGCCGCCGCGTGGTCGGGGTCGAGGCGGACGTGACCGACCGGGAGCAGGTCCGCCGGCTCGTCTCTACCGCGCTGGAGGAATTCGGCCACCTGGAGATCCTGGTGAACAACGCCGGGGCGGGGCTGCGGCGTCCGCTGCTGGAGCTTTCGGACGAGGAGTGGAGCGGCATCCTGCGGGTCTGCCTCGACGCGCCGTTCATGCTGGCTCGGGAGGTGGCGCCGCACATGCTCCGCGCGGGCTACGGGCGGATCCTCAACATCTCCTCGTCGCTCGGCTCGATCGCCCTGCCGGAGCGCGGCGCCTACTGCGCGGCGAAGGGCGGCCTGCTCCAGCTCACGCGGGTGATGGCGCTGGAGTGGGCGCAGCACGGCATCACCGTCAACGCGATCTGCCCCGGCCCGTTCCGGACTCCGTACAACCTGCGCCTGCAGGAGAACCCGGAGCTGTTCGAGTCGTACCTGCGGATGATTCCGCAGCACCGCTGGGGAGAGCTGGGGGAGATCCGGAGCGCCGCGGTCTTCCTCGCCGCGCGGGAGAGCAGCTTCGTCACCGGCACCGCGCTCTACGTCGACGGCGGCTGGACCGCCCACGGCGGCCTCCCGCTCCCCGGCGGCACCGACCCGGTCGGAGAGAGTTAAACGCCCTTCGGGGAGAACCAGCAGGCGCCGGAGGCGACCGCGCGGACGGCGGTGGTAAGGTCGTCCGCCATCCGGTTCTTGGCGAGCACGCCGTCCGCGCCCGCCGCACGGGCGCGCCGCTCGAAGTCGAGGTCGGCCATGCCGGTGCAGAAGAGCACTCGCGGGGTGCGGGAGCCCTGCTCCGCCCGCCGCGCCAGAATGGCGCCGAGGAGCTGCATGCCGTCCGGGCTGTTCTCCAGCACGTAGTCGAGCAGCACCACGTCGACCGGGTGCGCGGCCAGGTAGGCAAGCGCCTCGGGGGCGGTGCCGACTACGGCGGCCACTTCCAGGTCCCGCTCCAGCGCCAGGCGGGTGGCCAGGTAGGTGCGGACCAGCGGATCGTCTTCCACGCAGAGCACTCGGACCACGAGCCCCTCCCTCGACGGTACCGCAGGTCGAGCGGCAGTTCGGCGGACTTCCGGCGAATGCTTCGCTGCGCTCCCTTGCTTCTCCTCCAACTCCTTCCGACGGTCTCTCACGAAACCTCAAAATCTGGGGCTTGCCAGCCACGCACCTGCATGTTAAGATCTCTTTCGTCAGCGAGGCCCGTTCGTCTAGTGGTCCAGGACGCCTGGTTCTCAGCCAGGAGATCAGGGGTTCGAATCCCCTACGGGCTATCGAGTGAGAGGCCCCTCCATCAGCGATGGAGGGGCCTCTCTGCGTTTGTTCCGTTTCGTTTCCGTCCGCGCGTGAGACGCTCCTCATCTCGCAGAGCAGCGTCGGCCCCGCGGTCCGACCCCGCGCCCTTGTCCCGGGAGGCAGCCCTCCCGCGACGAAGGCCCTCCGCGGCCTTTTCACGCTCCGGCTTCGCCTCCGCTAGCAGGCCGCTGCGGGAGCATTCCCCGTCAGGCTCTTCCCGCGCCACCACCGTCATCTCGACCTTGCCTGTGTTCACGGGCTGCCTCCCGGGCCTTCGAGCGACCACCCCTGAAGCTCCAGGGGTGGTCACAAGTGGCCTCCTCCGGCTGCGCCTCCGGACGCCTCGGGCTCGAGCTGCCGCACCATGCGAATGTGTCAACGCCGAAGTGAAAATCCCCAAATCGCCGGAGTAATCTTCCCCACCCAGCTCTCTCTACGGACGGGTCTCCTCCGGTTTGGGGGCGGAGAGGAGACCCGCTTTCCGGCGTTCTTTGAGCCGGTAGCTCTCACCTCGGATGTTCACCGTGGTCGAGTGGTGCAGCAATCGGTCCAGGATCGCCGTGGCGATGATCGGATCCCCAAACACGCTGCCCCACTCGCCGTAGCTCTTGTTGCTGGTCAGCACGATGCTGCCGCGTTCATACCGGGCGCTCACGAGCTGAAAGAAGATCGTCGCCCCCACCGTATCCAGCGGCAGGTAGCCCATCTCGTCGACCACCAGCACCTTCGGCGCCAGATAGACCCGCAGCCGTCGGTCCAGCCGGTTCTCCCGCGCGGCACGTCCCAGATCGCTCACCAGATCGTGGGCGGTGATGAAGTACGCGCCGTGCCCGGAGCGCACCGTCTCCACCGCGAGCGCGATCGCCATGCGCCCAGGGGGCACCCGGTTTTGCCCACCCCCGGCGGTCCCAGCAGAATCACGTTGCTCCCCTCTGACACGAACCGCAGGGTCTGCAGCTCCCGGATCTGGCGCTCGTCGATACTCGGCTGAAAGCCGAAGTCGAACTGCTCCAGCGTCTTCACTGCTGGGAGATGGGCCAGGCGCATCCGGGTGCGGAGATACCGCTCCCGGCGGGCCTGAACTTCGGTCTCCAGCAGCTCCGCGAGGAACTCGCCGTAGGCCTGCTCCTGCCGGGTGGCCTGCTCCAGGCGCGTCTCCACGACCCCATCCATCTCCGGCAAGCCCAGGCTCACCAGCGCCTGATGCACCCGGTCGATGACCGCCACCCGGCTCGTGCTGCTCGTCCGGCTCATGCCGCGACTCCCGCCAGCGCCTCGTAGGCGGAGAGGGAGCGCACCTCGACTTCCGGCCCCGAGAGCGGGACCGTGATCCGGGTCTTACCGCCGGGCCGCTCGCTGACTGCCTCCGGCAGGCCGTCGTGGTGAGCCGGGACCGTGCGCACCTGGTGCTTACCGAGACAGAGCGGATGGCAAGCGAGCCGGACGCCTCCGAGCTCGATCTCCAGCTCTCCGCCGCGCTCACGCAGGGTCACCTCCTGGCCGACGGCGGTCCAGGGCACGGAGTAGCGGTTACTCCGGTAGCTCACGAAAGCATCGCGGCTCACCCGCCGCACCAGGGCGGGGCAGTGGGGAAACGGCGGCCGTCCCCGCACCGGCAGGAGGTGTGGCCGCTCCTCCTCCCAGGCCTCCCGCACGACTCGATGCGTGGTGCCATGGACGCGCGGCAGCGCGACCTCGGCGGTCCAGACCCGCAGCTGATCCTGCAGATCGGAGAGCGAGGTGGCGGTGCGCCCACAGAGGAAGTTGCGGCGCACGTACTTGATGCCGCTCTCGACTTTGCCTTTGGTCTGGGGGCGGTAAGCCCGACAGAGCCGCGGCGTGAAGCCCCAGTACCGGGCGAAGTCCTGAAACAGCGGGTGCCAGCGGATCTCGCCGCGCTCGTCCACCCCCAGCACCACCGTCTTCATCCGGTCATAAAGGATCTCCCGCGGCACGCCTCCGAGCGCGTGGAACGCCGCCTCGTGCAGGGAGAGCAGCGTGGAGAGGGTCTGGTCCGTGGCGAGCTGGGCAAACATCGCCCGGCTGTAGCCGAGGGTGAGGACGAAGCCGTAGAGCGGCTGCCGTCCGTCGGGGCTCTCCAGGTGTCCGAGATCGCCCCAGTCCACCTGTGCCTGGTGTCCGGCTGGGGTCTCGAAGCGCCGCACCGCGACCTCCCGCGCGGCTTGCCGCCGCGGCTGCAGGTAGTCTTTGACGAGCGTGTAACCGCCCGGGTAGCCCTGCTCCCGCAACTCTCGGAGCAGGACCTGTGCGTTCCAGACGCCGGCTTGCAGCCGGGAGTCGAGATAGTGCCGGAACGGCTCCAGTTTGCTGGGCCGGGGAGTGCGGGGGCCGTAGGCCGGCACCGGCGCCGCCTCGGCCAGATACTTGCGCACCGTCTTGCGATCGAAGCCGGTCAGAGCACTAATGGCGCTGATCGACAGGCCCTGCCGTTTAAGGGTCTGAATCTCTTGCACGTCTCCACCTCGTAACAGGGGGCTCACCTCCTCTCCACAAGGAAGTTCGCCCGCGGTCTACGGGTGGGGAGTTTTACTCCGGCGTTTTGTCCATTTTTTCACAGGCGGTGACAAATGGCCGACGCCTTCGCCGAGCGGAGGGAGCATCGTGCTCGAGCCGCAGGCGGGCCGATTGCCGCAAACTGCCACCTCTGCGGGGAGACAACCGGGGGCCGGAGCGGCGTCTTATGCTGTAGAATGCAAACATAAGATTGATATCTCGGAGGTACTCCTTCTGCGGGGCCCTGCTGGGCGAAGCCGACTTCACCACGGAATGAAGGGCCGCGCAAGCGCGTCACTCCGGCAGTACCGCTGGCACAGGCTTGCGCCCGAAAAGCGACCCCGCCCCGAAAGCAGAACAGCACTTCCCGGGTCCACCCTTTAGCCTTTTGCCTTCTGCCTTCTGCCTTTTGCCTTTTGCCTTTTGCCTTTTGCCTTTTGCCTTCTGCCTTTCGCCTTTTGCCTTTGTACGTCGAGCTCCACTGCCATTCGGGTTATTCGTTCGGGGACGGCGCCTCGCTGCCGGAGGAGCTGGCCGCGCAGGCGGAGCGGCTCGGCTACTCCGCGCTGGCGCTGACCGACCACAACGGCGTCTACGGCTCCATGGAATTCGCGCACCAGGCGAAGGGGCGGGGGCTGCACCCGATTACGGGGGCGGAGGTGACGCTGGAGGACGAGAGCCGGGTGGTGCTGCTGGTGGAGAGCCGCGCCGGCTACGCCAACCTTTGCCGGCTGCTCTCCACGGCGCACCAGACGAGCGAGCGCACCCGGCCGCGCCTCTCCCGGCGGCTGCTGGCGGCGCACGCGGAGGGGCTGATCCTGCTCTCCGGTGGGCGGAGCAGCGACCTCGGCCGGGCGGCGGAGCGGGGCGAGCGGGCCGCGGCGGAGCGGCTGGCGCGGAGCTACCGGGAGTGGCTCGGCCCCGGCTCCTTCTTCGTGGAGCTGCAGCAGAACTACGTCCACGGCGACACCGACCGGAACCGGGCGCTCGTGGCGCTGGCCCGCTCCCTGGAGCTGCCGCTGGTGGCGACGAACAACGTCCACTACCACCGCCGGGAGCGCTATCGCCTGCACGACGCGCTGGTGGCGATCCGGAGTCGCGCCACGCTGGACGGCGCTCACCGGCAGCGCCGCGCGAACCACGAGTTCTACCTGAAGTCGCCGGAGGAGATGGCATGGATCTTCCGCCACCTGCCGGAGGCGCGGGAGAACACGCTGCGGATCGCGGAGCGGTGCCGGGGGTTCGACCTCACCGAGGATCTCGGCTACGTCTTTCCGGACTTCTACCGGAGCGGCGCCGGGGACGAGACGGCGGACGAGGCGCTGGAGCGCTTCTGCTGGGAGATGTTCCTCCAGCGGTACCGCGGCGAGCCGGAGGCGGTGCGGGCGGAGGCGCGGGTGCGGCTGCGGGAGGAGATGGGGTTGGTGCGGCACCACCGGCTCTGCGGCTTCTTCCTGGTCTACCGGGACCTGCTGGAGCTGGGGAAAGAGGTGGCGGCCCGCTGCCGGCGGAGCGGGAAGGGCCGGGCGCTCTTCGACATGCCGCCGGGGCGGGGACGCGGCTCATCCGTCTCCTCCATCATCTGCTACCTGATCGGGCTCTCGCCGGTCGACCCGGTCAAGGCGAAGCTGAGCCTGGGGCGCTTCCTGAACCGGAAGCTCGCCTCCGTGCCGGACATCGACCTCGACTTCCCTCGCGACATCCGGGAGGAGCTGATCAAGGCGGTCCACCAGCGCTACGGCGAGGAGCACGTGGCGATGGTCTGCACCTTCCCCACCTACCGGATTCGCTCCGCGATACGGGACCTGGGGCTGGCGCTGGGGCTGCCGCCCGCCGACGTCGACCGCCTGGCGCGCCTCTCCGAGGGGGGCCGCGCGGACCAGGTGGAGACGGAGATGCGGCGGCTGCCGGAGTTCGCCGCGCTGCTGGAGACGCCGCCGTGGCGGCACCTGGTGGAGCTCTCCCGGGAGCTGAGTGGCTTTCCGCAGCACGTCTCCCAGCACGTGGGCGGGATCATCATCTCCTCCCGCCCGCTGGTGGAGATCGTCCCGGTGGAGCGCACCCGCATGGAGGGCCGCCTGATCTGCCAGTGGGACAAAGACTCCTGCGACAGCGCCCGCTTCCTGAAGATCGACTTCCTCGCCCTGGGGATGCTCTCCGCGGTGGAGGAGTGCCTCGACCTGATCGTGGAAAACGGCAAGCCGCCGGTCGACCTGAGCCGCATCCCGTACGACGACGCGGCGGTCTACGAGCGGATCTGCGAGGGCGACACCGTCGGCGTCTTCCAGATCGAGAGCCGCGCACAGATCCAGATGCTGCCCCGCACGCAGCCGCGGAACCTGGAGGACCTGGCGGTGGAGGTGGCGATCGTGCGGCCGGGGCCGATCGTCGGCGGCTCGGTGAACCCGTACGTCCGCGGCCGGGAGCAGCAGCGGAGGAATCCGAAGTCGGCCGGCTGGTACGACCACCCGCTCCTGATCCCGGTGCTGCGGGAGACGCTCGGCTGCATCATCTTCCAGGACCAGATCCTGGAGGTCTGCCAGGCGATGGCCGGCTTCAGCGTCGACCGGGCGGAGGCGCTGCGGCGGGCGATGAGCCGGAAGCGCTCCCGCGAGGCGATGGAGCAGTTCCGGGAAGAGTTCGTGGCGGGCGCCTGCGCGAAAGGAGTGCCGCGCCGCACCGCCGTGCGCGTCTTCGAGAAGGTGGTCGGCTTCTCCGAGTACGGCTTCCCCAAGGGGCACGCGGCGGCGTTCGCGGTGCTCACCTACCAGTCGGCCTGGCTCTGCCACTACTACCCTACCGAATTCGTCACCGGCATCCTGAACAACCTGCCGATGGGCTTCTATCCCCGGGACGTGCTGCTGAAAGACGCCGCGCGGCACGGGGTCCGCTTCCTGCGGCCGGACCTGAACGCCAGCGAGGCGCTCTGCACCGTGGAGGGAGAGACGGTCCGCCTGGGCCTCGCCTTCATCGCCGGGATCGGCGGCCGGGCGGCGGAGGCGCTGGTGGCGGAGCGGCGGCGGGGCGGCCCGTTCCGGTCGCTGCCGGACTTCCTGCGGCGCGTGGCGCTCCCCTGCGCCGGCATCGAGGCGCTGGTCCACGCCGGCGCGCTCGACAGCTTCGGGCTGGAGCGGCGGATGCTCCTCTGGCAGCTCGGGCTGCTGGCGCGCGCCCAGGGCTGGATGCACCCGGACCGCGCCGGCTCCGGCGGCCGCGCGGGGCGGCGCCAGACCTCCTTCTTCCTCTCCACGGAGCAGGACGAGGTGGTGCTGCCCGGCCTCACCGCCTGGGAGCGGATGCTCGCCGACTACCGCACCCTGGAGCTCTCACCGGACACCCACCCGCTCGCGCTGCTGCGCCCCTCGCTGCCGAAGGGCATGGTCGCCAGCACGCAGCTCCGCCTGATCCCGGACGGCAAGACGGTCCGCACCGCCGGGCTGGTGGTCACCCGCCAGCGCCCCGGCACCGCCAGGGGGTTCATGTTCCTGCTGGTGGAGGACGAGTGCGGGCTGATCAACGTGGTCGTCTCCCCGAAGCTGTACGAGCGCCGCCGGGCGATCATCCGCGGCGAGCCGCTGATCTGGCTGGCGGGCACCGTGCAGAACAAGGGGGGCAGCCTGAACCTGATCGCCGCGGAGATCGGCTCCGTGCCGGAGCTGCTGCGCGAGCAAGAAGACGAGCCCGCCGGCCCGGCCCGCGTCCTGCTCCAGGAACTCTGCCAGGCAGCTCCGGCGGCGCACCAGTGGCGGTAGCTTTCGAGGGATGAACGAGGAAGGATGAGGGATGAAGCCGGACCTCCCGGGCACGGCCGCTCCTACTCCTACTCCTTCTCGTTCTCCTTCTCTACTCTGGTTCGAATCACTCTCTAGGGGGTGCTACGGGGTGGGAGCGGGGGTTACGCCGGGCGTATTCGGCTCCGGGGTCGGCTCCGGGGTTTCCACTTCGGGGGCCGGCTCCTCCGGCTCTTCGCGGCGCTGCTGCGCTTCGCGGAGCTGGCGCTGGAGGCGGCTCACCTCGCCTTCCAGCCCACCGATCTTACCCTGCAGCGTGTCCCGCTCCTGGCGGAGCGTCTCGAGCTGCTGCTCCAGGCGCAGCGACCGCTTCTCCTCGTCGACCAGCCGGTCTTCCAGCCGCTCCATGCGGAGACCGACGGAGTAGAGGGAGCCGTCTTCCCGGGTCTGCAGGAGCGTCCGTGGGGTCGGCGGGCGGTCCGAAGCACCGGGACGCCGCATCCAGAGGAGGAGCAGCACCAGTCCGAAGCTGCAGACCACCACGACCGAAAGTATGGCGATTGCGCGTCCCATGAATGTATCCGGCGGAGCGAGCGCGAAGGTGAGAAGGGCGGCTCCGTGCCGCCATCGTACCACGTAGCCGTTTGCCAGGGCAAGCGCCGCCGGCCCCGCGGCAGGCGCGACGGTGGGTTAGGGAGACAAAGTGGCCTGGGAGCTGATTTTCTACCGCCGCGTCGGTCAGCCGGTGCTCCACGTTGAGGAGCTCGACACCGCCCTGGCGACCCGTCCGGGGTTCAGCCGGGAGACCTCCGAGGACGACGAGCCGGATACGGCGACGTCGGTGCTCTACCGGTGCGTCGATGCCTCCGGCGGGGAGTTCGCCTTTACCTTCGAGCCTCCGGAGGACGACCCGGAGGCCCAGCGAGGCCGCGCCGATTTCCCCTATGAGGAGACCGGCCTCCATCTCTACGTGCCGTTCCTGCAGGATGAAGCGGTAGTGGACCGCGCCCTCCGCACCGTCTCCGAGCTGGCCGGAGAGCTGTCGCTGCTCACCCTCGATCCGCAGATCGAGCAGGAAGAGCCGGTGGTGCCGGAGCAGGAGGTGCTGGCCCGGAGCTACGCCGCCCGCAGCACCGAAGTGACCGAGATGATCCAGTACCTGCGGGACCGCCGCAAGCGCCTCCTCGCCACGGCGCTCGCGATGCTCGTGGCGGGGCTGGTGCTGATGCTACTCCTCGTCAGCGGCCTGCTCGGCCCCCGCGACCGGCCGAACCGGGAGCGGAATTCGCTCCAGCCGGAACGGATAGATGCGCCGGGCGCCGGAGCGCACCAGCACGCGCAGCGCCACCGTTTTCGGCTCGCCGCGTAGGCCCCGGAACCCGACCCGATACTCCGCGCTCCCCGGCCGGGGATGCTCCATGCTCCCGCCGGAGGGCGCCGCCTCCCGCCCCTGCGCGTCCTGCAGGGTCACCCCGTGCGTGCCGTCCGCCAGCGGCGCCAGGAGCTGGGTGCCCTCCGGCCCGGAGAGGTCCAGCTCGACCCGCGCGGTGGAGCCTTCCACCTTTACGCTCTGCAAGGTCGCCTTGAGACCGCCGCGCCCCTCCACCGTGGTGGGGCCGGCGGGATCGACCGGCAGCATCAGCTCCTCGATCGAGGCGTTTTCATACGCCGCGATCTCTCCCTGCAAGGAGCGGATCTCCGAATGCAGCGCCGGGAAGCTCGGGACGTAGAGATAGGCGCGGACCACGGCCGAGTCGTTTGCCGTCTCCAGCACCCCGCCGTAGTGCGGCAGCGAGACCAGCCGCCGCCCCTGCTCTACCAGCATCTCCTCCAGCTTGAAGGTGACCAGCCCCGCCGCCGCCTTCGGATCGTCGGTGTTCACCGAAACCTGGAGCTGCACCGTCCGGCTCGCCTGCGCGCCCGCCTCCGCCTTTTCCCGGCCCGGCACGTCGAAGCCGACCACCAGCTTCCGCACGGAGGTGACGCGGTCTACCGATACCCGGTAGGGGCCCACCGTCACGCGTGAGCCGTTCTGGGCTCCGGTGGCGGGCGCGGAGAGCGCGGAGAGTCCCAGCAGCAGAAGCGTGACCGCTCGGCCGGCGGCGGCATACCATCTCACTGGCCCAACCCTCCCGCGCCCGGCAGGGACGCCGTCCCACCGGCGGTGATCTCGATCTCGACCGGCGCCTCCCCTTCCGGCGCCCCGGCGCGCGCTACGCGGTAGCGGCCCGGCAGCAGGTGGCGCAGCGTGGCGGTGCCGTCCGCGCCGACCGGAACCAGCAGCCAGCGCCACGGACCGAAGGCGGCCGCGGACTTGCGGGAGAAGCCGAGCCGCAGCGGCTTCTGCTCTTCGGCCGCGGCCTTTCCGAGCACCTTGAGCGTGCCGCCGCGCTCCGCGTAGAGCGGGTGGCCGGGCCAGAGCGGCGGCGCCTCGGTCTCCTCGCCGGCCAGGTGCTCCGCCAGCGGGAGCGTGTCCGGCAGGTGGATCTCGGGAAGCGTGAACGCCAGGCGCTTCGGCGTGCCGTAGCGCAGGAGGAGCTGCACGCGGACGGAAGCCGGTGTCTCGGCCAGGTCGGTAAACGTCACCGTATACTCCCGGGTGGTGATCGGCCCGCGCACCACCGGGCTGCTGCTGCCCCCGCCGTTCGGGAGCAGGACGGCGCCGCCCTTGGTGACCGCGGTGATGCCGAACGGCGCCTCCGGATTCGCCCGGGCGATGCTGCTGCCGGAGTCCCAGGCCATCTCCACCACGGCGGTGATCGCCTCGTTCCGCGGCTGGACCCGCTTCAGCGTCGCGCGGAAGCTCTCGGCGCGGCGCGTGAGCGGCAGCTTCTCGGCGAGCGGAAAGTCTAGGGTCAGGAGCTGCGACTGCGGGTAGACCACCAGCTCGCCCTGCAGCCGGCTGAGCCGCCCCACCGAGAGATCGAGCCCGGAAGCCATCAGCCGCGTGCGCCAGACGCCGGTGGAGCGGGCGTCGTTCTCCTCCGCACCCTGCGGCTGCAGTGCCACGGCCCGGGAGCCGTTGGCGAACGCGACCAGCCGCGCGTCGAGTCCCTCCACGTTCACCGCTTGCTTCGGATCGGGCGGATAGACGGCCAGCTCCAGGAAGACGAACTGCTGCCCCTGCACCGGAGCGCCGGCCGGCTCGAGGTCGAGCGCCAGGTTCTCCTGCTGCGTGATGCGCTCGATGACAAACCGATAGCCGTCGACCGTCACCTCCGGCGCCCGCAGCGCGGGAGCCGCGGCCGGATTCGGAGCCGCGGCCGGTTTTGGGGCGACGGCAGGCGCAGCGGAGGCGGCACTGATGCCGCCGGCGAGCAGGAGGAAAGCGATGGAGGAGCGGGGCCAGGTCATCTCAAGCATCAGATTGCCGCCCTCGCCCCCCGTACCCTGCACCGCGCCGCCAATTCCACTATAGCGGTATTCCCCGGTCGGGCGCCGCACCATCCCCGGGCGCAGGAATCCGGTCGGGCGGTCGCTGACCTGTCTCTGGTGCGAGCCGCAGTGGCGGCCCGGAAAGGACGGCGGAGCGTGAACCGGCGGAAACTGCTGACCCTGGGTGCGGGGGCGCTGGGCGCCTGGTCGCTGGCGGGCGGGCGGCCCGCGCGCGCGGCAACCCTGGCGGAGCGGCTGGGACACGGGCCGGAGACCCGGCTCCTGATGATCCACGCCGACGACATCGGGATGTGCCACTCGGTCAACGCCGCCTCGCAGCGGGCACTGACCGAGGGAATCGTCAGCTCCGGCAGCATCATGGTGCCGTGTCCCTGGTTCCCCGCCATCGCCGCCTGGTCGAAGGCGCACCCGGAGGCGTGCCTGGGGCTGCACCTCACCCTCACCAGCGAGTGGCAGCACTACCGCTGGCGGCCCGTGACCCCGCCCGACCGCGTCCCGGGCCTGCTCGATCCGGACGGCTTCCTCTGGCGGCGCGTGGAGGACGTGGCGAAGCACGCCAGGGCGGAGGAAGTGGAGCGGGAGATCCGGGCGCAGATCGACCGCGCCCTCGCCTTCGGGTTGAAGCCGACCCACGTCGACTCCCACATGGGGACCCTCTTCTCCCGGCCCGACTTCTTCGAAGCGTACGTGAAGGTCGCCGCGGAGACCCGCCTGATGCCGATGCTCCCCGGCCCCACCCCGGAGATCCTGCTCGAGGCACGGCAGCTCGGAATCGACTACGGCAAGATGGTCGAGCGGCTTCAGGCGGGCGGTTTCGTCATCCTCGACCGGCTGGTCACGAGCCTCACCGGCAGCACCTACGAGGCCCGGATGACCGAGTTCGAAAAGCTGGTGCGGGAGCTGAAGCCGGGCGTGACGGAGCTGATCGTCCACCTGGCCGGCAACGACGAGGAGATCCGCCACGTCACCGGCAACTGGGAGCCGCGCTACAACGAGCTCCGCCTCTGCACCGATCCCGCCGCCCGGAAGCTGCTGGAGCGCGAGGGGGTGAAGCGGGTGAGCTATCGGGACCTGGCCCCGCTGTGGAAGCCGGCCTGACGCTCTCGATCGTCGTCCCGACCCGCGGCGAGGCGGAGGGGATCGAGGCGTTCCTGCGGCACCTGCGCGAGCGAGCGCCGGACGCGGAGGTGATCGTCGCCGACGGCGGCAGCACCGACGGCACGCCCGAGCTGGCGCGGCCGCTGGCGGACCGGGTGGTCCAGTCGGCTCCGGGCCGCGCCCGCCAGATGAACGCGGGCGCGGGCGCCGCCTCCGGAGAGCTGCTCTGGTTCGTCCACGCCGATTCCCGCCTGCCGGAGCGGTCCGCGGCCGCGTTGGCGGAGGCGCTGCGGGATCCGCGTCTCGCCGGCGGCTGCTTCCGGCTCCGGATTCCGCGGCCGGAGCCGGTCTACCGGATCAGCGACCGCCTGGGCAACCTGGGAGTCGATCTCTTCCGGATCGCGCTCGGCGACCACGGCATCTTCTGCCGCCGCGCGGTCTTCGCGGCGGTCGGCGGCTATCCGGACGTGCCGCTGATGGAAGACGCGGAGCTCTACCGCCGGCTGCGGAAGCACGGCCGGGTCCGGCAGCTTCCGCTCGAGATCGAGACGAGCCCCCGCCGCTACGAGCGCCACGGCCCGTACCGCACCACGGCCCTCTACGCGCTCATCCTCGCGCTCTACGCCGCCCACGTCCCGCTCCCGCTGCTTGCCAGGATCTACGCCCGCCTCACGTAGCGGGGGGTGCGGGGGCGAGGGTGACCTCGACCAGGTTCCCGTGGAACGTAGCGCCGCCGGCGTAGTCGGAGAGCTCGTCGCTGGTGGTGCAGTTGGCGTTGCGGCTGTCCGGCGCGTGCCGGCGCCACCAGACCGTCGGGCTGAAGAGAGACCCGGGCGAGACCGTCTCCCCCACCCGCGCCCGCGCCAGGAAGGCGCCGCGATCGTTCGCCACCTCCACCCAGTCCCCGTCCCGGATGCCGCGGGAGCTCGCGTCGTCCGGATGGATCTCCAGGCTCGGGTCGCCGTGGCGGCGCTGTAGGCTCGGGACGTTCCCGAAGCTGCTGTTCAGGAAGTAGTGGCTGGCGGCGCTCACCAGCTGCAGGGGATAGCGGCGCTGCCGCTCCGGGCTGCCTTCCGCGCTCTCCACGTCGGGCACCCAGCCCGGCAGGGGGTCCATGCCGGCGTCCGCCAACTGCTGGCTGAACAGCTCCACCTTGCCGCTCGGCGTCCGGAAGCGGCCCCCGGCGAACGGCACGTGCGGACGCGGGTAGTTGAGGCGGCAGAAGCCCTCTTCGAGCAGCCGTTCCCAGGTGATCCCCTCGACCGCCGGCCCGCCCTGTGCCAGCGCCGCCTGGATGATCTCCTCCGCGCTCTCCGCGAAGGCAGGCTCCGCATAGCCCAACCGTGCCGCCAGGAGCCGCATCACCTCCCAGTTGCTCTTCGCCTCCCCGAGCGGCGCCATGGCGGGGCGGTTCAGCGAGAGGTAGAGGTGCCCGTACGCCTTGTGCAGATCCCAGTGCTCGAACTGGCTGGTCGCCGGCAGCACGAGGTCGGCCCACTTCGCGGTATCGGTCAGGAACAGCTCGTGCACCACGGTGAAGAGATCCGGCCGCGCCAGTCCCCGCGCCACCCGGTTGGAGTTCGGCGCCACCGCGGCCGGGTTGCTGTTGAAGACGTAGAGGGCGCGGACCGGCGGCTCCGCCTGCTCCAGCGCCGCCCCCAGCCGGTTCATGTTGATCACCCGCGGGCTCGGGTTCGGGCTGGCTGCGCGCAGCTCGTCCGGGCAGAGCACCTGCCCCGGCCAGGCGAGGTAACCTCCGGTGCTGTAGAGGAGCCCGCCGCCCGGCTTGCCGTACTGCCCCACCAGCGCCGGCAGGCAGGCCAGGGTGCGGATGGTGTTGCCGCCGTTGCTGTGGCGCTGCAGCCCCATGGAGGTGCGGATCAGCGACGGCCGAAGGGTGCCGTAGTCGCGCGCCAGCGCCTCGATCTGCGGGACGGGGATGCCGGTCACCTCCGCCGCCCGCTCCGGGGTCCACTCGCCGACGCGGCTCCGCAGCGCCTCGAGCCCGACGGTGTGCTCCGCGGCCCAGGCTTCGTCGACGTACCCGTCCCGGAACAGCAGGTGCATCAGCGCGAGCGCCAGCGCGGCATCGGAGCCCGGCCTCGGCCGCAGGTGGACGTCGGCGCGCCGGGCGGTGAGCGAGCGGTGGGGATCGATCAGGTAGACCTTCGCGCCGCGGCGGCGAGCTTCGTCCAGCCAGGGGATGAAGTGCGGGTGGGTGCTCGCCGGGTTGGTGCCCCAGAGCAGCACCAGCCGGCTCTCGACCACCGCCTCGGGGTCGGTGCCGAAGCTGCCGCCGACCGTCACCCGCAGCGCTTCCGTGCCGGCGACGGAGCAAATGGTGCGGTCGAGCCCGGAGGCGCCCATCCGGGTCCAGAGCCTCCGGTTCGCCACCTCGCACTGCACCAGACCCAGCGTGCCGGAGTAGCTGTAGGGCAGGATCGCCTCGGGTCCGTGCTCCGCGATCAGGCCCTGCCAGCGCGAGGCGATCTCGTCCAGCGCTTCCTCCCAGGAGATCGGCTCGAAGCGCCCCTCCCCCTTCGCGCCGACCCGGCGCAGCGGCCGGCGCAGCCGCTCCGGGTGCAGCACCCACTCCAGGTAGCGGTTCACCTTGGTGCAGAGCCAGCCGCCGGTATAGGGATGCTCCGGGTTGCCCTGGATCTTCACCGGAGTGCCGGCGTCGTCCAGCGTCACGACCCAGCCGCAGGTATCCGGACAGTTGTGAGGGCAGGCGCCCCGTACTTGCGTGGTCACCGCAAACCTCGCTTCCCCGTCACTCGTCTCGCCAGCGCTTCACCACGCCGGTCTCGATGTCGAACAGGTCGAGCATCCGCCCGGCGGTCTGGGTGACGATGTCGTCCAGTGTCTCCGGGCGCGTGTAGAAGGCGGGCACCGGCGGGGCGATGATGCCGCCCGCCTCCGTGACCGCCAGCATGCTGCGCAGGTGCCCGGCGTGCAGCGGCGTCTCCCGCACCATCAGCACCAGGCGGCGCCGCTCCTTCAGCACCACGTCGGCCGCGCGCGTCAGCAGGCTGCTCGTGACCCCGGTGGCGATCTCGGAGAGGCTCCGGATCGAGCAGGGCGCCACGATCATTCCCAGCGTTTTGAACGAGCCGCTCGCGATCGCCGCGCCGACGTCGGTGATCGGGTAGACCACGTCCGCCAGGCCGCGGAGCTGATCCGAGGAAAGCTCGCTCTCGTAGCTCCGCGTCAGCTCTCCCGCGCGGGAGATGACGAGATGCGCCTCCACGTCGGTCTCCCGCAGCAGCTCC
Organism: Armatimonadota bacterium; assembly: GCA_046292385.1. Lineage (GTDB taxonomy): Bacteria > Armatimonadota > SYMT01 > SYMT01 > SYMT01 > JBKBRF01. The sequence goes on along the minus strand of JBKBRF010000014.1, from coordinate 34,892 downwards.
AGGATCCGGATTCCGTAGGCGATGCCGGTCGCGCCGGTGATTCCCACGATGAGACGCCGCGCCTCCGCCATCGTTCCTCCCGTTTCCGAGCGTGGGGCGGGCGGGCCGGACCCGCTTACCCCCTCCTCAGTTCTATCGCTTTCGGTCCTCCTCGCTACAGCGGGCGGCGAGCGGCGGGGGAGGGAGAGAGTGCAGGCGCCGGCCCGCTTGTCCTTCGCACGGGGACGCGCCTCGTGTGGAGCGAGCGAGGAACCGGTACAAAGCACCCGGAGAGCGAGGGAGAAGAAGCGGAGGCGGGAGATGCTGACGGAGCTGGACCCGGGGGTGATGCGCCGCATCGAGTACAAGCTGCTGTGCCGGGCGGTAAACGACGCCACGCGCCTGCTGCAGCACGGGGATCCCTGCGCGGGCTATCGCTGCCTGCTGGCGGGATTCAGCCGCGCCTGTGAGATGGAGGCGCAGGGAGAACAGTGGGCGCGGGAGATCGTCGACGATTACCGCGTCGCGCTGTTCCACTACTCGCGGCTCTATCCCGCGGACTCCCCGCCGCCGCTCCAGCTCTCGGACTCGGAGCCGGAGGGAGCCGGGTAGCTGCCCGCCCCGCTGCCCGCAGCCGCGAGTCCCTCGAAAAGAGGTTTCAGGCAGTGCTCGGCCGGGTAAGACAAGCGTTGTCGTGACACCTCCCACCACCGACCCGAAATCCTCCCCTGCGTTCGCCAGCTTCCCGCTCTTCCGCACCATCCGGTGGAAGCTGATTGTCAGCAGTCTCCTGGCCATCAGCATACCGCTGGTGATCCTGGGCGTCGTCCTCGCGAACCTGCTCTGGGACTACTACACCCAGAACATGAGCCGCGAGCTGAAGGCCAAGTCCTTCATCATCGCGGACGCCGCTGCCCCGATTCTCTCCCCGGAGACGGAAGACAATCCCAAGGCGCTGGAGCGCATGGTGCGGCAGTGGGGACAGTACTCCGACGTGCGCGTCACCATCGCCGACGCCAACGGGATCATCAAGGCGTCGGTCACCCCGGAAGACGTCAACACCCTGGTTACCGAAGAGCGCCGGCCGGGAATGCTTCTCGCGCTGCAGGGGGAGCCGACCTCCACGGTCTGGAAGAACCCCCAGTACGGCAACCAGGACACGATGTACGCGAACGCGCCGGTCAAGGACGGCGACCGGATCGTGGGCGCGGTCCGCGTGGCGTACACCCTGACGGAGATTCAGAACAACATCGCCCGGGTCCGCATCACGCTGCAGTCGAGCTTCGCGCTCTACGCGGTGCTGATCATCTTCCTGACCGTGCGGCTGGCGACGAGCATCGTGCGGCCGGTTGAAGAGATCACCCGCAGCGCGCAGCGGATCGGCGCGGGCGACCTGGAGCACCGGGTCGAGGTGAAGGGGACCGATGAGATCACCCATCTCGGCGCCACCCTGAACCAGATGACCCAGCGGCTGCTGCAGCTGGAGGGCCTGCGGCGGCAGTACGTCTCCAATGTCTCCCACGAGCTGCGGACGCCGCTGGCGGCGATCCGCGGCATGGCGGAGACGATGATGGAGCACGGCAACACCGACCCCACCCTGCGGGCTCGCTACCTGCCCCGGATCATCAGCCAGACGGAGCGACTGGCGCGGCTCGCTTCCCAGCTCCTCGACCTGGCGCAGATCGAGAGCGGCAACCTGGTGGAGAATTTCGGGCCGACGTCGATCCACGCGGTGATCGAGGACGCGGTCCACGTCTGTGCCGAGGGGGCACGCCAGAACCAAGTGCGAATCGACATGGAGGTCGCCGAAAACTTGCCCGAGATCACAGCTGATCGTGACCGGCTGACCCAGGTTTTTCTAAACTTGATCGATAATGGGGTTCGGCACACCCCCGCCGGGGGAAACGTTCGAGTGGCAGCGCACCAGCGGGACCAGTCCCTCGTGATCACCATCGCGGATACCGGCGAGGGAATGCCGCCGGAGCACCTGCCGCACATCTTCGATCGCTTTTACCGCGTGGAGCAGGCCCGCACCCGCCGCACCGGCGGAACCGGCCTCGGCCTGGCGATCGTGCACCAGATCCTCGAGGCGCACCAGAGCTCCATCCACGTGCGCAGCGAAGTGGGGAAAGGGACGGAGTTCGAGATCGTCCTTCCCCTGAAGCCCGAGAAGCCGGGGGGAAAGCCCTCTCCTTCTCCGGAAGCGGTCCCAGCGGGGACCTGACACACAAACTACAGCAGGGGCCCGCCGCGGCACCCTGACGAGGAATCGCCTGATGCCGGCAACGATCATGGTCGTGGAAGACGACGACGAGCTCAACGACCTTCTTCACTATAATCTCACCCGTGCGGGCTACCACGTGGAGCAGGCGTGGGACGGCAACGAAGCGCTCGAGAAGATGAAGCAGTTCACCCCGGACCTGCTGCTTCTCGACCTGATGCTCCCCGGCAAGGACGGCTGGGAAGTCTGCCGCTCGCTCTCGGAAGACGAGAAGCTGCGCAAGGTGCCGATCGTGATCTTCACCGCCAAGAGCGCGCGGGAAGACTTCGATCAGGTGCGCCAGTTCAACCTGGCCGGCTTCTTTACCAAGCCGTACGCCACCGGAGACGTGCTGCGCCACGTGGAGAAAGTCCTGGCGACCAACCAGGTCCCCACTTAGTAGCTGGCCGGAGCACCCGGAACCGCAAACGCCCTCCCCGGCCTCGAAGGCCGGGGAGGGCGTTTGTGCGTCGGCGCGGCTCCGCCTCAGGCCGCCTGCAGCTCCACCTTCTTCCCCGCCAGGGAGAGGTTTTCCCGCACGTAGGTCTCGTCCCAGAGGTTGGAGATCACGGCGGTGATGCCGGGGTTCTGGAGCGCCCAGAGATACGCCTTCATCGGCGGCTTCATGTCGCCGGGAATCACCCGGTTGATCTTGTCGATTCGCCACTGCGGCACCGGCTGGAGCTGCTGGTGGTGCGTGGCGATGGCGTGGGCCGCCTTCATCGCGATGATGCCGACCCCCTTGCCGTGGGCGTGCCGGATCGCGTCTTCCAGGTAGCCGCCGTTGATGACGTTGTAGGCGAGCATCACGGCATCGTACTGGCCGCCGTCCGCCGCCGCGCGGAGAAGCCCCGCGGGATCGTTGTGGGCCGTCACCCCCAGGAAGCGGACCTTCCCCTGCTTCTTCAGCTCCTGGAACGCCTCCGAGATCTGGGGGCAGTCGAGCTCCTCCGGTGTGTTGGCGCCGTGCGGGCACATCAGGAGGTCGAAGTGGTCGGTCCCGACCCGCTTGAGGCTGCCCTCCAGCGACTCGGCCACGTATCTCTTGAACGCGTCGCTGCCTTCCACCCGCTCGGAGTACTCCGGCATCATCGCCACCCGGAGGTAGGCCGGATCGAACTGTCCCTGCTGCCCGGGGAAGTAGGTGAGGAAGTACCCCGGCTGCTCCACGCGGCGCTGCCGGCGCAGCTCCATGGCGCGCTGGACCAGATCGTCCCTCTTGCCGCCGGGGAGCCCGTCGAAGATCTCCCGGTACATCCGCTCGCGCATCTGGGTAAAGCCGCTCACCTTGGTGGTGAGGAACACCTGGTCCCGGCGGCCCGGCGCGGCCGCGAGAAGCTGACCGAACGCGCGCTCGCACTCGCCGTCGCCGTACTGCGGCGCCATGTCGAGGTAGTTCAGCCCCATGTCGAGCGCCAGCTCCAGGTGCCGCCAGTTGCCCGGGTGGACCGGGTCGCCCCCGCAGACCACCTCGGAAACCATCATCCCGGTGCGGCCGAGCATCCGGTAAGCCATTCCCGGCTTCCGGTTGCGCCACTCCGGCTTCGCCGCTTCCACCGCCGCGGCCGCGCACGGCGCCGCGCCGGCGACCGCGCCGGCTCCGCTCAGCGCCACCGCGGCCGTTCCCGCCCGCAGCAGCGCTCGTCGTGTAACCCGCCCCTCCGCGGGCTCGTGGGATTGGTGCTTCGACATCGATGTAACCTCCGCAAACAGCGGGCGGTGGGAACGCCGGCGGACCGGATCGGTCTCCAGCCGCCGCCCACAAGAGCGAGTTTCGCCGCCAGGGTCGACTTCCCTTCTCGGAAGCCGCGCGGCGCCGCGGCTACACCGCCCGAGCGACTGCGATACCATGCGGTGCGGCTGCCGCTTGGGGCGCCGGCCCGGTGTGAGGAGCGTGCGATGTCGGAGTGCCGATACATACCGCTGGAGCAGCGCGCGGCGCGGCTCATCGAGAAGGGCGTCCGCGGCTGGCAGGAGATCCAGCGCCTGGCGATGTCCGAAGAGGAGCCGGTCGATAGCATCGTGCTCCTGGGGCAGCGGCTCTGGCTGCCGCATCACGAGACGAACGGCGCCGCCTACGGCGTGACGCTCGAGATCGGCGTCCACTACCCGGAAGACCGCCGCGCCGCCTCCGAGGCGCTGGTGGAACGGTACCTGGCGGAGCTGAAAGCACGCCTCTCGGACGACGAAGGCACCCTGCAGGTGCTGGTCGAAGTGCGATAGCCTGCAGTCTCGTGACTGTGCGTTGCGCTCTCCGAAGAGTAGGCGCTCCGGCGCGGCCTCACCCGCCGTAGCAGCCTTACCTTACACCGATAGCTCCCCTCTCCTCGCAGGAGAGGGGCCGGGGGTGAGGCCGCGTGCACGGTGGGCGCTACCCGTCCACAGCCCTCGCGATAACACCACCAGCATCGGCGGCGAGTCTGCTTTCTGCTGTTAGGGGAGCGGGTTCCGGGTGGAAGAACGATACGGATCGCTGCTTCTACCGGTTAACGCTCATGCTCCCACTACTCCGCCTCTCCGCGCTCGCCGTCTTGAGTGCCCTCGCCGTCTCCGCCGCGGCGGCGCCCGCTTCCGCTCCCGCGCACCAGTGTCCCTGCACCGCCCGTCGTAAGCCGTGCCCGTGCGGGGAGTGGCGCGTGGCGTGGCGGACGCCGGCGGGGCAGCCGTGGGGCGCGGTGGCCGCCCGGAGCCGCGAGGAGGTGGAGCAGAAGGTGCGGGAGATCGAGCGCTTCCAGGCGCGCTACCGCCAGGTAATGGGAGAGAGCCGGGACAGCCATTACCTGCGCCCTACCGAGCCGGCCTGCCGGGGCTGCACCCGGCGTACCGCCTCCAAGCCGGGGGAGACCTGGCGCGAGGCGCTGGAGCAGGTGCGAGAGTGGGAGCCCAGGCTCGCGGCGGCGCGGAGGGCGGCACTCAGCGCTCCGGCCGACGGAGCGGCGAGTCGGAGCCAGCGGGATCAACTGCTGGCGCTGGAGGCCGCGAACCGGCAGCTCTTCTTTCTGCAGAGCTGGCTCGACTTCGTCGAAGACCAGCCCTCCCGAGAGCGGGAACTGGAGGATCCCGAGCTGCGGTTCCGCCTGGCGGTCTCGAAAATCGGGACCGCGGACTCCCCTCCTCGCGCCGGCACGCCGACCCGCCGGGTGGAGGCTCCCGCGCCGTCGCGACCTTCGGGAGCGCCGCGCACTTCGCGAGCGCTGCGCACCGTGTCCGAGACGACGCGGAAGCTGCACGCCTCGACCGTCGAGGGCGACATCACGACGGTGAAGGCGCTCCTGGACGGAGGTGCGGAGGTCGACGCGCGGGACGCGGACGGCTGGACGCCCCTGATGACGGCGGTTCAGGAAGGACGCGTCTCCGTGGCGGAATTCCTGATGGAGCGCGGCGCCGACCTGAACGCGCGCTCCGACGCCGGGATCACGCCGCTGATGGCGGCGTGCGCCGGCGGAGCCCCCGCCCGGCTGATCCACACGCTGATCCAGAAAGGCGCCGACCCGGGCGCGAAGGACGAGCGGGGCCGGACCGCGGCCGACGTGGCGCGGGAAGCCCAGCGGCCGGACGTGGTGCGGCTCATCCAGTCGGTCCGGAAGCGTTAGGCGCCGCCGCTGACCTCGCGGAGAAGCCGCTCCGTCAGCGCCTTGGGGAGACCCATCACGCTGTCGAGGGTTCCGTCCATGCGCCGGATGTGCGGCTGGAGCAGCGGGTCTTCGAAGCGCATCCCGCCCGCGCAGTAGAGCACCTCACCCTGCTCGAGGAGCCGCTCGATCGTCTCGTCCGGGATCGGCTCCACCTCCAGCCGCACCACGTCGGTGTCCGACGCAAGCCGGCCGGTGGCGGGGTCGAGCACCGCGACGGCGCTCACCGTCTCCAGCGGCGCCTGGTGCGCGGTGCGAAGGAAGTGCCGGGCTTCGTCCGCACCGCGCGGCTTCTCGCGGATCACGCCGCCGTGCGTCATCACCTGGTCCGCCGCCACCACCAGCGCCGGTTCCGCCAGCTTTGCCGCCACGGCGCGCGCCTTGGCCTCCGCCAGCGCCCGCACCAGCTCCCGCGGATCGTCGCGGCGGATCGACTGCTCGTCGAGGTCGGGAGAGACGACCCGGAAGTCGTACCCCATCTCCCGGAGCAGCGCCTGGCGCCAGGGCGACGAGGAGCCGAGGACGATCGTCATGGCTGGCTCGCCGGGCCGGCGGCGGGCCGGTGGGACTTGTCCGGGTACGGCGGCGCCTTCGGCACGGGGCGCGGGTCTTCCCGGATCAGCCTCTCCAGGTGCGCAACCGCCGCCTGGAGCTGCGCGTCCTCTCCCTTGAAGGTGGCGTGCGGGAGGTTGTCGACCACGACGTCCGGATCGACTCCGTGGCCTTCGATGAGCCAGACCCCCTCCGGCCCGTAGACGCCGGTCTGCGCGGCGGAGGCGATCCCGTTGTCGGAGAGATAGTTGTTGTAGCTGAGCCAGATCTCGCCGCCCCAGGTGCGCGTGCCGATCACCTTTCCCAGCCCCAGCCGCCGGAAGCCTTCCGTAAACGCCTCGCCGTCGGACGCGGTCCACTCGTCGCAGAGCACCACGATGTGGCCGCGGAACGCCCAGTGCATGTTCGGGGTCGGCCGGCCGTTGCGCGGCTGCCAGTAGAACCAGGCCTTGCGGAGCAGCCGGGAGAGGATCCAGCTGTCGATGTTGCCGCCGCCGTTGTGGCGGACGTCGATGATGAGGCCCTGGCGGTTCACCACCGGGTAGAACTCGCGCATCCACTGCGCCATGTCGGAGGTGCCCATCGCGCGCAGGTGGACGTACCCGATCCGCCCGCCCGCCTCCCGGTCCACCCGGTCGCGGCGGGAGAGCTCCCAATCGGTGTACCGCAGCGCGCGGAGCCGAGCCGGCGCGATTGGCGTCGCGATCACCTGCCGGCTCTTCTTCTCACCGCCCGGCTTTACCTGGAGCAGCACCTGCCGGCCCGCCTGGTTCCGCAGCAGGATCGCCGGATCGGGCACGCTGAGGGTCGCCACGCCGTTGATCGACTCGATGACGTCCCCCTCCTCCACGTCGACTCCCGGCCGGTGCAGCGGGGCGAGGTCGTCCGGATAGTCGGGATCGGCCCGGTAGATCCGCGTCACCCGGTATCCGCCCGCGGCTTCGTCCCGCGCCAGCTCCGCGCCGAGCGAGGCGGGATAGACCGAGTCGTCGCCACGCCGCGTGTCGCCGCCGAAGACGTAGCTGTGCAGGGCGGAGAGCTCGCCGACCATCTGCGCGATCAGGTCGCTCAGCTCGTCGCGGTCGGTCACGCGGTCGACCAGCGGCAGGTACTGCTTCAGCACCCCGTTCCAGTCGACGCCGTGGAGCTTGGGGTCGTAGAAGTAGTCGCGCTCGAGACGCCAGGCATCGACGAACATCTGGCGCCACTCCTCGCGGGGATTGAGCGCGAAGCTCCAGCCGGAGAGGCTCACGTCCTTCTTCGTCAGGGAGGCAGGCGCGGGGGCACCGGCGTCGATCACGTAGAGCGAGCTGCCGCGGCGAAGCAGGAGCTTGCGCAGGTTTCCGGAGAGCTCGTAGCTGGAGACGCCGGACGCCAGCGCCTTGGCCTCCGGGCTCTTGTTCGTGATGTCGAGCGCCATCAGGCTCGTGCCGCTGCCGGTTTCGGACGCGAGCCACAGGACGCGGCTGCCGGTGACGGAGAGGCCGGAGTAGTTCCCGGGAGCGACCGGCAGCTCCCACACGCGCCGCTCGAGACCGGAGAGGTTGATCTCCACCTTCGGCGCGCTCTCCTTCTCCTTCTCCTCACCACCGGCGGACGGCTTCTCGCCGCTCAGCTCGTCGTCCGGGCTGAACGGAGAGCGGAGGCCCTTCCGCAGCGCCACCTGGTAGAGCTTCGTCTGGCGGTCGAAGTACGGCTCCGGCTGGCGCGGCCCCCACGGGCTCGGCACCTGGGAGCTGAAGTGGCGGTCGGAGAGGAAGTAGAGCCAGCGTCCGTCCGGGCTCCAGGCGGTGCTGTAGGCGTCCGAGCGGCCGGAGGTCACGGCGGTGCTCGTCTCGCTCCCCACCTGGTGCAGCATCACCTTCGTAAAGGTATCGGTGTCCTGGGCGTAGGCAAGCCAGCGCGAGTCGGGCGACCAGCTGAAGTCGCGGTACGGCCCGTCCTGGGAGCGGGCGACCAGCCGCTGCTCGCGGTCGTCCAGGTCGAAGATCCAGAGCTCGGAGGCGAGGTTGGAGAACGCCACGCGCTTGCCGTCGGGGGAGACTTCCGCCGCGATCTGCAGCACCTTGCTCCCGGAGCTCAGCGGCTCTCCCTCCCCGATCCCGCTGGCGGGCAGCCGCCAGAATTCCGTCTCACCGGTCTGGTCGGAGAGGGCGAGGAGCGACTTCCCATCCGGCAGGAACCGCGCGTTCCGATACCGCGCGGCGGGGCGGCGCGTCACCTCCACCAGCCGGCCCGGCTCCGCGGGCGCCACGAAGACCTGCCCGCGCGCGGTCAGCGCCACGCGGCTGCCGTCGGCGGAGAGGCGGGCGGAGGTGAGGTACTCCGCCGGCTCCTTTACCCACTTCTCGCGCGTCTGGTCGAGGTCGGACTGGAGACGGATCGCGAGCTTGCGGTCTTCGCCGGTGCGGAGGTCGAAGAGATGGAGGTCGGCGCCGAGCTGGTAGGCGATCCGGCCGTCCGAGAGCGCCGGCGACTGCACGTCCCAGCCCGCGTGGCGGGTGTGCTGCGTGAGCGCGGTCCCGTCCGGCGCCATCGACCAGAGGTTCATCGTGCCGTCACGATCGGAGGCGAAGTAGACCCGGCCGTTCCAGAACATCGGGGTCTTGCTGGTGCCGGGATAGTCGCGGGTGAGCGGCAGCGCCTCCCGCCCCTCTCCGGCGAACTTCCAGAGCTGCTGCGCCGTGCCGCCGCGGTACCGCTTGGTGTGACTGCCCTGGAACGCCTGCCGCGTGAAGTAGAGCGTGCCGTCCGGCCCGTAGCTCCCTTCCGCCGCCTGGCTGAGCGGGACGAGCGACGACGCCCGCGTCCGGGGATCGATCGCCACCAGCCGCGTGTCCGGCAGGCCGGTACCCCACCGCGTGGCACACAGCACCTTACCGTCCGGGGTCCAGCCGACCACCGTCGCGCTCTCGCCGTGGTAGGTGAGCCGCGTCGGCAGCCCGCCGCTCAGCGGCATCACGTAGACCTCCGCCGGCCCCTCGTAGGTGCCGGTAAAGGCGACCTGCGCGCCGTCCGGGGAGATCGCCGGGTGGGTCTCGCTGCCGGCGTGGCTGGTGAGCGACTGGGCCACGCCGCCGCCGGCGTCGACCTTCCAGAGGTCGCCGTGGGCCGTGAAGACGAGGGTGCTCCCATGGAGGTCCGGAAAGCGGTAGTAACCTTCCGTGGCGCCCTGGGTAGCAGCGGGCGCGGCGGCGCCGGCGAGCAGCCAGGCAGCCGAGAGGGCGGGGAGGAGCGGCAGAAGCGAGAGACGCATGGAGGTGGAGGGCGGACGGGAGCGCGGGGATGCGCCACTCCGGTATTGGTCCGCCCCCGCGGCAAGACCTCCCAGCCCAACAGAGACTCCACGCCGGGCGCAGGTCTCCTCGCCCGGAGCTACGGGCGCAGACCGTTCAGCGCCAGGCAGACGTAGCGCTCCACCGTCTCCGGGAGCGGCTCCGGCGCGAAGCCGGTCGCCCACGCCAGCATCGCAAGAAAGAACTGACCGTAGATGAAGAGCGCCATCTCGCGAGCATCTCCCGGGAACCGGAGCTCGCCGGCGTCCCGGCCCTCCACCAGCAGCTCGGTGATCAGCTCGGTCACGTGCCAGATGTTCGGATTGTCGAGCTCCGCGACCTGCGGATTGTTCAGGTGCGCCACGAAAAGCCCCCGCGCCAGGTCCGGGGTGAGCGCCGGGTGCTGCGCGTGGAGAATCAGGAGCTGCACGATCCGCTCTGACGGGCTGCCGGTTATCCGGCCGTCCCGGATCGCCCGCTGGAGACGCTCGAGCTGCGTGACCCCGAAGTGGGTGAGCACCGCTTCCTTGTTGGAGAAGTGGTTGAAGAAGGTGCCTTTCCCTACGTCGGCGCGGTCGGTGATGTCACCGATCGTCACGCCATCCAGGCCGCGCTCCGCAAAGAGCTCGATGGCGGCGTTGAACAGCCGCTCCCGGATTTCCGCGGACTGTCGTTCCCGCTTGCTCCGCAGGTCGGGAAGCGTCGTTGCTCCATCCTGTTTCATGACCGCAGCTTTCGTCACCGTTCGCACTCGCTAACCCGGCAGGCTTCCGCAGGTTAGACGGCAGGCGCCGGCAGAACCGCCTCCGGGACGCCTTCACCTCCTTAGTGGCCCAAGGCGGGCTTATCTATCGGTCGATTATTTCCGGGACCGATGCGGCTTTTAACCTGGCCCGCGATAGGCGCTGAGAAAAGAAGCGGGGGGAGGCTTTTTTTGGGAAACGGCGACAATCCACCCCCC
>JBKBRF010000014.1:2141-24223 GCA_046292385.1 Armatimonadota bacterium | reverse complement strand
TGTGCGTGCGTTGCGTGGTTTTGGGGTGGGTTGGAGGGAGGGGGGAGGGAAAAGGGGGGTTTTTCTTTCCGCCCCCCCCCCCCCCCCCCCCTCGACGCCCCTGCCTGCGCTCCCGGTCAGTCCAGGAACTCGCGGAGCTTCCGGCTCTTCGTCGGGTTCTTCAGCTTCTTCAGCGCCTTCGCCTCGATCTGCCGGATCCGCTCGCGCGTGACCTGGAAGTAGCGGCCCACTTCCTCCAGCGTGCGCGGGCTGCCGTCGTCGAGGCCGAAGCGCATGCGGATCACCTCCCGCTCGCGCGGGGTCAGCTTTCCGAGCGCGTCTTCGATCTCCCGGCGCAGCAGCGTGTTCGTCGCCGCCTCGGACGGCGCCATCGTATCGCTGTCTTCCACGAAGTCCGCCAGGTGGCTGTCCTCTTCCTCACCGATCGGCGTCTCGAGCGAGAGCGGCTCCGGCGCGATCCGCTGGATCTCCACCACGCGGTCCGGCGAGAGGTCCATCTCCGCCCCGATCTCCTCCGGCGTCGGCTCCCGGCCCAGGCGCTGCGTGAGCTGGCCCTGCACCTTGATCAGCCGGTTGATCGTCTCGACCATGTGGACCGGGATGCGGATAGTCCGCGCCTGGTCCGCGATGGCGCGCGTGATCGCCTGCCGGATCCACCAGGTGGCGTAGGTGCTGAACTTGTACCCCTTGCGGTAGTCGAACTTCTCCACCGCCCGGATCAGGCCGAGGTTCCCTTCCTGGATCAGGTCCGGGAAGGAGAGGCCACGGCCCGAGTACTTCTTCGCGATGCTCACCACCAGCCGCAGGTTCGCCTCCGTCAGGATCGACTTGGCCTCCATGGCGCCTTCCGGATCGCGCTCCCAGTTCTCGATCCGGCGCGCGAGCTGGACCTCCTCGGCGGAGGTCAGCAGCCGGGTCTTCCCGATCTCGCGCAGCCACATCCGCACCGAGTCATCGATCGGGATGCCTTCCACGCTCGGAGTGTCTTCCTCGCGGATCTCCAGATCCCGGAGCGAGACATCCTCCGTCTCCACGACTGACTTCCCCGGCGCGGTGGCGGCGGTAGACTGCGTGCGCGCGTCGACGACCTGGATGCCTTCGCTCTCGGCCAGGTTGAAAATGTCTTCGATCTGATCCGGATCAACGTGAGACCGCAGCGTCTCATTGATCTCGTCGTAGGTCAGCAGCCCCTGCCGCTTGCCGCGGTCCAGGAGCTTCGCGACCTCCGGGTTTTCCCTGATCGACTTCATCGACTGCACCGGCACCTCTGTACCCCCCTCAACTTATCCATTCCCCTGGCCGTGAAGCTTGCAGGCCCCTTAAAGGGCACCATTCACCCTCTAAACAGCTCTTCTACCGGGTACCTTACCCGATACTCTCCGGTCTGCTCCCGTGCGACTTCAGTTTTTTGTACCCGTCTCCGGGATTCGCGACGCTCGCCTAGTCTTCTCGCCGCCGCCGTCCGCCCAGCTCCTGGTTCAGGCGGCGGAGCTCCTCCAGCCGGGCATCGCCCGCCGGCAGCTCGTCGCTCTCCCAGGCTCGCCGCAGCTCCGTGCGGCGCCGCTCTCGCCACGCCCGGTCGAGTGCGACGATGCACTCCTCCAGGCCCTCGTCGGAGACCGGCGCTTCCTGTATTAACAACTCACTCACGGCCTCCGCACTTGCAGGATCTGTGCGCAGGCGCTCCGCGCGCTCGCCGGAGGTCGGCGCGATCTGCGCCCCCGCCTCTCCGAACAGCATCGACGCGAGCCCGGCCACCTCCGGATCCGGAAAGTGGACCTCGCTGAGCGTCTCGGCCGCGCGGTCGGCCCAGTACGCCTCCGTCAGCGCCGCCCGCAGCACGTAGCGCTGCTGCTCCCGGAGCGCGCTGGGAGGGACCGCCGCCCCTTCCGGAGCGCCCGCGGCCGCGGTGACCCGCGTGTATCCGCGCCCTCCCCCGTTCTGCCCCCGGTCCCCCCGAGGGGCCCGGGACGCCCCGGCCAGGCGGTCTGCCCGGACTAGGCGGCTCACCTCTTGCGACAGGGCGACTCGCGCCTGCATCGCCCGGCCCGGATCGCCCGGGTACCACTCTTCGGCCAGCCCGTCCATCAGCCGGGTCAGCTTGCCGGCATATTCCTGGCGAACCAGGTGACTGTTGCTCTGCGCGATGACCCGGGCCGCTTCCCGCACGAAGCCGAGCCGCTCCGTCTCGTCCGTCAGATTATAACGTTGCCGCACCGCATTTAGATGGTAGTCCAGCAGCGGCTGCGCCCGGTTCAATAACGCTCGGAACCCCTCCGGCCCATGCTTCTGCAGGTAGGTATCCGGGTCTTCACCCTCCGGCATCCCGGCCACCCTCACGTTGCACCCGGCCTGCTCGAACAGCGCCGAGTTCTTCAGCGCCGCCTGCATCCCGGCGCTGTCCCCGTCGTAACACATCACCAGCTCGCTGGTGTAGCGGCGCAGGATGCCGACGTTCGTCTCCGTGAAGGCGGTCCCCAGCCCGGCCACACAGTTGACGATCCCCGCCTGGTACAGGGCGATGAAATCCATGTAACCTTCCACCACCACGGCGAAACCGCTTTCAGGAATCACCCGTTTCGCCAGGTGGAGCCCGTACAGCGTGCGGCTCTTCTGGAAGATCGGCGTCTCTCGTGAATTCAGATACTTCGGAATGCCGTCCGGTCTGAGCGTCCGCCCCCCGAACGCGATCGGCCGTCCCTCCACGTCGCAGATCGGAAACATGAGCCGGTCGACGAACCGGTCGCGATACCCCTGCTCGTTGCGAAGCAGTACGTCCGCCGTCTCCGCATCCTCCAGCGAGACCCCTTCCCGCTTCAGCCAGCCCAGCAGCGCGGAGTACCCCGCCGGCGCGTAACCGATACGAAGCTCCTCGACCGTCTCCGCGGAGAGCCCCCGCCGCTCCAGGTAGGCGCGGGCCACCGGCGCCGTCTCCAGGCTCTTCCGGAAGAAGCGCTCCGCCAGCGCCGTGACGTCATAGAGCCGCTCGCGCTGCGACCGCTGCTCCGGCGACTCCCCGCGCCGCGTCCACTGCAGCCCGGCGCGCCGGGCCAGGAATTCGCCGGCCTCGTTGAAGCTCAGCCCATCCCGAAGCTGTACGAACTTGAAGCAGTCCCCTCCGGTTCCGCACCCGAAGCACTTGAACAGGCCGCGCTCACCGTCCACCGTAAAGCTCGGCGTCTTCTCCTGGTGGAACGGGCAGAGGCCCTTGTACCGGGAGCCGCTCCGCTTGAGGGTGACGGTCGCCGATATGAGCTCCACCAGGTCGGTGCGCAGCTTGATCTCTTCAACGATGTCCAACGTGCCTACTTCGTAAGACTCCGGCGGAAGCGGCCCCAGGGGTGCCGCTTCCGCCACGCTCGGCCGGTCGACCCCGCCCCGAGCGGAATCCAACCAACCATCCGGACATGAAAAAACCCCCGCCCCCTGTCCCGGCGCTTCGGGACAGAAGGCGGGGGTTCCGTTCTCTGTCCTAGTCTGCCAGGGCGACAGTGATCCGGACGACCTTCATCTGTCCCTTGTTCGTATCGAAAGCGAAGGCGGTGTGGTAGTTCTTCAGGTAATACGCCTCGTAGAACCGTCCGCCGGGGAGCATGCGGTGACGCTCCGGATTGCCGTAGCGGCTCATCACGGTGCTGAAGCTGGACCCGAGCGTCACACCCTTAGCGGTGGTCGCCGGCTTGAAAAGCCGGTTGACCGGCGCGACCGCGGAGATCTGGGCCACGCGGCCATCCTCGTTGATCAGGAACTCCAGCCGCACGCTGCCGGGCCGCTTGTAGACCCAGAGGATCGCGTTGCTGTACTCCGGCCCCGCCGCGCCGCCGCCGCCCATGTCCGCCGCGGGCCCGCCGAACGGAGAGCCGCCGCCGAAGGGGCTCATCCCGCCGGCTCCCGGAGGCGGAAGGCTGGGAACGCCGGCAGCTGCGCCGCCGCCGGCGCCGTTGCCACCCCCACCGCCGCCGCCGAACGGGCTCATGCCACCACCACCGCCATAAGGCGACATTCCACCACCGCCGAAGGGCGACATTCCACCGCCGCCGCTGGCGCCGTTACCACCCCCACCGCCGCCGCCGAACGGGGACGCTCCGCCGAACGGGGACATCCCACCCGGCGCGCCGCCGCCGCCCACACCCGGGAGCTGCGCGCCGCCCACGGCGAGAGCCACGGTCTGGATCTCCTGCGGGTTGCCATAGCGGCGGAGGACCTCGGTATACGGGCGACCGAGGGTAACCCCCACGAGTCTCCGCTCCGGCTGCACCTTCGGCGCCGGCTTTCGGGCCTGCGCCTGCGCCGGGACCGGCTGAGTGGCCAGCGCGAGCCCGATGCCGGTGGTAGCCACCGCCGCAGACAGGAGGATCTTGGTCTTTCGCATGAGGAGTGCCTTTCCCCGGCTCCGGATGGGAGGGATCAAAAATCTGGAGACCGCAGCCTGAACAATATTCTGCGCCGGGCGAGGATCTCCTGCCCGGTCGATCAAATCATTTGCGGTCCGACTCTTTGACGTGATGTCACGCTGCTGAGTTCCGGGAAATTCGGATTGACGGCGATTAGACCGCACGAGTCCCGGGTACTATTCCGGTTGCCGCCGCGCGGAGAGGTAGTCGAGCACCGCCTCCGCGGTGGCCGGGTTCGTTGCCAGCGGCACGTTGTGCACGTTGCAGACCCGCAGCAGCCCCTGGATATCCGGCTCGTGCGGGTGCGCGTGCAGCGGGTCGACGAAGAAGATCACCGCCGCTACTTCCCCCACCGCCACGCGCGCCGCGATCTGCGCGTCCCCTCCCAGGGGGCCGGAGAGCAGGCGCTCCACCTCGAGGCCGCTCGCCTCGGCGATGCGGGAGCCGGTGGTGCCGGTGGCGATCAGGCAGAGCGATTCGAAGCGGGAACGCTCCTTCAGCACGAAGCGGATCAGGTCGTCCTTCTTCTCGTCGTGCGCGATCAGCGCGACGGTCTCGTTCATGGGGCCTCGTCCCTTCGTCTCAAACCGGCCGGCTCCACCGTCAGCGTCTCGCCGGCGGCGGTCCGGATCTCGAGCAGCCGGCCGCGGACGTGACTCGGCGGCCCCTCCGCGCGGCGGATCACCACGGGCCCGTCGCTCCACGGATTCCGCAGCCGCAGCGTCTCGCCGCGCTCGCTGGTCACTTCCACCCCCCGCACGCGGCCCTCCTCCAGCGCGGCGGAGACGAGGAACGCTCCCTCGGCCCTGACGCGCTGAAAGCCGGCGCTGCGCCACCCGGCGGGGACGGCGGGGAAGACCCGCAGCACCCCGCCGGCGGTATGCAGCAGCATCTCCAGCACGGCGGCCGCGGCGGCCGGTCCCGCCGCATGGTCGATCCGCTCGCCGGTTTCCCCCGCGGCGGAGACCCCCGGAACGCGAGCGGTCCCCTCCACCGCGCAGCCCGGCCCCACGAAGGCGCGCCGGAACGTCTCCAGCAGCAGAGCGGCGGCGTCCCCATTTCCCGCGCGGGCGTGGAGGATCGCCCCCCAGGGAAACGACGCGGCGGTCCAGCGCCCCGCCCCGCGCTCCGTGAGCCGGCGGAGCGAGTGCCGCACGAGCCTGCGGTCGGCCTCGCTCCCTTCCAGGTCGAGCAGGTCGAACGGGTAGATCGCCGCCAGGTGGGAGTGGAGCGGCTGGCTGCGGGAGAGCGGCTGCCCCTCCCAGACCAGCAGCTCCGGCATGGAGTCGGTGGCTGCTAGCGGGAGCCGGGTGAGGATCTCCCGCCAGACGGCCCGCTGCTCCTCGTCCCTCCCCAGCAGCTCGGACGCGCGCAGGAGGGCGCGGCCGAGGAAGTGGATCGCTGTCAGGTGGAAGCTCGGGTTGCGCCCCAGCGCCGGTCCGTCGCCGTCTTCGAAGCCGGGGGAGCTGCCGGCCGGAAGAGCGAGCGCGGCGCCGTCTGCCCGCAGCAGATACTCGTAGACCCGCATCGCGCCGCGCAGCAGGGGGTACGCGGTCTCCCGCAGGTACTCCACGTCCCCGGTCAGCCGGTAGCGCTGCCAGCAGAGCTGCGCCGCCAGCGCGGCTCCGGCGGGGTCGGTCGCGTCCAGGCCGCTCGCGCCCGCGGCGGCGCCGCCGTCCTGGTCCGTCACCCGCGGCAGCAGCAGCCCCTCCCCGGTGCCGGCGAAAGCCGCGGCGCCCGCCTGGAGCGCTTCCCGACGTTCCGCCAGCCACCTCTCCAGCGGATCGAGGCATTCCGGGTGGCTCGCGGCCGCGGCGGGCCAGTAGGCCGCCAGGCCGGCCGGATCGAAGCGCGGACCGCCGCCGAGCGCCGGAAGGGAGCGCTCCTCGACCCAGGCGTCGCCCGGGGCGCCGAAGCCGGAGAGTCGGTAGAGCCCGGTGTAGTAGAGCAGCTCCAGAGCCGGATCCGGCAGGCTGACGACCGGAAGCTGCTCCCACCAGCGGCGGAAGGCGGTGAAGCTTCGGAGCGTGGCGGGCGTGTAGCCGGCGCTGCTGACCGCTTCCAGCGCGGAAAGCGCCTGCTTGCGGGCGTCGGCCGGGTCGGCGCCGTACGCCGCGGTGAGATAGAGCAGCAGACCGCCGGGACCCTCGTGCCGGAGCCAGGCGACGCAGACCGCCGGGCCGCTCGGCTGCTCCTGCACCCAGCCGCCGAGCTCGCCCAGGTCGAACTTCACCGGGGGAGGCATTCCACGGGAGCGCAGCGCCGGGGACTCGGCGGGGTGACCGCTCACCCGGACCGCGCCGCCGGTGGGGCCGGTGACCCGCAGGCAGAGCACCGGCGCCTCCCGCAGCAGCACTCCCCGCAGCTTGCCGCGGTCCCGGTAGCCGTCCAGCTCCAGCTCCGCCTCGCCGGTCTCCAGGTGGAGCCCGCCGGAGACCAGGCTCCAGTCGTCCGGCAGCTGCAGCTCGATCCGGCCGAGGGGAAGCCGCGTGGAGGCGCGCTCGTCGCCAGCGGCGCTCGGACTGCCGAAGACCGCCTCGAGCCGGGCGGTATCGCCGCTCTGCAGCCACTCGCAGAGGTTGGCGTAGGTCGCCTCCGGGTGCGGTGGAGCGGAGCGACCGTGGTACCAGTAGTCGGCGCGGCCCAGCGTGACCCGCACCGCGCGTCCGCCGCCCCACAGCAGCGCGTCCAGGGTGCCGTTGCCGAGGGCGATCCCCGCGTGCGGCTCTTCGGCCGGGAAAGGGATCTCCAGCCGCTGCCGGAGGAACGGATGCTGGGAGGGCATAGCGGTGGCGGTCGGGACGGCGGGAGCGGGGCGGTGGGGCTCACCGCCCTCCCTCATCGTCGGCAGAGCGGAGAGGCCGCTCTACTTGGTCACGACCGCCCGCACGTACTCCCGGTTCATGCGGGCGATGTTGGAGAGCTGGATCTCCTTGGGGCAGACCGCCTCGCACTCCCCCTCGTTGGAGCAGCTTCCGAACCCTTCGGCGTCCATCTGCGCCACCATCTTCAGCACGCGCCGGCCCCGCTCCGGCTGGCCCTGCGGCAGCAGATTCAGGTGGGTGATCTTGGCGCTGGTGAACAGCGCGGCGGAGCCGTTCTTGCACTGCGCCACGCACGCCCCGCAGGCGATGCAGGCGGCGGAGTCCATCGCGTGCTCCACCGTCTCGCGGGGGATCGGGATCGCGTTGGCGTCCGGCGCGGAGCCGGTGTTCACGGAGATGTAGCCGCCCGCCTGGATGATGCGGTCGAACGAGGAGCGGTCGACCACCAGGTCCTTCACCACCGGGAAGGCGGCGGAGCGCCACGGCTCGATGACGACCGTATCGCCGTCCTTGAACCGCCGCATGTGGAGCTGGCAGGTGGTGGTGCCGGGGTCCGGACCGTGGGCGACCCCGTTGATCATCACCCCGCACATGCCGCAGATGCCTTCGCGGCAGTCGGAGTCGAACGCGATCGGGTCTTCCCCGCGGCGGATCAACCCTTCGTTGACGACGTCGAGCATCTCCAGGAACGACATGTCCGGGGAGACGCTCTCGGCCACGTAGTTGACCATTCGGCCGGGCTGGTTCGGGGCCGCCTGGCGCCAGACTTGGAGGTTCAGTCTCATCGAATGCTACCGGATCTATCTTATGGCGCGGCGAGTTACTTGTAGCTGCGCTGGCTCGGCTTCACGTAGTCGAACTGAAGCGGCTCCTGGTGGAGCACTTCCGGCTGGTCCACGCCCGCGTACTCCCAGGCGGAGACGAAGGTGAAGTTCTCGTCGTCGCGCGCCGCCTCGTTGTCCTCGGTCTGGCTCTCCTCGCGGAAGTGCCCGCCGCACGACTCCCGCCGGGTCAGCGCGTCGACCGCCAGCAGCTCGGCAAACTCCATGTAGTCTGCCACGCGGCCCGCGTACTCCAGGTTCTGATTCAGGTTGTCGCTGCTGCCGGGCAGCGCCAGGTTCTGCCAGAACTCCCCGCGGAGCTGCCGGATCTGCTCGACGGCGGTGCGCAGCCCCTGCTCGTTCCGGGCCATGCCGACGTGGTCCCACATCACCCGTCCGAGCTCTCGATGGAGCTCCCGGGCGGTGCGCGAGCCCTTGATCGAGAGCAGCTTGTTGATGCGCGACTGGACCGCGTCGACCGCCTCTTTGACCGCGTCGTGGTCCGTGCCGACCTTCGGCGTGGCGTTGTTCGCCAGGTAGTCGCCCAGGGTGTAGGGGATCACGAAGTAACCGTCCGCCAGCCCCTGCATCAGCGCGCTGGCGCCCAGCCGGTTGGCGCCGTGGTCGGAGAAGTTCGCCTCGCCCAGCACGAAGAGCCCCGGGATGGTGCTCATCAGGTGGTAGTCGACCCAGAGCCCGCCCATCGTGTAGTGGACGGCCGGATAGATCCGCATCGGCACGCGGTAGGGATCCTCGTCCGTGATCTTCTGATACATGTGGAAGAGGTTGCCGTACCGGGTGCGGATCGTCTCCATCCCCAGCCGCTTGATCGCGTCCGCGAAGTCGAGGTAGACCGCAAGCTGCGTCTCCCCCACCCCGCGGCCCTCGTCGCAAACCGCCTTGGCGGCGCGGGAGGCGACGTCGCGCGGGACCAGGTTGCCGAAGCTCGGGTAGCGGCGCTCCAGGTAGTAGTCGCGGTCCGCCTCCGGGATCTGCTCCGGCGGGCGGCGGTCGCCCTGCTTCTTCGGCACCCAGACCCGGCCGTCGTTCCGCAGGCTCTCGCTCATCAGCGTGAGCTTCGACTGGTGATCGCCGGAGACCGGGATGCAGGTCGGGTGGATCTGCGTGAAGCAGGGGTTGGCGAAGAAGGCGCCCCGCTTGTGCGCCCGCCAGGTGGCGGTGACGTTGGAATTCACCGCGTTGGTGGAGAGATAGTAGACGTTCCCGTACCCGCCGGTCGCCAGCACCACGGCGTCCGCCACGTAGGTCTCCAGCTCGCCGGAGAGCAGGTTGCGGACCACGATGCCGCGGGCCTTACCGTCGATCACCACCAGGTCGAGCATCTCCCGGCGCGGGTAGAGCTTCACGGTGCCGGCGCTCACCTGGCGCATCTGCGACTGGTAGGCGCCGATCAGGAGCTGCTGGCCCGTCTGCCCGCGCGCGTAGAAGGTACGGGAGACCTGGGCGCCGCCGAACGAGCGGTTGTCCAGCAGGCCGCCGTACTCCCGCGCGAACGGGACCCCCTGGGCGGTGCACTGGTCAATGATGTTGACGCTGAGCTGCGCCAGGCGGTAGACGTTCGCCTCACGGGCGCGGTAGTCTCCGCCCTTCACCGTGTCGTAGAAGAGACGGTAGACGCTGTCGCCGTCGTTCTTGTAGTTCTTGGCGGCGTTGATGCCGCCCTGGGCGGCGATGCTGTGCGCCCGCCGCGGCGAGTCGTGGATGCAGAAGTTCAGGACGTTGTAGCCGAGCTCGCCCAGCGACGCCGCCGCAGACGCGCCGGCCAGCCCGGTCCCCACCACGATCACCTGGTAGCGCCGCTTGTTGGCCGGGCTCACCAGCTTGCAGGTAGAGCGGAACCGGTCCCACTTCTCCTCGATCTCCCCCGCGGGGATTCTCGCGTCGAGCCTCACTGCGCCCCTCCCGGAACGTAACCCCTGCTGGCGAAGAAGAACACCCAGAGGACGATGACCAAGAACCCGCCGGCGATGATCACCGCCAGCGCCTTAGCGCCCCGCACGAAGGCGGGCGTGTAGCGCTCGCTGCCGAGCCCCAGCGACTGCAGCCAGCTCCAGCCCCCGTGCCACAGGTGCGACCCGATCAGCAGCATCGCCACGCTGTAGAGCAGCACCTTCCACGGGTTGCTCAGCACCTCCATCTCTGTGCGGTAGAGGTCTCGCACGTGGTCTGTGCCGGCCACCTCGTAGTGGCTGCCGAAGCGGAAGTCGACCAGGTGCATCACCAGGAAGAGCAGGATGATGCTCCCGGTGACGATCATCGTGGTCGACGCCACGCTCTTGCGGCTGGTGTGCCCCGCCCACTTCTTCTGCGCGTAGGCCTGCGGGCGGGCGGCGCGGTTCTTGGCGAAGTTCGTTACCGTCTTGTAGACGTGGATCAGGAACACCAGCGCCAGCGCGATCTCCAGCGGCAGCGTGACGGGGCTCTTGATCAGGAAATCGGAGTACCGGTTGAACTTGTCCGGACCGGCGAAGACCACCAGGTTGCCCGCGATATGGAGCACCAGGTAGGCAATCAGCCCCACCCCGGTTACCGCGATCAGCGCTTTGGTAGCGATGGACGACGAAGACGGCTTTTGCGACATCGTGGACGTTGCCTCGTCCTTCAAAGACGGCGGGGGCCCGCCGGCGGAGGCCGGACCGGCAGGCGACATGGCTATTCGGTTCTATCATGTTCGATTGGTTAGCGGTTCTTATATGTTCTTCTTGGTCTGATAACTATCGCTGATAGATATGGACACTGCAGGCGGGGGGGATCTCGCCGATAATCCGCGTGATGGACACTGGAACGTCAGGTGCAGAGTGGAAGCCGAAGTCGCGCGCGGGAACGGGAGTCGATCCCTCCTCCGTGCTGGCCCAGTTGGTGGCGGATGACCCCGCCGCGGCCGCGGCAACGCCGTCGGGTGAGGCTTATTGCAGCTTCTGCTGGTCCGCGATGCAGCCGGACGCCGAAGAGTGCGAGAGCTGCGGCGGCACGGTCGCCCAGATGGAGGCCGCCCGCCAGGCGGCGGAGGAGCGGGACCGCTCCTGGGTGCCGCAGCGCGTCGCTTCCGAAGGCGCGGCGGTAGACCAGGCGCCGGAGCCGGAGGCGCGGCAGCCCGAGGCGGCGCCGGCGGCCTCCGCGCCTGCGCCCGCGGCCGCGGCGCCGGTCCGCCCGCCGGCGCGAGCCCAGCGCTCTCTCGCCGTGGCGCACTCCGCCGGCCGGCTGGGACGCAACGCGCTGATCGTGATCGGGACGGTCGTCTATCTCGTCGCCTCGGTGGTGGTCGGCACCTGGCTCAGCTACACCATGTTCCCGGATGAGGCGCCGGTCGCGTCTGCGAGCGCCAAGCTCGAGAGAGCGGCGTTCAAGCTCGCCACGGTCCGCCTGACGAGCCCCGACCAGACGATCCTGGTCGAGCTGGTCAACAAGAACGGCCTCACGCTGGGCGGCTCGGACGAGAAGGCGGCGGCCTCCGGGCTGCAGGTCCGCCCCGGCGAGTACCGCCTGCGGGTCTCCGACCGGGACGGGCGCTGGCGCGCCCCGGAGACGCCGGTGGAGATCGAGGGGGGCGCGCGGCTCACCCTCTCTCCGGATCCGGCAGTGTTGAAGCTCTACCGCGGACGCTAGCCCGGTACACGAGCGAAGGGGGCCGCCGCGAGGCGCCCCCTTCTCCGTTTTTACGGTCCGTTCTGCCGGCGCGTTACGCCCGGGTCCGCCAGGTGCCCGCTACGGCGTGGTAGAGCAGCAGCAGCACTACGGCACCGACGAACGCCACCAGGATACTGCCCGCGGTGTTCTGGGCGCCGAAGGCGATGGACCAGATCCAACCGCCGAGCAGCGAGCCCACGATACCGATCGCGAGCGTCGCCAGAAATCCGCCGGGCTCGCGGCCCGGGACCACCAGCTTGGCAAGCCAACCCGCTACGAGGCCAACCACCAGCCACCAGATAAGCTCCATCCGTTCCTCCCATCTCCCTCTATTGCGGCGCTCCGGCTCTACCGGAGCGGTTTTTCCGTCTCCACGAAGCTCGTGGGCCCTTCCGCAGGGGGCCGGCCCTCCCCGGCCCCTTCACCCCGCGTCCGAGCCCATCCGTCGTCTCTATACCCGGCGCGCCGGATTGCTAGACATCGCGCGGCGGCCTGCCCGCCTCTCGTCCGAAAGCCGGCGGGAGCGACCGGCGCGAAGGAGAAAGGGCCTCTGCCGGGGAAGTGGGGGCTACCGTGAAACTTCTGGCAGTACTCTCCCACCGTCTTCGCCGGCTGCCGCGCCGCCGGACCGCGCTCCCCCGGCGCGTGCCGCGCCCAGCAGGGCTGCCGCTTCTCGCCCTCCTCGCGCTGCTGGCAGCGGTTCCGGCACACCCGGGAACGCTGGAGGTCTCCCGAATCCGGGAAAAAATCTTCCCCAGCGGACTGCGGCTGCTGGTGAAAGAGGAGCACGCCGCTCCGCTGGCGGCGGTGCAGGTCTGGGTCCAGGGCGGCGGCCTGTACGAGACGAAGGAGACCTCCGGCACCGCGCACGTGATCGAGCACCTCGTCTTCAAAGGCACCGCGACCGGCGAGCCGGGCTCGATCGACGAGGAGATCGAAAGCGTGGGCGGCCTGCTCTCCGCGCAGACGGAGAAGGACTGGACGCAGTTTAGCTGCACCGTCGCGGGCCGCTACGCGGAGCGGGTGGTCGGCGTGATCGGCGAGGCGCTGCGAAAGCCGGCGTTCCGCCCGAAAGACCTGGACGACGAGCGGAGCATCCTGCTGGAAGAAGTCCAGAACGTGCAGCGGAGCGTGGAGCTGGCGATTCCGCAGCAGCTCTACGCCATGGCCTACCGCACCCACCCGTACCAGTTCGACGTCCGCGGGACCGGCGAGTTCGTCCGCGGCATCACCCCGGACGCGGTGCGGGCCTACTACGAGCGCCACTACCTCCCCGCGAACATCACGGTCGTCATCGTGGGAGACGTCGATACCGCCGGGATCACCGCGGCGGTCGAGAAGGCGTTCGACGCCGGCAAGCCGGCGACCGCGCAGCCGGCGCCGCTGCCCCAGCCGGAGCTGCCCGGCAGCCTGCCGCAGCGCAAAGTGGAGCCGGTGCCGATTCCCAACGGGATCCTCGGCCTCGCTTACCCGGCGCCGGCGATCGCGGACGAGGCGGAGGTGGCGGCAATGGACCTGCTCCTGACGCTCCTGGAGCACCAGGGCTCCGGGCGCCTGCCGCGCGCCGTGGGGAACGGCGCCGCGGTGAGCGCCGGTTTCACGACGCGCCGGCACCACGGGCTCTTCACGGTGACCGCGGTCACCGCGCCCGGCAGCGTGGAGGCGATCGAAGGGCGCCTCCGGCGAGAGATCGACTTCCTCCGCGCCAACCCGGTGCCCGAGGCGGAGCTCACCCTCGCCAAGCGGATCCTGGCGGGCACCTACCGCATGGATAACGAGCCCTACTCCGGACAGGCTTCCTCGCTCGGCTACTACGCCGCCATCGGCAACTGGCGCTTCGCCTGCGAATACCCCGCGAAGGTGCAGGCGGTGACCGCCGAGCAGCTGCAGGAGGTGGCACGGAAGTACCTGGTGCAGGAGAAGTCGGTCGCTTACATCCTGCGGCCGGAGGGCGACGATCGCCCCGCGCCGGCGCCGGACACGCAGTGCGCCCCGGCAGCCGCCGCGCAGGAGGGAAGCCGATGAGCGGGATCAACCGGCGTACTCTTCTCTCCGCGGCGGCCGGTGCGCCGCTCCTCGCCGCCGCCGCCCGCGCGCAGGGGGCAGCCCCAGCGGGCGATCACCGGGTTCCGCCGGTGCGGATCGGCACGCTCTCCAACGGGCTCCGGATCCTGACGCGCACCAACGACTCGTCCGAGATCGTCTCGATCGTCTGCCTGGTCCGCGCGGGCCTGCCGGACGAGCGCGAGGCCCAGGCGGGTCTCGCGGCGCTGACGGCGGAGGCGCTGGTCCGCGGCTCCAGTATCCGGCCGCCCAAGAGCTTTCAGACGGCGCTCCTGAACGCGGGCGGCAACCTGACCGCCACGCCCGGCTTCGACTTCACCGAGATCTCGATCGTCACCGGGCGCGAGCAGGTGGAGCCGGCGCTGAAGCTGCTGGCGGAGGTGGTGTGCAAGCCCCGCTTCGCGCCGGAAGACGTGGAGGCGGCAAAGGAGCTCCTGATCCGCCGCGGGGCCGGCGTGCGGGACGATTTCACCGGCGGCTCCTACGAGGCGCTGGTCCGTCAGATCTACCCCACCAGCCCGTACGGCCGCTCCATGAACGGCTCCGAGCGGACGCTGGCGCCGCTTACGGCCGACGACTGCCGGCGGTTCTGGGATACCTGCTACGTGCAGAACCGCATCTACGTGGCGGTGGTGGGCGACCTCGACTCGAACCGGGCGATGTCGCTCGCCCAGAAAGAGTTCGCCACGGCGCCGTTCAACCCGCAGGCGCAAACGCCCGCCCCCCGCATCGACCGCCTGACCCGCCCCCGAGTGGAGCTGCTGCAGCGGACCGGACCCGCCGCGCAGGTGATGGTCGGGTTCCTCGCCCCGGGCGCCACGGGCGAGAACTACGCGGTGCACGCGCTGCTCGACGCCCTCCTCGGCGGGGGAAAGCGGGGCCGGCTCTTTGCCAACATCCGGGAGAAGCACGGCATCGGCTACACCCTCGGCTCGTTCTACCAGCCGCTCCTGTTCCAGAGCCACCTCGTCGGCTACGTGGTAACGCCCACCGCCGTCCTCAACGAGCGTCCCGGAGAGCCGCCGTCCTCCATGCCGGTGGTCGATCGCGTGAAAGGCTACCTGCTGGAAGAATACCGCCGCCTCCTCACCGAAGCCCCGACCGAGCAGGAGCTGGCCCGTGCCAAGGCCTACGTGATCGGCCGCTACGCGCTCCGCCTGGAGCGGACCCGCGACCAGGCGAAGTGGCTGGCCTGGAACGCCGCGATGCGATTGGGACACGACTTCGACGACTTCTTCCCGCAGAGCGTTGCCGCGGTGACCAGGGAGCAGATCCAGGCCGCCGCGCGGACGGCGCTGAACAACTACGGGCTGGTCGTGACGATCCCCGAGCTGGAGCCCTAGCGACGGCGTTTCACTCCTTCCGCACCCGGGAAACGTGGCGCAGTGGCCGCGGTACGCGGCCGGGAGGAGCACGATGGGCAAGAAGACGTCGAACCGGGGCGAGCACTACAAGAAGGTGACCGAGTCCCACGGACTACAGCCGGAGTCCGGAAAGAAGGGCGGCGAAGTGTCCAGCCAGGGACACGGCCCAGCCGCCCACAAGAGCGAGGAGCGCAAGACCGACAACGGCAAGTCGAAGCGCAAGAAGAAGAGCGATTGACGGGCACCTTGCTCCTCCGGCCCCGCGGCGGTGAAGCGGCGCCGGAGGAGAGCGCATGCTGCTGGACGGACGGGTCGCCCTGGTGACGGGCGGCGCTCGCGGGATCGGCCGGGACATCTCCCGGGTGCTGGCGCGGCAGGGCGCCACCGTGGCGATCAACTACGGGCAGAGCGAGGACCGCGCCCGGCAGCTGGTGGACGAGATCCAGGCGAGCGGCGGACGGGCCGCCGCCTTCGGGGCGGACGTGCGCGACGGCGAGGCCGTCCGCCTGATGGTGCAGGCGATCGTCGACCGCTTCGGGCGACTGGATGGGCTGATCAACAACGCGATCGCCGGCAAGCAGCACGGCTCGTTCGCGGAGGCGACCGCAGCCGACTACGCCACGGCCTTCGACTACGGCTGCCAGGCGGTGGTGAACACCCTCTCCGCCGCGCGCCCTGTGATGCGGGACCAGGGCGGCGGGCGCGTGGTGAACATCGTCACCGAGCTCTGGAACATGGCGCCCGCGGAGTGGTCGGTCTACCTGGCCGGTAAGGGCGCGATGGTCGGCCTCTCCCGCTCCCTCGCCTGCGAGCTGGGGCCGGACGGCATCACCGTGAACATGGTGGCGCCCGGGTGGATGGCCGACGAGAAGGTCGACCCCTCGCAGGAGGCCTCCCTCCGCTTCGCGCAGACCCTGCCGCTGCGCCGTCACGGCAGCGGTGAAGAGATCGGCAACGCCTGCGTCTTCTTCCTGAGCGACCTCGCCGCCTACGTAACCGGCGCCTACCTCCCCGTCACCGGCGGACGCATCACGCAGATGGGCGCGTAAGGAGACTGGAGGCGCAGGCGGACCGTGGTATCGGTCAGGGGACCGGTTCTTTCGGGGCAGCGTTGCCGCCGCGGGTAGATGACATCCGCCGGGCCGCCTCGCGCTTGCGGGCGATGAGCGCCTTCACTTCCGCTACGTCCGGCGCGGGGACCACTTCGACGCCGGTGTAGTAGTGCTTCACGATCTCCGTGAAGGCGATCCCGTGCTTCCCCATTCCGTTCGCGCCGAACTGGCAGAGGCCCACGCCGTGGCCGTAGCCGCGGCCGGCCAGCTCGACCCCGGCGGGCGATTCCCGGATCTCGAAGAGCAGGCTCTTGACGCCGGAGAGGCCGAGCATGCGGCGCCACTGGTCGCCGGTGTAGACCTTCCCGGCACCGGGGGAGCCGCAGCCGGCGCCTTCGTCCGCGGGGGCGGGGCTGAGCTGGAGCTTGCGGACGCGGCCGCTCTGCGTGAAGTCGACCGGCTCTACCCGCACCCGCGCGGCGCCGCCGCCCAGGAGGTTCTGGAGCTTCTCCCGGGTGAGCGAGAGCTTCCACTCATGCGCGCGGTTCGAGGCGCAGAACGCGGACGCGCTCGGCTCCGGGGCGTCGACCACCGGCCGGAGGTACGGCAGCGGCCGAGCGCCCTTCCAGGCGTCCTCGTTCGCTTCGGTGACGCCGCCGCAGTCCGAGCTGTAGACGGCGTCGATCACCTCCCCGTCGTAGACGGCGCAGAGGCCGCGGGTCGCCTCCACCGCCTGCAGGTGGGTCTCCTTCACCCCGGCGGCGCCGCGGTAGACCTGGCAGTGGGTCGTGTCGCACAGCTCGCCGGTCCCGAGGTAGGCCTTGCGGTAGCTGTAGCTGCGGACCGTCACCGCCATCGCGCGGATCGCGTCCGGGTGAAACAGCGCGGGGCACTCCCCGGCGAGGACGCCCGCCACGTAGCTCTCCAGCTCGCACTCGTTGACCAGCGAGAGCTTGCCGCCCTTCGCCGTCAGCAGCAGTGCCCCCGGGTAGGGCCGCGCGCCTTTCCCCGGATCGACCGCGAGGGAGCTCGCCTCGATCCGCAGCGACGCGAAGGTGCGGCCGGCGAAGCTGACCTGATTGCCGCTGGCGGAGAGCTGGAGCGCCGCCCCCTCCGCGGGAATCGCTTCACCGGAGGCGGGGTCCTGCACCAGCACCGTGCCGGCCGGCTTGACGGTAACCCGGCTGGGGCTGTCGAGGGAGGCAAGTCGCACGCGCACGGGGGGCAGCGCGGCGGCGGCCGGGATCGCCCCCTCCTCCTCGTCCGGCGAGGCGCCGGCGCCCACCGCCGCGAGGAGACTGGCGGTGACGAGGAGGCCGCAGACGGCGGCTCGGGTGGGGCGAAAGCTGGGTGGCTGGGCGCGGAACTGCATGGGGTTGCTCCAAAGGGCAGCGCTCGACCAGGCGGTGATCCGCCAAGCTTGTTGTCGGCCCTCCGCTCGCGAACCTCCAGCAAATTGCCACTTCGTGACCCCCTTTCGGGTGAACTGTCGAGCTGGGGAGTGGCACGGACTCCTCACCTGGATCGGGTTGGCGGGGACGTGCCGGAGCTGCGAGAGTCGCCAGCGAGTAGGAGCAGGAGTAGGAGCGAGAGCAGGATCCCTCGCGGCGTAGAGAGGGATTCCCTACGCTCCGGTGGAAGAGCCCTGCGAGGCCCTCCCCGCATGCTCCCCACCGAAATCCAGGCCGTGCTCGCGTGGTCCGCCCTGCCCCACGTCGGGGAGCGGACGCTGCAGGCGCTTTTCGATCACGCGCGGGAGAGCCGGCAATCGCTGGCCGAGCTCTGGACCGCGCCGGTGGAGGATCTTCGCGCGCTGCTGCCGCTCCAGCCGCGGAGCGCCGAAGCCCTGGCCCACGGAGCGGCCGAGCGGTGGCGCCGCGCGGAGATCGACCTGCAGGAGCTGCGGTCCTGGGGCGCCGACCTGCTGCGCGCCGGCGAGCCGGAGCTCCCCGCGGAGCTCGACTCCCGGGAGCCAGGGCGGCGGCGGTGGCCGTTCCTTTTCGCCTACGGGGCGCTGGGGCTGCTCGAAGAGCCGCGGGTCGCAGTGGTGAGCTCCCGCGGCGTCTCCCACTCCGCGCTCGCCGCGACCGATGCGATCGCCGACGCGCTGGCGCGGCGGGACGTGCCGCTGCTCACCTCGATCAACCGGGAGTCCTACCAGGCCTCCGCCACCGCCGCCAAGCGGCACGCCGCGCCGACGGTGATGGTGCTCGACCGCGGCATCCGCGAGGCGTGCCCGGCCGGCGTGGAGCGGGAGCCCGTTGCCACCGCCCGCGTCTGGGACGAAGCGCTCGACCCGGAGCTGCAGCTCCTGCTCTCCCCCTTCGCGTGGCGGCAGCCGTGGAACCCCCGCAGCGGGCCGCGACGCGACGCCCTCATCTTCGACCTGGCCAGCGTGGTGGTGGCGGTCGACCTCCGTCCCGGCGGCACGATGGCCACCGAGTGCCTGCAGGCGGCCGGAAGGGGCATCCCGGTGCTCGCGCTCGACCGGGGCGAGGAGACCCCGCCCGGCACCAGCTCGCTCTGGGAGCAGAACCCCGCAGTCTCGCGGGTCCGCTGGCGCGGCGCCGACGACCTGGTCGGCCAGGTGCAGCGGCTGCTGCCCTCCGACGCGGGCGTGGAATCGGACCAGCGCCTGCGCGACGGCTGGACCCGCGAGCTGGGCCGGTTCCTCAGCCGCGCCGCCGAACGGCTCTCCCCGCGCTCCCACCGCGCTCCGGTCTTCGCAATCTACCCGGCGACCGGCCCGCTCGCGAAGCTGCTGGAGCCGTCCCGTCCCGTGGCCGCCGGCGCCGCCCCGGACTGCCTGCTGGCGGACCTCGCGCTCTCCGGCCCCCAACCGGCGACGCGCCCCTCCCAGCTTCTGGAACGAGTCGCGCGGGACGGCCTCCTGGCGGCGGTCGTCCCCTCCGCCTGGCTGGAGGAGTCCGCCCACGCGGAGGCGCGGAGCGGCTGGCTGCAGAGCGCGCGGCTGCGGCTGGCGGCGCGCCTGCCGCAGCCCATCCACGCCGATCCGGCCGGCCCGGCGCTCGCCGCGGTGGTGCTGGAGCGCGGAGGCGCCGGCGAGCGGCCCGCCCTAACCTTCGCCCCGGACCGGGACCGGATGGGCCGCTTCCACCTGCGCCGCTACCTGCAGGAGGTGCTGGCGGCGCTCAGCGGTTAAGATTCAGGCATCGGATAGGGTAAGGTACGAGTGGAGCCTGATTCGAACGGAGCAGAGGTCGCCGGCCATGGCCAAGTGGCAGGTAGCAGTACTCTTCATCGCGTGCGACATCCTGATCGGAGCGGCGCTGGTCCTGTGGCTCTGCACGCGGGACTACACCAGCACCGAGTCGGTCGAGTGGGCGCTCCACCGGAAGCGGCGGCGGCGCTGGTACTTCTGGGCCACGCTGTTAGCCCTCGCCTACCTCTCCCTCGGTCCCGGCTTCCTCACCCTCTGGCTTTACCTGTTCAACACCCACCGGCTGAAGTAGCCGCCCGCGTCACCCTTCCGGCTCCTCGTGCCCGGCAAGCTGCCGGAACGTCAGGCTAATCCGCGGTCCGGAGCCGGGCTGCTCCGGCACCCCGTGCTTCCAGGCAAGCTGGACCTCCGGCGGCATGTAGAGGAGCGAGCCGGGCGGCGGGGAGTAGTCGCACTGCACCGACTTGTCCGCTATCTGCCGAAACCGCAGCACCCGCTCCGCCCCGAGCGAGACTACCGCCACGCCGGTCCCCGGCTCCAGCTCCGCGATTGAGTCCGAGTGGAAGCCCATCGTCGAGTCGCCGGTGCGGTAGTAGTTCACCAGGCAGTTGTTCGGCCGATAGCCGACCCGGGCTTCAATGCAGTGGCAGAGCGCGGTCAGCGCCGGCGGCATCGGGACCGGCGGATAGCTCATGCCGGAGTAGTTGTACGGCACGCCGAAACTCGCCGTGAGCCGCGCGCGCATCCGCTCGTCCCACTCCGTCTCCGCCACCAGTTGCGCCAACAACTCGTCGGGGTGCTCGACGAACTGTTCGAAGAGCTGGACTGCGGGGCGGTTGATTTCCATAGAAGTGGACCTCAAACGATAACGGCTGTCGCTTCTGCAGCATTGGGCGGCAACCGGTAGGATCCTCTGCGGCTCCCTCAAGCGCCTGCACTTCTGACTCCTCACCCCATCGCTACCATGAGCAGCCGAATCGTGATCACGAACAGCCAGACGATCCCCGTGACCGTGGGGGTCGAGCCCTGGGGCCGCGACTTCACCCTCCTCCCGGACGAGGAGTTCTCCTTCCAGGCCGTTTCACCCGGGGATGACTTCCACTTCCACGCCTACTGGGGGACGAGGGACATTTCCCTGTATGCCAACGGCGACTGCGAGGACGTGGAGGTGTATCAGGGAGACCGTGAGCTGGAGTGCGGACACAACCGGCACCACCGGGCGGATCGGGAGCTCTGATGACCCTGCCCCCGGTGAGCTACGTCCGCCGGAGCATTCTCCTCGTCGATGCCGATCCGGGTGTGCTGGAGACGCTGAAGAGTGCCGCGAGCGGGTTTGCCGCGTCGGTCCACACCGCCAGCAGCGGCAGCGAGGCGCTGGAGAAGATCGAGGCACTGCGCCCGGGCGTCGTCGTGCTCGACCTGGCGCTTACTGACGTCGACGGCTTCGAGATCTTCCGGCGCATCCGGGAAAACCCCACGACACGCGATCTGGTCGTGTTCGTTACGCATCCGGCGCCCAGCGAGGCGGAGGTATTCCGGGCCTTCTCGCTCCACTCGGACTGCTTCCTGACCAAGCCGATCGACACCGCTGGGCTCGCGGAGTTCCTACGGCGGCTGCACTGGGAGCCGCTCGAACCCGAGTCGAGCGGGAGCGATTGAGGATGGGCGATCTACCGTTGACATTCGCCAGTCTCGGCGGCGGGATCGCGTTGGGCTGGTTCTACGCCTACACCCAGCGCCAGCCGAAACCGCTGACCGGGCGGCAGGCGCTGCGCCTCACCGTTTGCGGAATCGGGGTAGGACTGCTCTCGATAAGCACGTTCTATATCGGTCGCTTGACGATGGTCGCGCTGGTCGGCGTCCTCCTGGGCATTCTGCTGCAGGCGAGGCTGTGGGAGCACGACGAGGGCGCTACGGCACAGAGCGGCGCGAGGTCCGAGGACGCAGATGCCGGGCAGCGATGACCGCGGCTGCGGGCCGACGGGACTTTCCGGCGCACTTCAGGAGGCGGTCCGGGCCCGCGACCTAGCGCTGGTGACTCTGCTTCTGGAGAGCGGCGCGGAGGTCGACGACCGGGACGAGGGCGGTATGACCCCGCTGATGTGGGCCGCGCTCGGTGGGAGCCTGCCGCTCCTGGAGTTACTCTTGAGCCGCGGGGCCGACGTCAATGCCGCCGACCAGCGCGGGGACACCGCCCTGATGCGGGCTGCCGGTCGCGGGCGCGGCCCCGTCGTGAAGCTCCTGCTGGCCCGTGGTGCGAAGGTGAATGCCGCCGATCAGGACGGCTGCACGGCACTCCACATCGCCGTGCGGGCACTCGATCCATTCGAGAGCCTCCAGGCCCTTCTCCTCGCAGGAGCCGATCCGGAAGCACGGGCCCGCGATGGCACCACGCCGCGGGATTGGGTAGAGCTTCGCAGCGACCCCACGGAGGCCGAGCTGATCCTGCGACTGCTGGACAGCGCAGCCGAGGCGTAGCGTCCGCCGCTCGTGATTGCCCTCTTCCCACCTCACCGGCGGAAGTGCTATACTAGCGCCGCCGAAACCGGCGTTCCCCACCGTCGCTCCCCTGCCCCGCGCAGGCCGGACGCGCGGCGCCGGTAAGCCACGCATCGGGGCGTAGCGCAGCTTGGTAGCGCACCTGTATGGGGTGCAGGAGGTCGCAGGTTCGAATCCTGTCGCCCCGATTTAGGCACG
Source organism: Armatimonadota bacterium (assembly GCA_046292385.1). Taxonomy (GTDB): domain Bacteria; phylum Armatimonadota; class SYMT01; order SYMT01; family SYMT01; genus JBKBRF01. Next base: position 2,177 of record JBKBRF010000014.1, on the reverse strand, counting down.
AAACTGGCCCTGTGAGGACCTGAAGGTCCTCACAGG
>JBKBRF010000014.1:0-2131 GCA_046292385.1 Armatimonadota bacterium | reverse complement strand
TTTCTTTGGGAGCACTTCAGTCCCCCCACAGGGCCACCTGTCTATAGATTTCGCACCGCCACCTGTCTTGAGATGTGTGCCCTTCAGTAACACCTGTCTCGAGCGGACCGCGAGGCGGGATCGCTGCGGCTGGCGGGATCCTTTCTTGACCTGTGCTGGGCTTCTTCCGAAGGAGGAATCCGATGGCTCAGGAACCCAAGAATTGCTCCACGCTCTCGGACGCGATCACCGACTATCTCACTTGGCACTCCCTACGCGGCTCGTCCCAGTGCCACCAGTCCGACCTACGGCGGACACTCCGCGTTTTCTCCGACCGCGCTGGCGCCGACCGGCCGATCGAGCAGCTCACCCGTGCGGACTGCGAAGCTCTGCTCAAATCCGCCCGGGACCGGGGGCTGAAACCCAACACCTTGAAGGCCTACCATCGCGTGCTGGACGCCTTCTTCCACTGGCTGGTGGCCGAGGAGCGCCTGGAGGAGACGCCGATGAGGCGAGTGCCGAAGCCGCAGCTTCCCCGCGAGCAGGTGAAGCCACTCACCTCCGAAGAACTCGTCCGTCTCCTACACCAGCCGGACGGGAAGAGCTTTACGGGGGTTCGGGATCAGGCACTGATCGCGTTCCTCGCCGACACCGGGTTGCGGATCAGCGAAGCGCTGGCCGTGCGGTTCTGCGACATCGATGCGCGGGCCCGATCGGTCTCGGTGATCGGGAAAGGCGGAAAGGGACGGACCGTCTTCTACGGGGAAGCCGTGGCCGCATTGCTGAAGACCTATGTCGCGCGGCGCAGCGAAGTGGGCGAGCGGGACCTGCTCTGGGTGAGCTCGCTAAACGAGCCGCTGCTGCGAACCAGCGTAACCCGCCGGATCAAATGCTACGGCAAGCGCGCCGGAATCGACGGGAAGCGGGTAAGTGCGCACACGCTGCGTCACACCTTCGGGGTGACCTGGTGCTTGAATGGTGGAGACGCCTTTTCACTCCAGCGGCTACTCGGTCACTCGACGCCCGCTATGACGGCACGCTACGTCAACTTTGCCTCGGGCGATCTGGCGAAGATGCACAAGACGGTCTCCCCGCTCGACAGCCTTCCCGGGCGGCCGGGGACGAGCCAAGGGTCAGGCCGGCGAAAGCGGCTCGTCTGATCACTCGTGCGGACGCGTCGGGCGTGGATGCGATCCGGGTCCGTATCCGGGCAGTCGTCGACGCTGATAGGCCGTGGTTCGTGCCCACCAGCGTCGACGACCCCGTCTCCTACCATACCCGACAGGCGGGTCTGTACGCGGCGGTTCACGTGGTCCCTACTCCATCACGTATGACCGCCAGTGGAAGGGTCCCGTCTGGCCGCGCACCACTCGCACTTGGACCCTCCGCAGGACTCTGGCAGGATTCACCCGCTTCCCTTCCTGATCGAAGGCCAGTTGGCTGGTACTTTGTCTCATTTGCGGCCGAGCCTTGCCATAGTACCTTCTGTGCGCGTGTTCGGCCCCTCCCGTCGCGTACCGAGCGGCACTACGGCCTCTGATGACTTCTGCCGCTCGGTCCCTTCCCCCTGCCGATCCGGTAGCGCGGCCTCTGACAGAACGCAGGTCTCCCGGAATCAGTAATCGCTCTTTCGAGCTCGTGCCTGCCGAATCTATCACGAGGCAGTCTTGCGGGAACGCGGGTTTTACTACCCCTTGCCAGCTCGCCCGCGCTCGCGGCCTACAACTCCGTTTGTGTTCCGCTGGTCCTCGGGTACTGTCGGGTACCCACGTGGTCGGGTGGATGGCTCCAACTCTTCACAGCCAGCTCCGGGGCACGTCCTTACCTTGGCCTAACGGCCACTTCCACCCCCGAGAACCAATACATGTCCGGTATGCAACCTCAAGCAAGACGCCCGCTAATCCGCAAACTGAGCGTCTCCGACCGATCACGATCTAGAAGTGCGGCCCGGACTGCACCGTTGGCTTCTTTGCCAAACTACCCGCCAAACCGCTGCTCTGATCTCCACCAAGTGCTCGTTCTAGTGAAGACGAGCTCTTGTCAATAGGTGTGTAAAAGCGGATCAGGCGGCGACCTTCTCCCACTCGCGTTCCGCTGCCCGCTCGCGGCTCATCGCCGCCAGGCACTTGGTGCGTTTCCCATCTTCAAACTC
>JBKBRF010000013.1:0-144662 GCA_046292385.1 Armatimonadota bacterium | reverse complement strand
GGCGCAGTCTCTGCGCCCACGGCCCCTGCGCGTACGGGGGAGGAGCCGCGGCGGACGGCTGCGAACCAGGTGCCGATGCCCTCGCTCACCCTGATCCACACCAACGACACGCACGGCCGCATCGTGCCCCCGGTTTCCGACGCGATCGCGGCGCTCACCGCCGAGCTGCAGCCGGACCTGCTGCTCGACGCCGGCGACTCGATCACCGCCGGCAACCTCGGCTTCCGCATCGGCGGCGAGCCGGTGCTGGAGACGATGAGCCAGCTCGGCTACACCGCCATGTGCCTCGGTAACCGGGAGACACACCCGCGCAAGGAGATCTTCCCGCGCAAGATCGACTGCGCCCGGTTCCCGATCCTCTGCGCGAACGCGGTCGCCAAGGGAGACGCCCCGCTCCCGCTCCAGCCGCACCTTCGGCTCGAACGGGAAGGGGTCCGGATCGGCCTCTTCGGCGTCACCGTCCCGATGTTCACGAAGAAGCAGTGGTCGCAGCCGCTCTGCGACTACTGGTTCGACAACCCGCTCAAGTGCGCGCGGGAGCAGGTGGAGCTGCTCCGGCCGGAGGTCGACCTCCTGATCGCCCTCACGCACATCGGACACGCCCAGGACCTGCAGCTCGCGGAGCAGTGTCCGGAGCTCGACCTCGTCATCGGCGGCCACAGCCACACCGACCTGCAAGCGCCCGACTGGGTCGGTCACGTCCCCGTCATCCAGGCCCGCGCCTTCGGCTTCTACGCGGGCCTCGCCCGTCTGGAAGTCGAGGAGGGGACCGCGCGGCTGGTCCACTGGGAGAAGCGCGTGCTGCGGAAGGACTACGCGGCGAAGTGACCAGGGACGCGGCCTCGATTCAAGGTCGCACGTTCGCCTCCCGCCGATCGGGATGAATACTGCGGGACAGACTCTGGAAGGCGGAAGCAAGCTACCGCACTCCATAGACTGCACCGGTACATCGAGTCCCCTTTGCCAATCGCCGGCGCTCACGTCCGGAGCATGAACGAGAATCGAAGTAGGAGCCTGAATTCGTGAGAGCCCAGCCGCGCGGAATGCGTAGATAGGCGTGGATACCCCCATGGCCTCGCTTCTCGCGCTCCTCACGCTCGCGCTCTCACTCGTCGCCTGCCTCGGCTATGGCGGCGCCTGTCTCCGTCTCTTGCGCCTGCCCGCCTCGCCGGAGCCGCGGACGCTGCTCCACGCCACCGCCCTCGGGATGGGCATCCTGGCCTACCTGATCCTGGCGGCGGGCCTGCTGGGCGCCTTGAACACCGTAGTGCTCGGTGCGATGGTCGCCGCGGGCTGGCCGGCGGTCGTGCTGTTCCGTCCCCGCAAGGGAGTCGACGGCGAGGCCGCGCCGGAGACCGTGCCGGCGCCTGCGCCGGGCAGCGTGGAACGGGGGCTGGCGCTCTTCGCCCTGGTGGCGGCGGGGCTGATGGCGCTGCTCACGCTGGCGTCGGCGCTGAAGCCGCCCGACGGGCTCGACTGGGACAGCCTGAGCTACCACCTGGCGGCGCCGAAGATCTTCCTGCGCGAGGGGCGCATCCCGTTCATCCCGTACGACTCCCACACGCATTTCCCGTTCACCATGGAGATGCTCTACACGCTGGGGCTGGCGTTCGGCGGCGCGGCGGGCGGAAAGCTCTTCCACTGGGCGGCGGGCTGGCTCACCGCGGCGGCGGTCGGCGTCTGGACCGACCGGCTGCTGGTGAACGGCCGCCGGATGCCGCAGTGGGGCGGGCCGGTGGCGGCGATCCTCTTCGCCAGCATGCCGGTGGTGCTCTGGGAGCTCGGCACCGCCTACGTGGAGCTCGGCACGGCGCTCTTCCAGTTCCTGGCGCTGGCGGCCCTACTCGACGCGGTGAAGTGGGAGACCGGCGGCCCGCGGCTCGATCTCCGCGGCGCGCTCCTGGCGGCGGTGCTGACCGGCTTCGCGCTCGGGACCAAGATGACGGCGCTCCTGCAGTTCGGGCTGCTCGGGCTGGGGCTCCTCTGGCTCGCCTGGCGCTCCGCCGGCCCGGCGCGGGTAGCGGTGCTGAAGGCGACTCTCGGCTTCGGCTTCCTGGCGCTGCTGGTCGGCTCGCCCTGGTACGTCAAGAGCTGGCTGTGGGTCGGCAACCCGGTCTACCCGTTCTTCTACAGCCTCTTCCCCGGTCAGTACAGCTGGACGAGCGGCATGGCGGAGGGGTACGCGGGGGAGCAGACCCGGTTCGGGATGGGACGCGGTCCGCTGGATCTGCTCCGCTCCTTCTGGAACCTGGGGATGCACGGCCGGGAGTTCTACGTCAACCAGAAGGCGCTGCTGGGCGATCAGATCGGCAGCGCCGGGCCGGTCTGGGCGGGGCTCACGCCGCTCCTGCTCTTTGCGCGCGGCCTCGGCTGGCGCGCGTGGGCGTGCCTCGCCTACGTGCTCGGCTCCGTCCTGCTCTGGTTCCTGCTCACCCACCAGGTCCGCTACCTGATCCCCGTCTTCGCTCCGCTCGCGCTCGTCCTGACCGCCGGGATCGCCGGGCTGCCGTCTCGCTGGCTCCGCGGCGCGGCGGGAGTGTTCGTCGCCGCCGCCGCCGCGCTCAGCCTCTGGGTGTACCAGCCGCAGGCGCAGATCGCGATCGACCTCCTGCGCGGGGAGTACACGGAGGCGGAGTATCTCGACCAGTCGCTCCCGGGGCTCTACGAGGCGTCCGCCTTCGTGAACAGCCTGCCGCCGGAGAGCAAGGTGGCGCTGATCGAGGAGACCCGCGGCTACTACTTCGACCGCGACTACTTCTGGGCCAATCCCGGGCAGCACAATCACTTCCGGTACGCCGAGATGCGGGACGGTCATGAGCTGGCCCAGGCCTACCGGCGGTGGGGCATCACCCACGTGCTGATCAACTTCGACTTCGCGGAAGACAAGGAGAACGCCAGCTACTTCCGGCTGCTCCGGGACGCGATGGCGAAGGGGCGCATGGTGCCGGTCTTCGCTTCCCGCGGCGCCGTGCCGGGACGCCGCGGCGTGATGGTGCTCGATATCCGATGAACCGCACCCTCTGGCTCATCCTGGCGCTCTGCGCGCTGCTCGGCCTCGGCTTCGCCTGGACGGCTCCGCTCGGCTCCGCGCCGGACGAGGGCGCGCACCTGCAGTACGTGCGGGTCCTGGCGACGGAGGGCCGCCTCCCCGCCCTGAACATTACCCGGCGGCGGGACCGGGACCGCGATCCGCACTACGAGGCGCACCAGCCGCCGCTCTACTACGCGCTGGCGGTGCCGTTCTACCACGTGGGGCGGCTGATCGGGGGCGAGCCGGCCGCAGGACAGGCGTGCCGGGTGCTCTCCATCCTGCTCGGCCTGGCAGGCGTGGCGCTGGTCTGGCTGCTGGCGCGGGAGGTCGCGCCGGACCGCCCCGCTCTCTGGATCGCCGCCGCCGGCTTCACGGCGTTCCTGCCGATGCGCCTGCACGTCATCGCCTCCGTCAGCAACGACGCCCTGGCGGAAGCGACCAGCAGCCTGGCGCTGCTGGTGATGGTGCGCGCCGTCCTCGGCAAATGGGATCTGCGCCGGGCCGCGCTGCTGGGCGGGGCGCTCGGGCTCGCCTTCCTCGCCAAGCAGAGCAGCATCATGCTCTTCCCGCCCGCGCTGCTCGCCATCTACCTGGCGACGCGCCGGGAGGTGCTGGGCGACCGCGCCGCGCCCGCGACGGACGAGGAAGAGGCGGCGCTCCAGCGGGAGATCGGCGGCTGGTTCCTGCGGACGAGCGCGGCGGCCGGCGGCGTGCTGCTGCTCCTGACCGGCTGGTGGCTGGTGCGGAATACCCTGCTCTACGGCGACCCGATCGGCCAGGGCGCGTTCGACTGGTACTTCGCCGACACGCCGCGCTGGGTCGACTTCCGCGACGCCGGCTACTCGTTCGGACGCTACCTCGGCGAGCTGGTGCTCCCCACCACCTTCGCGACCTTCTGGGGAGCTTTCGGCCATCTGAGCCCGGAGCATCCGGAGCTGTTCCTCGGCGGATACGGCCGCGGCTACCCGCCGCCTTCCACCGTCTATCCCTGGCTGGCGCTCGCCACGCTCCTCTCCGCGGCGGGCGGGCTGGTCTACGCCTGGCGGTCCCGGCGCGTGGAGCCGCCGACGACTCCGGGCACTCGTCCGGCGGTCTGGGTGCTGGGGGCGCACGCCATTTTCGTGGTCGCGGCGTTCTTCCGCTTCAACGCTACGTATTTCCAGGCACAGGGCCGCTATCTCTTCCCCGCTATCGGCGCCCTCGCGCTCGCCCTCTCGGGCGGCTGGCTCGAGTGGACACGGTGGGGGAGGCCGGTCCCCGGCTCCTCCCGCGCGGAGCTGGCGGGCGCGTGGCTCGTTGTAGCGGCGATGTTGATTCTGGCGGTGTACGCACTCTTCTGGGTGCTGCCGGCGCTGCAGAGCCTGTAGAATAGGCCAACTCTCCGCGCCCCCGCCGCATTAGGAGGGATGACGGATGGCAACTCTGGCCATAACTCACGAGAGCGGAGCGCGACAGCCCTTACGAAGGTGGGTCCGGGAGTTCATCCCTCATCCTTCATCCCTCATCCTTCGGGCAGCGCGATGGCGGTAAAGTCGACCGATCAGCCGACAATCACACCGGCTCCGCTCGGAGCGAAGCGGCCGCGGCCCCGGCTGGCGCTTTCGGTGGTAATCCCGGCTTTCAACGAGCGCGATACAATCCGGGAAACTCTCGCCCGGCTGCGCGCGCTCGACGTCGACCTGGAGCTGATCGTGGTAGACGACTGCTCCACCGACGGCACGCGGGAGCTGCTGCGGGACGAGCCGGGCCTGGTCTTGATCGAGCACGAGACGAACCAGGGCAAGGGGGCGGCGATCCGCTCCGCGCTGGCGCGGGTGACCGGAGACGTGGTGGCGATTCAGGACGCGGACCTGGAATATGATCCGCAGGACCTGCTGCGGTTGATGGAGCCTATCGAGCGGGGCGAAGTGAAGGTGGTGTACGGCTCGCGGTTCCTCGCGGGCCGGCCGCCGATGGAGTGGCCGAACTACGTTTGCAACCGGCTGCTGGCGTGGAGCGCCAACCTGCTCTACGGCGCGTGCCTGACTGACGAGGCGACCTGCTACAAGGTGTTCGAGGCGAAGCTGCTGCGGTCGATCCCGCTGGAGTGCCGCCGGTTCGAGTTCTGTCCGGAAGTGACCGCGAAGGTGTTGAAGCGCGGCGAGCCGATCGCCGAGATGCCGATCAGCTATTCTCCGAGATCGTACGACTCGGGCAAGAAGATCCGCTGGTGGGATGGAGTAGAGGCGCTGTGGACGCTGCTAAAGTACCGCTTCAAAAGTTGAGCGCCGGCCTGCTGGTGGTGGCCCTGGTCTCCGTGGGAGCGGGCTGCCGCAGCAAGCGGGACAAGAACCAGCTCGCACAGAAAGTCCGCTCGGAGGCCCGGGAGAAGCTCAACGACTCGCCGCCGCTCATCGTGAAGGGGACCGACAACGAGTTTACGGTCCAGGACAAGCGCGGCAAGATGATCCTCTCCGCCAAGGTGGAGCGGGTCGCCGGCGCCGTGGCGCAGGGCCAGGGTCTCGAAGGTCCGGTCAAGATGTACAAGGCGAAGTGCCGGCTCTATGAAGACGGCAAGCCGCACATGGACATGGAGTCGGACGAGGCGACCTGGGACGGAAAGCAGCTCAGCACCCAGGCGCCGGCGCACGGCGTCACCACCGACGGCAAGATGATCGTCGATGGCCAGCGCGCCGTCTGGACCGCCGAGACGGGCCACCTGGACCTCAAGACCGCCAAGCTCCAGGCGATGAAGGGCAAGAAGGTCGACTTCACGGCCGAGGGCCCGCACGCGGAGGTCCATAACCGGGTCGCCACCCTCAACTCCGGCGCGAAGGCGTACAACCCGCAGGGCCAGCAGCTAACCTCTCGGCGGGCGAAGTGGTGGCTGGACACCGGGATCCTGCACGCGGACGGCGATGTTGTAATCCTGGACCAGCAGACCCGCGTCACCGGGGAACACCTCCGCTCCAACACCCGTCTGAAGCGGGGCAAGATCTCCGGCGGCACGCGGGTGCACATGGCCCGCGCACCGGTCGGCAAGTCCGGCCCCAAGATGGCGAAGCGAAAGAACCGCTAGCCCGCAGAATCCCGCATTTCAATCACCAGAGCTGCTCCCCCGGAGCGCCGATAAACTTCGCTAGAGGCTGCCATGTTCCGAAGTCGTCTCCATTCTTCTCTGCCGATCCGTTTCCTCGCCGCCGGAGTGCTGGCCGCCGTGGCCGCCCCCGGCCTCACCGGCGGCGCCGGCGCGCAGCCCCCGGCCCAGGCGCAGCCGGCACAGCCGCAGGCGGTCCAGCTCGGTGACACGATCGTCAAGTCGGACACGATCGACTACGATCTCGACAAGCGCCAGTACCTCCTCACCGGCAAGGTCGATCTCGTCTCCCGCAACAGCCACATGACGGCGGACGAGATGACGGTCCAGATGACCGACAAGAACGAGCTGGAGTGGGCCAAGTGCGTCGGCAACGTCTTCGTGGAGAAGAAGGACCCGGAGGACGGTAGCTTCATGAAGGGCTGGGGCAAGACCCTGGACTACCATGAGATCCAGCAGACGGCGAACCTCGCCGGCGGCGACGTGATCGTGCACCAGTCGTCCCCGCGCCTGAAGGAGCCCGCCGTCATCACCGGCTCCCGCGTCGACATGAACCTGAAGACGAAGGAGAACGTGGTCCATCGCAAGCCGAGCGAGCAGGCGAAGGTCCACCTGGAGCCGAAGGGCGCCGAAGCGCAGGCGGGGATGCCGGCCAAGCCGGATCCGGAGCCGGTAGATCTGCAGGGCGACAAGATCGACATGGACGGCATCAAGCAGCTCTACGTCGCCACCGGCAAGCCGTCGATCGTGCGGCCCTCCTCCAAGCTGACCGCGAAGACGATCCGCTTCCAGATCGACGAGAAGACGAACGAGCTGAAGCAGGCATTTGCCGACGAGAACGTGGTCTACGACGGTAAGAGCAGCAACGGGTCGATCGTCCACGCCACCGGCGACAACGGCACCTTCGACGCCGAGCAGGACCTGATGGTCCTGGAAGGCCACGCGAACGCCACCGTGAAGGACCCGGCGAAGGAGAAGCCGACGGTCTACCTGGGGCACAAGTTCGTCTTCAACAACAAGACCGGGCGCCGCACCCTCTCCGCCGGCCCCACGGCCGCCATCGCGCAGATCACCGTGCCGCAGGAAGAGAAGAAGCCGGGCGAGACCAAGCCGGGTGAAGCCAAGCCCGCGGAGACGAAGCCGGCCGGAGGCGCGGACGCGAAGTGAGCGACGTGATCCGGACCGAGGGGTTGGTCAAGAGCTTCCGCCGCCGCCGCGTGGTCGATGGGATCTCGCTGGAGGTCCGCCAGGGCGAGGTGGTGGGGCTGCTGGGACAGAACGGCGCGGGGAAGACGACCACCTTCTACATGGTGGTCGGCCTGCTCTCGCCGGACGGCGGCAAGGTGTGGCTGGGAGACAAGAACATCAGCCGGCTGCCGATGTACCGCCGCGCGCGCGCCGGCATCGGCTACCTGCCGCAGGAGCCCTCGGTGTTTCGGAAGCTCACCGTAGAGGAGAACCTCTACCTGATCCTCCAGATGCACCGGCTCTCCTGGAAGGAGCGCCGCAGCCGGGTGGACCAGCTCCTGGAAGAGTTCAACCTGACCCACCTCCGCAAGAGCCGCGGCGCCACCCTCTCCGGCGGCGAGCGGCGGCGCGTGGAGCTGGCGCGGGCGCTCTCCACCCAGCCGCGCTTCATCCTGCTGGACGAGCCGTTCACCGGGGTCGACCCGATCGAAGTCCACGCGATCCAGGAGATGGTCGCGGACCTGAAGACGCGGAACATCGGCGTGCTGATCACCGATCACAACGTGCGAGAGACGCTGGCGATCACGGACCGCAGCTACATCGTAAAAGATGGTAGGATTATCGCCTCGGGAACCTCGCAGGAGATCGCCCAGGATCGCCAGGCGCGCGAGCACTATCTCGGCGCGCATTTCTCACTTTAGGGCTCTCCCCCACGGAAACACAGCGGCGCATCGATGAGTACTGATCGCGAGAAGAACGAGAGCGGCACCGCCACCCTGCCGCCCCCCGGTGCGCCCGAGCCCGCGCCGTCGCCGGCGGAAACCCTCCCCGAGGCGGCCGCGCCCGAGCCGCCGGCGGAGCCCGCTCGCGCGTCCCGCCGCCGCGAGGCCGCGCCGGAGCGCCAGGGCGGGCTGTCGTTCGGCGTCACCGACGTGCTCTTCTTTCCGGTCCGCATGATCATGCGGCTCTTCTTCCCGAAGCTGGTCGACCGGTACGTGATGGGGGAGCTGCTGGGGCCGCTGCTCTTCGGGTGGACCCTCTTCATCATCCTGTTCGTCTTCTCGCTCAACCTCTTCCGGCTGGCGCAGTTCGCCGCGCGCGGGGCGCCGATCGAGATGGTGGGGGAGATGCTCTGGCTGCGGGTGGTCACCTCCGCCGTCTACTGCATCCCGATGTCGATGCTCCTCTCCGGTCTGATGGCGTTCGGGCGCCTTTCCGGGGACAGCGAGCTGATCGCCATGCAGGCGGGAGGCATCAACAACCTGCGGATCGTGCGCAACGCGTTCCTGCTCGGGCTGGTGCTAAGCTTCGCCGGGCTGGCGATGAACGAGTACGTCATCCCGCCGGCCGGGCAGCGCCTCCACATGGTCGAGACGCAGGTGAAGGCGCTGCTGAAGGGCCAGATCGTGGAAGATCTCGCCGGCGACAAGGCGTTCATCATCCAGGACATCGAGAACAAGAAGCTCACCCGCCTGGTCGCCGCCAAGAAGTTCGTGCCGGAGCAGGACGGCCGCCCCGCCTACATGCGGGACGTTACCTACATCCAGTACGACGAGGACGGCATCTGGAACACCATCGTCGCCGCCGAGCGGGCCGAGTACATCGGTGAGTCGGAGTGGAAGTTCATCAACGCGGAGACGCAGTTCCGCCACACCGTGGTGAGCGACCAGCGCGTCACCTGGCGCGCCCGCGGGGAGATGACCCTGGAGCTGAACAAGAAGCCGGAGCAGGTGGTGGAGGAGCAGAAGGACGCGGACAGCATGTCGTACCGCGAGCTGAAGGCCTACATCGAGCAGCTCAAGGGCGACAAGGTGAAGCCGAAGGTGCTCCGGGAGCTGCGCGTGGAGCTGGAGCGGAAGCTCGCCATCCCGTTCGCCGCGATGGTCTTCGCCCTGATCGGCGCACCCCTCGGCATCCGCCGCCAGCGCTCCACCGCCGGCGTCGGCATCGGTCTCAGCCTGCTGATCATTATCCTCTACTACGTCGGGATGAGCTTCTTCGGCGTGCTCGGCGAGAACGGCCGCATGGAGCCGCTCCACGCCGCCTGGGGCTGCAACGCCATCGGGCTGCTGGTGGGCCTGTTCCTGACGTGGAAAGCGTCTCGCTAGGGGGTGGCGTCTAGGGGGTAGGGTGTAGGTCTGTGCGTGCCAGGATGCTCCCGGCCTGTACAGCCACTCCTACTCCTTCTCCTTCTCGTTCTCTTTCTCTGAGGCTGATCGAGTCCGGAGACCCCAGCGAAGGGCGAACCTGCTCACGCCGCCTCACCCCCGGCCCCTCTCCTGCGAGGAGAGGGGCCGGGGGTGAGGCCGCGCCGAAGTGACCAGCCTGCCGCCCTTTTCTCGCCTCCCGGCAAAGAGCAGCTTGCCTCCGCGGCACGGTATACTTTCCTCATTCGCGCTCCCTTGGGGACCAGGAAAGAATCGATGCTCGACCCTCGCATTCAGCAGCTCGCCGACGTATTGATCCGCCACTCGCTTGCCATCCAGCCCGGCGACAGGGTGTTTCTGGAGGCGTTCGACATCCCGCCGGAAGCGACCGCGGCGGTGGTCCGCTCCCTGGCGGCGGCGGGGGCGGTGCCGGTGGTGGAGACGCGTCACAACCGGGTGCTGCGGGAGCTCTACCGGGGCGCTACGGAAGAGCAGATGCGGCTGATCGGCGAGCTGGAGCTGGCGCGGATGCGGAAGATGGACTGCTACATCGGCCTCCGCGGCGGCGCCAACGCCACCGAGCTGGCCGACGTGCCGGCGGAGCGCCTTTCGCTCTACCAGCGGCACTGGTGGCAGCCGGTCCACAGCGACCAGCGCTGCAGCCATACCCGGTGGGTGGTGCTGCGGTGGCCGTCTCCCTCCATGGCACAGTCCGCGGGGATGAGCACCGACGCCTTCGAGGACTTCTACTTCCGCGCCTGCTGCTTCGACTATGCCCGCATGGACCAGGCGGTCCAGCCACTGGTGGAGCGGCTGCGGCGCACGCGGGAGATCCGGCTGGTGGGTCCCGGCACCGACCTGACGATGGACAAGGGCGAGATCGACGTCATCCCGTGCACCGGCCGCCGGAACATCCCGGACGGCGAGTGCTTCACCGCGCCGCAGAAGGAGCGGGTGAACGGCACGATCAGCTTCAACACCGTCTCCGTCTACCAGGGCAAGACGTTCGAGAACATCCGGTTCACGCTGAAGGACGGAAAGATCGTGGAAGCGACCGCTTCCGACACCGGCGCGCTGAACCAGATCCTCGACTCGGACGAAGGCGCGCGCTACATCGGCGAGTTCAGCCTCGGCTTCCATCCGCACGTGCTGCATCCGATGCGCGACACGCTCTTCGACGAGAAGATCGCCGGCAGCATCCACTTCACGCCCGGCAACGCCTATGAGATCGCGGACAACGGCAACCGCAGCCAGGTGCACTGGGACCTGGTGCTGATCCAGCGGCCGGAGTACGGCGGCGGCGAGATTTACTTCGATGGCGAGCTGGTCCGGCGGGACGGTCTCTTTGTGACCGATGACCTGGTAGGGCTCAACCCGGAGCACCTTGCTTCCGGCCCGGCGTAGACGCTGAACGATGAAGACCCGGCGCAGCAGCGAGGGGTTGGGAACCAAGGATGCGGCTCCGGAGACGGAGAGCGGCGCCCTCAGCCTTGTCCTGCGCCTCTCCGGCAGCGAGCTGTCGCTCGAAGGGCTGCTCGACCAGACGCCGGCCGCCATCTTCATCGCGGAAGCGCCCACCGGGCGCGTGCTCTACGCCAACCGCCGGGCCACGGAGATCTGGGGGGTGACCGTGGCGCCCTCCGGGTCGGGGTCCGTGCAGGACTACGGCGACTATCCGGGCTTTCACCGGGACGGACGCCGCTACTCCGCGGAAGAGTGGCCGCTGGCGCGCGCCATACTCCACGGTGAGACGGTGGCCGGAGAGGAGATCGAGATCCTGAGCGGCGGCGCGCGCCGGATCGTCCGCGTGGACGCCTCTCCGGTGCGCGATGCCGACGGGCGGATCGTCGCGGGCATCGTGACCTCTTACGACATCACGGAGCAGCGCCGCGCGGCGGACCAGGTGCGGTACCTCTCCCAGGCTTCTCAGATCCTCTCCTCTTCGATCGACTACCGCACCACGCTGAGCCACGTGGCAGACCTGATCGTGCCGCACCTGGCGGACTGGTGCACCGTGCACGTGCTGGAGGAGGACGGCACCGTCCTGCAGGCGGCGGTGGCGCACGCCGATCCGGAGAAGGTGCGCTGGGCGCAGGAGATCCAGGCGCGCTACCCCTACGATCCGGAGGCCTCCACCGGGGTCGCCAATGTCCTGCGGACCGGCAAGACGGAGAGCTATCCCGAGATTACGGACGAGATGCTGGTCGCGGCGGCGCAGAGCCCGGAGCACCTGCAGCTCCTGCGGGAAGTCGGCTTCTCGTCCGTCCTGATCGTGCCGCTCCGCAGCGGCGACCGCACGCTCGGCGTCATCACCCTGATCGCGGCGGAATCGGGCTATCGCTATTCGGAGACCGATATCGCGCTGGTCGAAGAGCTGGGGGCGCGGGCAGGGATCGCCATCGAGAACGCGCGCCTCTACCGGACGGCGCAGCAGCGCAGCGAAGACTTGCGGCGGACGAACAGCACGCTCCAGGCGCTGATCAACGGCTCGCCGCTCGCCCTGATGATTCTGGACGAGCAGGGCCGGGTGGAGCTCTGGAATCCCGCCGCCCAGCGCCTGTACGGGTGGTCTCCGGAGGAAGTACTCGGCCAGGTGCTTCCGACCATCCCGGAGGACCGGCAGGACGAGTTCCGGGAGAGTCTCCGGCGCATCTTCGACGGGGAGCAGATCATCGGCCTCGTGACGCGCAACCAGCGGAAAGACGGGTCGCCGCTCGACGTCTCCGTCTGGTGGGTCGCGCTCACCGACGCCGACGGCAGCACTCGCTGCCTCCGCATCGTCGAGGACATCAGCGAGCGCGTCCGCGCGGACGAAGAGCTGCGGATGCAGGCGCAGGTGCTGGAGTCGATGACGGAGGGGGTGAGCGTCACCGACGAGAGCGGCGTGATCCTCTACACCAACCCCGCCGAGGACGTGATGTTCGGCTACGAGCGCGGGGAGCTGATCGGGCAGCGCGTCACGGTCCAGAACGCCTATCCGCCGGAGGAGAACGAGCGTCGGGTCGCCGCCGTGATCGACGAGCTGAAGCGCGGGCACTCCTGGTTTGGGGAGTGGCTGAACCGGCGGAAGGACGGGAGCACCTTTTTCACCTACGCGCGGATCACGGCGCTGGAGCTCGCCGGCCGGCGCTACTGGATCTGCGTGCAGGAAGACGTCACGGAGCGGAAGCGCGCGGCGGACGCGCTGCGCGACTCGGAGGAGCGGTTCCGCCAGATCGCCGAGAGCATCCACGAGGTCTTCTACGTTCTCGACCCGTGGGAGCCGCGGGTGCTGTACGTGAGCCCCGCTTTCGAGGCGGTGTGGGGTCGTCCGTGGGAGACGCTCTACGAGACGCCCGGCTCGCTGCTGGAGGCGATCCACCCGGAAGACCATCGCTCTGTCGCCGGTCTGCTGGCGCGGCTGCGGAGCGGGGAGCGGACGGAGGCGGAGTACCGGATCGTGCGTCCCGACGGCGAGATCCGGTGGCTCCTGGACCGGGCCTTTCCGATCCGGGACGCGGAGGGGCGCGTGACCCGCGTCACCGGTGCGGCCACCGATATTACGGAGCGCCGGCAGACCGACGAGACGCTGCGCCGCGAGCACGCCCTCCGCAAGACGATCGAGGCTTCCATGCTCGCGGGGGTGGCCGCCACCGACCTGGAGGGCGTGCAGACCTACGTAAACCCGGCGTTCTGCCGGATGCTCGGCTGGAGCGAGGAAGAGCTGCTCGGCTGCCGCGCCCCCTATCGCTACTGGCCGCCGGAAGAATTGGAGCGGATCGAAGCCACCTTCCGGGACACGCTGGCGGGGCAGGTGCCGCCCACCGGGTTCGAGCTGCGCTTCCGGCGGGCGGACGAGGAGCGGGTCGACGTGCTGGTGCTGCCCTCCGCGCTCCGAAATCCGGCGGGCGAGATCACCGGCTGGCTCGCCTCCGTCCACGACATCACGCACCAGAAGCGGCTGGAAGCCGACCTCCGCGAGCGGGCGGAGCAGCTGGCGGAGGCGGACCGGCGCAAGAACGAGTTCCTCGCGATGCTGGCGCACGAGCTGCGAAACCCGCTCGGAGCGCTCCGGAGCGCGCTCCAGGTGCTCCGTCTCTCCTCTCCGGAGCAGGCCGCGTTCCAGCGCGCGCTGGCGGTGGCCGGCCGGCAGCTCCAGCAGCAGACGCGTATGGTGGAAGACCTGCTCGACGTCTCCCGCATCACGCGCGGCCGCTTGCAGATCGTCCGGGAGCCGGTCGATCTCGCCGCGGTGGTGCGGGACACGGCCGAGGACGCCCGCAGCGGCATCGAAGCGGCGGGGCTGACCCTCTCGGTCGAGCTGCCGGAAGGCCCGCTCCTGGTGGAGGGCGACCCGGTGCGCCTCGGGCAGATCCTGGTGAACCTGTTGAGCAACGCGGTGAAGTTCACCGATCCCGGCGGCCGCATCGAGGTGCGGCTGGAGCGGGAGGACGCAGACGCAGTGCTGCGGGTCCGTGATACCGGCGTGGGGATCGCGCCGGAGCTGCTGCCGCGCATCTTTCAGAGCTTCACGCAGGCGGAGCAGACGCTGGACCGCAGCCGCGGCGGCCTCGGCCTGGGGCTGGCGCTGGTGCGAGGGATCGCGGAGCTCCACGGCGGGACCGCCCACGCCCGGAGCGAGGGCGACCGGCGCGGCAGCGAGCTCGTCGTCTGCCTCCCGCTCTCTCCTCAAGCCGCCGACGAAGAGCTGCCGGACAGCGCGGACGCGGCGGGCGAGGCGCGGTCCTCGAGCCGCTTCGGCCCGCGGCGGGTGCTCCTGATCGAGGACAATGCCGACGTCGCCGCCACGCTGCGCGACGTCCTGGAGCTGTGGGGCTACGAGGTAGAGATCGCCGCCACCGGCCCCGCGGGGCTCGAGGCGGCCCGCCGCGGGGCCTACGGCGTGATCCTGTGCGACATCGGCCTGCCGGGGCTCGACGGCTATGGGGTCGCCCGCGCTCTCCGCGCGGAGCCGGCCACCGCCGCAACGCCGCTCTTCGCGGTGAGCGGCTACAGCCAGGATGCCGACCGCCGGCAGGCCGAAGAAGCCGGGTTCGACCTGCATCTCGCCAAACCGGTCGACCCGGTCCGCCTCCGCGAGCTGCTGGAGAAGGCGCTGCACCGGCGCGACGGGGGAGGCTCGCCGTGCGAAGCGTCGTCCTGATCCCCCTCCTCGCCGCGGCGCTGAGCGGTGCGCTGCCCGGGCCCGGGAGCGCGTCCCGCGCGGTGACCGGCTACCTGCGAGAGGTGCCGCCGGAGAGCGAGGCGGCACGCGCGGAGCGGCTGCGGCGCGTGGCGGAGCGGCGGGCCGGCCCGGTGGTGGTGATGGTGCACCGGGGCGCCTCCGCCGCCGCGCCGGAGAACTCGCTGGAGGCTTACTCCGCGGCGCTCGACCTCGGCGCCGACGGCTGCGAGGTCGACGTGCGGCGCACCGCCGACGGCGTGCTGGTGCTGTTCCACGACGACATGCTCGACCGCCTCACGAACGGCTTCGGGACGGTGCCGCAGCTCACCTATTACGAGCTGCTCTCCCTGAAGCCGCGGCTCGGCTACGGCGCCGGGCGCGGCTACCGCGTCCCCACCTTCGCCGCGCTGCTGGAGCTGGCCCGCCGCCGCGCCATGCTGCTCCACCTCGACGTGAAGGAGCCGGGGCTCGACGCGGAGATCGCTCGAATGCTGGACCAGGCCCGGGCCTGGGAGCACGTGGTGGGGGTGAACGTCGCCACCGCCCCGGACCTGGCCCGGGATCCCCGGGTGAAGCCGCTCGCCTACAAGGGGCCGGGGCTCTTCGAGGGACGGCGCGATCTCGACCCGGAAGCGGTCCGGGCGCAGCTCGCCCGGCCGGGCGCGATGGTGATGGTCGACGATCCCCGGCTGGTCGCCCGTGAGCTGGGCCGCAAGCCCGCGGCGCTCCAGCCGCTGCCCCGGGACTTGACGCAGCGGTGGGAGGTCAACCGAGCTGCGGTGCCGACCGACGCGTTCGGCCCTTCCGCCTTCCTGCGGCAGCTCGCTGCGAGGGTGGACCCTGCCTCGCCCGCGGCGCTCCTGCGCGTCCTCTCCGAAGCTTCCGCGGCGGAGCGGACGGAGGTCGACGGCAGCCCGGAGTACGCGTGCGCCCGAACGGAGCGGATCGTCGCCCGCGCCTGGGCCGCGCAGCGGCTGGGAGAGCTGGGGAAGAAGACGCCGGAGATCGTCCGCGCCCTGGAGCAGGAGGTCCGCGGCCGCAGCCTCCACCGCGACTGGATGTACCACGGCCTCGACGGCGCCGCCGCCGCCCGCACGCTGGGGGAGCTGGGGGCCGTCGAGGCGGTCCCCACGCTGGTCGACGCGTTCCGGCGGGTTGATCCCGCGCTGAAGAAGGTCGCCAACCCGGAGTTCGGGCAGTACCCCCTCGCCTGGACCGACTTCCGCGCCCGGATGACGATCGTCCCGGCGCTCGGAGAGCTCCGCAGCGAGGCCGGACGCCGCTTCCTGCTGGAGTACGTCCGGATGGACGAAGCCGCTGCCCGGGAGCTGGGGCCGCCGATGTGGGAAGAGGCGACCCGCGCCCTCTTCCGCCACCGGCTCTCCTCCGCCGAAGTCGCAGAGTTGCTCCGCAGCCGCCACAGCGCGGTCCGCGGCGCCGCGATCCTGGAGTGCCTCGACCGCCCCTCCCGCACCCGCACCGCCGCCCTGAAAGCAGCACACCCCTGGGCCGCGGAGCTTCCCCGCATTACGCCTCCGTAACGACGAATTGCCGGTAGTGCTCGAAGCGGTCGAGGATCTGCGCCACGTAGGTGACCGGCTCCAGGCCGCGCACGTAACCGTGGCGGACCACCGGGTCCGCGTAGTACTTCTTCTGCGAGAGTTGGAGCATCCAGTAGGCCACGTCCGCCCAGCGGTCGGGGTCGTCGCCGTACTTCTTCGTCAGTCTCCGCGCGTCTTCCACGTGCCCCGGGCCCGCGTTGTAGGAGGCGATGATGAACTTGAGCCGCTCTTCCTCGTCGTGGATCCGGTTCTCCCAGAACTCCTGGAGCCACTGGAGGAAGCGGACTCCCCCCTGGACGTTCTGGACCGGATCGTTCCGGTCGCGGCACCCGAATTCCCGCGCCGTCGCCGGCATGAGCTGGAGCAGGCCAGCCGCCCCGGCCCAGGAGCGGACCGCCGGCTTGAACCGCGATTCCTGGTACGCGAGCGAGGCCAGGAGCCGCCAGTCCCAGCCGATCGCCGGCGCGTGCTGCCGGAGGAGAGCGTCAAACGGGGAGAGGCGGCCGGTGCTGGAGGTCAGGTACTCGCTCTCCACGCGCTCCTTGTAGCCGCGGCGGTCGACGAAGTACTTCCGGTAGAGCTGACCGAGCAGCTCTCCCTGGCGCTGCTCGTCGATCCAGGCGTTCAGCGCCTCTCGCAGCTCCGGCGCGTTGGCGCGGACCGCCCAGGATACCTTCTGTGGTTGAGAGAGGGTCGGCAGCACCTCGATATTGGAGTAGACCGACTCCTTGAGCAGCGCCACGTTCTTCGGCGCGACCGTCAGCGAGATCTCGCCCTTCGCCACCCGGTCGATCAACCCCTCGATCCCGGAGTCCCCTCGCACTTCCACCACGTGGATGTCGCCGGAGATCTCATCCTCGATCTCGATCAGCGTCTTCTGGTACGGATGCCCGCGCGGCAGGTGAACCTGCTTGCCGGCAAGCTGTGCCGGCCGGGTGATGAGGCGCGCGTCGAGCCGCGTCCGGTCCAGCATCTCGGCGCCCGGGCCCTGCTCCAGCGTGCGCTCCACCGGCTCCGGCAGCACCGTCCCCAGCGGCACCGGCTCCTGCTGCACCACCGTGGGCGCCGTGCGGTAAAGCGCGTGGGTGAAGGCGATTCCCTGCCGCTCGGCTTCCTCTCCGGGAATGGGGTTCAGGCGCGCCGCGATCACGTCGCCGTCTCCGCGCCGGAGGCGCCGCGCCAGCCCCTCGCCGTCCGGCACCACCACCATCCGCAGCTCCAGGTCGTGGTCCTTAGCGAACTTCCGCAGCAGCTCGTACTCGAAGCCCATCGGCTCGCCGCGGTAGATGAAGTAGCTGGTGGAGTTGTAGGGGGCGAGGACCCGCAGGACCTTTCCCTCTCGGATCTGGGGGAGGTCCCGCTCGACCGGCCGGCTCCACGGCGCCTCTGCGAAGACCGTGGGTGTCGGGCCACCCAGCCAGCGCCATCCCGCCAGCGCCGCCAGAAGGACCAGGGCCAGCACCACGCCGGCGATTCCGAGGTAGCGTCGCATCGTCTCCTCTTCCTGCCGGTCGGGAATCGCCTGGGGACCGGCACGACGGGGAGTTACCCGCTCCTCGCGGGATGAAACCCGCGGTTATCGAGCAGCAGTGCTGGCTGCCGGCACCCCACAAAAAACACACCGCATGGCCGAGGCATGGTGGTGCGAGCCGGGCACCCTGAGGATGCACGCGGAGAGGCCGCCCAGAAGTCCCGCGGGCAGTAGTGGAAACAATTGGCGGCAGGAGCAGGATGATGGCACAGATGGCAGCGCGCCCCGCGCTTACGATCGAGAAGCGGGTTACTGAGAAAGCCGAGGAGCCGAGACCCGGCGGGCTCTACCTTCCGGACGGGCCCCTGACCGTGGTCCTCTTCGCCGCGCTGGCCGCCTACCTGGCGCTCGGCTGTATGGCGATCCTCTTCGTCTCGTCCTACCTCATCCACAAAGGCGCGCCGTAGGGGCTTCCCGAACCGTAGCTCACCACAGAGCGCACAGAGGGCACAGAGAGGAACCGGAACAGGAATTCACCGCAGAGAGCGCAGAGGACGCAGAGAGGGAAACCGGAAGGGGAAACTTCGGGGCCGCAGTACGGAACTCGAGAGGCGCTGCAGGCCCAAACTCTGGTCCCCCCTCTGCGTTCCCTCTGCGCTCTCCGCGTCCTCTGCGGTGAATCCGGTTCGAAATCTCGGTGTCCTCTGTTCGCTCTGTGGTGAATTTCCCCGGTCCGTCAGCCTTCCGGGGTGAGCTCGAACGCGAAGGCGTGCTCGCAGGGCGGCTGGCGGCGGAGGCGCTCCGGGATGCGGATCGTGGCGCCTTCCGGGGTGGGGGTCCACTCCAGCGTCCCGCCGCCGAGCATGCGGATCGGGCTGCCGGGGCGGGGGCGCAGCGCGCGCAGGGTGATCTCCGCGGGCGGCGCCGTCTCTCCTTCCGCGGCGAGGTAGATGCCGTAGACGCGGTCGCCCTTGCGGGTGAACGCGACGCGGCCTTCCTTATACGGCGCCACCGGCCGGGTGCCGTAGATCGCCTTGCCGTTGACCCGCAGCCAGTCGCCCATGGCCCGCATCCGCTCCAACGCGGGCGGCGGCAGCTCGCCGTCCGGCTGGGGGCCGACGTTCAGCAGCAGGTTGCCGCCTTTCGCCACCACGTCGACCAGCAGGTGCACCAGCTCGCGGGGCGACTTGTACCTATCGTCCGGCTTGTACGACCACTGGTCGCCCATCGTGATGCAGCTCTCCCACACGTACGGCAGCGGCCGGTCCGGGACGGTCTGCTCCGGCGTGTGGTAGTTCTCGTGCGGGCCGCCGACGGTGCGGTCTACCACGATCAGGTTCGGCTGGTAGCCGCGGGCCATGCGGACCAGGTCGTCCATCCGGATATCCTGGTCCGGCGGGCGCACCTGCCCCGCGTCGAGCCAGAGGATGTCGATCGGCCCATAGCCGCTCATCAGCTCTTCGATCTGGTTGTGGACGAAGCGCGTGAAGCGGCTCCACTTGTCCGGCCGCGCGTGGGTGTCGTAGTTCGGGTGCCGGGTGGGGGCCGGCGCGTGCGGGCTCCAGTAATCCGGGTGGTGCCAGTCCGCCTTGGAGAAGTAGGCGCCGATCCCGAACCCTTCTTTCCGGAAGGTATCGAAGAGGTGGCGCACCACGTCGGCGCGGGGGTGGGTGCGGAACGGCGTCTCCGGGCCGGTGATGCGGTAGTCGGTCTGTCGCGTGTCCCACATGCTGAAGCCGTCGTGGTGCTTGGTGGTGAAGACGAAGTACTTCATCCCCGCGCCCTTTGCGGCGTCGGCCCACTTCTGCGGATCGAAGCGGGTCGGGTTGAAGGTCCGGGGCAGCGCCCAGTAGTCGCGCTTGAACCGCTCCATGTCCTTCCCGCGCTCTACCCACGCGGGGAGGTCGTCCGGCCGCGCCCACTTGTCGACCTCCACCAGCGGCCAGGACTCGATGCAGCCCCACTGGCTGTAGGCGCCCCAGTGGACGAAGAAGCCGAGCTTCTGGTCCTGGAACCACTCCAGACGGTCCGAGAGCCGCTGTTCCAGGGTCGGGCGCTCCGGCTGCCAGCCCTTCACCAGCTTCCAGCCGCGGGCGTTGGCGCGCAGGTCAGAGTGGCCGGCGTACTGGTCGTAGACGCGGTGCATCTCGTCGATCGAGTCGAAGTAGCCGACCAGGAACGCCGCGCTGAAGGTGTCGCCCGCTTTCAGCGGCGGGTGGCCCATCGGGAGACCGAACTCCTGGATCATGCAGACATAGCCGCGCTGGTGGCACCACGCCTCGTGGACCACCGAGGGATCGAGCGTCATCCCCGCCAGCCAGGGGCCGTCCTTCCCGGTTTTCGGGTCGCGCAGGTGGTAGGCGCGGATGAACCGCTGCGGCACCAGGCCCGGACCCCGTCGGTAGAGCAGCTTCTCGTCCGGCGCGAAGTCCTTCTTGAACTCGCTCGCGGGGATGCGGCCCGCGTAGCTCAGGTAGACCTCGCTGAAGGTGTCGCCGTCCTGGTGCTTGATGTGGCCCGGCATGTCGAGGCGCAGGAACATGTCCTGGCCCGGGTTCGCCGTGGTGATCCGGTCGCTGGAGAGGAAGTACCGCTTCCCCTTTGGAAAGACGAGGGTCTGCTCCCAGAGCGAGCCCGGCTTCTTCCCCGGCGCCGCCAGCGTGTAGCGGTGGCTCGTCTTCACCGCCACGAAGTCGCGCCCGCGGATCACCTCCGGCCGGACCTCCTTCGCCTGCGTGCAGATCTGCGGCCCCTCGATGCTGCGCTTCGGAATCTTGCCGTGATAGGCGTTGTTGAAGTCGTACGCCAGGTCGCCCTGGAGCTGGTCCCGGTAGGCGGCGTCGCTGCCCGGCTCCATGATCCAGTCGACGATGTCGAGCCCGAACCCGGCGTCGCGAGCGCCGGTCTTGCGATCGACGAACGACCCGCCCGCCACCCCGCTCACGTAGCCGCGCTTCTTCACCACCGCCTCGAGCTCCTGAGACGCGATCCGGATCTCGTCCGCGCTCTCCGAGACGGTAAAGCCGGACGGCTGCGCCTGCGCGTGAAGGGCGAGCGCGGCTCCGAGCAGCAGGGTGGAAAGGACGAAGAGAGGGCGGCGCATGGCGGGTCTCACGAGTCTCCCGGCAGCCGGAAGAAGCCGGCCTGCCACGAGGAGCTTTCCGCGACAGGGTCGGAGAGCCCTTCCGGAAGTGAGACGAACCGGGATTCACCGCAGAGACGCAGGCCCTCCGGACCTGTTCACCACGGAGCGCACAGAGGACACAGAGAGGAACCAGAACGGGAATTCACCGCGGAGAGCGCAAAGGACGCAGAGGGGGGAACCAGAGCGAGAAACTGCGGGGCCGCAGTACGGCGTTCGTGAAGCGAAACAGGCCCAAAACTCTGGTTCCCCTCTGCGTTCCCTCTGCGTTCCCTCTGCGTCCTCAGCGGCCTCTACGGTGAATCAGGTTCGGACCGGGGCCGCTGAATCACTCGGGAAGCGGGCCAAGCCCAAGCTCTCTGTTCCCTCTCCGTGCCGCCTCTGTGCCCTCTGTGCGCTCTGTGGTGAAACACGGTTCGGAAACAGGTTCCCAGCGCTCTACGGCGCGAAGTAGTGCCAGCGGTACTCCAGCTCCTCCTCCGCGTCGGGGGCGAGGCGGACGGTCCACTGGATGCGGCCGATGCCGTTGAAGCTGTGCCACCAGCTTGGCCAGCGGTACCAGCCCCACCAGTCCGGGTAGCGGCCGGCGGGGAGGAAGCTGCCGTCCTCGAAGAGGTTGATCTTTTCCGCCTTGCCGTCGTCGGAGACCTGGTCCACGTTCCCCAGGACGTACCGGGTCACTTCCAGCTCCACCGGCTCCCCGCGCAGGTTGTGCAGGTGGATGGTGCCGGTCAGCTCCACCTTCTGCAGGTCGGTCCCCTGCGCGCGGGCGGCGTTGGGCGTGCGCTTCGTCTCGACGTCGTTCTTCCGGATGCGAATATCGACCGCGGCGGTGACCGGCAGGTCAGTGGAGGCGCCCTTCGGCGTGTGGGTCATCAGCCCCTGTGCCAGCAGGCGGTTGTCCCGGGTGATGAGCGCGGGCGCGGTGGTAAGCGGGTGCGGGCCGGGGTTCTGCAGCCGCAGCACGTGCATCGCCTTCGGACGCCGCAGCAGCGCCTCGAGCGCCGCCTCGCGTTCGCTGCCGGCGTTCAGTTGCCGGATCTCCGGCGGCGGAGCGAACGGGAGGTCGAGCGTGTAGACGTCTTTGTAAGTGATCTTCGTCTCCGCGACCGGCAGCACCATCCGCTGTCCCCTGCGGAGCGTCACGTTGCGGACGGTGAAGACGTAGAGGTCTTCCGCGCGCTCCGTGCCGGCAACTTCCGGCCCCAGGTCGGCCGGCTCCGGCGCGGGGGCGGGGCCGCCGGCGCGGCCGCGCGTCTCCATCACCTGCGTCATGATCGAGTTGGAGAAGGCGCCGGCGGTGCGGGAGTTGCTCTCGAAGTGCTCCGAGAGACGGGCGACGGTGTTCTCCAGCGCGATCGGATCGAGCACCCCCTCGAAGGCGAAGGTAGGGACGCCGACCACCAGGTTGGCGGTGGCGCCGGTCAGGTCGGTCAGCTCGTTGATCAGCGTGCCCTGAAGGCGGACCACCGCGCCGCCCCGGCCGTCGAGGTCGATCTTGTAGCTCGGGATCCAGCGCAGCCCTTTCTGCAGGTAGACCATGCCGACCTGCGCCTGCGGCCGGCGCTCGCCGGTCCAGTTCAGGTCGAGGGTGAGCAGGTTTCGGAGCTCTTCATTCGCCGCCTTGCGCTCCGGAGCGTCCTTGAAAGTGACGTCCTGGATCCGGGCGATCGGCAGCGCTTTCACGCCGCTCCCGGTCCGCAGCAAGATCAGCTCCCCCTTCTGCGGCAGCATCTCCGGCGAGTTGGCGGGGCTGGTCGCCTCCAGCTCCGCGGAGTCGCGCTGCGGGAAGCCGAGGATCGTCGCCTGATACTTCGGCCCGGGCGCGTCCGCCGTCACCGGCAGCTCCTGGACCGTCACCTGCTTGCCGACGTTCGCCTCCAGCAGCTCCCGCAGGTTCAGGGCGGTCCGCTCCACCCGCACCCGCCGCTGGCTGGCGGTGACGGCGGTCAGGCGGGCGTTCGGGTCGCTGGCGTACGGCCAGAAGGTGCCAACCACCGGCGTCGGAAGGTAGTCCATCACCACGTCGCCCTGCGCGTTGGTCGGCATCGCGCCCTCGTGCAGGACGAACGCGTGGCCGTCCTTGAAGACGGTCACTTCCTTCACCGGCAGCCGCGCCATGGCGCCGAGCGGAGGCGCGGGAGCGGCCGGCGGCTGCGCCGCGGAGAGCGGCACGGCGGCGAGAAGAGGAAGCAGCAAGAGCGGAGAGCAGGCGCGCATCGGAAACTCCAGCGGTGACGGGACCGAAAGCACGGCCCTTCAGGCTGTCGTTACGATGCGTCCGATCTCCCGCAGGTTACGCGGGAGGCAGCAGCGGCATTACTCGTCCTCCAGCGCTTCCAACTCTGCCAGGGCTTCGAGATCCTTCGGGCGTCCCGCGGCGCGCTTCACTTCGATCAAGCGCGGCAGACTCAGGACGCGGCATGGCAGGCCGTAGAGCGTGATCTCGTGCGTGGTCGGGAAGAGTGACTCGTAGCCGCCTCCGCCGGTGATCTCTCCCAGCAAGTCCAGGGCGCCGAGGTCCGTCGTCAAGGTGAAGTTGAGGCCGTGACGGAGAGTGCGGACGTCCAGCGTGAACGGAAGACCGGGGGGCATTCCGCGCAGGTAGGGGTGCAGACCACCCACCGCTGCAGCCAGGCGCTCCAGGTTCTCGGGGGTGCGCCGGTAGACGATGTCGAGGTCCTCCGTGAGGCGTACCGCCCCGTGGACCGTGGCAGCGACCCCGCCGACCAGGATGAACTCCACACCACCGTCCACCAGCACCCGCAGGAGTGACTCGAAGCTATTCACCGCGAAGCCTCCGGCCGGCGCGGCGCAGCTCTTCCGCCCACTCTTGCAGTGCCTGCAGCTTCTGGAGGCGCTCGGTGGGCGTCAGCTTCAGGTTCTCTCGCAGCAGGGTGCGGTCGACTCCCTGCTTGTAGTACTCCACGACCGGGTCGACCCACGGCTCCTCTTCCGGCTCTTCCCGGGGCTCTGGCAGGGGCTCTTCACTGGGATGGCTCATTCGGTACTGCTCCGCGGTGGTCAGGCGATCCGGGCGGGCGGCCCGACCCGCACGCTCGGGGCGGCGGTCCAGGCGGCGTACTCCTCCGCGACCCGCCCGCTCTGCACGTCACCCGCATGGAAGTAGACGCGGTAGCGGAACCGGCGGCTCTCTTCCGGCTGCCAGGCGTACGGCTCGTGGTAGGTGGGAGCGGCGCCGACCGTCTCGTTCTCAAAGTTGAGCCACGGGATAGGGTGCCGCAGGTTCTCCGGGTGGTCGAAGATCGCCGCGCCGCAGGCGCCGTTCAGGTTCCCGCTGAAGTCGAGCCACTTCGCGCGCGCGCCGGCCGTCTCCGAATTCTTCTTCCCCTCCGAGTTGGTGATCACCCCGCCGCTCGCCACCGTCATCGCGTCCGGCACGCGGAGCGCGAGGAGGTGGTACGGCGTCGCGTTCCAGACGGCCGGGCGCTCGCCGCAGGTGATCACGGTCTCCACGTCGAGGCACCGCCGCGCCGGCTCGCGGGCGGGGACGGTCACCGTGCGCACCTCCGTAAAGACGACGCGGTCTCCCTGCACGCTCGGCCACTCCAGCCGCTGCACGAACCGGCCGAAGAGCGGGCCGCTCTGCATGACGGTAAAGCCGAGGTGGCGCATCCGGCTGTGGTTGGGGCCGATCTGCCAGTTGTTGCCGTCGGTGAAGTTCTGGTGCGCCACCACCACCCCCGTGTGGTGGAAGTGCGCCTCCCGCTTGCCGGGGATCTCGCCGTCCTGCGTGATCGGCACGCCGGTGGGGCCGAGGATCGGGTGGAAGTAGGGGCGCGGGAGGTCCGGATCCGCGGTGTTGTAGCGGTAGCGCGCGATGAGGAGGCCGTCGATCAAGAGCTCCACGTCGTCGGTTCCCTGGCTGAAGACGACCCGCGGCGCCCCTCCCGGCTGGCGCGGCGCGCCGCCGATCAGCACGCTCAGCGGGAGGCGCCCCTCCGCCGCGGTGAGCGCGCCGAGCGAGAGCAGCAGCCGTCCTTCCGGCAGGGGCTGGCAGGGCAGCGGCCGGCCGTCCGGCAGCGTGACCGACACCACCTCCGGGGCGAGGCGGCCGGAGTACCCGGCGTGGGCTGCGACCAGCGCGAGATCGACGTCGATCAGGCTCTCGGTCGAGAGGGCCGGGATGGAGGCGAGGTCGAGCTCCAGGGGGATGCGGTAGGTGGTCATCGGGGTGATCCGGGGAGGGGCGCGAGAGGTACGGTTCTCCTCTGGCGTCATTCACACGCGGGCGCGCCGAATCCCTGCCGGAGGGAGCGACCCCCGCGAGAGAACCGTCAGTCTCCGTAGTACTCTTCCTTCAGCACCCGGAAGACCGGAGCGCTGGTGCGGAGGGGGAACCAGCTCTCCTTACCGCGCTTCCGCGGGACCACGAAGCAGTGCTCCCGGGGCACCGTCACCTGCTCCTCGCACCAGCCGTCGGTGATGATCATCACCGGGGCGGAGGGTGGAAAGTCCGGACGGCTGATCAGGTGGTTGACGGTGGGCTGGAGGACGGTGCCGCCGCGGCCCTTCACCGGATAGACCCCGCGGAGGTCGGTGGGGGAGACGAAGCCCTGGTCGTAGGGCGCGGCGTCGCAGAGCACCAGGCGGACCTTCGGCACGTCCCGCGCCTCCGAATAGGAGGCAATGGCGCCGAGGGCGCGGCCGAGCAGCTCGCGGTCCATAGAGCCGGAGGTGTCGAGCACCACCCCGAAGGTACAGGCGTCGAGCCATTCCTGCGGCACGTAGCGGGCCGGCCGGGGGATCTCCGGCGTGGAAGCCTGGCGCCGGCTGGCGCGGGCGTAGGTGCGGCGCGGGTCCCGTAGGGTCGGCACGTGCGCGTCCATCCACCGGGCCAGCTCCACGTCCCACGGCACGGCCGGCGCGACGAGCGCGCGGATCTCCTCCACCAGGCCGGCGGGCACGGTGCCGCGGCCCTGGAGGGAGAGTCCCGCCTGCAGGCAGCGGCGGTAGACGTCGTCCAGCGTCGTCACGTCGCCGCGGCAGATCCGCCGGCCGGGGCTGTCCCAGAGCACGTCCCCCAGCTTGCCGCGGAAGCCGCGCAGGCCCTTGCAGCGCTTCGGGTCCCGCACCAGCAGGTCGTAGACCTCCTCCGTCGACATCCCCTGCAGCCGCGGATCGTAGAGCGCGCCGACCGACGGCACCTGCCCCACGCCCATCTCCACCAGCCAGCCGTTGATGACGAAGTCGGCGGCGACGTTGTAGAGCCAGGGGTCGCGCCCACGGCCTCGGCTGTGATGCAGCAGCGCCACGTGCAGCAGCTCGTGCACGTAGATGAAGATCCATTCCTCGTGGGTGAACCGCCACTCCGGGTGAACGTACATCTCGCCCAGGTAGCCGTCGACCGCGGCGATGGAGATATCCATGCGGTCGCAGAGCTGCGCGTCCGCGATGATCCGGATCTGAGTGGCGATGGCGCCGAGGAGCGGAAACTCGTTCATCACCCAGCGGCGAGCGCGGGCGGCGGGTCCCCACTCCTTCGCGGCCGGCTCGTCGCCCAGCGCCTGCGCGGCGGTGCGGACGGCGCCCTCCACCGCGATCTGGATTCCCTCGCCCAGCAGCTCCTCCCACTTGCGGCTCCAGGCGTGGAAGCGGCCGATGCCGAGGAGGTCGGGCCGGTTCTTTCCCGCGTAGGTCTCCGGCACGCAGCGGTAGGCGCTGTTGCTCCGCAGCAGCTTCCGCCGCTCCTGCTCGTCCAGCAGCTCCTCGTACAGCTCTTCTTCCCGCTGGTCCGCGGAGGCGTACTGCGGGGAGGCGCGGCCGATCCCGAAGAACGGCAGCAGGCGGTCTGCCGCCTCGTCGCAGGCGAGGTTCCAGAGCAGCGGCTCCCGCTCCTCGCGCCGGGCGGCGTGATTCAGCCCCAGGTGCAGCAGCATGTGGCCCAGCACGGCTGCCCAGGCCTCCGGCTCCATCGCCCGGCGGTAGAGGTTGACCCAGACGGTGCCGGTGGTGGGATCGACCGCCGCCGTCTCCGGATCGCCCGGCTCCCCGGGGCACTCCTGCACCGTCACCTCCCGCAAGAGGCCGGACAGCGCGGAGCGTCCCAGGATGCGCTGCGCTTCCCAGACAGCGTGCCGGTTGCGCGCTCGCCGCTCCTGCTCGTCCGACTTCCGGTTCTTCCGCGCCATAGCTCTCTGTTACAGGTTGGCAGGTTGGCAGGTTGCAGGCTGCAGGTTCCAGGTTCCAGGTTGGGTTGCCGGGAGCCGGGGGCGTAACCTGCAACCTGTTAACCTATTAACCTGCCAACTACGAAGGGCTTACTTTCGTACGGCGACCGACTGCGCCAGGCGCGGCAGGTCGCGCACCACCTCCACCAGGAACCAGGGCGGCAGGTTGCGGGCGCTCTCCCCCTGCTCTTCGGCCACCATCACGGTCGCCATCTCCACGCTCATCTCGCAGAGCTCCATCAGGATCCGCTTCGCCTGCTGCACCAGCGTCCGGTGCTGCGGCTTCAGCCCCTCGCGCTCCGGCGGCAGCTCCTTGGCGAGCTGCGCGCGCACGCTCTGGACCACGAAGTAGAGCACGTCCCGGTCCTCCGCCGCGCGCGGCAGCGGCTGCTCCCCCTTCAGGATCAGGTCGACGCGCAGGCTCCCGTTGAGCTGCTTCACGAACGCCAGGAAGCTGCGCGCGTGGTTGGGGCTCAGGCAGCCGGAGGCGAGCATCTCCAGCTCTCCCAGGCTCACCTGCGGCCCGTAGGCCCGCAGTGCGTCGCTCAGGATGTGCCAGGAGCGGGGAGTGGTGAACGTCTCCTCCGTCTTCGGCGGCTGCACGTAGAGGTGGTCCGGCCGCGTCTCCACGTAGGCGATGATCCACTCGTGGATCCCCTGCAGGTAGGCCCAGTCGAGCCACTCCCGCGCGCTCGGCTTCAGCTCCACGTGGAGCATCCGGTTCATCAGCGCGGACGACATCGGCTTCACGATCGCCTGGTCCTGGGCCCGGTTCCCCGCGCCCGCCACGACGGATCCGGCCGGCAGCCGGTACTCGCCCAGACGGCGGTCGTTGATCAGGCTGTAGAACGCCTTCTGGACTTCAAACGAGCACGCGTTCAGCTCGTCCACGAAGAGCAGGTACGGCTCGTCCCGCGCGATCATGCGCGGCGGGCAGAAGACGGAGCGGTCCTCGATGATGCGGGGGACGCCGATCAGGTCCTCCGGCGCGAGTTGGGAGCCGAGCAGCGAGACGCAATCGAGCCCCACATCGTGGGCAAACTGCTCCACCAGGGCCGACTTTCCGATCCCCGGCGGCCCCCAGATAAAGACCGGCCGCGTCATCGCGACGTTCAGCAGGAGCTTACTCAGCTCCCGCGGCGTAACCGTGTGCATCTCCCGTGTTCTCCCGCCCTTTATAGTAGCGAGGCGCCCCTTTGCTAAGCGGGCGAAAGAGAGCCAGTCTAGCCGACCGAGAGGAATCCCACAAGGATGCATCGTCCAGAGAAAGGTGACCATCAACGCGGAACGGGGCTGCGCCCCCGGGTGGGAGTTCCACCGGAAGCGCAGCCCCGTCTTGCGTGAGTGCCGGGACCGGCGGCTTACGGAGGCGGTGGGGGACCGGCTTCCGGCCGCACCTGCACCGGGGCGCTGAAGATGGCGCCGAACGGCTTCGGCTTGATCGCGTCCGCGGAGTTGCGGGCGCCGACCGTGATGAAGATCCGCTTCGCCTTCCGGAGCTTGCGGCCGGCGACGCCGCTGCGGAGGTTCAGCGTGCGAGTCATGGAGCTGGGGCCGCCCTGGTCCACGGGGACGGAGCGCACCGGCTTCAGCTTGACCGTGTTCTTCTTCTTGAACCGGGAGTCGGCGCTGGCCCAGATCACGTAGGTATCCGCGCCCGGCGTCTGGGCCCACTCCACCTCCACCGCGCGGAGGTCGACGTTCGGCAGGCTGCCGGAGGGCAGGCCGTTGATGGCGGCGACCGTCGGCGGGGCCAGGGCGGTCACCCGCGGGCTGGGCATGGAAGTCGGCGACATGTACTGCGCGTCGTCCGGCACCCCGTCCAGGTCGCGGTCCTGCAGGCCGTTGATGTAGGCGGTGGAGACTCGATAGACGTACTGCTGTCCGGGCACGATGCCGGGGACGTCGGTAAACTCGGTCCGCGAGCCGGCATCCTCGCCGTTCGGCGCGCCGTCCCACGCCCGGAAGGTGCGGGTCGCTTCCGTATCGAGGAAGCGGCGGCTGGAGTCGCTGTCGATGCCGCCCACCACCTCCGTGATCCCGAGGTCGCTGGTGCGGTGGATTACGTGTCCGAGGACATAGCTGCTGGGCACGCGGCTCGGCCGGTCCCACTGCACGACGATCCGCGCGCCCTGCGCGCCGATCCCCAACTGGTAAGCGTACGCGCGCACGTCACCCGGACGCGTGGCGTCGCGCTGCGCCTCCGCCTGGGGCATGGCCACCAGCGCGGAGCCGAGGCCGGCGATTCCGAGCAGGACGAGCGTCCGCGCGGGCCGCCTCTGGCTGGGAGCAGGGAAAAACTGCTTCACCTGAAGCTCCTGGTCTATAGGTAGGGAGAAGACGGACCCCCGCACGCGCGGCGGCCCGGGTATAGCATACTAGCTTTAGCCCGGTGCAGCCACGGAAAGTGCCCGAATAGTACTGTCCGGACAGCCCCGTAGGCGGCTTCGGGCTCCCGCGGCTTTCCGAGGGCCGTCGCGAGAGCCGGACCGCGTTCCACGCTCTTTCCATGCAGGAGTAGCCCGACGAGTGGGAGTAGGAGTTTCCGTACAAGGGAGTCGGGAATTCACCGCTGCGAAAGCCGGCGTGAGAGCAGGAGATACCGCCCACGCATGGCGCACTCTGCTCCGGGGACCCTGGCCCCTATACCCTGTCCCCTCGACCCTAGGTAACATGCTTCCCACCGTTCCCTACGACCACTACCTGCCCTACTCCGAGCTGGTGGAGCTGCTGAACGGCTTCGCCGCGGCGCGGCCGGACCTGCTCCGGCTCGAGGTGATCGGCAAGAGCCACGAGGGGCGGGACATCCTGCTCGCCGTGGTGACCCGCTTCGAGACCGGCCCGGACGCGGAGAAGCCGGGGTTCTGGGTCGACGGCAACATCCACGCGACGGAGGTCTCTCCCACCACCGCCTGCCTCACGCTGATCCGCAAGCTGCTGGCGGAGGACGGCGAGAGCGCGGAGGTGACGCGGGTGCTGGACACGCGCGTCTTCTACGTCTGCCCGCGCGTCAACCCGGACGGCGCGGAGCTGTTCCTCTGCGACCGGCCCCGCTACATCCGCAGCTCCACCCGCCCCTATCCTTGGGATGAGGAGCCGCTCGGCGGCCTGCGGCGGGAAGACGTCGACGGAGACGGGCGCGTCCTCTCCATGCGCCTCCCGGATCCGAACGGGGCGTGGAAGATCCACCCGGAGGAGCCGCGGCTGATGGTCCGGCGGGAGCCGGCGGAGACCGGCGGGGAGTACTACCGGATCCTGCCGGAAGGGGTGCTGGAGGGGTACGACGGCGTCACCATCGAGCTGCAGCGGATCAAGGAAGGGCTCGACCTGAACCGCAACTTCCCCGCGCACTGGCGGCAGGAGCACGAGCAGTTCGGGGCGGGGCCGTTCCCCACTTCGGAGCCGGAGGTGCGGGCGGTCGTCGCCTTCATCACCTCGCACCCGAACATCACCGGCGGGGTCACCTTCCACACCTATTCCGGCGTGCTGCTGCGCCCGTACGGCACCGAGTCGGACGACGCTTTTCCGGCGGAAGACCTCTGGACCTACCAGAAGATCGGCGCCAAGGGGACGGAGCTCACCGGCTACCCGGTGCTGAACGTCTTCGCCGACTTCAAGTACCACCCGAAGGAAGTGATCACCGGCGTCTTCGACGACTGGCTCTACGACCACCTCGGCATCTTCGGCTGGACGACGGAGCTCTGGTCGCCCCCGCGACAGGCCGGGATCGACGCGCCGAAGCCGATCGACTGGTTCCGCGAGCACCCGGTGGAAGACGACCTCGCCATGCTGCGCTGGAACGACGAGAAGCTGGGCGGACGCGGCTTCGAGAGCTGGCGGCCGTTCGACCACCCGCAGCTCGGACCGGTGGAGATCGGCGGCTGGGACCCGATCTACGCCTTCCGCAACCCGCCGCCGGAGTACCTGGAGGCGGAGGTGAAGCCGCACGCGGAGTGGCTGGTCTGGCACGCGCTCATCTCGCCGCGGCTGGAGCTGTTCCAGGCGGACGCGCAGCCGCTGGGGGACGACACCTACCGAGTGCGGCTGGTGGTCCACAACACCGGCTGGCTGCCCTCTTACGTCACCAAGAAGGCGCTGGAGCGGAAGATCACCCGCGGCGTGGTGGCGGAAATCGAGCTGCCGGAAGGCGCGGAGCTGGTGACCGGCCAACGCCGCGAGGAGGGGCCGCAGCTCGAGGGCCGCGCGTACAAGCCGGTGGGCGCGTTCGGCTGGAATGCCGACCCCACCCACGACCGCGCCAGGTTCGAGTGGGTGGTCCGCGCCCCCGCCGGCACCGTCCTGCAGCTCACCGCCCGCCACGACCGCGCGGGCGTAGTGCGCGCGTCCCTCCGCCTGGCGGAGTAGCGCGAGGTTTCCGAACCGGATTCACCGCAGAGACGCAGAGAGCGCGGAGAGAACCCGAACCTGATTCACCGCCAAGAACGCCAAGCTCGCCAAGAGGAATAGGCCTGCTGCGCGTCTCGAGTCCCGTACAGCGACCCCGGTGTCGGGATCTTCCGGTTCCTCTTTGCGTTCTTGGCGTCTTGGGGGTTCAAGTCTGGTTCGGGTTCCTCTCTGTGCCCTCGGTGCGCTCTGTGGTGAGTTAAACCCCCTACCGGTTCGGACGCTTTTCCAGCTCGCTGCGGAGGGCGCGGATCTGCTCTTCCAGCGCGCGGATTCGCGCCTCCAGCTCGGCGCGGCTCGACTCGCGGAGCTCAGAGCCCTCGGGGCGCGGAGGTCGCGCGGGCCGGACCGGACGCTCGGGGCGCTCGGGGCGCGGCGGGACGGCGAGGCTGCCGCGCTCCCGCTGGAGCTGGGACCGCACCTCCGCCATCGCCCGTTCGAGCTCCTGCGGAAGGCGCTTCAGCTCGCGCTCCAGCTCCTCGTGAAGCTGCTTTCGCTGGTCGGGGCCCAGCTCCTTGAGCTTCTCCGGCAGCGTCCGCTGCGCCTCGGTGAGCGCCCGGCGGGCGTGCTCCAGCGCGCGGGAGGAGTGGACTTCCGCCTCGCGGAGCGCTCGCTCCACTTCTTCCTTCGGGAACGGCGGCACCACGAACCGCTCCCCTCCCTCGCCCCTGGGCTCCCGCAGCGAGCGCTCCACCTGCTCCCGCGCCCGCTTCAGCGCTTCGGAGTGCGACTCGCGGAGCTGACCGTCGCGGAAGAGCCGCTCCGTCTCCGCCTGGGCCCGCTCCAGCGCTTCCAGCGCCTGCCGGCGCACCGCCTCGGCCGCCTCGCGGAGCTCCCGCGCGCGCTCCGGGTCGGGATGCCCCGGATGGCCCGCGTGATCGCCATGCGCCGCGCGCAGCCGCTCCGCCGCCCGCCGGGCATTTTCCGCGCGGCCCGCGGCGGCGGCGCTCTCCCGCTGGCGATCCCGCATCCGGCGCTCCAGCTCGTCGCGGATC
This sequence comes from Armatimonadota bacterium, assembly GCA_046292385.1. GTDB lineage: Bacteria > Armatimonadota > SYMT01 > SYMT01 > SYMT01 > JBKBRF01. The sequence continues at coordinate 112,291 of JBKBRF010000013.1, read as the reverse complement.
TCCTGGAGCCGCTGCTGCCGGCGCTCGAACGACTCGTCGTCACTCTCTGACCGGCGGGGCGCCGCCGGGGATTTCTCCGGAGCCTCCGGAGCCGGGACCGCCCTCACGGTAACGGTCGGCTCGGCCGGCTCGCCCGGCTCCGCGGGGGTCTGGGCGGTCACGCGGATCGGCAGCAGGATTGCCGTGCCGGCCAGCGCCGCCAGGCCGGCGGAGAGGAGCAGCCGGCGCTTGCCGGTCGAGTTCATCCTACGCATTGCAATCAGTCTCCTTTCAAGCGTCTTGGGGGAATCGGCATCCACCGCGGCCAGCCCGAGCCTCCGGGAGGAGGTGGGCCGGAGCGCCAGCTTCACGAGCATGGCGCCGTACGGAGCCGCGGGACTGGAAGTCATCTGCAGGGCCAGCTCGTCGCAGGCGATCTCCTGGGCGAGCCGCCACTCGCGGTTGGCGAGCCACAGGATGGGATGGAAGTAGAACAGGCAGTGGGCCGCGGCCGGGAGCCAGCTCCACCAGAGGTCGCGCCGCCGCAGGTGCGCCAGCTCGTGCGCCAGCATCAGGCGGATCTCTCCCTCCGGCCACTCCGCGGCCAGCCCGGCGGGGACCAGCACCACCGGGCGCAGGCCGTGGAGGAGCAGCGGGCTCGGGAGCCCGGGCACCTCGCGCACCGGGGGAGCGCTGCCGACCCCGTTCCGCGCGCAGAGCTCCGCCCAGATCCGCGTCACCGCGTCGCCGGCCGGCCGGCTGCTCCGCGCCAGGCGACGTGCCTGCACCCAGTCGCCCCACAGCCGCAGGGCACACCAGCAGACGCCTGCCAGCCAGGCGGCGAAGAGCCAGGTCGCCACGGGGAGCGGCTTCGGCGAGGGGGCACTGCCGATCGTCTCGGCCGCGTCGGCTGCGGGAGGGATCGAGTGCGGCCGGACCGGCGGAGGCGCGGCGGCCGACTCTGGGAGCCGCACCGCGGGGACGGCGACCGGCGGCTCGGGATCCGGCGCCGGCAGGATTGGCAGCAGCAGGGGCGGCAGGCAGAGCGCCGCCAGGAGCAGCCGCAGGTAGGCCGCGCGCCAGAGCCAGCTCCGCGCGGCGGAAGGAAGCTGCCGCAGCGCGAGGGAAAGCGCCCACGCGCCGCCGAGCACCAGCGCGCCCTCGCCGAGCACCCGGAGCATCGCCGCGGACCAGGCGCCGGCGAGCGCTTCGAAAGTCTCAGGCATCCGCGGCCTCCTCGTCCTCGGGAGCCGCGGAGTCGTCCAGCTCCGCCGCCAGCCGCTGCAGCACTGCCGCGTCCTCCGGCGAGAGGGACCGGGTGTTCAGCAGGTAGGCGACCATCGGGGAGACGGAGCCGCCGAGCGTCTTCTCCACGAAGTCGCGCACCAGGCTGCCGACCACCTCCGACTGGGCCACCCGCGGCGAGTAGTAGAAGATCCCCCCGCGCCGGCGGCGGGTGAGGTATCCCTTCTTCAGGAGCCGCTCGATCTTGGTAAGGATCGTGCTGCGCGACAGCTCCTGCTCTCCCGCGAACTTCTCCACCACGTCCCGCGCGGCAACCGGCGCGTGCTCCGCAATGTAGCGGAGGACCGCCAGCTCCTGTTCTCCCAGCGAGGCTCGTCTCATCCCGTGCTCCATCTGTCTTCCTATGAAGACATGACGTCGCACGAGGACAAAACGTAACTAAGATTTTTTCGGGCTGCTACGGCCGGCGCGGTCAGTCCTCCGGAGGGGAGAAAAAGCGCTGGAACTGCTCCGCGGTCTGGTAGCCGCAGCCGGCGTAGTGGTTGTTGGCGTAGGCGTAGACCTTCGCCACGCGACCGAGAGCGCGGCGGGTCGTATCCGCCCAGAGCTCGAGCTGGCGAGTGCGGTCGTAGACCAGGCGGTCCCAGCTCGTGGTGACACGCTCGATGCCGTGCCGGTCACCCAGCCAGCGTACGTAGGCGAAGTCGGTCGTGAGCCCCGCGCCGCGGGCGTAGTATCGGGCAGTCGGCATCCAGGGATGATCGATCCAGGCGAGGGCGACGCCGGCCGCCTGCAGCGTGTCGAAGAGGCGCGTCCCCAGCCATGGCTTGTTGCGGATCTCCACGGCGAACCGGACGTCTTCCGGAAGCCGCTTCAGGAACGGGCGGAGCCGGGCCAGGAAGGGCTCCACGCCGGGGAACGTCTGCTGGTTGAAGTAGGGAAACTGCAGCAGGAGCGGCCCCAGCTTCGGTCCGAGCCGCCGCATCACCCCGACGAACTCCTCCAGCTCCCCCTCGCAGTCGAGCAGCACCTGCTCGTGGGTGATCGAGCGCGGCACCTTGGCGGCGAAGACGAAGTCGTCCGGCGTCTTCTCCGCCCAGCCGTCGACCGTCTTCGCCGTGGGACAGCGGTACCAGGTCGCGTCGATCTCCACCGTGCGAAAGCGCGCGGAGTAGTGGGGCAGGAAGTCGCTGGAAGCGGTCCCCGCCGGGTAGAACGGCCCCACCCACGAGGGCGAAGTCCAGCTCGAGGTGCCGCAAAGCACTTGCAGAAACGCACTCATCGACCGGAAGCCTCCTTTGAAGGCTAAAGGCTAAAGGCTAAAGGCTAAAGGCTAAAGGCTAAAGTCCGAACCGTCCGTTAGCGGGAGGTCCTGCTCCTGCTCTTACTCCTGCTCCTGCTCGCTGGCGACCTCCGGGCTCCGGCACGTCCTGGCGATCAGAGCGGCGGGTGGTTACCGGTTCGGACTCCGGGCCCTGAAGGACCCGGCTGTCTCAACTCTAAAGCACCCTGAACGGCGCTCCGAGGGGTCACGTCCGCATGCCGGGTCTCTCTGCCCTGCTGTCCCACGGACGGCCTCAGAAGTGCCGCGGCACGAAGTAGCCTTCCGGCGCGGAGGGCCGGTAGCACTGCGCCTTGCGGAAGGCGGCGCGATCGCCCGCTACGTCGAGCCGCTCCACCTCCAGCCGCCGCTCTCCGATCCGCTTTCCTCGCGCCTTGACGTACATCCCTTCGTCCACGTCGTGCAGCGAGTAACGGCGGCCGGCGTGAAAGACCTTGTTGGTGCGGCTCAGGTGGAGGGTCCACCTCTCCTTACCCGCCGTGACCCAGATCTTGCGGCCGGAAGAGGAAGACGAGACCTCCGTCACCTTGCCGACCACCGTCCCCGGCCCCAGGTCCGCCGCCGGCGCCGGAAGCGCCGCCACGGTCGCCAACACCCCGATCAACCCGAGCCACCTTCGCATACTTGCCTCCGCTGCCGAAATTCTCTGTGGAGATAGACCCTGGATCTGCGGATCGGCTCCCGCCGGTTACCAGAGACCAATGCGACGCGCCCACGCCAGGACGAGGCCGACCAGGGCGAAGGTACCGCCGGTGACGATTGCGAATCCGGCCAGCCCTTCGTGCGCGAGCGGCACGGCGGTGAAGTTCATGCCCCACGCGCCGAAGACGGCGCCCATCACCGCCACACAGACGGCGACCACCGTCAGCCGCTTCATCGTCTCGTTCAGCCGGTGGGAGGCGACGCTGATCTGCGACTCGAGGGCGCCGGTCGCCATGTCTCGCTCGATGTCGATCAGGTCGAGCAGGCGCAGCACGTGGTCGTAGACGTCCTGGAAGTACGGATAGGTCTCCGCGCTGAAGATCATCTGGTCCCGCCGCAGGAAGACGTTGAAGACCTCCCGCAAGGGGTAGATCGCCTTCCGCAGCGTGTAGAGCGCCCGCTTCACCCCCAGCAGCTCCTCCGGGTTGTAGGTCGGGTCGAGGCTGAACATCGCAAATTCGATCCGGTCGAGGCGGTCTTCGATCGAGTCGACGATCGGGAAGTAGGCGTCGATCACCGAGTCCGCAATCACGTGGAGCAGGAAGCCGACGTGCCCCCGCAGCTCCGGCTCCGTGCGCTCCCAGCGCTGGATGGCGTCGTCGAGCGCCGGGATCTCGCAGTGGCGGGAGGTGACCACGTAGTTGCCGCCGACGAAGACGTCCAGCTCCGCCATCTCCAGCTTGAGCCCGCCGTTCGCAGGCAGCGGCGCGTGCATCACCACGAAGAAGTAACTGGGGTACTCGTCCACCTTCGGCCGCTGCCGCTGCCGCGAGATATCTTCCAGCGCCAGGCGGTGGAAGCCGAACTCTCCGCGGAGCATCTCCAGCTCCGCCGCGGTGGGGTAGGCCACGTCGACCCAGAGCAGCGCTCCAGGCTGCTGGAGCAGCTCGCTGATCCGTTCCGGCGGGATCTGCTCGCAGCGGTCGGAGCCCGGCCGGCAGAGCCGCGCCGTTACTCGCGGCGCCCCTCGCCCGCTGGCGGTGCTTTCCGCCTCGCTTCCAGACAGGTATCGCTCCAGCATCGCGTTCTCGCCCGCCCCACGCCCGGCCTCGCCGTCGGGGGGATGTTCGGCCTTCGACCGCGGTTCACCTATCCCGGCCTGCAGTGCCCTCTCGGGTGTTTCGCCTGCCTGTATCATAAGAGAGCGGGCGGGTGGGTGGTTTGCGGCCGCCCGGGCAGGGTATAGATTAGCGTCCGCATGACTACCGGAAGGTGCCGGGACGTCACGGGAGCCCGAGGGGAAGAGCATGAGCGATACGACAGGCAGCAGCGCCGGGGTGGCGCCGCCTACCGAGCCGATCTCCACGCCGACTTCGGCGTCGATCCGTCCCACCGATCCGACCGACCGGCCCATTCCGCTGTGGCCGGAGGGGGTGCTTGTCGCGGCGGCCGGAATCACGCTGCTCGTTATTGGCCTGCGTCACCGCACCTACCTGCAGCGCAAGGCGATGGAGCTGCAGCGCGCCGCCGAGGAGTTCCAGCGGCACGGCGGGATGGACGAGATCCGGCACGTGGCGCAGCAGGCCTCCGAGATGTTCAAGGGCGGCGCCGGCTCCTGACGCGAGGACGGGCCGGAGGGCTTCCCTCCGGCCCGACGTCTCACGAACCCCGGACGCGCCTTATTTCCCGCGCTTCCCGGATCCGGCGATGCCCTGGTAGACGGTAACGAGGGCGGAGCTCCCCGAGTTGCCGGCGGCGTCGTACGCCCGCACCTGGAGGGTGTGGCCGCCTTTGCTCCACTTCTTGGTGTCTACGTAGGTAGTGAACGGCGCCGCCGTCTGCGCGGCGACGTACCTGCCGTCCACGAACAGCTCCACCCGCTTCACGCCGACGTTGTCGCTGGCCGACACGTAGACGTAGAGATGCCGGTCGACGCCTGCGCCCGCGGTGGGGGAGGTGACGGAGACGGTCGGCCTGGTAGTGTCGGCGGTGGAGTTGCTCACCGTGACGCCGATCTGCGCCGAGCCGGCATTGCCGGCCGCGTCGACCGCGACCACCTTCACCGTGTGGCTGCCGTTCGCCAGCGTGGTGGTGTTCCAGGTGTAGCTGTAGGGCGCCGCCGTGTCGGTCGCCAGCTTCACGCCATCGACGTAGAAGTCGACGTAAGAGACGCCCACGTTATCGGTGGCGCTCGCGCCGATCACCGTGTTACCGAGGACGGTGGCGCCGCTGCCGGGGCTGCTGATGCTCACGCTGGGCGCCTGCGTATCGGTGACGGCGTTGCTCACGTTGACGCTGATCTGGGCGGAAGCGGTGTTACCCGCGGCGTCCGCCGCCACCGCGCTAAGCGCGTAGCTGCCGTTCGCGAGGGAGATGGTGCTCCAGCCGAAGCTGTACGGGGCGGTGGTGTCGGTCGCCTGCTTCACGCCGTTGACGTAGAAGTCGACGCCGGTCACCCCGGTGTTGTCCGCCGCGGAGACGGAGACCGTCGCCAGTCCCGCCACGGTGGCGCCGGCCGCGGGTGCGGTGAGGCTCACCGTCGGCGGCTCCTGGTCCCCGGGGGTGCTGCCGCCGCTCAGGCGGAGCGCTTCGGCGGCGTTGACGCGGCCCCAGCCGAAGTCGGTGTCCCAGCCCGCGGTGCCGCGGTCCAGCGCGCCCTGCTCCAGCGCCTGCTCCACCTCCGCCGGCGTGAGCGCGGGGTTGGCGGAGAGCATCAGCGCGGCGACGCCGGCGACGACCGGCGCGGAGAACGAGGTGCCGGACTTCATCAGGTAGCCGCCGCCCCGGGCCGTGGTGTAGATGCTGACGCCGGGTGCGGCGAGGTCGACGTTGTTGCCGGTGTTCGACCAGGACGCCTTGTTGTCCGAGGAGTCGGTGGCGCTCACCGTCAGCACGTACGGGTTGTCGGCGGAGCTGTCGAAGGTGCTCGCGTTCCCCGCGGAGACGGTGACCACGCCGCCCTTGCTCTGGAAGTACTGCGCCGCGCTCTTGACGATGACGCTGCTGCTCACGGCGAAGCTCAGGTTCGCCACCCGGGCGCCGTTGTTCGCGGCGAACTCCAGGCCCTTGGAAAGGGTCGACTCGTAGGCATAGCCGCCCGTGTCGGTAACGCGGACCGGCATCAGGCGGCAGTTCCACGCCACCGCCGCCACGCCGGCGCCGTTGTTGGTGGCCGCCGCCGCCGCGCCCGCCACGTTGGTCCCGTGCCCCTGCACGTCCGAGGTGTTGGAGTTGTTATCGTAGAAGTTCCACCCCGGCACCATCCGGCCGGCGAGGTCCGGATGCGTCCCGTCCACGCCGGAGTCGAGGATCGCGATCGTCACGCCGGCGTCACCGGTAGTGACGTCCCAGGCCGACGGCCCGCCGATCTTGGCGAGGTGCCAGGCGGAGGCGTAGTAGGGGTCGTTCGGCAGCCGCTCCGGCGGGAACGCGCGGTCGAGCTGCGCCGACTCCACCTCCGGCCGGGCCGCGAAGGCCCGCACCGCCGTCTGCTCGTCCACCCCCTGCGGAAGCTGCACCACCTGCATGCCGCTGGCGCGGAGGGCCGCGACCGAGCGCCCGCCCAGCGCGGAAGCGAGCGCTGCCCCCCGGGCAGCCGGCACGTTCTGCCGGAACCGGACCAGGATACGGCCGCGCGCGTAGGCCGCGGGAGCAGCGGGGACTTCGGTCGGCACGGCGAACGCGCCGGAACTGAGCAGCGTGCCGGAAGCGGCCAGGGCCGCGAGACCGGCGCGCAGCAGAGAGCTCTGCCGCAACATAGGGGTTACTCCTTCTGATCGGACCAGTGGTCTTCCGGAGCCGCGCCGTGGGGAGAGCGACTTCCGGGCTATCTCGGCTGACGGGCAGCCGTTTCTTTGCTGGCGCCGACTTCCGGGGCGTACAGGACGTTGCGGGGAGAAACGCTCCTGGCCGGCGGCGCGGACCGTGCTGTTGCAATTCGACCGCGCTCAAGGGCGATTATGGGTGCCAAACGGACTTTACTTGAGGGGGAAAAGGGGAAGTTTTCCGGGCGCGAGCCGCTCTGTACCGTTAGGGCTTGCAGAGCAACCGAGGTGCGGCTATAGGAGTAACTGCGAAATCTCCGGCCCATGTGCCGGCAAGCACATGTCTCTAAATTCGTACGCAGTAAGGTAGCTCGTTTGCCATCTGCGTCCGACATGCGAACGTACGGTGTCCGGCCCATCCTTAGCGGTTATTTAGGGGCCGGGGGATTGAAGCGGGCCGGCAGCCGGGCTACCTTTCCAGTGTGGCGCCGACATCCGTCTCCCCGACCATTTCTCCGCTCGAGCGTTTGAACAGGAAGCAGTATCCCTGATGTCCAGTCATCAAGCGGCGTGGTATGCCGTATACACCCGAAGCCGTCACGAAAAGCAGGTTGCTACGTTCCTGGCTCGCCAGGGGCTGGAAGTCTACCTTCCCCTCCGGCGCACCTGGAGCAGCCGCAAGGACCGGAAGCTGACGATCGAGGTGCCGGCGCTCCCGGGTTACCTCTTCGTGAAGTGCGTCCTCTATGCGGAGACACGGGCGCTGCTGAAGCGCTCTGCCGGCGTGATCCACCTGGTGGACAGCGTGGGCAAGCCTGCCGTCATCCCGGAGGCGCAGGTGGAGTCGCTCCGCACCGCCCTCGCCGCCGCCGTCAACGCGGAGGGGCACCCGTACCTGAAGGCCGGCGAGCGGGTGCGGGTGATCCGCGGACCGCTCATCGGCGCGGAGGGTCAGCTCCTGCGGGTTGCCGAGAGCCGGCACCGGCTGGTCCTGTCAATCGACTACGTCAACCAGGCGGTCAGCGTGGAGATCGACGCGGCGGACGTCGACCGTGTGGAGCAGGAGCGCCGGGTGCTCGCCCACGCCGCCTGATGTTCCGGGCCGGGCGGGAGCGCTCCCGCCCGGCCGCTTCACTCCCGGGCGGCCTCTATCCCCATGCAGCCGGCCGCCAGCGCCACCCAGTCCCCCAGCGCGTCGTATCCGGCCTCGGAGAGGCGCTCCGGAATGGTGAGCACCCACTGCTCGTCCCGCTCCGTCTCCTGCGTCCGCCCCGGCTGCCGCCGCGCGGAGACCCCCGCCTGCCGCAGCGCGCCCCGCGCCGCCTCCGCCGCCTGCCAGAGCTCCTCCTCGCGGGAGGGTGAGATCCGCCGCGGCGTGAAGCGCAGCTGCATCTTGACCACGCTGGGGCGGTACTGCACGTAGACCGGCTGCGACGGCAGGAAGCTCGCGCCGTACGCCTGCACGGACGGGTTGCCTTCCGGATCCCGAATCCAGGTGTACTTCCCGGCCGGCAGCCGCTCCGTCAGCATGTTCATCACGTCCCGCTGGCTATACGGCCGCTCCGGATCGTACATCGTTCTCTCCGTAGTAAGGGGATCTCCTAAGGGCGGAGTGCAGAGGGCGGAGCTCGGAATTCAAACCCTGCAAACGAAGGTTCGGTCCTCTGCATTCCGTCCTTAGAATGGCTCCTTCTCCTACTCGTTCTCCTACTCCTACTGCTCTGAAAACAGCCGTTGAGCTGTAGCACGGCGGGTCAGCACTCCGGCGCGGCCTAACCCCCAACCCCCTTCCCTGAGAAGGATCGAGGATGAGGCCCCGTGAGCAGGAACCGCCGCCGCACTTTCCTGGTCGCGGGTGACCTGGAGGGTCATCGACAACTCTTAACTCAGAAGGCAGACCGACCTGGAGTAGCTCCACGGCAAGCGGCAGGGTCTCCCGCTCCGAGGCGGCGAGCCCCGCCGCCCGCGCCTGCATGCGAGAGGTTGGCTCCTCGGTGACATCGCCCGCGCCCGCGGGCGTATCTACATCCGGGCGGCCGCCGTTCCGGGGTGCAGTCTTGGAGTTCTCTGGGAGCTTCGCCCCCGGGGGAGGGGAAGCCTGAAACCCGGCCTGCCTCTCGGCTATCCTTATTACTACAGCCGCTTTATTACTGGAGCCGCTTCCAGCCGTCCGCAGGGGCAAGCTCCGTGCGGCACCGGTGGGGAACGATAGAAGTTTATGACCGACCGCTTGAAATCCCGTCCTCCCGCGCTGGGGTTGTTCGCCTCGGCGGCCGCCATGCTCGCCGCCGTGGTGACCGGCGTCGCTGCCTCCGGCGCTGCGCCGGCAAAGCCTAAGCCTCCCGCAAAGCCGGCCGCGAAGCCCGCCGCGCCGACGAAGCAGGAGCTGGAGCAGCGCTTTACCCGGGTGGTGCGGCCGTTCATGCAGAGCTACTGCATCGGCTGCCACGGGGCGAACAAGCCGCAGGCCCAGCTCGACCTGAGCGGCTACACCACCATGGCCTCGGTGGCGAGCGACTTCGGCCACTGGTCGCTGGTGCTGGAGCGGATGGCGGTGGAGCAGATGCCGCCGCCCAACGCCAAGCAGCCGAGCGCGGCGCAGCGGAAGGCGGTGATCGGCTGGATCCAGGCGCTCCGGGAGTACGAGGCGAACCGGAACGCGGGCGATCCCGGCCTGGTGCTGGCGCGGCGCTTGAGCAACGCGGAGTACGACTACACCGTCCGCGACCTGACCGGCGTCGACATCCGGCCGACGAAGGAGTTCCCGGTCGACCCCGCCAACCAGGAGGGCTTCGACAACTCCGGCGAGTCGCTCACCGTCTCCCCCGCGCTGACCCGGAAGTACGTTCAGGCGGCGCGGACGGTGGCCGATCACCTGGTCCTGAAGCCGGAAGGGTTCGACTTCGCGCCGCACCCCACGCTCGCGCCGACCGACCGGGACAAGTACAGCATCCTGCGGATCGTCGACTTCTACAAGCAGCAGCCGACCGACCTGGCGGACTACTTCCTCGCGGCGTGGCGCTACCGCCACCGTGCCGCGCTCGGCATGCCGCAGGCGAGTCTGGCCGACGTGGCGGCGCAGTCGCGCGTCAGCCCGCGTTATCTCGAGACGGTCTGGAAGACGCTCACCGCTCCCGGCGAGAAAGTTGGCCCGATCGCCAAGCTCCAACAGATGTGGAGCGCGATGCCGGCCCCGCAGGGGAAATCGGAAGAGACCGCGCGGGGGATGAGCGCGGCGATCCGCGATTGGGTGACCGGCCTGCGCAAGAAGGTGGCGTTCAAGTTCGACAACCTCTGGCTCCCGGGTTTCTCCCCGGGCGGGCAGTGCTTCGTGATGTGGAAGAACCGCCAGTACGCCTCTCACCGGCGGAAGCTGAACGTCGAGGCGCTGCAGGTGAACGGAGTGCCGAAGCCGCGCACCGTTACCCGCAGCAGCACCTTCGGCGCGCGGGCGGAGGGGACGCGGACCATCGTCGACCCGGTCGATCCGGAGCTGTTCGTGCCGGGGGACGAGAAAGAGCGTGCCGTCTTCGTCGACTCCTTCACCCGGTTCTGCAGCGTCTTCCCGGACGCGTTTTACATCTCCGAGCGCGGCCGGATGTTCATCGACGACCCGAACGACAAGGGCCGCCTGCTGAGCGCCGGGCTGCACAACGCGATGGGCTACTTCCGGGACGACACTCCGCTGATGGAGCTGGTCCTGGACGAGGAGGGGCGCCGAAAGCTCGACCGGCTCTGGCTCGACTTCGACTTCGTCGCCTTCATCCCGGAGCGGATGCACCTGGAGTTCTTCCACTACGAGCGCGCGGAGACCGATACGCTCAATGACCCGATGTTCGACTTCGCCAAGGCGGAAGACGCCGACGCCACCTCCGAGGCGAAGATCAAGAAGCTGGCGGAGCTCTACCTGGCGAAGGCGCGCCGCAGCCAGGAGCGGAACAACGCCTCGCCGGTGACGATCCAGGCGATCGAGGAGCACTTCCGGATCGTCAACAGCAGCATCCGCGCCATCGAGAAGGCCCGCAAGGATGCGGAGCCGTCTCACGTCACGGCGCTGCTCGACTTCGCCCAGCGCGCTTACCGCCGCCCGCTCACCACGGCGGAGCGGGAGAGCCTGGCCGGGTTCTACCGCTCCATGCGTGAGCAGGACGGCCTGAGCCACGAGGATGCGATCCGCGACGGCGTGGTGAGCGTGCTCATGTCGCCCCACTTCCTCTTCCGGGTCGACCTGGAAGCCTCCGCGCCCGCGGCGCGGCCGGCGGCCCCCGCCGCTTCCGGCGCGAAGGTTCGCACGGCGAGCGCCGCCGCGGCCGCCCCCGCCCCGGTGACGCTGCCGAGCGGCCAGAAGCTGCAGCCGCTCTCCGACTACGCGCTGGCGAGCCGGCTGAGCTACTTCCTCTGGTCCAGCGCCCCGGACGCGCTGCTGCTGGCGCGCGCGAAAGCGGGCGACCTGCACCAGCCGGAAGTGCTGGCGTCGGAGGCAAGGCGCATGCTGAGCGATCCGCGCGTCCGCCGCCTCGCGGTGGAGTTCGGCGGCAACTGGCTCGACTTCCGCCGGTTCGAGGAGCACAACGCCGTCGACCGCGAGCGGTTCAAGAGCTTCAACGACGAGCTGCGGACGGCGATGTTCGAGGAGCCGGTCCGGTTCCTGACCGATACGTTCCAGCAGAACCGCTCGGTACTCGACCTGCTCTTCGGGAAGCACACCTTCGTGAACGCCCCGCTGGCGCGTCACTACGGCATGGACGACGTGAAGGTGCCGGAGAACGGCTGGGTGCGGGTGGAGAACGCCGACCGCTACTCCCGCGGCGGGCTGCTCCCGATGGCGGTCTTCATGACCGCGAACTCGCCCGGTCTCCGCACCAGCCCCGTGAAGCGCGGCTACTGGGTGGTCCGCCGGGTCCTCGGCGAGCACATCCCCCCGCCGCCGCCCACCGTGCCGGAGCTGCCGGGGGATGAAGAGAAGCTGGGCGACCTGACGCTGCGCCAGCTTCTTGAGAAGCACCGGGAGAGTCCCGCCTGCTCCCCCTGCCACGCGCGCTTCGACTCGTACGGCCTCGTTTTCGAGGGCTACGGGCCGGTGGGAGACGTGCGAGCCCGCGACCTGGGCGGCAAGCCGGTCGATACCGCCGCGCCGTTCCCCGGCGGGGACCGGAAGGGGCTCGCCGGCTTGATCGCCTTCATTCGCGAACAGCGGCAGAACGATTTTGTCGACAACCTCTGCCGCAAGCTGTTGTCCTATTCCCTGGGACGCACCCTGCAGCCGTCCGACGACCCGCTGCTCCGGCAGATGCGGGCGCGGCTGGCCGCGAACGACTACCGCTTCGATACGCTGGTGGAGAGCATCGTCACCAGCCGGCAGTTCCGGTACCGCCGCGGACCGGTAGCCTCTGTGAAATCCGTGGAAAACTAGCACCATGCGCGACGTCAACAAGCACAATCGCCGGCCGCTCTCGCGCCGGGTCTTCCTTCATGGCGCGGGCGTAGTGATGGCCCTGCCGTGGCTCGAGTCGGTCCCGGTGTGGGGCGCGCCCGCCGCGGGGGCCAAGGCCGCCCAGGCGTTCCCGAAGCGGTTCGTGGTGCAGTTCATGGGGAACGGCATCAGCCCGAACCACTGGTGGGCGAAGGGCGAGGGCGCGGCGATGGAGCTCAGCAAGAGCCTCCAGCCCTTGGAGCCGTTCAAGACCAGGCTGAACGTCATCAACGGCCTCTTCAACAAGCCGTCGACCGGCGTCGGCATCCACCCCGGCATGACCGGCAACATCCTCTCCGGGATGCCGCTGCAGCGGGGCGCCGTGCTGCGCGGCGGCATCAGCGTCGACCAGGTGCTGGCGAACCACATCGGGCAGGAGACGGTGCAGCCGAGCCTGGTGCTTGCCTGCGAGCAGCCGCTCACCGGCTACCACGAGACCAACTTCTCGATGGCCTACAGCTCGCACATCTCCTGGCAGAGCGAGGAGTCGCCGGTGCCGACGGAGGTCTATCCGTCCCTCGCCTTCGACAGCCTCTTCGAGAACAGCGGCAGCCGGCGGACCGAGAGCATCCTCGACCGCGTCCGCGAAGAAGCCGCCACCCTGCGGGGCAAGATCAGCACCACCGACCGCGCCAAGCTGGATGAGTACTTCAACAGCGTGCGCGAGGTGGAGCAGCGGGCACAGCGGATGCGTGCCGACGCCTCCAAGGCGGCCGACAAGGCGAAGACGCAGGGCAAGCCGCTCGCGGCGATGAAGCGGCCGGACAACGGCCTGCCGGAGGACCTGCGCGAGCACATGAAGCTGATGTGCGACATCGTCGCCCTCGCGCTGCAGACCGACAAGACGCGCATCGCCTCCATGCTGATGTGCCGCGACCTTTCCGGCCTCTTCTATCCGTTCCTCGACGTGCGGGACGCCCACCATCCGGCCTCCCACAGCGACACCTCCGACGGTTACGAGCGCGTCTCCCGCTTCTACGTGAGCCAGCTCGCCTACCTGGCGGAGAAGCTGGACGCCATTCCGGAAGGCGAGGGGACGGTGCTGGACAACACCTGCCTCCTCTGGCTCTCCAACATGTGGTCCGGCTCCCGGCACGACAATACCCACCTGCCGGTCCTCACGGTCGGCGGCCTCGGCGGCACCCTGGCTACCGGCCGCGTGCTCGACTACCGGCAGAACGGCGACGAGAACCGCAAGCTCTGCAGCCTCTATCTCTCCCTGATGGACCGGATGGACGTAAAGCTGCAGCACTTCGGCGACGCCGACACCCGCCTCGCCGGGATCTAGCGTCGGGCAGACCTCCCGCTCGGAAGTTAAGCTCCCCGGCCCGCGAAGCACGCCTTCGCGGGCCGGCTGCGTTTTGGCAGCTCGTTGCCATCTTCTTCGTTGAAACGGCGGCGCGGAGACCCGCAGACGCCTCGGCCCGGGTGCGATTCACTCGCCGGGCAGCGTGGCTCTGAACGCAGGCTCGGGCGGAGAGCTGCGGACCGGATTTACGCCCTGGGGTGAGGCAGGACCAGCTTTCGGGCCGGACTGTGGAGTGCGGCAGCTCGCTGTCGCTTTGGGGTGCCGGCCGTTCCCGTAGTCTGCTCTCGGGCGACAGCAAGCTGCCGCAGGTTTCGACGCGCCGTGATCGCAGCCGGCGGCGAAAGCGGGAGCAAGCTTCCGCACTCCAAGGCCTTCGGCCTGCGAGGACGTAGGACCCTCGTTACCTGGCGGGCGGGTGCACCAGATCGGGAGACGCTCCTGCCTCGCCGCCTTGCGGCCGCTGCTCGAAATCAGCAGCGCACCCGCCTCTGCCCGCAACTGATAGGCCCTCCGGCGGTCTTTAATAGAAGGGGCTTTGCAGGAAACAGTCCGGTCGATTTCTGCTGCGATGGGGATGCCGCAGCGGGTAGGCAGCGTGCCGGCAGGGTGGGAGGAACGGAGATGCGCCAGCGAGGACGTCTGATCGCCGCCGGGGCCGCGGCACTGGTGGCATTGCTCCTCGTGGGGGGAGTTTGGCTCCTGATCTTCCGGCCGTGGCGCCAGGCCCAGCGCTTTCCGGATGGGACGGTGCTCACCCTGGAGGGGTCTACGTATCAGAAGCACTGGCTCACCGTTAGCGACGGGTGGAAGTGGTGGACCCCGGCGCGCCAGCTCCTACTGCCGCGCGACCGGCAGCACAGCGCGAACGGTATGGCCCTCTGGTTCACGGCAGCCGACGGGACGGGGGGCCGCGGTCTCGCCGTGGTCCCCGGAGGGTTCCACCCCTGGGAGCTGGGCGTGGCGCTGACCGCCCAGGCGGTGGACGAGCATGGCGATCGCATCGGCCCTCTCCACCGCTCGTGGCCCGCTGCGATACCGGGGCAGAACCGGTGGCTGACGGTCTGGCTGGATGCGTTTCCGCGCCGTGGCCGTATCGTGCGGGTCCAGTACTTCCGTCCCGGATCCTCCGAGCCGGCGGCGGAGTTCGCGGTCGACAATCCCACGCCGGGTCCGCACCCGGTCTGGACGGCCGAGCCGTACCCGATCCGGAAGAACGCCGGAGATCTCACCTGTATCCTGGAGAAGCTGGTCACCGGTTTCGGGCACCGTCAGCTCGACGCGCGCGCGGCGCCCGGTGAGTCCCCCTACACGCGAGCCACGTTCCGGTTCGAGCAGGAGGGGAAGCCGACCGTCGAGTGGCAGCCGGTGGGAATCACCGTCAGTGACGCCACCGGGAACGTCCTGAGCCCGTGGGACGGGTTCATTGTGCGCCGGGGCAAGGCGCAGGAGCTGCAGTTTGCGGCGGCGCTGTCGCCGCGCGAGAGCGCCTGGAAGCTGCGGGTGGAGCTTTGCCGGACCGCCCGCGCCCGCTTCGCTCCCCAGGAGACGTGGACGGTTCAGGGTCTGAGAGTCCCGGCGAGAAACGAGGTGATCTCCTCCACCGCGACCACCCGGCTCCTGGGCACACAGATCCAGATCCAGGAGCTGACCGGGCCGGATAACGCCTGGCTCAAGCCGCGCGTGCGAGTGCAGGTCCGCAACCCACGGAAGGGGTACCGCCTGACGCTGCGCGCTACCGACGAGCACGGGCGGACCTTCGCCGGCTACGGGACCAGCAGCAGCGCCCGGCAGCAGCTTGGCGGGATGCAGTGCGACTTCTTCCTCAATCTCCCGCCGGATTCCCGTACGCTCGACCTGACGCTGGCGCTGAGCCGGAGCCGCTTCCTGGAGCTCCTCGCCAGGCCTGCGGAGCTCTGAATTCGGTTGAGACTGAGAGCTCCGGGAGTACCGCCTTCGATGAACTCCCGGGGGTGGCGCGGCACCATGATTCCGGAGAGACTTATACAGGGCTCCGTGCCCGTCGCCGTCTCCCAGGTCCGCTCCGGAGTGCCCCGATGTTTTCCCGATCTTCTCTCGTCGTGGTTCTGACGCTGCTCTCGGCCGTCGGGCTCTATGCCTACGCCTTTTCGGAGGAGCAGCCGGTCGGCGCGCTGCGGGGCCGTATCACGACCGACACTGGCCAGCCGCTCGGCGGGCTGGGTCTGGTGGTCCGGCCGAAGACTCCGAAGGACGGCGCTGACTCGCGGTACCTCGACACGAAGTCCGACGGCACCTTCGAGCTGGCGCGGATCCCGACGGGCGACTACGAGATCGAGACGCACGCCCAGGTGCACGAGAACGTGCCGCTGAAGGTGAGCGTGGCGGAGGGGAAGGTCGCGCAAGCGGAGCTGAAGCTAAAGCCGGCGGCGCCGTTCCTGAATCTGAACATCCACCAGCGCGCCTGCCTGCCGGAAGAACGGCTCAAGGTGTCGCTGCACGGCTTCCGCCAGGGCGACCGCATCCCGATGCGCCTCTACGCCGTCGATACCGCGCTGCTGGTGCGGGAGCACGGCTCGGACCTCCGCGCGCTCCTGAGCCCGGTCGCGGCCACCGCGCAGCCGCGCTCCTTCCCGATCCTGAAGGGGCCGCACGTGCGCCGGGTGCGGGAGTGGGTGCACGCCGTGCGGCAGCGGGACGCGGAGGGGGTCTTCTATGAGGACGAGCGGCTGGAGCGGCTCTCCCCGGGGATCTACCTGGTGGAGGCGGAAGGGGAGCGGCAGGCGGCGCTCGGCTGGATGATGGTGACCGACCTCGCGCTGGTCACGAAGTCGCGCCCCGGCCGGGTGCTCACCTACGCGGTCGACCTCCGCACCGGCAGCCCCGTACCCGGCGCCGAGGTGAGCCTGATCGGGGAGAGCGCGCGCCTGGGCGGGCGGCAGACCGACGCGCGGGGGCTCGCCGACTTCCCGATCAACGCGAACGGCCGGGTCGACGTGGTCGCGCGCCGCGGCGACTCGCTCGCTTTCACGCAGTCGTGGACCGGCGGCCAGGAGACGCTCACCCACCGGGTGCTCACCTACACCGACCGCCCCGTCTACCGCCCCGGGCACCGGGTTCAGTTCAAGGGCATCGTCCGCCGCCCGAGCGGCTCCACGTACGCGCTGCCGTCCTCGCAGACGGTCGGCGTGGGCGTGACCGACTGGCAGGGCACCTCCATCTGGGAGGGCGACGTGCCCCTCGGCGAGAGCGGCTCGTTCGCCGGCGCGTTCCAGCTTCCCGCCGCGGCGGCCGGCGGCTGGTACACGCTCAACGTGAGCCTGGGCGAGGAGGTCTACTCGGACGGGTTCGCGGTGGCGTCGTACCGCAAGCCGGAGTGGCAGGTCGACGTCACCTTCCCGCGCGACCACTACATCCGCGGCGACCGGGTCCCCGTCAGCGTGAAGGCGTCGTACTACTACGGCGCGCCGGTCGGCTACGCGGAGGTCAACTACAGCGTCTACCGCGCCCGCCGCTGGAGCTGGTGGGACGGTGAGGAAGCCGGCGCCGAGGAAGAGGACGGCTACGCCGACACCTACGGCGATCTCGTTACGGAAGGGACGCTGCGCACCGATGCCGACGGCACCGCCCGCTTCGAGTTCGACACCACCCTGCCGGCGGACCAGGATGCCTCGGCGGAGTACCAGTACAACGTCGAAGTCGGCGTCTCCGACGCGAGCAATCGCTACGCGGATGGAAACGGCAGTGTCCGGGTGAGTCCCGGCGCGGTGCGGCTCGACGCGCGGGCGGAGCGCTCGTTCGGCCAGCCGGGCGAGCAGGTCCCGGTCCAGGTGCGGGTCCTCGACATGGAAGACCGCCCGGTCGCGAACCTGCCGATCACCGCCAGCGCCGTGCTGGAGCAGTGGGACGGCGCGAAGTCGACCGAGCGCGAGCTGTTGACGCAGGAGCTGCGCACCGGCGCGGACGGCATGGCCCGGCTCTCCGTGCGCCTGCCGGAGCCGGGACTGGTGATGGTGCGCTTTCGCGGCGCCGACTCGCGCGGCAACCGGGTGGAGACGACCGCCGACCTCTGGGTGAGCACGGAAGAGGGCGGCGACCTGCAGCGCACTTACCCGACCCTGGCGGTGCTGCCGGACCGCAAGCAGTACCGGGCCGGGCAGACGGCCCAGGTGCTGCTGAACACCGACCGGCCGGGCTCCACGGCGCTCGTGGCGATCGAGGCGGAGGACGTGCTGGAGTACCGCACGGTGAAGCTGGAGCGGAAGTCGACGGTGGTCCGCTTCCCGATCCGCGAGGGTTACGAGCCAAACGTCTACGTCAGCGCCTGCTTCGTCCGGCGCGGCGAGCTCGCACAGAGCAGCGCCCGCCTGAACATCGACGCCTCCAGCCATCGCCTCCAGGTGGCGGTGGAGAGCGATCGCGAGGTCTACCACCCGCGGGACACCGCGCGGTTCACCGTCACCACGCGCGACGCGAGTGGCCGTCCGGTGCCGGCGGAGGTCTCGTTCGGGCTGGTCGACGAGTCGGTCTACGCGATCCGCGCGGAGCCGGAAGACCGCCTCTGGGAGGCGTTCTACCCCCGCCGTCGCAACGAAGTGGAGACCCAGTTCTCCTACCCGGACGTCTACCTGGGCGACGCCAGCAAAGACGCCGACGTGCAGGTGCGGAAGGAGTTCCCTGACACCGCGGAGTGGCTCCCGCTGCTCCGCACCGACGCCGGCGGCCGCGCGACGGTCGAGATCCGCCTTCCCGATTCGCTGACGAGCTGGCGCGCGAGCGTGGTCGGCCACACCGCGAAGACGGAGGTCGGCGAGGCGCGGCACAACATCCGGGTGATGAAGGAGCTGACGCTGCGGGTCCAGCTCCCGCGCGTCCTCACGGAGGGGGACCGCTTCACGCTGACCGCGGTCGCGCACAACTACTCCGACCGCGAGCTGAACGCGACCGCGGATCTGCGCGCCGAAGGTGTCGCGGTGAATGGAGACAGCCGCCGCCAGCTCCGGCTGAAGCCGGGTGAGGCGGTGCCGCTCTCGTGGGACGCGGTGGCCGGCACGGGCGGCACGGCGAAGGTCACCGCCACGGTTTCCGGAGGCGGCTTCTCGGACGGCGTGGAGATCACCGCGCCGGTGCAGCCGTTCGCGCGGGAGAGCGTGGATCACCGCACCGGCGCCCTCACCGGCGAGTCGGTCGTCGAGCAGTTCGAGGTGGAGCCCGGAGCGGTCGGCGGAGAAGTCGAAGTGCGCCTCTCGCCCACCCTGGCGGGCGCGCTGCTCGGGTCGCTGGAATACCTCGCCACCTACCCGTACGGCTGCACGGAGCAGACGATGAGCGGCTTCCTGCCGGACGTGGTGCTGCTGCAGGCGCTGAAGGAGCTGAATCTGCGGCGACCCGAGCTGGAGCTGCGGGTGCCGGAGATGGCGCGCTCCGGCCTGCTCAAGCTCTACGGCTTCCAGCAGCCGGCGGGCGGCTGGGGCTGGTTCGACCACGACGCTCTCGATCCATGGATGACCGCCTACGTGCTCTTCGGCATGACCCAGGCCCGCCGCGCCGGGCTGGAGCTGAACGACGCGATCTACGAGAACGGTCTCAACGCGCTCGCGCAGGAGGTGGAGAACCCGAAGGTGAGCCCGGACGACCAGATGTTCATGGCGTACGTCCTGGCCCAGGCCGGGAAGAAAAAGGAAGCGCGGACCCTGCTGCAGCGCGTGGAGCAGGGCGACCGCCGCGAGCGGCTGCTGCTGCGCTCCCTCGGCTACCGCGTCCTCGGCTGGCACGAGCTGGGCGAGCGCGAGCGGGCGAAGGCGGCGATGGAGTACCTGTGGGAAGCCTCCACGCGCTCCGGCGGCCTCGCGTTCTGGAGCGACGGGACCTCCGGCGAGCACCGGTACGGCACCCCGCAGCGCGTGGAGACGACCGCCGTGGCGCTGAAGGCGGCGGTGGCGGTCGACCCGGCCGACCGCCGCATCCCGGGTGTGGTGCAGTGGCTCATGCTGCAGCGGCAGGGGAACCGGTGGGTCTCCACCCGGGACACCGCCTGGATCCTCTTCGCGCTGACCGACTACCTGAAGCAGACCGGCGAGCTGAGGCCGGACTACCACCTCGACGTCTACCTGAACGGGAAGAAGCTCCACGCGGAGGATGCCACGCCCGAGGACGCGCTGCGGGACGAGACGGTGGTCCGGCTGCCGGTGGTGGAGCTGAAGGGGCTGCGAGGCGGAAGCCGGCTGGAGCTGAAGAAGACCGGAAAGGGAACGGTCTACTACACGGTGCAGGTGACGCAGCAGGTCCCCGCGGTGGGCTTCCAGGCAGAAAGCACGCTGCCGGGGGTCTCCCTGACCCGCGAGTACTTCCGCCTGGAGACGCGGGCCGACGCCCACGGCCGCCCGCAGGTGCTCCCCGCTGCGCGTCCGGCCGACCGCTTCCAGGTGGGCGACCGCGTCCTGGTCCGCCTGACGCTCAAGACCGACCGGCCGCTGGAGTTCATGATGCTGGAAGACTTCCGCCCCACCGGGTGGGAGGTCCAGGACCGCGGCGACGTGGAGGTCGGCCCGTGGGACAACTGGTGGGCGCACCAGGACGTGCGAGACGACCGCGTGAGCTTCTTCATGCGCACGGTCGAGAAGGGCACGCACGTGCTGGAGTACTACGTCCGCCCGGAGACCGCCGGCACCTTCCGCGCCCTCCCGGCGGTAGCGAGCGACATGTACGTGCCGACGGTCCGGATCGCCACCGGAGAAGCGAAGGTGACGCTGCAGGGGAAGTAGGTGGGGATGAGGGGGATGGGCAGCCAACCGAACTTAGCTCTTACTCGTTCTCCTTCTCTTTCTCTTTCTCAGTTCGGGACTGCCAGCGCAGCGTAATCGCCAGCTCCTGCGGCGAAAGGGGGTAGCGCACCAGCACCGTTCCGCTCTCTTCCAGGGCCTCCACCGGTACGCGGCGGCCCTGGGGGTTGGTGGCCTGGGCGGAGTGGAGCTGCCTTCCGGCGGGGTCGACGCGGACGACGCCCGTCGTGCCCTCGGGGCCGGAGGCGGTCAGGCGCAGGGCGGTGGCGGTGCGTTCGACCACTCGCGTTTTCCGGCTGGCGTGGAGCAGCGCGGGGAGCTTGCCGCTGCTGCGGACCGCTTTCAGCAGTACCGGCTCGTCCGGCGGCAGGAGCGGATTCTCCAGGAGCTTCAGCTCCGCGTCGAAGAGGTCGAGGTAACGGCCGCGGAGCCGGACCGGCCGCCCCTGCGCGTGCGCGATGACGTAGGGGCCGCGCCGGGTGACGAGCGGGCCTTCGGCGTACTTCAGCCCGGCTTCCTCGCAGGCCAGCCGCGTCAGGGCGCGGAGGAGAGTCGCACCGTCCGCGCTGTCCGCCATGAACGCCGCGGGGAGACCGCAGTAGAGCAGGCTGCCCTTGCCGACCGGCGAGGTCCAAGCCGGCAGCTCGCTCTTGCTTCCGTGGTAGAGCGGCTTCGCGCCGGTGGCCGGGAACCGCACCAGCGGGTAGGTGACCGGGACGGTGAGGGAGGGGAGCGGCTTCCGGGCGGGCTCCAGTGTCGGCAGCGACTCGGCGGGCGCGACGCTCACGAGAAACTGGTTGCCGAGCTCCAGCTCCAGCCGCGCGCCGGGTCCCAGCTTCTCGAAGCGATAGACCACCTCCGCGTCCCGGTCGGTGAAGCGGTGGGTCGCGGCGGCGGTGGAGCCGGAGTCGAGCGCTACGAACGGCCGCTCCTCCGGCGTGCCGGCCTGGAACTCCGCCGCCACGCGGCTGCCATCCAGCAGCCGCACCCGTCCGATCCAGGCGCCCCAGCCGTCCTGCGGGTAGAGGTCCGAGAGGCGCACCAGCGCCGCGCCGCTCTTTCCGCGGTGGGGGGAGAGGTCGACCGTGTAGAAGCGCCGGTTCTTCAGGTCGCGGTGCGGGCCGTCGGCACGGAGCACCGGCTGGAACCGGCCCTGGGCGTTGGCTGCGGAGCGCTGCGCCAGGTCGACCCGCGCGCCGCACTCGGAGAGCAGGTGCTCGGTCGGGCCGGGGAAGCCGCGCTCGCGCCAGAAGCCGTCGACCCCGTTGTAGGCATCCTCGCCGCCGAGGACCACCAGGCTCCCGCCGGCGCGTGCCCACCGCGCAAGCGCCTCGTTCACCTCCGGTGCGAGCGGCTTCTGCATGTCGTAGGAGACGAGCAGTACCTTGAACCGGGAGAGGAAGCCCGGATCCGCCGCGCGCTCGCCGGGGACGATTTCGACCGGTACCCCTCGCTTCAGGAGCGGGAGCACCAGCCCGTGCAGCGAGCGCATGGAGCTGCCCTGCGGCCCGCCGCGCTGCCACATGAGGGTGTCGAGCGTGACCACTCCGATCCCGCGCGTCCCGCCTTCCCAGCGCGCCCGCCCCGCGGCGGGCAGCTCCTGCAGCGCGGCGATCACGTTGGAAAGCTCCGTGCGGTACGCGGTCGGCGCCGGGGTGCCGCCGCCGGTGGTGCGTCCCGGCAGGTAGATCCGCTCCGGCCAGGGCATCACCTCGTAGCCGGTCGCCTGCGGGAACATCAGCGACGCGGCGAGGACCGACTCGTACCACTTCTCGTAGTCCGGCCAGCCGTAGCTCAGGTCGTCTTCCACCGGATCGGCCAGGAAGTAGAGCGGCTTGCCGGTCTTCTCCATCAGCGTGGCGAAGTAGCTGTACATCATCCAGCTGCTCTCGAAGAATTGCGGACCGGAGCTGCCCTCGTAGGTGACGGGCGAGCGCGCCGGGCCGGTCCAGACCTGCGCGATGACGCCGTCCAGCGGGAGCTTCGAGGCCGCCGCGTGGGGAAAAATCAGGTTCCAGCTCGCGTAGCTGATGGGGGAGTGGACCGGCAGCAGGAACTTCACCGGCCGGCCCTTCCGCCGGGCGTGCTCCCGGGTCGCCTGCAGCAGCTCCTGCACCGCGTTCAGGTAGAGGTCCGCTTTCAATCGCGAGGCGCGGAAGTAGGCGGACGGTGACCCGTGGGGAGGCTCCCAGGGTGTGTCGTACGCCTGCCCCCACGCCGCCTTGAACGCCTCGGAGTAGCCGCTCGCCGCGTGCATCAGCGGCTCCTCCGGCCAGATCCCGTCGGCGCCGGCGTCGATCGAGCGGCGGATCTCCTCCTTCAGGTAGGCGAGCCACCCCGCGGTGGGGACCATGTACGGCCGGCTTCCGATGGCGAGGACGCGGCCTTCCGCATCGGTCTCCGTCTCGTCGAGGTGCGGCCGGCCGTCGAGCTCGCCGCGGGTGTAGCGGCCGCGGGCGTCCGAGCCGATGAAGAACATCCGGTGGACCCGATACCCGGCGCCCTTCCACGATTCGATCGCGCGGGCGACGGCCTCCGGCGCAGCGCCGTGGGCGTGGATCGCCACGAGGTCGGTCTTCAGGTCGAGGCGCGGATCGTAAGCCCCGTTCGTCTGGAACAGCGTGATGGGTTCGGAGGTCGCGGTCGGCGCGGCGGGGCCGGGAGAGAGCGCGGTCAGGGCAGCCGTGGCGAGGAGGGCGGGGAGCAGGGGGCGCAGCATGAGGTAAGCGGTTCCGATCAGGGCAGGAGACGCGCGGGACGGCGGCGGGGCCAGGCGTCGGCGGGGCGGAACGCCTCCGCGAAGGGCACGCCGCACTGGAGCCCACGGAACTTCGCGACCGTCTCCATGAAGCCGAGGATGTCGATCTGGTCGTGGTACTGCAGCCAGTCGACCTGGCTGGAGTGCCGGCGCAGCATCTCGCACTTGGTCTCCCAGGCGGGAGTGACGTCGACGTACTCCGCGGGAGTGAAGCCGAGGCCGGCGAGCGTGTCGAAGTAGTAGAGCGCGGGGACGCCGGGCTGCGCCGGGTTCTCGGTCCGCACGTTCGGCAGTCCCATGATGAAGCTGGCGTCGAACACCGCGCGGCTGACGGCGCGGTGGTCCGGATGGTAGTCTTCCGGCGCGTGGGTCAGGATCAGCTCCGGGCTGGCGCCGCGGATCGCGTTCAGGAGCAGGAGACGGGTCGGCTCGTCGTTGAAGACGAACTCGTCGCGCAGGCCGAGCCAGACCAGCTCCGCGCCGATCACCCCCGCCGCCGCCCGCGCCTCCGCCTCCCGGATCCCCGCCAGGCGGTCCGGCGGGATCTCCGCATGGCCCGCGCTGCCGTCGGTCACGATCAGCATCGTCACGCGGTCCTCCCGCTCCGCGCAGCGCGCGAGGGTGCCCGCACAGAGAATCTCCAGGTCGTCCGGATGCGCGCCGATGGCGAGAACGTTCATTCTTAGGGTCTAGGGGATAGGGTAGAGGGTGTGGGGATCCCGATGACACGCCTCTTCGACGGGGACGGAGGCCTGTCCTATGCGCCAATCTAAACCCTATACCCTGAACCCTAGGCCCTAAGAATGCAGGTCACTTTCCTTACTTCCTGGGACGAGCGCTGCGGGATCGCGGAGTACAGCCGCGGCCTGGTGCCGGCGCTGCGGGAGCGGGTGGGGGTGGAGGTGGTGCCGGCGACCTTCCGCCGCAGCTCGCGGGTGGTCTACGCCTCCATGGGGCGGGCGCTGAACGGGGGAGACGTGGCCCACGTGCAGCACTCCTACGCCTTCTTCGGGGGGATGCACCCGCTGCGCTCCGGATGGGGCGCGCTGGCGGCGGAAGTGCGGGTGCCGCTGCTCCTGACGGTGCACGAGTTGGATGTTCAGCCGACCGGCGCCTACCGGCTTCCGCCGCCGCTGGAGGTGGCCTACAAGCGGAGGTTCAACCGCGCCACCTTCCTCCACCCGGCGGTCTCCGGCTGGATGGTCCATTCCGCCGCGCTCCGGGACGCGCTGCTGGAGCTCGGCGCGCCGGAAGGTCGGGTGCGATACCGCCCGATGCCGGTGCCGACCGCGCCGGAGGCTCCGGTCGATCCAAGCCCGCTGCGGCGGCGGTTCGGCCTGGAGGGGAAGCGGGTGCTGGCGATTCTCGGCTTCCTGGCGCGCCGGAAGGGGTACGACGTGGCGCTCGAGGCGCTGCGGCAGCTCCCGCCGGACTACGTGCTCCTGGCGGCGGGCGGGGAGCACGTGGCGGATCGCTCCGGCACGGAGGCGGTGCTGCGCGAGGAAGCGCAGCGCCTGGGGATGGGGGACCGGTTCGTCGTCTCCGGCTACCTGGGTGCGGAGGAGCTGGAGCATGCGACCGCCCTGGCGGAGGTGATCCTGGCACCGTTCCGGGAGATGAGCGGCTCCGCCTCGCTGTCCTACGCACTCGCGCGCCGGAAAGCGGTTGTCGCCTCCGACCTGCCGGAGAACCGCCGACTGCCCTGCGTCCGCCTCTTCCCGAGCGGCGACCCGGCCGCGCTGGCAGAGGCGGTGCGGGAGCTTGCTTCTCCCACCGCCCGCGCGGCGCTGGAGCGCGCCGCGGCGGACTACGCCGAGCGGAACAGCTACGCCGCCCTGGCGGCAGAGACCGCCGACTTTTACGCGGAGCTCGGCTCGAAGTAAACGGCGGTCGGCCCACCGGCGGCAGGTCTTTCTTCTACGCTCTTTCTTCTTCCAGCTTGCTCGGACGCGATACAGCTAAAGAGCCATGCTCGTCGCCCTCGACTGCCGCACCGTCACCTCTCCCAAAACGGGGGACCGCACCTACGCGCTCAACCTCTCCCGCGCGCTGGCGGAAGTCGATACGGAGCACGAGTACCTGCTCTACACCTGGGAGCCGACCACCCTCACGAAGCTGGAGCAGCCGAACTTCCGTCCGGTGGTGCTCCCGGCGGTGCCGCGGTGGACCTGGACTCCCTTCGTCTTTCCCCGCGACCTCTGGCGCCGGCGAGTGAGTCTGGCGCACGTGCAGTACCTGGTGCCGCCGGTGACGCACTGCCCCGTGGTCACCACGATCCACGACATCGCGTTCCGGCGCTTTCCGGAGCTGTTCCCACTCAAGCACCGCCTGCTGCTGAACGCCCTAATCCCCCGCTCGGCCCGCCACGCGGCGGCGGTGATTACCGGAAGCGAGGCGACCCGGCGCGACCTCCTGGAGCTCTACGACCTCCCGCCGGAGCAGGTCTTCGTGACGCCGTACGGAGTCGATCCGGTTTACTCGCCGGGCGACCGGGAGGCGGCCCGCGCGGCGGTGCGGCGGCGGCTGCGCATCCCGGTGCCGTACATCCTGGCGGTGGGGGTGCTCCAGCCCCGCAAGAACCTCCCCCGGCTGGTGCGCGCCTACAACCGGATCGCCCGGCACATCCCGCACCGGCTGGTGCTGGCCGGGAAGGAAGGCTGGGCGCCGGACGAGCTGCGGGAGGCGGTGGACGAGGCGCCTCCGGGGAAGGATCCGATCTTTGCCGGCTACGTGGCGGACGCCGACCTCCCCGATCTCTACCGCGGCGCCGACCTCTTCGCGTATCCCAGCCTCTACGAGGGGTTCGGCCTGCCGCCGCTGGAGGCGATGGCGTGCGGAACGCCGGTGCTCACCAGCAATACTTCGTCGCTCCCGGAAGTGGTGGGGGAGGCGGCGATCACGGTCGATCCTCGCGACACGAACGCGATTGCCGACGGCATGCGCCGGCTGCTGGAGCAGGAACCGCTGCGGGCGCGGCTCAGCGCCGCCGGGCTGCGGCGAGCCGGGGAGTTCGACTGGCGGCGGACCGCCCGGGAGACGGTGCGCGTCTACGAGGAAGTGTTGCGCCGCGGCTCAGGAATCTCTCAGCCTTAAGAACTCCCTAAGGCGATCCGCCTCTGGCCCGCCCACCGTTATAGTAAGGTGGCTAAGGCCAGTATGAGGAGGATGGATTGAAGGAAGTCGAGGAGCGAGACGATACGCACGCGCAGCAACTGAACGAATCCGGAGAAACGGACCGCTATGCCCACCTGCCCGAGCAGGCCGCAACCGGCGGCCGCGCGGTGGTGGACAAGTATGGTTCCGAGCACATGGCGAAGATCGGTCGCCGCGGCTCGCAAGCAGTCATCCGGAAGTACGGCCTGCGCTTCTATTCGGAAATCGCCGCCCGCAACAAGGGCGTTAAGAAGCGCCGGGCGACCGGTTAACCGGCCGCAGGCCCGCTTCAGATCGAGAGGCGCTCCGGTAACCACCGGAGCGCCTCTCTTGCTTTCTGGTAGACTGGGAAGAGGAGTGGGCGGAAGGAGTGTTCCGGTGAGCACGGGGGCAAAAGTCGTCATCGCGGTGGTTGCGCTGCTGCTGGGCGGCCTCTTCTTCTATGAGGGAGCTCGCCGGCTCGGCGACTCCCGGGCGCCGGGTCCGGACTTCACCGCCACCACCCTCCAGGGTGCGCAATTTCGCCTCTCGGAGCGGCTGGAGCGCGGGCCGGTGCTGCTCAGCTTCTTCAGTACCACGTGACCGGGCTGCCGTGAGGAGTTTCCTCACCTCGTCCGGCTGCAGCAGGAATACGGGGAGCGCGGGCTCAGCGTGGTGCTGATCTCCGACGAGAGCGCCGACCTCCTCCGCTCGGCGGAGTACCTGACGGACACGCCGGTCACCATCTTGCCGGACGGGGGAGCGGTCTCGGACCAGTACGGCGTCTCGGCGATTCCCCGGACGATCCTTCTCACGCGCGACGGGGAGGCCGCTAACTTCGAAGGCTACAGCGAAGACCACATGCGGGCGCTGCGGGAGAAGGTGCGCGAAGTGGTCTCCGTCCAGTAGGCATCCCTACGCTGCGGTATTCTCAAGGTAGCTCCGGTACTGCTGCCGGCCCGAGGAGCCGCTCTCCATGCCTGCCGCTCGTCTCCGCCTCCTTCCGTTGATCGCCGCCCTGGCACTCGCCGCGGGCGCGCTGGTGCAGCTTCCTCCGGCGCGGCCTCGTCCCTCGTGGGGACAGGTCGGCTACCCGGTGGCGGCCCGGCATGGGATGGTCGCCTCTGCCAGCGCGCACGCTAGCCGGGTCGGCGCGGAGGTGCTCCGGAAGGGCGGGAACGCGGTCGACGCGGCGGTAGCGGTGGGCCTGGCGCTGGCGGTGACCTATCCGGCCGCGGGCAACCTCGGCGGCGGCGGCTTCATGGTGCTCCGGATGGCGGACGGCACCGCTTCGGTCGTCGATTTCCGCGAGACGGCGCCGGCGGCGGCAAGCCGCGAGATGTACCTCGATCCGAAAGGCGACGTGATCCCGGAGGCGTCGACGGTCGGCTATCGGGCGGTGGGCGTCCCCGGCACCGTAGCCGGCCTCGCCCTGGCGCTGGAGCGGTACGGTACCCGCCGGTGGAGCGACATGGTGGAGCCGGCCCGGAAGCTGGCCGCCGAGGGCTTTCCGGTGAGTTACGAGCTGGCCGGCGACCTGCGCCGGACCCGGCTGCTCTCCCGTTTCCCGGAGACGCGCCGGATCTTCCAGCGGGACGGCGACTACTACGAGCCGGGCGAGCGGCTCCGGCAGCCGGACCTCGCCGCCACGCTCCGCCGCCTGCAGAAGGAAGGGCCGGAGGAGCTCTACACCGGCCGGACGGCGCGCCTGCTGGCGGACGAAATGCGGGCGCACGGCGGACTGATCACGCCCGAAGACCTGAAGGCGTACCGGCCGGTGATACGCGAGCCGCTGCGCGGGCGCTACCGGGGCTACGAGATCCTGACGATGCCCCCGCCCAGCTCCGGCGGCGTGGCGCTGCTGCAGATGCTGAACGTGCTGGAGCGGTTCGAGCTCCGGTCGCTCGGTCACTCGTCGTCCGAGCGGTACCACCTGCTGATCGAGACGATGCGCCGCGCCTTTGCGGACCGCTCCGAGTACCTGGGCGATCCGGACTTCGTCCGAGTGCCGGTCCGCGGCCTCACCTCTCCCGGCTACGCGGAGAGGCTGTTCCAGCAGATCGACCGCCGGCGCGCCACCCCCAGCGCGCAGGTGAAACCCGGCAATCCCGCCCCGTACGAGTCGCCGCAGACGACGCACTACAGCGTCGTCGACCGCGCCGGAAACGCCGTGTCCGTCACCTACACCCTCAACGCCGCCTACGGCAGCGGCGTCACGGTGAAAGGGGCCGGGTTCCTGCTCAACAACGAGATGGACGACTTCACGTCGAAGCCGGGCTCCCCCAACCTCTTCGGCCTGATCCAGGGCGAGCGCAACGCCATTGCCCCCCGCAAGCGCCCGCTCTCCTCCATGACGCCGACGATCCTGCTGAAGGACGGCAAGCTCTTCATGGTGGTGGGCAGCCCCGGCGGTCCCACCATTATCAACACCGTTCTGCAGGTGACGCTGAACGTGATCGACCACGACATGAACCTGCAGCAGGCGATCGCCGCTCCCCGCATCCACCACCAGTGGCTGCCGGACGTGGTGCGTCACGAGCCGTACGGTCTCTCCCGCGACGTGCAAGAGGCGCTGCGCGCGCGGGGGCACGAGCTGGCCGAGCGGCCGGCCTACATGGGGGATGCCGAGGGCGTGCTGGTCGACCCCGAAACGGGGCTCCGCTTCGGCGCCTCCGATCCGCGCAACCCCGACTCGGCGTCCGTCGGGTACTGAGTCCGCATCCCGGAGAGCGGACCTTCCCGATCGCCGGTCGGGACCCGGCGCGGCTGCGTCTCGGGAGTGGCGGGGCGTGTGTCACCCGCTGTAAGGTCAGTGCACCCGCGGCGCAGCGTAGGTTCTGCCGGTGAGTACGAGCGGTCCCTCACGTGCCCCTACCCCAGTCATCCTGAACGGAGTGAAGGATCTCGGCAGCCGCGCTGGTCCGGAGTACGCAGGCGGGTGACGCGGACTCCGCTGCCGGTCCTCTTCCGCGCGCGAGGCCTCCCGCTCCGGCGCAAAGTAGGCGACGTAGACCCTTCATTTCATTCAGGGTGACTGGGGTGGGAAATCGAACGCGGCCGAGCTTTTCCTGCCCTTCCCGAACGCCGGACGGCGGCCAATCTCGCCTGCGCCGCCAGCGGCGTAACTTTAGAGCGCGACACCCGCCGCCGCCTTCCGTCAGGCAGTCCCGCACCCGCCCCTTCGAAAGCGGAGCGAGATTTCGAAGAATCTCACCCTCTCCCTCCGCCGCGCCGCTTCCGATAACCCCCGTGGAAGAACACTGGCTTCGTCCGGTGTGCCCCTCGCCCCTCCACCCCCGCCTCGCCAGGACCCATAGGGATCGCTCTGCCGGCACCTGCCCGGTCGCCCCTTGAGCCTCCCGCTGAATCCCCCCAATACAAAAGATCGCTTCCTATCCTCAAGTTCGGTTGGTAGCGAGCCCATAATCAGCTTGTCTGGTAATCCAGGCGCATACCCGAACGAAGCCGGAGCCATTGTTAGATCGCATCGCCAGCGAGCGAGGGGCCAGTCCTCCAGCGGTCGGTAAGAAGGCTCCGAACAAATAAGGCCCGCCCAAAGAGGCAGGCCATCCACTGGGTTGATCGAGCGGAGTAATCTATGCAGTACACATGGCCTCTGGCCGTGGCGGCGTTGTTCGTCGCCGGCCCTGCGGCTGCCGCCACCTACACTGTCTCCCCGAGCGGGAACGACAGCAACAACGGCACCACCGCCCCCTTTCGCACCTTCCTGCGCGCCGAGAAGGCGCTCCGAGACGGCGATACGATCCTCCTGAAGGCCGGCGTCTACGACGGCGGAGCCTACATCGAGGAGCGCAACATCACCATCAAGGGTGAGCCGGGCGCGGTGATCGACGGAAGCAACGGCTCCCGCGACGACTGCATCAGCGTCTACCAGAGCTCCGGGATCAAGATCGAGGGCGTGAAGATCCGCAACGCCCGCCGGTTCGGTATCTTCGTGGTGCTCTCCCGCGGCCTCACGGTGCGGAACTGCGTCCTGGAGAACAACGGCCGGAGCGGCCTGCTGAGCGGCAACACCTCCGACGTGCTGATCGAGGACTGCTCCGCCTACGGCAGCCGCGACGAGCACGGCATCTACCTCTCCCAGTCCGGCGACCGTCTCACGGTGCGGCGCTGCAAGCTCTACAACAACACGAAGGCGGGCCTGCAGATCAACGCGGTGGAAGAGGGCGGCTACAACCCGGGCAACACCGACTTCGACAGCGTCTCCAAGAACTGCCTGATCGAAGCGAACGAGCTGTGGGGGAACGGGAAGGTCGGCGGCGCCGCAATCAACATGATGGGCGTCCAGAACTCCACGATCTCGAACAACCTGGTGCGCGAGAATCTGGCGGGCGGCATGGCGCTCTGGCACGGCGGCGGCGGGGTGAGCTTCGGCTGCAAGAACAACCAGATCTACCACAACACCATCGTCTTCCGGAGCGGGGTGGGGCGGTTCGGCATCCAGTTCACCGAGGGCGCCACCGGCAACAAGCTGTTCAACAACATCCTCTCCTGCGGCTCCGGCCCGGCGATGGAAGCGGCCGAGCCGATCCAGTCGAACTTCAACTGCTTCTCCTCCCCCCGCGGGGCGGTGAACAGCTCCAACCTCGCCAGCTGGCGCCGCGCCAGCGGGAACGACGCGAACTCGATCGAGGGCGATCCCGGCTTCACCACCGGCTACAAGCTCTCCGCCAGCTCCCGGGCGCGGGACGCCGGCACACTGCTCCTGACCGGCGACCTGAATGGCCTGCTGCGACCGCAGGGTCCGAACCCGGACCTCGGCTGCTTCGAGGCGGACGGCGTCCCGGGCGGGGGAGGCAGCGGCGGCGGCGATAGCGGCGGCGGCAACGACGGCGGCGGTAACAACGGCGGGAGCAACCCCGGTGGGAACCCGGGCAGCGCCACCGTGATCTACCGCGACAGCCTGCAGAACGGCTGGAGCGCCCGGATGCGCGGCGCCAAGGGGACGCTCTCGGCGCAGTCACCGGTCTACGAGGGCAGCCGCTCGATCGGGCTGGCCGTGAAGCGGGTCGACGGCAAGCTGGAGCTGAGCGGCGGCGGCGTCTCCCTTGCCGGCAAGAGCGTGCTGAAGCTGGTGATGCACGGCGGCAAGCTCGGCGGGCAGCAGCTCCGCGTGCGGTTCATCACCACGGCCGGCGGCAAGAGCCAGAGCCTGAACCTGCGCAACTACGGCGGCATTCCGACCAAGGACGGCTGGGTGGAGGTCTCCGTGCCGATCGCCGACGCGGGCGTCGCGGGCGGCACGCTCACCGGGATCCACTTCTTCGCCGGTCAGAAGGAGCCGCGGGTCTACCTGGACCGCATCACCCTGGAGTAACCGGGCTCGGGACCGGACACGCGAAGAGGGGCGGGGAGCACTGACTCCCCGCCCCTCAATTCATGGGCCTACAGCCCGGTCTGGTACACCGTGAGGTCGGGATTGCCGGGCGAGTTTGGCAAGGGAGAGTGGGAGACGTGTGTTGCAGGTTCGCAAGTTGGCAGGTTGCAGGCTGAGCTCCCCGGTGCGCGGGGTTCGGAACCTGGAACCTGCCCACCTGCAACCTGGCAACAGGAGCGAGGGAGCGGCTCTCCCATTCCCCCAGTCTCCCTTGCTCCCACTCCAACACGTCAGAAGCAGGTGGAAACGCCGCTAAACGGGGCAGTCGTCCAGGCGGTGGCTGTGAGCGGCTTCGCGGAGCTTGCGCAGCGCGCGGACTTCGATCTGGCGCACGCCCTCCCGGGACATCTGCATCTGCTCGCCCACCTCCTGCAGAGAGTGGATGCGGCCGTCCACGAAGCCGAAGCGCTTTTCGATCACGCGCCGCTCCCGCGGCCGCAGCACGCTGAGCATCCGCTCCAGCGACTCCCGGGTGCGGCTGTGGATCGTCTGCGTCTCCGGATCGGGCGCGCCGACGTCGAGCAGGAGGTCGCCCAGGGAGGTCTCCTCCGTCTCTCCGAGCAGCGCGTCGAGCGAGAGCGGCTCCTGGGAAGACTGGAGCAGGCTCTGGATCTTCGGCAGCGGCAGCTCCGCCTCCGTGGCCAGCTCCAGGGCGGTCGGCTGGCGTCCCAGCCGCCGCGCCAGCAGCGCGCGGCAGCGCTCCAGCTTGCGGAGGGCGTCCGAGACGTGGCTGGGCAGCCGGATCAGGCGGCTGTGGTTATCGATCGCGCGTCCGATTGCCTGGCGGATCCAGTGGGTGGCGTAGGTGCTGAACCGGTAGCCCTTTTCCGGATCGAACCGGGCGATCGCGGCCATCAACCCGATGATCCCTTCCTGCACCAGGTCCTCGAAGGAGAGCCCGCGACAGCGGTATCGCTTGGCGATGCTGATCACCAGGCGGAGGTTTGACTCGACCATTCGCTGCCGGGCTTCCAGGCTGCCGGCACGCACCTGTCGCGAGAGCAGGACTTCTTCCTCCGCCGTCAACAGCGCGGCGTCCGTGGAAGTAAGCCAGTGGAGGTGGTTGGGCTCGTGAGAGAACGAGGCCTCGACCTCTGCTGCGCCCAGTGGGCTCGATTCCATCAGTTGGTGCATGCGCGCTTCCTCGGGCGAAACCCGGATGGCTGGCGTCCGGGCTCCCTCCGTCCGAGGCCCCGCGAGTCAGGGAGCCGGAGGAGGACCCTACACAGGTTCGGAACAGGTGGCAAGATCTTGCGCCGGACAGTTAACGATTGCGGATCGGCCGTCTCGCAGCGGGACGTCATCCGGAGACGAGGGAGCTCGGCCCGTGCCACCGTGGTATACCCACGTCACACGGCTGCTAACGCCTGATTCGCCTCCGATTGTTACGGGTATCGAGAGCGCTGCCGCATGCCCGTGGAGCGACCGTCAATCCGTTCCATTGCCTCAGCGTTCCACGCGGCAGGAGAGGCCTCCTTCCCCTCCTAATCGAGAGAAGAATTGTTTGATTCCACCTCCGCTGTTGCCGGGAACGAGGATGCTTCCGCTCTCCTCCGCGTGGCTCTACCGCCGTCCGCTCTTCTGGTGCGCGCTCGCCTCGGTGGCGGCGGCGTTCGCGGCGATCGACGCGGAGCGGCCCCCGCTGGTGTGGCTCGGCGCGGCGGCGCTCGTCTCCTCCGGCCTCCTCGTGCGCCCGGCGCGTCCCTTCGCCGCGGTGCTGGCCGTGGCGCTCTGCTTCGGGGCGGCGGCGGCCCTCCGACTGCAGGCGCCGCCCGGGCTCCCGGTGCCCGGCACGCCGCTTACCGTACGCGGGACGGTGGCGCGGGTCTTCCCGGCGCGGGAGCAGTCGCGCCCGGTTCTCCTCCAGAGTGAAGCCCGACGCACCCCGGCGGGATGGGCGCCCGACACTGCCGTCTACGGAATGCGCGCGCCGGCGGACGCCAGGCCGGGAGACCGGGTGGAGGTGAGCGGGGTGGTCCGCCGTCCGCCGCCGGCCACCAACCCGGGCGGCAGCTCGCCGCGGCTGACCTGGCTCCGGCGCGGCGCGCACCGCACGCTCGCGGTCCGTCCGGAAGGCTATCGCAAGCTCGCGGCCGGGGCCGGCTCCCCGCTGACGCAGCTCGCCGAGCGGGCGCGGGCGTGGGTGCTGGAGAGCAACCGGCGCACGCTGCCGCCCCGGGCGGCGCTGATCGTGAACAGCTTCCTGATCGGCGAGAGCGCCTCGCCGGCTCCGGAGGTGGAGCAGGAGGTGAAGGCGGCCTTCCGGGAGTCGGGCACGCTGCACCTGCTGGTGGTCTCCGGAGCCCAGGTGATGCTGGTGCTCGGCTTCTTCATCGGCCTCGGGCGGCGGCTCTGGCGCTTCCGCGGTCTCTGCTGGACCGCCGGGCTGCTGGCGCTCGGGTTTTACTATCTCCTCACCGGGGGCGACAGTAGCATCACGAGAGCGGCGGTGATGGGCGGGATCTACGTGGCCGCCCTGGCGGTGCGGCGGGAGCCGGACGGTGAGAACTGCCTGGGCGCCGCCGGCCTGGCGCTCCTGGCGCTCGATCCGCTCCTCGTGCTTGACATCGGCGCGCAGCTCTCGTTCACGGCGGTCTGGGCCCTCGTCCGGGTCGCCGGCCCGTTGGGCCGGGCGCTCGGCCCCGCCCCGGCAGCGCCGGGCGCGCACGACCGCTTCGCCCGGCACCTCCACCAGTCGCTGGCGGCGGGCGTGGCGACCTGCCTCGCGGCGTTCCTCGGCACCGCGCCGGTGCTCGCCTACCATTTCCATCGCGTCACCTGGATCGCTCCGCTCGCCAACGTCGGGGCGGCGCTCCTCTCCGGCTTCCTCATGCTCTCCGCGCTCCTGCACCTGGGGCTTTCCGCGCTGGGGCTCTACTTCTGGGCGCCGCTGCTGGCGTGGCAGGCGGAGGGGCTGTATCACTGGGCAAGCCTGTTTGCCGGCGCCGGCGGCGAGACGGCGTTCCCGGCGCCGGTCTGGCTCATCCCGCCGCTGCTGGTCGGCATGGCGCTGCCCACCCTGGCACCCCCGGGCCGGCTCCGGCTGATCGCCGCGCTCGGATCGGTCGCGCTGCTCCTGGCCATTTCCACCGCCGCGCCCTCACCACCCCCTTCCGCGCCGACCCTGCGCGCGCTCGACGTGGGGCAGGGAGACAGCCTCCTGCTGCAGGGGCCGGACGGCACCGCGGTGCTGGTCGACGCCGGCCCGGAAGCAGCGGGGCCCGCGGTGGTGCGGGCGCTGCGTTCCCTCCGGGTGCCCGCACTCGACGCGGTGGTTGTCTCGCACGCGCACGACGACCACGTCGGCGGCCTGCCGGAGGTGCTGGCGGAGTACCGCGTGGGGCTGCTGGCGCACGCGCTTCCGGAGACGGCGGGTCGGGCCGGTGACCCCGCGCAGGCGTGGGCCGAGGCGCACCGGGTCGCGCGGGAGCGCGGCGTGCCGGTGCGGCGGCTCGCGGCGGGAGACCGGCTGCGCATCCGGGGCTCCACCCTGGCGGTGCTTGGGCCGCTCGGTGCCGCGCGCACCGATAACGAGGCCTCGCTCGTCTTCCGCTGGGACATCGCGGGGGCGCGCTTCCTGCTGACCGGAGACATGGAAGCGGATGCGGAGCGGGCGCTGCTCCGGTGGCGGGAGGGTCTCCGCGCCGACGTGCTGAAGGTCGCCCACCACGGCAGTGACACTTCGTCGACCGCGGCCTTCCTCCAGGCGGTGCGGCCGCGGCAGGCGGTCCTCTCCTGCGGGCGCGACAACCGGGTCGGCCATCCGAAGCCGATCGTGCTCCAGCGCCTGGAGGCGGCCGGGATCCCGGTGGCGCGCACCGACCAGGGCGGGATGGTCACCGTGCGGGTCGAGCCCGGCTCGGTCCGGACCGAACCGTTTCTCCCGGGCGGCCTATGAGGTTTCCGGCAGCGCCTTGAGCGCGGCGATCGGCCGCCCGTGCGCGGTCTCGCTGCCTTCCTCCAGGAGTGCCCGGAAGCTCTGGAGGTCGTCTTCGATCTGGCGCTCCGGGTCCGCGCCGAAGAAACGCGCCACCGCGTGGCCGACCACTCCGGCGGGCGGATGGTAGATCATCTTCACCTGCAGCCGGGTGCGGCCGCCTTCCAGCTCCTCGAACATCACCTCGCCGGAGCTCTGCACGGTGGAGCCCGGCAGACTTCGCCAGGCGATGGCCCGGTGCGGCTGCAGAGTCGTCACCTCCGCCTTCCAGGAGACCGGGAGCCCTGCGGGGCCGTCCGCCACCCAGTGGGAGACGCCGCTCTCGTCCTCGGTCACCTCTTGCAAGTGCTGCATGAAGCGTGGGAAGTTCCGGAAGCTGCTCCAGAAGGCGAAGACGCGGGCGATCGGGGCGTCGACCTCCACGGTCCGCTCTACCGGGATGGAGCGGTCGAGCCCGGCCATCCGCGACGGCGGCACGTTCGCCACGGCGCGGGCCAGCGCCATTCCCCCGGCCGCCGCCGCGATGACCCCGGGCGCGTCTCCCCGCCGGATCCCCCAGAGCGCCAGCAGGGTGCCGACCGTCCCGACGCCGAGCCGCAGCTCCGGCGACCATTCCCCCTCGCCGGGGCCGTCCGCCTCACCGGCCGGGTTGGCAGTCTCCGGCGAGGGCGCCTCCGCGCGCTGGAACGGGCTCTTTACCGTGTAGAGCAGGCTCTCCACGCGGCGCAGGCCCGGCAGGTGCCGCAGCGAAGTGAGCAGCCGGCCGACTTCGTGCTCCGGGATCGAGCCGCGGAGGGTGACGATCGCGTCGTCCGCGTCGACCTCGATCGAGCCGGGATTGGAGGTGAGACGCATCAGCTCGGAGCAGACCCGCTCGACGAGCGTCCGGTCCTCGTCCAGTACCTCGTCGGCGGAGCGCCGGATCATCGGGGGACGCCGCAGCGGGCGCGCTGCTTCAGCGCCCGAGGCTTCACTCTCCGACAGCAGGTCTCGCAGCCGGTCTCGAACCTGCTCTCGGCGTCTGCGGCCCTGGACCGGATCGAGGAAATAGATTGCCGCGGCACCCGCCGCGAGAGCCGTGACCCATGCGAGACCCTTGTTCCGGTCCATCACCATCCCCTTCACGCCCCGCCCCCGCGGCCAGAGCGCATCCGTAACTTACCCCCACCCACGGCTGCTCGAACCCCGGACGTGGAGCCGGGCAGGAGCCGGGCACGCCTGGGGAGAACGGGGGCCGGTGGGCAGACGCCGCAGTGAGGCGCGCCCCGGGCGAATGATAGCGAGGAAGTAAGATGAAAGCACTGGTGGTCCCCCGGCCCGGCGAGGTTCGGGTGGAGAACGTACCCGAGCCGGAGATCAACGATTACCAGGCACTGGTGCGGATCAAGTCCGCGTCGATCTGCAACAGCACCGATTCCCAGATCCTGACCGGCCGCTTCCCGATGGACTGGCTCGACGGCCAGCAGTATCCCGGCATCCTCGGCCACGAGGGGGTGGGGGAAGTGGTGAAGCTCGGCTCTAAAGTGACCGCCTTCAAAGAGGGCGACCATGTCTTCCGCCCGCGGGCGGAGGTCCCCGGCCTCGGCTGCTTCTTCGGCAGCTTCGCGGAGTGGGGGGTGGTGACCGACTACCGCGCGCTGCTGCAGGACCACCCGGAGACGCCGGTCCATTTCAACTGGCCGATGCAGCAGGTGATCCCGGAGTGGGTCGACCCGTACGTGGCGCCGGTCCTGATCAACCTGAAGGAGTGCTACAGCGCCCTCCGCAACATCGGCGTGCGGTGGGAGAGCAGCGTGCTGGTGATGGGCGCCGGCGGCGTCGGCCTCGCCTTTACCCAGATGGCGAAGCTGCACGGCGTGCGCGACGTGATCACGGTCGGCCGCCGCGACGAGCGCCTGGCGCTCGCCCGCAAGCTCGGCGCGGACCACACCATCAACACCCGGCAGGAAGACCTGCGGGAGCGGGTGATGGAGATCACCGGGGGCAAGGGCGTCGACTTCATCATCGAGGCGACCGGCGACGCGTCGCTTTACATCGACCTCTGCCGGCTGCTCGCCGCCGACGGCAAGCTGGGCGTCTACGGCATCAACAACCTGGAGCAGTTCCCGCTCTCGATGCGGCACATGCCCTCCAGCTTCTGGTTCGGCCTCCTGGCGCCGGACGAGCCCGCCGCGCACAAGTCGATGATGGACTTCGTGAAGCTCGGCATCGTCAAGCCGGAGGAGTGGGTCACCAACGAGGTCTCCCTCGAAGAGGCCCCGGACGCCTTCGGCAAGGTGAAGGACTCCGAGGTCCTGAAGATCGTGATGAGGATCTCTTAAAGGCTAAAGGCTAAAGGCTACAAGGGCGCCGGGTGTGGGGGATCTCTCCTCGCCCGGCGCTTCTTTACATCACATGAGGCGGCGGAGATGGGGCTCAATGCGACTTATCAAGCGATCCCGCACGAGGGGCAGGTGATGCGACGGGTCGCTGCCGACCTGGAAGCCGCGGAGTGTCTCTGTCTGCTGCCGCTCTGGTTTCGGGGTTGCGGCACAGCGCATCTACCGGGCGGTCCCGGCGAGGCACTGTGGCAGGCGGCGCTCCGGGATGCGGAAGCGCATCCCGGCCTGGCGACGAGGCAATTCGATGGCGCCAGGTGGTACGATATGCTGCTGTTTCTCCTCTCGGAGAACCGCCGCCGCGGATCCGCGGAGACGGCTGCACGCGACTGGGCGGTCCGGGGACGTGTGGAGATCGCGCCGGCTGCGGTCGGAGTGCAGGGCATCCCGGTTCGCTACGTGGAGCCGGTGGAAGTGCGCGCCATTGCGGCCTCGATAGAGACCGTCACCGAGGCCCAGCTCAGGCTGCACTTCGTGCCGGATTGGGTGGAAGCGGCCTGCATTTACAAGTTCGGTGCCAGGGACGTGACAGAGGAGACCTGGAGAACGTTGTGGAGGTACTTCGACCGCTTCCGGAGCTTCTATCGGGAGGTCGCTCAACACGGTGAAGGTGTGCTGGTAATCATAGATTGAGGGCTTCGGTTCCCGTGGGATCGCGAGGCATTAAAATACCTCGCTGGACGGCCTGCGGCCATGCGTCCTCTGGACGCCCAAACCGGGACTTCTCAGTCCGCCAAGGCGGACTCCGTGCCGTGGTTGCCGCGGATTCAACCGCCGGGTTCCCGGGCCAAAACGCCTTCCCCGGTACCGCATCCGCACGGCGCAGTCCGTCCGCACAGACCTGCACGCTGCACCCTCACCGCTGCCCCCTCGCGAAGCGCTCAGCGTGAGAACTGCGCGTCTTGCAGGCGGGCCTCCAGGTCGGCGACCTGCTGCTCGAGGTAGCTCACGCGGCTTCTGAGCTGGTCGCGCTCGGACTCCAGGATCGAGTAGCTGGCGATCAGCTCGCGGTCGGTCTCCTTGCGGGCCTGCGCCACCCGTTCCTCCAGTGCCGCTACTTGCTGCTTGAGCCGGTCGCGCTCCCGCTGGAGCTCGTCCGCGCGCGACTGCGCCTCGTCCCGCTCCTGCTCCGCGGCCTGGACGGCGGGACTGGTCGCGTTTACGGCAGAGCCGGAGCGCGCCAGGAGCCAGCCAGCGCCGAAGCCGACCGCGCCGACCACCAGCACGACGAGCAGCAGCAGCAGGGTGTTTCCCGCTGCGCCGCGGGTTTTCGCGTCGCTCTCCATCGCCTGGTCCCTCTCGTAGGCTTAGTGGTTGTCCG
Source organism: Armatimonadota bacterium (assembly GCA_046292385.1). Lineage (GTDB taxonomy): Bacteria > Armatimonadota > SYMT01 > SYMT01 > SYMT01 > JBKBRF01. The sequence continues at coordinate 72,855 of JBKBRF010000013.1, read as the reverse complement.
CTGCACGCCAGTTCGCAGCGGCGCACCTTTTCGCCGCCGGAAAGGATTAGACGACCCGACTTGCGGGTATGTTGCGACGGACCGGCGGGCAAGCACCCCTCTCTCCGTGCCTGGCAGGAGGGCTGGAATGAGGGGAGGGCTGCACGTGAGGCGGTTCCGCTCCGGCGGATACCGGGAGCTGGCCGGGCGCTCATGCCCCTCCGGCGGCTTCACCGCAGCCGCTGCCGAACTGGCCTATCCGGGCACGCCCGGGCAGGAGCGCCGGATGATCTGCGCCTATGGTTGACTACAGACTTCTCCCACGCCTCGGCGGGGTAGTCCTCGCCGCTTGCTTTCTCTCGATCCCGCAGAGCGCCCAGACCCGCACCGAGTTTATCCGGCGAGTCATCCGGAGGGTGACCGCCACCGGCTACTGCCTGGGCCCGTGCAGAACTTGCGAGACCCGCGGGCTGACCGCCACCGGCACGCGCAGCCGGCGCGGCGCGGCGGTGGCCCGCCGCGGACGGCCCCAGGTGGCGCCGCTCGGCTCCCGCATCCACGTTCCCGGCTACGGGTGGACCAAGGTCGACGACGTGGGCGGCGGGGTCGGCTCCCGGCAGGTGGACCTGCGCTTCAAGACGCACCGGCTCGCCTCCCGCTGGGGAAAGCGGACCGTCCGGATCGTGGCGCTGATCCGCGGGCGCAGGTAGCGGCTACTTCCGCCGTCCGCCGGCGTAGGCGGCGATCCACTCCGAGAGCTCGTCCCGGCCCACCAGGCCGCAGTCGGTGGAGGCGGCCAGCTCCAGGGCCCCGCGCGTAAAGGTCTGGTTCGTCACCACCAGCGCGGTGTCGCACTCGTAGTGGTCCGCGCCGGCCACGGCGTCGCTCACCGCGCGGCGGGAGACCGGCTGCGACCTCCGCTTCACCTGTACGGCGCAGCGCTCCCCGCGGCGGCTCGCCACCAGGTCGACGCCGAGGTCGCCGGAGCCGCCGGTGCGCTCCACCACGTAGCCCCGGTGCTGCAGCAGGAGCGCGACGTAGTCCTCGAACTCGTCGCCGCTCATCGTATCGACCTGCGCCAGCCGGATCGCCCGCAGGCGCCGGATGCGCGCGTACGCGGGGTAGAGGCGGAAGACCCAGACCAGGAGCACGGTCCCGGCGAACAGGTAGCCGAGCGTGCCGCCCCACCACGCGAACGCCGATGCCGCGCCGAGGAAGAGGCCCGCGCTCACGATTCCGGAAACCACCTGCCGCACTACCACCTCGCGCTAAACACTGCTGCCGCCTGTCGGGAGGCCGCGCGTTTGGTCGTTCGGGGAACGGCGGTACCCTACCTCCGAAACCAGGCGTCATTCGCCCTGCCAAAGGAGGTTGATCCGATGCGCAGTCACCCCCGTCGTCACCTGCTTGCCCTCGTGCTCCTGCCCGTCGTCCTCGGTCTCTCGAGCTGCCGCTCCGGCAGCAGCGTGAGCAAACGGGAGGAGGTCCAGATGGGCCGGGAGACGGCCCAGGCGATCGAGCGGCAGTACCGCACCCGCGGCGATGCCACGCTGACCCGGATCGGGAACCGGCTTGCGGCCTACAGCGAGCGACCGGACCTGCCATGGTCGTTCCGGGTGATCGAGTCGCCCGAGGTCAACGCAATCTCGCTGCCCGGCGGGCCGATCTACATCTTTGAGGGACTGCTCCAGCGCATCGCCGGCGACGAAGACATGATCGCCGGCGTGCTGGGACATGAGATCGGGCACGTGGAAGAGCGGCACGCGGTGCGGCAGATGGAGCGCTCCCAGCTCTTCGGCCTGGGGGCGGAGATCCTGGGCCGTGCCACCAGCGGCGACGTGGGCGCGGCGGCGCAGATCGCGGCGAACCTGGAGCTGCTCAGCTACAGCCGCCGCCAGGAGTACGACAGCGACGACGCCGCGATCCGCCTGATGCGCCAGGCCGGCTACGATCCGCAGGGACTGGTGCGGCTACTGGAGCTATTGCGGCGGGAGGGCGGCGGAGGCGGCGGGTTCAACTGGCTGCGCACGCACCCGACGCCGCAGGCCCGCGTAGACCGCGCGCGCGAGCAGGTCCGCGGCGGTCGCTAGTCTCCGTTTCTGACGAGCGGCGCTACCGCGACAGGCGGTGGTGATGCACCTCTTCCTGGTGGCGCTGCTCTTCTTCGTACGGCTCCGCGTGGACGATGACGTCGGCGTTCGGGAAGCAGGCGCGGATGGCCTCCTCGATCTCTTCGCTCAGCTCGTGCGCGCGGCGGAAGGTGAGGTCGTCGTCGAGCAGCACGTGCAGGTCGATCAGGCGGTGCGAGCCGGCCCGGCGGGTCCGCAGGCGGTGGTAGCCGCGCACTTCCGGATGCTCGTCGAGCACCGCGCGGACCATCTCTTCCTCTTCCGCGGGCAGGCTCTCGTCGAGGAGCGGCCGCAGGCTCTCGCGTAGGAGCCGGACCGCGCCGACGACGATGAGCACCGTCATCACCGCCGCGATCAGGGGGTCGAGCCGGGGCTCCTGCGTGATCCAGACGAGGAACAGCCCCGCGAGGACGCCGACGCAGGAGAGCATGTCGCCGCGCAGATGGAGCGCCTCCGCCTCCAGTGCCTGGGATCCGGTGCGCTGAGCAACCCGGAACAGTCGGTTGGAGACGACCAGGTTCACTACCACGGCGATGGTGAGGGCGCCGGCACCCCAGTCGACCCGCGGCAGCACCGGGTCCTGCCAGCGCTCCCAGGCCGCGCCGAACAGATAGACCGCGCTCCCCAGGATCAGCACCATCTGCCCCAGGGAAGCGAGATTCTCGAACTTACCGTGTCCGTACGGGTGCTCCGGATCCGGCGGCTGGGCGGCCGCGCGCACGGTGAAGAGGATCAGCGCGGAGGCGACGACGTCCATCGTCGACTGGACGCCCTCGGCCAGCACGCTGATCGACCCGGAGAGGAAGCCGGCCGAGATCTTGATGGCGACCAGGAAGAGGTTAGCGCCGAGAGAGAGCGCCGCCGCGCGCGCTGCGTCGTCTGCCCGGAGGGTCCGCTTGCCAGGTTTGGGGGCTGCTCCGCTCACCCCCCGAGTATAACGGGTGCGAGTTGGATGAGTGGAGAGGAGAGATGTCGCGCGGCCGAGCTGTCAGGGTCCGTTGGCACCGCCGAAGCCGGGCGGGCCGAAGCCCGGCGGCCCTACGTGGGGAGGTCCGCCCGGACCGAAGGGTGGCCCCCCGGGTGGCCCGCCCGGACCGGCCGGGCCGAAGCTGCCGTCCGGCCCGCTCGGCCCGAAGCGTGGCCCGGTGGGGAAGCTCGGCCGCTCAAAAGTGGGTGGCTGGAAGCGAGGCGGCTCCGGGAGCTGCGGTGGCTCGAAGCGCGGCGGACGGGGGATCTCCGGGCGGCTGAAGCCGGGGGTGGGCGGCATCGAGCCGAAGGAGGGCATCGACAGCTCCGGCATGGTGGGCCGCCCCATCCGGATCGGGGTCGTCGCGCCGGCGGGGGTGACGCCCGCGCGGATGGAGAGCGAGTCGAGGAACGCGTTCGCGGCGGCGGATCTGACCTCCCCCTCATCCGCGCCCTCGAAGCCGATGATGAAGAGCCGCGGGGAGGCGAGGAGTGTCCGGACCCTCCCGGTGCGGCTCTGTCCGGCCCTGACGCGACGGTAGGTGACCTCCTCCCCGGTGTATCCCTGGTGGGAGACGGGGCCGCTCTCCATCTCCTGTGCTCCCTGCCGCAGCACTGCTTGTCTCATGGTCTTCAGCAGATGGTCTCGTCCCATCGCGTTGACCGTCTCCGCGGGGAAGCCTAGACAGATCAGGAAGCACTCGTTCCGGCCCACCCGGGAGGAATAGAGGCTGGGAGGGGTGGTCCCTCCCGCGCCCGTGACGTCCATCCCGGAAGTCGCGCTCGCGGGCGGGAATCCGAGCGGCAAGCGGGCCGTGACCCCGAATCGGGCGTCGTGGATCTCGACCCCGCCCTCCGCGCTCGCCAGGTTCACCCCGCCGCCTCCGGCACCGAGCGGCCAGAGCACTTCGCCGCGGCTGGGTTGTCCCACCGTTGGGGCGCCGCCCGGGAGCGGGGACGGAATTCCCATCCGGCGCTCCCTCGCGCGGCGGGCCGCCTCGCGCGCCTGGCTGAAGACCGGGAAGAGAATGGCGGCGAGAAGGATGACCCCCAGCGCGCCCATCCCGAGGATGCCGACCACGATCCAGACCCACGGCGCGCCGGAGGAACGGCGCGGGGGTGCCCCGGGGGCGTGGTACCCGCCGGCGGGAGCCATCGGCGCGGCGACCGGCTGCGGAGGCGGCAGCGCCGCGCCCATCGGGCCATTCGGCGACCCGGCCGGAGGCGAAGGCCACGCCGGGCCGCTGACCTCCCCGGCAGGCGGCAGCGGCGCGGTGGCCGGTGGGACCGGCTGCGGCCGGCGGGTCGGGTCGACCGGCGGGGGAGAGGAGAAGTCGAAGTCACCCAGCCCGGCCGGCGGCGCCGGCGGGGTGAGCGGGGCCGCCGGCGCCGCAGCGGTCGCTGCCGCGGCCCTGGGAGCGCCGCTCGATTCCAGACGGCGCAGCGCGGCCTGGGCGCCGGCATGGGCGGGGTCGAGCTCCAGGCATCGCTTGAAGGCGCGCAGCGCGTCCGGCGCGCGGCCAATGCTCTCCAGCGCGCGCCCATAGTTGAACTGCAGCCCGGCCTGCGCGGGGGAGAGGGTGATTGCCTTCTCCAGCGCGCGGAGGCCCTCGGCCGGGCGCCCGGTCTGGCAGAGCGCCACGCCCAGCCCGCCCCACGCGGCGGCGTCGGTCGGGATCTGGCGCACCGCCGCCTCCAGGCTCCGGACTGCCTCGGCGGCATTGCCGGATTTCAGCGCGGCCAGCCCTGCTTCACGTGGAGTCATCGTTGCCCCCTGCGCCCCGTCTCCCGCCCTACTTGGGTTACCGCCCAGTTTCCACTGCTCAACCGTGATTCCTCCGGGCGCGGAGGCCCGCGGCTGCGGCTTGCCGCCGGGATGCGTGCCGGCGGGAGGACTTGCCCCGCCCCCGGCAGAACGTGAGGCGGACCTCTCCTACCGTCCCATTGAACCGAGACATGAGCCTGATTCCCGCCCCGACTGCCGCCCTGATCGACCAGCGCGTTCCGTGGCTCGATGCCGAGATCGAAGCCACCCTCGCCTCGGCCTCCCCGGACCTGGAGCTGTACCAGTGGATCCGCTACCACCTCGGGTGGCTCGACGAGGTGCTGCAGCCGCTCTCCGAGAGCGAGCGCCGGCGCCATGGCGGAAAGCGGCTGCGGGGGGTGCTGACGATCCTCGCTTGCGAGGCGGTCGGCGGGAACGGACCCTCGGCCGCGGCCGCGGGGGCCGCCATCGAGCTGGTGCACAACTTCTCGCTGGTCCACGACGACGTGGAAGACAACGATGAGTCGCGCCGCCACCGGCCGACCGTGTGGAAGCTCTGGGGGATTCCGCAGGCGATCAACACCGGCTCCAACATGCAGGCGCTGGTCGACTCCGCGCTGCTGCGGCTCACCGCACACTACGGTCCGGAGCGGGTAGTGCAGGCGCTCCACGCGGCGAACCAGGCGGTCCTGCTGATGACCGAGGGGCAGTTCCTCGACATGGCGGCGGAGGACACGCACGGCATCTCCCTGGAGCGCTACTTCCGGATGACCGGCGGCAAGACCGCGGCGCTGCTGGAGGGCGCGCTGCGGGTCGGCGCCATGCTCGGGACCGACGAGACGGAGCGGGTGGAGGCGCTCGCCCGGTTCGGCTACAGCTTCGGGCTCGCCTTCCAGTGCCGCGACGACTTCCTCGGCATCTGGGGGGACCCGGCCCTCACCGGGAAGCCGGTCGCGAGCGACCTGATCCAGGGCAAGCGCAGCCTGCCGGTGGTCGACGCGCTCACCGCCGCTCCGGAGCAGACCCCCGAGGGGCAGCGTCTCCGGACTGCGCTCCGCGAGCGGGACGTGGAGACCACGCTGTCGCTGATGGAGAGCCTCGGCACGCAGGCGTCGGTCGCCGAGCGGGTGCGGGAGCACACCGACGCGGCCCTCTCCTCGCTGGAGCGGGCCCGGCCGGAAGGCGCCTACGGCGACGCGATCCGGGACATCGCGCGGTACGCCCTCGGGCGGCAGTCCTGACCTCCGTTCACCCGTCGGCCAGTGGAAGAGGTACTGCGATGAGCGCGCCGGTGGCGGTTCTCGGGGGAGGAAGCTGGGGGACGGCGCTCGCCTGGCTGCTCTCGGGTCAGGGTATCCCGGTACGGCTCTGGCTCCGCGATGCGGCCCACGCCGAGGAGGTGCAGGCAAGCCGTGTGAACCGGCGGTACCTGCCGGATCTCCGGCTCCCGGAGCCGCTCCGCGCCACTGCCGAGCTCCGCGGCGCGCTGGAGGGGGCGGAAACGGTCGTGCTGGCGGTGCCCGCGCAGGCGGTCCGCGAGCTGCTCGGCCGCTGCCGGGAGCAGCTTCCCCCCTCCGGCGGGATCGTCCTCGCCGCGAAGGGGCTGGAGCGAGGGACTGGCCGGCGGCTCTCGCTGGTCTCTGAAGAGGTGCTGGGAGCGGCGAAGGCCGGACGGGTGGCGGTGCTCTCCGGTCCCAATCTCTCCGGCGAGATCGTCCGTGGGATTCCGAGCGCCTCCGTCATCGCCACGGAGGACTCCGCGCTCGCCCGCGGGCTGCAGGAGCTCTTCTCCACCTCGCTCTTCCGCGTCTACACCAACCGCGACGTGACCGGCGTGGAGCTGGGCGGCGCGCTGAAGAACCCGATCGCCATCGCGTCCGGCATCTGCGACGGGCTCGGCTTTGGTAACAACACGAAGGCGAGCCTCCTCACTCGCGGCCTGGCGGAGATGACCCGGCTGGGTGTTGCGGCCGGTGCCCGCGCGGAGACGTTCAGCGGCCTCTCCGGCCTGGGCGACCTGATCGCGACGGCCGCGAGTCCCCTCAGCCGGAACTACCGGGTCGGCTTCGCACTCGGGCAGGGAGAGAGCCTGCGGCAGGCGCAGGACGAGGTGCACCAGACCGCGGAAGGGGTGCCGACCACCGAGGCGGCCTGCCGCCTGGCGAGCGAGCTGGGGGTGGAAGTGCCGATCCTGAGCGAGCTCTACCGCGTGCTCTTCGAGGGCCGGGCCGTCGCGGAAGCGGTCGAATACCTGATGTCCCGACCCTACCGGGACGAAGGGCAGCTCGACTGAGCTCCGAGCGCCACTTCCTGCGCGAAAGCACCGGGCAAGTTCGGAATGCTTGGCCCACGATTCCGTCTGGAACAGTGGCGGCGGCCGCGGCGTTCTTGTGGCCGGCTGCGGGCTATACTGGTTCTGGAAGCGGTACGACGGCGGCGAGCGGAGGCGTGAATGGCGAGTGCAGGTTGGCGACGGGCGGCCGGCGGCGCGCTCCTGGCGGCGAGCGTGGCGGGCCTCGGGATTACGGCCATGGCGGCCGCGCCGGGGAAGGCGACCGGCGCTCCGAAGGCGGGGATGAGAGTCACCGACTTCCGCCTGGAGGACCCCTCCGGCGGCGAGCGGAGCCTGCGTGACTTCGCGCAGAAGCAGGTGCTGGTGCTCGTCTTCACCGGGACCGAGTGCCCCATTAGCAACGACTACTCCCAGCCGCTCACGCAGCTTGCCGCGCAGTACGCGCCGAAGGGAGTGCAGTTCCTCGGCGTGAACGCGCTGCCGTACGAGAGTGTCGCGGCCGTAGCCAAGCACGCTAAGGAATACGCGCTCGGCTTCCCCGTCCTGAAGGACCCGGAGCAGAAGCTGGCGCGGACGCTCGACGCGCGCGTCACCCCGGAAGTCTTCGTCCTCGACTCCAGCCGCGTGGTGCGCTACCGCGGCCGGGTCAACGACGCCTACGCCAGCCGCACGCAGAAGCGGCGGCACGTGCGCTCCCACGACCTGAAGAACGCGATCGAGGCGGTCCTGGCGAAGAAGCCGGTCGAGACCCCGGTCACCACCGCCTATGGCTGCGCGATCCCGCGCGACTACCAGACGGCCGCCGCGAAGCAGGTGACTTACTACCGGGACGTCGCGCCGATCATCCAGGAGAGCTGCCAGGGCTGTCACCGCCCCGGCCAGGTCGCGCCGTTCTCCCTTTCCAGCTACCAGGACGCCCGCAGCTGGGCCGCGGAGATCAAGAGCTTCTCACAGAGCCGCCAGATGCCCCCGTGGCAGGCGGCGCCGGGGCACGGCGACTTCCTCGACGCCCGCCGCCTGACGGACGAGCAGATCGCCACCCTCGCCCGCTGGGCCGACGCCGGGGCGCCGGCCGGCAATCCGAAGGACGCACCCGCGCCGAAGGAGTGGAAGGACGAGTGGAGCCTCGGCACGCCGGACCTGGTGCTGGAGATGCCGGAGGAGTACACCGTCGGCGCCAACGGTGAGGACGATTTCCGCTGCTTCGTGATCCCCACGGGGCTCAAGGAAGACAAGCAGGTGGTGGCGGTCGATATCCGCCCCGGCAACGCGCGGGTGGTCCACCACGTTCTGAACTTCCTCGACACCGGCGGCGCCGCGCGCCGGCTCGACGAGAAGGACCCGCTCCCTGGCTACAACTCCGGGCCGGGCGGGATCGGCATCCTCCCGAGCGGCAGCCTCGGCGGTTGGGCGCCGGGCAACTTCGCCCGCTACCTTCCCAAGGGAGTCGGCATGCCGCTCCCGGCCAACTCCGACCTGGTGATGCAGGTCCACTACCACAAGACCGGCAAGGTGGAGAAAGACCGCACGCGGGTCGGTCTCTACTTCGCGAAGGAGCCGGTGGAGAAGCGCCTGCGGGTCTTCCCGCTCACGAACCTGGCGATCCACATCCCGCCCGGCGAAAAGCGCTGGAAGCTGGAGCAGACGCTGACGGTGCCGTGGGACGTGCAGCTCATCTCGATCACCCCGCACATGCACCTCCTCGGCAAGGAGATGGAGGTGACCGCGGAGCTCCCGGACGGCACCCGCAAGCCGCTGATCTGGGTGAAGGACTGGGACTACCGGTGGCAGGACACCTACCGCTACCGCGAGCTGCAGAAGGTGCCGAAGGGGACGAAGATCAAGATGACCGCCTACTTCGACAACAGCAGCGACAACCCGCGCAACCCGAACGACCCGCCGAAGCTGGTCCGCTTCGGGGAGCAGACCACCGACGAGATGGCGTTCGCCTTTATCGAGTTCGTCCACGAGCAGGAGCCGGCCGGCGGGAGTCCGGGTGGGTTCCTGAGCCTGCTTTTCGGCGGGAACTGACGCCGTCGGGAAACAGCGCACTGGAGGGGGAGCGGGCGATCCGCTCCCCTTTTCCGTTCCTGCAGCATGCCGTTCCACCCTGAGGGCACCACCGGGGGACTTATCGATGGACGCTGGCTATGCACTCATCGTTCCAGTCGCAGGACCTCTCCCGGAAGGCGTGCGTGAATGCCTGCACGCGCGGGGGCTGGCGCTTCGTTTCACCGATCTGCTCCCGGTCGATCCCGAGCTGCTCCCGGTGCTGCTGATCCTCAACCTGGAGGCGCTGGGAGCGCCAGGCGAGCGGAACGGCCCCTTCGCGGAGCTGGTGCGGCAGCGGATGGCCGGGCCGCTTGCCGCGGTGCCGACGCTGGTCCTCGACCCGCGCGACCCGAAGGATGAGGACATCATCGGGTGGGCCGCGGGGGTGGACGCCTACCTCCGGCCGGAGAAGGTGCTGGAGTTGCTTCCCGGCATGGTCGAGCGGCTGCTCGCAGATTCACGATAGGTGGCCCGCTCTCCGGAGGCGACTTCTCGGGGCATTGCCTGTTTCCGAGAACCTCCCTCCGTCTCACCGTCTCGAGCTGTAACCCACGTGATCGTCCGCGCGTCCTACTGGCGTTCAGGGCGGGGAGGCCGCCGGGGAGTGGGCGATGAGAACGGTGACGGTACACGGGTTCGCGGCGCGGCTGCTAGCGGCGCTCGGGTTGGCGCTGCTGGTCTTCGGGTGGCCGGCGCTGGGGCTGTACGCGCAGGACGCGATCCCCACGCTGGCGGAAGCGGACAAGCTGTACGTAGAGAAGAGCTACGCCGCGGCGCTGGAGGGCTACCTGAAGCTGCTGGAGGCGAAGCGCGTTCCGGCAGCGCGGCAGGACGAGGTGGAGTACCGGGTCGTCGTCTCCCTCGGGAAAACGGAGAAGTGGGACCGGGCGCTGGAAGCCGGCCTCGAATTCGTGAAGGCCCGCCGCGGCACGGTGTGGGAGCCGCGGGGGCTCTACTGGCTGGGACGGCTCTACCTCGGCGTGCCGCACCACGGCTGGCGGGTGGGGGAAGCGGTCCACCGCGGTGCGGACGTGCCGCGGGGCGGGGGCGCCGCCGCGGAGCAGGTCTACCTCCACCAGCAGGACTCGCGCAACGCCGTCGACGCCCTGGAGGCGGCGCGGGTGCTCTACCCCCGCTTCCGGGAGGCGCACCGGACGGGCGAGGAGGAGATCCAGCTCGACTTCGACCTGGCCCGGCAGCTTCCGCAGGACCCGTCGTACTACGCCTGGATCCAGGGCCAGGACTGGGCCCCGCCCGCCGACCCACAGTGGAAGGTCGACCCGGCGCAGGACTACTCCTTGGAGTGGCTCGCGCCGAAGAAGGTCCTCTACCTTTACCGGCACGCCCGGTGGCTGGCCGACCGGCAGGACCGCCCCCACTCCGGCGCCATCGCGCTCCTGGGAGAGGCGGTCTGGCTGCAGCAGTACCACCAAATGATGCAGAGCAACGCCCGCCGGTACGATGGCAAGAAGTGGGTGCAGATCCCGTATCCGTACCAGGACGTCAAGCCGACCGCTCCGCTGGAAGAGCTGGTCCGTCAGTACCCGCAGGACTCCCTCCGAGACCAGGCGCAGTTCACCCTGGGGATGTTCCGCGAGGCCGAGGGAGAGTACAAGCAGGCGGTTGCGGAGTACCGGAAGCTGATCCGGGAGCTTCCGCAGAGCAAGTGGACCGAGGACGCGAAGCTCCGGCTCCAGGAGCTGCTGCTGCGCCGCATCAACCTGACCACCGCCGAGCCGCCGGCCCCGGGCAGCGCGCCCGTGGTCACCGTCGGGACGCGCAATGCCGGGCAGGTGCACCTGGAGCTGTTCAAGGTGGAGCTGGAGCGGCCGCTCACGCAGCCCGCGCGGCTCTCCGATCCGGAAACGACGTTCGAGAACTTCGGCCGCAACTTCGGCGAGCTGAAGACGGCCGACCGGTGGTACGGTCCGCCGGTGGCCCGGTGGGACGTGAAGACGGACGACAAGGGCGACTACCGGTGGGTGAACCGGAAGGTAACGCTCCCGGTGAAGGCCACCGGCGCTTACGTGCTGGAAGCCACCGTGCCGGGTGCCCGCGCGGCGACCGTGGTCCTGGTCACCGACCTGGTGGTGGTGGAGAAGCTGGAGCGGGACCGGGCGCTCTTCTTCGCCACGAACCGCGCCACCGGTAAGCCGGTCGCCAATGCCGAGATCGTCGCCAAGCAGTGGTGGAGCGATAACGAGCGTCACGCCGACTCGGTCCGGGGCAAGACCGACGGGAACGGCCTGTTCAGCATGCCGCTGCGCCGGGCGCCGAACCGCCGCGGCTTCTCCGTGCAGGCCCTCGCCTGGACCGGTGAGCGCTATGCGGTGACGCAGATGCTCCAGTCGTGGTGGGACCACGACAACCCGGAGATCTACCGCACCTACTCCATCACCGACCGCGCCGTCTACCGGCCGGGGCAGACGGTCCACTACCGCCAGGTGGCGATGCGGCGGGTGAACGGCGAGTGGCGGCCCGCGGCGGGTCAGCAGCTCCAGGTGGTGGTGCAAGACAACACCGGCTCCCGGATGCACGAGCTCTCCGAGACGATGAACCAGTTCGGCAGCGTGAGCGGCTCGTTCACGATCCCGGCGAGCGCGCGGCTGGGCGAGTACGTCATCGGCGCGACGATTCCGAACATCTCCGAGCAGGTGCAGAACTACGGCGGGAACCGCTTCCGCGTGGAGGAGTACAAGAAGCCGGAAGTCGAGGTGACGGTGAAGCCGACCTCGGACCGGGTGCGGCTGGGAGAGACCGCCGCGGCGCGGATCCACGCGGAGTACTACTTCGGCGGGCCGGTCCCGAACGCGAAGGTCACCTACCGCGTCTACCGGAACCCGCACTGGGTCAGCTACCGGTTTCCGCGCCCGTTCGACTTCCTCTACCCCTACTACGGGAACGGCGACTACAACCTCTACTACCGGAACGGGGAGGTGGTGAGCCAGGGTGAGGCGCGCACCGACGCCCAGGGCAATGCCGAGATCAGCATCAAGACCGAAGCGCCGGCCAACCAGGCGAACAGCGACTTCCGGTACACCATCGAGGCGGAGGTCCAGGACGCCAGCCGCCGCGTCATCACCGGCAGCGGCTCCGTGACGGCGACCCGTCAGGACGTCTACGCCTTCCTGAACTTCCCCCACGGCTACGCCAGCAAGGGGGACCTGCTCCGGGTGGAGGTGGCGACGATCGATCCCTCGGAGACGCCGGTCTCGGTGGCGGGCACCGCCAAAGTCTTCCGGATGCGGGAGCAGGAGAAGGGCGAAGAGCGGCTGGTCCACCAGGAGCCGCTGACGACCGACAAAGAAGGCCGCGGCTACCTGGAGTGGCGCGCCGAGGAGGGCGGGCACTACGAGATCCGCTTCGAGACGCGGGACCGGGCGGGGCAGCAGGTTGCCGGTCGTACCCAGGTCTGGGTCGCCGGGCCGGAGCTGGACGCCGGCCGCTTCCTGCTGCAGAACGTCTACCTGCAGGTGAAGGAGCTCTATTACGAACAGGGCCAGACGGCGAAGGTGCTGCTGGTGACGCCGGAGCCGGACTGCACCGTGCTCCTCACGCGAGAGGCGAACAACCAGATCACGGAGCAGCGAGTGGTCCGCGTGAAGGGCCGCTCCGTGGAGCTGGAGCTGCCGGTCACCCGAAACGACGTGCCGAACGTCTACGTCACCGCCATGATGGTGCGGGACGGCCGCGTGCACCAGTCGCTCACCGAGCTGTTCGTCCCGCCGGTGCGGGAGCTTCTGAAGGTGGCGGTGCAGGCCGACCGGGAGCAGTACGAGCCGGGACAGAAGGCGAGGCTGCAGGTGAAGGCGACCGACTGGCAGGGGCGGCCGGTGCGGGCGGAGCTGGCGCTGGCGGTGACCGACGCCTCGCTCAGCTACATCCAGAAGGACTACGCGCCGGATATCCGCACCTACCACTACGGCGAGCGCCGCTCCGACGCGGTGCCGGAAGGCAGCTCCGCGGGCACGGTCTTCTATCCCGGCATGGAGGACACGCAGCCGCGCGGCAGCTTCCGCACGCACGAGTGGCTGCTGCCGGAGGGGATGGGGCAGGTCCCCGACTGGCCGGGGCCGGACCGCGCCGGGTACTACTGGCACCAGCGCAGCGTGTTGGGTCAGATCCAGAACATGGCGTATTACCGCGATGGGGACAGCATGCTCGGTGCGAGAGGACCCGCCGGCCCGCCCGGAGCCTTCGGCGGCATGGGCGGCTTCGGCGGCGGCATGGCGGCCGGTAGGATGATGAGCGCGCCGGCGGCGCCTGGCATGGCCATGAAGGCCGAGGCGGCGAGCCGTCCCAACGCCTCTCCCGCGCCGGAGCTTCCGGACGGCGGCCTGGCGGAGGCCTCGCTCCGCACCCGGCTGGCGGACACGGCGCTCTGGGTGCCGACCCTCACTACCGACGCGCAGGGGAACGCCACCGCGGAAGTGGTGTGGCCGGACAACCTGACGCAGTGGCGGCTGAAGTCGATCGGCAACACCACCTCGGCGCAGGTCGGCACCGACGAGACAAGCGTGCGCACCAAGAAGGACCTGCTGGTCCGTCTCCAGGCGCCGCGCTTCTTCGTGGAGCGGGACGAGGTGGTCGTCTCCGGCAACATCCACAACTACCTGCCGCAGGCGCAGCGGGTGCGGGTGCGGCTCGACCTCCGCGACGATACCGCCAGCATGGCGCCGCAGGGCTCCGCCGAGCCGGAGAGCTGGATCGAGGTGCCGAGCGGCGGGGAGAAGCGGCTCGACTGGCGGCTCCGCGTGGCGCGGGAGGGGAACCTGCGGATCCGGCTGACGGCGCAGACGCAGACCGCCGCGGACGCCACCGAGCTGGCGTTCCCGGTGCTGGTCCACGGAGTGGAGCGGCAGCTCGCCCGCAGCGGCGTCCTCCGCGGGGAGCGCGGCGGCACCGCGTCGCTGCCGATCGCCCTGCCGCGCGAGCGGAAGCCGGGCAGCTCCGAGCTGGTGGTGCAGCTCAACCCGTCGCTCGCCGCGACGATGCTCGACGCCCTGCCGTACCTGGTGGAGTATCCGTACGGCTGCATCGAGCAGACCGTCTCCCGCTTCATTCCCGCGGTGCTGGTCCGCAAGACGCTGGCCGACCTGGGCTACGACCTGGAGGCGCTGGAGAAGCGGGCCCGGGAGCTGGAAGAGAAGGCGCGGGCCGGTGATGCGGCGCGGCCCGGCGGGGCGACGGTCGAGAACAGCCCCTACACCTACCCGAAAGGGCGCCCGGGCACGATCCGGGTGCGGGAGATGGCGCGTTACCTCCGCACCGCCGGGAGCCCGGTCTTCAACGGCGCGGAGCTGCAGCGCTTGATTGGGGAGGGGCTGGACCGCATCCAGGGCGCGCAGCAGCACGACGGCGGCTGGGGCTGGTGGCCGGGGCAGACGAGCGACCCGTATATGAGCAGCTACGTGCTCTACGGGCTGCAGGTGGCGAAGAGCGCGGGCGTGCCGGTCGATCCCGGCGTGCTGGAGCGCGGGATGCAGTTCCTGGCGCAGCGCTTCCCGGAGGAAGACAACTTCCACCTCCTCACCTACGAGGCGCGGGTCCTCTCGATGGAGCCGCGGTACCGGGAGGCGATCCGCCCCATCACCACCGGCAGGCTCTGGGAGAACCGCGAGCGGCTGACTCCGTACTCCCGGGCACTCCTCGCGCTGGCGCTGCACGGGCTGGGAGAGCAGGAGAAGGCGGAGGTGATGCTCCGCAACCTGGAGACGACGGCCAAGATCGACCGCGAGAACGGGACCGCCAACTGGGACCAGGGCCGGGGTGGGGACTGGTGGCGCTGGTACCACAACCAGGTGGAGACGAACGCCACCGTGCTGCAGGCCTACATGGCGGTCCGTCCGGATGCGGAGCTGCCGCCGCTGATGGTGAAGTGGCTGGTCAACAACCGCCGCGGGAACTTCTGGCACAGCACCCGGGAGACGGCGTGGGCGGTCTACGCCCTGGCCGACTACATCCGGGTGAACAAGGAGCTGGCGCCGGAGTACACCGTCACGGTCGACCTCGGCGGCAAGATCCGGCGCGAGTACACCGTCACCCGGGAGAACGCGCTCTTCTTCGACAACCAGTTCGTCGTGCCGGACGAGCTGCTGGAGACGGGGGAGCAGCCGCTGACGATCCGGAAGGACGGGCCGGGAGCGCTCTACTTCTCCGCCTACACCACCTACTTCTCGCTGGAAGAGCCGCTGCGCGCCACCGGCAACGAGATCTCAGTGCGGCGGCAGTACTTCCGGCTCGTCCCCGGCACCGCCGGCGGCCAGCCGGAGGCGAAGCCGCTCGACCCGAAGCGACCGAACCCGTTCCTCACCGGCCGGTACGAGCTGCTGGACGACGGCGGCGAGTGGACCGGCTACCGGGACGTGAACCTGGGGCCGCGCTACGAGCGGGTGCCGCTGGAAGACGGCGCCACCGTGACTAGCGGGGACCTGCTGGAAGTAGAGCTGCAGCTGGAGAGCAAGAACGAGTACGACTACCTGGTCTTCGAGGACCTGAAGCCGTCCGGCTGCGAGGCGGCGGAGGTCCGCAGCGGCTACCGCTGGGAGAAGGGAGTCGGCGCCTACGTGGAGTTCCGCGACACCAAGGTGGCGTTCTTCCTCGACCGCATCCGGCAGGGGACCAGCACCCTCACCTACCGCCTCCGGGCGGAGGTGCCGGGCCGGTTCCACACCCTGCCGACCAACGGATACGCGATGTACGCCCCGGACATCCGCACCCTCTCGGACGAGATGGGGCTCTCCATCCGGGACGCGGAGTAGGGTCTTGGGGAGATGCGGCACGCTCGCCTGTCGTGAGCCGCATCTCCCCGAGGTTCCACCCCGTGCCCTCACCGAACAGAGCGGCCCTCCCGCGTGTTTGGCCCTCCCGCAGCCCTTTCACGCTCCGGCTGCGCCTCCGCTAGCGGACTGCTCCGGGCGTGCGCTCCAGCCGGTTAGGCTCCGCGGCCGGCTGCTTCGGCTCGGTCATTACGGCGACTCACGGGCCACTCCGTCCGGCTCAAGCAGCCACCCCTCGCCAGGGGTGGCCACAAGGGGAGCCTTCCAGCCCAGCCTCCGGCTGCGCCTCCAGGCTCCCTGGTTTAGGCCGTCGCCCAGCGCGGCTGCGGAATCAGTGGAGTAGGAAGACTGCCGCACGACGAATGATGGCGCTGGACTCTCATCTCGGAAGCCTCTTCTCCTAAGGGGTTGGGGGAAGTCACTGACACGTTTTTCAGTGGAGTTCTGAGCCCGCGAAGGCGGGCTTCGCTCCGTGTAGCCTCGACTTTAGTCCGAGGCGAAAGCGGCCAATCACTCCAGCGGACCCCTTAGCGCCCCACACCAATGCACCAGCGTCTCCTCATTCTCGCTGAAGGCGAGCTCGGCGTCTTTACCGCCAAGACCGCCACCTGCCTCGTCCGCTATCGGCCCGAGCACGTGGTGGGGGTGCTCGATAGTGTCCACGCGGGGCGCACCACGCGGGAGGTGCTCGGCACGCCGGCCGCGGTGCCGGTGGTCGGGACCATTGCGGAGGGGATGGCGCTGCGGCCGGACGCGCTGGTGATCGGGATCGCGCCGCCGGGGGGAGCGCTGCCGGAGGCGTGGCGGCCGATCCTGCGGGCGTGCCTCGACGCCGGGGTGGCGGTGCTCTCCGGGCTCCACACCTTTCTCGGCGACGATCCGGAGCTGGCGCGGCTTGCCCGGGAGCGGGGGACGGAGATCGTCGACCTCCGCCGTCCGCCGGCGGACCAGCCGATCGCCGGTGGACGGGCGCGGAGCACGCGGGCGCGGCGGATCCTGACGGTGGGAACCGATTGCAACGTCGGCAAGATGGCCGCCACCGTGGAGCTGGTCCGCGCCGCCCGCCGGCGCGGGCTGCGGGCGGAGATGGCGGCGACCGGGCAGACGGGGATGCTGATCGCGGGGAGCGGCGTGACGCTCGACCGCGTCCCCGGCGACTTCATGGCGGGCTGGGCGGAGCGGCTGGTGCTGGAGCGCGGCGACGCCGACCTGGTGGTGGTGGAGGGGCAGGGCTGCCTGCTTCACCCCGCCTACTCCGGCGTCACCCTGGCGCTGCTGCACGGGAGCCTGCCGGACGCCATGGTGCTGGTCCACCATGCCGGCCGGGAGACGATCCGCTACCAGGAGACGGCGATTCCGCCGCTGCCGGAGTGGGTCCGGCGCTATGAAGACGCCCTCGCGCCGCTCCACCGGGGCCGCGTCGCCGCCCTCGCCATCAACCCGAGCGGTCTCACCCGCGAGCAAGCGGAGGCGGCGATCGCGCGCGCCGAAGACGAGACCGGCCTTCCGGCCGCCGACGTGGTGCGTGAGGGAGCAGAGCGCTTGCTAGCCGCTGCCCTGGCGGATGGAAAATGACCGAGTTGACCCCGAGGGCACGCGCTGCTGCCCCGCGGGAAGCTCGCGTGGCGCCGGCACAGAGGCCGCGGCGCCGTAGTCACCGTCTTTCATCTTTCTTCTCCCGTCTTCCATCTTGCCCGCGGCAGGATTTTGCGGCCGGGCTCCACAACTCTCAGGGGGTTGATCAGGCAGGTGCTTCCTCCAGAGGAGAGCGCCTGCGGAAACGAAGGATCACGGGCGTCTCCGCTGACGCCCGCGAGGAGATGAGAATTGGCACGACCTGTAACACTCTTTACCGGCCAGTGGGCCGACCTGCCGTTCGAAACCATGTGCCGGAAGGCCAAGGAGTTCGGCTACGACGGCATCGAGCTCGCCTGCTGGGGCGACCACTTCGAAGTGGACAAGGCCCAGGACAAGGCCTACTGCGACCAGCGCTGGGAGACGCTGAACCGGTACGGGCTCCAGTGCTTCGCCATCAGTAACCACCTGGTCGGCCAGGCCGTGTGCGACAACATCGATCCGCGGCACAAGTCGATCCTGCCGCCGCGCCTCTGGGGCGACGGGGATCCGGAAGGCGTGCGCCAGCGCGCCGCGGAGGAGATGAAGGCGACCGCCCGCGCCGCCGCCAACATGGGCCTCAAGGTGGTGAACGGCTTCACCGGCTCCTCCATCTGGCACCTCCTCTACTCGTTCCCGCCGGTCGCTCCGAACCAGATCCAGGAAGGCTTCCAGGACTTCGCGAACCGCTGGAACCCGATCCTCGACGAGTTCGACCGCGTCGGGGTCCGCTTCGCCCTCGAGGTGCACCCGACCGAGATCGCGTTCGACATCGCCTCCGCCGAGATGGCGCTGGAGGCGGTCGGCCGCCGGGAAGCGTTCGGGTTCAACTACGATCCGAGCCACCTGGGGTACCAGAACGTCGACTACGTGAAGTTCATCCACCACTTCGCGGACCGCATCTACCACTGCCACATGAAGGACGTGTGGTGGTCGCCCACGCCCACCGAGGCGGGCGTCTTCGGCGGGCACACCAACTTCGGCGACGTGCGCCGCAGCTGGGACTTCCGCAGCATCGGGCACGGGCGGGTCGACTTCGAAGAGATCATCCGCGCCCTCAACCGGATCAACTACCAGGGCCCGCTCTCCGTGGAGTGGGAAGACATGGGCATGGACCGCGAGTTCGGCGCCGCCGAAGCCGCCGCGTTCCTGAAGAAGGCCGACTTCAAGCCGAGCAACGTCGCCTTCGACGCCGCCTTCTCCGAAGAGTAAGCGCGCTCTCCCGGAAAGCTCGAGACGCCCGACCCTTCTCCAGCGGAGGGGCCGGGCGTCTTCCCTTTCTGTCACGGCCACGGGCTGTCGCAGCGGACCTGACTGGCCGGATTAGCGACGCGAGGGCAGTGGGTGCGGGTCCGCGCAATAGGTGACCGTCAGCGTCACGTCGCCTTTGTGATCCAACTTGGTCTGCGCTTCCGGTAGTGACTTACCCATCGATTGCGCCAGGATAGTGACCTCGACGCGAGCCGGTCCCACCCGGGGAGGGAGAAACGGTTCGACGAGAACCGTTCCGGTGAAGCCCGGCTCTTCCGGCGCCGGGAAGTGGCTGGCGACAGAATCGGCGTCCGTCGCGTGCTCGAAGTGGATCTCCACGGAATAGCCGGACGGCAACTCCTGGCCGGGAGCGAGGTTTACGTCCAGCGCGACACGGAGGTCGAGGTCCAACCCGAGGTCGCTTGTGAGGATCGCGGACCACGCGGTAACCTCGAAGCTGTCTCGACCCGCCAAGAGTCGTCCGGTCATCGTAGACCTCCCGCTGCGGTACGTCTGCTCCTCAAGCAGGCTTCTCTATTCCCTTCGTTCGGAGTGAGACCGGAGTAGCCCTCTGCTGCACTTCTCGAGCGAGCGGGGTCCGGCTCGCCAGAACGCACGGGTGAGGAGGGCGCCCCAGGGCGGTGAAGGGGTGAGGGTGATCTGTTCGTGCGGGAAAGATGCCGCGGCGGGCGGTCGTCGCAGTGCTGGCAGCGGCGCGGCCAGCACTGCCGCGATACAGCGAGGGTGTCGCACCCGCCCTCACGGGTGAGTGAGGATTGGCAGTGCTCGCGCTCCTGCTGGCGGCGGGAGAGGGCGGAGTCCGGAATTCCGCACTCCGACCTCTCTACTCCGCCCTCGGCTAGGCCGCCAGGGATACGGCGGGCTGCGACCGCGCGAACGCTTCCGCCTGTGCCGGGTCCGGGAAGACCGTCAGCGCCTGTTCCGCGCCGGCGCGCTCCAGCAGCAGGGTGAGGTCCGCGGAGCCGGCGACCACCAGCCGCCGCCCCTGCAGCTCCAGGCGCCGCTGGAGCGAGAGGATCACCCCGAGGCGGCCGGCATCGAGCCGCACGGGGCGGAGGTCGAGCACCACGTGCCCGGGATGCTCCACGGCGGCGAGCAGGCGCTGCTTGAGGCCGGCGGGGCTTTCCGCGTCGGCAGGCTGGGTGAACTGGACGATCAGGATCTCCGGGGAGGGAAATTGCATGACTGGTCTACTTCTACGCTGGGCCGCGAGGTGGCTCCGCGTCTCGCGCGGCTCCCGGCCGGGTTATTCTGATGGTGGCTCAGATTGACACGAGTTGAAGGCAGGTACGGCTCCCGGCGGCCGAAAACCACCGAAAGTTGACAGGCAAGCAGGCGAACGGACTTCTCCCGGCAAGCGACCGTTCCCCCCAAGAAGTGAGACAAGCGAGCAGCGCTTAGGCGAGAATCGAGATATGGACCGCATTCATGTTCGGGTGCCTGCGAGCACCACCAACCTGGGGCCGGGCTTCGACGCGCTCGGCCTGGCGCTGCGTCTCTACAATCGCCTGGAGCTGGAGCGGGTCGACGGCCCGACCCGCGTCTCCGTGGAGGGAGAAGGCGAAGGTCTTCTGGAGAGCGGAGAGGAGAACCTGGTCTACCGTGCGGTGTGCCGCCTCTGTCGAGAGGTCGGCGCGGCGGCGCCCGCGCTGCGGATTCACCTGCGGAACGCGATCCCGGTGAGCCGGGGTCTCGGGAGCAGCTCCACCGCGATCGTTGGGGGGCTGTTGGGGGCGAACGCGCTGCTGGGGGAACCGCTCGACCGCGAGGCGGTGCTCGCGCTGGCGGTGGAGATGGAAGGCCACCCGGATAACGTCACGCCGGCGCTCCTCGGCGGCTTCCAGGTCACCTCCCTCACGGAGGAGGGGCTGCTGCATCTCTCCATCCCGCCGCCGCCGGGCCTGCGGGCGGTGGTCTGCGTGCCGGACGCCGCGGTCAGCACGGCGGCCGCCCGCCGGGTGCTCCCGGAAAGCTACTCCCGCGCCGACGCCGTCTTCAACGTCGGCCGCGTCTCGCTGCTCGTCGCCTCGCTGCTGACGGGGCGGACGGAGGTGCTTCGGGCTGCCATGCAGGACCGCCTGCACCAGCCGTACCGGGCGGGGCTGATCCCCGGCTTCGAGGCCGCGATGCGGGGCGCGCTGGAGGCCGGCGCGGCGGGCGCCTGCCTCAGCGGGAGCGGCTCCACCATGCTGGCGTTCACCACCGGCCGGGAGGAGGAAGTCGGCGAGGCGATGGCGGCGGCCGTCCGGGCCGCGGGGGCGGGTGCCCGGTGGCTGGCGCTCGACTTCGACACGGAAGGGGCCGCGGCGGAAGCGGTACCAGGTTAGTACTCCATCAGGCCGAGATGGAGGCGTGGATCTGGCAAGGGGGAGTGGGAGATGTCGGTTGCAGGTTAGCAAGTTGGCAGGTTTCAGGTTGGGAACACGGGAGGCGGAGTTCGGAACCTGCAACCTGTTAACCTGCAACCTGAAAACAGACGGGAGCGGGTTTCCCACTCTCCCACGCTCGCTCGCTCCCACTCCCACATATCCAGGAGTGAGGTGGCGCGTCCAGGCCAAGCAAGCGGCCGTTTCGAGGGGGGCGGGCCCGGGTATACAGTCTTTCGGACAGGAGGCGCAACGATGACCACGGGCGATATCGTGTTCCTGGTGTTGCTGGGGCTGCAGGTGCTGTCCCTGATCGCCATGGGCGTGGCGGGCTGGCTAATGCTGCAGACCTTCAAGCGGGCGCGGCGGCAGGTCACCCCGGCGGTGAAGGAAGGCCAGGCGCTCGCCGAGCTCGGGAAGGCAATGGCGATCTCCGCCGCGCGGGAAGGCACCGCGATGGCGGGCCGCGTGAAGGGGGTGACCCAGAAGGTGAAGCAGCGCGTGGAGACCACTCGCCGCATCGCCGCGGAGCTGAAGCCGCAGGGCTCGCAGGCCGCGGAAGCGATCGGGGAGCAGAAAGTCGATCTCTCGCGCAAGGCGCGGACGATCGGGGACCTGGCGAAGCGCCTGGGCCGGGTCAAGAGCGCGGCGGACCGCGCCGTGGAGGCGGCGCGCACCCCGGCGCAGGTGCCGTAGGCGGAGGAGGGTGGAGGGCTCTCGGATGATTGCCCGCCTTTACTCCCGAAAAACAGGCCGGTAAACTTCGTCCGGGCTCGCCCCGCCGGCTCCGGCGACGCGCGGCTCTGTTGGAGTTCGATTTGCTGCCCCGCGCTCACTGGAGAGCCTCACCGCTATGAAGCCCGCGACGGTGATCAACCAGGGAGACAACTTCGTCACCCTCCGCGCTACCACCGACCGGCCCGCCGAGATCCGAGAGGCGCTTGCCGCGCGGGAAGTGCTCCACGTCTTCAAGGGCGACCAGAACCAGGCGTGGGATGCCGTTCTCGCCAACCACTGTCTCGCGCGGGCGGTGGGGGAGAGCGCCTCCGAGATCACCTTCTTCATCCAGGACGAGCGCCTGGGCACCTGCGACGCCCGCCTGGCGCGCCACTTCCGCAAACAGGGGCGGCGCTACGTGCTGACGGAAGACTACTACCGCGGCCGCGCCGGCGCCGTCTGGGAGCACCAGGACATCTCCCACGGGCTCTTCTTCACCGAGGCGGTCTCTCCGGAGCAGTACGCCGCCGCCGGTCTGCCGCTGCACCGGCTCGCGGCGGAGTGGGTCCGTCTCGGCAGCAGTCTCACTCCGGATGCGGGGTGGGACGAGGCCCTGCGGGCGCTGGGCGTGGCGCTGCCGGCGGCGGACACGGCCGCGGATGCCGTGACGCGCCTGGGTCCCGCCGTGAACCGGGAGGAGATGCGGGAGGCGTTCTCCGGCTATCCGGACGCCGCGCTCTATTACGCGCTCACCAAGACCGACGGGCTCTACGGCGTCGTGCCGGTGGAGAACGAAAACGTCATCCTCTCCAGCATCCCCGCGAGCGAGCCGGAGCTGCGCGCCGCCGGCGCGTGGCTGCTGGTCCGCGCCGCGGCGGCCGGGGCCATGCGGATGGCGGCCGGCGCCTCCCACCGGCGCGCGGTGAAGGCTCGCGCCCGCGCGCTGGCGGCCTGGGGCGAGGAGCTCCTGCGCGACTACCCCGCGGCGAGCCTGGCCGACTTCCAGGCGGCGCTCGGGCGCTGGCTCACCGCGCAGGTCTTCCCGTCGGACCGGGTCGATCTGGACCGCGCCAGCCACTTCAACGGCATCAGCCGCGCGGAGCTGGACGACCTCCGCCGGCCGGAGGAGACCCTCCACTTCTTCCTCGACCTGGCGCTCCGCCACCCGGGGGAGTTCACCGACGCGTACAACGAGGCGCTGAACCGGGTCGGCTACGGCCTGCAGCGGATGAAGTACCGGCCGGAGACGGGCGAGTATGCCCCGCCGTTCTTCGTCGAGTTCGCGCCGGGGGGACACGGGACGCCGGTCTATCGCTTCGGCATCGAGCTCTCCGGCGTGGAGCGGACCACGATCACGCTCTCCAACCCGAGCGCCGGCAGCCACACCGTGCAGGCCGACGGGCTGGTCCGCTCGGCCTACGATTTCGCGCGGGCGCTCCTGGACCACCTCCCCTCCACGGCGGAGCTGGCGATCGTCGGGAAGGCGGCGACCTTCGCCGCGGAGATGCAGCGCTCTCCGCGTGGGTTGGGGCTGCCGCGGCAGGGGAGCAAGTACACGCCGATGGTCGATCACCTCCTCGGCGGCCTCCGCGCGCGGGGAGTGCTCCGCCACCCGACCGGGCTGCTGATCCGGATCGGGCTGAACGCGCTCGATCGCCTCTCCGCCCTGGGAGAGCTGCCGCTGCGGCTGCCGGTGTTCCTCCGCTCCGCCCTCGGTCCCTCCGCCTTGTGCCGGGAGATCGCCCTCCGCTGGCGAGAGGTGGCCGCCGAGGCGCGCGCCGATCTGGAGCTGCTCGCCCGCTGCGAGCCGGGACAGCAGGTCCACCTGGCGCGGCTGTTGTGTCTCAACGCGCGCGGAGGGGATCTCTCCGCCGCGCGCCGCGTCGATCCGCGGCTGGAGAAGCTGTGCGGTCAGCTCGGCGCCGACCCGGAGGCGCGAGAACGGCTGGAGCGCCTGGGCCGTGAGCTCCCCGCCGCGGCGGTGGAATGTATCGAGCGCTTGCTGGCGGAGCGTGAGGAGCTGCTGGAGCGGCGTCGCCGGCGGCTGCCGGAGCGGCGGCGGCTCTCGGCGGAAGCGGGGAGCCCGCGCATCCTCTCGTTTCCGGAGGACACGGCCCTGGAGGAAGCGGTCGCCGCGGTGGACCTCCGGCTGGAGCTCCTCTGCGCCGCCTGGGTCCGGCGGCTCTGGCAGCGGGCGGAATCGCTCCCCTACGTCAATGACCGGCCCTACACCCTCGCGCTCTACCTGCTCTTCGGGCCGGATGTCTTCTATCCGATCTGCCGTGAGGTGGAGTTCGACGTGGAGTACCTCACCCCCGTCCCGCCCGAAGCGGCGCCCGGCTCCCACTGCGCCGAACGTCGCTTCTGCGTTCGCAGCGACTAACCCGAACCAACTGCGTGCTACCCGTGGCTTAGCGCTAGTCGTACTGCACGTGAATGTGGTTGCCTTCCATCGCAAAGATGCCCTGGACTCCGTCAGCCGGCACGCGCAGTGATTCGATGAGTAATGCCAGTCGGCGGAAATGAACCCTTTTTACTAGGTCGTTCATCTTTCGTCGTGTCGCCGCATCGTATTTCAACGGCTGCCCGTCTCCGCCCAGAACGGGGTTGCCAGATGCGTCTCGCCGCGTATCGCTGTCTCGGAAGGGCGCCAAGCCTTTCCGGGCGCTGAGCCGTGGGTCGCCTACGGCCTGGCTGTACCCTTCTGCAGGCGGAAGCACCCTTTGGTTAGGCGCGGTCCGGCCAACCAAGCGATACGGCCCCTTGGGCCCTTCGCCTTTCTTCGGTTGAGGTGGTATGTACAAATGCACGCTTCGAATATCAAGATGGTGCCCGGTTCGATGACCCTTGTGGCCCTCCTGCGCTGTCCAACCGGCGTCTAGATCGAAGAGACCACCATGGGTAAGGCTCACGTCATTGACGAAAATGTCTTCCGGACTCAGCGGCAGATGAAACCCGCCCGGGTTCTCTCCGAAGGGAGGGTTGAAGGGAAAGTCATAGCCGTAGTCCGCTAGCGCGGAAAGCAAAGCAGGTAGTGCCCCAGTTCCTGAATCATTCTCCTGGAGCTGGCGATACTTGAGGGCCGCGGCTCTGAGCGCGACATTCGCATTGCCCGCGATGTACCAGTTCTCCGGATGACTATTGGTGACCCCGTAGAGCGTAAACCCGTCCTGTGGATCGCTCCATAGCGAGATCAGGTCTGGCACCTTTACGGCGACCTGATGCGTCGCCTGGTCGGTATTGCCATCATCATCGCTAACAGTAGCGGTAATCACCTCTTCGCCGCTGATTTCAGGAGCCACGTAGTAAATCGTCACTTCTCCCGACTTGCCGCTGTTAACACGAAAGGCTCTCTCGATCGTACTGTAGTCGTTCGTGCCCGGTCGGGCGTTCTTGCCCGGTCTCGGCAATCCGCGGCGATCCGATAACAGGAGCCAGCCGTGGGGTCGAGTTCCCTCGTGTGCATGCCCGCCGGAGCTGCTCGTGGGAGTGATGTAGATTCGCAATGCTTTGTTGGGCTCGGTTCTGATGACAACAGGCATCAACTCCGCGCCCCGCCTGCCATAAACCCGCGTTGGATCAACACCCCAACCGTTGTACCGGAGGATTGACGGGCGAATCTCGGCTGGAGCATCAATAGCTATCTTCTCGCCACTGAATGTCCCGGCTATGAAGTTGTCTAGCAATGGGACGTGCTGTGTTGCGCCAGGTGTTACCGCCTGAAAGCGGAGACTCTCGATCATCTCGTCAGATGCGCTAATCCCGACGAATGCACGATTGGGTTGGCGAAAGGAACTGACCTCGAAGGGCCCGTGGGTTGCTTGCTCTCCCGAACTGTTTCTCACGCCCACCCACACGCGAAACGAGGCTCCAGTGGATGAGTTGTCTACTGCGCGGCTCATTATGTCGGAGCCAACCGCTGTGATGTTCTCGGGTAAGCTCACTACTATGCCGCCGCCGCCACTACCCCACTTGTCTGACGGGCCTTGCAGGATAGCGCCCGAGCCCCAATCGAAAGTCGACTCGTTGTTGAATCGTGAGCCAATTATGAATAGATAGTCGCCATATCCCGGAATAGCTCCAGAGAAGGTAACTCCGCTAGAATGGGTGTAGGTTCCAGACGGAACGCGATAGGCGCCGGTAGAGGAAACCAGTTCGAAATCCACCTTGACCGGCGATAGTACGTTGGTCTCAAAGGATTCTCGCGACGTGGTGAGTTTGATTTCTGCGTTTGCAGGGCGGATTGTAAACCAGTCCAGGGTGAGCAATACGAATGCGAGCCAGACGATTCTTCGTGGTGAGACAGTCACGATTGGGGTCCTCTCACGGGTTGGGCCAGGCCAGCGGCCGCCTGCACAGCTAGCTATCGATTGATCATTACACTTCACCCGAAGAAAGTCCTCCATCGTAAGATCCTCGTTGGTTTGTCGCTTGTCAATCCTGCGGTCCATACGAAGCCGACGCCATGGTCGGGCGTGTGGTGGAGAAGGAACTCGTCCTCAGGCGCTAGAGGTGCTCTCGATGAAGGCTCGCCGTAGGGGAGAGATGGACAGCGATCGACCAAGCCGATCCCAGGCGACGGAAGGGCCGGATGCACCGGGTTTCGGCGCTTGATACTCAGGTCGGCGTGAAACCCGGTTCCGGGAAGCAGTTCCGACTTCTCCAGCGCCCGATCACGGGAGAAAGAGGCGCGGGGAGAGCGTGACGCACTTACTACCTCCCCACCGCTTCCGCTCCGTCCATGACTGCAGACCACCTCCCACTGTCCCTAGCTTGCTGGAAGGCCTGCGGCCACGCGTCCTCCGGACGCCCAAGCCAGCGCCTTCTGAGTCCCCGCAGGGGGACTTCGCGCCGTGGTTGCTGCGGTTTCAACCGCCCGGTAAACGGGTCCCGTAGGCAAAGGGGCCGGGGTGCGGCGGTCTGCCACTCCCCGGCCCCTCTGGCTGTGTGAAACCGATGCGGGCTACGCCGCGTGGGCGGTCGCCATCTGGTTGCGGAGCTGCTGCAGCGCGGCTCGCTCCAGGCGGCTGATGTGCATCTGGGAGAGGCCCAGCTCGTCCGCCACCTCCTGCTGGCTGAACCCTTCGAAGAAGCGCCGGCGCAGGATCGTCTGCTTCCGCTCGTCCAGGGTCGCCAGGGCGTCGTGCAGGGGCGAGTACTCTACCACACCTTCCATCTCCGGGTCGGCGCCGCCGACGATCTCCCCCAGCGCCAGGGAGTCGTTGCCGTCTTCCATCTCGCGGCGGTCTTCCAGGCCCTGGGTCTGGTAGGCGCGGTACATTTCCATCGCCTGGACCAGGTCCTCTTCCGTGATGTTGAACGCCTCCGCCATCTCCGCTACCGTCGGCGCCCGCTGGAGCTTGCGGTAGAGCTCGTCCTCCATCCGGTTCAGGTTGGCGGCGATCTCCTGCAGGTAGCGCGGCACCTTGATTCCCCAGGTGCGGTCCCGGAAGTAGCGCTTGATCTCGCCGACCATGCAGTGGACGGCGTAGGTGCTGAACTTCGTCTCGTGGGACGGGTCGAACCGGTCGAGCGCACCGATCAGCGCGATCCAGGCGCTCTGCACGAGGTCTTCGACCGGCACGCCGGGCCGGGCGAACTTGTGGGCGAGGGAACGGACGAGCGCCTCGTGTCGCTCGATGATCTGGTCACGCAGCCGCGGGTCACGGTGGGCGGCGTACTGCCGGAGAAGGGCTTCCGTACTGACGTCAGTGCGATGCTGATCTTCGGCCAAGACGGTGGGCATTATAGGCTCTCCGAGGCCCGAGATCCCCTCCCGCCGCTCGGGGCGGGCTGGTTCCCAGGACGGTTCTTGTTCTTTTACCGGTGCTCCCCCGGGGCCTCGCTTGCTAGCGGCAAGCCGAGACCGCGCGGAGACCCTCCACTTTACCCGGCGGAGAAAAACGCTAAACCGGGAGGCGGCGCCTTCTTCGCCGCTGGTCCAGGCTCCGCGTCAGAAAAAAAGAAATCCCGCCGCACCCCGAGAAGGTGTGGCGGGTTCTTCAACTAGGGCCGTTGAGGGTAGTACGTCTGTAAGCAGATGACGCCGCTAGCGAAGAGAGGCTGCTTGTCGTAGTCATCTGCTTAGACGTTCTTTAGATCTCCTTAGTTTCACCTTTAGACGGCCGGTCCTGTTGTGAGATTATTGGGCGTCACTCACCGCCGGTGGCGAGCTGCATCACCTTCTCCTGGGTCGCCTCCTCCCGGGAGAGCTCGCCCGCCAGCCGCCCCTCGTGCATCACCAGCACGCGGTCGCTCATACCGAGCAGCTCCGGGAGCTCGCTGCTGATCATGATCATGGCGGCGCCCTTGGCGGCCAGCTCGTTCATCAGCTCGTAGATCTCGACCTTGGAGCCGACGTCGATGCCCCGGGTCGGCTCGTCGAAGATCAGGAGCTGCGATTCGGTGAAGAGCCACTTCGCCAGGACCACCTTCTGCTGGTTGCCGCCGGAGAGGTTCTTCGCTTCCTGCTCGATCGTCGGCGTGCGGATGCGGAGGTCCTTGCGGTACTCCTCCGCCACCTCGCGCTCCCGCTTGCGGTTCACGAAGCCGAGCATGGTGAGCAGGTCGAGGTTGGCGAGCGTCGTGTTCTCGCGCACCGCCATGTTGAGCACCAGCCCCAGGCTCTTGCGGTCTTCCGGCACGAGCCCGATGCCGGAGGCGATGGCGTCTCGGGGCGACTTCGGCCGGTACGGCTTGCCGAAGACCAGGATCTCGCCGGAATCGACCGGATCCGCTCCGAAGATGGCGCGCGCGACCTCCGTGCGGCCGGCGCCGACCAGCCCGCCGATGCCGACGATCTCGCCGCGCCGCACGGTGAAGCTGATGTCCTCGAAGACGCCCTTGCGGGTGAGGTTCCGGACTTCCAGCACCGGCTCGCCCACCTCCGCCGGCCGCTTGGGGATGCTCTCCTTCAGCTCCCGGCCCACCATCATGCGGATGATCTCGTCCCGGTCGGTCTCGGCGATGTCGCGCGTGGAGACGAACCGGCCGTCCCGCAGCACCGTCACCCGGTCGCAGATCTCGGTGATCTCTTCCATCCGGTGGCTGATGTAGATGATCCCTACGCCCTGTGACCTGAGCCGGCGGATCAGCTCGAAGAGGTTCTTCAGCTCGTGGTCGGTCAGCGTGGCGGACGGCTCGTCCATCGCGATGATGCGGCTGTTCCGGGAGGTCGCCTTGGCGATCTCGACCATCTGCTGCTGGGCGACGGAGAGGCGGCTCACTTCCGCGCGCACGTCCACGTGCACCCCCAGCGAGTCCATCACCGCCTGGGCATCTGCGAAGAGCTTCTTGAAGTTGATGAACCCGGGCACCGCCGCGCCGGGCTCGCGGCCCAGGTAGATGTTCTCCGCGACGCTGAGGTGGGGGACCAGGTTGAACTCCTGGTAGATGATGTTGATGCCCAGGTCCATCGCGTCGTGCGGGGACTGGATCTGGACCGGCTTGCCGTCCAGGCGGATCTCGCCCGTGTCGGCCCGCTCCGCGCCGGCGAGAGTCTTCATCAGGGTCGACTTCCCGGCCCCGTTCTCGCCCATGAGGGCGTGGACTTCGCCCGAGCGCACTTCAAAGCTGACGTCATCGAGTGCCACGACCCCGGGGTAGCGCTTGCTGATCCCGAGCATCTGCAGCAGAGGCGCCTGGCCGCGAGTCTCCGGCGAGGCGTGAATCGTGGGGGCGGTGGACATGGATCTCCGGTGGTCTGAACTCGCACAACAGAAGTCGTTGTACGCTGTTCGACGCCCGGCGTCCGAATTACTCCCGAATCCGCCGCGCAGCGCGTATCGGTCGGCGGGCCAGGGGAGCGCGTCGCCCGGCTGGGTCCTCGTCAGGAGCATGCGTGCTCCGGACCGGGACGGCTGCCGAGATTCTTCCCTGCGGTCAGAATGACGGACTCGTGGAGGGGGCCTGGACGCAGGATGGAGCTCAGCGGCGGTGGGGTTCTCCGGCCCCGGCGCGCGGCCCGCGAGCAAGCAACCAATTTCCGCGCCGAGCAAACATAGCTGAAACTCCAGTTGCTATGGGGGGTCCCAGGAAGTGCGTATCACAACATCGCTTCACTCCCTGATGGAGAACCCCGCCGGCGCGAGCCAGCGGGGTCCTTTCTTTGTACGGAAAGGCGTCTGCGACGCGTCTCTACGCGCGGCCCGCGCCGGTGACCAGCTCCTCGTCCCCTTCTCCGGTATCGTAGCTCGTCACCTCGTCGGTGTCGTTCCCCTCATCGGTATCGAAGATTGAGCTGCTGGAGGTGCCCGGCGTCGAGATCCGGCGCGCGGGGCCGCCGTGCCCGGCCAGGTTGCGCTCCTGTTCGGCGCGAGTCTCCGGCAGCAGCTGATCCTCGGTCCAGCGGGTCTGCACGAAGTCGTCGCCGATGCGCAGCTCCTCCCACGGCACCAGCAGGCTCTTGACGTTGAAGTTCATGAACTTCTCGTAGTCGAGCAGCGCGAAGCACGGCTCCAGGGTATTCGGGTCGACGAAGATGTTCTTCACGTGGCCCACCTGGTGGCCGGTAGTGTTCATGATCTTGAAGCCGCGAATATCCTGAAAGCTGAAGTCTCGCTGCTTCTCCAGGTCTTCCATCGGCATGTAAGCCTGGAGGCGATTCTTCGGAAACTGACCCATCTTCTCTCCCCCTTCTCTAACTCGTGGCTCCCCCGAGTCCGGTTCCGCCCTGTCGCCCGGTTGTACCCCTCGCCGAAATGGGGCCAAACGCCCGGGCGGGCGGCGGCGGGGCGCGGCGCGTGGCCCGGGTGGCATCGTGGTATACTTCACCGGCCGCGAGCCAGGAGCTAGGCGGCGGCAGACGATTCGACACGGGCTCCGCACGACTATGGGCAGATTCCGGCCAAGTCACCGGCACGGACGCTGCCTGTAAGCCATTGAAGACGAGTGAACGACGAGCTGAGCAGCTGACTTTTAGGGCGGAGCGGCTACCTCCTGTGATCGAGATCAGGCATCGGGATACGGAGGAGATTCTGCTGGTAGTGGAGGCAGACTCTCTGGAAGGGGTGGACCTGAGCGGTAAGGATCTGCGGGGTGCCTATCTCCGGCAGGCCACGCTGCGAGGGGCGAACCTGGCTAACGCCCTACTGGACGGTGCCCACCTGGGCACGGCCGATCTCTATACCACCCGGCTCGACGGCGCCTCCCTGCGGGGCGCGCAGCTCGCGCGAGCGAACATGCGCATGGCCTCTGTCCGGGGGGCCGATCTCCGGCAGGCGAGCCTCTACGAGGTGCTCCTGGACGAAGCGGACCTCCGCGGCAGCGACTTCCGCGGCGCGGACCTCCGGGCGATCAGTCTCCGCGGCGCCACCTACTCGCGGCAGACGCGCTGGCCCTTTCTCTTCAACCCGCGCAAGCTGGGCGCGGAATTCGAGCGGTAGCCGGACCGGTCCGGATGAGCAACGGGCTCGCCGTTGCGGCACGGCCCGCCCGCCACCGGACGGGCCGCGGTGAGATTCTTCATCGGCGCGGCAGCAGCCTACCGGGTGCCGCCGTAGCAGTCGCTCACCATCTGTACCCGCTGCTCCGGGCAGAGGTGCTGGGGACGAAAGTCGCGCAGGTCTGCGAGCAGCCGGCCCCGGGCCTCGTAGTCGAGGTGGCGGTCCACCAGGCGGCACAGCTCGCCGGCGCGCTGCACCTGCTGCTCCCAGTCCGGCACTACCGTAATCGGCAGCGGCTCCTCCACGTGGGGGGTGACCGCGGTTGCGTGCCGGCGCTCCTCCTTCAATCGCGTATCAGTCATCGGACGTTCCTCTCGTAGTTTTCAGTGCTTCAAGAGCCCGGCGGCGCCCGGCTCAGAATCCGTTTACCCGGCGGGCGCGGGCCAAACACGTGGCGTGAACGGCGAGATTCGCACCCGGTACTGGTACGTGCCGGGCCGGCAATGAACGTGCAGAGGGCATTCGAAGGATGAAGGATGAAGGATGAACGATGAGGGATGAATTCGAACCCTCCGTAACCGGGAGGTCCTGCTCTTGCGCGCTGGCGATCTACGCCATTCCGGCACGTCGTCGCGAGCTCGAGCTACCTCCGGCGATGGCCGCCCGGGCTACGGCGCTGCAGAATGAGGCTGCCCAGGGGCGCTCCGTCTTCGGAAGGCGGGTGTAACTTACTCACCGGCGCGGGTGTCACAGGCTCTGGATCGATGGGGGACAGCGCTGGCTCGAGCGGTTTGCTCCGGGGCCGGCGGTGAGCAGCGGGGAAGGCTCCGGCGATGTTGACGATCACAGCGGGCGGAAGAGGCGGGCAGTTCTGCGACGGTATCAACCGGCGCGAGTTTCTGAAGATCGGCGGCCTGGCGCTCGGCGGGATGACGATGGCCGACATCCTGGCGGCGGAGGCGCGCGCCGGCACCCGCAACTCGCACAAGGCGGTCATCATGATCTTCCTGTGCGGCGGCCCGCCGCACCAGGACATGTGGGACCTCAAGCCGGATGCGCCGTCCGAGATCCGGGGTGAGTTCAAGCCGATCGGGACCAACGTCGACGGGATCCAGGTCACCGAGCACATGCCGCGGCTGGCGAAGATGATGGACAAGTTCACCATCATCCGCTCGCTGGTCGGCGCCCGGGACGAGCACGCCTCCCAGATCTGCAACCACGGCTTCACGCTGGCGGAGCTGCGCAACAACCCGGTGCCGGCGCTCGGCTCCGTGGTGGCGCGGCTCAAGGGACCGGTCGATCCGACCGTGCCGCCGTTCGTCGGCCTTTCCGTAAAGATGGGTCACTCCCCGTGGGCGCACCCGGGTGACGGGGGCTTTCTGGGTCTGCCGTACAACCCGTTCCAGCCGAACGGGCCGGTGATGGAAGACATGACGCTGAAGGGCGTCTCCCTGGAGCGCCTGCGCGACCGGCGCCGGCTCCTGGCGGCGGTCGACCGCTTCAAGCGCGAGAGCGAGCCGGTGCTCGAAGGCGTCGGCGAGGTGCAGCAGCAGGTCTTCGACATGCTCACCTCCCGCAAGCTGCAGGAGGCGCTCGACGTGGAGCGGGAGCCGCAGAAGATCCGCGAGCTGTACGGCCGCGGCAGCCCGAAGAACGTGGACGACGGCGGCCCCTGCTGGAACGACCAGGTCGTGGTGGCGCGCCGCCTGGTGGAAGCCGGCGTGCGCTGCGTGACGCTCGGCTACGGCCGCTGGGACTACCACGGCAACAACTTCGGCCAGCTCAAGACGCACCTGCCGACCCTCGACCAGGCGGTAACCGGCCTGGTGACCGACCTGCACGACCGCGGCATGGACAAGGACGTCAGCGTCATCGTCTGGGGCGAGTTCGGCCGCACGCCGCGCATCAACAAAGACGCGGGACGCGACCACTGGCCGCCGGTGGGCGCCGCGCTGCTGGCGTGCGGTGGGATGAAGAACGGACAGGTGATCGGCTCCACCACGCCGGACGGCGGCTACGCGGACGAGCGACCCCTGCATTTCCGGGACGTCTTCGCCACGCTCTACCACAACCTGGGGATCGACATCGCCAGTACCGAGGTGATCGACAGCGTCGGCCGTCCGCACTACCTGATGCCGGGCCACGAGCCGATCCGCGAGCTGGTGGGGTAGCTTCTCCTCGGGCTGGCGCCTGAGGCTGCGAAGAGCTGAGCCCGCCCCCGCGGGCCCAGCACCGGGGCCGGAGATACCCACTCGCATGCAACGCCGCGGCCATTGCCGGAGCCGGTCCTCGCGTTTGCGAAGCTGCCTCACCACGGCAGCCGCCATGGCCGCTCTCTGTCCTCTCGTCGCCGTCTCCTACGCCGCACCCTCCGAGCCGGCCAGGCGGGCTGCGGGCTCGCTGGTCCAGCAGGCGCACGGGATCCTGGCTCGCCGCTGCTTCCAGTGCCACAGCGGCGGCTCCAGCTCTCCGCTCGATCTCCGGACCCGGGAGGGAGCGCTGAAGGGCGGAAAGGGCGGGCCGGCGGTCGTGCCGGGGAAGCCGGCGGAGAGCCCGCTCTATCGCCTGGTCGCCGCCACCGAGGGACTGCGGATGCCGCCCGGCAGCCCGCTGCCCGCCGCGGAGCAGGAGGTGCTGCGGCGATGGATCGCGGCCGGGGCGCAGTGGCCGGGGAGTGAGGAGAGCTCGTGGTGGTCGCTGCGGCCCCTCCGGCGTCCGGCCATGCCGCGGGTCCGCCGCGCGGCATGGGTCCGCAGCCCGATCGACGCCTTCGTGCTGGCGCGGCTGGAGGCGCAGGGCCTCTCCCCGGCCCCCACGGCGGACCGCCGCACATTGATCCGGCGGCTCTCGTTCGACCTGATTGGGCTGCCCCCGACTCCGGAGGAAGTGGAGGCGTTCGTCTCGGACCGCCGGCCCGATGCCTACGATCGGCTCGTCGATCGGCTCCTCGCCTCGCCCCGCTACGGTGAACGGTGGGCGCGCCACTGGCTCGACCTGGCGCGGTTCGCGGAGAGTGACGGCTTCGAGCGGGACAAGCTGCGCGACCATGCCTGGCGGTACCGCGACTACGTGATCCGGGCGTTCAATGCGGACAAACCGTACGACCGCTTCGTGCGGGAGCAGGTGGCGGGCGACGTGCTGCCGGACGCCACCGGGGAGAGCGTGGTCGCCACGGGGTTCCTGGTGGCGGGTCCGCGGGATGAGGTGGGCCTCTCCCAGGCGAGCCCGGTAATGCGAGCCCGAGCGCGAGAGGACGAGCTGGAGGAGATCGTTGCGGCGGTCGGCCAGACCTTCCTCGGCATGACGGTCAACTGCGCCCGCTGCCACGACCACAAGTTCGACCCGATCCCCCAGGCAGACTACTTCCGCCTGCAGGCGGCCCTCGCCGGCGTGACCGCGGGGAACCGTCCCGCGCTCTCCGGCTCCGAGCAGGCGGCGCGGGAGCGGGAAGCGCAGGGCGTGCGGGAGCGCGTGGCCGACGCGGAGGCGGCGGTCGACCGGTTCGATCGTGAGGCCCGAAAGCGGGTCCGCGCCGCCCGCGGCGAACCGGCCCCGGCGGAGGCGACGGTCCGCCCCGCGCTGCGCTGGAGCTTCGAGTCGAGCACCCGCGACGAAGCCGCGGGCGTGGAGCTTCGCCTCTCCGGCGGCGCGGCGGTGAGCGGCGGGCGCCTGGTGCTGAGCGGCACCGCGGCCGCGGAGTCGCCGCCGCTGCCGTTCGAGCTCGGCGCGAAGACGCTGGAGGCGTGGGTCCGCCTGGCCGACCTGGATCAGAAGGGCGGCAGCGCGCTGACGGTGGAGACCCCGGAGGGCGGTGCGTTCGACGCGATCGTCTTCGGGGAGCGCCAGCCCAGACGGTGGATGGCGGGCAGCGAGAACTTCCGGCGGACGCAGGATCGGAGCGTGGCGCCGGAGACCCGCGCGGGCGAGCGAGTCCACCTGGCGATCACCTACGCGGCGGACGGTCGCATTTCGCTCTATCGAAACGGGCAGCCCTACGGCGAGAGCTACGTGCCGGAGGCGCGGCTCCACACCTATCCTGCAGGCAGCAGCCGCGTCCTCTTCGGCCTGCGGCACACCGGCGCGAGGGACCGACTCTCGGGCGAGATCGAAGAAGCGCGCGTCTACACCCGGGCCCTTACGGCGGAGGAAGTCGCCGCCTCCTTCCGCGAGGGAATCGAGGAGATTCCCGGGGCAGAGCTGCTCGGCGCGCTGAACCCTGCGGAGCGGGCGGAGCGCGCCCGGCATCAGGCCGAGCGGGACCGCCTGATGGCGGAGCTAAAGGGCCTGCAGGCTCCGCCGCTCGTCTACGCCGCCGTGGCGCAGACCGCGCCGAAGGTCTACCTGCTCCACCGCGGCGACGTCGAG
The DNA here is from genome assembly GCA_046292385.1 of Armatimonadota bacterium. Classification (GTDB taxonomy): domain Bacteria; phylum Armatimonadota; class SYMT01; order SYMT01; family SYMT01; genus JBKBRF01. The sequence continues at coordinate 37,175 of JBKBRF010000013.1, read as the reverse complement.
GCCCGGGGAGAGCTGCTCTCGCCCGGCGGGCTCTCCGCCATTCCGGGCCTCTCCGCCGACTTCGGCCTTTCGCCCGATGCCCCGGACGCGGAGCGCCGCCGCAAGCTGGCGGAGTGGCTCACGCACCCGAAGAATCCTCTCACGCCCCGGACGCTGGTGAATCGTGTCTGGCAGCACCACTTCGGCGCCCCGCTCGCCCCCAGCCCCAGCGATCTCGGCCGTTCCGGCGATTTGCCCTCGCACCCGGAGCTCCTCGACTTCCTCGCCTCTGTTTTCGCGACGCCAGCTGCCGCTGGTGCGGACGCGACAGAGAGACGGAGAGACCACAGAGGGACGGAGAGACAGAGAGACAGAGGGACAGCGGGAGTCCGAGCCGCCGCTTTGCGTGGGCCAGCCGTCGCCTCCGGGAGTAAGGGTTCGAGATTCATCCCTCTTCCCTCATCCTTCATCCCTCAAGAGGGTTTCGGATGGCGGGTGAAGCGGTTGCATCGGTTGATCGTCACCTCGAACACCTACAAGCAGGCGGGGCGGCTCGATCCGCGCGCGTCGGCGGTCGATGCGGAGAACCGGCTGCTCTGGCGGCAGGCGCCGCGGCGCCTCCAGGCGGAAGAGCTGCGGGACGCGATGCTGGCGGTGAGCGGCCAGCTCAACCTGGAAGCGGAGGGGCCCGGCTTCCGGCCGTTCAGCATCACGATCAGCAACAGCCACTTTTACAACTACGAGGACCGCACCGGGCCGGAGTACCAGCGCCGCAGCATCTACCGGACGGTATTGAACGGAACCGGCGTGCCGCTGCTGGAGGCATTCGACTGTCCGGACCCGAGCGTGAAGACCCCGCGCCGGAGCTCCACCACCACGCCGCTGCAGGCGCTGACGCTGTTGAACGACTCGTTCGTGCTGCGCCAGTCGGAGGCGCTGGCGGCGCGGCTGGAGCGGGAGGCGGGCCCGCACCCGGCGCGGCAGGTGGAGCGCGCCTACCAGCTCCTCTTCGCGCGCGCGCCCACGGCCGCGGAGACCGGGCGAGCGGTCGCGTTCGCGCGCGAACAAGGCCTCCCGGCCCTCTGCCGCGTGCTCTTCAACGCCAGCGAGCTCGTCTATGTCCGCTGATCCCGGGAGACTCCCATGAGGCCGCGTCGAACCACTCCCTGCTCGGGAATGGAGCGGGCCGGCTTGAGCCGCCGGGAGCTGCTCTGGCGGGCCGGCGGCGGGCTGGGCGGCATCGCCCTGGCCTGGCTGGAGTCGCAGTCGGCCGCCCTGGCCGCGCCGGCGGCGTCCCCCGACCCGTTTGCCCCGCGCCCCCCGCACTTCGCCCCGAAGGTGAAGCGGGTGATCCAGATCTTCCTGTGCGGCGGGGTGAGCCACGTCGACACGCTCGACTACAAGCCGGAGCTGGAGCGCCTCCACGGAAAGCCGCTGACCGGGAAGGGGAAGGTCGACACCTTCTTCGCGCAGCCGGGCAACCTGATGAAGAGCCCGTGGAAGTTTGCGAAGCGCGGCCAGTGCGGGCACGCGGTGAGCGACCTGCTCCCGCACCTGGCCGGCTGCGTGGACGAGATGACGATCGTCAACTCGATGGTCTCCAAGAGCAACAACCACACGCCCGCCACCTTCATGATGAACTCCGGGTTCACCCTGAACGGCTTTCCGAGCATGGGCTCCTGGGTGACTTACGGCCTCGGCAGCGAGTCGCGAGACCTCCCCGCCTTCGTGGTCCTTCCGGACCCGCGGCAGCTCCCGGCCGGCGCCGCCACCAACTGGACCGCCGGGTTTCTCCCCGCGGCCTACCAGGGCGTGGCGTTCCGCACCCAGGGGGACCCGATCCCGAACCTCTTCCCTGCGCGCGCGGTTCCGGACGCCACCGAGCGCGCCAGCCGGCGGCTGCTGGCGGAGATCGACCGGGAGTTCCAGCGCGAGGTGGAGGGGGAGGGGAGCGTCGCCGCGCGGATCCGGAGCTACGAGCTGGCGGCGCGGATGCAGCTCAGCATCCCGGAAGTGACCCGCCTGGATGACGAGACGCCGCAGACCCGCGCGCTGTACGGGCTGGACGATGCGCCGACCGCCGGCTTCGGCCGGAACTGCCTGCTCGCCCGGCGGCTGGTGGAGCGAGGGGTCCGCTTCGTGCAGCTCTACCACGGCGGCGCCTTCGCCTCGCCGCGCATCAACTGGGACGCCCACGAAGACCTGGTCCAGAACCACACCCAGGAAGCGGGGAGCATGGATCAGCCGGTCGCCGGTCTCCTGCGCGACCTGAAGCAGCGCGGGCTACTCGACGACACGCTGCTGGTCTGGACCACCGAGTTCGGCCGCACGCCGTTTACGCAGGGCGTCGGCGCCCGCGGCCGCGACCACCACCAGCACGCCTTCACCTGCTGGATGGCCGGCGCCGGCCTGAAGCCCGGCTACACCCACGGCGAGAGCGACGAGGTGGGCTACGCCGTGGGGCGCGACCCGGTAACGGTCCACGACCTTCATGCCACGATCCTGCACCTGCTGGGCCTCGATCACAAGCGGCTCACCTACTACCACAACGGCATCCAGCGGCGCCTCACCGACGTCCACGGAGAGGTGGTACCCGGCCTGCTGGCGTGAATCCCTTCCGAACGGACGCGAAGGCGCGAAGGGAGGGAAGAGCGCGAAGGCTGGAACCGCCAGCGCCGAGTTTACTTGCGCGGGCCGGCGACAGCGCTCTTAATCGTCCGTGGGCGGCAGGGAGGCGGGGGTCCAGTCGGCGGGGAGGCGCTCGAGCTGGTCGTCGATTGTCCAGCCGTCCCACCGGCGGGCGCTCTCACAGAGCGGGTACCACTCCGACGGGTCGGTGTGCGCGAGCTGCCACGCCAGCGCCAGTAGAAACCCCTCGATCGGCAGGCTGCGCGGCGCCTCCGGCTCGTCTTCGTCGACTTCCGCCAGCCAGGCGTCGGGGGCCGACTGCGCCAGCCGGGTGAACGAGATCGGGATCGGCGCGTCATCTGACTCGTCGGTCAGCTCGATCTCATACAGGTCCTCCTCGTCCGGGTCCCCCTGCGCCGCCTCGTCGAAGAGCCCTTCCGAGAGGAAGTTGGCACGCAGCGTGAGGATGCCGGGCACCTCCAGGTTCACGTCCTCGCCATGAACCGTAATGATGGGACGCGGGACCTTTGCCATGGGAATCTCCGAACCTTTTTCAGGAGATAAGGGGATGGGGGACGGGGATGAGGGGGATGGGCAGCCTCCCGAGCCCGGACTCCTACTCTTACTCCTACTCGGAATCCTACTCTGGTCCGGGAGTCAGCGAGACGCCGACCGCCTGCCATTCGGCGAGAGTAGCCGCTCACTGGTAGGGAGGCCGCGCAAGCGCGTCACTCCGGCATAACCTGCAAGCTCCACCTCGCTCCACGAATGCAGAGGGACGGCCGCGGAGCAGCCGTCCCAGATACCCTATCCCCCTAAACCCTAGACCCTTCCTCAAGCGGTAGCCGGTTTCGCTCCTACGTAGGCGGGGCTGGGCCGGGGGGCGTCCTGGAGGGCGAGCGGGATTACCTGGTCCATGTGGTCGACCAGGTGGAACTTCAGCTCCGCGCGCACCTTCTCCGGAAGCTCCTCCAGGTCGCGCTCGTTCTCCGCGGGAAGGATCACGGTGCGGATGCCGGCGCGGTGGGCGGCCAGCACCTTCTCCTTCACCCCGCCGATCGGCAGCACCTTGCCCCGGAGGGTGATCTCGCCGGTCATGGCGACATCCTTCTTCACGGGGCGCTTGGTCACGGCGCTCGTGAGGGCGGTGGCGAGGGTGATGCCGGCGCTCGGGCCGTCTTTCGGCACCGCGCCGGCGGGCACGTGGATGTGGACTTCGCTCCGTTCGAAGAGCGATTCGTCGAAGCCGAGCAGGCGCGCGCGGGAGCGGACGTAGCTCATCGCCGCCATGCCGCTCTCCTTCATCACCTCGCCCAGCTGCCCGGTGAGGGTGAGCTTCAGCTCGTGGAAGGCGAGGACGCTCGCCTCGACCGCCACCACGTCGCCTCCGAACTCAGTGTAGACCAGGCCGGTCGCCGCGCCGATCTCGTCCTTCTCCTCCGCGCGTCCGTAGTGGAAGCGGCGCGGGCCGAGGTACGGCTTCAGGTCGCCCTCGTCCAGCTTCACCAGCTCGTCCTGCCCGCTGGCGACGTTCTTGGCGATCTTGCGGCAAAGGGTGCCGATCTCCCGCTCCAGGTTCCGGACGCCCGCCTCGCGCGTGTACTCGCGGATCACCTGCATTAGGGCGGCCTCGGTCGCCTGCAGGTGCTCTTCGGTGATGCCGTTCTCCTTGCGCTGCTTGGGGAGCAGGAAGTCCCGCGCGATGGCGAGCTTCTCTTCCTCCGTGTAGCCGGGGAACTGGATCACCTCCATGCGGTCCTTCAGCGCCGCCGGGATCGGGTCGAGCAGGTTCGCCGTGGTGATGAACATCACGTCGGAGAGGTCGAACGGCACCTCCAGGTAGTGATCGCTGAAGGCGTTGTTCTGCTCCGGATCGAGCGCTTCCAGGAGCGCGGACGACGGGTCGCCGCGGAAGTCCATCCCGAGCTTGTCGATCTCGTCCAGCATGAAGACCGGATTCTTGGTGGCGGTCGTCTTGATCCCCTGGATGATGCGGCCGGGGAGCGCGCCGATGTAGGTGCGCCGGTGGCCGCGGATCTCCGCCTCGTCCCGCACGCCGCCGAGAGAGACGCGGATGAACTTGCGTCCCAGCGCCCGGGCGATGCTCTTGCCGATGGAGGTCTTGCCGACCCCGGGAGGACCCACGAAGCAGAGGATGGGGCCGCGCATCTCCTTGGAGAGCTTGCGGACCGCCAGGAACTCCAGGATCCGCTCCTTCACCTTCGCCAGGCCGTAGTGGTCCTCGTCCAGCGTCTCCTGCGCCTTGTCCATCTCCAGCGTCTCTTCGGAGCAGACGGACCACGGCAGGGCGGTGAGCCAGTCGAGATAGGTCCGCACCACCACGCCTTCCGGCGCCTGGAACGGCATCTTCTCCAGGCGGTCGAGCTCCTTCAGGGCGCGCTCTTCCACCTCTTCTGGCATCTTGGCGTTCTGGATCTTCTCCCGGTACTCTTCGATCTCGGAGCCGCGCTCGTCCCGCTCGCCCAGCTCCTGCTGGATCGCCTTGAGCTGCTCCCGCAGGATGAACTCCCGCTGGGTATCGCCCATCTCCTTCTCGACCTTGTTCCGGATGTTCCGCTGGATCTCCAGGACCTCGGTCTCTTTCTTGAGGACGAAGTTGAGCTTCTCCAGCCGGTCGCGGACGGAGACGGTCTCCAGCAGCTCCTGCAGGCGCTCGACCTTGGGGCGCAGGTTGAGGTAGGGGATGATGGTGTCCGCGAGCCGGCCCGGCTCGTCGATGTTCACCACCTGCACCAGCGCCTCCGGCGGGATCTCCTTACCGAGCTCCACCACCTGCTGGAACTGCGCGATGACGCTGCGCATCAACGCCTCGACCTCCGCGGTGCGCTCCTCCGGCTCCGGCAGCAGCTCTACCCGGACGCGGAAGAACGGGTCGGTCTGGAGGTAGTCGCCGATGCGGGCCCGGGCCTGCCCTTCCAGCATCACGCGGACGGTGCCGTCCGGCAGGTTGAGCACCTGCATCACCTCGGCGATGGTGCCCACCTGGTAGATATCTTCCGGCGCCGGGTCGTCGATCGCCATCTGCTTCTGGGCGACCAGGAAGATGTACCGGTCCTGGGACCGCGCCTCTTCCAGCGCGCGGATCGACTTATCCCGCCCTACGAACAGCGGGAAGATGTTGTGGGGGAAGTAGACCGGCTCCCGGATCGGCAGCAGCGGCAGGATCTCCGGAATAGCGGTCTCTTCGGGGATGAGCAGTTCTTCGTTCAGTGCCGACACCAAGTGTTCTCCCACCCAACGCGCTGCGGCCGTCCTGCCGCCGGGCGCCGGCCCGCGCCCCGGATGGCGCTCTGTTTTTCGTGACCCCTCTCCCCGCGGAAGAGGGGCCGTTCCGGAGTTGTTGCTAGCCCGTATACCCTACGGGTCGCCCGCTGTCCAGTTTGCCACGTTCCCGACGCTTCCGGTGGGAAGGCTGCCGGGTCTCCAGCTCCGCTGCCTGGGCACCGGCTGCCGACCTGGAACCTCCCCACCTGCAGCCTGGAGCCCTAGGAAGCGTTCTTGAGCTGATTCAGAGTGATGATGGCGGGCTCCGCCTTGCTCTGAATCGTCTCCTTGGTGATCACGACCTTCTTCACGTCGCGGCGCGACGGAATCTCGAACATGATGTCCTGCATCACGTCCTCAATGATCGACCGCAGCGCCCGCGCGCCGGTTCCGCGCTTCAGCGCCTCGTCCGCGATCGCGTCCAGGGCATCTTCCGTAAAGACGAGATCGACGTTGCCGTCGAGCGAGAAGAGCCGCTGGTACTGCTTCACGATGGCGTTGCGCGGCTCCACCAGAATTCGGACTAGCGCGTCTTTGTCGAGCTGGTCCAGCGTTGCCAGCACCGGCAGCCGGCCGACGAACTCGGGGATCAGCCCGAACCGGAGCAGGTCTTCCGGCAGCACGTTCGCCATGATCTCTTCTTCGCCGAGATCCGGCTTATCGCTCCCCGCCATCCGGAACCCGATGCTCTGGCGGTTGAAGCGGCTCTGCACGATCTCCCGCAGCCCTTCGAAGCTGCCGCCGCAGATAAAGAGGATGTTCGTGGTGTCGATCTGCACGTACTCCTGCTGCGGGTGCTTGCGCCCGCCCTGCGGAGGCACGTTCGCCACGGTGCCTTCCAGGATCTTCAGGAGCGCCTGCTGAACCCCCTCGCCGGAGACGTCGCGGGTGATCGAGGGGTTGTCTGCCTTGCGCGAGATCTTGTCGATCTCGTCCACGTAGATGATGCCCCGCTCCGCCTGCTTGATCGCGGCCGCCAGGGTATCGCCTTCTGCCGCCTGGATCAGCCGGAGCAGGATGTTCTCGACGTCCTCGCCCACGTAGCCGGCCTCGGTGAGGGCGGTGGCGTCGACAATGGTGAACGGCACGTTCAGGATACGGGCCAGCGTCTGGGCCAGCAGGGTCTTGCCGCTGCCGGTGGGGCCCACCAGCAGGATGTTGCTCTTCTGGAGCTCCACGTCGCCGGGGGCCAGGTGGACCCGCTTGAAGTGGTTGTAGACGGCGACGGAGAGGGCGCGCTTCGCCCGCTCCTGGCCCACCACGTAGTGGCTCAGCACCCGGAAGATATCCTTCGGCTTCGGCAGCGCGTCGGAGAAGGCGTCGAATCCCAGCGGGAACTCTTCGCCGCGGATCACGTCGTTACACAGATCCACGCACTCCACGCAGATGCCGCCGTGCATCCCGAGGATCAGCTTACTCACCTGCTCGCGCGCCTTGCCGCACAGCACGCAGCGGCGCATCTCTTCACGTTCCGGGTTATTTCTCGGCACCCTGGTTAGCTCCTAGCGACCGGGCGGGCTCTTTTCCGCCGGTCCAAACTCCCACTCGGACGAACGCTCTTCGGCAGCGCGGCGGCGGCTGCTGAGACATTAGCCGCCGAAAAGGCCGCTCCCTACCGCTGGAGCGCCGCAACTTCTCGATTCATACGCATCGTCGGCCGAAACGGGAGCCGAATCGCAGGCCGTGCCCCGATTCAGAACTGAGTGGAAGATTGAGGCGCTCTGTTACAAGTTGCAGGTTGGCAGGTTGCAGGTTGCCTCCGCGCGGGGGCGGTTCGGAACCTGCAACCTGTTAACCTGTTAACCTGCTAACGGCCGGCCCATAAAGCGTTCCACTCAGTCTGAATTACGGATTGGCGGTGTGCTCCCGGGCCTCTTCGGTCTGCTGCTCGTGCTCTTCCCGGCTCATCACTCGGTCGATCAAGCCGTACTCCTGCGCGGCCTGGGCCGACATGAAGTAGTCGCGCTCCGTATCCTGGGCCACCTGCTCCACCGTCTTACCGGTGTGCTTGGCCAGGATCTCGTTCAGCAGCGCCTTATAGCGCAGGATCTCCCGCGCGCGGATCTCCACGTCGGTCCCCTGCGAGAACGGCACGCCGGCGCTCACCTGGTGGATCATCACCCGCGCGTGCGGCAGGGCGTACCGCTTGCCCTTCGCGCCGGCGGAGAGGAGCAGGGCGCCCATGGAGGCGGCCATGCCCATGCAGATGGTGGAGACGTCCGGCTTGATGAAGTTCATCGTGTCGTAGATCGCCAGGCCGGCTTCCACGCTGCCGCCGGGAGAGTGGACGTAGAGCATGATGTCGCCGTCCGGGTCCTCGTACTCCAGGTAGAGGAGCTGGGCGATGATCAGGTCCGCCATCGCGTCCTGGACCTCGCCGCTCAGGAAGACGATGCGGCTGCGGAGCAGGCGGGAGAAGATGTCGTATCCCCGCTCGCCGCGAGGCGTCTGCTCCACCACGTAGGGGATGAGATGGCCGGACGGAGGCGTCCACAGCTCCGGGTTCTGGTTCGCCTTCTCCAGCAATCCCCAGTAGTAGCGGTTCATGAATTGGGTCTCCAATCTCTGGGCGGAAAAAACTTCGCGTGTCTACAGCCACTTATTCTACCCCCGCTTCCGCCGCAGGTAGGCACGAAAGGTGCGCGCGGCGTCTCGCGGTGCGGAAGAGGTCCGACTGTCGGGGTCCGATGAGGCAGCGGGCGCTTCCAGTGGAGCCTCCGAGGAGCTGCCTTCGTCTCACAGGAGCCTCCTATCCTCCCGTGGAACGGTAAGGCAGCTCACTTCTGACTCGTCATGGACGCCCCCAAGCCGGGATTCTTTGCCGTCGCCGCCGCCGAGGCCCGCCGCACGTGGGGCTGCCCCGCTGCGCGGCTGATCAGCGTCGTGCTCTCGATCTGCCTGGTGGTGATCGTCGGTCCGCACACCTATTGGGGCGGAGGGCTGGCCCGGATCGAGACGGCGCCTGTGTGGGCTGCCAACGCGCTGCTCTGCTGGGCGGCTGCCTGGCTCGGTGCGGACTTCATCCCGCGCGGAACGGAAGGAGGCCGGCTCGGGGCACGAGCACTCGGGCGGCTCTGTCCCCTGATCGCAGCCGTGCGGGCGGTACTCTTTGCTGTTTCCGCGGCCTGGCACAGTCAGCGTGAGATTCGCTGGATCGGCCCGATTCCGATCCTGGAGGTGCCGATCGCTCTTGGCTTCTCATGGCCGCTGTCGTCATTCGGCATTTTCCTGGCGAGCGCGTTCCCGTTCTTCATCCTCGCGGCGCTCGTCGGCTCCAGCTTTCGTCGGCCGAGGCGTCTCCTGATCACTCCGGCGGTGATGATGACCTCGGTGACGGTGATGGTCCTTCTCCTCGCTTCATCCAACGAAGCTGCGTGGGAGAAAGACATCATCGGTACGCTTGGGAATGGCGACCCGACGCAGGCGTTCGTCGCTCTCGGCGCGCCCAACTTCCTGGTACTGAGTCTGGTGGGCTGTTTAGGAGATCTCATCGGCACACTGATTCCCTTGCATTTGCCAGTGATGGAGAAGCTCGGCCAGGAGCGAGGGGTCTTTCCGATCATTGCAGAGGTGATGCTGACGAACGCGTCGCTCTACGGCCTTCTCTGCCTCACCAGGCGAAATGGAGTGCCCGGTGAGTCTCCCGCGGGGTCCCGCGATTGAACGCGGCCAGCTCGGATCGTGAAACGGCGCGAGCCGGGGAGCCGCCCTCGCAGGGCTTACTGGCTACGGTTGTTGCCGAGGCTCGAAACACGTGGGGTGGCCCCTACCTGCCTCTCCAACTGGCGAACGCGATGGTGATGGTTCTGATCGCAGCCTTCGCCACTCCGCTGGCGGAGCACCCCGGCGGCCCCACGTGGTTGGACGATGTGACCTTCTGGGCCTTGCAGGCACTCCTCTGCTGGGGCGGCGCCTGGCTGGGCGCGGATTTCGTTCCGCAGGGGTACGGCGCGAAAGGGCTGTTCGCTCGCGCTGTGGGTCGGCTGCTGCCGCTTTACGCCGTCGTGCTACTTGGATTCAGCGCGCTCTCCTTCGGCTGGTATGTCTCGCTGAGCGAAGGCTCGCGCGCCAATCTCCACGTGGTGGACATCCCGATGTACGGCAGCGCGTACCATCCGCTGCACCGTGTGGCCGAGCTGTTCGCCGGCGCCTTTCCGTTCTTCGCTTGCGCGGCGGTCATCGGGTCGAGGTTCCGACGCCCTCCCCGCCAGGTGATTACCCCGGCGACAGTCGTAGGCTTGAGCGTGAGCCTGGTGTCCGCGATGGCGATGCGGCTAGGGCACCTCAGCTCCTGGATGGCCTATCTGGTGTCGCTGGAGCCCGAGGCGGTGGCGTTCAACTTCGCAGGGCCGAGCTACTACCTGATCGGTGAGGTGCTGGTCCTGTTCGACTACACGCTGGGCCTCGGCTATACGAGCCAGCACGAGATCCCACGCTGGCACCATCAGCTTCCGGCGCTGGCCCTACTGGCGCTGGATCTGGTGCTACTCGGGATCGTGCGCCTGGCCGCGAACGGGTCAGGCGGTCGCCGCGGCGGGTCGTGATCAGCTTGCGCTTCCCCATCAGTGAGCGAGTCTCGTGAGGCGTGCTCCCGCGACCGCTATCGCCGGTGGCTGGTTGGGGTGCCGGAAACGGAATAGGAGCCGCGCTGTGATCCGCGGAACGGTAAGAGATCTCACTGCAAGATGACATGGATCTACGGAAGCCCCGCCGCCTGTCCGTCGCTGCCGCCGAAGCCCGACGCACCTGGGGCGGGCGGTGTCTGCGAGGGTGGCTCGGAATTGCCTCCGCGCTACTGGCGTTGGCCGTCGGCAGCGTTCTGCTCGCTCCCTGGGACCCGTTCACCTGGCTCGGAGCGAACGCCTGGAGTGGGGAGCCGCTGTTCCACACGGCGTATTTCGCGGTCTGGGCGATGGGCTGCTGGATTCCGGCGTGGCTGGGATCGGATCTGCTCGCTTCCGCCGATCCCTCCTACTCGCCATCCAAATGGGCCGCGCGGCTGACCGGCCGCCTGGTGCCGTTCTGCACCGTTCTATCGCTCCTGGCGGCGATTTTGACTGGTGGGTTTCTCCGGAGCTGGCTCGCGGAGAGCCCCATCGATTTCGCCTACGCTTTCGAGGACCGCACGGAGCCCAGCGTGCTGGCGGCGGTTTGGACCTGGCCGGTCTGGACGCTGGCGATCGTGAGCTGTGCCGCTCCCTACGCGCTGGGCGGAGTGATCGCCAGCGCGCTGGCTCGCCACCCTCGCCGGTGGATCATCGCGCCGTTCGTGGTGATCTGCGGAAGCGCCCTGCTCGGCCTGCCGCTGAGCCTGGCAAACCGGGCGGTGGAGAGTGGGGGTCTCCCGCTGGGGATCTACGCCTCCGCGCCGGGCCTTTTCGACCACTGGATCTGGGCGGTTCTGGTGCCGAGCTACGCGATTGGGGCCATGGGCGCAGTCCAGGTCACCGACCCGCGGTTCCTCGGCAGCGTCTTGCCGGGGAGCGACGAGGTACGGTTCCTCTTCTTCTGCGCCTCCACCACCCTGTTCTTCCTGATGCTCTCAGTGGGTGAGCTGGGACTCATCCGGCTGATCTTGTACTGCCGGCATCGGCGCAATTTCCGCCGCCACAGTTTCCCGGAGGGTACTTCGCGATGACCGCCCATTGCGCTGCCGCAGCTATTGGTGACTCGCGTGAGGGCTTTCACGCGACGGCCGGCGCCGAGTGTCGCTCCGTCAGGGGCGGGGCGTGGCTGGGCGCGGACCTGCTCCCCCGCGGAGCCCCCGAGGTGCCTTCGCGGGCACTTTCGAGAGGATGGCTGGGCGCTCTCAGAGGGTTCGACTCAAGCTCACCTTCCGCGCGGGAAAGTCGATCTCCAGCCGGTGGTCCTGGAGGAGACGGGTTCCGATCAGGATCTCCGAGCCCGTGACGAAGGAGGCCAGTGCCCGCACCGTGCTTCCGTCGAATGGGAAGTCGACCAGGTAGTACTCCTCTTCTATAGCCTGACCGCCGGCCAGATTGGCCCGGCCGCGACCGAAGAAGCGGGCGTTGACACTCGGCCCCAGCGCTTGGGGCAACTCCAGATCACCGTTGAAGCCAGTATCGATGATCGCCTTCCACGTTCGTCCGGCTACGGAGAGGCTGATGACGGGCGCGCCGTCCGCGTCGACGGCCCCGGTAATCATCGACGGCCTTTCCGCACATACGCGGATGAGCCGACGCGTACGAGGTAAACCGGGGTGTCGACGCCCTCCGCTTCCACCATCGCCGCGACGTCGATGCCTGATTCGGCCACCCACACCCGCCCGGTAAGGGGATCGATGGCGGCCACCTGACCGGTCCGCGCGGACAGATCGTGCTGTCGCTGGTACTCCTCCCAGATCTCTTCAGCGCGGCTGGTGTATTCGGGCTTCCATGCGGTGGGTGGCATAGCAGTGAAAGTATACCGCCGAGCCCCCTCCACCAGTCCCCCCGCTCGTCGCCTGCATGGGAGAGCTCAGAGAACACGCGCCGATCAGGATCCGTGCTGACGGGCGCCAGCCAGCGGCGTTTCTTCAGAGTGGCAGGCACCACAGGAGGTCGCATCTCTCCCGTGGAACGGTAAGGCAGCTCACTTCCCACCGACCATGGACGCCGCCAAGCCGGGATTCGTTGCCGCCGCCGCCGAGGCCCGCCGCACCTGGGGCGGGCGGTATGGTCGAGCGTGGCTCGCGCTGGCGGTGCTGAGCGTGATCGCGGCAGCGGTGGTAGTCTGGCTTACGCCGGGAGCACCGCGCGGGCCTCTGGGAACCGGCTTCGGCTGGACCGGAAACGCAGGCTTCCGGGAGGCGTTCTGGACCCTCTGCGCGCTGGCCTGCTGGGTCCCGGCGTGGCTTGGAGCGGATCTCTTCAATTCCGCGGGGCCCCGGGGGCAGGACCGTCCCGGAGCACGGCTGCTCGGCCGCGTGCTTCCGTTTGGCTTGGTTCTATTCCTGGCTGCCGCCGTACTGACCGGCGGATACCACCTGCGCCAGCTTGCCGGAGACCCGATCGAGTTCTGGTATGGTCCCCTTTACGAGCCGATCCTGGGCGAGCCGGCTCCGCTTACCGGCGCCGCCGCCGCGACCTGGATCGGCTGGGCGCTCATCATCCCACTCAGCGGGCTTCCCTATGCACTCGGAGCCGCCCTCTTGAGCGCCCTCTCGCGGCGGCGGCGGCGCTGGGTGGTCGCTCCGTTTACCGTCCTCGTCGGCAGCGCGGCGCTGGGCGTTGCCTTGAGCTGGCACGCTCACTCGATCTGGGAATTCCCTCCCTTCGACGTCTACGTCTCCGGGGAGATGCTGCTGCGGCGGTGGGACAGGGCGGTGCTGGTGCCGAACTTCTGCGTCGGAGTTCTGGGGGCAGCCTTCATCGAGAAGCGCTTTGGAAGTCCACCCGAGAGTGACTTCGGATACCTGCTCTACTGCGCGAATGCGGCGCTGATCTTCCTGGGTCTCTCGGCGATCCAGGCGCTCTGGCTGGTGTCGATCCAGCGCCGCCGCGCGAGATAGGCCCACCTTACTGCCGGAGGGATCCCAGCGGAATGGGGGAGCACGTGTCCAATTCGGTCGCAGGTCCCCGCGCCGCGTCCCGCAGGAGCGTGCTGTCGATCACGGCCGCGGAGGCCCGCCGCACCTGGGGCGGGCGGTTCGGGCATCTCCGGCTCACGGCCGCGGTGCTGCTCGTAGCCGGCTCGGGGTTCTGCGGTTACGCCGGGGCGCGGCTGCCGGCGCTCTCCTGGCTCGACGCCGCCTGCTTCTGGGGCCTCAACGGATTGCTCTGCTGGGGCGGAGCGTGGCTGGGAGCGGATCTGATCCCCCGGGGACGCGGCGGGGAGGGGCTGCTGGCGCGGATCGCCGGCCGGATCCTGCCGCTCTACGCGGTGGTGCTCGCGGGCTTCGCAGCGCTCTCCTTCGGTTGGCACTCCGGCCTGACGGGCTGGGGTGCATACCTGGGGATGCCCCACATTCCGATGGACGCCGACGCCTCGTATCCGCTCGGACTGGTGGGTCTACTCCCCACCGCGGCGTTTCCGCTTGCGGTAATCAGCGCCCTGCTCGGCAGTCTGTTCCAGCGGCCGCGGCGGACTGCGGTCGCGGCGACTGCGGTGATCATCGGAGCCAGCTTCATGCCCCTTCCGCTTGGCGGAGCTCTGACCGCGGTGACGATCTCGATCTACGTCGTGGCGATTCGCTCCGCGAGCGCCGTCAATCGCCCGTGCTCCCCATCGATTGCGGCGGCAGCAGCGATAGTCGGAGCGCTGCTTGTCGTTCTCCTGCCCAGTAGTGTCGTGATGATGATCCGGGGGCTGATGGACCATCTGCAGGATCAGCACTGGCGTCAGTGGGTCGGCACCTGGCTCACACCAAACCTGGAGCCGGCATTCTTGTCCATCTTCACGGTCGGCGGTATGCTCTACGGCCCGACCGATCAGATCTGGTACCGTTTCGCGCTGGCACTGACCGGCGTGTTCGTGGTGACCGACCTGATTCTCTGCGCGATCCTCTGGGCGGTGGCCCGGCAGATGCGGAGACACCAGCCGGAATCCTGATCGTTGCCGCCGCTCCGCACGGATCGGGCATGTCCGCCCGCTATTCCACTCTGAAGCGCCGAACCGCAAACGCTTTTTCGAGCTTCCGCGCCCGCCAGTCTGTATAATGGGAGCGCTATGATCCCCCTCCGTCTCCGTCTTTCCAACTTCCTCTCCTACGGCGAGGACCTCCAGCCGATCGACCTGGAAGGCATCCACGTGGCGTGCCTCTGCGGGCCGAACGGCCACGGGAAGAGCGCGCTGCTGGACGCCATCACCTGGGCGCTCTGGGGACAGGCGCGCAGCAACACGGCGGACGACCTGGTCCGCCTGGGGCAGACGCAGATGCAGGTGGAGCTCGACTTCCGCCTGGACGGCCAGGACTTCCGGGTGCTGCGGAAGCGCTCGAAGGGGAAGTCGGGCCAGAGCGACCTCCAGTTCCAGACCCGGCAGGAAGACGGCCAGTGGCGCGCGCTGACGGGGCAGGGGGTGCGGGACACGCAGGCGCGGATCATCCAGGCGCTGCGGATGGACTACGACACCTTCATCAACTCCGCGTTCATCCTGCAGGGGCGGTCGGACGAGTTCGCGCGCAAGAACCCCGGTGATCGGAAGCGGATCCTGGGCGAGATCCTGAGCCTGGGGGTCTACGACGAGCTGGCGGAAGACGCACGTGCCCAGCGGGCGGAGGCGCAGACGCGGCGGAAGTCGCTGGAGCTCGAGATCGAGCGGATGGAGACGGAGCGCGCCCGGGAGCCGGAGCTGCGCGCGGAGGTGGAGCGGCTGCGGGCGGAGCGGGAGCGGGCCGCGCTGGAGCTGGAGACGGCTCGCGCGAAGCTGCAGGCGGCCGCCGCGGAGAAGACCCGCCTGGATGAGATCCGCCGCCGCCGCGACGACCTTGTCCGCCGGCTCCAGGCCGCCGAGGCGGACCTCCGCACGCAACAGGGGCTCCTCGCAGCCGCCCGGCGGCGCGTGGAGGCGGCGCAGGCGCTGCAGGGCCGGGCGGACGCGATCCGCGCCCGCGCGGAGGAGTACCGGGCGCTGCGCCGGGAGCAGGAAGAGCTGGCGGAGCGGCTGGCGGAGCTGCGGCGCCTGGAGGGCGCGCGGAACACCCTGGGGCGCAAGCTGCAGCAGGCGGAGCACGACCTGAACATGAAGCTCCAGCTCGCCCGGCAGCGGGTGCGGGAGATGAGCGCGCTGGCGCAGAAGCTGCCGGAGATGGAGCGGGACCTGCAGGACCTGGAACGGCAGATCGCCGCCCTCGACCGCCTCCAGGAGGAGCGATCCGTACTGCAGGCGCGACTGCCGGAGCTGGCGGGCCTGCGGGCGGAGGCGGCGGCCGACCAGCGCCGCTGCGCGGAGGAGCTGGAGCAGTCGGACGAGCGGTTCACCATCCTCAAGTCGGCCCGGGCGGTCTGCCCCACCTGCGAGGGCGCGCTTCCGGAGGAGAAGCGGCTCGAGCTCGGACGGAAGCTGCGGGACGACAAGCAGGCGCTCAAGCTGCGCCAGGGCCAGGCGATCCAGAAGGAAGCCGACGCGAAGCGGGAAGAGGCGGAGGTCCGCCGGAAGCTGCAGGAGCTGGAGACGAAGCTCCGGACCGGCCAGGCGATGCGGGACCGCTTCGCGCAGGTGAAGCAGGAGTGCCAGCGGATCCGGACGGTGACCCAGACGCTGGAGGAGGAGCTGCGCGCCACGGAAGAGCTGGGGGCGCGCATCCAGGCGGGGCAGTTCGCGGAGGAGGAGCGGCGGGAGCTGGCGGCGGTGGAGGAGAGCATCCGCGCGCTGGGATATGACGAGAGCCGCGGCCGCGCCCTGGCGAAGCGCCTCGCGGAACTGGGCACGGCGGAGCGCGACCTGCAGTCGCTCGAGGCGGCGGAAGCAGAGCTCCCGGGGGCACTGGAACAGGCCGCGGCGCTCGCCGAGGCGATCCGGCTGCGTGAAGAGGCGATGGCGGCCGACCGGGAGGCGCGGCTGGAGACGGAGCGCGACCTGGGGGCGCTCGGCGGCGTGGAGGCGCAGGTGCGCGACCTGGAGCGGGTCTGCCGCGAGGCGCAGACGGCCGAGGCGAGCGTGACGCAGCGGCTCGGTGCCTCGGAGCAGGCGCTGGCGCGCTGCGAGGCGCTGGAAGGCGAGCTGAAGAGCCGGCGGGAGGCGCGGGACGCGGCCGCGCGGGACGAGGGCTGCTACGAAGAGCTGGCGAAGGCGTTCGGCCGCAATGGGATCCAGGCGCTGATTATCGAGAACGCGCTGCCGGAGATCGAGGAGGAGGCGAACGCCATCCTCGCCCGGATGAGCGAGAGCCAGCTCGCCGTGCGGCTCGTCACCCAGAAGGAGCTGCGCAGCGGCGGGCAGGCGGAGACGCTCGACATCGAGATCAGCGACGGCCTCGGCCCGCGCCGCTACGAGCTCTACAGCGGCGGGGAGGCGTTCCGGGTCAACTTCGCCATCCGGGTGGCGCTCTCCAAGGTTCTCGCCCGCCGCGCCGGCGCCCGCCTGGAGACGCTGGTGATCGACGAAGGCTTCGGCTCCCAGGACCAGGAAGGGCGCCAGCGGATGGTCGAGGCGATCCACGCCGTGCAGGACGACTTCGCGCGCATCCTGGTGATCACCCACCTGGAAGAGCTGAAGGACGCCTTCCCCACGCGCATCGAGGTGAGCAAGGGTCCGGCCGGCAGCCAGGTCGCTATTTACTAGGGGATAGGGTTTAGGGTCCAGGGTGTAGACGCTCGGCTGGCGGGGCTGACCCAAACCGAGACGCATCGCTCCATTCGGCAGGCGTGGAGCAGGAGCGGTCGTACTCGAGTGGCGCACCCCGCCGCCACCGATCTACACCCTATCCCCTATACTACACCCTGGCTCCGCGAAGAGGTGCGACCCCGCCCCCCGGCGAAGCTCTTCTCCGGTTCAGACTCCTCCGATTGATGCCAGCGGACCGACGATGGACAGACGACACTTCACGCTGCTGCTGATCGGAGGGGCCCTCCTGGCGGCGCAGCCACTGACCGCACAGACGCGTATGACGCCTACCGGCTTCCTGAACAAGACGATCCAGATCAACGGCAGAGAGCATCCTTACGTGGTCTACGTGCCGCGCAACTACACCCCGGACAAAGCGTGGCCGGTGGTGCTCTTCCTCCACGGCGCGGGCGAGCGCGGCACCGACGGCCTGGCGCAGAGCCAGGTCGGCATCGGCGGCGCCATCCGGATGCACGCGGACCGCTTCCCGGGCATCGTGGTGATGCCGCAGTGCCTGCCGAACGAGTGGTGGGACCGGGAGAGCATGAAGCCGGTCGCGCTCGGAGCGCTCGACCAGACGCTGAAGGAGTACCGCATCGACCGGGACCGGCAGTATCTGACCGGCCTCTCCATGGGCGGCTTCGGAAGCTGGGCGCTCGCTTCGCAGCACCCGGAGCGGTGGGCGGCGGTCGCGCCGATCTGCGGCCGCGGCAACCCCGCCGAGATGGGGCCGAAGCTCACCAAGCTCCCGATCTGGGTCTTCCACGGCGACAAGGACGAGGCCGTTCCGGTCCAACACTCCCGCGAGATGGTGGAGGCGATCAAGGCGGCCGGCGGCACCCGCGTGAAGTACACGGAGTACCCGGGCGTCGGTCACAACAGCTGGGACCCGGCCTACAACGATCCGGAATTCGCTACCTGGCTCTTCCAGCAGAAGCGCGGGCGGTAGACGCGTTCACTCACCACAGAGCGCACCGAGCACACCGAGAGGAACCGGAACGGGAATTCACCGCAGAGAGCGCAGAGGACGCAGAGAGGGGAACCAGGAGGAGAAACTGCGGGGCCGCTGAACGGTTCGACAGGCGAGCCAGGCCATCCCTGCGGTGCTCTTCCTCTGCGTTCCCTCTGCGCTCTCCGCGTCCTCTGCGGTGAATTCCGGCTCGGACCGGGGCCGCTGAATGACTCGGGAAGCGGATCCGGCCCCAACCCTCTGTTCCCCTCTCCGTGCCGCCTCTGTGTCCTCTGTGCGCTCTGTGGTGAAATCAGGTTCGGAATCCCTACGCCAGGATCTCTTTCACCACGTTGCCGAAGACGTCGGTGAGGCGGTAGTCGCGTCCACCGTAGCGGTAGGTGAGCTTTTCGTGGTCGATCCCGAGCAGGTGCAGGATCGTGGCGTGGAGGTCGTGGACGTGGACCTTCTTGTCCTGCGCGTGCCAGCCGTACTCGTCCGTGCTGCCGTAGGCGAGGCCGCCCCGGATCCCGCCGCCTGCGAGCCACATGGTGAAGCCGAACGGGTGGTGCTCGCGGCCGTCGGTGCCTTCGGCGGTGGGGGTGCGGCCGAACTCTCCGCCCCAGACCACCAGCGTGTCCTCCAGCAGGCCGCGCGCTTTCAGGTCCTTCAGTAGCCCCGCGATCGGCTTATCCGTGGCGGCACAGTTCTCACGCAGGCCGCCGCGCAGACCGCCGTGCTGGTCCCAGAGCTGGCAGCTCGAGCGGCCCGCCGTCTGGGTGTGGTAGACCTGCACGAACCGGACTCCGCGCTCCACGAGCCGCCGCGCCATCAGGCACTGCCGTCCGAAGATCTCGGTCGGCTTCTCGTCCAGCCCGTAGAGCTTCTTCGTCTCCGGGCTTTCGGATTCGACGTCGAAGGCGCGCGGCGCTTCGAGCTGCATCCGGAACGCGAGCTCGAACGACTGGATCCGCGCGTTGAGCCGGCTGTCCTCTTCCCGGCCGGTGCGGTGGAGCTCGTTGAGCCGCTTGAGCAGGGCGAGCTGCCCCTGCTGCCGCTCCTCCGGGAAGACCGGGTTCTTCAGGTTCTCCACCGGGTTCTTCAAGTCGGAGACCAGGGTCCCCTGGTAGGCGGCGGGCAGGAAGCTGCTGCTCCAGAGCGGGGCACCCTGGGCCGGCTGGGCGGGGCTGATCACCAGGTAGCCCGGCAGACTGCGGTTCTCGGAGCCGAGGCCGTAGGTAACCCAGGAGCCGATGCTCGGACGGCTGAACGCCTGCTCTCCCGTGTTCATCTGGAGGCAGGCGCCGTTGTGGTTGATGTTGTCCGCCATCATGGACCGCACCACGCAGAGGTCGTCCACGCAGGTAGCTATGTGCGGAAAGAGCTCGCTCACCTCCGTTCCGCACTGGCCGTGCTTCCGGAACTCGAACGGCGAGGCGAGCAGGTTGCCGGTTTTCGTCCGCACGAGCGCCGGCATGGGGAACGGCAGCGGCTTGCCGTTCTCCGCCTGCAGCCGCGGCTTGGGATCCCACGTGTCGACGTGCGACGGTCCCCCGGACATAAAGAGGAAGATCACCCGCTTCGCGCGGGCGGGCAGGTGCGGCAGCCCCGGTAGGCCGCCCACCGCTTCGGCCCCACGCGGCGCTGGCTTCGCCGCGGCCGCCGCTTCTTCATTAAGCAGGCCCGCCAGTGCCAGCATGCCGAAGCCATTGGCGCTCTGGGTGAGTAGTCGTCTTCGGTTCATCGGGAGCCTCTAATCCACGTACGTAAACTCGTTCGCACAGAGCAGCACGAGGGCGTACTCCTCCCACGCCCGCTCGCCCTGCCCCGCCGCCTCCGCCTCGCGGAGGAACTGCTGGCCCAGCGCCAGCTCCGCGCTGCGCGGGGGCCGTCCGTAGAGCAGCAGGTAGGCCAGCCGGATGCGGGAGAGGCTCTCGGGCGCCTCCCGCCGGACCCGCTCCGCCAGGGTCTTCGCGCGGGCGAGCACGAACGGGTGGTTCAGCATGAACAGCGCCTGCGGGGCGACCGTGGAGACGGTTCGCCTGTCCACGTGCGCGGTCGGGTCCGCGACGTCGAAGAGCGGCCCGTAGCCGGAGCGGTCGGAGCGGACCGTCATCTGGTAGAGAGTGCGCCGCGGATCGTTGAAGTCGCGCGTCGCCGGTCCTTCCTGGCGCCGGTCGAGCGTGCCGGTGACCGCCAGCAGGCTGTCCCGCAGCAGCTCCGCTTCCAGCCGGCGGCGGTTCTGCCGCCCGAAGAGCCGGTTGTCCGGATCCCGTGCCTCGGTCCGCGGATCGCCCGCGCTGCTCTGCTGGTAGGCGGAGGAGAGCACCATCAGCCGGATTAACCGCTTCACGCTCCATCCGAGCCCCTCTTGAGGGATGAAGGATGAGGGATGAGGGATGAATTTCGAACCCTTACTTCCAGATGCGACGGCTGGCCCACGCAAAGCGGCGGTTCGGACTCGCTCTGTCTCTCCGTCGCTCCGTCTCTCTGTCCCGGCGCCTGCCACCGAAGTGTCGCCGCTGGCGGGGGAAGTAAAGACCGAGGCGAGATAATCCAGCAATTCGGGATGGGTCGGCGGCTCGCCGAGCTTGCCGAAGTTACTGGGAGTTCGCACCAGGCCTTCGCCGAAGAGGTGCTGCCAGACGCGGTTCACCATCACCCGCGCCGTCAGCGGGTTCTCCGGGGAAGCGAGCCACCGGGCCAGCTCCAGGCGGCCGCTGCCCTCTCGCAGCGGCGGCTGCTGCTCCCCGGCGAGCACCACCGGGAAGCGGCGGGGGACCACCTCCCCGAGGCGTGAGTAGCTGCCGCGGATGTGGACCGGCACGTCGTGCACGCCGGCGTGCGGGCTGCCGGGCACGCCGCCCTCCTGCGCGCCGTTGGCGTACTGCACGGGAGGCGGGGCCTGGCGGCGGTGCTCCTCCAGGGCCGCGCGGAGCCGTGCCAGGCGCTCTCGGGCCGGTGCCTCCAGGGCACTTTCCCCGCCGGCGGCGGGCCAGAACGGGCTGCGGGCATCGACGAGCTGGAACGAGCGCGCGAACGCCGCGGCTGCGGCTTCGATCCGGGGCCGCGCGGCGTCGCCGGCGGGCGCGGTCCGCAGGGCTTCACTCCAGGCGGCCAGGGCGGGGTCGTCCGACCGGATCCCGCCGCCGCGGCTGCGGTCTGCCATGTCCCGGAAGCTCCAGACCCCCGCGTTGCCGTAGCGGTCCGGCCGCGGGTTGCCGCGCCCTCCGAGCAGCGGATCCGGAATGACATCCTCTGCCAGGTCCCACGCGCGGGCGCCGTCCTTCTCCCGGAGGGTGAAGCGGACGGTGGTGGTGTCCCAGCCGTGCCCGTTCTTCGGCAGGATCAGGAGCTGCAGCGTCTCGCCGCGAGCCACGCGGACGGTGACCGGCGAGGCGGTTCCACCGGCGCCGCCGTTCGGGAGGTTGCCCGCGGCCAGCTCGCGCACGCCGCCGGTGCCCCGGTGGTCGAGCGCCCACGCCACCCCGTCCCCCGAGACCGGGTCGGCATCCGCCGCCGCGAGTGTCACCTCCACCTCCCCGCTGAGCGGGCTGGTCCAGTTCACGGCGACCCCGTTGCTCGGTCCCGGGTGGACGGAGACGGAGCGCGGCGGCAGCTTGAACGTGAACAGGGTCTGCTCACGGTCGGTGGCGTTCACCGTCAGCGAGGGCGTGTCGGCCGCTCCCTTCCACGCGAAGATCTGCTCGACGCCGAGATGGGCGCTGACCGGCACCGTCATCAGCGGGTAGTCGCTCAGGCCGAGGTAGTCGATCCAGCGGGAGAGGGCCGCCGGCTGCAGGCCGCGCTCGGCGGCCAGCCGCTCCAGGCCTGCTGTGCCGCCGCCCCGGGTGGCCTCCCAGGCGGCGGTGAGGTAGCGCGCCGTCTCGGGCAGCATCTTCTGGGCGTGGGCGGTGTAGGCCGCCTCCGTCTCGCGCTTCAGCTCGCCCTCCAGCTCCGCCGCGCGCGCCGCGTACCGCTCGCGCGCCTGCTTCTCCGCGGGCGTGAGCAGCGGAATCCGGAGCATCGGAGGGCCGTTCGTCTTGGGCCCGACGTTCTCCAGAATGTGGGTGCTGAAGAAGATCCCCGCGAGCGCGTAGTAGTCCTGCGTGGTGAACGGGTCGAACTTGTGGTCGTGGCAGCGGGCGCAGGAGAGGGTAACCCCCATAAAGGTGCGGCTCACGACGTCGAGCTGGTCGTCCGCGATGTCGGTGAGCAGCTTCTCCTTGTCCGCGTCCCCGCCGCCCCAGTTGCCGATCGCGAGCATGCCGGTGGCGATGATGCCGTCCACTCCGGCCTCACCGCGGGCGGTGAGGAGGTCGCCCGCCACCTGGTGCGTCAGGAACCGGTCGTAGGGGAGGTCGCGGTTCAGGGCGGAGACCACCCAATCGCGGTAGCGCCAGGCGTCCCGGACGTCCATCACGTTGCCGCCGTTGTTCTCCCCCAGCAGGCGCGCGTCGAACGAGTCGCAGTAGCGGACCAGGTCGAGCCAGTGCCGGCCCCAGCGCTCCCCGAAGTGCGGGGAGGCGAGGAGGCGGTCGACCACCTTCTCGAAGGCGTCCGGCGACCGGTCCGAGACGAACGCCTGCACCTCCGCGGGCGTGGGCGGCAGCCCGATCAGGTCGAAGGTGACGCGCCGGATCAGCGTGCGGCGATCGGCCGGAGCCGCGGGAGGCAGGCCGGCGGCCTCGAGCCGGGCGCGGAGGAAGGCGTCGATCGGGTTCCGGGCCCAGGCGGAGTCCTTCACCGCGGGCGGCCGCTGCGGGCGCACCGGCAGGAACGCCCAGTGCGGGGCTTCGGCTGCTTTCGGCTTCCCACCGCGGGGCTCCGGCCAGTAGGCGCCGAGCCGGACCCACCGCTCCAGGTCGGCAACCTGCGCCGGGGTCAGCTTACCGGCCGGCGGCATCTTGAGCGCGCCGCTCTGATGCACCGCCTGGATCAGCAGGCTCTTCTCCGGGTCTCCGGGAACCACTGCCGGACCGGTGGTGCCGCCTTTCAGCAGCGCCGCGCGGGAATCGAGGCGCAGGTCGCCGAACTGCTTCGTGTCTCCGTGGCAGGAGAAGCACTTCTCGAAGAGGAGAGGGCGTACCTTCTCTTCGAAGAGCTTCTCCGTCTCCGCGGTGGGAGCCGTCCCACGCGCCGGCGGCGGCGGGGCGGGCGCGAGGGCCGCGAAAGCGGGGGCGACACCGAGCAGGGCGGCCAGGGGCCAGAGTAGACGGGCAGGAATCATGCCGTGGAATCCGATCGATCCGCGCGGGCCGGAGCGGGCCTCCGGGAGCAGCCAGCTTCTTTGATACCGATAACGGACCTCCGGTTTCCTGCGGGTCTGCTGCAGCGCGATCTCCGGGAAGGCGAGCCGGCCCTGGCGGATCTGGAGGCGGAGTGGTGGGAGCTGTGGGGGCGCACTCCCGGAGCGACTCCGTTCCAGAGTCCGGCCTGGCTGCTGCCGTGGTGGCGGCACCTCGGGCGGGGACGGCTTCTCACCCTCGCCTGGCGCGCGGAGGGGCGGCTCGTCGGTCTGGCGGCGTTCACCCTCAGCGCCTCCCCAGGGCTGCCGCTGCGGCGGCTGCCGCTGCGGCGGCTGCGGCTGCTCGGCTGCGGTCACTCGGACTACCTCGATCTCCTGGTCGCGCCGGGCTGGGAGGCACCGGTCCTCGCCTCCCTGGCGGAATGGCTCGACCAGGGCGAGGGGTGGGACTGCTGCGACTTCCGCCACCTCCGGCCGGAATCACCCCTGCTCCTGCGGCCGGAGCTGGGGAGCGGCTCCGTGCAGGAGACCTGCCCCTACCTACCGCTGCCGCCGTGCGACGAGAGCTGGGAAGACACCCTCCCGCGGGGGCTGCGGGAAGGACTGCGCTACAGTCGCCGCCGGCTGGCGCGGGAGAGCGGTCTTGAACTACTCTCCGTTCGCGAGGTGGGGCTGCAGCCCTGCCTGGAGCGCTTCTTTCAACTGCACGCCCGGCGCTGGCGGTCCCGCGGTCTGCCGGGGAGCTTTGCAGGGGAGCGGGTCCGCCGGTTCCACCGGGAGGCCGCGGAGGCCCTGGAAGCGCGCGGACTGCTGCGGCTCTACCTGCTGCGGATCGGCGGGCGGGACGCGGCCGCCTTCTACGGGTTTCAGTCCGGCGACCGGCTCTACTACTACGCCGGCGGCCTGGAGCCGGAGCTGGGAAAGCACGGTCCCGGCAATCTCCTGATCGCGCACGCCGCGCGGGAGGCGGTCCGGGAAGGAGCGAGAGAGCTCGACTTCCTCCGCGGCGACGAGAGCTACAAGTACCGGTGGGGGGCGCGGGACCGCTTCAGCTACCGCCTGTTGCGGGCGCGGCCCGGGGTGCGGGGGAAGGCGTCGCTCCTCCTCACCGGGGCGGAGGAGCGACTGTACCGTCAGGTGGTGCGCTGGGCGCGGAGCTACTCGGCTTCCGGGAACAGGAAGCGCGTGCAGCTTTCGCAGTAGACGTAGCTGTCGCTCGCCAGCAAGCGGCGGAGCAGCGCGGCGCCGACCTTCATGCGGCAGCCACCGCAGGCGCCGTTCTCCACCCGCGCCGCGCCGATGTTGTGGTTGCGGCGGCGGATGTCATTGTACCGGCGGAGCACGTCCGGCTTGATCACGCTCGCCAGCCGCTCCCGCTCCGGCGTCAGCTTCGCGACCTGGCCCTCGATCCGCTGCCGCGCCTTCTCGTACCGCTTTTGCAGCACGGCCAGCGCCTTCTCGGCTTCGTCGACGGAGGCCTGCGCGGTATCGCGCGTCTGCCGCGCGGCCTCCACCTCGTCGATGCGCCGTAGGATCGACTCGTCCAGCCTCTGGCGCTGCCGCTCCAGGGCGTCGACTTCCGCCTGGAGTGCCTGCAGCTCCCGGGGCGCGGTGATGCGGCCCTCGTAGAGCTTGCGCGACTCCGCGTGCTTCTTCTCCTCCAGCGCCTTCAGCTCCAGCTCGGTGTGGCGCTGCTCCGCCTCCAGGCCGCGCAGGCGGCGGTCCGCGTTCTCCAGCCGCGCCTGCCGCGCCGCCAGCGCTCGCTCTACCCGCTCGCCGCGATCGAGCGCCGCCAGCTCCGCTTCCAGCTTGCCGATCTCGATGTCCAGCGCCTGCAGCGCCAGGATTTCCTCGATCTGTAACGCCATGCTTCTACTTTCCGCCGTCGCGACTTACCAGAAGCGCACCCGCGCCACGGCACACGCCACGCCAATTCCCGTTGCCAAAAGCGGCATTCCCAGCGCCCACAGCAGCGTAGGCGAGTCCGCCAGCGCCCGGATCAGCTCCAGGTCGCCCTGCCAGCGCAGAAGAAAGCCGGCCACACTTCCGATCAGGGCCGCGACCCCCACCGAGACCTGCATGGCGAGCGTCCGGCGGCGTTGGCCCGCCCGGAGCCCGACCTCCGCCACTACGTAGCCGTAGACGAACGGCAGCAGCAGCAGGGTAATCTGGTGCATCACCCAGCCCATCGGGATCGCCAGCGCCGTGGCCGCCGTGAAGGCGCGGACCACCTGCACCGCGTTCGATTCCTCCACGTGGGTGCGGTTCCGCGCGCAGTCCCGGCACTTCTTGCCGACCGGCGAGTCGACCATGCAGTCGATACAGATCGGCTTTTCACAGCGCCCGCAGCGCACCAGCGTGGTGCGGTCCGGATGGCGGACGCAGGGTTGTGCGGCCATTCCGTCTCTCCCCGGGGCCTTCGCCCAGGATCAGGTTCGCCCCCGCGCCGCCGCCTTCCTGCGGCGTTCCAGCCGCCGCCCCCTCGCTCCCTTACGGATCCAGGGGAAGGGACCGGCGCTCCGGCGCGGAAGAGATTCGCGGTACGCCCGCACTTCGGTCTCCGGCGGGCGCGCCGTATAGCCAGAGATTCTAACGACGAATGAGTAACCTGCAACAGCTGCTGGCCGAGATGGAAGCGGAAGCGCGGCGCGGCGGCTTTCCGATCGACGTGCCGGTCTACGAGCGGGCCGGCCGCGACCCGTACGTGCCGGTCGCCTATGCCGGCGCCCTGGAAGCCCGGGTCTGCTCCTTTGGGCGGGACCCCGGCCGGGATGAGGTGCGGCTGGCGCAGCCGCAGGTCGGCGCGGCCGGACGCCGCGTGCGGGAAGGCGTGCTCCAGGCGGTGGGGGAGACGCCGCCCCCGGACGACCGCTACCTGGAGAGCGCGCTGCGGCACGTCTTCCTCTCCAACACCGTCCCCTACAAGCCGCCGGGAAACAAGGCCTATCCGGACCGGGTGAAGGAGCGGTTCCGCCCCTTGGTGGCGCGGCTGCTGACCTGCCACTGGCAGGGCGACGTGGTGCTGACCCTGGGAACGGAAGCGTTCAGGTGGTTCGGCCCTTTCGCGCCAGAGGGGGCGCTCGACGAGCTCTGGGCGCGCGAGGACCGCTACGAGGCGGAGCTAACCTGTGAGATCTCGGCCGAGTACGAGGGGGAGCGGGTCACCCGGCGCCTTACCGTGTGTCCCCTTCCGCATCCCTCTCCGCTCAACCAGCGCTGGCTGGCGGCCTTCCCGGAGCTGCTGCAGCGGCGACTCGCCAGGTGGCTGGCCGGCTCCTGAGGGGATCGGCCAGCGGCGCGGGAGCAGCGGAGACGAGATTCTTGCCGTTTGTGTTGCAACCGGCCGCAACTATACCGGACATGAAACGTCACTTCGGGGAAGGAGTGCCCTGGCCCACTGCCGAAGGACTCTGGTGTTCATCAACAAAGCGCCGTAAAAGCTCAGTACCTGCAGGCGGCGCGCCAACTAATTGGGCAGAAGTGCCCCAACTTCTCACTCGCCCCCAGGCGTGGGGGCAGGAGGGTGCGAATGCAACGGCTCACCAAGCGTGGATTCACCCTGATCGAGCTGCTCGTAGTCATCGCAATCATCGCGATCCTGGCGGCGATCCTGTTCCCGGTCTTCGCCCAGGCCCGCGAGAAGGCCCGGTCCGCAAGCTGCGCTTCGAACCTGAAGCAGATCATGACCGGCGTGAAGATGTACTCCCAGGACTACGACGAGCAGTCGATGGAGTATCTCTGGTACCGCTACGATCCCAATTCTTGGACTTCCTGGATGGAGATGGTCAACCCATACGTGAAGAACACGGGCATCTTCCAGTGCCCGAGCGCGCCGAAGGCCAAGAACGCTTTCACGACCGGGTGTGACGGCGGGTACCTGAGTTCTACCTACACATGGCCCGGTTGGATCCGTTACACCTACTACGATTGGTGGGGTACGATCATGTTTGCCGGCTTCCCGGCACCGCGCCAGAGCCTCTGTACCAACCCATGGGACCATTGCCGGAGTGCGGAGTTCACTGAGAACCCGGCGGAGGCAGCGTTCCTGGTGGAGGGCTACTTCGTTTCGTATCCGTATGCCGCGCTCCAGTTCGGCAGCGCCTGCACCACCGGCATCGGCATCTCGAAGGACATCAAGTTCTTCCGTCACAACGACGGCATGAACATCGCCTACTGTGACGGGCACGTGAAGTGGGCCAAGTTCGAGCGCTTCATGAAGGACAGCAGCGCCCGGACTACCGGTGCCTACGCCAACTACCCGCAGAGCCCCCACATGCGCGTCGGCCCCTGATCTCCAGCAGGCAACCAGGCGCTGGGAAGACCGCCGTTCCGTCTTAGGGAGCGGCGGTCTTCCTGTCTTAGGAGCCGAGGGAAAGGTTGGACGCCGGTAATCCTTTGGGCGAACCGGCATTTTTTAGAGGAAAGTTAGGCGGAGCAGGCGAACTTCGACGGTAGCTGGTTGTGGAGCGGCCCACCGGCGCGTCGGGAAGCCACCTTCAGCCAGATCGCCACCGCGGCAGAGGGCTACCTCTGCCCCCGGTTGGCCGGGCTCCACGGAATGAGGCGCTTGCGTTGCAATTGAATGGACTTGAACCGCACGTCATCCATCGCGGTTTTCGTCCACTCAGGCGAGTCGCTACAGTTCCATGTTCCTTCATTAGGCGCGGCTCCGCTGTTCGTGCCATCCCGCAGGCCCGGTATCCTTCGCCGGGTACCCGGGGCGAATAGTTGCGTGCCGGCCGGAATCCTCTGCGATTATCCGCAGTAATCAAGTGCCTCCGTACGACGGAGGCAGGAGGGTGCACATGCAACGTTTGGTCCGACGAGGGTTCACACTCATCGAGCTTCTCGTGGTGATCGCCATCATCGCTATCCTCGCGGCGATTCTCTTCCCGGTCTTCGCCCAGGCCCGCGAAAAGGCACGGGCGGCGAGCTGCACGTCGAACCTGAAGCAGATCATGACCGGCGTGAAGATGTACTCGCAGGACTACGACGAGCAGTCCATGGAGTACCTGTGGTACCAGGTGCCGGGCGGTGTCTGGCACACCTGGATGGAGATGGTCAACCCGTACGTCAAGAACACGGGCGTCTTCATGTGTCCCAGCGCGCCGAAGGACCGGAGCGCGTATGTAACCTCGTGCGCCGACGCGCCCGCGAGCGTGCCGTCGACGTACGTGTGGCCGGGCTGGGCGCGGTACACCTACTACAACTGGTCCGGCACTGTCATGTTCGCCGGCTTCCCCACGCCGCGCGCCTCACTGTGCGTGGCTGACTGGGAGAAGTGTGTTGGGGCGGAGTTCGTGGAGCATCCGGCGGAATCGGCGTTCCTGATCGAGGGCTACTTCATCTCCTACAACACCAACCCCACGGTGGCCCAGTTCGGGAGCGCCTGCACTACCGGCTACAGCGGGAACAACGACCCGAAGTTCTACCGCCACAACGGCGGCATGAACATCGCCTTCTGCGACGGGCACGTGAAGTGGACGAAGTACGAGCGCTTCATGAAGGACAGCAGTGCCCGCACCAGCGGCGCCTACGCCAATTACCCGCAGAGCCCGGTGATGCGCGTCGGCCCGTAAATGCCGGCCGTCCAACGCTCCAGCTACCGCCGCCCAGCGCGGGCGGCGGTAGTTCGCGGTCGGCAGCCAAAGCTGATACGGTTACCCGTTGGACGCTGCGATTGTGATCCCGGTATCCGGAATGAGGAAAAACATGCGAATGCGACCTGTTGCGGTCCTGGCGCTGGGCGCCATCCTCACGGCCTCCCTCCTGGTAGGGTGCACCGGGGGCGGAGAGTCGGCTGAGGACATGCCTCCGGTGAACACCACCCCCGCGCCTCCCACCCCCCCGGGTGGCGCCGGCAGCACCACGGGCACCGCCCCGCAGACGAACCCGGGCGAGCTGCCTCCTCCGCCGACGCAGTAACCGCCTGGCGGCTGGCGCGGCACGCTGCCGCGCGGTAGATCAGAACGGGCCGGCCTCTTACGCCAAGAGGCCGGCCCGTTGGGTCTGCGGTGGTCTCTCGTCTTACGAGAGAGCAGGCGCTCGTGTTGCGATTAGGTAGACTCTGTCCGCCTGCTATACGGCAAAGCTTTCGTTCCGGAGGTGGAACTGCTACAGTTCTCTGTAATTCATTTGGCGCGGCGGCAATTGTAGAAGATACCCGCTCCGGTACGGCGGCAAACTTGCCTTTTCGAATGCGGCGATCGCTGCGCCGGCCAAAGAAAGTTTCTGCGCACATCCGCAGTAATCATCGCCTCGCACGAGGCGGGAGGGTGCTCATGCAACGTTTGGTACGACGAGGGTTTACGCTCATCGAGCTCCTCGTGGTGATCGCCATCATCGCGATTCTCGCCGCGATCCTCTTCCCGGTCTTTGCGCAGGCCCGTGAGAAGGCCCGGGCGGCGAGCTGCACGTCGAACCTGAAGCAGATCATGACCGGCGTGAAGATGTACACGCAGGACTACGACGAGCAGTCCATGTACAACTGGTGGGCCGCGGCTCCGGGCGCGAACCACACCTGGATGGAGATGATCAACCCGTACGTCAAGAACACGGGCGTCTTCCTCTGCCCCAGCGCGCCGAAGGATAAGGCCGCCTTCACCACCGGCTGCACGGCGGCACCGGCCGTGGTCTCCTCCAGCTATGCGTGGCCCTCCTGGCTCCGCTACAGCTACTACGACTGGTGGGGCACGGTGATGTTCGCGGGCTTCCCCACGCCGCAGACGAGCCTCTGCACCAACGCCTGGGACTCCTGTGTCGGCAGTGAGTTCGTGTCGAATCCCGCCGAGGCGGCGTTCCTGGTGGAAGCCTACGTCATCAGCTACACCACCAACCCGGCGGTGGCGCAGTTCGGCAGCGCCTGCACCACCGGTATCGGCACCACGAAGGACAACAAGTTCTTCCGCCACAGCGAGGGCATGAACATCGCCTACTGCGACGGTCACGTGAAGTGGGCCAAGTACGAGCGCTTCATGAAGGACAACAGCGCCCGGACCAGCGGCAGCTACGCGGGCTACCCGCAGAGCCCCCACATGCGCGTAGGCCCGTAGGCTCTCCGGCAAAGGATCGCTCTTTGGACCGCCGCCCGGCCACCGGGCGGCGGTCTTTTCGACTCCAGACCTGTTACGAGCCTCGAAAGCCGGCTCCAGCGCCTCGGAGCCGCTCCACACCCCGCTTCGCCGCACGGGGGAGTCTACTTAGATATTCCTTAGACCGAAGCCAGGCGCCCGCCCGTTTTCCATGCGGGGTCGCCCTGCGCCGGGGCCGGGCTCCGTGCCGGTAGTAGCTGCGAGCAACTTCAACAGGAAAGGCGAAGCTCCATGTCCCGCGTGCCCAGTGCCCCGCTGCCGTCTGCGCGAAGACGCGCATTTACCTTGATCGAGCTGCTGGTGGTGATTGCGATCATCGCCATCCTCGCCGCAATCCTGTTTCCGGTCTTTGCCCAGGCACGGGAGAAGGCCCGCCAGGCGCAGTGCCTCTCCAATGCCAGGCAGATCGGCAGCGCGGTGATGATGTACTGTCAGGATTACGACGAGGTGATGCCCCTGGCGTACAACGGCGCCTCCGGGGCGGACCGCCGCTCCTGGGCCGGGCTGATCGAGCCGTATGTCAAGGGGTATCAGCTCTTCCGCTGCCCGAATATGGTCGACGCTACCGCCAGCGGCTTCTCCGTCTGGCGCGATCCGCGGCTGGCGCTGCCGCAGAACCTCTCGCTCTGGCAGGGCTACGGCTGGAACTTCACCTACATGAACTGGGCCGAGAGCTGCGCGCAGTTCGACACCGTCAGGCTGCAGTCCGGGCCGCCGACCCCGACGCCGCGGATCAGCAAGCCGGCGGAGACGGTCATGTTCACCGGGATGGCGTTCGCGCCGGGAGCGGGCGCGTGGACCAACTCCAGCACGCTTTACCCGGCGAACGGCGGTTACTACCTGGTGGAGGCGCCGGCCACCCACACCAGCCCGGACGGCTGCACCTGGAACAACGGCGCCTGGGGGCAGGGCGCGCGGTTCGGCCCGTATGGGGGCTTCGAGCAGCCCCGCCACGGAAACCTGGGCGGCACCGTCGCCTTCGTGGACGGCCACGTCAAGTTCATGACCGCGGGCCAGCTGGCGGCGGGCACGGACTGGCACGTGAACAAGAACAACCGGGAGATCCGCATCGTGGATCTCAACAAGTATCTCTGGGACCTGGAATGAAGTCGCTTCGCCTGGCAGCGCTCACCGGCTGGCTCGCGGTCGTCTGGGTCCCGGCTGCGACGCTCTCCGGCTGTGCCGAGGACCCGACCCGCGACGCGGCGCCGCCGGCCGCCGCCGACGCCCGACCGGCGCCCGCCAACCCGGACAAGCTGAACAGCATGCCGTCGGCAAGCCGGCCCGACGGCGGCGGCAGGTAGCTGCCGCCGCCGTCGTACTGCTACGCCCCGCGGCCCGAGCCGGCGAGGACGTGCGGAAGCAACGAGGGTCGCCAGCGAGCAAGAGCAGGAGCAGGATCTACCGTTCACGGAGGGTTCGGACTTTAGCCTTTAGCCTTTAGCCTTTAAGGGGCTTTAGCCTTTCCCTACGAGACCCGCCGCACCACCAGCACCGACATGTCGTCCTGCGGCGTGCCGTAGGCTTCCAGGGCGTTGGTGAGGATCTGCTCCACCAACTCGGCCGCGGGCAGGTCGCGCCCCCGCTGCACCTGCTCGATCACCCAGTCTTCGCCGACCGCCTTCTCGGCCGAGGGGGCGGTGACGCCGTCCGAGCAGGTGAAGAAGAGATCGCCCGGCGCCAGCTCCAGGCGCACTTCCCGGTAGCGCGTCTCCATCAGCCCGAGGGCCAGTCCCGTGGTCTCGATGCGCCGCACGGAGCCGTCCTGGAAGTGGAGCACCGGAGAGTGGCCGGCATTCACCACGCTCATGGCGCCGCTGTAGGGATAGAGCCATGCGTAGACCATCGGCACCAGGATCTCGTGTGGGGTCTCCTTCACCAGCACGTGGTTGGTCCGCTCCATCACCTGCGCCGCCGTTTTGGCGCCCCGGTAGTAGCCGCCGCTGATGAACTTGACCGCCGCGACCAGGGTCGCCGCGGCGATGCCGTGTCCCGTCACGTCGGCCAGCTTGAGGGTGACGATCCCGTCTTCCGGATAGCTCTTGCAGCTCCAGTAGTCGCCGCCCACCTCCGCCGCCGCCAGCACCTTTCCCGCGATGTCGAAGCCGGGGACCTGGGGAATGGTGCGGGGCAGGAGGCGCTCCTGGATGCGCTTGGCGAGCATCAGCTCCTGCGAGAGGCGATCCTCTTGCTGGCGGCGGATCGTCTCCTCCAGCGAGTCGGTATGGGCACGCCAGACGGCGTCGGTAACACAGGTGATGATCCGGTCGATCGCCACCGACGCCTCCGACTCACGTCCCGCGTACGCGCCTCGCAGGGCGCGGCCCAGGCTGTCCCGCAGGTAGCGGAGCGTCGCCTCCAGGCCGACCGCCGGCTCCATCTCGGTCGCCACCCGGTAGGCCTCGGCGTCGAGCTCCGCCAGCGCCTGGTGACCGGCGCCCCGCACCACCTGCGCCGAGCGGTCCAGGATCCGGGTGATGTCCCGCGGGCGCAGCACCGTCTCCCGCACCCGCTCCGGCAGCGAGCGCAGCCACTCGAGCTGCGCCTGCTGGAGATCGAGGTCAGATGCCTGGTGATGGAGCTCCGGCGCGTTCATTCCCGGTCCTTTTTCCCCCGCGTGGTGTAGATCAAGCGCCGCCCGCGCGCTGCAGCGCCTCGGCGGTGTCGACCACGGCCAGTCCGGGCACGATGCGGGGGCCGAGGCCGCAGAGCACCCGGCCGGGACCGGCCTCGACCAGCGTCTCCACCCCGTCCGCGTCCAGTAGGCGCACCGTCTCGGTCCAGCGCACGCTGCCCGCGAGCTGCCGCACCAGCGCCTCGCGAATCTCGTCCGGGGTCCGCACGTACCGGGCGGTGACGTTGGCGACCACCGGCATGCGCGGCTCCCGCATCTCGACCCGCGCGAGGACCTCTTCCATCTCCGCGGCGAGCGGCGCCATCAGGCTGCTGTGGAACGGCGCGGAGACATTCAGCGCCACGGCCCGGCGCGCGCCGCGTTCCTTCGCCAGCGCCATCGCGCGCTCCACCGCCGGCAGCTCGCCGGAGATGACGGTCTGGTTCGGGGAGTTGAAGTTGGCCACTTCCACCACTCCGGCCTCCGCCGCGGCGGCGCAGACCTCCGCCACCGTCTCCGCCGGCAGGCTCAGGATCGCCGCCATGCCGCCGGAGACCCGGTCACCCACCTCCGCCATCAGCTCGCCGCGGCGCCGCACCACGCGGAGACCGTCCTCAAAACTCATCACCCCCGCGTGCACCAGCGCGGAGTACTCGCCCAGGCTGTGTCCCGCCACGACCTCGGCGGTGCATCCCCGCTCCTCCAGCATCCGCCCGGCCGCCACGCTCACGGTGAAGATCGCCGGCTGCGTAATCTCGGTCCGCACCAGCTCGCTCTCCGGCCCCTCGAAGCAGAGCCGGCTCAGCTCGAATCCGAGGATCGTGTCGGCCCGCGCGAAGAGCTCCCGCGCCGTCTCGCTCTCCTCCACCAGGCTGCGCCCCATCCCGACCTTCTGCGAGCCCTGACCCGGAAACACGAACGCTGTCTTGCCCAAAGTGGTCCCTCTCCCGGCGCGGTTCTCCGCGCCCCTCGCCGCATGCTTCTCTCGCCGCCCCGGCCGCTCCTGCGCCCCGGAGTGAACGCCGCCGCCCGCGCCGGCGTCTCAGGGTCCGGTAAGCGCCCTCTTCTAAGCCTACATCGGCCCGGCGGGGAAATCCGGGCAACTTCTCTCCTGGGGGGCGAGTCCTACTGGGGAGGAGTACCAGCCGTGGGCGCCACGCTTCCAGCCCAGATGATCCGCAGCCACTCACACGACGGCCTGCTCAACGCCGCTGATCCCGACCTGCGCCTCCTGGAGCGCGCGCGGCAGGGGGACCGGCAGGCGTTCGAGTCGCTGTTCCGGAAGTACCAGGGCTACGTCTACAACGTGAGCCTCGGGATGCTCTCCAATGGGGAGGACGCGGCCGACGTGACGCAGGAGACGTTCCTGCGCCTCCACCGCAGCCTCGGCAGCTTCCGGGGGGATTCGACCTTCAGTACCTGGCTCTACCGCGTGGCGGTGAATCTCTGCATCACGGAGATCCGGCGCCGGGGAAAGAGCCGCTTCGAGTTCCTGGACGACGTCCGGCACGAGGACGAGAGCCGCCTGCTCGAGGAGCCGGAGCCGGATCCGGAAGAGCTGATGCAGCAGCAGGAAGACCACCAGGTGGTGCACCGGGTGCTGCGGACGCTGCCGCCGGACTACCGGGCGGTGATGGTGCTGCGGCACTTCCAGCAGCTTGCCTACGAAGAGATCGCGGAGGTGCTCAACCTCTCGCTGAGCCAGGTAAAGACGCGGCTCTTCCGGGCGCGCAAGATGTTCAAGGAGCGCTTCGAGGCGATGGTGAGGGACCCCCATGCGGTGTAGCGACTTCCGCGAGCGCCTTCCGGAGCTGCTGGAGGCGGAGCTGGCCCCGGCAGAGGCGGAGCGGCTGGAACGGCACCTGGAGGCCTGCGCCGGCTGCGCCGAGGAGCGGGTGCGGCTGCGGCGAGCCCTGCGAGCGCTGTCCACGGCGTCGGAGCCCGCCGTGCCGGATCTCTGGGCGCGCTTCTCCACCCGCCTCGGCGACTCGATCTCCTGCGCGGAGTCTCGAGAGCTGGCACCGGCGTACGCCGCGAGCGAGCTGCGGGACGAGCGCGCGCTCTCCCTTTCGGAGCACCTGGCGCGCTGCCAGGCCTGTGCCGCGGAGCTGACCGCCTACCAGGGCGCCTTCTCCGCGCTCCAGGCGGCGGCCGAAGCGCCGGCGGTCGACCTCTGGCCCGCCTTCTCCGAGCGGCTGGCGCAGGAGGAAGCGGCCCGCACCGCCCGCGCGGGGCTCTGGTCCGGCCTGTGGGAGAGCCTGCGGCGCCCCGCGGCGCTCCGCCCGGCGCTCCAGCTCGCCGCGCTGGCCCTGGCAGTCTGGAGCGGGAGCCAACTGCTGAAGAGCGGCGGTACGGCCGCTCCGGTCGCGCCACCGGCCGCCATTGCGTCCCGTGAGGTAAGAATTCCGGTGGCGACCCCGAGCCGAGCCGAGACGCCGAAGCTCGACGCGGAACAGGTCGCCTCCCGCGGAGCCCGCCGGAAGGTGAAGCCGGCACGGCGGGTGCAGCGGCCGGTGGCGGTCGCCGTGCAGCGGCCGGTGCGGAAGCCGCGGCGGAGCGCCGCGCGCCCGTTCCAGGTGGCCCGACAGGAGCGGCCGGCGGTCCGGCCGCCGAAGCCGAGCGCGGAGACCGCTCCGAAGGTGCTGATGGCCCAGGGCGGCCCCGCGCCGGGCGGGTTGACGATTACCGACGGAGGCGGCGCCGTGCTGACGACGCTGCCGGAGGAAGTCCGCAACCCGGTGCCGGCAATGGGCGCCGGCGTCTCCCAGGCAGCCGCGGCCCAGGCGCCCGCGGAGCGGGTGGTGCGGGACGAGATGGTCCGGGCCTTTGGGTTGATGACGCGCCGGGAAGACGCCGCGGCCAGCTTGTTCGGACAGGAGACGTATGGCGAGTAGGATGAGAGTTTTTCGGTGCGCGGGACTGGCGCTGCTGCTCGCGGCGGTGACGGGAGTCGCCGCCTCCGCCGACGCGCTCTACCTTTCGCAGGGGGCGGCGCAGCCGGTCGAGCCGTCGCAGGCGACTCCCGCGCAGCCTTCAGCCGGGCTGGAGCCGGCGGCGCCCCCCGCCGGAGCCGCCTTGCCGCTGGCGCCGAACACGCGTCTCCCGGTTCTACCCGGCGCGGCGGTGTGGGTCGACGCGCAGGGACCGCTCGCGCCGACCGTCGCCGGCCTGACCCGCAACGCGATCCGCAACGCGCGCATCCTGGTCTTCCGCCCCAAGGGCGATGCCCTCTCCTGGTCGGAGCTGGTGCGAGCCTACACCGCTCCGGAGCTGATCTCGCCGGAGCCGGAAGCAGTGCGGGAGCCGTTCGCCGCCACCAGCACGCGGCCGACCGGACGGGAGGAGACCCGGGTCTACCAGACGCCGCAGAAGGACGAGCGGCTGGTGCTCGGGATGATCATCGACACCCAGACGCGGAAGCAGCAGGTGTACGCGGTGCTCTTCACCGGCACGCTGGACGGCCCCCAGGCGACGGCCCAGGCGCGGGACACCGTCAACCGCCTCACCACCCTCCTCTTCACGCCGCCCGCGCCCACCGGGGCGATGCTGGCGCAGCAGGCGACGCTGGGACCGGCCGACCTGCGCCGCTCCCTGGAGGCGATCGAGCGCGATCCGGAGATCCCGGCGCGGGTCAAGCAGATGGCGCGCAGCGTGATCCCGCAGGCCACCTCCGTGCGGCTCAGCGTGTGGCGCACGCGCGGCGTGCTCTCGGACGAGCAGCTGACCGTCTTCTACACGCGCGCGGGGGAGACGCGGGGGTGGGGCGCGCCGCTGTTCCAGGACCGCAGCCAGGCGGGCCGCCCCGTGCTGCTCTTCCAGCAGCCGCACAACGACGGGCTCCTGATGGTCCGCGCGGAGCCGACCGCCCGAAGCACCACCCCGACCCCGGTGCCGCGCCCTGCCTCCACCACGATCTACCTGCTGATGTTCGAGGGGAGCTTCAACGCCGCCGCGCTGCCCGGCACGCCGCAGCGGTAGACGGAGTGAGACGCTACAGGATACTGTTGGCGAAATCGGGAAGCTTCTCCGGTGCCCCGCTGGCGCGGGGCGCGAAAGCAAGCATTCGCACTCCACAGGCTAGCCCGGATGAGATTCCCTCTCGTCGAAAGGGAGACT
>JBKBRF010000012.1:0-145038 GCA_046292385.1 Armatimonadota bacterium | reverse complement strand
GGACTTGCGGGTTAATTGCCTGCAACACTTCCGTCACCATAAGGCCTGGGGGCGGATCGCTCCTCCCCCGGGGAGGTGAGTCTAGGCCGTGGCGGTCGCCGGGGCCGCGGCGGCTTCCGATTCCCGAGCCGCCTTCTCCGCGCGGAACTCCTCCAGCATCTCCCGCAGCGGAGGGAAGACCTCCTCGATCCCTTCCAGCCAGAGATTGCCGATCAGCAGGTCGGTGAGGTGCCCCTTGAAGTGCGGGTACTTCCGCACGAAGCGGCCGAAGCTGAAGCCTTCGTAGTAGGCGACCACCAACTCCCGCATGTAGGCCATGCCGCGGTTGAAGTCCGGCCCCCACTTGCCGAGCTGGGCCTGGGAGGTATCGCCCTTCCGCAGCCCCTCCACCACCGCATCCGCGGCGAGCTGGCCGCTCTTCAGCGCCAGGAGCACGCCGGAGGAGTAGAGCGGGTCGAGGAAGCCGTGCGCGTCGCCAACCAGCACCCAGTTGTCACCGGCGCAGCGGGCAGCTTTGTAGGTGTAGTCCTTGATGGCGCGGTACTGGTCGCAGCGCTCGCCCATCAGGACGCGCCGCTTCACCTCGGGGCACTTCTCCAGCTCGTCCTGGTAGATCGTCTCGTGGTCCCGGTTGCCGGTGAACAGCTCGTCGAAGGGACGGACGATCCCCACGCTGACGATGTCGTCGTGGAGCGGGATGTACCAGAACCAGCCCCGCTTGTCTTCGGTCTGGAGGACGATCGTGGCGCCCTCGTCCCGACCCTCGTCGCGGTAGGCGCCCTTCCAGTAGGTCCAAACCGCGCCCTTCTTCAGCTTCGGATCCCTCTCCAGAAGCTGGAACTTGCTGCCGATCAGGTGGCTCTGGCCGCTCGCGTCGACCACCACCTTAGCCAGCACCCTTTCCTGGCTTCCGTCCTCGCGCTGGATGATCACGCCGAGCGCGCGGTCGCCGTCGAAGAGCACCTCGCGGATGCGCACCCCCTGGTTCACCTCCACGCCGTGCTCCGCCGCGTTCTCCAGCATCATCGTGTCGAACTCGCTGCGGCGCACCTGCCAGGTCTCGGAGCACTCGTGCGGGCGGTGGTCGGTGAAGTAGAACGGCTCCGAGATCCGCCCCCGCGAGTTGACGAACTGGACCGAGCACTTCTTCACGAAGTGGCTCTGCTTCATCTTGTCGAGCATGTTGAGCCGCTTGAGCACCCAGTAGGTCTCCGGGATGAGCGACTCTCCGATGTGGAACCGGGGAAAGTGATCCCGCTCGAAGAGCCGGACCTGGAATCCCTGCTGCGCGATAAGGGTGGAGGTGGTGGCCCCGGCC
The DNA here is from genome assembly GCA_046292385.1 of Armatimonadota bacterium. Taxonomy (GTDB): domain Bacteria; phylum Armatimonadota; class SYMT01; order SYMT01; family SYMT01; genus JBKBRF01. The sequence goes on along the minus strand of JBKBRF010000012.1, from coordinate 143,720 downwards.
GGGCCGCCGCCGATCACCACGACGTCGGTGTGGCTGGTGGGGAGGTTGTCGGTAGAGTTCATCGGACCTTCCTTGGGAACAGAGATCGGCGGGATCACCGCCAGCTACTCTCGGAGGATTCGTGGGGCGAGCGCGCTCGCCGCAGCAGCCTGGTCAACATGTGGAGCTCTTCCGCGGTGAGGTGCCCGAGCTGGCGACAGTGGCAGTCCCGCACGGCTCCCTGCAGCTCTTCCAGCAGCCCCAATCCCTGCTCCGTGATGCCGACGATCACCGTCCGGCGGTCTTCCGGCAGCCGTTCCCGCCGCACCAGCTCCCGCTGCTCGAGCCGGTCGAGCAGCCGCGTGATGTCCGGAGCGCGAGAGATCAGCTTGCCGGCAATCACGAGGGTGGGGAGTCGCTCCGGATGGACGGCGCCCAGGAGGCGCAGGGCGTTGTACTGTTGGGCGGTCAGCTCGAAGCGGCCGAACAGCTCGTCTTCCAGCTGGCGCAAGCGGTCGTACGTCCGCCACAGGCTGAGGTACGCCTCCTGCTCCGGCGAGTCGAAGCGAGGGGGTCGGGGGCTGTTCGGTTCCTTGGGGGGCGTCACACGATAGATTTACATGTTCAGACGACTATCGTCCAGACGATGATAACAACAATCCTGTTGTTTCCGCGCGGTGCGCTTGCGCGGGAGGGCGATAGCCCTGGGGCGGGTAAGTAAGCACCGTGTCTGAGACAAACCCTACGCCGGCGCAGGAGCGCCCTGAAATCACTCACTCGCCCGTTACCGCCTTCTTCATCGGGCTGGTAGCCGGGGTCGGGAGCGCGCTGCTGGGAATCGGCGGTGGACTCGTGATGGTGCCCGCGATGGTCTGGCAGTTCCGCCTGCGCCAGCACCGCGCGGTCGGTACCTCGCTGGCGGTCATCCTGCCCACAGCGCTGGCCGCCGCCTGGCTCTACCACGCGGAGGCGCTGCGGCGGCACGACCCCGGCCTGCAGCTCTGGGTGGTGGTCTGGCTGGCGGTGGGGGGGGTGGTCGGCGGGGTTCTGGGTGCGATGATCGCCAACGCGATCGGTGCGAAGCAGCTCCGGCGAATCTTCGGCGTATTCGTCGTCGCGACCGGTGTCGTGATGGTGCTCCGCGCGACCGTGCCGCTATCCGGCGGGCCCCAGACGGCCATCGATCTGGTCCGCTCGCTTCAATTGGTCGGCGTGGGCGTGCTGGTGGGGGTGGTCGCGGGGCTGCTGGGGGTCGGCGGCGGGCTGGTCATGGTCCCGGCGCTCTCGCTGCTGCTGGGGTACGACCAGCACCTGGCGCAGGGGACCTCGCTGGCGGTGATCATTCCCGTCTCGATCTCCGCGATGTCGGCGCACACGCGGCGCGGGAACGTGGTGTGGAGCCTCGTGCCGCCGATGGCCGTCGGCGCGGTCCTGGGGGCGCTGATCACCATCGGCCCGGTCTTCCGCCTGGAAGACACGGCGCTCCGGATGCTGTTCGGCGTGTTCCTGGTGATCATCGGGACCAGCATGGTCGCCACCCGGCCGGCACGGCGGGACCATGCCGGATAGGCAGGGTATAGGGTCCAGGGTTCGGAGAGTGAGGCCGGGTCGCTTGCCGGAGAGGCACTGCTCGGGTGATGGAGTAACTGGTGGAAGTGAGAGTACAGCGTGGCGCGTGAGGATGAGTGGAAGCCGGAAGACCGGTTCCTGTTCCTGACCGGGGAGATTACGGACGAGCAGACGGAGGAGATCGTGCGGCGAATCCTCCAGCACTGGGACCGCGAGTTCTTGCTGGTGATCAGCTCGGACGGAGGCTCCAGCTTCAACGCGCTGAGCCTGGTCAACCTGATGCGGGAGCACGGGCGGATCGACACGCTCTGCACCGGTGTGGCGCTCTCCGGCGCGGCGGACTGCCTGGCGGCGGGACGGCGGCGGTATATCGTCCGTGGGGCGATCGCGATGCTCCACCAGGTCTCCTGGGAGATGGGCCGGGAGTTCGCCGCCAACTTCCTGCAGAACGCCCGGTTCCTGGAGCGGCTGAACGCGCAGCTTGCGGACGGCCTCTGCGCCCGGACGGGGCGCAGCCGGGAGGAGCTCGACCGCGACCTCTCGACCGACTACTACCTCTTCGGCGACGAGATCCTGCAGTACGGCCTGGCCGACGCCTACTGGGACCCGGCCGAGCTCCTGCCCCGGAAGGGCCGCGACGAGCGGCGGAAGGGAAGACTTCGCCCGGAGCCGAGGGAGCTTTCGTTCGTGCCGCGCCCTGCGGAGCCGGAGGACTAACCGCGCCGGTTCGGTCCTGGTGCCGGCGGGTAAGAGTCGGGTGGAGCCCGAGTCCCTCACCCCGCCCAGGACGAGCCATGCCGTTACCGGAAGTCTCCCGATCTCACTCCAGCTCCCGCCGGGAGGCGGCGGCGCTCTGGAGCGCGGCGGCCGCCGTGCTGCTCCTGGCGGCCGGGTGCGGAGGCAATCCGCCCCCGCGGGTGAATGCCGATGCGGCTCCCGCGGCAGGCGAGCCGGCGGCAGCGGGGAGAGAACCGGTGCGGCTATCGGCGCCGCCGGAGCGGGGCGGAGTGCCGCCGATGCCGAGGCCGACGGTGCTTTCCCGCGTGCCCGCGGTGCGCGTCGAGACGGTCGCCCGCGACCTGGAGATTCCCTGGGACCTCGACTTCGCGCCGGACGGTCGCATGTTCTTCACGGAGCGCCCGGGCCGCATCCGGGTGCTGCGCGGCGACGGCACGCCGGAGACCTACCTGAACATGGAGGCGGTGGTCCACCGCGGCGAAGGGGGCCTGATGGGGATCGCCATCCATCCCCGCTTCGGCGAGCAGCCGTACGTCTACGTCATGTATACGACCCGCTCCGGCGGGAAGATCGTGAACCGGATCTCCCGCTTCCGGGACCGGGGCGGACAGGCCGGTGAGGAGCAGATCCTCCTCGACAACATCCCCGCGGCGCAGTTCCACGACGGCGGCGCGCTGGGGTTCGGTCCGGACGGGCTCCTCTACGCCGGCACGGGCGACGCGCGGGAGCCGGCGCTGAGTCAGGACGTGGAAAGCCTGGCCGGCAAGATCCTGCGGCTCACGCCGGAGGGGCGGGTTCCGCCGGACAATCCGTTCCCCGGCTCTCCGGTCTACGCCTACGGGTTCCGGAACGTGACCGGGCTGGCCTGGCACCCGGGAACGCGGGAGCTGTGGGCGGCGAGCCACGGTCCCTCCGGCGAGTACGGGCTGCAGGCGAAGGACTCGGTCTACGTCGTGCGAAAGGGCGCCAATCACGGCTGGCCGGGAGTCGTTGGTACCACCCAGCGGAGTGGCGTGGTGTCGCCGGTGCTCTACTACCCGGACGAGGCGGTGCCGCCGGGCGGGGCGATGTTCTACGACGGAGCGCTCTTCCCGCAGCTCCGGGGCGATTTCTTCCTGACGAGCCTCGGCACGACCCACCTGCAGCGGGTGGACGTGGGAAGCTCCAACCGCATCGAGGCGATCGAGCGCTGGTGGCCGGGAGAGCTCGGGCGGCTGCGTGCCGTGGTTCAGGGCCCGGACGGCGCCATCTACCTGAGCACCAGCAATCGGGATGGCCGCGCGCGCCGGCGGTATCCCGGATCCGACTTCATCCTGCGGCTGGTGCCGGCGAGCTAGGGATCAGGGGTCAGGAACCAGCGGAGGCTCGGCTGGAAGTGGTGAACCCTTCCGCCTGCCGACCTGCCTGACCCCTGAAACCCGGCCCCGGACCCCCATCGGCACCTAATGCTTACACCCGCCGCCGCAGCCGGCTTTCCGGCCTTCTTCCGGGGCGATGGTGAGCAGGAAGGCGCTCTCCCGGAGTGCTTCTACCGAGTGACGCTCCCGGATGGGGAGGGAGATCAGCTCGCCGGCGCGGACGTAGATCACATCTTCGCCCGCCTGGAACCGCAGCTCGCCTTCCAGCACCTGCAGCGTGATCGGGCCGGGCGCGGTGTGCTCTGCCAGGGCGGCGCCTTCGGACAGCACTTCCAGGAGTACGCGCAGGTCCGAGGTCTTGGCCAGGGTCATGCCGTTCCGACCGTTCGACTGGTATTCCGGCTCCGATCGCAGCCTCTGGATGATCGCGGTCGGATTGAACGTGTGGACGGTGGTCGGCGCGATCCGCGCTTCGCGTTCCTCGCGGCTTCTCAGCATAGTCATTGGTTGGTTCTCCCTATAGGTCGGTGTCACGAGAATGGAGAGCATCTCCTGGGGTGCCGGCGTGCCCGTTCGGGACCGGCATCGTGCGGACGGTTTCGAGCGCGCGGTCGAGCAAGGAGACCGCCGCCGGACGGTCGTGAGCTCGCAGCGCCTCGTAGATCGGGTCGAGCAGGCCCCGGCAGCCGACATCTTCGGCACGTCCCCCCAGCGCGTGGAACAGCGGGCAGCCCTCGCAGCGCGGCCCGCCCTCGGAATGTCCGGCGGCGACGTGAAGGGTTTCGGCGCGGTGGCAGAGAGAGTGCATCTCGGCCAGCGCGGTAGCGGCATCCTCGGAGCCGCTCTCGCCCAGGTGCCGGCGGATCGCCTCCCAGCGGGCCACCGTCTCGGACCGGGCGTCCTGCCACGTCGGGGCGGACGGCTCCCGCTCTCCCCCGCCGCGGAGTGCCCGCTGTGCGGTCGCTTCGGTGGGGAAGGTGGGGAGGAGCTGATCGATCCCGACCGCGTGCAGGAGCTGCGCCACCTGCGGGCCGCCGGTGACGAGCGTCAGCGATCTGCCGCGGAGGTAGAGCTCCCGGGCGAGGTCGAGGAGGGCGATGATGCCGTCGACGTCGACGCGGGTGCAGCCGGCGAGGGAGACGAGCAGCCCCGGGTGCTGCATCGGAATGAGCAGGTCCAGCTCTCGCCGGAGCGCCTCCACCGTCTCCTCGCAAAGCTCACCGCGCAGCCGGAGCACGGGGCCGTGCTCGCCGGGGATCCGCAAAATCTGAAGGGGCCGGGGCCCTGTGGAGTCGAGAGGCGTGGGTCGCATGAGGGTGGTCAAAAAAAAATTCGCCCCGCTCGACCTCCGTGTCAGTGCGAAGGCCGAACGAGGCGAACAGGGCCCCGGAACGGCACCGCTGCAAGGCGTGCCGTTCCCCAGTCATCTACAGAGACGGAGGCACCGCCCCCGTCTGTCGCATCAATTTGTGCCGGCGAATCCGGAAAGGGAGCGCTCCAGTCGCTTGAGTCCCCGCTCGATCTGGCTGGCTACGGTGCTCCGCGGCCGGCCGAGCAGCCGGCCGATCTCGTCCTGCTGCAGCCCGTCGAAGAGATGCAGGCAGATCGGCTCCCGGTAGAGATCGGGCAGGCGATGGAGCGCGCGGTCCAGGTCGGCGCGCAGCAGCACCCGGTCGTAGTCTTCCGCGGTGCGGTTCTCCACCTGCGCCTCCAGCGCCGGGGCCTGCGGATCATCCAGCGAGACTTCTCCCTGCTTGCGACCGCGCATCATGTCGACCGCCGCGTGATGCACCAGCCGGCGGACCCAGAGCGGGAACGCCTCCGGCTCTCGGAGCTGGCCCAGCCGCTGCGTTACCCGGAGCTGCACCACCTGCGCCATGTCTTCCGCTTCGTCCTGGCCCAGGCGGTAGCGCCAGCGGCCGAGCTCCAGTGCCAGGCGTCGAACCTCGCGAAGCAGCAGGTCCCAGGCTCGCCGGTCCCCGGCTCCGCAGCGCCGGAGAAGCCGTTCTACCTCGTGGCCGTGCTCGCAGCCCAATCGCGATGTGAGAGTGCGCATCGTACCAGTGTCCCGCTAAGACGAAAAGCCCGGGGCCCGCTCCGACAGTGTGTCAGAACGGTCCCCGGGCAAACAGGGCCCAAACCCGAGAGCGGCAAACAGGGGCGCTCCTGGGCGGATATGCAATTCTGGGAGGCGATGCCTCGCGAAGACTATATCATGCCGGAATCAACCGAGCAACTCCGCGGCGGCGATCACTTTCTCGGCAGTCTCCTTGAGTGACTGCCGACGGTCTCTACTCACCTTCTGCAGGCGCTTGTACGCTTCCTCCTCGGTAATCTGGTAGCGGCGCATCAGAATTCCCTTGGCCCGCTCCATCTGCTTGCGAGCTTCCAGCGCGCCCTTCAGGTCGGAGACTTCCTCGCGGAGGTCGTTGAGCTCGGAGAAGCGGCTCAGCGCCACGCGCAGCGCCGGCTCGATCTGCTCGTCGCTCACCGGTTTGACCAGGTAGCCGGAGGCGCCGGCCCGGAGCGCCGACTCCACGAGCTCCCGCTCGCTGTACGCGGTGATCATCACGATCGCCGTGGGGCGGCTCGCCATGATCTGCTCGGTGGCGCCGACGCCGTCCAGCTTCGGCATGCGGATGTCCATCAGGATCGCGTCCGGCTGCAGCCGCGCCGCGGCGGCGACCGCCTCTTCGCCGTCCCGTGCCTCTCCCACCACCTCGTACCCCAGCTTCTTCAGGCTGGTCTGGAGACGCAGCGCCGTCAGGCCCTCGTCCTCGCAGACCAGCACGCGCGCGCGCTTTCCCCCGCCGGGGCTGCACTCTTGGCTCACCTTACTCATGATGGCATACTGCCCGCGGCGCTCGCCGCGGTGGTCTCTCGGTCGGGCTCGGGATAGCGAAGCACGACGACCGCGGCGTCGTCCCGGAGCTCACCTCCCCCGTGCGCGCGGGCGGCGCGGAGCACCGCGTCCGCCACTTCATCTGCCGTTCGCCCCATCTCGCTGCGTACCAGCGCCCTCAAGCGGTCGAAGCCGAACATGTCGCTGTGAGTCCGCGCCTCGGTGACGCCGTCGGTCACCGCCACGAGGAGCGAGCCCGGGCGCAGCGTCACTTCCTGCTCACCGTACTTCAAATCGGCGACGCCGCCAATCAGCCCGCCGGTGTTCGCGAGCTCCTCGCACTTGAGGGTGCCGGTGTGGCAGAGATAGGCGGGGGGATGCCCGCCGTTTCCGAAGAGGAAGGTGCCGCGGCGCCGGTCGAGCACGCCGTAGATCAGCGTCAGGAAGCGATGGTCTTCTACCGGGCTGCTCAGCAGGCCCTGGTTGAGCCGGGCAAGGACCGAGGAAGGGGAGGGATCTTCTACGGCGTAGGCGCGCAGCATATACTTGGCGCGAGCGAGGTAGGAGGCCGCTTCCAGGCCGTGTCCGCACACGTCGCCGAGGACGATCACCGTACGATGAGCGTCCAGCGGGAAGAAATCGTAGAAGTCACCGCCGATTCCCGCCATGTCCGAGGCCGCTTCGTAGCGCGCGGCTACCTGGAAGCCGGGAATCGCCTGCGGCTCGCCGAGCAAGTTCTGCGTCAGGACGCGCGCGACTTCCCGGTGCCCCTCCAGCTCCTGATGCAGCACCCGGATCCGCTCGTCGGCCTGGCTGAGGCGCTGCTGCTGGGTAACGAGGTCGGTCGTGGCCCGCTGGTGGTGCTGTTTCTCCCGGAACCGGCTCAGCGCGAGCGAGATCGCGGGGACGAGTTGGACCTCGTCGATCGGCTTCACCAGGTAGCCGGACGCGCCGGACTGCAGCGCCCGGGCCACCAGTTCCTGTTGACTGTAAGCGGTGAGCATCAGGACCGCCACCGGCGTGCTCTGCATGATCCGGGCCGTCGCCTCGATGCCGCTCATCCGGGGCATTTGCACGTCCATCATCACCAGGTCGGGCTTCAGCCGCTCGGTCGCCTCCACCGCATCCACGCCGTTGTTCGCCTCTCCGACTACGTGGTAGCCGAGGGCGGTCAGGGCGCGGCGAAGCCGGAGGGCGGTGAGACCCTCGTCCTCGCAGATCAATACCCGCGGCGCCGGGTCGGCGCCCATCAGCGCCGTGGCCTCGGGATGGTAGACGGCCCAATAGTCTTCAGACGGTGGTCGCATGCGCGTGAGAGCCTCCCTGCTCCCACTCCTCGTGCGCCGGCGGCTCCGGTTACCAGGGAAACCGGACCTCGGCGCAGACTCCGCCATCGCCGGTAAGCGAGAACCGACCTCCCAGGTCGCGCTGGGCGAGGATCCGCACCACGTCCAGCCCTACGGATGAGTTGCGCTCCAGGTTGAACCCGGCCGGTAAGCCCGGCCCGTCATCCTTCACCCGCAGCACCAGGTCTTCACAGTCTTCAACCAGCGAGATGGTGAGCGACCCGCCCGGCTTGCCGCGGAGCGCGTGCTTGGCGGAGTTGGTCACCAGCTCGTTCACGATCAGCGCCAGGGACGTGACCCGCTTGGACGACAACCGCAGCGGCGGGACGTCGAGAGTGAGCCGGATCGACTCCTCGTTCAGGCCCGCGGACCGGAGCACCATCGGAACCAGTCGCTCCAGCACCGCCTGCGTGTTGACGGTACGGACGTCCTCATCCTGGGACAGGAGATCGTGTACGAGCGCGATCGCCTGCACCCGGTCCATGCTCTCTCGCAGCACCTCCTGCTCCGGCTCCGCCTGCCGAGAGGCGAGCTCCAGGTAGAGAAGGTCCGAGATTGCTTGAAGGTTATTCTTGATCCGGTGATGTGCCTCCCGAACCGCCAGCTTGAGCTGCTCCGCTTTCGCCCGCTCGCTCGCCAGGAGGCGCGCCCGTTCCTCGTCCGCCAGACGCCGCTGGATCGAAGCAGCCAGCACGTTGGCGATCGACTGAACAAAGTACACGTCGTCCGAGGTAAACCTCCGCGGGCGCGTGTCGTGCACGCAGAGGATTCCGAACGCCCGCCCGCGCGCGGAGATCACGGCCGAGATGCCGCTGACCAGCCCGTGCGCCCGATAGAGCTCCGGCTGGCGGAAGCGCTGCTCGCCGGCGGCATTCTCTACCACCACCGGTTCAGACGACTGCAGCACGTGACCCGGTTCGTAGTCCGGCACCGCGGAGACCTGCTCCGCTCCGATACTCTTCGGAGGCCAGCCGCGGCCCGCACGCAGGCAGAGCTCGGTGCCGCCGGCCTGAAGCTCCAGCACGCTCGACCGCGGAGTATCCAGCACTCGCGCTACCAGGTCGGTCGCGTCGGCGAGCAGCGCGCCGAGCTCCCCGCCTTCCAGCGCCCGCTGTCCGAACGCCGCCACCTCGGCCTGCTGGCGCGCCCGGGCGCGCAGTTGCTCCTCGGCACGCCGCCGCTCCGTCACGTCTTCGTCTACGGCGACGGCACCGCTGATCCTGCCGTCCTCGTCCCGAATCGGCACCGCGGAGTGGAAGATCGTCTTCCGTTCTCCGTCCGGCGTCTCGATCTCCACCATCTCGTTCAGGGTGGTGCCGCCCCCGGAGAGCGCGCGGGCGATACCCCAGTCCTCGGGGGTGAGGGGCTCGTTGGAGTCGGGCCACCAGGCGCGTCGCTCCGAGGAGCCGTCCAGGGTTGGGAACGGCTGGCCGCCCCAGATGCGCTGTCCGGCCGGGTTCTCCAGCAGCACCTTCCCCCGGGCGTCGGTGAGCCAGACGCCGACCGGCAGCGCCTCCAGCACCGTGCGGAGCTGCTGCTCCCGCTGGCGCAGCGCCTCCTCGGCGCGCAGCCGCTCGGTGATGTCGTGGAGCTCGGAGAGATGCCGTCCCGGCTGAATCGAGGCCGAGGCGGAGTACTCCGCGTACCGGACCGTGCCGTCCGGACGCCGCAGGGCGAATACTCCCCGCTCGGCACCCCGTGCCAGGAACGCGCTCCAGGCGCTCTGGAAGTCGAACCCCTGCTCGGCGAAGTCGGAGACCCGGCAGCCGAGCAGCTCTTCCTTTGGCATGCCGAACAGCTCACAGGCGGCCGGGTTCGCCTCCAGCAAGCGCGCGTCGTCATCCGCGATCACGATCGCGTCGAGCGAGCCCTCGAACATCGCGCGGAGCTGTCGCTCGCTGGAGAGCAGTGCCTTTTCCGCGGAGTGGCGCTCGATCGCGTAGCGAATCGCGCGGGCCAGGATCCTCCCGTCCAGCTCGCCCTTAACCAGGTAGTCCTGCGCGCCAGCGTGTACCGTCCGCGCCGCCATCTCCTGGTCGGCCAGCCCGGTGAGCACCACCACCGGCACCTCCGGATGCTCCCGGAAGAGCTGCGAGAAGGTCTCGATCCCGTGGCTGTCGGGCAGAGAGAGATCCAGCAGCACCACGTCGTACGCCTCGTCCGTCAGCGTACGGCGCGCGTCCCCAAGCCGTTCCACGTGGCAGAGCGCGTAGGGGGTGAAGAACCCGTCCCGAAGCTCCTCCCGCAGCAGCCGGGCATCGCCGGGATTGTCCTCCACCAGCAGGATCTTCGTGGGCTTCGTGCTCATCAGGTCCCGTGGGGAGGAAGCTTGACAACGGTGAGCCAGAAATCCTGGATCGAGCGGATCACCTCGATGAATTGGTCCAGGTCGACCGGCTTGGTGATGTAGCAGTTGGCGTGAAGCTCGTAGGTGCGCGCGATATCCTGCTCCGCGCTGGAGGTGGTGAGCACCACCACCGGAATCGTCTTCAGGGAAGGGTCCGCCTTGATCTCCTGGAGGACTTCGCGCCCGTTCTTCTTCGGGAGGTTGAGGTCGAGCAGGATCACGTCCGGCCGCGGCGCGGTGGCGTGCTCCCCCTCTCGCCGCAGGAAGCGCAGCGCCTCCACGCCGTCCTGCGCTACGTGCAGCGCGTTGCGCACCTTCGCGTCCCGCAGCGCCTCTCGGGTGAGGCGCACGTCGCCCGGGTTGTCTTCCACCAGCAAGATCTCGATCGGGTCGCCTATCGGGCTCATGTTGCTTCCGCCTCGGGGTGCGCAGGGATGGTGAAGTGGAAGGCGGAGCCGCTTCCGGAGCTCTCCACCCAGATGCCCCCACCATGCCGCTCTACAATCTTCTTACAGATGGCGAGCCCGATGCCAGTGCCGGGGAAGTCGCTCCGGCTGTGCAGGCGCTGGAAGATCAGGAAGATGCGCTCCGCGTACTCCGGCTCGATGCCGATGCCGTTGTCGCGCACGGTGAAGTGCCAGCCCTCCTCCTCGCTAGCCGCGGCGACCTCCACCCGCGGCCGCTCTCCCGGCTTCTGGAACTTGATCGCGTTCCCGACCAGGTTCTGGAAGAGCTGGAGGAGCTGGGAGGCGTCTCCGCGGACTTCCGGCAGCGGCTGGACGGAGATCTCCGCCTCTCGCTCCTCGATCGCCACCTGCAGGTTGTCGAGCACCCGCTCCAGGATCCGGTTGCAGTCGACCGGCGCGAACTCCCGGCCGTGCGTGCCGACCCGGGAGTAGGCGAGCAGGTCGTTGATCAGCTCCTGCATCCGCTTGACGCCGTCGACCGTGAACTCGATGAACTCGTCCGCGTCCTGGTCCAGCTTGCCCCGGTACCGGCGAGCCAGGAGCTGCGTATAGCTGGCGACCATCCGCAGCGGCTCCTGAAGATCGTGCGAGGCGACGTAGGCGAACTGCTCCAGCTCCGCGTTGGACCGTCGGAGGTCGGAGGCCTGCCGGGCGAGAGCGCGCTGCGCCTCCTTCTGTGCGGTCACGTCGCGGATGGTGCTGATCACGGAGGTGCCCTCCTCCGACTGGATCGGGCTCAGGCTGATCTCCACCGGAAACTCGGTCCCGTCTTTGCGCCGGGCGAAGAGCTCCAGGCCGCTGCCCATCGGGCGGAGGCGCGGCTCCCGGTGGTACTCTTCCCGCCGGGAAGGATGCGCGGCGCGGTACCGCTCCGGAATCAGGATCTCGATCGCTTCTCCCAGCAGCTCCTCCCGGGTGTACCCGAAGAGCTGCTCTACCTGGGAGTTGACCAGCGAGATGCGGCCGGAGCGGTCCACCACGATCATCGCGTCCGGAGCCGCCTCCAGCAGCGCGCGGAAGCGCTCCTCCGCCTTCCGGTGCTCCGTGATGTCGCGGACGATGCTGATCACCCGGGTCCCTTCTTCGGTCGGAATCGGGCTGAGACTGATCTCGACCGGAAACTCCGTCCCGTCTCGCCGCGCCGCCAGCAGCTCCCGCCCGGTCCCCATCGGCCGCAGCTGGGGCGCTTCGAGATAACGCCCCCGGTCGACTTCGTGCCCGCCGCGCAGCCGCGGCGGCAGCAGCATCTCCACCGGCCGCCCCAGCAGCTCGTCCGCGGCATATCCGAAGAGCCGCTGCGCCTCGCGGTTCGCCAGGGTAATGCGCCCGTCGCCGTCGACGACCAGGATCCCGTCGCCCGCCGACTCGAGCAGCCGTTCGAAGTCGCGCCGCGCGCGCTGCGCCGCTTTCCGTGCTTCCTCGGCCGCGGTGAAGAGGCGCGCGTTCGCAATCCACACCGACGCCTGGTTGGCGAAGATCGTAGCGAGCTCCATCTGGTCGGCGGTCAGGTGAAACGGCTCTCCGGCGCAGTCGCCCATTAGCAGCCCGACCCACTCCGACCGCAGCCTTAACGGAATGAACAGGGACGCGCCCGGGCGAGCTGCCGGCGCCGGCGGCAGGAGCTGATCCCGCACCGGATCGTCCGTAAGGATCGGATGCGGCTCCCGCAGGGCTCCCGTGAGCGCCTCCGAAGGCGAGAAGCGAAGCGGCCACGAGTGCGCGCCCGAATCACCGTGCACCGCTTCCAGATGCAGCTCCCCGGCAGCTGCGTCCATGCTGAAAACCGCGCTCCGGCGAAGCCCGAGCAGGAGCGCCGTCCGCTCCGCGACGAGGGTGAACGTAGCGGGCAGGTCCGGCGCAGGCCCGAGGTCGCGCCCGCACTGGTGCAGCGCGGAGAGATCGGCGATCTTGCGCTGCGCCGCCGTATGCAGCTCCGCGTTCGCCACCGCCATCGCCAACTGCTGGGCCAGCACCGTGAAGAGCTCCCGATCGGCGTCCTCATACTGTCCCGGATCTCGGCTCGCCAGCGTCAGGGTTCCCAACAGCATCTTCCGATGCTGCATCGGCGCCGTGATGAAGCTGCGGTAGCCCTCTGCGATCCAGGGAGAGCCGGTCGCCTCCGGCTCCTTCTCGTCGAGCACCACTACGGAACGCCGCCGGCCGGCCACGCCGCTGGGGGTCTCGCCGGGACGCACCGCCGGTGCCAGCGCGGCCTGCAGCGTGGGGGTCAGGCCCACGCCGGCGTGAAGGCGGAGTAACCCGCTCTCCGGCTCCAGCAACCGCACCACTCCCGCCTCCGCCCCGAAGAGCCGCACCACCTCTTCCAAACCGGGACGCAGGATCTGGTCTAGCTCCCGCGCCTCGCCGATCAGGGTGGTGAGCCGGTAGAGCGCTTCAACAGCACGCGAGCCGTACAGGGTGGGACGAGACTCAATCTCTGGAGGCATCGGGAAGTCCGGGTAACCTGGCCGGGGGAGGCCGGAAAGCGGCCAAGCAAGGGACCGCGATCTAAGAAGAGGACGGTGGGGGAGCGGTGCCGCGACGCTTGACCTTTGGAAAGAGACCCGCGCTCGAGAAAAAAAGTTTCAGATCGGGTGCGACATTTCCGGGTGCCGGCTGCGTCCCTGGATATGAGAACGCCAGAACGAGCCCCGACGGCCCCGTGCGCCGTCGTGTGGGGCCAGGGCCCAGTTTAGCCCTCGTTCCTCTCCAAGCGAGAGGAGCGGGGGCTTTTGTCTTTTTGAACCCACCGTCACCAACGAACGAAGGAGCCTACGATGACCGTCCGCGAGCTCGATACCCTGACTGCCAACCGCCTGTGGGAAGAGTATGCCCGGACCCGCGACCCGCGCACCCGGGACGCCATCGTGCACCAGTTCGAGCGCCTCGCCTATTCGATCGCCAATCGCTTCGCCCGCCGCGGCACGGAGAACGAGGACCTGTTCCAGGTCGCGATGATGGGCCTGGTGAAGGCGGTGGACCGCTTCGACCCGACCACCCGCAACCGGTTCAGCACCTTCGCGACTCCCACCATCCTGGGCGAGCTGCGGCGCTACTTCCGCGACCACGGCTGGAGCGTCCACGTGCCCCGCGGGATGCAGGAGCTGGCGCAGCAGGTGACCCGCGCCGCCGGTGAGATGACGGAGCGCCTGGGCCGCGCGCCGACGGCGGCGGAGATCGCCGCCCGGCTGGAGCTGCCGGAGGAGCGGGTGGAGCAGGCGCTGGCGCTAGAAGAGGTGACCCGGCCGCTCTCCCTGGACGGCGAGTTCGAATCCGGCGACGACGACCGTTCCCGCGTGCTGGAACAGTGCCTGGGCGCAGAGGACGCCGGCCTGAGCCATGCGGAAGACCGGCTCGGAGTGCAGCAGGCCGTGCGCCACCTGAGCGAGCCGCTGCGCAACGTGATCGACCTCCGCTACCTCCGCGCGATGAGCCAGCGGGAGACCGCTCGCCAGCTCGGTCTCTCGCAGATGCAGGTCAGCCGGATGGAGCACCGCGCTCTGGAGCAGCTTCGCAGCGAGTTTGCCGTAAACTAATGACGTGGCTCCGGCGGACGGCCGGGACCAGGCGAAGCGGGAGAGAGGCGGGGACATGTGGCGCGTGGTGCTGGCTACGGATGGATCGGAGAATGCGGCGGCCGCGGGGGCGATCCTCCAGGCACTCCCTTTGCCGCCCGGGTCCTCGATTCGCGTACTGTGTGTAGCCGATCCATTCATCGAGGGCCTGCTGGAGAAGGTGCGGCCGGGGGAAGCGGCCTGGTCGCAGGTGGTGGTCCAGCGCGCGGCGCAGGAGCAGCAGCGTCCGGATGTGGAGATTTCGACCGAGATCCGCCCCGGCGACGCCGCGGGCGGCATCCTGGAAGCGGCGGCGGACTTCGAGGCGGACCTCATCGTGGTCGGCTCCAAAGGCCACACGGGGCTGGAAGGGATCCTGCTCGGCAGCGTCGCCCGCAACGTCGCCACCCACGCCCGCTGCGCGGTGCTGGTGGCGCGACCGCTGCGGAACGGGCTGCAGCAGGTAGTCATGGCCACTGATGGGTCGGAAAATGCCGAGAAGGCAGCCGGGCTCGCCGCGCGCTTCCCGCTGCCGGCAAGGAGCCGCGTGACGACTGCCAGCGTTGCGCGCAGCGAGCCGCCGGTCCTGCCCGCGGTCGCCCTGGCCGCCGACATGTTCGCGGAGACGCTGGAGGAGCTCCGGCGAGAGTCTGAGGCGGAAGCGCGGCAGTACGCCGAGGCGGCTGCCGCGCTCTTCCGCGACGCCGGGCGCGAGGCGGAGGCGCTCGTCCTCGCCGGCAGCCCCGCCGCGCAGCTCCTTAGCCTGGTGGAGGAGAAGCAGGCCGACCTGATCATCGCCGGCGCGCGGGGCGCCTCCCTGATCGAGCGGCTGCTGGTCGGCAGCGTGGCGGACCGCCTCCTGGCGAACGCCCCCTGCTCCGTGCTGGTGGTCCACTAACACCGGACCTGGTCCACCACAGAGGGCACAGAGAGGAACCGGAACGGGATTCACCGCGGAGAGCGCAAAGGACGCAGAGAGGGGAACCAGAAGGAGAAACTCCGGGGCCGCTGTACGGGACTCGAGACACGCAGCAGGCCCATTCCTCTTGGCGAGCTTGGCGCTCTTGGCGGTAAAGGCTGGTTCCCTCTGCGCCCTCGGCGTCCTCTGCGGTGAATCCCGGGCCAGACTGGGCCCCTCTGGCTCCCTCCTCACCCATTCTCCCGGATGATTTTAGCCGGCCCTAAAGATTTCTTTCGCCTGGGTTGCTGCCAACCGGAGCGTGTGATACATGTGCCGCAGTAGTACCCGCGCTCCTGGGAGAAGCCTCTCCCCGGGGCCGGCCCGGCCGGAGCGTAGTATGGCGATCATCCCCGAGCGGCACATCCTGGTCTGCACCGGTTCCGATTGCAAGAAGCAGGGCGGCAAGAAGCTCTGCAAGGCGCTGAAGGAAGCGCTGGGGGACCGGAAGATGAAGCGGGAAGCGCGCGTGGTGGAGGTCGACTGCCTCCAGCAGTGCGGCCACGGCCCGATTGCCATCGTCTACCCGGACGCCGTCTGGTACGCCGGGCTCCCCGCGGAAGAGGCGGAGCAGGTGGTCGATCAGCACCTCACCGCCGGCAAGCCGCTCAGCAACCGCCTCTACCGCAAAGCCCACGGCCCGCATAAGTAGGGCGGGCTGGCCCGATCGGTAGGCTTGGCAGCGCTCGGACGGGTGCCCCTAAAGGAGCACCCTGTCTCCTTAGTAAGCCGGCTGAAGCCGGCTGCGCTTACGAATAGGCCGAGCGCGAGCGCCGCGCTCTCCGCAGGTGCTCCTCGTCACCACAGGACGATCGTATAGCTGTAGTCGCCTCTTGTCCAGGTCCACTGCTGCATCCGATTGCCCCGAGCGCCAGGGGTTGAGCTCGACGAGTACGAGATCGGTCCGGAGAAGACCTTCGGAGCTCCCGGCGGAGTATGCGTCGGAACGAACGGATTTACCCGGACTCCCGCGAAGATCCCGTGGCCGCCCACGACCACGTGAAGCGGTGCCGAGAGCGAAACTGCGAAGAGTGCGACTGGTACCCCGAGAGCGAGGCTGACTGCGACCGCCGCAATCCGGGTCAGGCGAGTTCGACTCACTCTCTGAGTGCTGGGGCGGGCGAGCGAGGGGGGCTTCATCGGCTCCTCCGGCACAATAGACGTCCGGGGCTCCGGCCGAGTTCGAGTGCACTCCGCGCGTCGGCAGAGGGACCCGGCCTCCCGCGGTGAAATCTCTGGTAGGGGAGTGTCGAGGAGGGTTTCGCCATGCTCGATCGTCGCGAGTGCTTGAAGTCGCTGGGTGGGGGAGTGGCCGCGCTGGCCGCCGCGGGACTGACGCAGACCGGCGCTTCGGCGGAGACACGGTCGAACGCGCCGAAGTCGAAGCTTGCCATCCCCGGCCCGCACCGCGGCCGGGTCGTGAAGGTGCAGAGCGAGCGGTCGATCACCGGTGGGGTCTACCACCCGGAGACAATCCGGGCGATGCTCCGCCGCGGGATGACGGAGCTGACCGGCGCCTCGGACTGGGCGGAAGCGTGGAAGCAGTTCGTCCAGCCGGGCGAGGTGATCGGCCTGAAGCTCAACCCGGTGGGAATGCCGCACGTGATCTCGGACGCCTCCGTCGTGCGGGAGGTGATCGCCGGGCTCGAAGCAGCGGGGATCAAGCGCAAGGATATCGTCGTTTACGACCGCTACAAGGACCAGTTCTTCCAGGCGGGGTTCGACAAGTGGCTGCCGGAGGGGGTCCGGATCTCCCACGCGGCCGAGAAGTACGACGACGTCCAGCACGACATCACCGGCTACGATCCGGAGCACTACCTCGACCTGCCGCTCACGCTGCCCGGTTACCCCCTGGAGAACGAGACGGCGCGCCGCTCCTACGCCGCGAAGTTCATCACGCAGGAGGTCGACAAGCTGATCAACCTGCCGCTGCTGAAAGACCACCAGTCGGCCGGGATCACGATGGCGCTGAAGAACCTCTCCCACGGACTGGTGAACAACGTCGCGCGCAGCCACGGCACTCGCAGCCTGAACGCGTGCAACTTCTTCATCCCGGCCGTGGTCTCCATGCCGATCATCCGGAACAAGACGGTGCTCCACATCATGGATGGGGTGAAGGGCCTCTATCACGGCGGTCCGAGCGCCAACCCGCAGTTCGTGTGGGAGCACCAGTCGCTCTACTTCGCTACCGATCCGGTAGCGCTCGATCGAATCGGCTGGGAAGTGATCGACGCCAAGCGGGTGGAAGTCGGGAAGCCGAAGCTGGTGGAGGACAAGCCGGACCAGTTCAGCACCTTCATTCACCGGCAGCCGGAGCACGTGGAGATCGCCGGCGCGCTGGGCCTGGGCGAATGGGACCGGGAAAAGATCGATCTCCGGTCGATCAAGCTGTGAGCCGGCTAGCGGTGAGGGTGCGCCGCGTCGTGCTCACCGTGAGTTTTGTCGTGCTGGCGATAGCTGCGCTCTACGTCGGCACCGGCGCCTGCCTGGTTGGGCTCGACCTGGCCGGCGGTGGGTCGCAGACCCGCACCGATCCTCCGGGCGTCCTGGCCTTTCTGGTGATCGGCATCGCAGGGGCCCTCGGCGCGTTCCTCTGTTACCGCGGCCTCCTTCGCATCGGCGCTCCCGAGGTGGCGCCGCCCGCTAGCCGGCAGCACCTCGCGATCTACCTGTGTCTCGGATGGCTGGCCCTGTTCAGCCTCGTCGTGGCGCTGGTGGTCCTCCTTAACTGGGGAGCCGGTTCGTTCACCGCGGCGCGCTAACGGAGGCGAGGTAGGTGCTGCCGGATTCGCGTCCCTTCTCCCGGGACACGTAGTCTTTCATCTTGAGCCGGTAGCCGGTGCCGCTGTGCGGCTCGTTGTACGAAACGATGGTTACGCTGGCGTTAGCGAGCTGATCCGGATCGATGTAGAACTCCAGCAGCTTGCGTTCCGGGGGACTGTCGACCGCCGGCTTCCGCGCCTGCAGCGATGCGCTGACCACCCGCTTGCCGTTTTGCTCCAGGCGGAGATCTGCGTACCGGAAGCTGCTCAGCCGGCCCACTTCTTTGAACTCCACCATGACTCGCAGATCGTCGTTGGCGGACGGGCCCACCTTCACCGTAATCCCCAGCTCCTTCGCTTCCGCGGCGGAGACGTCCTTGATCAGCACGATGGCGAGTGCCCGCGCTTGCACCCCGAGGAGGAGGGCAGACGCGGCGGCAAGGACGAGGAGTGGTCGCAATCGGTTCGGGAGTCGCATCGGCATTCCTCTCGAGGTGATGGGCGGGCGCAGGATCGCCCGTCGATAGGATGCGCCCGGCCGCCCGCCGGTTACGGCTTGAGGACGGCACGAGGGAGCCGGATCGGGAACCTCGGGTCCGGCTCGGCCGGCGGCGGACTGGGGCGCGAGCGGAGCTTCTGATCCCGAATGCGGTAAGCAAAGACCTTATCCGGCCCGGTGCGGAGCACCAGATCGACCCACCACACCTCGAAGTCAAAGCCGCGGAAGCCACCCCAGCCCGTGATGAACCGGAATTCGGCGCCCTCGGGCAAGCGGCCGGTTTCGGCGACGCGCTGGAAGCGCGCGAAGACGTTGTCGGTAACCTCTACTCGCTCGCGCATCCACCCGCGGATCGCTGCCACCACCTCATCCTCGGTCAGCGGCGGCTGCGTTCGTCCCACGGGATCGGCGGCAGCCCGCCGGTTGAACGCCTCCACCGCCTCTCCGAGCGGCAGCGGCAACTCGTCCTCCGCTCGAGCCTCGGCGTTGAGCGCCGCCAGGCCCGCCGCCGCGGCCGCCAGGTGCAAACAGTGCCGTCGATCCATGGTCGCCTCCTGAACTCAGAATGGAGCTCCTGCTCAGAGAGCAGACGCACCCCACGAAACCGGAGTTCAACCTGCATTTGCGGAGCCGGTTCCGTGGGGTTCTCTACAACCGTGAGCCGCGGCCTCAACTCGCCCCGCAGCGGCCGGGGAGAGGGGTCAGTGCCGCGCGTCAACCCGGCGGGAGCCCTCCCTTGGAGCGCACTCGGCTGCTTCCAGTGCGAGGTTGTCGCAGAGCAGCGGGTGCGCTCCCAGGGCTTCTTCTTCCCAGTCCTGGAGGTGGTAGCGGATGTTGGTGACGACCACGCCCTTCTTAAAGAGCAGCGCCCACTTGAGCAGCAATCCGGACTGGTTGTGAAGCAGCACGGTCCACCACTTTTCCGGCACGAACTCCGGCAGGACCACCGTCACCACGTCGTCATCCCGCTCCCGCTCCACCTGGTCGATATACTCCAGCAGCGGCGTGGTCAGCGCGCGGTAGGGGGATTCGAGCACCACCAGTGGGATGTCGGGCACCCACTTACGCCAGCGTTCCAGCGCATCCGGCGTCCGGGCGGGATCGATCTCCACGTAGACCCCGCGGACGTCGCCCCCGATCGAGCGGGCGTACTCCAGTGCCGGCATGATGCCGCGGTGGACCCCCGGCACCGAGACCAGCACGGTGTGCCGGAACTTCCGCGGCGGCTGGTAGCGCTCCATCGTCAGCTTGCCGGCCACCTCGCTGTAGTGCGCGTTGATCCGGAAGCACATCCAGACGACGGTGGGAATCGCCACCATCACCAGCCACGCGCCGAGCCGCACCTCGAACGGCCGCACGAGGTCCGGCTGCGCGACGAGCGCCCAGGCGGCGAAGCCGAGCGTGGAGAGCGCCAGCAGCCAGCGACCCATCCAGCGGTGCCACATGGAGATCAGCACGAAGCCGGCGAGCGTGAGCACCAACCAGAGCCCGAGCGGGGTGGTGACCGGCCAGAGGCTGACCGGGTCGCCCGCCATGAACTTGGTCACCCCGATGATGATCAGCACCACGAAGGTGGCCGCCGCCCCGACCCCGCTGACTGCCGCGCCCATTTGCCACCCGCGTGGTCGCAGCCGCAGCCAGCGCACCACCATGCCGGACTGGCTGAGGGTGAACGAAAGGAAGACGCCCAGCGCGTAGAGCGGGATCAGGTGGTGGGTGCTGGCGTTGAAGGCGACCACCGTCAGGATGGAGAGGACCGACAGGCCGATGATGCCGTTGGAATAGACCAGCCGATCCCCTACGTTCGCCAGCTGCCGCGGCAGGAGTCTATCCTGTGCCAGGAACATGCTCAGGCGCGGGAAGTCGACGAACGCCGTGTTGGCCGCCAGGATCAGAATTACCGCGGTCGCGACCTGGATCACGTAGTAGAGCGGCGTCGGCCCGAAGACGGCATACGCGATCTGCGAGACGACCGTATGCCGGTGCTCGTGATGCGGCCCCTCGAACTCCGCGGGGAACGGCACTACCTCCAGCCGGTGCGCCAGGTAGGTGATCCCCACGAACATGGAGATCAGAATCACCCCCAGCGCAGCCAGCACCCGGGCGGCATTCTTCGCCTCCGGCGGTCGAAAGGCGGGCACGCCGTCGGTGACCGCCTCGATCCCGGTCAGCGCGGTGCAGCCGGACGAGAAGGCGCGCAGGATCAGGAAGAGCGTCAGGCTCTCCGTCGTGTTGGCCCAGGTGGCGGCCGGCGGCGACGGCGGGGTCATCGGCTGGTTGGCCAGCAGCTTGAAGAACCCGACCGCGAGCAAGGTGAAGATCGACGCGATGAAGAGGTAGGTCGGCACCGCGAAAAGCAGCCCCGACTCCTTCGCCCCGCGCAAGTTCGCCAGCCCCACGAAGATGACGAAGCCGACCGCGAGCGCCACGGCGTGGGGAGCGAGCGCCGGCCACGCGGAGGTGATGGCGGCCACGCCGGCCGAGATACTCACCGCCACCGTCAGTACGTAGTCGATCAACAGCGAGGCGCCGGCCAGCACGCCCCAGAAGACCCCCAGGTTCTCGCGAGCGACCCGGTAGGCACCGCCGCCCTGGGGGTACGCGTGGATCGTCTGCCGGTAGGAAGTCGCCACGATCGCCAGCAGCAAGGCGATCGCCAGCGCCAGGGGCCACGCCTTACCCAGGGATGCTGCGGAGGCGCCGGCGAGCACCAGCACCAGCAGGATCTCCTCGGTGGCGTAACTCACGGACGAGAGCGCGTCCGAGGCGAAGACCGGGAGAGCGAGGGTGTTCGGCAGGCGCGTGTGGTGCGCCTGCGCCGTTTCGAAAGGCCGCCCGAATACCAGGCGGCGAAGCACGTTCGCCATGGCAAGTGACCCCACCGGAGGCACCGAAGCGCGCCCGGTACGCAGAAAAGGCCATCCCGAGCCAGGGGATAGCATCCCTACTCAGAATGACCTACCAGGCGGTTGATCCTTGTGGGACCCCCCGTCCGTCTGCCATCACTCAAACGAACCGGATCGCAGAGCCGCCGCCATGCTTCCGGATCGATCTGCGGCGCGGCTCCAGACCCTCCCGGCTGGGCCGGGCTGATCGATCCGCCTCGCAAACCGAGGAAGCCTACGGCACGCGCCAACTGCGCGAAACCGGCGTATTATACCCCTCCGGAACCGCGGTGTGGCCCCGAAATGCGCGCTGCCGTCTTAAAACCGCAGGGTTCCATTCGCCCGTTCCGCGAACACGAAGAGAGGGCACGTCACTGGACGTACCCTCCCTCTTGGGGACTACAAGTTGTGCTTGCCGAAGGCGGGGATCGAACCCGCACTCTCTTTCGAGAATCGGTTTTTGAGTGCGCCGCCCGGCCTGGCAAGCTTCGGCAAATCCCGGCACGGATCGCGGTTTCAGCCCTGATTGCTAGTTCGGAGTATAGGTGCGGAAGCCACTTCCGGCAAGTTCCGGCAAGAACTGCGGCGACATCCCGGCGACAAACTGCCACGCGGAGTCGATGGGGGAGCGGCGGCCTTTCCGCCGCGCTGGGACACGGGATCTCTTCGCCGAGTTGGAGCGGGCGGGGGCGCCGAAGTGGGGGAGGTCCGGAGACTCCGGTTAGACCGGGGTTTCTTCTTCGTGCTTGAGGGTCGTGCAGAGACCAGCCAGCGCATCTAGTGCACCTCGCAGCCGGCGAATCTCGGCTACCAGGTCGGGGACATCCCGCGCGGCTAGCGTGACAGCCAGCTCCTTCCCGTCGGGTTCACCTCGCTCAATGCTCGCGCGGGTGCGCTGTGCCTGAGTCTCGATGGCCGCCAAACGCGTCTCAGGAACCAGGTTCCTCATTCCACGCCCTCCCGCTCCGCCAGCGCGCGAATGCCCTGGCGGAGCACCTCCGCCTGCCCGCGGTTGCCCCGCTTCGCCAGCTCCTGCAGGAGCCGCAGCAGCTCGTCATCGACGTAGCTGAACACCTTGATCGGGTAGGCGCGGCCCGTCGCCGGCCGTCCCCCTTTGCGCTTCTCTGTTTCGGTCATGGTGCCAGTATCTTACCACCAAATTATTTTCACGCCATCACCTGACGCGGAGGTTATATGGTAGTAAAATACTAGCACAGAATAGCGACAACGAAGGGCCGGCCCTCCCGCCAAGAAGAAACCGGCCCTTCCCCGACCTCCGAGGAGATCACAGTGGACATTCTATCCCGCAACGGTGGCCAGTTCCGCAGCAAGACGATGGACGAGAGCGCGGCCTTCCGCTTCGCTCGATGCCTGCGCGCGAACGAGCGCTTCCACGGGGTGATGGTCAACCCGAGCAAGAGCGCCGGCCAGGCGTTCGTGACGTTCACCAGCGCCAGCGATCCGAGCGGGGAGCGCATCCTCGCCCGGCAGCAGGCGCTGCGGGACGCGCGCGGCGCGGAGCAGGCGGACAGCTACCTCGTGGCGGCGGATCCCAGCGGCAGGTTCCACTGGGTGTGCAACCTGGGGAGTGGGGAGGTCTATGAGGTGGCGCTCCACCACGATTGCACGTGCCCGGATCACGTCTACCGCTGCCGGCCGGCGGGGTGCCTCTGCAAGCATCACGCGGTGGTCGAGGCGCACCTCGGCCGCGGGACGGTCACCGGGTTCCCGACGGTGCCGGCGGTGAACGAGCGGCGGGCACAGGCGCTCCGCGACCGGGAGCTGTGGGACTGACGACGATGGCGGGGCGGGGTCACTCCCGCCCCGGATTGAGGGAATCCGTGCCTGGACGACCGCCCATTTAATTTTTCTGCAGAAAAAGTAGGCGGTCTCCGGCCCTGAGTGCTACGCTTGGGTGGTGAGTAAGCGTTAGGCCGCAAGGCCGGAGGTTTCAATGAAGAGTATCATCAAACCCTGCCCGGAACCGGATCGTCCTTTAGCTGTAGTCCTCGCGGAGCCGATTGTGTCGATGCTTCGCGATGCCATGATCGTCGGTGAGACGACAGCGCTCGAAGAGCGCGAGACCTACCACCCGTCGAACTACCGTGGCACGCAGGCGTATGCGGAGATGGTGCACTTGGCTGCGCTTCATCTCGTTAGTTATGGCTGCAGCTACAAAGAGATTAAGGGTCAGCCTCGGATAACTACCCCAGGCCCAAACCCCGTTCAAATCGTCTTTGCCCACGGAAAGCGCATCGGCAACGTAGTCACGATGAACAAGAAGGGTGCGGTCTCGCAGGGCTTGGTTCGTAAGAACCTGCGCCTCATTGGCCAGCTCTCACTTTTCAAAACTCCGGAAGAGCGGGCTTCATTAGGGCCACTTACGGTTTGGGCGATCGCTGATCGGAACGATGCGGAGCAACTGTCCCTTCATCTGGTAGTGCCGGAGGAGATCCAGAAGGACGGCACAGCTATGATTGCCCAAGACATCGAAACAATCTACACCGGATCGTTACTTCCCTCGCCCACTATTGGGAACAACCTTCCCCAGGGAGTTGCATCGGAACCTTCTATCGAGGATGGTCCGGGGCTTCAATAGAACCAGGAGTTTCACTTGAGCGGATTCTCTGCATCGCGACTGACGATTGCGAGGCAGTTCCGTCGCCTGACGAAACGGGACCTAGCATCCCTCGTTGGGGTCTCTGCCCCCATGATCACCCATTACGAGTCGGGAGCCATCGAGCCTCCGGAAGAGGTGATCAACAGCCTGGTGTTTCGGCTGCAGTTTCTGCCGAGCTTTTTCTATAAGGCAGAGATTGATGCCATACCCCAGAAGGCCGTGAGCTTTCGATCTGCGCGAAGTATCACTGCCACAGTAAGGGAGAGAATGCTCGCTTGCGGAAAGATTGCCAGCGGCGTTCTCTCCCCCCACTTCCGCCACTGCTTTCGCCTGCCGTCTCCAGACGTACCCGACCTCTCCCATGAAGGGCCAGAACTCGCGGCGGAAGTCCTCCGCCGTCACTGGAAGCAAGGATTCGGACCGATCCCGAATATGGTGCACCTTCTTGAGTTGAAGGGGGTGGATGTTTACTGGACCCGGGAGCAAAGCGACGCACTGGATGCGCTGTCCTTCTGGAGAGACGGTCAGCCTTACGTCCTGATGAACGCCGCGAAGGCCTGTGGAGTCAGGGGTCGATTTGACGCAGCGCACGAGCTGGGGCACCTTGTACTCCATCGGAGCTCGCCAGTGCTGCAGTCCCGGGAGATTGAGCAGGAAGCCCATCGTTTCGCCTCTGCCTTCCTGCTTCCGGCGGATCAGTTCCGACAAGAGTGTGCATCACACGTGGTGTTCTCACAATTCTTGGAACTGAAGAAGCGATGGGGCGTTTCGGTGCAAGCGCTCGTCCGACGAGCCTTTGATCTCGAGATCATCTCCGAGTGGCAGTATAAGAGCGCGTGCATCGAGATCTCGCGCAGAGGTTGGCGCACCAAAGAGCCCGAGGATGATGCCTTTTCAGCGGAGGAGTCCCGACTTCACGAGCAAATCTTCTCGCGTCTTTCGGATCGTGGAATGAGCCCTCGCGAGATCGCCGATCAGGTGCACATGCGCCACTCTGATCTGGCGGAGCTTGCGCCGCAGATCAGAGTGGCAGAAAAGCAGCCGCCGGTGAACGTCTCGCCATTCCTTCGCCAAGGGTACGCGCTGTAGCTGGTGGTTATGCCACGTGGCATAATCGCCGTGGGTATTGTCCGCGCTTGTGACGAGGCGCGATCGCGGCCCCGGGTGTCCGCCGGGGCCGCTGCCATTCGTACGGCGGATCGTGCACCGAATCGCGCGGCAGGTGCACGATTCAGCGGTCCGGGCGCACGATTACAGCGTCACCTCGAGTACGGCCCGCACATCAGCGGTGGCCGGCGCCCAGTCGGGGGAGCAGTCCCCGCCGCCCGAGATCTCATCGCCAGGTATTGGACTGGCCTCGAGTCACGATCAGCCTCGCGGTTCCCAAGAGTTCGCCAGGTCCGAGGGGAGTAAGTCCCAGATCCGGAGGCAGGCCATCGCTGATAGCCCACTCGCAAGGAGCACGAACGCGCTCCCCGCGAGAAGCCCGCTGCGGAACTGCTCCCAGGACGTAAAGACACTGCGCTGCGAGCCCAGCCAAAGCAGATACCCGGTGAAGACGCCGACAGACACCAGCGCCGGCCCGAGCACGCCCCGAGCAAGCGGGCGGCGTCGCCAAACACTCCAGGGCCCTGCCAACGCTCCCCAGATGAGACCCAGGCCGGCGCCGAGTGTGAGTTGGTGATGGGAGTAGACCCCGAGCGCGAAGAACACCACGGACACACTCACGAATCCCACCATCCCCACTAGCGCTCCCAGCAGGCAGCCCATCCCGACTCGTAGTACGGTCGTCATCTGATCCCCTCACTCCTGGTCCCGGCCGCACGTGGCGCCGCTGGAACTGCCTGGTCGGTCATCAGCCGCCAGGCGTTAAAGCCCCGGCCGGGGAACTCGCGGGTGACGACACTGCCGTCGAAGCAGAGCCGCAGCACGCGCCCGCGATAGTACGGCGCCTCTCCGTCCCCGTCAGGAGAGCTCTCGCCCGACTCTCCATGCAGCACGCAGACGAGGTAGCCGGGTCGCCCCGGGGCCTGTTGCGCCTCGCGCCAGAGGCGGTCGTGCGGGAGCGGGCTCCAGAAGTAGCCGTAAGAAACAGGGGCCGGCCACCGCTGGGGTGGGGTGGTCAGGCGTCCCCAGGCGGACCAGGCCCAGCCGCCACGGCCCAGCCAAGGATCTCGCGGGCACTGCAGGAGGCGCCGCTCGGCCAAGTGGTTCGGGATCAGATCGGTCAGCCGCGGTGGCCGCAGCCCATCGTGGTCATCCAGATAGAGCCGCATAGCCTTTCCGATCTGTCGAAGTTGCCCGGCGCATGCGCCTTCCTGTGCGCGAGCGCGGGCGCTGGCGGCGACGGGAACCAATAGGCCCAACAGAATCAGGAGGACTCCCGACACGACCAGCACCTCCAGCAGGGTAAAACCGGGCCGTGACCGGGCGGCGCTCCGGGTTTCCCGAGAACACATCCAACGAAGAGTCGACTTGAACACCATGAGAAGCCTCCGTGCAGCCTGTCTCCCGCTACGGGCACTGTGTCCCGTTCGGGCACGACGGCTCTGCGGACAGATCCTTACAGCAGCCATTGTCTTGCTTCGGGCCGCAAGAGGTGCAGGTGAGCTCTCCGCCGGAAAGATTCGTGCAGCGTTTCACCATCAGGTACTTCTTCTTGGCGTAGTGGGCGTACGTCGTATTGCACCAGTCGCCGCCGGTCGTCTCGCACCACGTCAGCTCTCCGCAGGTGGTCTGCGGATAGCAGTTCCATGGAGAGCCCGGGCAGTAGTTTTCTGAATCCCCCCAGGCGAGCTCGAGTGTCCCGGGGCCGGTGGCAGCGAGAAAGAGAGAGAGAACGAGCCACAGTAACGGACGGCTCGTGCGCTCGCCTCGGGAGTGGAGAGTGGATTGATTTCGCATTCAGTTACCTGGCTTTCGCGTTCGCCCTTCGGGCAGAGAGGTCCGTGGTCGAAAGGCCGATCACGGCCGAGGGCACAGAGCGCAGAGCTCGCAGCAGTTCCCGGTCACCGGCGCGCTCACCGGTGACCAGCTGGATCCGTCCGCGCTCGATTAGGACGGAGGTTGGGGCATTCCACACCGCGAACCGAGTGTGGACCTCCCGGCTCGGATCGCTCGCCACAACTGCCTGAGTCCGCAGCCTCCTTCGCGCGGCGGCCGCCGCCGCGGCACTCGGGTAGACGTAGATTGACCGCAAACCCTGGTTGGCACCGGCGGCACGCTCTAGCAGCGCGACCCGCTCTCGGCAACCCGGGCAGTCGGGGAGCAGGAAGGTCAGTAGCAGGGGGCCTTGCTGCCAGAGCGTGGAGAGCCGCACCGGTCCGGCGGGGCCGGAGAGCACCCCGTCTGGTGCGGGCCGGCCAACGTGCGGAGAACGAGAGGCGAGAACCGGCGCCCCATACGGCTCATCAGCGAGGAGGGCCTGGAGATCCCGCTTCAGGCTCATCTCGCCGCTCTCACGGCCATCCTGGACATAGCTCACGCGGCCCGCGGAGTTCAGCAGCACACTGAAGGGAGTGCGCGCGGGGCGGTCGGCGTAACGCCCTAGGGCCGTGCGGTCCGGATCCAAGGCCACAGGGAAGGGAAGGGCGAGGCGGCGAGCGAAACGGCGCGCCGCGGCTTCGGCACTGCCCCAGAGTGGTCGACCGGTGAGCACGACCAGCGGGCGCACGTGGCCGCGCAACTCGGAGGCGAGGGTCGCCAACTCCCGCAGCTCGCTTTCGCAGGGGGTGCAGCCGTCCTGGACGAACACCACGAGCGCCGGTTCTCCGGCGAGAGAGGCCGGGGTGATCACTCGACCGCCGAGCGTTCGGAGACGGAACAGCGGCGCCCGATCGCCGAGTCGGAGATTGATCTCCCGGGTCTCGCCGTCATCAGCATGCTGCCACTGCGCGTGAAAGCCCGCCTGCAACCCGGCGACCATCACCAGGAGATAGCAGCCGCACCAAAGAGTCCCGGAGCGGAAAGAACTCAGTGGAGCTCCCGACGGGACTCCTGCTGAACTCCCGATCTCCGGCTGCGCAGTGAGAGCCACACGGCGGGCGCGCCACCCTTTTCGCAGCAGAAAGAAGGCCCCCAGCCCCAGAGTGAGATCAAGCAGGAGCACGGCGAGCGGTGGTAATTGCAGGAGTAGCCCGAAGCAGCCACAGGTGTTCGGCCGCCCTTCGAGCAGGAATCGAAGCGTGACCTGCGTGAAGCCTCCAGCTAAGAGCAAGGTGAGTAGAGGTCCCGCCAGCGCGGCGCTGCGGGTCAGCAGCAGGGTGGCGGCCACGGTTTCCAGGACCAGTAGGAGTGCCGCGGCGGCCGCGCTCCAGGTGGCGGGCACCAGCTCCAGGCGGTTCACCACCGGGACAAAGCCGTCGAAGTCGAGGAGCTTCCCGACGACGGCGGTGAGGAGCACGCCGGCGAGGGCGACGCGGACCGCATCTTCCACTCCGATCCATCGGGCCCTGGTCGTGTTGCGCTTCCGCGCGGTCTGCATCATCTTCCCCCTGGCAGTCAGCTAACGCTCGGGAGGTTTCCCAAGCGGCTACCGTCAGGGGGAAGAGACGGAGCCTTAGGGGGCCGCGTTAGGCTCTGTCCGAGAGCCCTTTCCGGCTACCCCGGCGCGAGCTCTCGCGGCCGCTACTCCTGGAGCAGACGTCGGAGTTGGCGGCGGATCGACCAGAGCCGCTGCCGGACCGTGTTCGGCGTCAACCGGGTCCGCCCGGCAAGTTCCGTCGGCGTCCAGCCGTCGAGGGTCAAGCGGATCAGCATCCGGTTCTGGTCAGCCAGGTGCTCCAGCGCTCGCTGGAGGGTTTGACGCTCCTCTGCGCGGAGAACCTGGTCGAGCGGATCGGCCTCGGCAATCGTCCAGGGTTGGTAGGACGAGTCGTCATCCGCCGACAGCTCGGAGAGGAGCAACTCATTCGCGCGCCAGCGTCGCTGCTCTCGCCAGCGATCGACGAGCAACCTGCGTAGCGCGCGTCGTAGGTAGGCCTCCGTGCGTCGACAATCTCCATCCGGCAGATCCCGGGCCTGCTCGCGGAGCATCCTCGCCACGAACTCACCCACAATGTCCTCAGGCTCCCGCCAGCTTCCTTTCCGAAGCTCTCGGTACGCCCACACCAGGAGAACTGCCGCCAGACGCTCGGCGCCGTATCGACAACCATCCTTTGCAGCTCTCAGTGCCACCTGCCACTCAGGTGAACCCACAACCATCGGTTTCCTCCTCCGGGTGGCCGTGAGGTAGGCCACCCGGAGGCGGAGTGGAGTGGGCTGGTGCGAGCTTGGCGGCGCTCGGCTCGGCACCGACATGAGCAACGATGGCCGAGAGCACACCTATCGTAGGCGTGTTCTCGGCCACCGTAGAGGCGAAGACCGGCTGGGATCCGCAGGAGCGGTAGGGGACCTGGTTTCTGGTATCAGTCCAAGCGTGCGGGGGACTGCTCCGGAGCGGGAGCTCCCGGGGCGAATAGGGCGGGAGACAAGGGCAGCCCGAGCTCGATCTGCACGCGGTGCGTGATGTGCCACCGGCCTCCGCGCAGGCTGTGGAATTCGAAGTAGCGCGGGACGCTCGTGGCCTGATCGATGGCGAGCAGGATCCGCTCCTTCTCACCTTCCGGCTCGACGACTACCTGGAAGGAGCCGGGCGGACCATCCGGAGCTTCTAGGTACCGGATTTGCGTTTCCCGGCCCCACTTCTCGAAGTCGCCTCCCAGGACGGTGGGAGCTAACCCACTCAGGTCACGACCGAAGTTCGATTTCTCGGGACGACGCACCCAGCGTGGGTCCGGCAGCTTCTGTCGCCAGGTCGCTCGGGGCGTGTAGATCCAGGTATCCCCGTCCATCTCTGTCCGCCAGGAGCCTTCGCGGTACCACAACTGGCGTTCGTACTCCCATTGGCCCTGGTCGTTGAGCCGCAGAAACACCAGGTGGCCGGAGCGGAACTGTGCCATCGCTGCTACAACGCGATCCAGCAAGCCAGCGTCTACTTCTCGTGGCTGCAGCACCACGAACGCGAGGATGAGTAGCAGCGCGGTGACGGCAGCGAAGGACAGCCGGAAGCGAAGCGGAGGGAGCCAGGTGGCACGGCGCTGGGACCGACGCGCGGCGCGTTGTCTCACGCGCTGAAGAATCCGCGCCTTCTCTTCGGGGGCTGGGGAACGACCCGGAAAGGCTTCGCGGACTGCATTGCCGAACGCTGCCTCCCACGGGTCCCCGGGGGCTCCCCGGTCCGGCCGCTCGCTGGGTTGAGACTCCTCGTGCTTCATCGAGGCCCTCCGGGTTCCCCCGTTAGGTAGTAACTCCCACCCAGCTTCCGAGCCGCCTTCCTCGCCCGCTGCAGCAGGCTGTTGACGGCCTCAGTGGAGCGGCCCATCACCTGGCCGATCTCCTCCTGCGACAGACCTTCTGCATACATCAGCAACAGTGCTTCCCGTTGGTCGGGCGGTAATGATTGTACCACCCTGATGGTATGACAGATCCGCTCTCGGCGCTGCACTATCGCGGCCGGATCCTCGCCCGCCGGATCGGCCACCGTATCCTCGTGTTCCGGCAGGAGCGCCTCCACCGCGACGGATGCCCATCGCTGCATCCGTCGCCGGCTCCGTGACAGCCTCCGTTCGGCAATGCGAAAGAGCCAGCTTTCCATTCTGCCTTCACCCCGGAAGTTCGGGAACTGGGCTGTCACGTGGAGCAGGATCTCCCCCGTGAGGTCCGCCACGTCCTCTCGATTGACGACGCGCCGAGACACGTACCGATAGACGAGATCCAGAAGGCGTGCCGCGACCTCTTCACCCAGCGGTTCGCGAGGTGCGGGCGTAGGGTCAGGTTCCCGAAACCGCTCTAGTTTTCGCCGGAGGCCAATCAAGAGGTTGCCTCGCCCGTCGGGTGAATCCCTAGTGGCAGAGTAAGGTGCTTCTAGTACCTTGAGTGCCTCCTGGGCGCTTGAACTATCGGCCGCGATGAAAAATCCGTACCGGCGCGTACTGACCTCAATCGAAGGATGTAATTCTGGGTGAGGGCGATAGCTTCCTAACACGCCTGACACTTAGCAGGTGAGAGCGGGAGAACTCCGTTCCCGAAGCGAGCCGATGGCCATACCGCCGTGTCCTGCGAAACCTGCGCTGCCATCCGTGCTGCTCGCCAGTGCGTCGGAGTTACTGCGCTTGGGACTGCGCTCGCTCTTGCGAGAGTTTCTCCTGGCCGGGGAAGCGGAGGATGCGGGCACTCTGCTGTCACTCGCGCGAGAGCGCAACGCTAGTGGGATTATCGTGGACACCCGGCTACTGCCGGAGCCCGAAGAGAGTTACGTCAGACGACTGCACGAATTCCGGCCCTGCGCGCGGATTCTCGCGCTCGATCCGGCGCTTTCAGCGACCGTGCTGCCGGACCCCCGTTGCTCGTCCCGGCTCCTTCGCCTTCCCATGGATGTGGCATCGGCGCAGCTGCTGCGATTCATCCGCAGCGACACTGCGGCTGGCGACGAGCCCGCGAGCGGTGACTCCCTACACGCCGTTTCGCCGGCTGTTCGCCCAGAACTTGACAGCGAGTGGCTTCACGCTGCGTATCAGCGCCTATCCCCTCGGGAGCGGGAGGTGATGGCGCTCGCGCTACAGGGTTGGACTTCCGCCAGAATCGCGGAGACACTCTATCTGAGCCCGCGGACGGTGGAGTCGCATCGCACTGCAATCCGGCGAAAGCTCCGCTTGGACGGTCAACGAGACCTCTTCCTCTGCGGGTTGCGCCTGGGGCTGGTAGATCAAGGCGTCTCGGTGGTCGCTTCCGCCTCGCCAGCCGGCTCGCACCATCCAAATCTCAAGGCAGTGTCGACACGCCGACCGTAGACCAGGCCCTCACGGTACAACCAGGACTCTCCGCTAGCGGTTCAGCGACGGTTATGCCACGTGGCATAATCGGGTTAGTGCTTCCACACCCCGACGCGCAGGGTCCCGCTCGCCACGTCCAGCGCCCCGCCCGTCTTGTTGAGCAGCACGACGGTCACGGTGTCGGCGGCGGTCACGTGGGCGGAGAGCAGCGCGAGTCCGGCCGTCAGGGTGGTGAGGCCGGCGACGGCCAGGTCTCCCACCGCGGCGCCGGTGACGGTCACGGTGGTCGAGGTGATAGCGCCGTCCGCGATCGACGGCGGATCCCAGACCTTCGTGGCGGAGAGATACTTCGCGATCGGCGTCCCGCCCCCGATCACCAGCGCCGCGGCGTTGCTCACGTCTGGCGCGGCCCGCACCACGTCAGTGCCGTCGCAGAACACCTCGGCCCGGTAGCCCTGGGTCACCACGATCCCGCTGCCGGCGGGCGTCTTGACCGTCACTTCAAAGGCGCCGGTGGTGTCGTTCCGGATCACCCAGCGCCGGCCGGCCCACAGAGGAAGCACGACGTTGATGCTGGCGGTGAGGAGCCCTGAGAGCTCGAGCACCAACGCTACCGCCTCCTCATCCGTGAGGGTGACCTCGACGCCTCCGGCGACGCTCTTGACCAGGCGGCTCGCGAAGACCGCCTCCAGCGCATCCGCGCGCGCGTTCAGCTCCGCGGCCGCCACCGGATCGAGGTCGGCGTAGTCGTTCTTCAGTGCGAGGATCGTGGTTGACATCGCCTACTCCTGGACTTCGGGATAGGTGAGCTGGTCGTACGCCAGCGTGCGCGCCTCTCTGGCAGAAGATGCACGCACGGTAATGGTTCGGCGCTGTCCCGTGTGGCGATCGAACCCGGTCACAACGTATGTTCGCATTCGTTATCCCCTCACCCGGAAACTGCTGAGAGCGGTCACTCCCAGCAGCCCGTATCCCTGCCATTTACCCGTCACCGGGTCGCTCGCGCCCGCAGCCCCGAGCGCTTCCGTGCCGGCGCTCGCGCGCGTGACCTCCGCCGTGGAGCCGACCGCCACCCGAGCCTGCCGCGCCGTCTCCTGCGCCTGGGCCGCTACCGGGTCCCGTCTCATTTCAGCCGCAGCCCCGCCGTGGTCGTCATCGTCACCTCACCGCTCTCCGGGTCCGCCTGGATCGCGTGCTCCAGGGAGAGGACCACATACTCCGTCCCGTCCGGAATCCCCGCGCGCTCCGCCCCGTAGATGCTGATCCGGTCCCGGCGCTGCACGTCCGGGTTGAGCTCTACGGAGATCGAGGGCGTCTCCCGCCGGCCGAAGTGCTCCCACGCCAGCGCCTGCGTGCGGGCGAGGAGCATCCCCGGGGAGACGGTGCCGGGGAGCTGCTCGATCACCAGCTCCCGCCAGTGGCAGAAGCGGTCGCTGCTCGTGTCGGTCTCCGCCGGAGCGTCCACCGCGTAGCCGGCCCCAGCCTCGCCCCACGGGAGCACGCCCGTCACCAGGACTGCGGTATACGCCTGGTTGAAATCGATCTGGCTCGCGAGCGACTGTGGCAGCTCTGAGATCTCGCTCGGATCGGTGACGTGGAGCTCGGCCGTGACGGCGCCGTAGTAGTCGCGCCGGACGCTGCGGTAGTGGCCGTCCCGGTCCGCGTAGGGCTCCAGGTTGGCGTAACCCATCAATCGCGTCAGCGTCTCCCATTTCCATTCCTGCGGCCGACATAACTCGCAAGGGTCTTCCGGCAGGCCCGCCGGCAGGGTGAAGAGATCCCCGAGCCCGTCCCAGCTCTGGAAGCTGCTGTTCAGCCCCTCACTCGCCAGGATAAGGTCTGCTGCGGCGTTGAGGGTGCGCCCGCCGAGGGCGAACTGCTCCAGCGGCGACCAGCAGGAGCGCTTGAACCGCGCCGTGGCGCTGTCTGCGCGGATCGTCGCCGTGCAGGCGCCATAGTCGTTCCACTGCGGGCGGATGCTGTCGATGTAGCCGGTGAAGAGCGTCCACCAGTGCTCGACCCCATCCTCCGTGTAGCCCATGCGGATCTGCACCTTCCGGCGGCGCAGGCTCTGCCAGTTCGGCTCCTCGCCCGGCGGGATCTCGATCGTCCACTCCGCGTGCCCCGCGTGGAGCTGCTCCGGCTCGCTCACGCGGATCGAGTGCGCCTTCGGCCAGGGCGTCGTGTAGGTCTCGGCCCCGGCGGTGACGGCCGGCGCGTAAATGAATTCCGTCGCGTAGAGGACCGGCGACCGCTGGAAGGTGAACGACAGCGCCGCACGATCCTCTGGGGTAAGGGTCGCGGTGTAGCACGCTACGGCAGAGAGGGGAGTGGAGACATCCGTCAGGACCAGCGAGGTGGCGCCCGGGGCGGCGTAGCGGCCCACGAAGCTCTGCGTCGGCGCCGAGCGGCTCGACAGGGTGTTTCGCTCCGGGCTGGTGTAGACGCCCTCGGAGTAGCCGAGCTTGTGGAGTCCGAAGAGGCACGCGCCGCCCTGGCCGCGGACCGCCAGCCTGCCGGCGGGAATCGTCACCGCCGCGCCGGTCGGGTCCGCATACCACGCGTAGGACGCGCCGCCGTCCGCGCTGATCCCCAGCATCCCCCGCAGGAAGCGGAGGTAGAGCAGCGTCGTCTCCCGGTCCCGGCCGTAGCCGTCGCCCCGGGCCGGCCGCGGGAGAGACATCACCCGCTGCCAGGATCCGGCGACCTTCCGGAGCAGGAACCCGCCCTCGGTGTCATAGCGGACCGCGTAGGCGCCGCCGCCCAGCTCCACCTGCACATACGGTGGGTAGGTGGTGGCGTCCCAGTCCGGGGGGCTGTCCGGCAGCAGCAGCTCCAATGCGCAGTCCGGATCGCTCGGGTGGTCCCAGGTGGACGTCGCGCTCCACTGGACGCCCGCCGTCGTGTCGAGCTGGATGATGCGGTAGGTTCGCGGGGCGCCCACCCCGGGCCGGCGCTCTTCCCAGGTGCCGCCGCTCGTCGAGTAGTGGTTGAGGCGGGTGTCCTGGAGCTGGAGCTGCGCGCGGCAAGCGAGGCCGATCCCTGGCAGCAATTCCAGCTTCGGCCGGCCCGAGGCGTCGAAGTCGCTGCGGCCGTAGAGACCGGACTGCAGCAGCGCATCGTACCAGCCGTAGGCCCGGGACGTGATGACCGGATCGCCTTCGCCCGCGTCGAAGAGGCGGATTTCTAGGAGGGGAGTGCGGCGGGCGGAGAGGCTCATCAGTCTACCTGCCAGGTCGTGTTAGCGGCGGTCGAAGCCATCGGAAGGGAACGGCAGCGGGCGAAGCGGAGCCGCTGGTTGTTGTCGGCGTGGAGCACTTCCCACACGCCATCGCCGCGGCGCTGTACGTTCAGGACGGGAGCCCCGGTGGAGAGCGGGACGGGAGTCGGCGCGCTCGCGTTCGCCTGTGCCGTGGCGACGTTCTCCCAGAGGGCGCCGGCGGTATCGAGGCGGCGCGTCCGCCACTGCAGCCAGTGCTGCGTGCTGCTCTGCACTTGCACGCGGACCACCAGCCGCATTCCGGTCCGCTCGTCCGTCCACCAGTCGGGTTCCCCAGTGGTGACGGCGCTGTCGATCACGTAGGTCGCCGTGCCGTCCGCCTTGCAGCGGGTCGCTCGGAAAGGGCGCCCCCGAATGGAAAAGTCCCCGGTGCGGAGGAGCTGCAGCGGCGCACCGGTATAGACTCCGGTGGCAACGAGCGGATCCGGCCGCGCCGGCGGAAACACCGTGGGGCTCCACGCGTAGGTGCCGCTGGCGTCTCGCTCGCCGGCATGCCAGGAGTTGACCCCGAGACGGTTGCCGAAGCTTGTGAACCCCTGCAGGATGGAGAGGCAGGTCATCCCGTCCCGCGTATAGCTGTGGCCGATGCTGTCCAGCCCCAGGTCGAAGTAGGGATTCCACTCCGGGCCCGGCGTGGTGAGCGTCACCGGCACCGCTTCCCGGCTGCTCCACGTCGCCCCGCCGTCCCGGCTCTCGCGCCGGTAGAGCGTCGTCAGGCCGTAGAGGTAGAACAGCTCCAGCGTGCCGTCCCGCGCCTCCCCCAGGGAGAACACGCGGAGATCGTTGGCGTGCCCCACGCCGCTCGCCTCGATCTCCACCTCCGCGCCCGCCTCGGGCGGGTCGGCATCCGTCCACACGGAGACGGAGAGCCGGCTGCCGCTCCCGCTCGCAGCCGGATGCGCCTGCGCCGTCACCAGTCCGCCGGAGCGCGTGCGGACGAAGGTGGCCCAGGTCCAGGCGGAGCCGCTGGGGAGGCTGAGATAGGTCGCCATCTACCGCGCATACCCCCGGCGCACATACTCATCCAGGCGGTCATCTACCGCGGCGTGGATCTCCGCCCGGGTGCGCGGGTCCCGCAGGTCCGGCCGGCCCTGGATGGTGATCGGCACCGCCACTGGCGGCGGCGCGCCCCGTCCAGAAGGCAGCGTGGCCTGCCTCTCCACCTGAGAGAGGTAGGCGTTCGCCTGCAGCAGCGCACGCTCATTCATCCCACCCAGGTAACCCCCGCCCGCGAGCCGGATGCCCCGCCCGCCGTCACCGGCCACAGCCTGCAGGATGCTCCCGCGGAGCTGCGCCGCCTCGATCAGCCGCGTGAGGCGGTCCTTCTCAGTCTCGCCGGCCACGGCAGTGAGTTGCGTGCGGAACTGTTCCAGCATCGCCGGCACCAGGGCTCGCTTCCGCTGGTCATCGCTCAGCCCCGGGATCGCGGCCAGTTGCGCTTCCAGCAGCCGCGTGCGAAGCGCCGCGAGCTCTCGCACCTCTTCGCCCTGGCGGCGGGTCTCATCGATCGCCTTCCTGGCGGCGTCCCGCTGCTCATCCGCGGCGGCGCGGTCCAGGCGGGCGATGTCGGCGCGCGCGCTCCACAGCGCCTGATAGGCGCGGGCATACTCCGCCGTGCCTTCCTTCGCTGCCTCTATCTGTGGCCGGATCACCGTCTCGATCTCGTGCCGGATCTGCGGGATCAGCCGGGCCGCTTCCGCGCGCGCCTGTTGCTCGCGCTCCACGCCGGCCAGCTCCGCATCAATCCGGGCGCGCTCCGCCTGGGCGTCCGCGGCAGCGACTGCCAGCCGCTCCTGCACGAGTTGCTCCGCGTTCCGCTGCCGCTCTTCCGTGGCGGCGCGCTGCAGCGTGAGCGCTTCCGTCTCCAGGCGGGTGATCTCGCGCTCCGCTTCGATCCGCTCCCGACTTCCCTCCGCGGCCGCGCGGCCCTGCTCGATCAGGCGAGCCTGCTCCTGCCGGATGACGGGCAGCATCGCGGCGGCTTCGGCCTGGGCGCGCTGGTCTTCGGCGGCGAGGGCGAGCACCATACCGGCGCGCTCGCGGGCCAGCTCGTGGGAGGCTTCCTGGGCGCGGCGCTGCTTCTCCTGCGCTTCCCGGGCCGCATCCTCGCCTTCCTGGCGGGCCCGCTCTTCCAGCGTGACGAGCTGCTCCTGCAGCCGGAACCCTTCCGTCCGGAGCTTCTCGAGCTCCACGCCGCTCGACTTCTCGGCGCGGCCCGTTAGCTCCTGGAGACGCTGCCTCAGGATTGGCAGGAGCGCATCGGCTTCGCGCCGGGCCTGAGTGTCCTTCGGATCGACTGCCGAGGCGAGGCCGGCGCGGGCCAGCTCTCGGGCGAAAGTGGCATCCCGGAGCTCCAGGTTCGGCCCTTCGGGCTCGTCGTTCTTAACGCCGTCTTCCCCGCCGCTGCTGCGAATTCGGTTGATCCGGGCACGCACTTCCGCCGCCCGCTCCGAGCCTTCCGGCAGGGTGCGGAGGAGCCGCTTGAGCCGCTGAATGCGATTGAGAGCCGGGTCCCGCTGCATCGCTTCGGCGGTCTCTTTGTTCCGAGCTTCCGCGTCCCGATCCAGCGAGCCAATTCCCTCCGTAATGCCGGGGATACCAGAGTCGTTGATCCATTCCCCGATGCCCCAGCCAGCTAGCGCAGCCAGGAGGACGGGGAGTCTTGACGCGCCCGCCACTCCTACTGCGGACGCGCCGGCACTCCGCGCGCCTGCGCCTACCGCCCCCGCGAGACCCCGGGCTCCGCCGGCTCTCCACCCGGCCGAGAGGGCAGCGCGCGTGCCGGCTGCTGCAGGAGCGGTTCCGAGAGCGGTGCCGCCTCCGGCGAGAACAGCGCCGGCCGCTACCGGAACCCAGGGTGTCACTTCGTTGACGACCTGCATCTGCATCGGGACCGTTTGTCCAGCCGCCGTGGCCGCCGTGGCCGCCGTGCGGCCGCCTTGAATGACGGCGCCCGCACCGCCCGCACCGAGAGCCGACGCTGCGCCGGCAGCCGCGCCGGTGGCCACCGCCCCGCCACCTTTGCCGAGCAGCCCTTTCAGGCCCGCAGCCCCGCGAATGAACGGGCCGGCAATCGCTGCCAAGATCGCGAACTGAACCCCGGTCCGGCGGATGCCCTCCGGCAACTCGTTGAAGGTTTTCGCCAGGTCGTTGGCGACCGAGAGCACGTCCTTGGCAACGGGAAGCAGCTCTTTTCCGGCGGATGCGGCAAGATCCTCAAGCTGTGCCTTCAGGCGGCGACTGGCGTTCGCGGCGGAGTCCTGAGTATTGCCAAAGTCACCCTGCGCCATCCGGGTGTCGTCCAGGATGATTGCGTAGCGGGCCATCATCTTGGCGTTGCCGTCCAGCTCCTTCCCGCTGGAGGCAAGCCCCATTTCGAGAGCCTTCTGCTTGACCCGGTTCTCATCCAGGAGTACGCCGACCGTCCGGAGCGGTTCCGCTTCGCCGACCAGGCCGGCCCGCAGCTTCTCCAGCGCCTCGGCCGGATCGATATCGTGGATGCTCGCCAGGTCTGAGGCCAGCTCCGTGAGCTTCATCGACATCTCTGCCGCTTCCTTGCGCGGCAGAGACTTGAGCAGCATCCCAAAGCCGCCGGCAGCTTGAAGCGCCGATCGACGGCTTTGACCCATCCGGTCGGCCATCCCCTCGGCCCAGGCGGAGACCTGGCGGGCGTTCCGGCCGAAGGCCACCCCGATCTTGTTCTCCGCCTCTTCCACCGCGGAGGCGGCTTTCAGCGCCGCAGCCCCACCCGCCAGGAGTGGCAGCGTCACGCCCACCATCATTCGGTCGCCGAGCCGCGTCATGTCCACCCCGGAGAATGTCCGCTTGAGCGCCTCCGCTGCGCGGCTGGAGTGGCGCTCTGCCGACTTCCCGAACTCGGAGAAGCGACGGTCCGCCTGCTCCATCCGCTGGTTGTAGTCGCGGTCGTCCAGGCCGATCTCGGCCCGAAGACGCTGCACGGTGATGGACATGGAGGAAAACCCTCAATAGGTGCCGGACCAAGCAAGGACTCGTTAGGGGGATCGGAGGACGGTCAATGGGAGTCTCGCTACGCCCCTGCCCTGGACGCGGATGCACTCGCGTCATTGACGACAATCAGAAGCTCTGCGCTTACTGCGCCGTTGCCGCCTCTCCGCCTCTGGTGCCGCAGCCCCTTGCGCCGCCCGACGGACAGCCCGATACGCAGCAGCCGTCTCGGTGGTGGCATTGGCCGCTACTGGCACTCGTGGTGCTCCTCTTCTGGAACCTCCGCCCGTGGGCTCGCCAGGCGGAAAGGACCGAGGACCACCGACGCGAAGCCTTCTTCGTGTCACGCGAGTTCGTGCGCGACCAGCTCAAAGCTCCCGCCACCGCCAGCTTCGCGGACTACGAGGAAGGGCAGGTAACGTCGTCCGATGGGGTGACGTTCTTCGTGAGAAGTCAGGTGGACGCCCAGAACAGCTTCGGGGCGAAGCTCCGGCACAATTACGTCTGCCGGCTCAAGCGGCGAGGGTCTTACGATTTCCAACTCATCGACCTGGACATCCAGGAGCGCTAGCGTCCCGCTAGCCGCTTCCGCTGCTCCGCTTCCGCCCACACCTCGGCGCTCTCACTCTCGATCGCCAGCTCGCGCCACACCGCCGGCTGCTGCAGCAGTTCCCACGGAGCTACGCCCAGGTAGCGCGCGGCACGGATGAGCGTATACCAGCGCGGGCAGGCGCCCCGCCGTCCCCCGCTTACGAGGTACTGGCGGAGCTTCCTGCCCTCTTCGGGTTTGGGAAGGCGGCCCCATCGATCGCCGTCATAATCTCCCGCTGGATGACAACGCCGAGGCTCTCCAGCGCTTCCCGCGTGACCGGCAGCGGCCCGCCCAGCCCGTCCCCTAGACTCCACTCGGAGATCAGCTCCAAGAGCGCCTCGTCCAGCGTCTTCTCCGTGAGCAGCGACTCCAGGAACGCCGGGGTGTAGACCGCCGGCCGATAGCTCACCCGGAACCGCACGCCGCCGATCTTGACCGGCACCTCAATCGCCGCGGCCTGCAGCGCCGCCAGGCTCAACCGTTCTTCCGACATCCCGCCTCCATGCACAGAAAAGGCCGGGAGCAGGGATTACCCCGCCCCCGGCCGCTACTCCTCATTCGGACTACGGCGCCGGCGCCAGTCCCGTCACGGTGCAAGTGAGCAGGGCCGTCATCGCCCCGCCCGTGGTGTTAAAGTCGGGGTGATGCACCACGACGAACTCCGCCTGGGCGTTCGTCACCTCGTCCACTTCCTGCCGCTCGATCGAGGTCACGCGGGCCGCGAACTTCAGGTTGAGCGCGTAGTCGGTATCCACGTCGATCGCTGGCCCCGCCGCCTCGAACACCACCAGGTAGGTCTCGCCGTTGCGCATCCCCGCCATCAGGGCGTTGGCTTCGGTGTCATACTGCAGCGAGAGCCGCAGCGTCTGGTTCCAGCGCCCGCCGAGGGGCAACTCCCAGCTCGCACCCTGGTTGGCGTAGAAGCGCTCCCGCCACTTGTCCTGTGAGGACCACTCGAATTCGTCGACCCGCTCCAGGGTGACGGGCGTGCCGCCCGCCAGGTCATCGATCTTGACGACCCAGTCCTTCTCGGTGATCACCACCGCCGGCACGTCGTCCGGCGCGGCCGTCAGCGTCTGTCCCACCGCCAGCGCCTGGCCGATCATCGTGCCGGAGACGGCCACCTCGACCCCCGTGGCGCGGAACTGGAGGCTGCGCACGAAGCCGTAGCCGAACGCCTCGGCAATGTCCTCGTTGCCCACCTCCACGGTGAGCGTCTTGATCGTGTCCTCGCTCTCGCTCTGCGGCTCGAAGAGCAGCGCGTCCCCGGAGGTGCTCGGCACGCAGAGGTGCGCCGCCAGGAGATACGCCAGCTCGTCATACGAGGCCGGCCCTTCCAGGCTCGCCTCGGTGTGCTCGCGGCCTACCACCTGCACGACCGGGCTCTTGCTCCCCAGTCCGGGCAGCGCCCGCGAGTTGACCCGCGCCTGCGGGGTAATCATCAGCGTGTGGAGCCGCTGGTCCGCATCTACCAGGGTTCCGGGCGTGGCCTCCACGCCGATCTGCACGCGCTCCAGCGCGGTAACTCGTTCCATCTCCGCTCACCTCCGTCAGGGCAATCGCTGCACGACCACCCGGTAGATCCCGCCCACGGACCGCCACTGCACTCCGTTGCTCACGTCCGCCAG
Organism: Armatimonadota bacterium; assembly: GCA_046292385.1. Classification (GTDB taxonomy): domain Bacteria; phylum Armatimonadota; class SYMT01; order SYMT01; family SYMT01; genus JBKBRF01. The sequence goes on along the minus strand of JBKBRF010000012.1, from coordinate 102,519 downwards.
CCGCACAGGCTCCTGCCGGTAGGTCGCCGTCACGCGGTAGAGCTGGCCCCGGATCGTGACGGACCGCTGCATCCCCATCAGCGCCGCGTCGAGCACGTCCGCGATCTCATCCGCCGCGGCATAGCCATCGCTCTGCGTCACCGCCCGCACCTGGTAGACCGGGCGCGAGACCGTCACCCGGTCGGCGCCGACGTTCACGCGGTCGAGCCCGCCCTGCCGGTGGAAGAGGATGTACGGCACCTGGGCGCCCTGCGGTGCCACGCTGGCGTAGACTCGCGCGCCGACCAGACCGGAGACCGCCGCGTCTCCCGTGAGCGCCTCGTAGAGGGCCCGGTCCGCGGCCTGCACTTCGTTAGCCATCGCCCGCCTCCCGCGCCGCCTGAACCAGTGCCGCGCGGATCGCCGGCTCAAAGGCAGGCTCGACCGCGTCTACCGCCGGCTGAAGAAAGGGCCTGGGGGCGATCTTCCCGTCCGCCGTGCCGAACTCCAGCGCCGCCCCGCATTCCGCTCCCACCGTCACCTGCGCTCGAAGGAGCCCGGTTTTCTTCGTGGTGATGCTCGCCGCCAGGTTCCCGGTGTCGGTCGCGGGCGCTTCTCCCGGCGCGGAGGCCTGGTGGCCCTTCTTGCCGGCGTAGGCGGTAAAGCTGACGTCGGTGTCTCCGCTCTTGAAGCTGACGGTCTGCTCCGCGCGATAGATCCGGCCGGTCTTCGGCCCGGTCTGGATCGCCACCTTCGCATGCGCCTCGATGTCGCTCGCCGTTTTGTAGACCACGGCTGCCAGTTTCCGGCGGGTCTCCTTCGTGACGCGGCCGATCCGGCTTTCCAGGCGGATGCGGGGCTTACTCGCCACCGTACGCCTCGGGAGCCCGATCCGGTGGGGGAAGTCGGCGACCGAGTTCCAGGCGCGGCAGCGGGAAGCGGCTGCCGCCGAGGCGGGCCGTCTCGCTCCGGATGCACCGCTGGCACAGGAGCAATCGCAGCCGGCTGCGGGCCTGGAAGTAGACCTCACGTTCGGCCGGAGCGTCGTGGCACCGCTCGCAGTTCACCATCAGTCGATCCTCACCAGGTCGGCGCGCAGCTCCAGCGCGTCACTCATTCCGGCGCTCGTGCCGGTCACCTCGTAATCGGCGCCGTCGATCCGGAGCCGGTCCGTGAGGCGGAGCTCGGTGTCGTGAGGGCACAGCCAGCGCCAGAGGGTCACTCCGGCGAGCTGACCGCCCTCCTGCTTCTCGTTGGCGCTGCGGGGCTGCAGGCGCCCGCGGATCGTGCCGGCGTCGGCGTAGGTGTAGCTCTCGCCGCCCTGGCCATCGCTGACGCTGGTCCGTCGGCGCAGGGTCGCGGCCGTCACGAACGTCTGCGCCACCGCCGTCCGCATACTCGCCAGCTCTTTCGCGGAGAGCATTAGAGCAGGCTCCGGAGGGTGGCCGCGGCGTCCGCCGGCACGAGCACGTTCTGATCGATCCCGGCCTCCGCGATCACGACGCGGTACGTCTTGCCTCGGATCAGATCGAAGTACCAGTAGCCGTCACTTCCGCTGACGGTCTCATGCGGCTCCGTCTCGTAGATCGCGGCGTCAGCATCCGGATCAGGGTCGACCAGCTCCACCGTGATGGTGCGACCGGCCACCGGCTTACCCAGCCCGGTCTTTTCGGTGTCGGAGACCCGGCAGAAGTCCGGATCCACGGCGGCGCCGCTCTCCCACTGGCCGGCCCCGTGGCTGTCCGAGAGCTGCGCGTCGATTTCCGCCGCGGTGGGGAGGGCGTCGAGCGCGGCCAGGACGGCCGTGTCATCCGGAGCCGTGTAGGCCGCAGCGGCCAGCCGGCTGGAGACGGTCGCGTCCAGGTTATCCAGGGCGGCCGCGCGGCCCGCGGTGAGACGGCTCTCCAGGTCATCGACCAGGTCATCCACCGCGGCCAGCGCCGCCGCCGAGCCGGGCAGGACCACCGCGGCGCCGTCCCACTGGACCGCGCCCAGGCCGATCACGTAGTCGCTCGTGGCCGGGGCGCCGCCCTGGCGCTCGTACAGCGTGACCGAGTAGACCCCCGCCGCCACTGCCGGCATGTTGCCCAGGTAGATCCCGGTGCCGGCGACCTCCGTCAGCGCGATGGCGTAGGTCGCCCAGTTGGCGGAGGTCAGCGCCTCAAACGCCGCGCCGTTCCACGCCTGGCCGGTGGCGTTGAGCAGGAGCGCGTAGACCGTCTTGGCGGTAGTGTGCGGGATGCGGAGTTCGTTCGCCATGGATCAGTGCCAGTAGAAGTGACCGAGTACGAGGCCGATGATCGTGCCGGAGACGAGGGTGAGGCGGGGTCTCTCGCGCGCCTCTTCGCGCACGAACTCGGTGATCGGCTTCTTGCCCTGGTGGAGGGCGTAGGCTTCGTACGCCAGAGGCACGGCGCAGCCGGTGAAGACCGCCGCCGCCGCGCCAGCGAGCAGGGTGCCCGCCACGTCCGGCTTGTGATCGCCGTCCATCGCCGTGCCTACCCCTGCTGCACTTCCAGCAGACCCTGCTGCCCCAGCACTCCCATCAGGGTCTCCCCGAACTCCTGGTAGGACATGCCGACCAGGGTCAGTCCGGTGAGCGCCTCCAGGCGGGAGACCGCCTCGCTCGACAGCACCTGCGCCCCCAGCAGGGCGGCGCGAATGTCGTCCGCGATGCTGGCCGCGTTCGGGTCCTCCGCGCCGCGGTTGTTGCGGGCAATCAGCTTCTGCACCCGGTAGCTCTCGTCCCAGTTCCCGTCCGCGTCCACCGGCTGCAGGACGATCGCGAAGTGTCCCGGATCGTTCGGGGTGCTACGCCGCACGTCCATGAGCTTCATCTGCGCCTCTACCGGCACGGGCGCGGTCTCTTTCGGGACGAAAGGCAAGATGGGCATGATGGTCCCCTTAAGTGATCGCGTCGTAAATCGGCACGAAGCCCAGACTGCTCCCGGCCGCGTCAAATACTTCCATCTTCTTCGTTAGGGTGCCCAGCGTGGTCGCCGCCGCAGAGTTTCCCACGCCAATACCGCCTGTCGCGGTAGCCTTTCCAGAGGAGAAAACCCGGAACACGGTCGTGCCATTCACCTTCAATTGCGCGAGGTCGGCAGTCTGCCCGCTGGGAGCGTTCAGCACTATCCCTGCCAGAGCGATGTTGGTCCACCGGAAATGATACGCGTCGGTGGTAACGACGCTGTTGTTGTTAAAGGTCCAGCGCCCGCTAGTGTCGATCCGCAGCCGGTAGCCCGAGGTGGTGTCCTGCCGGTAGATCGCGAACTCACCGCCCGTGCAGGCGAGATCATGTCCAACGCTGCTGGTAGTGTCGTAGAGCGAGACTATCGCGTTGGCCGGTCCTTTGATCTGCAGGATGCTGTTCCAGGCGGCGATGTTGTTGATCCCCGACCCACCCAACACACCCTTGAAGTGGCTGCTGGCGTTCTGGCCCATCACTCCAAAATAGGTGCTTGTTCCGGCCGCCACCGGCACGCATCCGAAGAAGATGCCCTGGTTGCCGGAGACACTCGACCCGGTATTGTTGAGCGCAATAAAGGCGGAGGTGCGCGTGGCGTCGAACTGCGGAAACGCCGTGCCTGTGCTATTGATGTAGGCGTTGTTCCCGAGGACCACCGCCAGTTCGGTCGCGCTCTGGAACGCAGACAGGGCGAAGTCGAAGTTGGAACTCGGATGCTGCAACCGGAACAGCCCGGTATTGTTGTTGCCAACGGCAATCGAAAGCAGCGCGTCCGGAGTGTCTCCGAGACCCAGCCGGCCCGCGGCAGTGAGCACCATTCGGCGGGAGCCGCCGACCTGGTAATCGATCAGGTTGCCGCTGAACCCGCCCGCCGCATTGATGCCGAGCCAGGTCCCCTGCGCGCTGCCCGCCGCCAGCGCGGCCCCGAGGAGCAGACGCGCTTTGGTGGCGTCCGCGGCCGGCGCGGTGGGGATCTCCCACTCACGTAGCTCGGACAGACGGACCAGGATCTTGCCAAACATAGCGACTCCGGTTTACGGGATCAGGCTTCGGGTGCGGGCGGCGCCGGCGCGGGGTTCTCCGCCTGCCAGCGCTCATACTCCGCCTCGAGGCGGCGGAGCTGCGCCTGTGCGCCTTCCGCGGCCTGCTTGAGCTGCTTGTCGTTGGGGTGCATCACGCCGTTGGCGTAGCACTCCATCGCCTGTCGCTCCACGTTGGCGAGCATCGCCTTCCAGAGCTCTTCCGCCTGCTCGCGGCTGTGGTGTTTGAACGAGAATCCGGGCTGCATAGATTCCTCTCACGCGATCATGAGCGGCGTATACCGCGCCGCCATCTTTAGGCAGTGCTCGTGCACCTGCTGGCGGCTGAACATCTGGCCGCCACTGGCCAAGTAGCTGCGGTCCGAGCACTTCGCGGCCTTGAGCATCCACGCCTCGTGGCAGGCAGCCCGCAGGTCGAAGCGCTCCGCGAACATCGGCCCACCGTCCTGCCACTCCAGCTCCGTGCCGTCGTCTACCAGGCGCCCGAGGAAGTGGTCCCCGGCCTCACCGAAGTCCGGCTCGATGGCGTCGCTGGTGCCGGCGGTGCGGCACACGTAGACCCGGCCGTTCGGCCCGGTAGGGATGACGCGGTCGCCCACCTGGTAGGCCGTCTCTGCGGTCCAGACCGTGGCGCGCTCCTGCATCGCCACGATCGCGCGCAGCTCCGCGTCCGTAAGCTCCGGATCGGTCTCCGCGGAGACGAGCATCCGGAGCCGGCTGACGGCCTGCTGGAGGGTGAGCATAGAAAAGGGGTGGACCGGTTACCCCCGGCCCAGGGGAAAAGCGCCGCCGTTAGGCGACCGGACGTACCGACGCGTGGCTCAGTACCGCCACCGCAGAGAGCAGGGCAGCCGCCGCGTTGTTCACGGGGGTGATGGTGAGACGGACGTACCGCTTGTAGCCGCGGTAGCCGATCTTCCGGACCTCGTTATCGTCGTCGAACTGGAAGCCGGCCTCGGCCTCGGTGCCCAGGAGTTGGTCATCCGGCACGGCCGCCGCGTCCGAGAGGTTGGCCTCGTCGCCGTGCTCCACCAGGACCGTGAAGGTCGCATCAGCGTCGCCTACGGCCCCGATCGAGATCAGGAACTCCAGGCTCTCGAAGCCCTGCCGATCGACGATCTCCGAGACCTGGGGGGTGTTGTCGGCTACGGAGACGGGGCTGAGCGCGCGCCGGACCCCGATGTTATTGTGTAGATCTCTCATCTTGGTCTCCGCCGGACCGGAACGACGAAGGGGCCGGAATTATGCCACGTGGCATAACCCGGCCCCGTAGCTCTGGTCAGGCTGTCCGCGCGGTTAGGCGCCGAACTTCAGGAACTTGAACGCCTCGAAGTTCACCACGTCCGCGCCGACGCGCTTGGTGGTGTAGAACTTCACCCAGCCCTTCTTGGTGAACGGGTCGCGCAGGGTACGGATGCCGATCCGGTCCGCGATCTGGTAGGCGATCTTGATGTTGCCGAAGCCCATCGAGAGCGAGCCATTCGCGAGCGCCGGGACGTCCTCCATCTCCGCGATCGGGAAGCCGAGCAGGGTCTGCGGCTGGCCGACCTGGAGGGACGGCTGCCACAAGTATTGGTCATTCTGGTCCTTGAACTTCCGGACCTTGGTGACCACGCTGCGGTTGCACACCCACACCGCGCCCTGGCGGTAGGCTGCCTTGAGGGCGCCGACCACGTCGAAGAGCACGTCACCCGGATCGGCCGCCGCGAAGTCGCCCGCGGCGCCGGTGAGCACGTGCTCCATCTTCTTCCAGGCGCGGACGCCGTCACCGGTGGCCAGCGTCTCATAGGAGAAGAGGCCGCGCGGCTTCTTGACGCCGTTGCCGTTGATGAACGCAGCGTTCTCGGTGCGGGCGAACTTGTCCGCCAGCTTCCGGGCGAGCCACTCCTCCACGTTGGAGGCGGCGTCGTCCAGGAACTTCTGGGTCTGCCGCGGCTCCGCGTAGATCTCGTGGATCGGGAAGCTCCACTCCCCGATCTCGGGGGTGTCGGTCTCGTCCCGGTCCTCGGTTTCGCCCACCCAGCCCGCGCCGGCCTCATCCAGATCGGTGGGGCCGCCGTAGGTGTCCGAGCTGGTGGTGTCCACCTGCGCGTACTGGCGCATCGGGCTGGTTTCGTAGACCTTCGTCACGATCCGGCCCGTCATATCCGCCGGCACCAGGTAACCGCCGTCCGGGTCGCTGCCGACGCTCATCGCCTTCGCTTCGAGGTCGCGCAGGCCGTCCTCGTTCCCCTTGCGGAGGAACTTCAGGTAGCCGGTCTTGTGCTCGAGCTGCTCCGCGGTGAGGCCCTTCTGCTCACGGCCATCGGAGCCGGGGAGGGGGAGGCGCTGGCCCTTCTGGAGCATCTCCTGCAGCCGGTCGAGGTCGGCGTTGATGCGGTCGAGCTTCTCTTCCAGCAGCGGGTCCGCCTTGCCGCGGGTCTCGATCTGCTTGAGGCGCTCGTCGTTCGTTCGCTTGAACTCCTCAAACCCCGTGGCGATCCGCTCGATAGCGGTCATCACTTCACTCATGCATTGCTCCTTGTCAGGATGCCTGGAGCGCCAGCTCGGCGCGCTTCAGCGCGTCCAGAACTCCGTTCGTGTCGTCTTCACGCTCGCCCGCAGCATCCCGCTGGAGCCCCTTGAAGCCGTGGCTGGCAATCGCCACCGCGGCTTTGCGGCTGAACCCTGCATCCCGCAGGAACCGCTCCAACTGTCGCTCCGTCTCCGGCAGCCGGCCATCCGGCGCGGCCTTCACGGAGACGATCTCCGCCTGTTCGTTGGCGGGGAAGCTCACCAGAGAGACCTCGTAGAGCTTGACCTCGGTGATGAGGCGGAGCTCGTCCACCCACCAGGGCAGCGCTTTGATCGCCTCTTCGTAGCCGGCGTCGCCGAGGATCTCCCGGGCCCGGCTCTCGGAGAGCACCTCGTAGCCCTTGGTGACGAAGCCGATGGAGAGCTTCCGGACGACGCCATCCCGCACCAGCGTCAGGGCGTCGCGGCCCATCGCGGTGTCGGAGATCTTGCCCTTGACCCAGAGGCCCTTGGCGTCTTCCCGGGCCTCGATCGGCTTCCCGATCGGCTGGCTCATCCGGTGCTGCCACTGGACCTGCCCGTTCTCCAGGAAGAAGTCCAGCGTTTTGCTAAAGGCGCCGGGCCCCATGATGTCGCCGTAGGTGTCGACCACCTTGAAGACGCTGCCGTAGCCGGCGAACTCGCCGTCGGCCAAGCCCTCGCCCGCGGCTTTGAACTCGAAAGATTTGTATTGAAGCTGCATCGTGCCTCTCGGCGGTCGCCACACGGCAACCATGCAAAAGGCCGGTTCCCGGAGGAACCGGCCCGTTGTTCAGTAAAGTGGTTGCCTAGCGTCGAGAGCCCGTAATGCTCATCTTGATCGCGGGGCGACCTGTGCGAACGATGGAACAGAGCCAACACACACCAGATCGGCAATGGATACTACCGGACAGCCTGGTTGCGGCCGTGCTGCCGGTCGCCCTCAGCGTCGCGGCCTACTTCGTTGCCCTTACGCGAGAGATCGGCGCCTGCACGGCATACGGAGTGCCGGTAGAGTTCATTGTCATCGGACCGGGCGAAGTGTTTCGCTCGCTGCTTCCGCTCCTCTTCTTCGGCCTTATCTCCCTGCCGCTGATGCTGGTGATCCCGGGCCCGGAGGAGAGCCTACGTGAGCTGCTGATCAAGCAAGCGCGCGAGCTGAACGTTAACTGGCGACGAGAGGTGCAGCGAGCGTTTATGGGAATGCTCAGATTGACAGCGGTGTACGTCCTGGTCTTATCCGGCGTCGGCGCCTACTTCATGGGAACTCTCCAATGGCACTTGCTGCTTTCGCTCGCCGCCCTCATCGCCGTGCTGATCGCGCCTCCACTTTACCTGAGTCGTGCCCCGGATCTTTCGTCAGCCCTTCGCCGGTGGGACCGGTGGAGACTCCCCACGCTAGCATTTAGCATCCTCGCCCTGACGACGAGCTACGGGCTAATCCATGGCGCGGCTGAGGCGGCGTTGACTCGGTCCTACCTAGTCGTTCCTGGTAATCCGGAGCGAGTGGTGCTGCGGGTCTATAGCGACAAGATGATGTGCGCACCCTTGGCGCGCTCGAAGCGACACTTCGGCCGTGCGATCCTGATCCGTCACCTCGGGGACAACGCCCGAGTTGTACTTCACCACGAGCCCGTTGGGCCGCTCACTCGCTCTCCTCAGTAAGGGAGATGCGTCGATCTATCACGCTCCCTGCGCCTCGGCTAGGGTCGCCGGCCGGCGCATCGTGCCCCAGCGCTCATCCGTCTCCTGGTGGACCAGGTCGCTGAACTGGACCTTGCCGTCCTTCCAGAGCTTCCACATCCCCGGCCCGAGGATCTCCTTCTGCTGCTCTTCCGAGAGCTTCAGGAACTCGCTCTCGCCGGTCGGGATCACCGGCCGGGTGTCGGGGATGGATGAGTCGCCCAGGATCTCGGCCCAGCTCTTCGTGCGGGGCACCATCACGCACCGGCCGTTCGGGTGATCGTCCAGGATCTGGGTCGGCGCGTGGTGACTCCCGTGCATCGCCCAGCAGCCGGCGCACGTCTCCGTGTCGAGCTTGGCGACCCAGGTCCAGCCCTCGACCACGTCGCTGTTGGCGGCGTAGCTCTCGCGGGACGCTTCCCGGCTCGCCCGGTGCACCTCGGTGCGGGCGATCGTCAGGGCGCGGGCCCGGTTGCCGTCCAGCGCCTTCGAGATCTCGCCGGCGATGGCGCGGGGGTTCCGCCCCTCGGCGATCCCGGTGAGGAGGGCGTCCTTCACCTGGTCCCGGGCGTCGGGCCCCAGCTCTTCCAGGAGCTGATGGAGCGGGCTACCGTCGCCGGCGAACCCGACGAACGCTTCGAGCGCTTCCTTCGAGAGGCGGTTCCAGGTGAGGGAGACCCCCTCGGGAGCCTCTCCCAGCGCCGCCCGCGTCAGATCCTGCGCGTAGTCGGCCGCCGCGGTGACGGCGCCGCGCTGCGCTTCCGCCAGCGGCTCCGCCTGGTCCGCCGCCAGCTCCGAGAGTGAGGCCTCGATCTGGGAGAGCAGCTCCTCGTATCGGGTCTCCTGCGCGAGCCAGGCCTCGGAGATCGTCTCTCCGGCGGCCTCGGCCTGCTCCATCCGCTCGGTGAGGGCGTCCAGCTTCCCCTGGATGCTCTCCCGCGTGGTCTCGTAAGCCGCCGTCATCTGCTCGACGGCGGAGTCCTCGTGTCCCCGCAGGGCCGTCCGGAAGGAGTCGAGGGTGGTCCAGAGCTCGGAGCTCGACTTCACACGAAAGGGATCACGGTACTTGCGCCCGTCGCCCTCCTTCTCCTTCTTCGGGTCCTTCTTGGGGTCCGGCTCCGGCTTCGGGTCTTCCCCGGCCGCCAGCGCCGGCGGCATCCGCTCTTCCCGCTCTTGCTGGAGCTGCTGCCGGGTCTTCTCGTCGGTCTGGCGGCCGCCTTCGGCGCGCGCCTCCTCCAGCGTGATGATCCCCGCCTGGTGATCCTTCCGCGCCTGATCCCGGAGCGCGTTCATGTCCGGCTGCAGCTCGCCCACGTTGGAGCGGTCGTACCGGACCACCTTGCCCTCACTGCCCGGGTAGAGCGGCAGGAGCCGGTTGGTGAAGACCTCCGCGAAGTAATCCTGGAGTGGGCTAAGGCAGCCATTCCAGGCCTGTCGGAACGCCGTCTCCACGTTGTTGTAGGTGCTCCGGAGGGTCCCGGCCCGCAGCCCCACTACCACCGGCGGGATGCCGAAGAGGGCAGGGATGCGCGTCTCCGGCTCCTCGCGGCAGATCTCCAGCCCCATCTCCCCGGGTTTGAAGGAGAGCTGCAGCAGCTCCATCGCGGCGCTGATGAAGCGCAGGTGTCCCGGCTGCGCGCGGATCTTCTCCGAGAGCTGCTTGGTCAGCACCTCCGCATCGTCCGCGGAGAGAAGCGCCTGGCCCGTCAGGTCGTCCTTGTTCAGCCGCGGCGTCAGGAGCGCCGGGGGCATCCCTCCGTTCCGGAAGAGCCCCGCCGCGTAGTCGCTGGCGCTGTTGTCGGTCACGATCTCCCGGAAGCCGGACCGCAGCGGCGAGACACCCTCCAGCGGGTTCTCATCGCTGATGCCATACCGGAAGTGCAGGATCTCCGCCGGGTCGACCTCGTAGGTCCCCGTGCCCGCTTCATAGCGGTAGTGAGACAGGTAGCCCTTGTCATCCCCCACGGGAGTGAAGCTGCGCGCCGGCAGGTAGTTCAGCTCCGCCGGGAGCCCGCCGCGCCCGGTGATGATCTGGGCGTAGGCGTTTCCCCGAAACCAGAAATCCTCGTTCAGCGCCGCGATCAGCCAGCGGCCGTTACAGTGCGGCGACGGCTGCCGGAGCAGCACCGTGAGCGGGTGCGGCTTCTTGTCCGGCACGAACTCCGCGCCGTTCAGGGTCCCGACCTGCGGCACCGCCTGGGGCCACGAGGTAGAGATCCACTGGAGGCACGCCGCCACGATCGAGTTGAGGCGCAGGTCGCCGGCCTCGTGGGGCTGGATCGGCAGCGGCCGGCCACCGGTCGCCAGGTAGTCGACAAACTCCCAGCCGCTCCCCGTGAATCGCGCCCCGTAGCCCGCGCCGGTCCGGCCGGAGTAGGGGAGCCGGGAGACCACGCGCTGCGCGGCCTTCACGGCCAGCCAGTCCGCGAACCGGTCCAGGGGGTTGCGCATCAGCCGATAACTACCTTCCGCTGCTCCGGAGCGAGCTTGTTGAACGCGCCGCTGCTGGCGTCCACCTGGTCGTCATGCGTTCCGCGCGGGAAAGCTTCGAGCTCATCCAGGTAGGCCTGGTGGTTCCAGCTCCCTTTGACGAGCTTCACCAGGCCGGCCTCGACCGCGGCGGCGAACGGGTCGGCGCGGAGCTGCTTGTCGCCGGTCGGCCTTTCAAAGCGGCACGGGAACCCTTCCAGCAGCCGGACGCTGGCGATCGCGCTGTCCTTGCCGCTGCTGCCCGGCTCCTGCTCGACCCAGATCCGGACCTGCTTCCCGTAGCGGGCCGCGTCTGTCTCCGCGGTCTCTCGCATCTTCTGGTTGCGTACCAGCGGTCCCCAGCGCCCGCGGACCACGTCTTCCACGTAGTAGATCCCGTCGGCGCCCTTCGCCAGCAGCAGGCCGACCGTGTAGTCGCCATCGTCTTCAGTGGCCGCCTTGTCCCAGAAGCGGACCCGGACGGCGTCCGCCGGCACCCGGTCGACCACGTCGATCAGGCCGACCTTGAAGAAGCCGCCGGACCGGGGCCGCGGCTGCTGCTGGTAGAGCGCGTTCCACGTGTACTCGCCGACCGCGCGGCGGATCCGCTTCAGCTTCTCCAGCGGCCGGCGCTCCGGACAGAGCGCTTCGCCCGGTTCTCGCCAGTCCGGCTCCACCGTGCAGGCCGCCGGGAAGGTGGCAGGGTTCTCATCCTTCACCGCCTCGAAGGAGACGATGTGCCAGCGCTCCGCCTCTTCCTCGTCCTTCTCCGCGGTCACCAGGCGCCCGGAGAGGTCGTCCTCGTGCCAGCGGGTCTGCACGACGATCAGCGCACCGTCCGCCTCATCGTTCTCGTTCGGCTCTTCCCGGGTGTAGAACGCGGAGCCATACCAGTCCCACTGGGTCTCCCGGATCGTGCTGGAGCTCGCCTCCTGCGCGTTCTTGATCGGGTCATCGATGACCCCGAGGTGCCACCCCTTACCGGTGATCGGACCGCCCACGCCGGCCGCCCAGAAGCCGCCACCCCGGCCGGTCTCCCAGTGCTTGACCGCAGTGGCGTCGCTGGCTAGCGGCCCGCCGCTGCGGGTGTAGAACTCGCGCGCGGAGCGGGAGAGAGTGTAGGCCAGCTCCGCGCCGTAGCTGCAGAGGCCGGCCCAGCGGTCCGGAAAGCGGTAGAGGTAGTAGGCCGTGAAGAGACGGGAGACGAGCTCGCTCTTTCCATGCCGCGGGGGCATGAAGACCATCAGCCGCTTGATCTCGCCGTCCGCTACCCGCTGGAGGACTTCGGCGAGGATCAGGCAGTGCCGGTACCAGCGGTAGCGCGGCCGGACGCGGTCAACGAACTCCTTGAACGTCAGAACCCGCCGGCGCTCCCGCTCCGCCCTCACCGCCGCCAGAGTCGGAACCCTCCGCGCGAGCGAGGAGCTGTTCGAGCTCCGTGAGTTCTTCATCCGTGAGCCTCGACAGGTCGACGTTGGCTACCTCGATCGGCCCGCCGCCGGCACCAGTCAGCTCTCGCCGGTTCGTGTAGGCGCCCCCCGCCTCTTTCGCCGCCTGTTCCAGGATCGCAAGCGCCGTCTTGGCGTTCTCGCGGTACTTCTTGAGGTCGAGGAGCTGCTGCAGCCGGAGGAGCCGGTAACGCCGGTCTGCGATTGGGATGTCCGCCACGGCATCCAGGTAGCGGGCCCGCGTCTCGAAGAAGAGATCCTTGAGGTCCTGCGACAGTTCCCGGGCGCCCTGGGCGTTCGTCGGATCGTAGTAGCAGACCGCCTGGAGGCTGATCTCCACGCCGCATTCCTCTTTGAGCCAGGTCCGTACATCGGCTGGCATCTCGAAGGTCGCCAGGCGTGCCACCACGGCCACCTTCTGCTTACGCGTGAGATTCGCCATGGTCAAAGCCCATCAAAGTCAGCGGGCGCAGACACCGCAGCCGCTACACGCCTCGGCGATCTCCTCCGCGGAGAAAAGCGGCCGGTGCTGCGCCGCCTCTACCAGCGCGGCCACCCCGCCCGAAGCAGCCCCAGGGCCGTAGCGGCGGACCACGCCAATGAATTCCTCGACGTCGTGCGCCTTCAGCGACCAGATCAGCTCACCATCCGGATCGGTGCGGGGGTCGCCGTCGCGATCCACCTTGAACGAGCAGTGGTAGAGCTCGTGCTCAATCAGGGCACACGCGGCCGCGTCGGAGATCGCCGCCCAGTAGCTCGCGTCGATGGTGATGAGGAAGTCCGGCAGCTCGCCGAACCAGTTCCAGAGTTGATACTCGAGCCTCGCCTTCACCCAGCGCGTGGCCCCCTGGCTCGCGGGGATTTCCGCGGTGCCGACGATGCGCCGGCCACCCTTCTCGTTTCGCGTGTTCGTCCAGAGGAAGGCGACGGTGGCATCCTGGAGGTGCTCGTGCTCCCAGTTGTGGAGTAGGCCGCTCTCGTCCAGGAACGTGGCCTCGACCCACTCCGCCAGCTCGTGCGCCGGCGCGAAGAGGATCGTCTCCTCATCCGCGGCGAGCAGGTCCACGGGCGGCTGGGGCCGCGCCAGGTCTTCCATCGGAGATCTCCGCCGATTATGCCACGTGGCATAATCGCGCCCTACAGCGCGCGGAGCTTGAGCCCGGTCCGGTGACAGCGGCGGAACGGTCGGCCCTGCCGCGGCGGGTCCGGGAGACGCCGGCCGAAGACCAGCTCACGCCCGGAAGAGGCGGCGATGTACGGCGAGCGCTCGGGCCGCGCCGATCCCTGCGGAGTCCGCGCGGCCAGGCCGATCATCGCCAGTGCGGCGAGTATGCCGTTTCCAATCCAACCGAGACGCATCAGCACAGCTCCTTCCAGGCCAGCGCCGTCTCCAGGGGCCGCACGGGCTTGTGGGGCTTGGCCCCCGGCCGGCGACGGTGGATCCGCCACTGCAGCCGCTTCCAAAAGTGATCCAGCCAGGTCACCAGCGGGCTCCGATCTGTCGCGCGAGGTCGACCCCGAAGACGCCAGTGTCCCGGTCACCCTGCGCCTGGACCAGCGACAAGAACGTGTTGGGCCCGCAAACGCCGTCCGCGGGTCCCTTCAGCCGGCCGCCCCGGATCATCGCCTCTTGCAGCGCCTTCGTCCGCGGGCCGCGGCTGCCGAAGCGCACCACCGGCTGGGGGAACTTGATGTCCCGGCAGGTCAGCAGCAGATAGGTGAAAGCGGTCTGGCCCTTCGCCACCGCCTCGGCGTAGAAGGTCCGCCAGTGGCCACGGGTGGGGCGGCCTACCACTACTTGGCAGCCGGCCGAGCCGTAGTATTCGGAATCGACGCTGTCACACCACCCGGCGTGGAGGTTGTCGCCCGGGTTCGAGATCTCCACCGGGTCGGCCAGGGAATAGGTGAGGTCATCCCTGGTCCGCCGCAGCGGCCGGACTCCATCCTGCCGAAATGCCTGGTGCGCGGTCCGGGATCCGTAGCGGTGCCACCCGCGGACATAGCTGTAGCAGCCCGTCATCAGGCAATTGGCGCCTCTGCCGCCGTTCGCCGCCGCCTTCTTGATCTCGCTGATGTGCGGGACGGTGCTGCCCGGGAAGGCCGCGAGGGAGCCGAAGCGGGGCTGCCAGAGGATGATGGTGCAGCGGGGGTGGGTGTAGTCGACCTTCGCGGCCTCCAGCTCCACCTCACGGCCCCAGGCGCCGGGCTTCGCCGGCAAACAGCCGCGGATACCGACCATGGCCAGGCCGTCCTGGGGGACGAGGAACTCGTTGAGCTCGCAGATCCGGTCGAGGTCTAGGTCCCGAAGCTTGAACATCAGGAGAGCTCCCAGTCAGTGCCGCCGAGGTAGTGGAGGTGGTGCGGTCCGAAGACCGTCTCGATCGCTTGCTGCGGCTGGCAGGTGTAGGGCATCCGGATCTGGACGCGCCGCTCTTCCCGGACCAGGCGGACCAGGCCGCCCACCGCGCGGAGGCTGAGGGTGCACTCCGTAAGGTCGAGGGTTACGCCGCGGCCGACATTGAAAAAGCCCGGCTCGAGGATCGCTCCCCGAAGCCGGACTTCATCTGGTGTCTGGTCGCGCGCGTCAAGCGCGCAGGTCATAGCTCCAGCTCGCCAACCAGTGTCGCGGAGGCCTGCGCCGCCGCTTTGCCGCTCTTGTCGGCCCGGAGCAGGTCCGCGATCTTGACCAGCTTCGCAGCCAGTCGCTCGCGGCCTTCCGGACCGATGCGCTGGAAGTGTGCCTGGATGCCGTCTGCGACCTCTTCGGCCGCGGCCTTGGAGACCACCGAGCGTAGGATCTCCCAGACGTTTCCCTTGACGAGGTCCCAGAGCTTGCCTTTGAAGACGCCGAAAACTCCCATTAGATCGCCACCCCCATCTGTCGGGCCAACCACTGCGCCTGCTCGAGCACCCATCGGCCCCACGGATGGGAGCCCAAGATCAGGAGCCCGATAACGAGCGCCCATTTCCAGGGCAGGCGCGCCCCGAAGCGGAAGCGGCTGCGGCGAACGACGGCATTGACTGTGACGTCCTCCTGAGCCGGAACCCTCCGTCCGGAGATCGAGATGTCCCACCAGGACAGCGGCTTCCTCGGCTCCTCGGCTCTGTCCATGGCGGCCCCCAGAAAGTGCGAGAGGGGACCCCCTTTCGGGAGCCCCCTCTCTTCTTTGCGGGGCCGTCGCCGGCCCCTTCGTGGTGTATTCAGCTCTCACGCATTGTGGTGAGATCGGATCTCACTCTTCTAATCTCACACTACCACGGGGGGTGAGCGCCAACCGCCGCTTTCATGCGGCTCTCACACCTTCTTGCGATTTTCTCAACAATACCGCTACTACTCAAGCAAAGGGTCCTTACGTTTTAGGAAGAAACTAGATCCGGTAGGGTCGTGGGGCCTAGCTATCCTGTCCTGATCCCCTCGATTCTATCTCGCCTCAATTACCTGGCCTGTGGGCGTTCCGTCGCTCGCTCGGCCGACACTGCTCGCTAAGGAGAATCCGTATGAGAAGGAACTGGCGCACTCGGACAGTCCCGGTCGGCTGCATCTGCGTCGGGATCATGGCTGCATCTCCCGCACTCGCAGATAGCTGGACCGTGGGAAACCTCGAGTTAGACTCCGATGTGGACCACATCTCTCACTCAACGGAGGGTAGCGGTAAAAGCGATGCTAGTAATAGCTATTACGCCCAAGCTAGTGCGAACTCAGCTAGCAGTAACGGCCAGAACAGCTTTACGCACGCTCACCAGGAGTTTAGCTATAAGAGAGTTTACACCAAGAATGGGAATCCTGCCGCCCTTTCGGTGCTGTTAAAGGGAGATTGCCGAGCGGAGGCAACCGCCGGATCTACCGCTGCGAACGGAAACTCATTCTCGAGAGGTGAGGCGGAGGCAACGGCTTCAGCGGGCACTGTAGCCGTGAACGTGAGCGCCGTCGCCAACAACTCGGTAACAGGACAATTCCCTACATGGACGGCCTATGATCCCGGCCCGGCAAACACCAACTTCCGCAGCGATCAGAAGTCTGCTTCTATCAACATGACGATGGAGGTGAAGGGGTCGATCATGGTGTTCACCGTTGCTGATTCCATGGGTACGGGATTCCATGGATCAGCCGTGGCCTGGGCACAGATCCAGATCGGCAACTAGTCCCGAAGTTACCTGCTCCGGCGAGCGACGGGAGACCGTCGCTCGCGTCATCAGGGGTGAACATGCAGATTAGGTTAATTCTTGCGCTCGTAGCCACCCTCGGGGTAGCCGCATCCGCCGCCCAAGACGGTCCCAAGGCCTCGATGGAACCGAAGGTGACGCTCTCCCGCGGAGCGAAGCTCGCCGAGGTGTTGGACACCGTAGCACAGGCTACAGGTCTTAGTGTCATCGCGGAGATCCCGCAGGTCGAACACCGCTTGGAAATGGCGCTTGAGGACGTACCCGTCTCGCGCGCACTCGACGCACTGGCCACCGATTTCGACCTTTACGGACGTCAGGGTAGTCGTGTTCTCCTGTTTCATCGTCGTTATGGGGATGAACGCGAGACGCTCAGTTTAGAGCTGGAGGAGTTACAACAGACAGGAGCAGATCTGCATCGATTGGTTCACCCGTTCGCGCCATATCCCCTGTCGCCGCTCTACCCCGAGAACCAGAATCGGTTCTGGGACTCCCTGACAGTGGAGCAGCGTGCCGCGATGCGGCGACCCGAGGGGCTACCACTCGCTGCCCTCCCGGATGAGCAACGTCGGCTTTGGCTTACCGTAAATGCCGCGCAGGTCTTCTCCAGCCAGGAGACCTATAGCGAGCGGATGGAGAAGCTCTTCGTTGGTTGGAAAGGCGCGGAACTCGAAGTCGACCCCACCCTTCGAGAGCCCATGGTCTACTGGATCGCGTATCCGCGGGATAACGCCAAGTCGAACTTCCAAGCCCCTCCACCTCCACCGTGGGACGTCAGACCAGTCTCATTCCGAGGTGAGGCATTAGCTGATCTTCCGCAGGCGCCGAAGGCTTTTCACACGGAGTTGAAACTCCCCCAGGGAGAGATCCGAGTGGATGCGATTGCGGCAGTGTTGAAGAACCGGGTCGGGCGGGACGTTCGCACTCCCGACTATGCGTCGAAGCGACGGGTATACCTTTCTCCGGCTCCGAGCATGAGAGCCGATGATCTGGCGCTCGGGATCGGTGCGCTCTACGGTTGGACACTACGACCGGATCGGAGCGGTGACTGGGTTCTTGGTCGTGAACGGCCTGGTCCCGCCAAAGACCCGGTCGATCTCTACCGAAAGATGCAAGCCTGCGTTCCACCGTCGCTTGACCTAATATGCCGAGTCGAAGAGCGTAACGTGGGATTGATGACAGCGCGCTATGCTAGAACTCATGCCATGGTTCTGGAGGATGCAGCGCGAGTGGCTGGGTCAACCTGGGCGCGTCTAGAGATCTCCCGCCTTTCTCCGGAAGTGAACCGACGATTGATGAATCAGGTTGCCATCAATGATTTCCGCGCCTTGTTCTCACGTTTGACGCGGAACAAGGCGCAGAGTCTTCGAGTGGTCGCCCCTCAGGTTGGTGTTCTTAAATGGGAGGGCGGGATGTTACGATTCACCGTAGAACTTCCAGATGGACGGCGCGACGTTTGGGGATACGTGCCGAACAGCTCCCAGACAATCGTGAAGTAAGGAGCACTCGCGTTAACCCCCCCACATTGAACTTGCGGAATAGCCTCCCTGGCGCCGAACCTGCGAACCGTGACCGCTGAACCGCCGAATTCATTGGAATTCGGCGGTTCAGCTACGGAATTCAGATGAACTGCCCGCACTCTTCGAGCTGCCCGTCCAGCGGTCGGAAGCAAGGCTCTCCGTAGGGTCCGGGCCGGCCGCAGTGACCGCAGCGCCCCTCATCTTCGATCTCGGCGGCATCCGCTCCAAGGCACTCGTCTGAGCAGTAGCCTGTGCGGACGTACCAGCTCGGGGCGCCGCAGCGCAGGCAGCCCTGCTGCCCTGGATCGTCATCCTCCTCGTCGGCCCAGTCGTCCTGCTCATCCGGTCGGGCGGGCTCGTCGGGCACCTTCAGTTCTCCGCGGTCGTGTAGCGACTGGAAGCACCGGCGCTGCTCGCGCGCCAGAAGCCGGAAGAAGGTGCGCTGTTTGCGGTGCTGTCGATGGATCGTGCTCACTGCGTCCCTCGCTTCTGCTTCTCTTCCTCGGTGAGCTGGTTGTTCTCGGCCCACCAAGTCCTGTTATCAGCCGCCTGCCGCTGGCACCGGATGAGGGCTGTGCCGTCCGGCTGAACGTCCACGTCCTCCGGCTTGACCGTAAACGGTAGGCGATGCATCCGGGAGTTGTTGACCTTCTCCGCGACCATTCCTCGGATCTCATCCGCGGTGACAGTTACCTCCAAATTGATCTCGTAGTTCATGGGTCTCCCTCTCTACAGGTCCTCTACCGCCTTCTCTAGGTCGTTGTTGATCACGTGCGCGTAGATCTCGGTGGTGGTGATCCGGGCGTGCCCCAAGTGCACCTGCACCTGGCGGAGGTTGTTGGTCTTCCGGAGGAGCTCCGTCGCGCAGGAGTGGCGGAGCATGTGCGGGTGGACGTGGCCGAGGGCCGCCTTCTCGCCGGCCTTCTGCATCATCTCCCGGACCGTCCGAGCCGCCAGCCGCCCACCCTTGCGGGAGATCCAGAGCGGTCCGCGCTGTTCCCGGGCGGTGTCTTCCGGCTGCGTCGGCCGCACCTGCAACCAGATCTCGATCAGGTCGCGCGCGTCTTCGGAGAAGCGCCCCGGCCGCGGCTTGCCGCCCTTCCCACGCCGGACAGTCAGCCGCCGGTCCTTCAGGTCGAGGTCTTCGACGTTGAGGTTGCACAGCTCCGAGACGCGAAGCCCGGAGGAGAGCCCGAGGGCGATGATCGCCTGGTCCCGGATCCCGAGCAGCTCCTCCCGCCGCTCTTCCGCCGCCGCGTCTACCAGCCCGTCCCAGTCCTCCCGCTTCAACCACTTGATCTTGGTGGCCGCCGCGGCCGCCGCCGAGGGGTCATAGCCCCCCTTCATTGCCCTCTCCCTCGTCATCCGCATCCGGGTTTCCGCCGGCCGCGCGAAGATCCTCACGCAGCGCGTCGATCACCGCCGGATCCTCGTCCCGGTTCATCGCGCGCACCAGCCGGAACACCTTCTCCCACCAGCCCCACCGCTCCCGGTCCGCGCGGAGGTATTCCACGAGGCACGGCGTCGGCAGGCCCGCCTGCCAGGCTCGCTCGCGCAGCGCGGCGTAGGCGTGGAGGTCCAGAATCAGGAGGAGGAGGTCATTGGCGTCGACGCCCTGGCGGGTCAGCCCCGCAGCGCGACGGGGATTGTCGAGGAGCCCCTCAAAGCGGTGGGAGAGCCAACGGTAGGCATGCCTCTCGGTGATCTCCCACCGGCCATCATCCGGGAAGGGGGCAGAGCGGCGGTGGTAGAGCCAGTCGTCAAACGACTCCTGCTCCTCGCCCTCGGTGGGGAGACGCTGGCCGGGGCGCAACGGCATCCCGGTATGCGGATTGTGGTTCCGGCCGGGCGCGGCCAGGAACTCCTTCCGCGAGCGCGCCGGCTGCTGATCGCTCTCAGGCCGCGGGCGGTGAGCCCGGGCCGCGGTCTCTGCGCTCATCGGCAGACTCCGACTGGTCCGGGCCCATGCGGCCACTCAAGAAAATGGTGAAGAGGCTCGGCGTGTTGGCCCGCAGCCACTTGAGGAATTCGCGCCGCGACTGGGCGTCGTCGGCGTCCATCGCAGCGCCGAGCAACGTATCGGGCTCGATCAGGTCTTCGCCGACCAGGTCCGCGCGCTCGCACGGATGGTGGTCCTTGTCCTGGTGCGACCACATCCAGACGCGCGAATCCCCCGGCACGCGGTAGCCGACGTAGCGGTTCCGGGGTTGTCCGTTGTGCTCCCGGACAGCAAAGATCCGGGTGGCTCCCGGAGGCAGAGGTGGTTGGTTGGCAGCCATAAGACACCAAAAGCCCCGTCCGGACGCGCAGAGCGTCGCGGAACGGGGCCCATGCGGCCACAGCAGGAACAAAGTTTGTTTGATTATAGGTGGGTTAGCCCTGCGTGTCTATTCCTCCTACCGAGCGAGCGGTTTCTTCGGGCGGGCCGGTCATTCTCCGGCTGCTGTTACAGTCCAGTACTCGCGCGCCTCGCCCTGCCCTCCCACGCCCCTCTTTTCGTAAGGTGGTCGTCTCCACCGCCTCGGGAGTTCTTGGCCCCGGTTGCCCGGTGTTTCGCTTCAACCAGCGAGATATTTCCGATCGTGCCCGCGCTTGAGCGTGTCATCTGGGCCACGCCGCCGCCCGAAGTCTCTAGGGTGGTATGGTGGTATGGCAGGTTATGCCACGTGGCATAACCTGCCGCTGCCGCCTAACCTCGACCGTTCAAGAACTGCCGCAGGGGGAACGGATACTCCCACGGGGCGCTTATACACTGGCCCCCCCCGGTTCTGGGGTCGATACCCTCCGGCCACTGCGTTTTGGCGTCGTAGACTGCCCCCTCTACATACGCTTCGCTTATACGGGCGGTCGAGAGGTCGGCACCTCGAAGGTCGGCACCCTGCAGGTGTACGCGGCTCATCCCAGCTTTAGTCAACCGAGCTCCGGAGAGATCCGCGTCGGCCAGATCTGCTCGGTTCAATCTCGCTTCGTTGAGATTTGCTCCTGAAAGGTCGGCGCCCCTCAGATCCGCCTCAATGAAGTCGGTGGAGTCGAGATCCGCGTGGCGAAAGGAGATCCCCCTCAAGTCCAGCCGTCGCAAATCCACACAGCTCAGGTTGGCACCGCGGAGATCGGCTCCTTGGAGACGGGTGCCGGCGTTGATGGTGACGCCCAGGAGATAGGCGCCTCGCAGATCCGCCCCCGTGAGATCGGCCTCGGAGAGGTCCTTATGTTCCAGGCTCGCGTTGCGAAGCGACCGCCCCCGGAGGTCGGCCCCCCGAAGGTCATCGCCTTCGACCTCGAGGATGACTCGCCTGGTGTTCTGTTCGACGATCTGAACCATAGTCGTTCCCTTCCTGGTGCCAGTCAGTGGCACCGCGTCGAAAGGGGCAGGGAAGGCCGGTCGGCACCCCGAACTGGAGTGTGAAGCCCGCCTGTGGCGCATCCCTGCCCAGGTATGACAGAGCCTGCTTTCCCACCGGGAGAGCGGGCTCTTGTCGCATCAGGAGGCATGACGTACGTGGAGGCGGAAATGCATCGCGACTTTCGGCGACTTTTTCAGGGGCGCCTCAGTCCTCATCCTCCGTCAGGTGCTCGTAGTCCTCGCCGAGAGTGTCACCGGGCCGCTCGAAGCCGCTGCACTCGCAGTCCGGATCGAGGCAGGGGCCGAACTCGTTCCAGTGCTCCTCGTAGGGGTGTCCGCAGACGCAGCTCATTCCAGCGCGTCTCGCTCGTCCGGTGGCAGGAACGCCGCGAGGAGCCGCCGCAACTCGTGATCCGGGATCCGGCCGTGCTGCTGCCAGACCTCCTCGGCACCGGTGGGCGCCCAGTAGGCCGCGCGGTCCCGCAGCTCTTCCAGCTCGGTGGTGACGGTAGCGGTCACTTCCGCCTCCGATCCGGCCGCTCCATCCGCCGCCAATAGAGCGGAATTACGGTGGTCCCTCGGGGGAGTTGTTTCGCGATCCGACCGACTAACCGCCCTAGCTCCTCGGCGGAGGTGATTGGGGCCGACTCCAGCACCGAGTAACCCTTGCCGGTAACTTCGGGGCCGCTGTAGTGGTAGCTGACGAAGTATCTAGGCACCGTCGGGCTCCTTCGGCAGAGACGCCCGGAGCGCGTTCAACTCGTCGCCCGCCCAGGCACGCCATGCCTCACCGTGCTTGAGCGCGAGCTCTAGCGCCCAGAACAGCACGAACGCCTGCTCTTCCTCGAAACGGCAGGGGATGTCGTGGCCAGCCGCGCGGAAGAGGTGCGCGATCGGACCGGTCCGGAAGTTCGGCAGCCCAAGTGCATCCTGAATGGCGGGTGTCAGCTTCTCGGGGAGAACGATCTCACTCCCGCGCCCCTCCAGCAGCGGCCGCAGTGTCTTCTCCAGGTCCTCACGGCTCACGCAGTAGGTGTCCGCATTCGCCGGATCAGTAGGGTGCAAATCCCCCAAGGCCTCCAGTAGCTGGCCGATGATCGTGTCGGCCAGGCTCTTCTCGCTCATCTGCTCTCTCCGTGGTGCGCGCGCAGTAGCTCCCAGGCCCGCTGCGCGCGTAGAAACTCCGCTCCGTCACCACCCTTGTCCGGGTGGGTCTTGTCGGCCGCGCGCCGCCAGGCGATCCGCGCCACCTCGGCGTCGGCGAGCACGGCGGCGAAGGTGAATCCCCCCAGCTCGCCGAGCAGCTCCGCCGCTTCATCCGTGGTCATCGCCTCCGGCTGCGGCGGAGGTGCGCCCTCGCCCGGCGGGAGCTGCGCGAAGCCCTTGTACTGCTCCCGGTGCTGAGTGGCGCCGTAGCGCTCCATCGCCCGCAGCGCCTCCAGCGTCAGAGCGATCGCGCGGAGGTTGTCCTGCCAGTCGTGGTAGGTGTCGCAGACGAACTGGTACGGGATCTTCCGGGAGACGAAGTTGAGGATCACGCCCGGATGCCGCGGCCGCGCGTCTGCGCGTGGCCAGCCGTCGTTGCGGATGTCCTTCCGATCCACGGCGATCTGGATGATGATGTCCCGGGCCGAGAGCTTGTCGAGCTCCGCTTCGAGCAGGTCCAGCGTGGAGACGTAGCCGGCACGGAACTGGGAGTGACGGCGGACGGTCCGCGGCGCTCCCGGCCACTGTGCCAGCGGGCGGAAGGTGGCGTTCAGCATCCGGGGGCCTCCAGCCGCTTGAACGAGATCACCCACACCCACGGGTTGAGCTTCCACGCACCCTTCCCGTGGAGGGTCTCCCAGAGCTGGCTAAACTGCTCGTCAGGGAGGAGCCCGTCGTCCGTGACCAGGCCAGCAACTCCCGGGCGCCGGTAACAGTTCTCACCCGGGCAGCCCTCTGCGATCGCCTCGGCTTCGGTGATCTCCTGGAGGCGCTCGGGCCGCGGGTCCTCGGTCAGCTCCAACGTCAGCCGGGACGCCCACCGAGGCAGGTGAATTGAGGCACGGGTGCGCCCTACCCACTCCGGCTTGAGACCGCCGCCGGCAGCGTACCAGATCCGCTGCCGACCTTCCGGCGGGATCCGGCTCGGCGGGTAGGCGTCGTACTCGCTGGCGGCCGCCCAGGTCTCCTTCACCCACAGGCGATCCCCGCGGACGCCGTAGCGCGACCGCCGGCAGGCGTTGTGCTCCGTGAGGTTCTCCCGGATCGCACTGCCCCAGGCCGGCTTCCAGACCCCGGAAGAGAGCGGAATGAAGCTGTGGATGCCGGGGTGCGGCTCGGGAGAGATCGGCCGGCGCGTCTGTCTCTTCCGGTCCTGCAGGGTGGCGAGAACCATCGAAGCGCTCATCAGGATCGGGGTCTGCTTCATCGGGTGCCGCCTTCCGCCGGGATCCCGTCGCGCCGCAGCGTGTCCAGCCGCTCCTGCCAGTTCTTCCGGAGACGCCAGCCCCAGCCCGTGGACCAGAAGATCAGGCCGACCTGGGCTCGTGCCGACTTGGCGTCGGCCGATACCAGCGGGCTCAGGTGATTCGGAATGAACCTGGCGTAGGCACACTTCCGCGGACGGCTCGCCAGGAACTCGCAGAGCTCCTGCCAGAGGTCGAGGTTGAGGGGGTCGAACTCGCTCATTGCCGTGCCCTCGTCTTCCGCGCCGGCTTCTCCGGATTCGGCGCCGGCACGGGAAGCGGACTTACCAGATAGTCACCGGCGTTGATGAACGCTCCGTGCTTGGTGATCTTGCCCTTGCGGAAGAGATCCCAGAGGAGCTGCCCGGCCCATCCGACGATCAGGTCATTAATGAAGAGGTCCTGCGACTCGAGCGCCTCCGCGAGCGAGCAACTCGGGCGGTTGTCCTCCGGGATCGTCTCATCCAGCAGCTCTGGGAAGACTTCCACCACCGTCGGTAGCCGCGGGCGTCGGCTGCCCTGGGCGTTGACGGCGTCGATCGGCTCACCCAGAACCACCTGCCCGGTGGATTGGGTGTTGCCCAGATCCAGCCAGTAGAGCGGAGTGTGCTGTGCCCCGCGCCGGTGCTGCGTGATGCCGTGATGGATCTCCCGCCGCGCCTTCGCGGAGTCGACGCAGGTGATGAGGATGTCGCACGCCCGGCGCATCGACGTGCGTGCACCAAAGTAATCGGACTCGTACGTCTCGCCCTGGCCACCGTAGGCTTCCGGCTCCGCATCCCAGGAGAGCCCGTGGAACAGGTTGACGCGTTGTACCAGCACGTCCGCCTTATTCCGTCCGATGTCATCCGGAGTGAAGAGCTGGCGCCCGAGGTTCGCCGCGCTCACCAGGTCCGGATCAAATGCCCGAACGTAGATCCCGGCCGGGTGCCCCAGCGAGCGGATGGCGCGGTCCATCCGGGCCAGACGGTAGAGCATCTGCGCGCCGTTACCGCCGCAGCCGGCCAGGTGAATCGTGACCTCCGTCTCCAGGAGGCGTGCGGCTATCCGGTGCTCGCTCATCGGTTGAGCACCTCCGCCGCGGTAAGCGGCCCGCTCTTGCCCCGGAGCGGCGCCAGCCAGGCCGGCCAGTCGGGGGTTACTTCCGGGTCCGCCAGCGCCTTCCAGAGCGCGTCATGCCCACCCGCGTAACGGCAGAGCTCCTGGCCGCCGAGGTTGCTGTGGGAGAAGGCAGTGTCGAAGAACGCCTTCTCGAAGAGCCGCACGTCGGTAGAGACCTCCAGCGGCAACTTCGAGGTGCCCGCGCACATGTGCCCGTCCCCGTAGAGGTTCAGGCAGGGCGCGCGGTAGAGGTGCGTCTCCCCGGACGGGCGGTCATCGGAGCCGAGCCCCCAGGCATACAGGTTCTGGGGCATCGCCAGAAACAGCAGCGGGGGATAGAGAACCTGCTTGCCCCGGAAAAAGGAGTCGAGCTTCTTGCTGCCGGTGTTGAAGAAGATCGGCGCCCGGTGCGCCGGCCGGTACCAGAGTGTTCGCGAGCCGTCGGCGAACAGCACGTGCGGCGGCAGGAGCTCCCGCCGGCTCGGGAGGCCGGCAAGCTCCCGGTTCAGCTCCGCCAAGGCATCCCGGGAGAGGCAACGCCCGGCGCCGATCGTCGCTTTCTTGTTCCGGCGGCGGACCGGGTTCACGCTGGCGAAGGCGGAGCCGTTCTCCGCTTCGTACAACAGCACGGCGCGGCGCAGGTAGTAGGGACGGCTGCCGGTGGTCATATCCTCTACACGCATTCGCTTCTCTCCTCGGGACAAGACTCGCCCTTACGATCCGCCAGGATCCCGACCAGGCGCGTCGGCTGATGGAGCAGCTCGAGTAGGTGGTCGGTCTTCGCCAGGATCCGCAGCGCCTGGCCGAGACCGCGCACGCAGGTTCGGATCGTCTCCGGAGCGGCGAGTTGGAAACCGCGCACGAAGATCTCGGTGGTGAGCCCGCAGCAGTTCTGAGCGTGCTCGAAGTAGTCGTCGATCAGTCGGGGCAGCTCGTCGTCCTCGGACCAGCGCACCGTCACCGAGTTGACCACTTCCACACCATCCCGGGCGAAGTAGCCCCACTCGTTAAGCGGCCGCTTGGGATCGAGCTCCGCTCCGAGCTGCGCCAGCTCGAGCGCGGTCTGCAGCGTCTCCCGCAGGCATGCATCCCCGGCGCCGCGACAGCGCCGAAGCGCCTTCTTCACGACCTTGGGATCCCACGTGGCGCTGAAGCACTGCTCCGGGAAGGCCCGGCGGAAGCGAGTACGGGTGAGCTCCGCCAAATGATCGTCCTCCAGGTCTGCGGCATAACCTTCGCCGGCAGCCCCGATCCGCACGCGCTTCCGCAGTTGCCCCTCATCCGGATCGTCTCCGCCGTCCTCGTCCGCCTCCGTGGAGGCGTCCTCGCCGAAGGTGTAGCCGCAGAACTCCAAGAAGCGATCCCCCCAGACGGGAGTGGCGCCGAAGAACTGCTGGTCCACCGCTTCCTGGACCAGGGCGAACACGCTCCAGCCGGCACCGGGGCAAAGCCGCTCGAGCGCCAAGATCTGGGTCCCGACGAACACTTCCGCGCCCCAGGTGCCGACGTCGAAGTAATGCCCGGTGGCGCAGGTCAGGATGAAGCAGCCGGTCGTCTCATCCTTCTGACCGAACTTGTCGACCCAGCCCCAGTCCGTGAAGTTGAAGCAGCCTGGATCGTCCATCTGCGCCTCATCGATGTCGTCGGTGTAGGCTAGCGACACGTCGAAGTGCTGAAGCCGCTCGCAGCCCAGTTCCACGTTCACCCACCGCACCAGGCCGTGCTGAATCGAGCCGCACAGCGTGCCGAGCCAGTCCTCTTCGCGGAGGATCCCCTCTTCCAAGAGGACCTCCGCGAAGATGGCAAGCTGCTGCTCTGAGCCGGAGACTTCCACCTCCAGCGGCACGTCCGCTCTCAGCCCCGGCAGGATTACAGAGGTGGTGGGAGGGCGGAGGAAGGTGGTGTGATCACCACCCTCGCCCCAGCCTTGGAAGAGCAGAGCTGCTGAAGAGAGCTCCCGACCTTCAGCGCCCCCTCGTCCGCGGCGACTTCCAACGCGAGCTCCGTCCCGCCGGCGGCGGGGGCGCCGCTGCGGGCCCGCGCGATCGCTTCCTTGAAAGAACTCGCGCATGGCTCGCTACCCCTTGGTGCCGACACTGACCTTGAACTCATAGGTCGCCACGTCTCCGCTCTGCTTCGGTCCCACGATGCCGGCGTTGGTAAGCGCGGGGTAGACCGCCGCATACTGCTTGCGCACGTCGTCCGGGCTCATCGACGGGTCCGGATCTTCGAGCTGTGCGCCGTTGTACATGAACACTCGCATCAGGCTGTCTCCAGTTGGGTGAGGATCTCCGCGGCGGAGAGGCCGCGGGTGTAGGCCGCCGACTTGAGGCGGAAGAGGAAGTCCTTGGCGTTGAAGCCGTCGCCGCGGAGCCAGGTCACGCAGTCCTGCGTCACCATGCACATCGCGACGGGGGCATCGAGCGTGGCCGCGCCGACGGTGGTGGGGACCGCAGCCCCGTGCTTCTCCGCGACGAGCTCCTCAGCGCTCTTCAGCGCGTTGGGCTTCGTCTCGGGCGTGGTCTCCGGCTCCGGCTCCGCGGGGCTGCTGGTGAGCGCTTCGGAGGCGCTGGGAGCGGTCGGTTGGGATGCCGTAGTGATTGCGCCGGTGCTATCACCCTGAGCGGTGGGAGCGGCCGGCTCATCCGCGTAGACCATCTCCGTAATCCGCCCGGCGACTTCGTCCAGCTCCCGCTCCGCGGCCGCGAGCAGGCTGGTAGGTCCAGCCGGCGCGACCGGCGCCGGCGCGGTGGCCGCGGGAGCGATCTCGTCCCCGCCGAACAGCTTCGGCTGGTCGCGAGCCTCGAGCTGGCGGCGCCGCTCCCGGACCTCCGCGGAGAGCTTCGCGGCGGTCCACTCCTCATCCGCGGCGACCTGCGCGACGCGGACTAAGTCCTTCGGCCACTGCGCGAGCGTGAGCAGCTCCTCGCCCATGCTCCGGAGGAGCTTGCCGCCCTTGATCAGCTCCTGCGCCTCTCCCGGCAGCCGCAGCAGGGCCCGCGTCCGGGAGATCCAGCTCTGCGACTTCCCGCCCAGGAGCGTGCCGATCTTCTCCTGCGACCAGTGGAATTCGGCGAGAGCCTGCTCCACCGCCCGCGCCTCTTCCAGCGGGTTGAGGTCCTGCCGCAGCGCGTTTTCCCGGAGCGTCTCCTCGAACGCCTGCTCCGCGGGGATGGCGCCCCGATTGATGCAGAGCACCTGCGTCAAGCCCGCTTTCAGGCAGGCCCGATAGCGCCGCTCGCCCGTGATCACCTCGTAAGGCCGGTGCTCGTCGCCCGTCTCGCGGACAGTGATCGGATTGATCAGCCCCCGCGCCTTGATGTCCTCCGCCAGCTCTGCCACCGCGGCATCATCCGCCTCACTCACCTGGCGGGGGTTGCGGGGATTGAGCTCGATCTGGCCTACCTGGATCTGCAGCAGCGTCGGGCCGGTGATTATGCCACGTGGCATAACTCCGCCTTCCGCCGGCGCCTCCGTCTCGGCGGAGCCGTCCAGCAGCCGCAGCCCCTCCGTGTTCCACCGCAGGCGGGTCTGGCCGATGCGATCCTTGTTGACCACCAGGCCGCCATCATCCACCGACACCACGGTGCCGCATGCCTCGGTTCCGTCGGGGTCGGTCCAGGCCACCCGAGCTCTCACCGTAACGCCGGCAAGTCTGGCCGGCGGGTCTACCGTCATCGTCATCTCGCTCGTCTCCTCGTCTCTCGCTAGCTCCTCCCGCCAGCGAATCTCCACGTGTCCCCGGTAGTAGCGCTGCCGCCCATCCGGCGGCACGGTGCTGCACTGGCCGGAGTTCCGCCAGTCCGGATCGGCCGGGCCCGCGATCGCCGACCACACGTGCTCCATCACCTCGCCGTCAAGCCGCACCTCGATCCGCTCGTACTCCGGCAGGTGCCGGTGGACAAAGCGGGGCGGGGGTGGCGGTGGCTCCGGCTGCGGGTCCTCGTACCGGCCGGTCCGGAGCCAGTTGGACCGCCGGGCCAGCTCCGCGCGGTCGACGTCAGAGCAGAAGCCATCCGGATCCCGCCCCGGGCACGGCCGCGTGCAGGCCACGCACCAGGTCCAGCTCACGCGGGGAACTCATCCCAGGTGCGCCCATCCAGGGTGCGGCCCGCGCGCTTCTTGCCGACGCGGAATGTCAGGTAGCCGCAGTGCCCCTGGATCAACTGGTATCCATCGCCGCCGTCCCACTGGATCGCGCGAGTGGCAACGCGGCACCGACGCGTAGCTTCGGGATCGCGGGCCGGGGCCGGCTCATAGAGCGGGTCGTACTCGTCTTCGGGCATCTCCGAAATCGGCTTCCACTCGCCCCACTGCTTGAAATGGAAGGCCACGCCGGCGGCCTGGCACTGGTCCCGCAGGGTACGTGCCCAGTCCGGATGCATCGGCCGCGCGCCGGGGCCACTCTCGCCGCCGACAATCACCCAATCGACACCGCGGGCGCTAATCGAGCCGACTGGGTTGCCGTTGTCCCCGTCAAAGGTCTGTCCGGTGAGGGCGTTGATCCAGCCGAAGAGATGGTCCACGAGAGTGAGGTCCACCGGCCCGAGCAGAGGTTCGCAGGAGAGGAATCGCACCCGCACCGGCACCCGCAGCAGGTGTGGGATCCGCTCCTCTGCCGTCTGCTGGCTCTCCACCGAGACCCCGAGTTGCACGTCCCCGAGGTCGAGCAGCCCGTCAGAGCCGAACCAGCCCGGATACTTCCGCTCCGCCCACTCGAACCACTGCTCCATCCTCTCGGCGCGCTTCGTGAGGATCTGGTAGGTGTGGCGCTCGTGCGGCTGCCGGCCCTTCAGGCTGCGGCAGATCACCTCGAAAACCCGGGCGATCTCCGCGTCGCCGAGCCCCTCGTGGAAGAGGTCGCTCATCGAGTTGACGAAGATCCGGCGCGGCTTTCGCCAACGGATCGGATCCTCCAAGTGCTCCGGCACCAGGCACACCGCCCCGGTCCAGCGCGGGCCGGAGGCGGTCATCCGAGCGAGGCCTTCATACGGCTGCCCGGGGCCGCTGAAGCGGCCGGCAACCCGCTCCGCGTAGCAGTTCCGGCAGCCCTCGGAGACCCGCGTACAGCCGCGGATCGGGTTCCACGTGGCATCGGTCCATTCGATGCCGGTCTTGTCAGCCATTCGCGTTCTCCCGCGCCTCGGACACGAAGCGCACGTCGTCGAGCTCCAGGCCAGCGCCCGCCGCGATCTCCCGGACCTGGCGGCACTTCCGCCGCAGGTGGTCCGCCGCGGAGGTCAGGATCACCAGGCAGCCGGCGTCGATCCGCACCGGCGCCGCGCTCTCCAGCAGCCCGAAGAGCGTCGGGCTCTTCGCCCGGATCGCCGGCAACAGGGTCTCCCAGAGCGGCCGCAGCTCCGCGGGGATCTCCGGCGCGGGCTGCGTGACGGCCGCCTCACGGCGGGCGGCGGCGACCTGCTGCCGGTTGACCTGGGCGCGGACCCGCTCCGCCTCGCGCTCTTCGCGCTCGCGGAGCGCCGTGTAGGCCCACGGCTCCCGGCGAGCGTCGGCATCGCCGGCGCAGGCGGCGCGGATCATCTTGGCCAGGAAGCTGAGCGGGTCCCGGAGATTGCGCTTCGCCCGGATCCACTCCCCCCAGCACAGCGCCCAGTGAGGGGCCTCCGGGTGGTGATCGAGCAGCCGGGCTGCGTCCGGTTCGGGAAAGCCCCGGTCCGCCAGGAGGGCGGCGGCTCTGGCTCGCTCTTCGCTGCCAGCGCTCTCTCCGGACTCGGTAGCCGTACTCTGAGCCATGCCGCCGCCAGGCTCAGGCTCAGGCTCCCGGGGGATAGGGGGGTATGGGGGGGAAGGGGGATTGCCAGGGGTCTGAAATCCAGACGGGTTCCCCGGGGGGTCAGCCACGAACCCGTCTGGAATCCCGAGGGGTCTGGATTTCAGACGAGTCTGGTTTTCAGACGGGTAAGGGGTCTGAAATCCAGACGGGTTCGACAGGGGGGCCACGATCGCGCCGTCCGGCGTGACCGAAAGGGTGTGTGCCACGATCCCGCCCGAGAGCGGGGCCGAAAGGGGTTGTGCCACGGCCGCCACCGAGCCAGGTCCATACTGCTCGGTAAAGAGGAACGCGCGTTGGCCGTTGAACGCGCGGACCATGCCATCGAACTGATCCAGGTGCCGCGGGTGGAGGAGGTCCTCCAGGAGCACGCGCTGGAACTCGTACGTCCCGCCCGGCCGGCGCTGGATCTCCAGGGCGGCCCGGAAGAAGAGCCACTCCAGGTTGTCCGGCTGCGGGTGGAAGTACCAGTGAATCAGATGCTGCCGCACCACGTCCTCCTTGAGGGTGATGCTGGCGGCCAGGTCTCCGAGGGACGGCTTCGGGTTGGTCCCGAAGCGCGCCAGGCCGCGGAGCCGGGCATAGACGCTGACCCGGACCGGCTTGACCACGTCGAGCCAGTTGTCGACGAAGTAGAGCGAGAGGCCAGCGGAAGCGCCCGCGAGGGTGAGCTCGCGGTAGATGGTGCCGACCGTCTCATCCGGATACTCCAGATGAGCGGTCATCCTGCCCTGGTCGCGCACGACCGTGATGCCGCGAGCGGCAAGAGTCGCCAGTAGGTCTTTCTCTGGTGAAGCCATCAGTACCAGCGGCAAGCAAAGGGTGGTAATATGCAAGAAGCCAGACATGCCGGGAGCCTCCAGCCACGATCAGCCCCAATGTCTGCAGCGAGGCCGGGTGTTGCGAGCACCCGGCCTCGCGCACTCAGTGCCTAGTCCTCGAACGGGTTGTCCTCGACCGGCCCGTCGTCCAGCAGCGGCAGGCCGTGGCGCTCGAAGTAGTCCGCACAGGTGGCGAGCTGCTCCGTCGTGAGGCTGGAACGGGAGGTCACCTCCATCGGCACCCCTTCCGAGCGGGAGAGCACGGCGCTACAGTGCCGGCGCATCAGCTCGTCATCACCGTCCGGGCCATCCGCGGCGGCGTACGCGGCGAACATCCGGCGCATCTGCGCCCGGCGCTCTTCGGATGCGGGCCGGCCGGGGCCAGGAGGCTTCAGCTCCAACTCGCCTCCCTCGCGGCGGCTGCAGGTGCGGGTGTGCGGCCGGTCGGCGGGGGCGTGGCATTCCGGGCACTGGCTCCCGCGGGCGCCGGTGGCGGCGCCGTAGTTGGCCTGCGTCTCCCCGGCCTGGGTGGCGGCCAGGGCGCGCCGATCGCCAGCGCTCTCCCGCTCCTCGCGGACGTAGACCTCCCGCGGTGCCGGCTCTTCCACGTCGATCGCCAGGTCCTGGGTCTCCGCGGGGAACGCCTTCTTGAAGGCGTTCATCTCTGCGCACTTGGAGAGCATGTGGGCGGGCTTCTCCCGCCACATCTTCATCACGTGGCCGTCCTTGGTCTTGCGGACGAACTCCCGCCACATCACCACCCCCGGGATGCCCTGGGCGCAGTCGCTGCGGTAGACGTAGACCCGCGCCGCAGCCGGCGGAGTCTCGCTGAGCCAGATGTCCTTCCAGACGCCGTCCTCGCCGCACCACTCCGGCGCCGAGACGCCGCGGTACCGGCCGGTCCGCTCCGCGATCAGACGGACGCCATCGATCCCGGTGTGGATGGTGAGCCGCCCGTCGAGTTTGAGGGCGTAGATCTGCTTCAAGAGCGGGTCGAGGCCGGTGCGCTTGGCGGTGTGCAGGAAGAGCTGCAGCTCCAACGGGCTGCAGTCTTTGGCGACCGTTTCGGTAATCACGCGGAGCTGCTCTTCCGTGAACTCCACCGGCGCCACGGCCCGGGTGGGCGCTTGCTGGGACTGTTGAGCGAGCGCAGCCTCTTGCCGCGCGAGAGCGTGCTGGGTCATCTCATCGATCTCCGGCCGGGGCGGGAGCTCCCCATCCCCGGCGAGGACAGCGCGGTCGTACGGCACCATCCGGCGCCGGTGAGCCGCGATCAGCGCCCTATCCGCGGGGGATAGGGATTGGCAGGCGGGGCACTCTCCGTCCAGCCCGAGCGCCTGGCGGAGGCGCAGGGCATCCAGACAGCCATGCATCGTCTGCACGACCTGGTGCCCGCACTTGTACGCGAGGCGGACGGGGGAGGCGAGCCCGCGGGTCACGGCTGGTACCTCCAGAGCGTCCAGAGGATCAGAGAGCCGCTGAACGCCACCGCGGCGGTCCAGAGCCAGAGCCCGAAGCGCCACGTCGCGACCTTCCGCCACTCCCCGCGGAGCCGCTGGTGCTCCCGCTGGAGGCGGGCGGCGTCGGCGGAGATCTGGCGGGACGCCTGGTTCAGCTCCTCCCAGCGGCCCTGCAGGGCGGCGAGCTGCGCGCCCGGGATCTCCGCGCGCTCGCGGGGCAGGTCCGGACCCGAGGGCTCCTGCTGTTCCGGCCCGAAGGCGGCGTCGACCATCTTCGCCGCGGTCTGGTAGGTGGGCCTCCCGCGGCGGGGCTGACGGCGGTCGTCACGCGGCGACATCGGCGGCCTCCTTCTGGTGGTGGTCGAGCACCTGGCCGTCGCAGAGGAGGCGCGCTTCCGACACGTCCTCGTTGTCCTTGGCGGCATCGAACGCGAGCCAGGCCGCCGTCTCGGTCTGCGGCTCGATCGGGATCTCCACCCACGCGCGCCAGCCGGGGCGCTTGTACTGCAGCATCCAGCGCATTAGCGGATCCTCTGGTGGTAGCCCACCTCTTCGCTCTCGGGGGTGATCTCGCCGGCGCACTCGGTCAGCAGGTCCTGGACCTGCTCCCACGCGGCCGAGGTCTCGTGGAGCGTGGAGACCTCCTCACCGCCTGCGAGCCAAGCTTCGACCGCCTCCGGAGAGCCCCAGCAGGGGGCCGGCGCCTGCGTGTAGAGCAGCGACACGAGGTGGGGCAACGCGGCCAGGGATTGGGGGTCGGCCCGCCCTACGCTCTCCCGCAGGTCGTTGTGGAGCACGGCCCGCAGGAAGCTCCCGGTTGGGCGCCGCTCGGTGATGTACGCCTCCAGCGACTCGATGAGCCGGGCCGGGATGTTGTCGGTGTAGTAGCTCGACAGCTTCCCGTCTTCCCAGCAACAGACAGCGGTGTTAGCCACGGGTCACCTCCTGAGCCGGGAGCCATTCCCGCGTTGCCATCCGTAGGGCGACCGCCGCAACCTGCACGGACTCCTTCGAGATCGCTTCCGCGTCATCGGAGCGAAGCGCGTCGAGCAACTCCGCAACCTCTTCCGCCAGGACCCCAAAGCCTTCATGGGCGCTGGCGAGTCGCCGATGCTTGCGGCGGGCGCGAAGGACTTCGGAGGCGACGACGAAGGCAGCGTTCCGAAGCTCGTCCCGCTCGGGGTCGTCATCACGGCGGGCTTCTGACGCTGGGTCGGCGGTCGGCAGTATTGGCGGATAGCCAGCGAGTTCACGCCACTCGTTGACGTCCTCATCGAAGGCGCGAGCGAATGCCTCGATCAGTTCCAGCCGTAGCGGGACGCCGTCCAGCATATCGGCCAGGCTGAGGCGGCAGATTCCGCACCGGGCGGCCGCCGCCCGGACACTCAAGCCGCGATGCTGGACGATCGCCCGAGCCCGCGCACCGAGTTCGGGCCGCAGGGTCTTAGCCACGGGTCACCTCCTCGCGCAGGAGCACCGGCACCGGCCGGGGGCCGGAGACCAGGTGCGAGACGTTGATCACGATGCCGCGCGGGATCCGGCGACGGGGCATCGGAGTCGGCGTGCAGAACGGGCACAGCGGCCGGCCGAAGTGGCGCCGAGTGAGCTTGGCCACCCACTCCGGCATGGGGCGCCGGCAGCGGTCGTTGGCACAGCAGATGCGGGAGGCGTGGTGGCTACACACGGCCGGCCTCCCCGAGCGTCCAGCGATCCCGCCCTACCAGCCGTGCGCCGAGGTAGGCGGCCACGAGGTACGAGTCGATCTGTTCGGTGGTGTCCCCGACCTTGATCAGGAACGGGAGCAGCAGTGCGCTGTCCGGAGCGGCGGCAGTGAGCTTCTCCAGCGCTTGGCGAACCGCCGCGTCCCAGGCCTCGGGAGCACAGTGCTCGCAGCAATGAACGGTCGAGAGGATCGTCTCCGGCGGGACCTTCAGGATGTGGCTGCACCGGTGGCAGCGGTACTCCGCGGGGTAGACGTAGATCCAGCGACGCTCCATGCGGTCGAAGATCGACGCTGAGGCGAAGGTCTGGTCCGCGTAAGCCTGCGCGCGGGCTCGCGCCTTCTCGAAGTCGTGGTAGTACGTGCCGAGGAAGTCGTACCGGCCCTGCTTTAGCGGCCGGCCTGCTTGCCACCTGGATCGTCGTGGGGGTATCATTCTCACGAAAGCACCGACCTTTCATCAGGCCCTCACGTGGTAGCCGCCGCGTGAGGGCTTCCCTTTTTGCAGCCCGCTTGCTCGGCTGCACACTTTGCCCGCCTCGTGGCATCTCAGGATGGGTGGCCCGCTGTCCGGCCCTTCGGCCGTGGCGCAGATCACCTCCCCGGCTGCCGGCGGGCGCCTACGATCTGCGCGACCTCCGCCGGTACCGGCGCGGCCGACTCACGGGTGGCCGGCGCTGCTGGTAGAGATCCCAGAGCGCGCTCACCAACGGCGCCAGGACGACTAGGATCTGACCGACGTCAGGCATCTTCAGGCCGCCTTCCGTTCCGACTGCCACTCGCCGGAGAGCCACTGTGCGAGCAACTGCTTTGGTACGCGCCAGGCGCCGCGAACCTTCTGGCCCGGGAATTCGCCGCGGCGGATTGCCTCGTACAGCGCGCGCTCGGACATCCGCACCAGCTCGGCCGCCTCCTTGACCTTCAGCACGGCCGGAAGGTCTGCGAGAGGGTCGGAAAGGGGAGGGGGAGGGGCGATCGCGCGCCGAGTACACGGGGTGATGCGGATGGTGTTGCCCATTAGGCCACCTCCGCGGGTTCGGCCGGAGCGGTGACGAACTCGCCACGTTCCCGGGCTTCCATGAAAGGCTCACCGCTCCGGAGCCGGACCAGGCGGCGTTCGGTGGTGCTCACTACCTCAAGCCCACAGCGCTGCAGCCTCGCGCGGAATCCGCCGAGGCTGAGGCGTTCGAGCGCCGCCATCTCCGGCTGGGTCCTGCGTTCGCGACAGTAGCGGTCCACCCGGTCTGCGAACGCCATCTCCTCTGGGGTCAGTTCAACTGGCATCTTGCCCTCGTGTTGTCATCGCGAAGACAACTACAGACGAGTTCTACCATGTTGTCTCTGCGATGACAACACCTGTTTAGTCAAGCGCCGTAACGGTTGCTTTAGAAGGTGCGTTACAACATCCCGTGATGTCGCTGCGAGAACAACGAGCCGCCCGGGTGCAGGCCGCGCTAGAGGCGCGCAACCTCACCCGCCACGCGGCCCATATGCGCCTGGAGATCAGCCGCCCCGCGATCGAGAAGCTCTGGAACGGGCACGAGGTCGAGCTGGATGTGGTGGAGCGATTCGCGCGCGGCCTGGGGCTGGACGTCAACGAGTGGCGAGAACTGTGGGGCTACCCTGTCGTTCGCTCCGGGGCGGAGATCCTGCTGGCGGGCGTGGTTGAGCTGCGGAAGGAGCTCAACCGGCCGATCCCGATCAACTGGGACGAGGAAACCCTGCAGAATCTCACTCCGGAGAAGGCAGAGCAGGAGCTCGGCGTTTTGCGGCGACAGGCCGCGGAGGGTCTGCTCTAACAAGGGAGGACGCGGCCATGCGGAAGGTAGCGGTGGGGTTCCTGGCGGGGCTGTTTGTCGCCAGCGGGGTTGCGGTGGCCGGCCCAGGTCGGAAACCGCTGATGCAGGTGATCGCCGGCGCCGGTCTCTCGGGCGGCGGCTCCGGACCGAAGGCCAAGATCAGCCTCGCCGCGAACGGGGTCACCTCCCAGCACGTGCAGGACGGCAGCATCCACGCAGACGATCTCGCGTCCAGCATCCGCACCGAACTCCGCGGTCCCGCCGGCCCCGAGGGTCCCGTAGGACCAGCCGGCACCACCGGTCCGGCAGGTCCCGTCGGCGAGCGTGGCCCCGCAGGCCCGCAGGGTCCCACCGGGCCGAGAGGCCCCGAGGGTGAGTCCGGCCTCGCTCCTGGACCCGGCATGGGCGGCACCCTCTCCGAATTCGCTCGCGCGCTTACTCCGGCGCCTGGCGGCGGTCAGTACTACAACGGGGCTTCCTCCGTGATGGTGGGAAACCGCCGCGGTGACCTGGCCTTCGTGACGCGGGTCGATCTCGACCTCAACGGCACGGCCGACTGCACCTCACTGTTCGTTGCGAATGATCGGACTACCAAGCTGGTAGTCCGCACCGGCGAGCCCATCCCGATCCTCGGCGACACCATCAACTCCATCGCTGGAGTGGTCCTGGCGGACAACGGTTATGCCTACTGGCACACTGCCGATGCGGTGTACGGCTGGAATGGCTCGCGGGTCTTCCACGTGCTTCCGCCCGGCAGCAAAACGTCGGATGGCAAAGACATCAGCCACATCGAGAGCCTGACTCTACTCCCTCCGAATCGGCTCACGTTTCGCACCGCTGGTGGTGGGGGCGGTTTCGGGGGCGGGAACGGCGTCTTCTCGCACTTCGCCTACACCGTCCGCTAGACTGCACCCCACCCTCTCCGCAGTCGCTCCGCGACCGTTCAGCCCGATTGGCACATTCGTACACCCGTCGTCTACGGACGGCCTCGCCGGCCCATGGTATACGCAAACAGTAGTTTGAATACGATGGAGAGGGAACATACGGATGATTCACTGGGTGGAGGAAAGGGCGGAGGCAGTTCGGCTGGCGTTACAGATCCCTGGCGTGCCGACGGATCACGACCTGGATCGGCTGGTGGAGTGGTTGGGGCAGGCGGTGCTGATTCGGCACGAGCCGATCGAGTGCCCCCGGATCGTGCACCGGAAGGACAAGCCGGCGGTAATCACGCTGCCGGAGCGGCTGCACGGTGAGCGCTGGAGTGTCGCACTCCTGCACGAGCTGGGGCACCTGTTCCTGAGCCTCGGGATCGGAGAGCTCCTCCGCCAGGAAGCGGACGGCGACCCGAAGCTGCTCCGCCTGGCGGAGCGGTGGCGGATGATCGACGAGGCGCGCGCGGCGGAATTCGTCGGCGCCTGGTTCCTGCCTTCCTGGGTGGTCCGCGCCTATCGGGGCCACGTGCGGGACCTAGCCGAGCTCTCTGGGTGCGAGGTGGAGTTTGTCGACAAGCGGGTCCGCTCCGTCGCCCATTACGCTCCGGTCTATCTGAGCGCGGCGCCGCGGTGGAGCGCCTACCATCACCGACACGTGATGTGCGACCAGGCCGGCCAGGATCCGCTGGTCTACGTCGCCAGCCGCGGCAGCGTCCAGCCCCTCTACCACTTTCCGGTCACCCGCCGGAACGCCGAGCAGGTCGCCCATCAACTCGCCCGGGATCTGATGGCGCTCACCGTGGAGGAGTTCGACCTCCGCCATCGTCCCTTCCAGTGCTCGGGCCTGCAGCGAGTCGAGGTCGACCTCGCGGCGGCCGCGGAACAGGCGCAGGTGGCTGCCGGGCAGTGGCTCGGCAGCACCGTCTACGGGGCGCGGAGGTGAGCCATGCCGGAACAATCTGGTGCGGATCTCTTCCGCCGGCGGTGGCTCGAGCTGCGGATCCGGATGCGGCCGCTGCGCGACTGCCCGGACATGGCCGGGGTCGAGGGGCTGAGCGAAGAGGATGCGGAGTGGCTGGTGAGCGCGATCGAGACCACGGTCCGCCGCTACCGCGGCGCGCAGCACTTCCGGCCGATCTGGTCAGCAGAGGGTGGAGTTATGCCACGTGGCATAATCCGCCGACGCGAGGACGGGTCGCAATGAGGGGGCACCTGCGTGATCTGGGCCGAGGACGCTGGGAGCTGGTCTTTAACGCTCCGCGCTGTGACGGCCGCCGTCGCCGGCAGTACCGTGTGCGTGTCTCCGGCACGCGCGAAGAGGCGGAGGCGGAGCTGGCTCGCCGCTACCGAGACATCTGGCAGGGACCGCGGGTCGACCTGGGGCCGATCTCCGTGGGCGATTACCTGACCTACTGGCTGCGGGAGTCGGCGCAGCCACGTCTCACCCAGTGCTCGTTCCGTCGCTATCAGGAGATCGTTTCCAAGCAGCTCCAACCCGGCCTCGGCGCGATCGCGCTCGCGGAGCTCCGCGTGGAGCACGTCGTCCGGTACTTCGAGTGGGCCGCCACGGAGGGGCGTACTCGAGGGAACGGCGGTCTCTCGTCGCACACTCTCGCCACCATTCACAGCGTGCTCCGGTCCGCCCTGGACCAGGCGGTTCGCTGGCAGATGCTCGTCAGCAATCCCGTTGACCACGTCCCTTCACCCCGCAGGAGACCTCACACGTGAGCGGTCACGTTCGGCCACGAGGAAAGGACACCTGGCTCATCACCCTTGAGCTGGGCGTCGATCCAGTCACAGGGAATCGGAAGCGTGCCTACCACACCTTCCGCGGCCCCAAGCGCAAAGCCGAGGCGGAGCTTACACGCCTGGTAGCGGAGCTGAATCGCGGGGATTACATTCAGCCGGACCGCACTACCGTAGGCGCATACCTCCGGCAGTGGCTTGACGATCACGCGAAGGCCAAGGTCAACGCGAAGACCTGGCAGCGGTATGAGGACATCGTCGAGCGGCACCTCATACCCGGCCTCGGCGCCCACAAGCTCTCCCAGCTGCAGCCCCAGCACATCCAGCGGTACTACCGGGAGGCCCTGGAAGCGGGACGCCTGGACGGGAAGGGGGGACTCTCCGCCCGAACGGTCAACCACTACCACCGCGTGCTCCGGAGCGCGTTGGAGCAGGCCGTAAAGTGGCAGATACTACCGCGGAACGTGGCGGACCTGGTCGACCCGCCGCGGGTGACGCAGAAGGAGCCCACCGCGATCGACGAACGCGCGACGGTCCGGCTGCTCTCCGCGATCCAGGGAACGTCGGTCTATCTTCCGACCCTGCTGGCGGTGCTGACCGGCGCCCGGCGTGGCGAGGTTCTGGCGCTGAAGTGGGAGGACGTCGACCTGCAGACTGGCAGGTTGAAGATCCGGCGCTCGCTACAAGAGCTGAAGGGCGGCCGGTCCGCTCTGGGATTCAAGGAGCCCAAGACCCAGCGCGGCCGCCGCACCATCACGCTGCAGCCGATGTTGATTCAGGCGCTGATCCGCGAGAAGGGGAGGCAGGCTCAGCACAAGCTGTCCCTCGGACCGGCGTACGAGGACCACGGATTGATCTGCTGCTGGGAGGACGGCCGGCCAATGGTCCCCAACCAGGTGACCCAGACCTTCAAGGAGCACGTCCGGCGGCTCGGTCTGGACATTCGCTTCCACGACCTCCGGCACTCACACATCAGCCACCTGCTGAAGCACGGGGAGACCGTCAACGTGGTGGCGGACCGCGCCGGTCACGCAGATCCCGGAATGACGCTCCGGGTCTATGGGCACGTGCTGGAGGGGATGGAGAGAGCGGCGGCGCTCCGGAATGAGGAGGCGTTCCGGCGGGCCATGCAGGAGGCCGAAGAGGGCGACAAGGGCGGCACCCAGACCGGCACGGATGGGCCGTAAAACCGGGCTGGAGAAGGGTTCCCGCAGGTTTCGGCGACAAATGGGCGACAAATGCCCCCAGATGCGGAGAGAGGGTACGTCGAGCGACGTACCCTCTCTCACTTTCCAGCCACGAAAAGCGGCTTGCCGAAGGCGGGGATCGAACCCGCACTCTCTTTCGAGAATCGGTTTTTGAGACCGACGCGTCTGCCTGTTCCGCCACTTCGGCCGGTGGGGAAGCGGGACCGGAGTCCGCGCTTCCCGCATTATAGGTAGAGCCCCGGGGTGCGTCAACAACGGCCCCGGGAGCCCACCGCCACGCCGCAGACTACTCCGCTCCGACCGGCTCCGTCGCGTGCACGTGTCCGGAGCCGCCGACGTCGATCCGCATCCCGTAGAAGGAGCGGTAGACGAAGTAGAGCGCGATCACCAGGAACACCACGGAGGCGATCAGCCGGTAGTCCGGCAGCTTCTCCGCCAGCTCCACCGCCAGCAGGCCGAAGAGGGTGGTGAACTTGATGATCGGGTTCATCGCCACGGAGGAGGTGTCCTTGAACGGGTCGCCGACCGTGTCGCCGACCACCGTGGCCGCGTGCAGGTCGGAGCCCTTCTCCTTCAGGTCGACTTCCACCACCTTCTTGGCGTTGTCCCAGGCGCCGCCGGCGTTGGCCATGAAGAGCGCCTGGTAGAGCCCGAAGAGCGCGATCGAGATCAGGTACCCGATGAAGAAGTACGACTCGAAGCACGCGAAGGCGAGGGTGCCGAAGAAGACGACGAGGAAGATGTTGAACATCCCCTTCTGCGCGTAGACCGTGCAGATCTCCACCACCTTCTTACTGTCTGCGATCGAGGCGCGCTCCACCCCCTCCAGCCGGATGTTCCCCTTGATGAACTCCACCGCCCGGTAGGCGCCGGTCGTCACCGCCTGGATAGATGCGCCGGTGAACCAGTAGATCACGGCGCCGCCGGAGATGAGGCCGAGCAGGAACGGAGGGTGGAGGATCGAGAGGTTCGCCAGGGCCGCGGTCCGGCCCCCCGTGAGCATCACCACGATGGAGAAGATCAGGGTGGTGGCGCCTACCACGGCGGTTCCGATCAACACCGGCTTGGCCGTCGCCTTGAAGGTATTGCCGGCGCCGTCGTTCGCCTCGAGGTTGTGCTTCGCGCGCTCGAAGTTGACGTCGAACCCGTGATCTCGCCGGATCTCCTCCCGCACGTTCGGCACCTGCTCGATGGTGGAGAGCTCGTAGACCGACTGCGCGTTATCGGTGACGGGTCCGTAGGAGTCGACCGCGATGGTGACCGGCCCCATTCCGAGGAACCCGAAGGCGATCAGACCGAAGGCGAAGACCGCGGAGGCATCCACGTCGCCGACCGTCATGAACTCGGCCAGTCCCAGAGTGCTGACCTGCCAGCCGATCCCCATCAGCAGGATCACCACCATCCCGAGCCAGAAGGCGCTGAAGTTGCCCGCCGTGAGACCGGAGAGGATGTTCAGCGAAGCGCCGCCCTCTCGCGAGGAGGTGACTACCTCCTGCACGTGACCGGACTCGGTGCTCGTGAAGATCTTCACCACCTCGGGAATGATGGCGCCGGCCAGAGTCCCGCAGGTGATGATGGCGGAGAGCTTCCACCACAGTCCCTGTCCCAACTCCGGGATCATCAGGTAGCTGACCACGAAAGTGAGGGCGATCGAGATGAGCGAGGTCAGCCAGACCAGGCTGGTCAGCGGGTGCTCGAAGTTGAACTCGTCGGCGTCGCCGTAGCGGGCCTTCGCCATCGCCTCGTTGATGAAGTAGGCGAGGGCGCTGGCGATCACCATCATGATCCGCATCACGAAGATCCAGACCAGGAGCTGCACCTGCACCGGCACGCTGGTGACCGCGAGCAGGATGAAGGAGATCAGCGCGACGCCGGTGACGCCGTAGGTCTCGAAGCCGTCTGCGGAGGGGCCGACCGAGTCGCCCGCGTTATCGCCGGTGCAGTCCGCGATCACGCCGGGGTTGCGCGCGTCGTCTTCCTTGATGCCGAAGACGATCTTCATCAGGTCGGAGCCGATGTCCGCGATCTTGGTGAAGATGCCGCCCGCGATCCGGAGGGCGGAGGCGCCCAGCGACTCTCCGATGGCGAAGCCGATGAAGCAGGGTCCCGCATAATCTCCAGGAATGAAGAGCAGGATCGCCAGCATGATCAACAGCTCGACGGAGATCAGCACCATGCCGATGCTCATGCCCGCCTTCAACGGGATCGCGTAGCACGGGTACGGCTTGCCGGAGAGGGCGGCGAAGGCGGTGCGGGAGTTCGCGAAGGTGTTGACCCGGATGCCGAACCACGCCACCGCGGCGCTGCCTCCGATCCCGATCAGCGAGAAGATGATGATGATCGCGACTTGCAGCGTGCGTCCCTGCGCGAAGTACTCCTGGAGCACGCCGAAGTAGACCACGATGATCGCCGCGATGAAGGCCCACAGGATTCCGACGAACTTCATCTGCGTGCCGAGGTAGGTCTTGCACGTTTCGTAGATGAGCTCGCTGATCTCCCGCATCGACGAGTGGACCGGCGCGTTCTTCAGCTGGCTGAAAATGACGAGGCCGAAGGCGATGCCCAGCGCGCAGACGACCAGTCCGATCATCAGGAGCTGCGTTCCCGGCATCCCGAAGAAAGAGACGGTATTCAGCGGGGGAACCACCAGGTTCGCCTCGCCGCCGTGCGCCGGAGTCGCGGCCCGCCCGCTCTCCTGCGCCCAGAGCGGGGCGTGGACGAGCAGCGTGCCGAGGAACGCGGAGAGAGCGACGCGCGCGCCGCGAGTGAGGCGGGGCGTGGGGAGTAGAAGGGTCGCCAGCGCCGCCAGGACGCCGGTCAGCACTGCCGGGACACCGAGGAAGGCAGCTTCTTCACTGCCGGCGGCCAGAAGCGCGCCGGTGACCAGGAAGAAGAACATCGCCCCTACGGAGAACCCGGGCAGGAAGCGCCAGCCGATGAAAGTGCGGCTGCCGAGTGGGCTTCCCACCACTTGCGGATTCATGGTCTGGGAGATCTCCTGTTGGATGATCGGACCGCGAGGCAGGACGAGCCGTGCCGCCAGGCCCTCCCGGGGAGGAGTCCCAAGCTGGCGCCGGCCACGCTGCCGGAGCGGTATGGTGAATGGGTTGCGTGCGCTCGCGGGAGCACACCCGGGTAACTTGGGCGAGCGGACATGCCTTTCCTGCAGGGAACGGCAGAGGAGCCGGCTGCGACTTCGGGAACACAGCGGCGGCAGAGGTCACTGCCGATTAGTATTCCCACAACCCAGCAAGGCAAACACGCGCCGCAGAAGGCAAAAGGCTAAAGGCAGAAGGCTAAAGCCGAACCCACCGTAAACGGGAGGTCCTGCTCCTGCTCGCTGGCGAGCCTCGCGTTCCGGCACGTCCTCGACAGACGCGTCAAACGACTGCACTCCGATCTCGGTGGTTCCGGGATCGCAAAAAAGGGGGAGCCGACCGTTTCCGGTAGCTCCCCCTTTAGCCTTTAGCCTTTTGACTTTTGCCTTTAAGGGCCTTCTGCCTTTACCGGCGCGTCTGGCGAAGGAACGGCGGGATGTCCAGCTCGTTGCTTGCCTGGCCGGACGGAGCGGGGCTGCTGGGCGCCTGCGCGGCCGGGGTGTGGTGGTGCGCGGGGGCGGCGGGGCGAATCGGCGTGCGCTGGACCGCCGGCTCCGGCTGGAACAGCGCGCCGGGGCCGCCCTGGCCCTGGAAGCCGGTAGCGAGCACCGTTACGCGGACCGCGTCGCCCAGCGTGTCGTCGATGACGCAGCCGGTGATGATGAAGGCGTCTTCGGTGTCCGTAGCGCGGGAGACCACGTTCGCCGCCTCGTACAGCTCGTCGAGCGTGAGGTCGCTGCCGGCGCTGATGTTGAGCAGCACGCCGCGGGCACCCTCGATGCTCGCCTCGAGCAGCGGGCTCTCGATCGCCATTTCCGCGGCCTGGACGGCGCGGCTGTCGCCGGCCGCCATACCGATGCCCATGATCGCCGTGCCGGCGTTGCTCATGATCGCCTTCACGTCCGCGAAGTCGACGTTGATGAGACCCGGAATGGTGATGATGTCGGAGACGCCCTGCACGCCCTGGCGCAGCACGTCGTCGGCCATCCCGAACGCCTCGGTCAGCTTCGCCCGCCGCTCGACCGCGCTCAGGAGGCGGTCGTTCGGGATGACGATGCTGGTGTCGACCTTGGTCTTCAGCGTGGCGATGCCTTCTTCGGCCAGCCGCAGGCGGCGCGGGCCCTCGAAGTTGAACGGCTTCGTCACCACGCCGACGGTGAGCGCGCCCATGTCGCGGGCGATCTCGGCCACCACCGGCGCCGCGCCGGTGCCGGTGCCGCCGCCCATGCCGGCGGTGATGAAGACCATGTCCGAGCCTTCGAGCAGCTTCTTGATGTCCTGCCGGCTCTCTTCGGCGGAGTTGCGGCCCACTTCCGGGTTGCCGCCGACACCGAGCCCCTTGGTGAGCGCCTCGCCGATCTGCAGGCGAGTCGGCGCCAGCGACATCTCCAGCGCCTGGAAGTCGGTGTTGAGCGCGATGAATTCGACGCCGGAGACGCCGGCCTCGATCATGCGGTTGACCGCGTTGGTGCCACCGCCGCCAACGCCCACCACCTTGATAACTGCGTAGTTCGAGCCCCTCGGATCAGCCA
Organism: Armatimonadota bacterium; assembly: GCA_046292385.1. GTDB lineage: Bacteria > Armatimonadota > SYMT01 > SYMT01 > SYMT01 > JBKBRF01. Next base: position 57,718 of record JBKBRF010000012.1, on the reverse strand, counting down.
TCTACGATTCCCCCGATATAACTGGTCGGCACACGGCGGTCTCGTGCACCGCATAAATTTCGCGAATCTGGAAAAAAGAGGCGCCGCAAGCCCCCGGCAGCGGCCCAACGCCGATTCTGATGCAGCGGACGTCCTGCGTCAAAACACTTTTTCTGGTTCCGGCGCCCGCGGGCAGACTCCTCCCACGGCGGCTCCGGAACGGGAGATGCCCTACTTTCGCGCGGGCCCCCGGCGGAAGAGGCGCGCCAGGCGGGCGAAGGCGGCCACGTGCAGCGCCTTCGGCTCCTTGACGCGCCGCCGCCCGACGCGGCGCTGGGAGGCATAGGCCAGCAGGCCTACCGCCGTGGCGCAGATCGGGCTCCCGGCCAGGCCGCGCGGATCGATGATCTCTCGCGGTCGTCCCAGCCGCACCGGCATCCCGAGCACCCGCTGCGCAAGCTCGGCCGCGCCGAGAAGCTGCGACCCGCCGCCGCTGAGCACGCAGGTGGAGACGTAGATGCCGTCCTTTGCCGCCGCCTCGATGTGCTCTCGGAGCAGTTCGAACAGCTCCTCCATGCGCGGCTGGATGATCTCCGGCAGCAGTGCCCGGGGGATCTCCCGCGACTCCTCCTCGCCGATCATCCGGATCTCCACGTACTGGTCCGGGGCCACGTCTTCCGGCAGCGCGGCACCGGAAGCGACCTTCAGCTTCTCCGCCTGCTCCGGGTCGAGCCGGAAGGCGATGGCGAGGTCGTTGGTCAGGTGGTTTCCGCCCACCGGGATGATCTTCGTGTGGGTGACCGCGCCGTTCTCGAAGAGCGCCACGTCGGTGGTGCCGCCGCCGATGTCGGCCAGCGCCACGCCGAGCTGCCGCTCCGCGTCGGTGAGCACCGCCAGGCCGGTGGCCAGCGGCTCCACCACGATCTCGTCGATTTCCAGCCGCGCCCGGGTGACGCACTTCACCACGTTCTCCACGAAGCTGGAGGCGGCGGTGACGACGTGCGTCTCCACTTCCAGCTTCGTAGCGGACATGCCGACCGGATGGCGCACGCCTTCCTGGCCGTCGACGATGTACTGCCGCGGGATGTTGTGGAGCACCTCGCGGTCGGGCGGCAGGTCGAGGTGGCGGGCGGAGAGGCGCGCCTGCTGGACGTGGTCGTCCCCGATCTCCTGCGGGACGCCGACGCGTCCGCGGCTGTTCAGGGAGGCGATGTGCTCCCCGGTGATCCCCACGTAGACCGTGGCGATGTGGACGCCGGCCATCCGGCTCGCCTTATCGACCGATTCCCGGATCGCGGCGGCGGTGGCGGGGATGTCGACCACCACCCCCTTCTTCATGCCGAGAGAAGGGGTCAGCCCGATCCCGAGAATCTCGATCTGCTCCTCGCCCGTAACTTCCGCGACCAGCGTGCAGACCTTCGTCGTGCCAATGTCCAGAGCTACGACCAGCTCACTTTTCGCCACGGGTGGGGCTCTTTTCCAGCCAGTGCCGCCGGATGACGGAGAGGTTCAGGAACATGCGGCCGCCCAGGGTGACCACCGCCGCCAGGTAGAGGTCCGGCACGCCGATCTTCTGGCCCAGGTAGACCAGCAGCACGGCGAGCAGCATGTTCACCAGGAAGCCGCTGAGAAAGACGTCGCTCTGGAACCGGCGCTCCACGCCGGCCCGGATGCCGCCGAAGACCGAGTCGAGCCCCGCCAGCACCGCGAGCGACAGGTATCCCGCCGCGGGCAGCGGAACCCCCGCGCGGAAGACGAAGAACGTCGCGGCGAACCCCACGGTGAAGCCGAGGATCGGCCACCAGATCTTATGGGTTCGCCGGGGCCGGGCCACGGGCCCGCCGGATGCCTGAGTACTCGGGTAGGACAAGGGTCTGCGCCTTCTCGATCTTGATCATCTGAAAGAACTCGAGCTCGCGGTTGTCGATGATCCCGCCTGGCATCTCCAGCGCGGCCTCCAGCGTCTTCGAGTTCCCGATCGCCTGGATCTCGAACGGCGCGGAGAGCACGCGCCCGTTCACCTCGATCCCGCCCTCCGCCGGGAGGACGACGCTCGAAAGGACCACTCGCTCGAACTTACCGGTATTGCTTCCCGCTACCGCAATCGCTTCCGCGCCGGCGGCCCAGAGCTCGCTCACCAGGCCCTTCACGTCCTGATCGTTGGTCTGCACCAGGCGCGGATCCCATCCGGGGGGCACCACCTTGGGACTGTTCCGCAGCGTGATCTTCACCCCGGGTCCCTTGACCGCCGCGAAGCCGAGAATGGCGCGGTAATCCGCGATCTGCTCCTTCAGCAGCTTGGCCGCCTTCTGAGAGTCACTGCCGGTAGTGCGGAATTCCTGCGACTTCTCCCGCAGCTGCTTGATCTCGGTGCGGAGCCGCCTGCTCTGCTCCCGGAGCTGGGAGAGCGAGGCGGGGGAGACCCCCAGCCGGGCGGAGAGGCCCTGGTCCTCCAGCGTGCCGGTGGTGCGCAGCGCCAGCGCGAGGAGCACGCCCATGGCGACACTCAGCGCGGTCACCTGCCAGATCCAGTGCGAGCCGGAGGCACCCGCGGCCGGCGCGGCGGCCGCCGAGGAATTCTCGGCGCCTTCAGCGCGTTTCTCCATACCCTTGTCGGCGGCAGTGACAGACATCGTAGTAAACGGACGTGCCTTTCAGGGTGCTAGGACGCAGCGGCAGTCTCACCGGATTCGGCGCTCGCGTCTTGCGCGGAGGGCTCTACCGGCTCGGCATACTGGGTGGTCAGGGTCCCTGCATACTCCGGGAGCACCAGCCTGGGGGCTTCTTCCAGCTCCACCATCTGGCGCGTGTCGAGCTCTCGCTCGCGGATATAGCCTTCGGGACGCTCCAGCGCTGCGCGCAGCTCCCGTGGATCGCCCAGGACCAGGATCTCGAACGGGCCGGCGAGCGGCGTGTGGTTCACCATCGCGATGTTACCGACGCAGCGCGCCGTGGTGGTGACGATCACCCGCTGCAAGCGGTCCGTATCCGCGCCGGTCACCGCGATGTTCCGCGCGCCGGCTGCCTTGAGCTCGTTCAGAATGTTGTTCAGGTCCTGATCGTGGATCAGGTTGACCTGGTAATCTCCAACACCGCCGCCTTCCGGTTTGTCTCGCAGTCGGATCCGCAGACCCGGCCCTTCTACCTGCGAGAGCCCGCCTTCCCGGCGCAGCGCTTCGAACTCCGCCTTCATCTTTTCGGTCACGCGGCTGCTGTCGTCGATCGTCGCGACGTAGCCGTCCACCTGCGCGCGGAGGTCCTTGATCTCGTCTTCCAGCCGGGCGTTCTGCTCCCGGAAGATCGCCTCGTAGGAGGCCGAGAGGCTCAGGCGGTTTCCGGGAACGTTGGCGTTCCGGGACTGGTCCGTAGTGGTGATGGCGAGCGAGAGCATCACGCCCAGCACCGCGCTGAGCGCCGTCACCTGCCAGATCCAGGCAGTATCGGAGAAACGCCGCGCCGCAGGCGGAGCGGGCGCGTTTGGGTTCTTTACCGCTTCAGCTTCGTCCAGCAAGCTCATGCCAGCACCTCGGCTCCGCCGGACAGGCAGGGATCGGGAGAGGGGGTCGGGGCGCGGCGAGACGCCGCCGTCACCTGTTAGTGCCACGAAACCGCGCCGCGGTTCGATCGCGATGACACCGTTCCGCGCCCGACACCGACCCACACCCCGAATACGAGAGAATCACCCCGCCGGGTTGCTACTGAGTGCGGTCCTCTTTCGGGAGCGGCGCGTAGGCGGTACGGCCCGCGCACATCACGTCGAGGTAGGAGGCGGAGCCCGGCAGATCGGGCCGGCTGGCCAGGGCGAGCCGGATGTCCCGGAACTTCTCCGGCAGCTCCGTAGCGCGTCCCACCCGCACCTTCAGGATCGCCGGCGCCGTCCCTCTGGCCTGGGGAGCTTCGACATTCAACCAGAGTTCCCCGGAGGCGTCAACGCGCATCTTGCCCAGGGTCAGCCCTTCCTTCTCGGCGAGCCGCACGCACTCGCGCACCGCTCTGACCCACTCCGGCTTCAGCGCCTGTCCCAGCGGCGGAAGCTCCTTCTCCGCGATCTCCAGCAGCGGCAGCTCCGGGCGCGGCTTATCCTGCGGCTCGTAGACCACTCCGGCCCCGTCGGCCAGGAAAATGCGGCCGCGGCTGCTCACCCGCAGCTCCGGCTCGCGCTCGGTCAGCTTGATCCGAAGCCCCTGTGGGAACTGCCGCGTTACCACCGCGTCTTCCAGCACCGGCTCTTCCCGCAGCCGGTCGGAGACCTGCACCAGGTTGACGGCGAAAATGTTCTTTCCCAGCGGGATGTGCGCCTTGCGGACGAGCTCTTCCGGAGTGAACCGCTCCGAGCCGGCGACTTCCACTTCCTGGAGGCGCATGAGCGGAGACGTGAAGGCCACCCGGACTCCCTGCAGGATCAGCGCCAGCACCAGGGCGGTGCGCAGCGCGCCCAGCAAGTCCGGCTTCCGGCGGTTGCGGTCCCGTCGTTCCCGACGGGCGGCAGCTTCACTCTTTGGCTTTGTCTTGCGGGCCACCGTCGCGCCCCTCCAGGGCAAGCTCAATCATCCGCTCTACCAGCTGCGGAAATGGGATCCCCGCCGCCTGCGCCGCGCGCGGCAGGAGGCTGGTCGGCGTCATTCCCGGGATGGTGTTGGTTTCCAGCACCCAGACTTCTTCTCCGCGCACCAGCATGTCGGTGCGGGAGAACCCGCGGCATCCCAGCGCCTGGTGTGCCCGCAGCGCCAGCTCCTGCGCTCGCTTCGTCACCGGCTCCGGGATCCGCGCGGGGACGATCTCGTCGGTCGCCCCCGGCGTATACTTCGCTTCGAAATCGTAGAAGCCGCTCGCCGGCACGATCTCCACCAGCGGCAGGCAAAGCAGGTCGTCGTTCCCCAACACGGCGCCGGTGATCTCGATCCCTTCGACGAACGCCTCCACCAGCACGTCGCTGTCGAACTCGAACGCCTTCTCCAGCGCGAGCCGCACCTCGGCCGGCTCGTGCACGATCGAGATCCCGATCGTCGAGCCCTGCCGGCTCGGCTTCACCACCAGCGGACAGGTCACCCGCGCCTCGCCCGCCGCGAGCTCCGCCAGGAACCGCTCCGCGTCCCGCCAGCTCCGCAAGGGGACCGAGGGCGGCGTCGGAATGCCTTCCCACTCGAAGACCTTCTTCGACATCAGCTTGTCGATCGCCAGCGCGCTCGCGAGCACGCCCGATCCGGTGTAGGGGATGTCGAGCAGCTCCAGCATGCCCTGGATCGTGCCGTCCTCGCCATGCTTTCCGTGGAGACAGATCACCGCCACGTCCGGACGGTTCCGCCCGACCAGCGGCGGCAGGGAGGGGTCCGGCAGCTCTCGTGCCGGTCCGGTTAGATTATCGGTCTGCTGCGCTCCGGATTCCAGCGCCGGGGAGGGTGTGCCGGCCCCGTTCCCGCCGCCGCCGGAAAGCGCCGGCCGGTTCAGGTAGGCGGTGTCGATCGGGAACGCCTCGTACCGCTCCGGATCGAGCGACTCGATTACCTGCCGTCCCGTAGAGAGCGACACCCGCCGCTCCGAAGAAGTCCCGCCCATCAGCACCGCGACCCTTATCCTCGACATACCGCCCCCCGCTCCCGCAGCCGTTCCGCCAGCTCTTCTCCCAGCTCCCGCACGTCGCCCGCGCCCATCGTGATGATCACGTCGCCCGGCTTTGCCTCCGCCAGCAGCCGCTCGCGCAGCGCCGCCCGGTCCGGCGCGTGCTCCACCTGTCCCGGCGCGTGCTCCCGGACGCGGGAGGCGAGCAGCGCTCCGGTGATGCCGGGGATCGGCTGCTCACGCGCGGGATAGATCTCGGTCACGAAGAGCCGATCCGCGTCGCCGAAGCTGACGGCGAAGTCGTCCAGGAGCAGCTGGGTGCGGCTGAAGAGGTGCGGCTGGAAGACGACGGTCAGCGGCCGCCCCAGGCTCGCCTTCGCCGCCGCCAGGGTGGCGCGGACCTCCGTCGGGTGGTGGGCGTAGTCGTCGAGCACCAGGATGTCGTCGACTTCTCCCAGCGTCTCGAAGCGCCGCTCCACGCCGGTGAAGCGCCGCAGCCCTTCCGCCACCGCTTCGAACGGCAGGCCTTCCTCCAGTGCCACCGCCGCCACCGCGAGGGAGTTGAGGACGTTGTGGCGTCCCGGCACGCCGACGTGCACGAGGCCCAGCGCTTCGCCGCGGCGCAGCAGCCGGTAGGAGGGCTGCCGGCGCTCCAGGTTCAGCTCGGAAGCCACGTAATCGGCGTCGCAGTCGATCGCGTAGCTGACGGTCCGCTGCGGGATCTCGCCCAGCAGGCGGCAGACGTTCTCGTCCTCCGCGCAGCCGACCACATACCCGTCCGCGTCGACCCGCTCCAGGAACCGGCGGAACGCCCGGATCACGCCCTCCAGCGAGCCGTGCCAGTCGAGGTGGTCCGCCTCCACGTTCGTCAGCACCGCGACGTGCGGCTTCAGCTCCAGGAACGAGTCGAACGCCTCGCACGCCTCCGCCAGGAAGTGACGTCCCCGCCCGCCGCGCGCGTTGCTGCCGAGGAGCGACCAGTCCCCGCCGATCAGGATGCTCGGGTCGGTCTGCGCCGCCAGGAAGACCGACGCGGCCATGCCGGTGGTGGTGGTCTTGCCGTGCGTCCCGGCGATGGCGATCCCGGTCTTGCCGGCCATCACCTCGCCCAGCATCTGCGCGCGCAGAATCGCCGGCAGCCCCCGCCGGCGGGCCTCCTGCAGCTCCGGATTGTCGTCCTTCACCGCGGCGGTGTAGACCACCCGCGTGGTGCCCTCTGCCACGTTCTCCGCCCGGTGCCCGATCTCGATCCGCGCGCCGGCCGCCCGGAGGGAGCGCACCGTCTCGCTCTCCTTCACGTCCGAGCCGGTCACGGAGACGCCGTCCGCCAGCAGCAGCCGCGCCAGGCCGCTCATCCCCGAGCCGCCGATCCCGATGAAGTGGTAACTCTCGCCCATCACTCTCGCGCCTTCGTTCTTGCGTTGATTCTCAGCGGTGGATATTCCGTCTGTGGGGGAAGACTATGCGTCCCGGCGGTCTGTTTTCTGCTCGTCTTCCGGCCATCGCTCTACGTCAGGCAGCGCCGGGACCGAGGGTCCGACCCCGCGCCCTTGTGCCGGGAGTCAGCCCTCCCGCGACGAGGGCCCTCCGCCGGCCCTTTCACACTCCGCTTCGCTCCGTTAGCGGGCCGCTCCGGGAGAGCGGCCCGAGGCGCTCTTCCCGCGCCAAAGCGTGCATCTCCGCAGCGGCTCAGTTCACGGGCTGTCTCCCGACCCTTCGAGCGAACCCCCCTGCGCCCAGGGGGGTTCACAGGTGGCGCCTTCTAGGCGCCCTGGTTCCTGGCTGCCAGGAAGCCGAAGGCTCCCTGGCTCTCATTGCCACATCGCAGCGCAGCCTGATCTTGACCTGCGAAGAGCCCGCCTGGAGTAGTCCGCTAGCCTGGAGGGCGTGAGAGGACTGCGGCAGGCCAGCTCCGCCATCCGGCAACCGCCCGGCAGTTACCCAGGCACCTCACGTTATCACCGCCGCGCTACCTCCCGCAGGAGGTCCGCCACTTCCCGTGCCGCTTCCGGACGGCCCTGCGCGCGGCTCGCGTCTTGCATCCGCTGGAGGCGGGCGGGATCGGCGAGCAGCGCTTCCACCTCTCGCGTCAGGCGGGCTCCGTCCAACTCGGCGTCCGGCACCAGCAGGACCGCTCCGGCGTCCGCCAGGGCGCTCGCGTTCTTCGTCTGGTGGTCGGCCACGGCGTACGGGTAGGGGACCACGATGGCGGGCCGGCCGACGGCGGTGACCTCGGAAAGCGTGGAGGAGCCGCCGCGGCAGACGATCAGACGGGAAGCGGCCATCAGCGAGGGAAGGTCTTCCACGTAGTCGGTCGGGTGGTACCACTCCGGCACCTGGCCGACCTCCGCGCGGACGTCGGCGAGCAGCTTCTTACCGGTCTGGTGCACCACCTGCACGCCCAGCCGGGGGAGCGCCTGCACCACCGCCCGGTTGAGCGTCTGCGCCCCGCCGCTGCCGCCGGTCACCAGGAGCGTGGGGCGGGCGGGGTCGAGACGGTACTCCTGCTGCGCCCACGTCGGGTCGGCGGTCCGGAGGCCGGCGCGTACCGGCAGGCCGGTCAGCACGGTGCGGGCGCCGGAGAAGTAGCGTTCGGAAGCGGCGTAGGTGATCGCGACGCGGGTGCAGAGCCGGCCGAGGAGCTGGTTGACGCGGCCGGGGACGGCGTTCGCCTCGTGGACCACCGTCGGGATTCGGAGCAGCGCCGCGGCGAACATCACGCCCGCCGAGGCGTAGCCGCCGGTGCCGAGGACGACGTCCGGGCGCCAGCTCCGCAGCAGCGCGGCAGCGCGCAGCACGCCCCAGGTAGAGACCGCCAGCGCGAGAAGAGCCCCCGGCGAGGGCCGGCGGCTCAGCTTGCGGCTCGGAACGGTGCGGAACGTCAACCCCGAGCGGGGCACGATCTGCGCTTCGGGCCCCTCCGCCGTGCCGACGTAGAGCAGCTCGGCATCGGTCAGGCACTGCGCCACGCTAAGAGCGGGATAGATGTGCCCGCCGGTTCCGCCACCCGTCAGCACGACTCTCACGTCGACGTTTCTCCCTCGCCATCGCCGGAGGCCCTCCGGGATACTGCGACACGTTCAACACCATTCCGATCGCCACCGCGGTGAACAGCAGCGAGGTGCCGCCGTAGCTGATGAACGGCAGCGGCACGCCGGTGCAGGGGAAGATGCTCGTGACCACGGCCACGTTCAGCATCGCCTGCAGCGCGATCATGGAGGTCATTCCGGCGGCGATCAGGCTTCCAAACCAGTCCCGCGTCCGGTGGGCGATCGTCAGCCCGCGGATCAGCAGCCAGGCGAAGAGGAGCAGCAGCGCCACGCAGCCCAGGAAGCCGGTCTCCTCCCCTACGGTGGAGAGGATGTAGTCGGTGTGCGCTTCCGGCAGGTAGAGGTGCTTGGCGGTGCCGAGCATCACGCCGTTGCCCTTGAGCCCGCCGCTGCCGAGGGCGATGAGTCCCTGCGACGGCTGGTAGGCGGCATCCTGATACGCCGCGACCGGATTGGAGACGACCTTGATCCAGGCGCTGATGCGCTCCTGGCGGTAGGGCTCCACCGCGATCAAGACGCACCCGGCGAGCACCGCAAAGGCGATCAGCCCGGCCACGTGCCGCTTGCGGGCGCCCATCATCACGATCATCAGCAGCCCGGTGCCGATCAGGACGATCGCGGTGCCGAGGTCTTCCTTCGCCACCAGCGCGCCGAGGCCGAGTACCGTGATGACCGGCGGCAAGAACCCCTTGGTGAGGTGCTGGATGCGGCCGCGCCACAGCTCCGAGTAGCGGGCGAGGAAGACGACCATCATTACCTTGGCGAACTCGGACGGCTGGAAGCCGATCGGGCCGACGCTGATCCAGCGCTTGGAGCCGTTCACCTCTTTGCCGATGACGAGCACCGCCACCAGCAGTGCGAAGGCCGCGGCCAGCCCGACGCCCCAGAGCTTCCAATCGCGAAAATGCCAGTAGGGGAATCGCAGGGTCAGGGTGAGCGCCACCAGCGCCAGGCCGGCCCACTGGACCTGCCGCTTGAAGAAGTAGAAGCCATCGTTGCCGAACGACTCCGTCCCGAGCACCCAGCTCGAGGAGAGGACCACCGCCGTGCCGAGAATCAGCAGCAGGACGGTGATCATCAGTAGCTGCCAATCGCAGCGCTGTCGTTCCTGGACGGCTTGCATACTACCTCGTCCCTCTTTCATTGGGGCCGGTTTTCAACCAGCCGGTTCACCTGTTGGCGGAAGTCGCGTCCGCGCTCCTCAAAGCTGCTGTACCAATCGAAGCTGGCGCAGGCGGGCGCCAGCAACACCACATCGCCGGCTTCCGCCTCATCCCGCGCCGCGCGGACCGCCTCTTCCATCGAGCCCGCGGTGCGGATCCGGTCGAAGCCGTGGCGCCGCGCGCTCTCCGCAATGTGCGGGCCGTCCGTACCGATGGCGACCAGGCTCTTCACCCGCTCCGCGATGCAGCGTCCCAGCGGCTCCAGGTCGAGATCCTTGTTCCGCCCCCCGGCGATCAGCACCACCGGCCGGGAATACGCCTCGATGCTTCGGACCGCCGCGTCGACATTGGTGCACATCGTGTTGTTTACATAGTCGACGCCGTCGATCTGCCGCACCAGCTCCATTCGGTCGGCCACGCCGCGGAACTCGCCCAGCGCCCGGCCGATCGCCTCCGGCGCAATGCCCGCCGCCAGCCCGACCGCCGCCGCCGCGAGCGCGTTCTCCACGGTGTGCTCGCCGGGTACCTTCAGCGCATCGACCGGGGCGATGTCGACCACCCGATCTCGCAGCCGGCCCCGGATCCAGCGCCGGCCGCCGCGCTCTTCGGTCCAGGTGCCTTCCCACTCGTGGGTGCTCCGGCCGAACCGCAGGAGGCGTCCCCGGGCCGCCGGCATCAGGTCGCGGGTCGCCGGGTTCTCCAGGTTGAGGACGGTCCAGTCGGAGGCGGTCTGGGACTCGAGCAGGCGCGCCTTCGCCGCTACGTATCGCTCCACCGTCTTATGTCGGTTCAAATGGTCCGCGGTGATGTTGGTAATCACGGCGATTCTGGGACGGAAACCCGCCACCCACTCGAGCTGGAAGCTGCTCACCTCGGAGACGATCCAGGCCTCTGCGGGCACCTCTTCCGCGGCGCGCACGAGCGGCACCTGGAACCCGCCCGCCAGCACGTTGCCGGCCACCTGTACCGCCCCGCCTTCGGCGCCGAGCACCTCGGCCGACATCATCACGGTGGTGGTCTTGCCGTTGGTGCCGGTCACGGCGACGATCGGCGCCCGGGCGAGCCGGTACGCCACCTCGATCTCGGAGAGGACCGGGGTGCCGCGGCGGACCGCCGCCTGCAGCACCTCCGCGTCCATCGGCACGCCGGGGCTGGGCACGATCAGGTCGCACTCCTCGATACCGGGATAGCCCGGATCGCCCAGCCGGAGCTCGGCGAAGTCGCGGAGCTTCTCCGGAGCGGCGCCCAGCTCCGCGGCGGGACGGGAGTCGTAGACGCGAACCGCGGCCCCGAGCCGAGAGAGCACCGGCGCGGCCGCCAGGCCGGTGGCGGCCGCGCCGATGACGGCGATCTTCTTTCCGGCAAATTCGCTGGCGTGGCTCATCCGCGCATCACCCAGGCGAGCGCCCCGATTACGCAGAGCGTGCTGGCGATCGCGAACCGCGCCACGATGCGCGTCTCCGGCCAGTCGCACAGCTCGAAGTGGTGGTGGAGAGGGGACATCTTTAGAATGCGGCGTCCGGTCGTCTTGAAGGAGATCACCTGCGCCGTGACGGAGCCGGCTTCGACGACGTGGACCAGCCCGAGCAGCAGCACCGTCCACTCATGCCCGCAGGCAATCGCAGCAGCGGCGATCCCGCCGCCGATCGCCAGGGAGCCGGTGTCGCCCATGAAGACCTGCGCCGGGTGGGCGTTGTACCAGAGGTAGCCGAGCGTGCCGCCCGCCATCGCCGCGCAGAAGGTGGCGACGCCGGGATAGGAGACCGGCTGCTCGCCGGGTCGAATCGTGGCAAATGCCCCGAACGCCGCCAGCAGCGCCAGCCCGATCCAGACCGGCAGGCTGACACCCGCTGCCAGGCCGTCGAGGCCGTCGGTGAGGTTGACCGCGTTCGACATGCCGACCAGAAGCAGAACCTCGTAGGCGAGCACCAGCGGCGGCCACGAAATGAGCTTCAGGAAGCCGCCGAAAGGTCCGAGCGCCACAGGATCGGTGGCCGCCACCCAGGGGCCCGGCGAGCCCGCTTCCACGTAGTGCCACCAGACGAACGCGATGGCGACCAGGAACTGGAGCAGCAGCTTCTCCCGGGCACGGAGGCCCAGGTTCTTGCCCCGCTTGATGATCAGGTAGTCGTCGATGAACCCGATCAGCCCGAAACCGAAGGTGCAGAGCCCCACGGCGGCCAGCAGGCGCAAGTCGCGAGGCGCCCAGCCGAGCACCGCCAGGCTGCCGATCAGGCCGCCGGACAGGATGATGGCGCCGCCCATGGTCGGCGTGCCGCCCTTCGCCAGGTGGCGCTCCGGCGCGTCGGTGCTGATCGTCTGTCCCGCCTTGAGCCTGCGGAGGACCGGGATCATCCAGGCGCCGCCGGCGAGCGCGGCAACCAGGCCGAGCAGGAACGGCACGAACAGGCTGCTCAGCTCAGGCATCGGCGTCCTCGCGCAGCGCGCGCACGATCGACTCCATCGCCACGCCGCGGCTCCCCTTCACCAGGATCACGTCGCCGGGCCTGCGGCGCTCCCGGAGGGTCTCGATCGCCTCGTCGTTGGAGGCGCAGACGGCGATCCGGTCGTCCGAGTAGCCTGCGTCCTTCGCCGCCTCCGCGATGAGCCGCCCGCCCTCGCCGACCGTGACCAGGAACCCGGGCGGGTGCGCCGCGACCGCCTCGCCGACCCGCCGGTGGGCGTCTTCGGAGGCGGGACCGAGCTCCAGCATGCTTCCGAGCACCGCTGTCCGGCGAAGGCCGTCGACCTCCCGTAGTACCTCCAGAGCACCGAACATCGCCTCCGGGCTGCTCGCGTTGTAGGCGTCATCCAGAATTAGAGAGCCGTCGCTCAGCCGGTGCGTCTCCATCCGCATGCCGGAGATCTCGGCCTGCGCGAGCCCCCGCGCGATCCGAGCCCAGGTGATCCCCAGCGCGGCGCCCGCCGCGGCGGCGGCGAGCGCGTTGCGCATGTTGTGCCGGCCCAGCAGCGGCATCCACGCCCTCTGGGTCGGCTTGCCGCGCGGGTGGAGCGCGAACCGGGACCCGAGCGCGCCGTTGGTGCCCCGGCCGGTGGGAGGAGCGGAGGGGCCGAAGTAAGAGCCGGAGACCTGTTCCCCGCCGCGAGACTGCTCTCCGAACGCGATACAGCGGACGTCCGGCAGCAGGCGGCCGCGGAGCGTCTCGAAGTAGGCGTCGTCCGCCGGCAGTATCGCCGCGCCCCGGGTGGGGAGGAAGTCGAGCACCTCGCCCTTGGCGGCGGCGATCGCGTCCTGTGAGCCGAGCAGCTCCAGGTGCGAGAGTCCGATGTTGGTGATGATCGCCGCCTCCGGTCGAGCCAGGCGCGCCAGGTAGGCGATCTGCCCCGGACCCCGCATGGAGAGCTCCACCACCGCCGCCTCGTGCTCCGGCCGCAGCTCCAGCAGCGCCAGCGGCAGCCCGATCTCGGTGTTGTAGTTCCCCGGGCTCTTCAGGGTGCGGAACTGCTGCCCCAGCACCGCGGCGACGAGGTCCTTGGTCGTGGTCTTCCCGACGCTACCGGTGACCGCCACCACCCGCACCGGGTGGCGGTTGCGGTGCCAGAGGCCGAGCTCGCCGAGCGCCAGCACCGGATCGGGCACCTCGAGCAGCGGCCCGGCAAGATCGGCGGGCGGGGTATAGCCGGCACGGACCACGGCCGCGGCGGCGCCCTCGGCGAGCACCTGCGGAACGAACCGGTGGCCGTCGACCCGCTCGCCTTCCAGCGCGAAGAAGAGGAAGCCGGCCTGGACCTTGCGAGAGTCGGTGCAGGCGCCGGTAACCGGCCCGCGCGCGGTGCCGCCCTCGGGGTAGCGGAGCGATGCGCCCATTACGCGGGCGAGGAGCTCAAGAGGATAGTCGAGCATTCAGGGCCTTCCGCGCCTGTTCGCGGTCATCGAAATGGATCGTGCGGTCCGCGAAGATCTGATAATCCTCGTGACCCTTTCCGGCAATCACCACCACGTCGCCGGTCTCCGCCGCCGACACCGCGCGCTCGATGGCGCGGGCACGGTCCGGCTCCGTCTCCACCCACGTGCCCGCGCCCGCGGGAATTCCGGTCAGGATCTCGCGGATGATCGCGTCGGGATCCTCGCTGCGCGGGTTATCGGAGGTCACCACCACCACGTCGGAGAGCTCCGCGGCGATCCGCGCCATGATCGGCCGTTTGCCGCGGTCGCGGTCCCCGCCGCAGCCGAAAACGGTCAGCACCCGCCGCGGCTCCAGCGCCCGGGCGGCGCGCAGCACGTTCTCCAGCCCGTCCGGCGTGTGGGCGTAGTCGACGATTACGCCGAAGTCTTGCCCGGCCGAGACACTCTCGAAACGGCCCGGCACGCCGGGAGCCTCCGAAAGCGCCGCGGTAATCGTCTGCCAGTCGATCCCGAGCGCCCGCGCTGCTCCCGCCGCTGCCAGGCTGTTGTAGACGTTGAACAGCCCGCCGATCCGGAGACGGACCGGGAAGACGCCCTCCGGCGTGGTGAGCGTGTACTCCAGCCCGGTGACCGAGGCGCGGATCTCTCCGGCCCGGAGGTCGGCGGGCTCCCGTACTCCGTAGGTAAGCACCCGGCCCTCGGCCATCCGGGCGAGCCGCCGGCCGTACTCGTCATCGACGTTCACCACCGCCGTAAACGCCTTCTCGCTGGCGCGTGGATACTCCGTGAAGAGCCGCGCCTTCGCCTGGAAGTAGTCTTCCATGCTCGGGTGGTAGTCGAGGTGGTCCTGGGTCAGGTTGGTGAACGCGGCGACGTCGAACTCGCAGCCGAGGGAGCGGCCCTGGTCCAGGGCGTGCGAGGAGACCTCCATCGCCACCACCCGCCGCTCCACGCCCTCGCGCATGCGGGCCAGGAGCGACTGCAGGTCCGGCGCTTCCGGCGTGGTGTGCTCCATCTCCAGCGGCTCGTCGCCCCGCCGCGCGCCGATGGTGCCGAGCACGCCGGTGGGGCGCCCGGCCGCTCGCGCGATCGCTTCGACCAGGTAGCTGGTCGTCGTCTTGCCGTTGGTGCCGGTGATGCCGACCAGGGCCAGGTGTCGCGCCGGGTGACCGTACAGCTCCGCGGAGACCGGCCCCATCGCCTTCCGGACGTCCGGCACCTGGAGCAGCGGGACCGAGGGGTTCTCGACTTCGGCATCGACCACCGCGGCGAGGGCGCCTCGCTCCACGGCGGCGGGGAGGAAGCGGCGGCCGTCGGTCTTCAATCCGCGCACGCAGAAGAAGAGATCACCCGGCTGCACGGCCCGGGAATCATAAGCCACGCCGCGCACCTGCAGGCGCGCGGCGTCCGGAGAGGAGAGGCGGCTCCCGGGAACCGCCTTCGCTAGCTCACCCAACTCAGTCATAGCTCTCCTCCGCAGCGGCTACCTTGCGATAGAAGCTGGCGGGGTCGGCGCCGTCGCGGTGGTCGGTCGGCGCGTCCGGCGGGATCTTGAGGAACGCCACGCTCTGCCGCGCGATCTCCCGGAAGACCGGGGCGCTCACGGCGCCGCCGTACTGCCCGTGCCGCGGATGCCAGACGGAGACGAGGATGGCGAGCCGCGGCTCCCGGGCCGGTACGAATCCGGCGAAGGAGGCGACGTAGCCGCTTCCATAGCGCCCGTTCATCGCGATCTGCGCCGTGCCGGTCTTGCCGCCGACGGTGTAGCCGGCGATCTTCGCGTTCTTACCCGTGCCGCCGGCGCCTACCACGACAGACTCCATGTAACTCCGCAGCTTTCGAGCGTTCTCCGCGCTCATCACCCGCCGCGACTCCCGCGGCGGAAGCTTCGCGCCGGGAGCTTCCAGTACCAGGCGCGGCGGGTTGTAGACCCCGTCGTTCCCGATGGCGGCGTAGGCGGCCACCAGCTGGATGGGGGAGATGTTCACTCCCTGCCCGAATCCCACGTTCACGGTCCGGATCGTCTTCCAGGTGTCCGGCTTGTCGTGCGGCCAGTACGCCTCGCCGGGGAACTCAATACCCGTTTTCTGGTTCAGGCCGAACTTATCCATGTAGTCATACATGCCGGCCGGACCGACGCGCTCCGCCAGGGCTCCCGCCGCCAGGTTGCAGCTCACCGTCACCATCTCGGAGATCGGCACGTGCCCGTGGTTCGCCCCGTGAGCGCAGCGCACGCGGTACCGGCCGATCTGCCGCCCGCCGGTGCAGGTGGCGTCGAGCTTGACTCCCGCCTCCATCGCGGCGGCCGCCGTGATCACCTTGAAGATGCTCCCCGGCTCGAAGAGGTCGGTCACCGCGCGGTTCCGTCGCTGGGCGGGCGTGATCTTCTTATCGTCCGGGTGGTAACTCGGCCAGTTCGCCATCGCCAGCACGTCGCCGTTTCGCACGTCCATTACCACGGCGGTCGCAGCGTCCGGCTCCTGCGCCTCTGCCACCTTCAGCAGCTCCGCTTCGACGAAGTGCTGGATGTCCCGGTCGATCGTCAGCTTCACGTTCGCGCCGTCGACGGGATGGGAGCGGATCTGCTCCGATTCCGGGATCACCTTACCGGCGGCGTCGACCCGGACCACGCGCTGACCGTCGTGGCCGCGGAGCACCGAGTCGAACTTCAGCTCGATCCCTTCGATGCCGCGCCCGTCCGAGCTGACCGGCCCCACGATCTGGGTACCATCCCGGCCGGAGGGGTAGACCCGGAGCGGGGCGTCTTCCAGCCAGAGTCCTTCGAGGAGAGGGTCCTTGCGCGACTTCTCGTAGAGATCCTCCGCGACCTTGCGGTCGAGGTTCCGCAGCACCTGGGAGTAGGCGCGCCGCTTTTTGGCGCCGACGGCCAGGCGCTTGCGGATCGCTTCCTGCTGCTTCTCATCGAGCTTCAGCAGCGACGCGAGGCGGGCCGCCGTCGCCGCCGGGCTCTCCAGGATGCGCGGGTTCATCGCGACGTGCTTCGACAGCACGTCCCGCGCCAACTCGCTGCCGTTGCGGTCCAGCACCATGCCGCGCGCGGCGTCGATCGTCCGCGTCCGGACGTGCATCCGGGTCGCCAGCCGCTCGAACCCGGGCCCCTTGAGCACCTGGAGGTCGACCAGCCGGGCGACCAGCAAGATGAGCCCGAGGATGAAGAGGATGAACACCCCCTCCATGCGCTTGCGGACCAGCGTGAATTCGTTTCGGCGCGGGATGCTCATAACGCTCCGATCCTCGTCTCGAACTCGGCGCCGCGCTCCCGGCTGCCTGCCGGTCAGCGCGGACGTAAAACAGGCACGCGTCCCGAGGGCTGCCGCGGCCGGGGCGCACCCGGACCGCGTCCCCAGGACGCGTAAAGGCTTCCATTCTGGCCCGGCCGCGGCGAGCGACGCGCCGCCGGCGGAGGCCGGACGTCCCGGCGGCTACGGCCGCTCGGCAGTCTCCGGAGTGTGCGCGAATTCGCGGTTCATCGCCGGCGGCTCCATCCCCAGCTTCTTCGCCTTCTCCAGGATCAACTCGGAAGACTGCAGGCGCTGCTTCTCCGCCTCCAGCGAGGCGCGCTCCACGCGCGCCTCCCGGATCTGCCGCTCCAGCTCCCCGCGCAGGTATCCGCCGCGCATCGCCATCGTCCAGAACATCACGTAGAGCACCAGGCACACCCCGGGCACCGCGACGAGGAGAACCATGCGCTGCGCGGAGACCGTCCGCGCGTACGGCCGCGGCGCCACCAGCGACTTGCGGGTGACGACCCGGAATCGCGGCTCATAGCGCGACTGCTCGCTGGGCGGGATGGGCCCGTCGGGGCTCATTTCATCCTCGTCGTCATAGCGGTACTGACGGGCGGCACTGGAGCGGGGCACGGCGCAACCTCCAATACGAATCATCGGTGGGCGGCCCACTTCCCTGCAGGGAAAAAGAGGGCGTTCTTACGGCCGGCAAGCGACTGCTTGCCAGTGCGGGAGGCGGACACCCGCCCGGGAGGATGGAGCGATTATAGCAGCTTTGATCGGGGGAGAGGGTCTGGGCTTTTGGTTCTTGTTCGGCCCGAGCCGAGCCTGCCGCCTGGGGATGGAGGTCGTGGGGATCCGTCACCGGATCCGAACCCGCGCCGGAGCACCGGAGGCCGCCAGCGAGTAGGACCTCCCGTTCACGGAGGGTCCGGATTCATCATTCATCGTTCATCCTTCATCGCTCGGCCTTCAGCTCCGCCGCTCTCAGTCGCGCGCTGCGGGCCCTCGGGTTGCGCTCCACCTCTTCCGCACCGGGCTGCAGCGGCTTGCGAGTCAGCACCGTCATGCGCCGGGTCGCGCTGCAGACGCAGATCGGCACCTCTTCCGGGCAGCGGCACTTGCCGGCCAGGAAGTCGAGCGTCCGCTTGACGATCCGATCCTCCAGGCTGTGGTAGGAGAGCACCACGATGCGACCGCCGGGGCGCAGGCGGTCGGCGGCGGAGAGGAGGGCCGGCTCCAGGGCGGCGAGCTCGTCGTTCACGGCGATCCGGAGCGCTTGAAAGGTGCGGGTGGCGGGGTGGATGCGGCCGTGGCGCTCCGCGGCGGGGTAGGCGGACCACACCGCCTGCTCCAGGTCCCGCGTGGTGCGCAGCGGCTCGCCGCGGCGGCGCTCCACGATCCGGCGGGCGATTCGCCGCGAGTAGCGCTCCTCGCCCAGGGTCCAGAGCAGATCGGCCAGCTCCTCTTCCGGAAGCTCGTTCACCAGGTCCGCCGCGGTCTCTCCCTGCGTGAGGTCCATCCGCATGTCGAGCGGCCCCTCGGCACGGAAGCTGAAGCCGCGCTCGGGGAGGTCGAGCTGCATCGACGAGACCCCCAGGTCGAAGAGGAATCCATCCACCGCCGGCACCTGCAGCTCGTCCAGGGCGGCGGCGAGGTGGCGGAAGTCGGTACGGGCGGTCCGGAAGGGGCAGTCTCTCCAGCCCCGCTCGTCGCAGGCGGCGCGCAGCCGCGCCTCCGCCCGGCGGAGTGCTTCCGGGTCGCGGTCGAGCCCGATCACCAGCCCGCCCGGCCGTACCCGCTCCAGCATCGCCAGCGAGTGGCCCCCGAGGCCCAGGGTGCCGTCGACCAGCGTCTTGCCGGGTCCGGCCTGCAGGTAATCCAGGCATTCCCGGAGCATCACGGGATCGTGGCGGACGGTGTCTGGCATGGAGAGAAACCCGGCTAACGTGTGACCTGCTACAGGCTTTCCACGGGGCGGAGCCGGTAAACCGGACCGCGAGACGGCAAACGGGCGCGGTCCGGAAGACCGCGCCCGCTGCGTTCTAGAGCCGATCCGGGGCCGCTTACGCGAAGAAGTCCCGGTTGATGGCGATGTAGTTGTTCCACTCTTCCGGCACGTCATCTTCCGGGAAGATGGCGTTCACCGGGCACTCGGGCTGGCAGACGCCGCAGTCAATGCACTCATCCGGGTGGATGAAGAGCTGGTCCGGAAACCCTTCCTTGCTGCCCTCGTAGATGCAATCTACCGGGCAGATCTCCACGCACGCCTTGTCCTTGACTCCGACGCAAGGCTCGCAGATCACGTACGGCATTGGTGTACCCCTTCTCTACAAGTTGCGAAAACGCCCCCGGCGCCGGCGAGTGCCGGCGTCCAGGACGCCGCACTGGGAGGTGTGTGTCGACCGGTCGCCCGGCGCGCGGCAGACTGCGCCGCAAGACGAGCGCGGGCCGTATGGACGCGGGAAGAGCCGAAGTACTGGCGGCGCCCGAGCGCAGCGAGTGCCTGCTTCCCCCGTCATTCTCTCCTAGCGCCGGAATGCCGTCACACTTTTCCGGGCTCGGAAACCGCTTGCCTGCTCCCGCCTCCGGCGCGATTGCACTCCGGTTGAAACGTGGGGAGCATCTCGGTCGTCTAACAGCCTATCGGGGCGCGGGAAGAGCCGGCCCGGAACCGAACCGCGGTAGAGCCGGTAGGAACGAGTGAGGCTGGCATTCTTTTGACTTGCAGCTCCCGTCCGGCCTATCATCCCGGCAGAGGGGCGGCAGCGCTCCGGCCATGATCCCGCGCGGAACGACAGCGGAGGGTGGAATGCGATGCTCCAACTGCGGTGCCGGTCTGCCGCCGGCCAGTCGCTTCTGTAACGCCTGCGGGGCCGCCGTCGCCGCCGCGCCGCCTTCCCACGCGCCGCAAGGCGGAGCCCACTCTCCGCACGCGACCGGCCAGTACGGGGCCCCTTCACCGCCGCCGTACGCGCCGCCCGCTCCGGCGGCAGCCTCGCAGAACAACCGGATCATCCTGATCTCCGGGCTGATCGCCCTCGCGCTGGTCGGCGCGGTGGGGGCCGGCGTCTACTTCAAGAACGCCGCTGCTTCTTCCGTGGTGGCGGCCCCGGGCGCGGCGCCCAAGAAGGCACCGTCGATGGTGGCGATGCCGGGACGACCGGAGAAGGAGAGCTCGAGCATCGTTACCGCGCCGTCCCGGCCGGAGAAGCCGGCGGAGCCGGTGGCGCAGCGGGACAACTCCGACTTCGACAAGTACCTGGCCTGGTTGAAGTTCGTGGAAGACGAACGGGCAGGCCTGCGGGCCCTGGGCGAGACGCAGGTCTACTCGGTGGTGGAAGATTACCTCCAGGCGATGCTGGCGCAGTCGGAGCCGGACGCGGACGGGATGGAGTTCCAGCGGCGGATCCAGGCGCGGCTCGACAAGACGGTTCAGGCGATGCACGCGTTCGAGCAGAACATCATGCGGACCCGGCCGCAGGTGCCGGCCGACTGCCAGGCGCTGGACCAGTTCTACCTCGCCGCTCTGAAGGAAGAGATCGAGGCGACTCCCAAGGTGATGCAGGGGCTTGCTTCGGGCGACATCGGGGCGATCAAGCGGGCGGGGAGCGAAGGCGTCGCCCGGATCGACCGCAACCTCGGGCAGGCGAACCTCGCGCTCTCGGAGGTCTATCGCGGGCGGGGACTGAACCAGCAGTTCCGCATACAGACCGGCAGCGGCTCGTCGATGCTCGGTGGGCTCACCGGACTCGGAGGCATGCCGGGCCTCTAATCCAGTCAGTTTGCTAGAACCGGCTCCGGGGAACCCGAACGGGTCCGGAGCAGTCTAAGTGCACGTATCTCCCGTAGTCCGGCCTGGCGCCGATAATTACCTGATAGCGCGGGCCCGGGCGGGGGAGCCCGGGGAGCGAGGATTCTGATGAAGTGTCCCTATTGCAGCGATAGCATTCACCCCAACGCGAAATTCTGTCCCAAGTGCGGCCTCGGACTGAAAGACGAGGCGACGATGATGGGCAGCTACGTGGAAGAAGAGAGCGGACCGAACCGGTGGGTCGTGGCTGCCGGCGCCGGCGGGATTGTCACCATCGCGCTCCTGATCGGGTGGATGTCCGGCGGTGGATCGGGCCGGCAGGCCCAGAGCCCCGCGCCGCTCCCGGCCAGCGCTTCTACGGCGTCGATCGTCTCTCCGGTCACTACTGCTCCCCTGACCGGCGGGACGACCCCTGCCGCCGCTCCCGGCTTTACCCAGTTCCCGAGCCCGACGCCGAGCTGGAGCGGGGGCGCCGGGTATGTATCGACGCCCACGACGCCCGTCTCGATGACGCCCGCCCCGGTGCCGCCGCTCGGCTACACCGCGCCGGAGCGCCGGCCGCAGAAGCCTAAACCGCAGCCGGAGCCGGAAGTGCTGGCGCCGCCGCAGATGGCGACCGTACAGCAGATGATGCGGCGGTCCGACCGGGCGGAGGTGGCGGCCCGGTTCTCGGTCCTTCCCTCGACGCCCGACTTCGGATCGACGCTGTCGCCGCTCCAGAAGATGGGGCTCGACCCGGAGGATCGGCGGCGCGCGGACCAGGCCCGGATGCCGGTGGTTCCTTCCGGCAACACGGTCTGGACTCCCGAAATGATGAGCTCCGTCGCGGGCGCGGGTATCGGCGCGGGGAACACGCCCGGGGCGGACATGCCGCTGGGCACCGACATGGCGATGAACGGCCCGGCCGACAACCGGACCGCCGCCGCGGCCCGGGCGCGTATGCCGGTGGAGGGGGAGAACAGCCCGTGGGTCTACGACCCGGTGCACGAGCGCTGGGCGCGGAACCCCAACTGGGGCGAGCCGAAGCGGCGCGTCGTGCGGAGCGAGGTCGACACGGACCGCACACTGCGCTCCGGCCGGGTGCGCGTATCCCCGCCGCTGAACGACCGCTGATGCCTCCGGACGAGACGCCGGAACGAGCGGAAGAATCCGGGACCGGGCCCCGCGAGGGGTCCGGTCCTTCACGCGTACCGGCGGTCGGCGACCACGTCGCGCTGCGCAAACCGCACGCGTGCGGCGGCTACCAATGGACCGTGACCCGCCTGGGAGCCGACGTGGGGCTCCTGTGCGATACCTGCGGCCGCCGGGTGCTGCTGGCCCGCCGCGAATTCACGCGCCGGCTGCAGGGGTAGCCTTCGGAACTCCACGTGAGCCGACGCGGTAAAACGTTCTAGTGGTGTCCCGCTACTCCTGATGGATTGGAGTGGGAGCAAGGGGGAGTGGGGGAGTGGGAGCGCCGCTCTCGTAAGCAGCTTCTCAAGCTCCCCCTCTCGCCCACTCTCCCTTGCCGTTCCCGCCCATCAATCTCAGCTTGACGGAGTACTAGTAAGCCGCTCCCCAGCCCCCCATGCACGAGCTCACCGTACTGCGCGACGTCCAGCGCTTCGTCTCCGGGATCGACCAGTCGCCCTGCAACGGCTGCGACGAGTGCGGCGCCCGCTGCATCGACGGCGTCCCGATGCTGCTGCCGGAATTCCGCGCGATCCGGGAGCTCCTCGAGAGCGAGGAGGGGGCGGAGGCGCGGCGGGTGGAGCTGCTTCCCAAGGTGGTCCCGTATCCCGGCACGGAGATGGAGGACGGCGTGCTCTACACCGCGTGCCGCTTCCGCGACGTGGAGCGGGGGTGCTGCTCGATCTACCCGGTGCGCCCGCAGGTCTGCCGTCTCTTTGGGCACGTGGAGTGGCTGCCGTGCCCCATCGCCCGCATTCCGGCACCCGCCGAGGGCGCGCTCGCCGCGATGCGGCGCTACGGCGAGGCTCCCCAGAAGACCTACGAAGAGTGGCTCCAGTGCGAAAGCTCCCTCTAACCCTCTGCCTGCTCTCCAGCGCCGTGGTCGCGCTCTCCGCCGCCGGCTGCCGCACCGAGTCCGGTCCGGAGGAGCCGGGCCTGCTCGCGGCCCGCGCTACCGGGCCCGCCGCGCCGGTCGCGGTCTCGGCCGACCCGTGGGTCCTCTCCACCGATTCGTGGAACGGCGACTACCGCGGCGCCTACCTGGGGAACGGGATGCTGGGGCAGCGCGTCTCCCAGACCGGCATCGGGTGGTCACCCGCCGCCGCGGAGCCGGCGTTCATGGCCGGGCTCTACAAGAATGAAGCGCTGGTCAGCCTGCCCCCGCTGACGCCGCTGGAGATCCGCACGGGAGAGCGGGTCTACGGAGGCGATCCGTCGCACGTGGAGGAGTACCGGCAGGAGCTGCGGCTGAAGGAAGGGCTGCTCTACACCCGCGCCGGCTGGAACAACGGCAGCGGGCGGGTCGACCTGGAGCTGCGGCTCGTGCCGCTGCGCCACCTTCCGGGGCAGGCGCTGCTGCAGGCGCGCGTGGAGAACCGGAGCTCGTCGCCGGTGCAGCTCCGCATCCCAGCCGGCCTGCCGGAGCCGCAGCTCGGGATGATCTATCGGAGACTACTCCCGGTGGACCGCCCCGATCTCGGATCGGCGGGAAGCGACGAGTACGCCGTGCCGGCCGGCGAGACAGCTACCTTCGCCCTCTGGACTCGCGTCTCCGACGTGGAGGTCCGGAGCATCCCCCCCGATCTCTCCACCGCGGGCGTGGAGCGTTTGCTCGCAGATCATCGCGCCGCCTGGGAGCGGCTCTGGGCGGCCGACATCGAGATCGACGGCGACCCGGAAGCGCAGCAGGTGGTCCGCGCCTGCCTCTTCCACCTCCTCTCCAGCACCCGCCCGGAGAACCGGTGGGGCGTGCCGCCGATGGGGCTGAGCTCCCCCGCCTTCAACGGGCACGTCTTCTGGGACCAGGAGAGCTGGATCTTCCCCGCGCTGCTCCCGCAGCATCCGGAGCTGGCGGCGGCGATGCTCCGCTACCGCCGTGACACGCTCCCCGGCGCGCGCGCCAATGCGAAGGCGGAGGGGCTCCCCGGCGCCAGCTACGCGTGGGAGAGCGCCTCGACCGGTAAGGAGACGATCATCCAGCAGGAGTTCCGCCACGGCCGGCACGTCACCGGCGACCTCGCCCTGGCGCTGAAGCAGTTCTACCAGGCAACGGGAGACCGCGCGTGGCTGAAGGAGACGGCCTGGCCGATCCTGAAGGAGACGGCCGATAACTGGGTCGCCCGGGCGAAGCAGCGCGGCTCCGGCTACGTGGTGGAAGGCGTCACCACGCCGGATGAGCTGGCCGGGGTGGTGGAGCACAGCGCCTGGACGCACCACGTCGCGGCGGTGAACCTGCGCTTCGCGGCGGAGACCGCGCGGACGCTCGGCCAGCCGGTGAACCCCCGCTGGGAAGAGGTGGCGAAGGGTCTCACCTACCTGCGAGACGAGAAGTCCGGCTTGATCCTGCCGTACCGCGGCTTCACGGAGAAGACGAAGGCGAAGCAGGCCGACGTGCTGCTGCTGGCGCATCCGGGTGAGGAGCCGCTCTCCGCCGAAGAGCTGGGGAAGATGTACGACCGGTACGCGCCGAACGTGATCCCCACCGGCCCCGCGATGACCGACGCGGTCCACGCGATCCTCGCCGCGCGCCTGGGCCGCGATGACGAGGCGCTGGAGCGGTTCCGCGCCAGCTTCCGGCCGTTCATCCGCCCGCCGTTCCAGCTCTTCAGCGAGAAGCGGACGCGCGACAACCTCTATTTCGTTACCGGCGCGGCCGGCGTGGTGGAAGCGGTCCTCTACGGCTTCGCCGGCCTGCGCCTGGAGTCCGACCCGGAGCATCCGGAGCGACCCCGCGCCACGCCGAGCCTGCCGCCGGACTGGAAAGCGGTTCGCGTGCGCAACCTCCACTGGCGCGGAAGGCGGTGGGACCTGCAAGTCACGCCAGACGGCGCCGCCTGGACCCCGCGCTGACGCAGGCTGGAGACGGGGAGTAGCCCGCCGTCAGGCGGCACAGTCTGCCGCACACAGACCTAAACGCTACCCGCTATTCCTCGTCCGGCTGGTCGATCTCTTCCTGGACGAGCGCCATCACGTAGACGTCGTCGCCCACCGCAGCGACCATGTAGAAGACGCGGTAGCACGGATCGACCCAGAACGTACGGCAGCCCGGGAAGCGGTCGTCGGTGCTGACCGCGTACATCCGCGGCATCTCCTCCAGGTAGCCGAGCCGCAGCTCGACCGCCTCCCGCACCTCATCCGAGAGGGCAGACAGCCTCTCCTGGACCTGCTCCGAGCAAAGAACCTGCGCCACAGCTACTCCCCACCCGTCCCGCCGGCCGCTCTCCACCCGGGGCGGGTGGCCGCGACCACAGGACTCCGGCGGCGCCTATGTTACCGCAGCGGGAGCGGGATGTAAAACGGGTGTTTGCAGGCGCCTGGCTGGCCGCCCGCCTCGGCTACTCCGCGACGAACAGGGACACGGCCGCCGAGAGGCCGGGGAGATTCGGGGACGTAAGCACCGCGCCGTCACCCAGAGTCAGGCTGGAAACGAGCTCGCTGCCGGTCAGTTGGAGCACCTCTACCGCGCGGGCGCGCGGATCGACGATCCAGCATTCCAGCACGCCGACCGCAGCGTAGTCCTCGATCTTGGCGGCCAGGCTCCGCCGGCTCTCGCTGGGGGAGAGGATCTCGACGACCAGCTCCGGGCCAACGAGCAGCGGCGCGGGATCGTCGGACGGGGCGCACTGCGCGAGTCGGTCGAGGCTGATGAAGAGCACGTCCGGCTGCCGCGTTCGGAGCGGCTCTTTACGGATGAGCACGTCCTGCGGCGCCACCAGCACCTCGCCCATCCCGGTATCCTGCTCGTAGTCCCGAAGCACCCGCGCGACGTTCATCAGAATCCGCTGGTGGCGGCGGGTGGGACTGGTCAGGAACAGCCGCTCTCCATCCAGGATCTCGTAGCGGGCATGGATCTCCCCCTCCGATAGGTACTCCTGATAGGTGAGCAGCGGAGGGCTGACCTCGCTGAGTGGAAGCGCCATGGCGTGCTCCTGCTCCCGACGGAACGATCCACATCCGCGGGATTGCGGACTCTTTCGTTTTACCGTCCGGAGCCCCTCCGGAGGGCCGTTCACCTCAACCTCGAGGGCGGAGAAAGGCACATCGGGACGGCATGTGGAGTGCGGAAGCTCGCTTCCGCTTTGAGGAGCTCGCGGTTCCCGGTGGCTTCTTGCGAGCGAAGGCAAGGTTTCTCCGGTCGCGGCGGTTCGAAGTTGGATGCGGCGGCGAAAGCGGTAGCAAGCTACCGCACTCCAAAAACCGCACCGGCGGGCGACATCCTCTCTCTGTGGTACTGGCGAGTACCCTTTGCCCTACCGCTCAGGGGATGAGCAGTACCGCCGCCCTGCTAGCCGACGCTCCGAAAGCAGGAGGGGCCGCATCGCGGCCCCTCCTGTCGTCCGCGACGTTATTCCGCGCCGGCGGGCTCCTTGACGTAGAGCTCTCCGCCCTTCTCGCGGAACTCGGCGGCCTTCTGCTGCAGGCCGGTGTCGACCGCATCCAGGACCGTCAGCTCCTGCTGGGCGGCGAACTCCCGCACTTCCTGCGTGATCTTCATGCTGCAGAACTTCGGTCCGCACATGCTGCAGAAGTGGGCCACCTTGGCGGCGTCCGCGGGCAGCGTCTCGTCGTGGAACTCCCGCGCCGTCTCCGGATCGAGGGAGAGGTTGAACTGGTCTTCCCACCGGAAGTCGAAGCGCGCCTTGGAGAGGGCGTCGTCGCGGACCTGCGCGCCGGGGTGGCCCTTCGCCAGGTCGGCGGCGTGGGCGGCGATCTTGTAGGCGATCACTCCGTCCTTCACGTCCTTCTTGTTCGGCAGGCCCAGGTGCTCTTTCGGGGTGACGTAGCAGAGCATCGCGGTGCCGTACCAGCCGATCATCGCCGCGCCGATGGCGCTGGTGATGTGGTCGTAGCCGGGGGCGATGTCGGTGGTCAGTGGCCCGAGGGTGTAGAACGGCGCCTCGTGGCAGATCTCGAGCTGCTTGTCCATGTTCTCCTTGATGCGGTGCATCGGAACGTGGCCGGGGCCCTCGATCATCACCTGCACGTCCTGGTCCCACGCGATGCGGGTCAGCTCGCCGAGCGTCTCCAGCTCCGCGAACTGCGCCTCGTCGTTCGCGTCCGCGATGGCGCCGGGGCGCAGGCCGTCACCCAGGGAGAAGGCGACGTCGTAGGCCTTCATGATCTCGCAGATCTCCGCGAAGCGGGTGTAGAGGAAGCTCTCCTTATGGTGCGCCATGCACCACTTCGCCATGATCGAGCCGCCGCGGGAGACGATTCCGGTCATCCGCTTGGCGGTGAGCGGGATGTAGCGCAGCAGCACGCCGGCGTGGACCGTGAAGTAGTCGACTCCCTGCTCCGCCTGCTCGATCAGCGTGTCCCGGTAGACTTCCCAGGTGAGGTCCTCCGCCACGCCGTTCACCTTCTCCAGCGCCTGGTAGATTGGCACGGTGCCGATCGGGACGGCGCTGTTGCGGAGGATCCACTCCCGCGTCTCGTGGATGTTCTTGCCGGTGGAGAGGTCCATCACGGTGTCGGCACCCCAGCGGGTGGACCACTGCAGCTTCTCGACCTCTTCCTCGATTGAGCTGGAGACGGCGCTGTTGCCGATGTTGGCATTGATCTTGACCAGGAAGTTGCGGCCGATGATCAT
Source organism: Armatimonadota bacterium (assembly GCA_046292385.1). Taxonomy (GTDB): domain Bacteria; phylum Armatimonadota; class SYMT01; order SYMT01; family SYMT01; genus JBKBRF01. The sequence goes on along the minus strand of JBKBRF010000012.1, from coordinate 30,277 downwards.
CGGCTCGCTCTCCGGGTGGTTGATGTTGGCGGGAATGATCGCCCGGCCGCGCGCCACCTCGCTGCGCACGAACTCCGCCTCCAGCCCTTCGCGGATCGCGATGAACTCCATCTCCGGCGTGACGATCCCCTTGCGGGCGTAGTGCATCTGCGTCACGTTGCCGGTGCCGCGGAGCACCTTGCGCTGCAGGCTCGGCGGGATCTCCACGGTGGAGCGCCCGGGGATGGGGCGGTAACTCCGCTCCACCTCTTCCACGTCGCCCCGCGAGCGGATCCACGGCTCGCGCAGCCGGGGGAGACCCTGGCGGACGTCGCAGCCGAGCGGCCCGCTGGTGTCGTAGACGCGCACCGGCGCCTCGCCTCCGGCGAGCGAGATCTCCCGCATCGGCACGCGCACGCCGTGCGGTCCCTCCACAAACACCTTTTGGGAATTCGGCAGCGGGCGCTGTACGTCGACAGAGACCTGGCCGCTGTCGCTCGCGCCGTTCTTATGGTGGCCGTTGGACCCGTTCAAGGTCGCCATGGTTCGGACTCCTTACTCACTGCGCCAGGCGGACCGCATGGGCTGCCCGGCTGGTAATAGCGTGCCGCGGCGAGACCGCCGCCCAGAAAGCAATCAACGCCGCCTGCGAGGAGGCAAGCGGCGTTCCGACAGAATGGCGGAGGTCGACATGCTTCCCTGCGCCGGCATTACCCGGATCAGGTTCAAGGGGTCGTCCCGAAGCCTTTCGGGACTCTCAGCCGTAGCTCCCCCAGCAGTTCTCTCGTATTGCGTATTGCGTATTGCGTATTGCGTAGCGGTCGGCCTGTGCCGCTCGCCGGACCATCGTGCCGGGCGAAGGAGTTGCTGGCAGCGCCCCGCCCGGCAGGAGCTGCTGCAAAAAGGCTGCTGCGCACCGTCACGCAATACGGAATACGCAATACGGATTGTACCCCTCCCGCGAGGGCGCGTCAATGATCGCACGCCGCCCGGCCAGGCACGCCTAATACTTGAGCACCCGCTCCACCGCCTTGAGGATGCGGTCGACGCTCGGCAGGTACTCCGCCTCCAGCGTGAACGGGAACGGCGTGTCGTAGCCGGTAACGCGGACGATCGGCGCCTGCAGGTATTCGATGGCGCGCTCCGCGATCTGCGCCGCCAGCTCCGCGCCGTAGCCGCACGCCTTCGGCGCCTCGTGGACGATGATGACGCGGCCGGTCCGCCGCACGCTGGCGACCACCGCCTCGATGTCGAGCGGCCAGAGGGTGCGGAGGTCAAGCACGTCGAGCGTGGTGCCGGATTCCGCCACCCGGTCCGCGGCCTGCAGGCAGGGAGGGACCATGGCGCCGTAGCAGAGCACCGTCACGTCGGCCCCTTCCCGGACCCGGCTCGCCTCGCCGATCGGCACCAGCGTCTCCTCTTCCGGCACCTCCATCTTGGCGCTGCGGTAGAGCCGCTTCGGCTCCATGAAGATGACGGGATCCTCGCCGCGCAGGGCCGACTTCAGCAGGCCGCGCGCGTCGACCGGGTTGGAGGGGATCACCACCTTCAGACCGGCGGTGTGGACGAAGTACGCCTCCGGGCTTTGCGAGTGGTAGTGGCCGCCGTGGATGCCGCCGCCGTAGGGGGTCCGGATCACCACCGGCGCGGTGAACTGGCCGCCGGAGCGGTAGCGGACCTTCGCCAGCTCGTTCACGATCTGGTCGAACGCGGGGTAGATGAAGTCGGCGAACTGGATCTCCGCGCACGGGCGCATGCCGGTCATCGCCATACCGATCGCCGCGCCGACGATGCCGCACTCGTTGAGCGGCGTGTCGACGACTCGCTCCTCGCCGAACTCCTGCTGCAGCCCCTCCGAGACGCGGAAGACGCCGCCGAGCCGCCCGACGTCTTCGCCGAGCAGCACGATCCGCTCGTCCCGGCGCATCTCTTCCTTGAGCGCCAGGTTCAGTGCCTGGATCAGGGTCAGTACCGCCACTTCAGCCCCTCACTCCCCGGCACCGCGCGCTTCCGTCAGCTGCTCGCGCAGGTGCCACGGCATCTCCGCGTAGACATCCTCGAACATCGATTCCAACGAGGGCCGGGGCAGGCTTTCCGCCCACTTGAGCGCCTGCGTGATCCGGCTATCCGCCTCCGACACCGCGCGCTGCTCGTCCTGCGCCGACCAGAGCTTGCGCGCCTCCAGGTACTTGCGGAACCGGCCGATCGGCTCTTTCTTCTTCCACGGCTCCAGCAGCTCCGGGTCGCGGTAGCGGGTCGGGTCGTCGGAGGTGGAGTGGCTGCCCATCCGCTGGGTGATCAGCTCCAGGAAGATCGGGCCGCTGCCGGAGCGCGCCCACTCGGCCGCTTCCTTGGTCACTTCGTAGACCGCCAGGATGTCGTTGCCGTCTACCCGCACGCCCGGCATGCCGTAGCCCGCGGCCTTGTCCGCCAGCGATTCGGCGCGGCACTGCTTGGCGCGCGGCAGAGAGATCGCCCAGCCGTTGTTCTTGCAGACGAAGACGACCGGAAGCTGCTGCACCGCGGCGAAGTTCATGCCGGCGTGAAAGTCTCCGGTGGACGTGGCGCCGTCGCCGAAGTAGACCACCGCCACGCTCTCCTCCCGGCGCAGCCGCGCGCTCCACGCGGCGCCGACCGCCTGCGGGATCTGCGTGCCGACGGGGCTGGAGGCGACGGCGAAGCGGTAGCGCGGAGAGCCGAAGTGGTCCGGCATCTGGCGCCCCCGCAGAAAGTCTTCGGCGTTGCCGAGCATCTGGCAGAGCAGGTTCTGCAGCGGGTAACCGCGGTAGAGCGCCACGCCCTGCTCCCGGTAGGCGGGGAAGACCCAGTCCTCCGGCTGCAGCGCGCAGGCGGTCCCGATCTGCGCGGCTTCCTCGCCGAACGACGGCACGAAGAAGTGGATGCGGCCCTGCCGTTGCAGGCTGAGCATGCGGGTATCGAAGGTGCGGACCCGCAGCATCCACTCGTACATCGAGCGGAGGTCTTCGGCCGCGATGTCTCCCACCGGCTGCACGGGGACGCCGTCGTCATCCAGCACCTGGACCAGGGCTGGCTGCGCGTTTAGGTGGGCCGCTCCGTTCCCATTCGCTCCGTTCAGGAAGCGGGTGCGGAACTGCCCCAGGCCCTCCGGCTGACGTCCGATTTTCTGTTCCAAGGTGTCCTCCCGACCGGACGCCGGGGACTTCCCCGCCCGCTCCGGTCCGTCTCCGAGCGCCACCGCGCCCGGAGCACCTGACTCGATTATCGCGGGAGACGGCCCGCGGGGCCAGTGACCCCCGCCGCTCCCCGGCTGCTCCGGCTCTTCCGGATTGTCGTCTCTTCGGCCGCGAGAGGGTAGACTTTCCCGGCATTCCCCGGCTGGGTACTACCCAGGCTGTGGGTTCGAACGAACGTTCCGGCGGAGCCGGCAGGAGCGCAGAGGGTGAACGAGCTACCGATTGGCGTTTTTGACTCGGGGGTGGGCGGTCTCACCGTCGCGCGGGAGGTGCTCCGCCAGCTCCCGGAGGAGAGCGTGCTCTATCTCGGAGACACCGCACGGGTTCCATACGGCCCGCGCGGGCAGGAAACTATCCGTCGGTTCGCCAGAGAGCTTGCCGGCTTCCTGCTTGACCGGGGAGTGAAGGCCCTCGTCATCGCCTGCAACAGCATATCCGCCATCGCGGGAGAAGACATCCGCCGGATGTCTCCGGTTCCCGTAATCGACGTCATCGATCCGACCGTCCGCGCCGCGGTGGCCGCCACCCGCACCGGCCGGCTCGGCGTTATCGGGACGGTCACCACCGTCCGCAGCGGCATCTACCGGGAGCTGGCGCGCGGCATACGGGGCGACGTAGAGGTCTCCGGCCGGGAGTGCCCGCTCTTCGTGCCGATCGCGGAGGAAAACCTTCAGGACCATCCGGTGGCGGAGCTGATGGCGCGCGAGTACCTGCGCGCCTTCGAAGCCGAGCGTCCGGACGTGCTGATCCTCGGCTGCACGCATTACCCGCTCCTTAAAGACGTGGTCGGCAAAGTGATGGGTCCGGAGGTCCGCCTGATCGATTCGGCGGAGCCGACCGTCCGGGTGCTGGCGGAAGAGCTCGACCGCCGCGGCCTGCGCCGCCGGGGCGAGCCGCGCCACCGCTTTTACGTCACCGACGCCTCCTACAAGTTCATCGAGATCGCCAGCGCGATCATGACGCAGGATGTCTCCCCTCACGTAGAGCAGATTGCGCTGGAAGAAGTCGCCGTGGAGCGGTGTTGAATCGTGGAGCACCGTGCCGCCTGCGACTGAAGTCGAGGCTACAGAGAGCAAAGCCCGGCCCCCGTACAGGGGCTATACCTGCGCGGGCTGAGGTGCCGGGCACCGTTTGGCTGCTCCTCGCCCCGGAGGCGTGACGGAGCACCTCCATCCCGGCTCTTCTCACCACCGCCAGAGGTGCCAGGCGGTGCGGTCGAGCAGCACCGGTCCCAGCCACACCTCCGCGCCGAGCAGGACCGCTCCTCCCGCCGCATCCGCCTCCTCCGGCAGCACCCCCTTGAGCTCACCATCGCGTGGCTGCATGGCAACCTGGCGAGTCTCCATTTCCCCTATAGCGCCCGAGAGTGGCTTCACGTAAAGCCGGTAGCGCAGTCCCGGCACCACCGCGCCGCGGAGACGGACCCTCACGATTGAGCCGGCGGCATGGCGATCGACCTGCAGCGAGCGGATGTCTGCGCCCGGCAGCAGCGCGCGTCCGGGACGGTCACGCACCGGCTCGGGTGCTTCGTCGCCGCACGCCAGCCGGTCGCGCGGCGCGATCAGCAGCTCGTCCGCGCGCAAGAACGAGCGCAAGAACCGCCCCGCGAGGCGCTGCTGGCTGCGGTGCGCCAGTACCGCGGCGCGCTTGGCAGCCAGCGCCGGCCCGGTGAGCGGAAAGCTCTCCCACTTCAGGCGCAGGAATGCCAGTTCCGGAGGAGGCGTGAGGGACCGCGTGGGGAAGTCTCCCAGCGGCCGGGGCCACACCCCCCGGTGGACGAGGTAGGTGCGCCAGCACGGCGCGGCGGACGGCTCCAGCCGCGCGAGTGCCGCGCGGACGAAGCAGTAGGCGGCCCAGTGGTCCGGATGGTCGTCCAGCGCGTCCGGAAAGTAGAGGTGGGTCGGCCGCGCGGTCCGGAGCAACTCCTCGACCTGCGCGAGGACCGTCGCACCCCAGATGGTAGAGCCGGTGTAGGGTGAGGTGTAAGGGGTGCTGGAGCCCCAGCAGCGAATCCAGAGCGGCGCCAGGCCGCGGTCCGGAAGGCCAAGAAACGTCAGTCGCTCCGGCGGGATGCCGAGGTGCGCCGCCGAACGGACGGCTTCCTCGCGGCGGAGCCGGCCGAGGGCGCGCATCGCCGAGCGATCCGGCAGCCAGCCGCGCAGGGGGGCGCAGGCCGGGAACCCGTCGCCGTCCGTCAGGAACGCGATCCGGACCTCCGCCCCGCTCCGTCCCGCCTCGTGGAGCAGGCCGCCCAGGGCGATCGCCTCGTCGTCCGGATGCGGCGCGACGAGGAGAACGCGGTCGCCGGAGCCGGGGGCCGCTGCGCGGGGGAGTGCCACGTCGGTCAAAAGAAAACGGCGACCGGTGCGCGAGGCGCGGCGGTCGCCGAGTAAAAGAGGGAGGTATGAGCGGAGCGACTGGGATTCGAACCCAGGAAGAGGTTTCCCCCTTACACGCGTTCCAGGCGTGTTCCTTCAGCCAGCTCGGACATCGCTCCGTGTGTTTCGCCCCGATTGTACCAACGGCTCCGCGGCTTGTCAATCCGGGTTGTACGAGGGGAGTGTAAGAAAAGGGGATGGGGGATAGGAGGGAGACAGGGGGATGGAACGTTGCCCTGCAGTAACCGTCCGCTCGCTGCCCCCTTCGTACCTCGCAGCGGCTCGACTGCCCCGTAAACGGCTTGCCTCTACCGCCGTGGTACGGCATCATGCGGCTGCCGCTCCACTCCGTCTCGTCCCCGGGAACCGCTCTGCCTGTGACCACTCGCGCGCCCGCCGGTGCTGAAGTTTGCCTGGAATCGCTCGGCCTCACGCCCGAGGAGGTCTCGACCCTGCCCGACGGCCTACGGAGGAGGGTGGCGCGCTTCCTGCTCCGCTGGGGCGGCGGCGCGCCGTCGCTGGAGATCCTGCCGGCGGCGGACGCCGGCCCGCGGGACGGGTACGACCGCTGCCGCGCCTTGCTCGCCGCGGGGCGGCTGGAGGAGGCGCGCAACCTCGCCCGCGACCTGGTGAACCTGCCGGGGGCGGAGTCGTGGGGAAACCGCGCGGTCGGTGAGGTGTTCCTGGCGATGGAGCGGCCCCACCGCGCGGACGAGCGGTTCCGGGCGGCCGGCGACCCGGTCGGCCGGGCGCGCGTGAGCCTCGCACTCGGCGATCCACGCAAGGCGCTGGCGTTCCTGGAGAGTGCCGCGCCGGGCGACCCCGAGGCGGAGCAGGTGCGGCTGGAGGCGTTCCGGGTGCTGGGCACGGAGACCGGCGGCGCTGCCTACACGCTCGAGACGCTTCTGGATGAAGACCGCCGGGAGCTGTTGGAGGCGTTGGGCCTGGCCGCGGCCGACGGCGCCGCCGCGCTTCCTAGCGGACCGCCCCCGACCGACCCCGAAGGCCTCCGGGCCGCGCTGCAGCAGGTCTTCGGCTACGACGAGTTCCGGAACGGGCAGCTGGAGGTGATCCAGCCGCTGATGCGCGGGGAGGCCGTGCTGGGGCTGATGCCGACCGGCGCCGGGAAGTCGCTCTGTTTCCAGCTCCCCGCGGCGCTGCTGCCCGGCGCCACGGTGGTGATCTCCCCGCTCATCGCCCTGATGAAAGACCAGGTGGAGGGCCTGCCGCCCGCCCTCTACCGCCGCGCCACGCTGATCAACAGCTCTCTGGAGCCGGGGGAGGCGGAGCGGCGGATGGAAGCGGTCGCGCGCGGCGAGGTGTCGCTCGTCTACGCCGCGCCGGAGCGGCTTCGCCAGCGCGCCTTCGTCCGCATGCTCCAGGAGCGCGGGGTCTCTCTCTTCGTCATCGACGAGGCGCACTGCGTCTCGCTCTGGGGGCACGACTTCCGCCCCGACTACTTCTTCATCAGCCGCGTGCTGGACGATCTCGGCCGCCCTAACGTGCTCGCGCTCACCGCCACGGCCACGCCGCCGATGCAGGAAGATATCGGCCGCCAGCTCGGGGTTCAGTTCCGCACCGTCAACCTCGGCACGATGCGACCGAACCTCAGCTTCTCGGTCCAGCGGCTCCCGGGCACGGGGGACAAGTGGCAGGCGCTCCAGGAGCTCCTCGCCGCTGAGAGCGGACCGGCGATCATTTACGTCGACCGCCGCAAGATGGCGGAAGAGCTGGCGGACCGCCTGCGGCAGGAAGGGGTTCCCACGGAGGCCTACCACGCGGGACTGCCGCCGGATCTCCGCGCCGCCACCCAGACCCGCTTCATGCTCGGCCAGACCCGCGTCATCGCGGCGACCGTGGCGTTCGGGATGGGAGTCGACAAGGCCGACGTCCGTCTGGTGGTGCACTACAATCTCTCTTCCTGCCTGGAGGCCTACTACCAGGAAGCGGGACGCGCGGGGCGGGACGGGCTGCCCGCGCGCTGCGTGCTGCTCTATACCTCGCACGACCGCAGCAACCTGACCCGCCGCGGCAAGATGGACCTGATCAACCCCGGGGAGCTGCTCTCCCTCCACCGGAACATCACCCGGCGGAGCCGCTTCGGCGCCGGCCCGATCTCCGCCGAAGAGCTGGCGCGGGAGTGCGAGCAGGAGCCGACCCGGCTGCGGGTCGGGATCAGCCTGCTGGAGCGGCTCGGCGCGCTGGAGCGGGGCTACGACCTTCCGGCCGCCGCCTGGATCGCGCGGCAATCGGGTGGGGACGATGCCTTCCGCGGTGTGATGGAGGCGGTCGGACTGCAGCGCCCGGGAGCCGCCGCCGTGGTGCCGCTGGAGCGCCTCGCCTCGGCGCTCGGAGCCGACTCCTGGTCAGCGGAAGAGACCCTGCTCTCGTGGCAGGCATCCGGCTGGGTCCGCTACCGGCCCAACGCCCGCGGGATGGGCCTTCGCTGCGCCCCCGGCAGCCGCGACCTCGCCGCCGACCTGCGCAAGGAGCTGGAGGAGATGGGCCAGCGCGACGAAGCGCGCCGCCGCCTGCTGAACGAGTACCTCACCACGCACGAATGCCGCCAGCAGTTCGTGGCCCGCTATTTCGGCGGCGCCGCCGAAGAGAGCTGCGGCGCCTGCGACAACTGCCGCTCCGGGCGGAAGTCGGAGGCCGGGGTCCGCGCCCGGGACTCGAGCCGCGCTCCCGCGCTCCATCCCACCACGGACCAGGAGAGCGCCCTCTTCGAGCTGCTGCGCGCGTGGCGGCGGGAGAAGGCGCGCGAGGAAGGCGTGCCCGCGTACGTCATCTTCCACGACCGGGTGCTCTACGCCATCGCCACCGAGCAGCCCCGCTCCCTCTCCGCCCTCTCGGACATCCCCGGCGTCGGCCGCTCCAAGCTTCACGCCTACGGAGAAGAGGTGGTCGCGCTGGTGAAGTCGGTCATGTAGCGCGGCCTGCCAGGCGCTACGGCCGCTCCGTCCCAGTCCGGTGGATCTCCCGAAGGAACTCTACCGGGTCCAGGATAGTCAGGTCCGGCGCGACCGCGCGTAGCTCCTGACTGGGACGCGAATCCGGGGCTTGCAGATCCAGGACGTCCCTGTCCCGGGAGACGAGGTAGCGCGCCCCAGCGGCGATGGCGAGATCGAGGTACGGTTCGTCACCGGGGTCCCGCGGGTACCAAAAACCTCGCGGCACGTCCGTCACGAGAGTCGAGTGAGTTCGGATCCAGTCCAGGATCTCATCAGTCATCAGCGAAGTGAGCCGTCCCTGCCGTCGTGGTTTTAGCTCCGGCCGCTCGAGTACTTCCTGGATCTCGGCGAAAACCGCCTCGCTGATGACGAGCTCGACGAGACCCTGATCCACCCGGTCCAGGCAGGCGCCTGCAGGGGCGGTACGACGCAAGACTGCCTGCAGGAAAACGCCGCAGTCAAAATACGACGCGCGGGCGAGATGCCTGCGCCTGGCTCACGCAGCGCCGCGCCTTGCGCTGCCTTCCCGCCGCTCGCGTCGTACGGTGGCGATCAGCTCGTCTACAAACTCTTCACTCTCCGCCTCCGTCTCGTCCGGCGGTGCGGCCGCGTGGACCGGCTCCACGATCTCACGGAACGTCCGACGCGCTCCCGCGTTCTCGCTCGCCAGCACGTCCTGACGGATCAGCTCTCGGATGTACTCGGCGCGGCCGGTCGCGTGCTTGGCGCGGATCCGCTCGTCCAGCAGGCGGAGCAGCTCGTCGCTCACGCCGGTAACCTTGATCGTGTGAGATGCCATGGGTCCTGGCTCCTACGCTGAGCTTAGCCGGAGACGAACGGATGGGCAAGGCCGCGTGACGGCCTCGTTGAGGCCCTCGTCCATCCGCCTCGGGCTACGGCGCGTGGAAGTGGACGTCGCCTTTGCGGACCAGGCGCCCGGCGCCCCACGTCTCGCCGTCCACCACCAGCGTCTCCAGGCGGTCTTTCGGGCCGGGGCCGTTCTCCGTCACCACCAGCTTGAAGGTGTGGCCGCGCTTGCCGTTGATCTTGGCGGTGCCTTCGACCGTGGAGACGCGGCCGTTGATCGTCAGGCGCGTGATGGAGGTGCTGCGGAGCGTCTGTTTGCGCCGCTTGTGGATTGCCGTCAGGCCGCCGTCGATCTTCGAGCCGCGGTAGCGGAGCCGGGCGAACCCGTCGATCTTCACCGGCTCGGAGCCGTCGATCTCGCCTTCGAAGCAGACCCCGATCCGGTTCACCACGAGCCGGATCAAGCGCTGGACGGACAGCTCGGAGGCATCCGTGGCGGTGTAGAGCAGCTCGTAGATGCCGGCGTCCTCCGGCGAAAGGTTCCAGGTAAAGGTGCTGGCGACGGGATTGCCCACCGCCGGTAGCGCGGGGCTCTGTCGGGCGGTGGCGGGGAGACCGCTCACCTCCAGCTTTACCGGGTCGCCGGAGTTGGGATCGTCGGCGCGGATCGTAAACTCCAGCGCCTGGCGCGGGCGGAGGAAGAAGGGTGAGCGGCGGTCCGGGGTCGGGCCGACGAAGCCCGGCGGCAGGTTCGGCTCCGGCACGGTGGCGGTCGCGACGTCGGAGTAGACCGTCTCCCCTTCGCTGAAGAACGCTTTCACCCGGTAGGTGTAAGTGCGTCCGCCGGTCACCTCGTTATCCCGGAAGCTCTCCGCGTCCGGTCCGGCCTGGCCGATGACGGCGAACTGGCCGGACGTATCCGGGGCGCCGGCCTTGCGCTCCACGATGAACCCGAGCTCGCCGGTGCTGTTGTCGGTCCAGCGGAGCTCTACCGCGGGTCCCGCCACCGGCTCCGCGGAGAGGTTGCTGGGCGCCACCACCACCTCCGTCGGCGCGCCTTCTCCCATGATCGTGTTCACTATCAGCCGGACTATCTGCCCGGGCTGGAGTTGGAACGACCGTCCCATCGAGAGCGTGACGTCGTAGCCGGAATCGGTGATGCCGTCGCCGTCGGTGTCGGCGTTCTGGGTGTTGCCGGAGCCGAAGGTAAGGGTGTTGTTCAGCGCGGCGGCACCCCGCGAGGAGATGGTGGGGGCGAAGGGGTACTGCGCCACCCGGTAGCCCAGGTTCGCGGCGCCGTCCATGTCGATGCCGAGGAAGGTGGTGGGCGCCGAAGGGTTCTGGCCGGAGTCGAACTCGAACAGGAGCTGTCCGCCCTGGGCTACCCCGCCGAAGTCGGAGATGCTCTCGTCGAAGCGCAGGTCACCGTCCAGGAAGCGGATCAGGTCGAACGCCACCTCGCTCTCCGCGGCGTTCCGAATGGTGTAGACCTGGCGGAAGGTGCTTCCGCGCTCGCTGGCGGGCAGCATCTCCTGGAGTAGCTCGAACGCGAGGCCTGCGTGGGTCCATTCACTGCGGGCGCGGGTGTTCTCCACCAGCGAGAAGCTCCCCTCGCCCAGGGCCGCCTCGCTCAAGTAGAGCCCGCCCCCGCCCTGGCCCGAGCGGTTGATACCGCTGAACCAGAGCCCCGAGAAGAAGGTGGTGCCGGCGGCGGGGACCTCACCGACGGGGTCGTACTCCAGGTCGGTGAAGGAGCCGTAGGCGTCGACTCGCATGGTCGCGCGCCCGTCACCGTCTCCGTTGGTCAGCTCGACTGCCGCACTCGCCCCGGGTCCGCGGAGCGCATCCTTCTCCGCCGGCTCAGAGGTCGACGCGCTCAGGCCCGTGAGCGCGCTGACGACGAGGAGCACCGCGGCGATCAACGAGGGGGATCGGCGGAGACGAGACTCCGCACCCATTGCTGCCTGCCGACCGGTCATGACTGTGCTCCCCCTCGTAACCACGCTCACCGGCGCCCGCCAGACCAGTGTTAGCTGCCGGGCGTTTCTCTACCTTCCGAGGGAGCATCCGCTCGATCGGAAGGCGCAAGATCGCTCGCTCACTTCCTACTTTGGCACGAAGCGAGGTGGCAATCAAGCGCTAGCGTGGAGCGGTGGGACCGATCGGCACGGCGCGCGCGGGAGGCTCCGGCACCGCAGGCGCGGCGAGCTCCTTCTGGCCGATCAGGAGCGGACGCAGCAGGAGAATCAGAAGGGGGATGGGAAGAACCGCCAGCCAGAAGAGTGCGCCCGCCTCCGGCCCGGCGATGCCGCCGGTCCAGGCGGACGCGGCCGCGGGAGCTCGCACGTCGAACGCCGGAGTGGGGAGCATCCAGCCCCAGGCGGCCGCCCCGAAGAGCGCGGCGCGCGCGAACAGCCACCCGCCGTGGAGCACGATCGACAGCCACAGGTTCCGGGTCGCCGCTGCGGCCACGCCCAGCACCAGGGCGAAGAGTCCGATCCCGAGAAGGCGGGGGAGGGTGATCGGGAGATCTCCGGAGTTCGCCGCGTGCAGCGCTACGGAGGCGAGCGCCGCCGCGACCACGCCCGCGGCCGGACCGGCGGAACGGGCGAGGCTCCGCAGCAGATAGCCCCGCAGCGCCACCTCCTCCAGCAGGGCCAGCGGGAGCAGTACGAGCACTCCGCCGGCGAGCATGGCGACCGCCTGCGGCAGGCCGAGGCGCGCGTCGACCTGTAGCCAGCCCTTCCCGGCCGCGTAGCCGAAGACGATCAGCGCCAGCGCCGCCGCCAGACCCCCGCCCAGGAGCAGGGTCCGCCCGGCGCGCCGCGGCCACTCCAGCCCCAGCGCCAGCAGCGACTGTCGCTCCACCCCGCGCGCCATGACGTGGGTATAGAGCAGGACGGCGACGAATGGCCCCAGCGCGGCGATGAACAGCAGCGCGGTCCAGACGCCGAGTCCGATTCCCTCGGTCCCCAGCGGATTGCCGGTCGGGTCGGTCGGGTTTCCCGCGCGACGGGCGAGGCTCGCCACGGCCTGGAGCGGCGCTTCGGAGGCGAGGCGGCTGAGCCACAGCACCGGGACGAGACCGGCGCCGAACGCCAGCGCGCTGAGCCACCCCGGGAGACGGGACGCGCCGGCGACTGCCGAACCGGCAGCCGGACCGTCGCCCGCCGCCGGTTTCGGAAGCGTCTTGCCGGTAGCGAGGGTATAGACCCGCGGGTAGCAGCCGGAGCAGTAGGAGCGCCCGAGCAGCGGCACCACGCAGGCGCCGCAGTGCGCGCCACCGCAATAATCGCACACCGTGGTGGCTTCGCGGTCGGGATGGTGGGGGCAGGCCGTCACGAATGAAGCTCTGGGTTAGCGGACGTAAATCGGGTTGGAGTAGATCCAGGGACGGTCCTGCCCCGCGACCCGCAGCCGGGCCTCCACGCGGTAGACGCCCGGCTCCGAGGGGGTGTAGCCGGCGCTACTGCCGGCAGCGCGGTGCACCTCGGCTCCGTTCCACAGCACCCGCAGGTCACTTGGGATCGGGGTGGTCACCTTCAGCTCCGGACGGCTCGCCAGGGTCACCGTATCGCCCATTTCGAAGCGCGCGTCGCCGGTCCGCGCTTCGTACCGGAAGCCGGTGGGATCCGCCATCCAGTCGAACGCCACGTAGGCCCGTCCCTGCCTGAGCGCGGTGAAGAGCGCCTCCGGCTCCACCTTCTCCGCGAGGAGGTGCGTGCTCACGTATCCGAGCGCCACGTCGTACGGATCGAAGGTGTGAGCGAGCACGGTTGCGCCGGGCGTGAGCGGGCCGAGCAGGAAGGCGGGGACACTCTTCTTCGGCACCTCCCGCAGCACCTGCCCCAGCGCATCGCGCACTTCCAGTGTCTCCTCCGCCGCCACGACGGCGAGCCCCACGTTCTGGTGGGCGTCGTTGCCGGCGATCCCTACCATTCGCCGCCCACTCTCCAGGTTGGCTGCGTTGAGAGTGTCCCAGCGGCGGACGATCGCCGTCTGCTCGTCGAAGATCGCGGCGTAGGACTCCTGCGGATAGCGCTTCAGGGTGCCGAGCAGCGTGAACAGCTTGAGCGGATTGCCCTGGAGGTCGGCCAGCAGCTTCTCGTAGCTGTTGTCTTCCGCGTCCGCGTGGCTATTGTAGATCTCTAACCCGGTGAAGGGCGGGAGGTCCCAGGCATCGTCCGCGCGCAGCTCCGCGTGGGAGACTACGGTGACCGCATCCTTCGAGACGCGAGGCAGCACCTCGCCCACTTTCATGCCGGGAGTCCAGCCGGTCCCCGGATCGTTCCAGATCAGCAGCCCGTCGCTCAGCTCCGCCCCCGGAATGAAGAGCACGCCTTCGCGCTCGCCCCGCAGGCCTTCGGTGGCCCAGCGGCGATCCTCCGTAGGATGTTCCGACATGAAGACCGCCCGTACGCCCGCCCGGCGCGCCGCGGCGGTGATCTCCTCCGCCGTGCCGCGGGAGTCGTGCGAAAGGCCGGAGTGGACGTGCATCGCGCAGCGCACGTCGAGGAGCGCACCCGCCTCCGGACGGGCAGCCGGAGCCGCGGCGCGCTCCTGGTGGCGCCGCACGTCGTCGCGCACTCGCTTCAGCTCGGCGTCCTGCAGGCGCTCGGAGAGATTGGCCCCGGCCATCGCCGGTAGGGCGCAGCCGAGAGCCAGCAGCGGCGGCAGCACGCGGAGCCAGCGGATTCCGGAAAGAGGTGTCATCACTACTCCTGTTTACGGAGCGCAGCCTCTACCGGTGCCGCGTCGCCCCCGATTAGCCGTGCGATCGCCAGGGTGAGCGTCTCGCCGAAGCCCTCTCCGAAGAAGGAGACCCGGGCCTCGTAGCCGCCCTTCTTCATCTCCGCGCGCGTGAGGAAGTAGCCGAGGTGATCGTTCGCCAGCCCCACGATCACCGGGTGCTTCACCCCCTGGCGGCGGGCATGCTCCTTCAAAATGAGGCCCAGCTCCACGATCGGCTCTCCCGGCACGGAGATCAGCAGCGCGTCGTTGATCGTCACGGTCTGGATGAGCGTGCGGCTGCCCGCGCCGATCAGCGCCGACTGCAGCGTCTGCGGCAGCTCCAGAGTTGCCGTCTTCGACCCCAGCCGCACCTCCGCGGCCGGCTGGAGGGAACGGTACAGCTCCATGGCCGCCTTTCCGCCGATCTCGCCGTGCGCGCGGGCGCCCTCGAAGGTAGAAGAGTTGTCCGGGATGTTCGGAGAGATATCCCCTTCCGCGCCGTTGGTGTAGAGCGCCACCGCGCCGGGCAGCTCTCGCTCCAGGTACGCCTGGGCGAATGCCATCCAGTCGCCGGAGAACTGGAGGTTGTCGGCGTCGAGCACGGTGCCGTGCGCCGTCAGGTTCAGCAGTACCGCCAGCGGCTTTCCCTCCGCGGTGTCGACTCGCACCAGCGTGAGCGCCGGGTCGGTGATCCGGTTCCCGCGGCGGTTGCGGCTGAAGCGCCGGAGCTCCGTCTCGCCCACGGCCAACTTGGCCGGCTGCAGCGCGGCCACCGCCTGCTTCAGAGCCCGGGTGATCCCGTCGGAGAGGTGGTCGTGGACCTTCTGATCGTACGGCCCGAGCACGAGCTGGGCGAAAGGCCCCTTCCAGTAGGCGCCGGGTCCGGAGTGGGTGTGGGAGGAGGCGACCAGCAGCTGCTCTCGCCGGAGGCCGGCGGCCTCCGCGGCGCGGCGCGCGATCTCCGGGTGCGTGCCGACCAGGTCGGTGGTCAGGATCGCCACCCGCTCGGTGCCGTCGTCCAGCACCAGCGCCTTGGCGAAGATCGGGTCGTGGACCCCGGTCGAGGCCGCACCCTTCCGGTCGCCGTAGCCGCCGAGGGGGGTGCCGACCGGCGGCGTGATCTCCACTCGCGCCGCGCCCGCGCGCAGTTCGCCCGCGCGCGCCGGGCCGCCGGCCAGGCAGAGCGCGCCCGCGAGAGCACCCGCCAGCAGGCCGAGCACCCGTCTCCGTGCGCTCACGCACCGCCCCCCGCGCGGCCCGGGAACGGCGGCATCTCTACGGTCTGGCCGGTGAGTCGCTGGTGACATTCGATGATTACCCGGTAGGTCTCGGACAGGTCGACCCAGCCGAGAACGTCGGTCTCCTTCTGCTCCAGGTCCTTATAGACGCGGAAGAAATGCTCGATCTCCCGCAGCAGGTGCGGATTCAGGCTCTGCAGGTCGAGCACGTCGGTGAAGCGAGGGTCGCGCGAGGAGACCGCCAGCACCTTGAAGTCGGTCCCGTGCTCGTCGGCCATCGCCAGGCCGCCCACCGGCCGCGCGCTCACCACGCAGCCGGGAAAGGTGGGATGGCTCCCGAGCACCAGGATATCGAGCGGGTCGCCGTCTTCCGAGAGCGTGCCGGCGACCCAGCCGTAATCGCACGGATAGTAAAGCGGAGAATAGAGCACCCGGTCGAGGAAGAACACCTCGTGGTGGAGGTCGAACTCATATTTGTTGGAGCTCCCCTTCGGGATCTCGACAATCGCGTGCACTTCAACCGGGGCGTTGCGTCCGATCGGGTACGAGAGCAGGGACATGACGCGGGGATTCTCCGGGGCGGAACCGACGCGTGTAGCGTAACCGGAAGGCCATGCAGTGTCAACGCGGCTCCGGTACTCCGCCCGGCAGAGGCTGACGAAAAGCGCGCGTCCGTCCCACCCACCCGGATCCGGTCAGGGAGATCCAGTCAGTGGTCGCCGCGACCCTTGCAGGCCCCGGCCGGTCCGATACCCCGACCCCGAGCCCCTACCCGCGAAGCGCCCGCTCGACGCACCAGTCGACGAGGACGTCGATCTCCCGCCACTGGATCTCCTCCAGGATCGCCTGGCTTTGCGGGGAGAGGGTGCCGGCCTCTACCTGGCCGAACCAGTCTGCCATGGCGGCGGGGTCCCAGCCGCGGGCGGCGCGGAGCTGGTCCGCGGTTTCGGTGATCCAGCGGAAGCCGGAGCCGCCGGTATCCAGGGCGTTCAGGGCGGCGCGGTAGACCGGCTCGTACGCCGGGTGCCCGGCCGAACGGCGGAACCAGTACTTCGCGTTGCTCAGGTTCGCGTCCAGCCCCTCGCCGGCGTGTCCTTCCCGGCGGTGGCACAGCCCGTGCCAGTAGCTGCCGGTGGGGGTGGGAATCCCCTGGCAGATCGAGTGGCTCGCCCCGAAGTTGTCGTTCCAGAGATGCATGCCCGCCACCGCCGCCGCGGCCATCTGCGGGTCCCGCAGCTCCTGTCCGGCGAAAAGCTGGTCCAGCGGCGTGTCGTGGAGCGCCCGGTCCAGCTCCGCGTCCCAGGTGGCGGCGGCGAACATCGGGACGTGAGTGCGCTCTCGCAGGCGGTCGATCGCTTCCTGGAACGTCATCCTGGCCTTCCTCCGGCGGGGCGATGCGACAGCGTCCCCGTGCGTCGTAAGTCTACCGGTGAACTCTCGCGGCTGTCCACGCACGGCAGGCAGGCGAACGCGAGCTTGAAATGGATTCCGGCAGAGACGCGCCTGCTGCCGAGAATGGTGGTGAACGAGCGGTACGGCAACGAGGCGCGCGTCAAGACGCGCAGGCGCCTGCCGACCGTGAGTACGCAGGGATCGCTGCAGGCCGGGACCCGCGCCCGGCCTGTTTCTTTGTACTTCCACGTGCGTACGATGAAGGCTCGCTCAACAGCGCGGTGGTGGTTGATACCCGCGGAGCCGCGAGGCACTGGAAGTACCTCGCTGGTCGGCCTTCGGCCAAGCGTCCTCCGGACGCCCGAACTGGGCCTTGTTAGTCCCCGAAGGGGGACTTCGTGCCGTGGTTGCCGTGGTTTCAACCGCCTGGCGGCCCGCTACAGGCTCCCATCGCGTCCTTCGGCTGGATTCGCGCCTTCGCGTTCGTTCGGACTCGCATTTCGTCAGCCCCGCAGGCGGGGCTTGACTGCCGGGCGGCCAACGCTCTATGCTGGGTCCACTTGCTCTGTTCGGACTGTTGACGTGTCGGGAGAACCGCCATGCGGACCATAGCCCTGCACAACCTCATCACGGCCGCCACGCCTGGCCTCGCGGGTTATCCGCAGGGCAGCGCCTCCGCGTCCGTGCGGGGGAACGGCGATGCCGGGAGGGGACGCGTCCACAGCAGAGAGTAGCTCGAGCGAGCACCACTGCAGCTTTGGAGGCGCCCCGACCGGAAGCGGTCGGGGCCTTTTCGTTTTCTGACCGCACGACGAAGTGCGGCGGAGACCGCGTGACGAGGAGGACGCGCGATGAATGGGTATGACTCGGCGACGTACGGCGAGCGGATCGCGGGGGTGTACGACGACTGGTATACGGAGCACGACCCGGCCATGGTGGAGCGGCTGGCGGAGCTGGCCGGCGAGGGCCCGGCGCTGGAGCTGGGGATCGGCACCGGCCGGGTGGCGCTGCCGCTCGCCGCGCGCGGGATGGAGGTGCATGGAGTCGATGCCTCTCCGGCGATGGTGGAGCGGCTGCGGGAGAAGCCCGGCGGGACGGAGATCCCGGTGACGCTTGCGGACTTCGCCGAGTTCGAAGCGGGCGGTCCGTTCGCGCTGGTCTACGTGGTGTTCAACACCTTCTTCGGGCTGCTCTCGCAGGAGGCGCAGGTGCGGTGCTTCCAGACGGTGACGCGCCACCTGCGGCCGGGCGGGTGCTTCGCGCTGGAGGTGTTCGTGCCGGATCTGACGCGGTTCACGCGGGGGCAGTTAACCGACACGCGGCGCGTGGAGCCGGACCGGGTGATGCTCGATTACTCGCGCCACGATCCGGTGGAGCAGCGGACGGAGAGCCAGCACGTGGTGCTCTCGGAGGCGGGGATCCGGCTCTATCCGGTTTCGGTCCGGTATGCCTGGCCGTCGGAGCTGGACCTGATGGCACGGCTCGCGGGGCTGCGGAGACGGGAGCGGTGGGGCGGCTGGCGGCGGGAGCCGTTTACCGCCCAGAGCACGATGCACGTGTCGGTCTATGAGAAGGTGGAGTCGTTCAAAGGAGAGCGAGTGGGAGTATGAGCCTGAAGAAGGAATGCAAGCGAGTGAAGGGCGAGGGGTATTACCTCCTCCAGCAGGGCGTGAAGGTCCCGGTGAAGATCTTCATGAACCCGCAGCTCTTCGAGGAGTGCGAGGAAGAGGTGCTCCAGCAGGCGCGCGCGGCGACGCAGTTCCCGGGCGTGATCGACGTGGTGCTGACTCCGGACGCGCACACCGGCTACGTGGTACCGGTCGGCTGCGTGATGGCGACCAACGGCACGCTCTGCCAGGCGCCGGTCGGCTACGACATCGGCTGCGGCATGGCGGCGCTCCTCTCCGACGTGCCGGTGGAAAAGGGCAAGGACGACCGCCTGCGCCGCAAGTTCTCCGAAGAGGTGATGTCGCGAGTCGGCATGGGCACCGGGAAGGGGAGCGGCTACAGCGTCGACGAGAAGCGGTTCCAGGAGATCGTCCGCGGCGGCGCCCAGGCGATGGGCTACAGCCGGAACAACAGCGAGCGCGACTACATCCCGGTCGACGACGACTGGGACATCCCCCAGAACCCGCTGCGGCGTGGCCTCGGCCAGCTCGGCAGCCTGGGCGGCGGGAACCACTTCATCGAGCTGCAGCATGACCAGAACGGCAAGCTGGTGGTGATGATCCACACCGGCAGCCGCGGCTTCGGCCACGGGCTGGCGAGCCACTTCATCGAGATCGGCCGGCGCCGGCTGATGGGGGAGAAAAAGCGCGCCGGCGGGAAGGTCGACGGCCCGAAGGTGAGCGCGGAGGCGGTCTACTTCGAGCCGGACGACCCGCACTGGAAGGGCTACCGGAACGCGGTGGCGGCCGGGGCGAACTTCGCGATCGCCAACCGGCTCATCATCATGGAAGAGGTGTCGCGGGCGTTCCGGCGGGTCTTCGGGCAGGAGCCGGAGCTGCTGTACGAGATCAGCCACAACCTGGCGCAGCTCGAGCCGCAGACCGACGGGGAGCAGCGGTGGGTCCACCGGAAGGGGGCCACCCGCGCGCTGCCGCCGGGGCACGAGCTGCTGCAGGGGACCCGGTGGGAGGAGACGGGCCACCCGATCCTGATCCCGGGCAGCATGGGAGACACCTCCTACATCCTCTATGCCCTCCCGGGGGCGGAGAAGGCGCTCTTCAGCGTGAACCACGGCTGCGGGCGCCGGCTCTCCCGCCGCGCGGCGAAGAACAACTTCACGCAGAGCGGGGTGAACCGGCAGATGCAGGAGCTCGGCGTGATGGTGAACGCCGGCGGCGACGTGCCGATCGACGAATCGCCCGGGTGCTACAAGGACTCGGCGCTGGTGATCGACGCCGTCGTCTCCGCCGGCCTCGCGCGGGTGGCGTACGAGCTGACGCCGATCGCCAGCTTGAAGGGCAGCGACTGATCTCCGGATCGCTCGCTCCTTCGGGTGGAAGGGAAGGGCTCCGGCGGCGGGCAACCGTTTGCCGGAGCCCTTCCCTTCGTGTTAGCAGGTTGACAGGTTTCAGGTTTCAGGTTTCAGGTTTCAGGTCGGCGCCCCGGGGAAGCGGGGTTCGGAACCTGCAACTTGCTAACCTGCAACGGTCCCCCTCCGCCTGGAGCCACCTCTTCGAGGCCCGCGCATGCACCGACGCACCTTCCTCTCCGCACTCTCACTCCTCGCCGCCGGGGTCGTGGCGCTCCCGTCACAGGCGCAGCGGCCGGCGGAGCGGCCGGGTCCGGACCCCGTCGCCCTGATCCGGGCAGAGGGACTGCAGCGCTCCCAGGTGATGGAGACGCTGGAATACCTGACCGACGCGATCGGGCCGCGCCTTACCGGCTCGCCGGGGATGAAGCGCGCGAATGAGTGGACGCGAGACCGGCTGTCGAGCTGGGGGCTCCAGAACGCGAAGCTGGAGCCGTGGGGGCCGTTTGGCCGCGGCTGGTCGCTGGAGCGGTTCTCCATGCAGGTGACGGAGCCGCAGGCGATCCCGCTGATTGCCTACCCGAAGGCGTGGTCGCCCGGCACCAACGGCACGCTGAAGGCCGACGTCGTCTACCTCGAGGCGAAGACGGAGGCCGACCTGGAGCAGTACCGCGGCAAGCTGAAGGGCAAGATCGTCCTGGTAACGCCGCCGCGCGAGGTAGCTGCCCACTTCGAGCCGGAGGCGGCGCGGTACTCCGACAGCGCGCTGCTCGACCTCGCGAACGCTGCGGTCGGCCAGAGCCGGCTTCTCCCGCCCGCGACCCCGCCCGCCGAGAACCCGACCAGCGCCCCGCCGCCGGTGCCCCGTCCGGCGGAGCGCCAGGAGCGTCCCAATCCGCGCTTCACCGCGGCGCGGCTGCGCTTCCTGGTGCAGGAAGGGGTAGGGCTGATCGTCGACGCCGGCAGCCGCGGAGACGGCGGGACGCTTTTCGTGCAGGGGGCGTCGGTGCCGGTGCCGGCGGACGCGCCGGAGGGGACCCGGATCTCCGCCTGGAGCAAAGAAGCGAAGACCGCGCCGCAGGTGACGGTCGCCGTGGAGCACTACCACCGCCTGCTGCGCATGCTGAAGCACGGGCAGACGCCGCGGCTGCAGGTGGAGCTCAAGGTCCGCTTCCACGACGACGACCCGATGCAGTACAACACCGTCGGGGAGATCCCCGGCAGCGACCTCGCCGGCGAGGTGGTGATGCTCGGCGCGCACCTCGACTCGTGGCACGGCGGCACCGGCGCCACCGATAACGGCGCCGGGGTGGCGGTCTGCATGGAGGCGGTGCGCATCCTGCAGTCGCTCGGCCTCCGCCCCCGCCGCACGATCCGCGTCGCGCTCTGGAGCGGAGAGGAGCAGGGACTGCACGGCTCCCGCGCCTACGTGGCGGAGCACTTCGGCGGCGGCCGCGGACCCGCCGGCCCGGGAGGCGCCGCGCCGGAGCTGCCGCGCAAGCCGGAGCACGACCGCCTCTCCGCCTACTACAACCTGGACAACGGCACCGGCCGCATCCGGGGCATCTACCTGCAGGGGAACGAGGCGCTGCGCCCGATCTTCCGCGAGTGGCTCGCCCCGTTCCGGGACCTGGGCGCCAGCACCCTCAGCGCCGCCAACACCGGCTCGACCGACCACATCCCGTTCGACTCGGTCGGACTACCGGGGTTCCAGTTCATCCAAGACCCGCTGGAGTACCGCAGCCGGACGCACCATTCGAACATGGACGTGCTCGAGCGGATCCAGGCGGACGACCTGAAGCAGGCCTCCGTGATCATGGCCGCCTTCGTCTACCAGACGGCGATGCGGGAGGGGCTGCTGCCGAGAAAGCCCAGGTAGAGGCCCGTTCCTGACTCCTTCTCATTCTCCTACTCCTTCTCGTTCTCCGGTTCGGACGGCTCTTCGAGAAAGAGAACGAGAACGAGAAGGAGTGCCAGGTCCGGATGGTCACCACCACGTGTCCCCGTCTTCCAGGTGCGCGAACGCCGTCGGGGGCGCGGGGCGGCGGCGGGGAGCGCCGGGGGGTGGGGCGGGGAAGCCGCGGTGGAGCGTCTGGAGCGTGTGCGACTCGGGGGCGAATACCTCCGCCAGGTAGCGGCACGCGGCTTCCGGGTTGGTCTGCTCCCCGCAGGTGAAGAAGTCGATCGCCGCGAAGCCGTGCTCCGGCCAGGTGTGGATCGACACGTGCGACTCCGCCAGCAGCGCCAGCGCCGTGATGCCTTCCGGCTCGAAGGCGTGGATCACTTCGCGCAGCAGCGTGGTACCGGCGCGCCGAGAGGCCTCCTGGAGCGCGGTGCGGGCGAATTCCGGGTCGTTGAGCCGGTCCGGGTCACACCCGTACAGCTCGAGGATGCAGTGGCGGCCGGTGGGCGGGCCGATCTCGTGCACGCTGGTACCTCCGCGGCGATCGTTCGGAGTCGCCGCTCGATAGAACGGCGCACGCGGGCGCAAGTTCCGCGGCGGCTCCGCCGTTCCCTGCCTTAGTTGCGGGTCCCGCCCAGCCCAGCGGAGAAGCGAGCGGTTGCCCCGGGTGAGCCCGGTTGCTATACTGGGGGCCAGACGCCTCTGGAGGTTACCTCATCCATGTTCCCCCGCGTACGCCCTCTCTTACTGCTGAACCTGGCGTGCTTCGCCGCGGTCCTGACGGCGCTGCCGGGAACCGGCGCGAGCGCGACGGCGGGGGATGTCGCCGGCATGGTGAAGGACGCGCAGGGGCGGGGCATTCCGAACGCGACGGTGCGCGTGCAGGTCGGCCCAGCCGAAGCGTTCGCCCGGACCGACGCCGAGGGCGCCTACCGGATCAGCGACCTCCCGCCGGGCACCTACGATCTCCTCGCCCTGAAGCCGGCCTACGTATCCCGGCTTCGCACCGAGAACGAGGTGCTGGCCGGGGGGACGGTGACCCAGGACTTCAAGCTGGAATGGGCGACGCCTGCCGCGGGGGCGGTGGAGGTGCTGGTGACCAACCGGCGCGGCGGCGCCCCGCTTCCGGAGGCGGTGGTCGCGCTCGCCGCCAACAACCAGGTTCTGACGCAGATCCCGTCGGATGAGGTCGGCTCCGCGGTCTTCCCCGGCCTGGCGCCGGGCTTCTACACGGTCCAGGCGCAGCGGGCCGGCTTCCGCCCCGCCGCCTCCCGGAGCTTCCAGGTGCGCGCCGGGGCGATCACCGCCGTGACGCTGCGCCTCTCCCGGGACGTCAACCAGGTGGGTCGCCTGGGCGGGGTGGTTCGCAGCGCCGCCTCCGGGGAGCCGATCCGGAACGCCGCGATCGAGGTCCTCCACGGCCTCTCCTCCGGCTCGACGCGCACGGGCGGCGACGGGCGCTACGAGCTGAATAAGCTGATCCCCGGCAGCGATTACTCCGTGCAGGTCCGGGCTCCCGGCTTCGCCACGCAGACGGTCGGCAACGTCGTCATCCGGGAGCACCAGCTCACGGTGCTCGACTTCCGGCTCGTCTCCAATGCGCCGACTCGCGGGTCGATCGCCGGCCGCGTCTCGGATCGGGAGGGGGAGGGGATCCCGTTCGCCGCGATCCGCATCACCGCTGGAGTCGACGCCGGCAAGCAGGTGCAGGCGGGACCGGACGGCGAGTACGTGCTGCGCGATCTCACCCCCGGCGCGGGATACGCGATCGTGGCGGAGCAGGACGGCTACTCCGCCGCCGGCCGCGCGGGCCTGGAGGTGAAGGCCGGTCGCACCACGGTCGCGAACGTCACGCTTCAGAACCGTACCAACAGTCCCGGAACGCTGCGCGGCGTGGTGCGAGACGCGCAGAGCGGAGCCCAGCTCCCCGGAGTGCTGGTGGAGATCATCCAGGGACCCAGCATCGGGTTGACCGACGTGACCGATGGCGCGGGACGCTACAACATCCCGGATGTGGTCGCCGGGACGAACTACACCCTCCGCTTCACCCGCGAAGGCTACCAGGCGCTAAGCATCCCGCTCATCACCGTCGCGGTGGGGGAGCAGAAGAAGGTCGACGCGGAGCTGACCTCGCGTGCGGTGAGCCTGGGCCATCTCTCCGGCGTCGTGAGGGAGTTCGGGAAGAAGGGGACCCTCTCCGGCGCCACGGTGAAGCTCTTCCAGCGGGGAAACCTGGTGCTGGAAGCGACCACCAACAACCGCGGCGAGTTCAACTTCCGCAACCTCCGCGCGGCGGACGATTACGAGGTGGAAGCGAACAAGCAGAACTTCGTAAAGCAGCGAGTCACCGGCGTCGAAGTGCGGACCGGGGAGACGACCACGGTCGATCTCACCCTCCGCCGCGGCAAGCGGGTGGGGGCGATCTCCGGTCGCGTCGTCGACCTGCTCCAGAGGCCGATCGCAAATGCGTGGGTGCGGGTGGTCCAGGGGAAGGAGCTGCCGGAGGAGGTCCGGACCGACACCCGGGGCCGCTTCCGCATCCAGGCCTTGCCGCAGGGGATCTACACGCTGGAGGCCGGTGCCGCGGGGTTCCGGACGACGCAGAAATCGGGCATTTCTGTGACACCGCGGCGCACCACTTCGGTCATTTTGCAGCTCCTCCAGTAGCCTGCGGTGCCTGTACGGGCGCCGACCCGGCGGGCAGGCACCGGGGCTGCTGAACGGCACCCAAGCCCGTGCCCGCCGCTTTTATCTGTACTGAACTGACCATTATGATAGGGCCTCCGGGAACCCGCGACTCCCCGCGGACTGGCTCCCGGCCAGGAGCCCTACATGTCTGTCTCTTCCTTCACGGGCACTCCGCGCCTTTCGGCCGCGCTGCGCCTCGTCCTCTCGGCCGCGCTGGCGCTCGCCGGAGCGCTCGTCCCCTCGCCCGCGGCGGCGCAGACGGGGAGTGTCTGGGGTTACGTAACCGCGGGTGGAGCGCCGGTCGCCGGCGCCGTCGTCCGCGTGGAGTCCGGACCGGTCGCCGGGCGGCAGGTGACGACGACCGGCGGCGGCGCCTACGCCCTGGCCGGCCTGCAGCCGGGGCGGTACGTGCTCTCCGCCGCCGCGGAAGGCTACGCGGGCCAGCGGCGTGAGGTAACGGTGGCGTCCGACGGCTCGGCGCGCGCCGACTTCAGCCTCTCCGCGCTCTCGGCTGCGGGCGGCGTGCTGCAGGGATACGTGACGGTCCGCGGCGCCGGGGGACCGGTTGCGGGTGCGACCGTCGAGATCGCGGGCGGAGAGACGGCGGTGACCGTTTCGACCGACGCCGCGGGCTTCTTCCGCGCCCCCTCCCTTCCGGGGGGCTCCTACCGGCTGCGGGTGAGCCAGACCGGCTTCGTCGCGCTCGCCCGGTCCGGCTACCGGGTCGTGGACGGGCAGGTGACCGAGGCGCGGCTCGCGCTCACGGCCAACCGGAAGGAGGCCGGCTCCGTGCAGGGGACGGTGCTGAACGCCGGGGGCCAGGTCGTTCCGCGCGCCCGGGTGCAGCTGGTGGAGGGTCCTTCCCGCAGCCGCTCCGCGCGTACCAACGGGAAGGGGCGCTACCACTTTAACGGCCTCATTCCGGGCGACTACCGGGTGGAGGTCTTCGCCAGCGGGTACCTGCCATCGTCCGCGACCTTCACGCTGGAGCCGCGCGGCCGGCAGACGGTCAACCTGACCCTCTCCAACACTCCCGCGGCCGAGGCGGCAGTCTCCGGCCTGGTGGTCGACGCCGCGGGGCAGCCGGTCACCGGCGCGCGCGTGGAGATCCTCGACGGGCCGCAGCGGGGCCGCTCCGACGTCACGGGTCCGGACGGGGCCTACGCCTTCACCGCGCTTGCGCCGGGAAGCTACGTCCTCGCCGCCACAGCGCGCGGGTTTGGCCGGGTCGTGGAGACGGTGAACGTCGTCG
This sequence comes from Armatimonadota bacterium, assembly GCA_046292385.1. Taxonomy (GTDB): domain Bacteria; phylum Armatimonadota; class SYMT01; order SYMT01; family SYMT01; genus JBKBRF01. The sequence continues at coordinate 4,763 of JBKBRF010000012.1, read as the reverse complement.
ACGCGGAGACGCGCCAGGATTTCAGCCTGACCCGGGAAGGGTCGTTCCTGGAAGGCGGCCTCTCCGGCCGGGTGACCGACCCGACCGGGCGCGGCCTCCAGGGAGTGGCGGTGCGGGTGCTCGACGGTCCGGCCGCGGGCGCGGCGACGGTGACCGACGCCGAGGGCGACTTCAGCCTCCGCAACCTGCCGAGCGGCGACTACAACTTGCTGTTCCTGAAAGGCGGCTACGGTGACCATCTGGAGAGCGGGGTCGCCGTCGCGCTGGGCGAAACCACCTACGTGGAAGTGGTGCTCTCCGAAGTGACCGGCGGCGGCTCGCTCACCGGGCTGGTCCGCACCACGGACGGCGCGCCGCTCGCTGGCGTGCAGGTGGAGGTGCTGCGGGACGGCGTCCGCCAGGCCTCCGCGCTGACGGATCGCTTCGGCCGCTATCGGGTCTCGGCGCTGCAGCCCGGCACCTACTCCGCCCGCTTCAGCAAGTCCGGCTTCGCGCCGGCCACGCTGACCGGACTCGTCGTGTCGAATGGCCGCACCACCACGGCCGATGCCCGGCTCAGTAACTCGGAGGATGAAGAAACCGGCGCGATCGCCGGCATCGTCCGCGACGCGGCGGGACGGGGAGTGGAGGACGCCCTGGTGGAAGTGACGGGGCCGGCAGGACGGGTGACCACGCGCACGGCGGTGGACGGCACCTTCCGGCTGGCCGGCCTCGCTCCGGGCTCCGGCTACGAGGTGGTCGTCTCCGCGGCCGGGATGACGTCTCAGGCGTGGCGCGGCGTCACGGTGGCGGCGGGCCAGACCGCGGAGCGGAGCTTCCTGCTGCGGGCGCAGCCCGGCACCGGGGCGCTCACGGGCCAGGTGCGGCGCTCGAATGGCCTGCCTCTGTCCGGCGCCAGCGTCGTCATTGTGGGCGGCGCGTTCGTGGGGGAGGTCCGCTCCACCAGCACGGAAGGCCGCTTCCACTTCGCGGCGCTCCCGGCGGGCAGCTACACGGTAGAAGCCTCCGCACCCGGCTTCAGACCGGTGCGGCTGAACGTCATCGTGCGGGCCGGCGGCTCGACCGCGGTGGTCTTCACGCTGCCCACCCGGTGAGAAGACTGAGTGGGTGAGTGGGAGCAAGGGAGAGTGGGAGACGCTTCCGTCGGGAGGCTCTCCCACTCTCCGACTCTCCCTTGCTCCCACTCAGTTCAAGTGAGGAATGCGTACGCGGCGGAGGTGACGCAGTTCTCCAGCTCCGGCGTGACCGCCTGGTGGTAGCGGAGCCGGTGGGCGCGCGCCTGCGGGCCGAGTGCCGTCATCAGCGCGTAGAGGCAGCCGACGGAGCAGACCTTCGTGGGATTGCCCGTGTCGGCCATGTGCTGCCGGTACTCCTCCGAGCTGTTGCCGTCGACGAGTTGGAGCGCCGTCTCGTCGACCTGCCGCACCTGCTCCAGCAGCTCGTCCGAGAGCTCGCAGTCGTCTCCGAAGTAGCCGCCCACGTGGCTCAGGTCCGCGCTGGCGATCAGCAGCGTCGGCGTCGGGTCTTCCCGCACCAGCTGCCCCAGCTTGCGGGCGAACCGCCGGAGGTCGACGCCGCCCGGATCTCCCGCGGCGGTTCCGCGCGGCCCGCTCGGGTCCGGACAGAGCGCGGGCACCACCGTCACCTGGTCTCCCAGCAGGTGGTGCAGCCAGATTACCTGCAGCTCCACCGAATGCTCGTGGAGGTGGTCCAGCTCGTACGGCGCCAGGTTGCCGCCGCACGCTGTCTCCAGCTTCGTCAGGAATTCGCGGTCGGTGGGAGCCACTCCCCACGGGGTCTGGAAGTCTTTGCGGGTCACGACCACGCTGTCGGAGCGCCCGAAGTGGTTGGTACCGAGCACCACGACCCGCACCCGGCCGTTCCGCGGCAGCAGCCGGCGGACGGCGCCGAAGCCGGCCGCGTAGCACGGCATTCCGCGGGGGAAGTCGAGGTGCGGGGTTACGATCCCCGCCAGCCGCCCCCCGCCGGCGAGCGCGGCGACTTCGGCGCCGGCGGCGCTGAGCCCCTCGTCCAGAAAGTCGCCCAGGCGTGCGGCCGGGGCGCCGTAGCTATCCGGATCCCGCAGCGGGCGGTACGGGGCTTCCCGGTATTCCTGCACCAGGCGGGAGTAGTAGCCGTCGAACGCCGGACCGTCCAGGAACCCGGCGGTCGCCAGCGTCTCCAGCATCTCGTCGAGCTCGTGGCCGAGCAAAAGCCGCCCCCGCTCCCGGGCGCTGGCGGCCTGGATCTCCAGGCGCGTGCGCGTGCCGTCGAAGAGCGTGAGCACGCGCAGCTCCGCCTCGCCGACCAGGAGCATGCCGGTGGCCAGCTGGGTGGGGTCGCGGAGGACGATGCGGCCGGAGCGGGAGTCTCGGATCGCCTCCAGCGGCCGGAGGCGGGGATAGTCGTGCACCGGAATCTCCATATGCTCCTATTCTACCGGCTCGGCCCGCCGGCGCGACGATGGGGAATAATAGATCGGAAGCCCGCCGCGGCCCTGGCGGCGGCGTAGGAGTTGGCAACATGGTTGAGGTTCCCGGCACACTCGAAGGTTGGTACGCCCTGCACGATTTCCGCCAGATCGACTGGACCCGCTGGAAGCAGGTCCCGTCCGGCGAGCGTGCCGAGATCCTGGCGGAAGTGGTGGAGACGCTCCAGGCCGCCGAAGCGCACGCCGACGCGCCGGAGGGCTCCAGCGCTCTCTTCCGCATCGTGGGGCACAAGGCCGACCTGATGCTCCTGCACATGCGTCCGGAGCCGGAGCAGTTGAACGACCTCGAAACCGCCTTCGCGCGCACCCGCTTTGCGGACTTCACCACCCGGCCCTACTCCTACTTCTCCATTACGGAGCTGAGCCTCTACGAGGCGCAGTCTCGCGGCGCCATCGAGAACCCGATGGAGGTGCCGTTCGTCCGCGCCCGTCTCAAGCCTCAGGTGCCGGACAAGCGCTACATGGTCTTCTACCCGATGAACAAGCGGCGGGGAGAGCATGAGAACTGGTACACCCTGCCGATGGAAGACCGCCGCGCGATGATGCGGAGCCACGGGTCGATCGGGCACAAGTACCACGGCGTGGTCCAGCAGATGATCACCGGCTCCACGGGGCTGGACGACTGGGAGTGGGGCGTCACCCTCTTCGCCGACGACGCCCTCCAGTTCAAGAAGCTGGTCTACGAGATGCGGTTCGACGAAGTGAGCGCTCGCTACGCGGAGTTCGGCCCGTTCCTCACCGGGATGCGGGTCCGGCCGGAAGAGTTGCCCACAGTTCTGGGCGGCTGACGGAGGAGCGGGCGGGCCGACGCGGAATCTGTAGAGAATAGCTCTCCGCGCCGCCGGGGACCGGCTCGCCGGGCGGGGACCGATTTCTTACCGGGATGATCCTGCAACACCGGATGGGCCTGGTTCTGGGGATGCTTGCCGCCGGCGCGCTGCTCACGGCTGCCGCCTGGGCGATCAACGGCGCACGTACCGTGCCGCCGCCGCGAACGGTGGCGGACGTCCTGGCGACCGACCCCGAAGGCGACGATCCGCTCGCCCCGCGGCTCTTCGACCGCAGCGCTCCCGTGCGCATCCACGTGGCCGGCGCCGTGCAGAAGCCGGGCGTCTACGCTCTGCCGGCCTGGTCCCGGGTGATCGACGCGGTCAAGCGCGCCGGCGGAGCGACCGCGGAGGCCGATCTCGACGCGATCAACCTGGCGGACCGGATCCGGGACGGCGAGCAGCTGCGGATTCCGGTGAAGGGTCGCCCCGAGTCGCTCTCCGCCCACGTCCCCACGCCGGAGCCGCCGCCGGTACCGCCCGGGGCCGGCGGCCAGGGCAGCGGCCGCTACCCCTTCGCGGCGGAGCAAGCAGGAGCCGGAGCGTCGCGCGGGGCAGTTAATCTCAACACCGCCACGCGGGAGGAGCTGGACGCGCTCCCGGAGATCGGCCCGACAATGGCGGAAGAGATCCTGGCGTACCGGCGCGAGAACGGGCCGTTCTTGCAGCCGGAGGACCTGATGAACGTGCGCGGCATCGCACAGGGCCGCTTCGAGCGGCTGCGGCCCCACATCCAGGCCCCGTAGGACCGCGGTGACGGGCGGATCATTCCGTCCCACCCGATCGGATCGACCACTCGACTTCTGGACAGGCAGGTATTCATGCGGCTCTCGCGGATGCGGTGCGACGGTTGTGAACGGCAGCCCACCTTCATGGAATGGTTCAAGGGCGAGATCACGATGCAGGGCTACCCGGACTGGCGGCATCCCGGCATCGCGTTCAGCAAGGCCGGCGTAAAGATGACCTATGAGAACCGCGCCAAGTGCGAGCGCCTCTTCCGCGAGCTGTTCGGCCGTCCGATGCCGCACGAGCTGAGCTACCTCTGCCCGGACTGCGAGAGCCGCGTGATCGAAGAGCTCCCCGAGCTCGCCGCTGCCGACACGGGCGGCAACCTTCGCGATACCCCTCGCGAGCCCTGGCGATAAGGGCGGCCGGAATCAGGGATCTTAAAGGCTAAAGTCAAAAGGCTAAAGGCTAAAGCCGAACCCTCCGCACACGGGAGATCCTGTTCGTGCTCCTGTTCGCTGGCGACCTGGTGTTCCGTCGTGTCCCGGTGCCCTGATACTGTTGGCGAAATCAGCAGGGCAGGAGGATTACCGGCTATCGAGCACTCCGGCGAGATTCCCCTGGCGGGGAAGCGGTGGCAAGTGTCACACGCTGTAAAGTTGGTGCGCCCCGGGGCGCAGAGTATGTTTTGCCGGCTGCAGGGCGGGTACTCGCTTTAC
>JBKBRF010000011.1:0-147821 GCA_046292385.1 Armatimonadota bacterium | reverse complement strand
TCGTGGGCCTGCAGGTAGCGCATCCCCGGCCTCCTTCGCGCAAGCGAGCGATGCGGCAAAACCTTCCTGCGCCACCAGCGGCGTAACTTTACAGCGTGTGACACTTGCCACCGCTTCCCCGTCAGGGGAATCTCGCCGGAGTGCTCGACCGGCCCGTGATCCACCTGCCCCGCTGATTTCGCCAACAGCACCCTTGCGCGGCCCGTTCTTTCAGTTTGAAGTCGAGCTCGGTGTGTGCCCGGACGCGAAAGGGGAGCGGCACCCGGAGGCGCCGCTCCCCTTCACCCATCGTCCAGTGAACGGGATTAGCTCCCGGTGAACACGATCGCGGTGACGCCGCCCGCGTGGGCTTCGACGGTCTTCAGCGGGTCGCCGGTGGCGGCGTCCCAGGCCTTACCGGTGCCGTCCGCGCCGCCGGTGAGGATCAGCATCCCGTCCGGGGTCATCCCGATGGCGGTCACGCCGCCCTTATGGCCGGTATCGATGGTGCTGAGCCGCTTGTAGCTCTCCGCGTCCCAGACGTGCAGCTTCCCGTCCGCGCCGCCGGTGAGCACCTTCTTGCCATCCGGGGAGACCGCCATCGCCGTGACGGCGCTCCCCTGCTCGGCGGTGAAGTCGCCGTTGCCGCCCGGGCTCCAGAACTTCAGGGTGCCGTCGGCCCCGCCGGTGTAGGTGTACTGCCGGACCACGTTGGTGGCGTTGGCGGTAACCCCTCCCCGGTGACCGGTCGGCAGGTCCGCCAGGATGGCGCCGTCCCCGTCGGCAACCAGCAGCTTGCCGTCCGCGCCGGTGCTCAACATCAGCCCGGGCCCGGCGAAGACCGTCACGACGGCGCCGTCGTGCGCGTAGGCCTTCTTGACGAGCGTGCCGTCCGCGACCTTCCAGAGCTTGACGTCCTTGTCTTTCCCGCCGCTGATGAGGCGGGAGTTGTCGGTGTCGAAGGCGAGCGCAGTCACGTCGCCTTCGTGCGCGGCCCATTCACGGACGAGCGAGCCGTCCGTCGTCTTCCAGAGCTTGATCTTCTTGTCTGTGCCGCCGGTGGCGAGCAGCTTGCCGTCTGGGCTCACGGCGGTGGCGGTGACCTTTCCGTCGTGTGCCTCGATCGTCTTGGAGAGCTCCCCGTCGCTGGTGTTCCAGATCTTGACGGTCTTATCCGCCCCGGCGGTAAAGACGGCGGCGGGGGCGGCGGCGCAGAGGCCGGCGCTGAGCGCGAGCGCTGCCAGGAGCCCGTACCGGGCGCGCGGCGCAGAGAGGCGTGACGTGAGAGACATGGCAGGTCGTCCCCTTTCAGGATCGACGAACGTTGAAACTACAACAGCTCCAGCTCCTCCAGCAGCGACGCCAGCTTTCGGCGCGCCTCCTCGCCGAGCGGTTGGAACGGCCGCGCGGCGTGCGGACCACAGACGCCCATCATCTCAAGCGCCGTCTTAAAACAAACGGGCGGCGCGCCCAGCCGGGCGATCGCCATCAGCTGATGCACCCGCTCTTGCAGGTCGATCAGCCGCGCGGTATCGCCGGCAACTGCTGCGGCGTAGACTTCCAGCATCGTCCGGGGGTCGAGGTTCGCCACTCCAGGCACGGCCCCGGCGGCGCCGTAGAGCACGGCCGCGCCGGCCAGCGGCGGCGTGCCGACCATCACGCCGAATCCAGGACGGCCGCGCACCAGCGAAAGGACGCGCAGGAAGTGCACGAAGTCGGCGCTGCTGTCCTTCACCCCGATCACCCGCTCGAACTCCGCGATCCGGGCGATCGTCTCCGGGGCGAGCTGGACCTTGGTGGTGGATGGGATGTTGTAGACGATGACGGGGAGGGCGGTCGCCGCGGCACAGGCGCGGTAATGCGCGAGCTGCTCTTCCGGCCCGTTGGTCGGGTAGTAGTAGGGAGGGGTCACCGCCACCGCGTCGGCGCCGCCCGCCTCCGCCTCGCGGATCTGGTCGATCGTGCGGGCGGTGCTGCTCGCCATGGTGCCGACGATCAGCGGCACTCGACGCGCGTTGGCGCGGTGGGCGGCGCGGATCGCCTTCCGCCGCTCCTCGTCGCGCAGCGAGGGCTGCTCCCCGGTGCTGCCGAGGAAGAAGAGCCCGTGGACCCCGGCGCGGACGAGCCGCTCCAGCTGCCGCTCCAGGCCCGCCTCGTCCACGGTCTCATCCGCGTGCAGCGGCGTGACCATCGGCGGCACGATGCCGCGCAGCTCCCACGTCGCCATCGCTTAGAGCTCCACCGGACGCCTGGCCCGCACCGACTCCGCCTCCGCCAGCACCGTCCGCAGGGAGTCCCGGGCGCTCGCGGCCGCGAGCGAGGGCGGCAGCACGCCGTCCCGCACCCCGGCCACCGCGGTGCGGAGCTGCTCCGCGAATCCGTCGCGGATGCGCGGGGTCAGCTCCTGCTTCCCTCCGTCCGCGGTGTAGAGCTCCAGCGCGGGCGTGGTGCTGCTGTTGTGCTTCAGCATGCCGCGCTCGAAGTAGACGTCGAACCCGTGCTCGAACTCGATCCCCTTCATCGCGATCGCGCCGCTCTGCGCCGTGATACAGAGGTTCCTACCGGGATACTGGTACTGGGTGACCAGGTAGTCGATTCCGCCGCCCGGCGAGGTAGTCCCCGTCGACCAGACGGAGGCGGGGCGGCCGAGGAGGTACTGGACGAAGTCGGTGTCGTGGATGTGGAGGTCGACCACCGCGCCGCCGGTCTTGGACGGGTCGGAGAACCAGTCGTCGCCGGACCACGAGGGCCGTGCGATCACTCGCTTGAAGTGCGCGCCGAGGAGGGACCCGTACTCGCCGCTTTCAACCAGGTCTTTGATGGCCGAGAACTCCGGCCAGAACCGCAGCACCTGCGCCACCATCAGGAGCCGGCCCGTCCGCTCGGACGCCGCGATCATCGCGTCTGCGTCCTCCACCGTCAGCGCGATCGGCTTCTCCACCAGGACGTGCTTGCCCGCCTCCATGGCGCGGATCGCCAGCGCGCGGTGGAGGTGGCTGGGGAGGCAAAGATCGATCAGGTCGATCTCGGGGTCGGCGAGCATCGCGTCGAGGTCGTCGTACCGCCGCAGGCCGGAGAGGTCCTGCTGCCCGCCCGCGTCGCCGAAGTTGCCGCGGATGCCGGTCCAGTCGCCCTCCAGCTTCTTGCGGTCCCGCGTGAAGATCGCCTCCACCCGGGCGCCTTCCACCTGCGGATAAGCCTTGAAGTGAGTGACGCCCATGAAGCCGATGCCGGCGATACCGACGCGAACCATGAAACCCTCCTGATGCGGTAGCAGCCCTCCGCCGCGGCGGAGCCACCGCACCGTTCGGCTCCCCGGCACCCGGTTCCTACCTCGCCGTCTACCCGGGCATCCGGGTTCAGCGAAGCCCCGCGACGGGGACCGGCAGCACCGCTCCCCGGCACCGGTGGCGCCTCTCACCAGAGACGGGCTCAGCGAAGTGGCCTCCCGTGGCACTTACTCTTCATCCACCGGAATCCGACGCGCCTGGGGAGAGCCGGCGGGCAGCGAGGGGGCACCCGCTGTGCCTCCAGACTGGCGGCCCAGGTTGCTCCGCCGTACATTGGGCACTCATTCCCGCGCACGGGGCGCTGTGGTATTCTAGGGGCGGCCCGGGCGGGCGCCGCGCCGTCAGGAGGCGCGGCAGAGCGCGGGCCGGGGAGTCTATGGCGGTTCTGAAGATTGCGAAATACGATCGGGACGAGGAGATCTTGCGCGCGCGCTGCAAGCCAGTGACGCGCTTCGACCCCAAGCTGAAGCGCCTGATCGACGACATGATCGACACGATGTACGACGCCGCGGGGGTGGGACTCGCCGCGCCGCAGGTCTTCGTGAACGGTCGCCTGTTCGTGTACGACGTCGGTGAGGGTCCGGACGCGCTCATCAACCCGGAAGTGCTGCAAGCGGAGGGAGAGGAGCTGGGGGTGGAAGGCTGCCTCAGCATTCCGCGTCTGCAGGGCGACGTGCCGCGGTCCACGCTGCTGGTGGTGACCGGGTTGAACCGGCGCGGCAAGCGGGTGCGGATCGAAGCGCGGGACTACCTGGCGCGGGTCTTCCAGCACGAGATCGATCACCTGAACGGAATCCTCTTCCCGGACCGGGCGGTGGAGAAGTCGCTCCACTGGATCTCGGAAGATGAAGAGGCCGAGCGGCGCAGCGAGGGCCGGCGAAGCCGGACCGAAGCCCCCGCCGAGCACCGCTGATCACAGTCCGACGCGCGGAGGGAGCATGCTCGACCTCGTTTTTATGGGTACGGCGCCGTTCGCGGTACCGTGCCTGCGGGCGGTCAGTGAGGCCGGGCACCGCGTCCTGGCGGTAGTCAGCCAGCCGGACCGGCCGACGGGCCGCGGCATGCGGCTCAAGCCTACCCCGGTCAAGGCGGCCGCGGAGGAGCTGGGACTGCCCGTGCTCCAGCCGGAGAAGGCATCCGATCCGGAGTTCGTCCGTCGTCTGCAGGAGCTGCGGCCCCAGGCGATTGTGGTGGTGGCTTAGGGGAAGATTCTCTGGGCCTCTGTGCGATCCATTCCGCCCCTTGGTTGCATCAGTGGACATGGGTCGCTGCTGCCGGAGCTGCGTGGCGCCGCGCCGATCCAGTGGTCGATCATCCGCGGGTTTCCGGAGACCGGCGTCACCACCATGTTCATGGATGCCGGCATGGATTCCGGCGACATGATCCTGAAGGCGGCCGAGCCGATCCGCCCGGATGACACGTCGGGAGCCCTGGCGGAGCGGCTGGCCCCACTGGGCGCCCGGCTCCTGGCTCGGACGCTGGAGCTGGTGGAGCGAGGAGACGCCCCGCGCGAGCCGCAGGACCATGCCGCCGCGACCTACGCGCCGATGCTGAAGCGGGAGGACGGCCGGGTGGACTGGAGCCGGCCCGCGGAAGAGATTCGCAACCGGATCCACGGCTGCAACCCGTCTCCGGGGGCGTACACTCACCGCGCCGGTACCCTGCTGAAGCTCTGGCGTGCCGAGGTGGTGCCTGGAGACGCCGGGGCCGCTCCGGGGACGGTGCTCGACACCCGCGGCCCGGTAGTGGCGGCCGGGAGCGGCGCGGTGCGCCTGCTGGAAGTGCAGCCGGAAAACCGCCCCCGGAGCTCCGGCGAGGCGTTCAGCAACGGGTACCGCCTGGAGGCCGGGGAGAGGTGGGGCGATGACCGGTGATAACGCAGCGAATCGCCCACCCTGCGAAGGAATGGTTGTCCTGCGAACGTAATTGAGGAATAGCGCCTTCGTTCCTCCGCAAACTCAATCAAGCTCTTGTCGAAGTCATCTGCCCGAACGGGCAATCCGCGGAGAGCGAGAAAGGAGGCGCACTATGAGCCCGCAGGTCACGGAGCGAACAGTGGACGAGCGTCTCCAGCGGGGCATCCACCACCGGATCGAGGGACGCTACGACGAGGCCGAAGCCGAGATTCGGTCCGTGCTCGCCACCGACCCGGAAAACCCGGATGCTTACCGCGAGCTAGGCCTGGTGCTGAACTTCACCGGCATGTTCGAAGAATCGATCGAGATGCTGCGCCGGGCCGTAAACCTCGACTCGGCAAATCTCGACACGCGAGTGAAGCTGGCGCTTGCGTACTCGATGCTCGGGTATGTGGATGAGGCGAAGGCAGAGCTGGAGACGGTGCTCTCGGTCGATCCGACCCATGCTGAAGCGCTGCGGCATATAGTCTATTTCCGGTAGGATGGGGCGGACGTAGCACCTGGAGCGGGCGGTCGCCGCTTTGCTGCCGCAGTGACGCCGCGGCCGCCTCCGGCTGCGCCTGGGCAATGGTGCCATGTTCCTCATCCTCCGCCTTCCGCGGGTGGCTCATATCCTGGAGCGGTTCGGCTTACTTTGCCGCTGGCGCGCCGGAATGGTGCTCGATCTGCGCCGCCTGCAGGAACGACCCTCCCTTCCTCCCGGGTATGAGTTAATGGAGTGGGACCCGGGCCGCCTGCGTGAAGTGGCGGAAGCGGACTACCGGGCGTATCGCGGAACGCTGGACGGACGTCTTTACTGGCAGTACTTCTCCACGGTCGACGGCTGCGAGCGGATGTGGCGCGAGGCGATCAACGGAAAGTTCGGCCGGTTCGATCCCGCGCGCACCCTGCTGCTCCTGCGGGACGGCCGGGTCTGCGGGGACATCATGACTTCGCTGCGGAGCCCCCGGGAGGCCTTCATCGGGAACCTGGCGGTGACGCCGGAGCACCGCGGCGGCACCGGCCGGGCCCTGCTGCTGGAATGTCTCTGGCGCTGCCGGGAAGCCGGGCTGGACCGCGTGAGCCTGGCGGTGACGCTGGACAACGAGCGCGCCTTCGAGTTATACAGCCGCCTGGGCTTCGTCGTGAGCGGCCGCTTCCCTCTCATTACCCGCACCGGTACTTTGCCGCGCTGACCGCTTGAAACTGCGACCCGACATGAGATCCGTTGAAGAGCTGCCGGCGCCGCTGCAGCGCGCCTTAATGAAGCCCGAGCTGCGCCAGTTCGTGAAGTTTTGCATCGTCGGGGCGAGCAGCACGCTGATCAGCCTCTCGATCTTCTCCTTTCTGCTCTACGTAGTCGGCCTGGAGCAGGTGCTGCGCCGCTGGCTCGCCGACAGCCCCGCACTGGTCTACCTGATCGACGCGTTCGATGCTCACGTGCAGGTGGCGGCGCTCGTGGCGTTCCTCGTCGCCGTGACGAACGGCTTCCTCCTGAACAGCTTCTGGACCTTCCGCATGAAGGGCGCCGGGGGCGCGCGAGAGAGGTACGTCAAATTCGTGCTGGTGAACGTGATCGGCCTGGTTCTGAACCAGGGTATCCTGTTCCTCGCGAACCGCCTGCTCACCCCGCTTACCAAAGGACACCAGTTCACGCCGCTGCTCGCATTCGTGATCGCCGCGGTGATGGTCGTCTTCTGGAACTTCAACGCCAACCGGCTCTGGACGTTCAAGACGAGCGACGGATGAGCTCCGGACCGCGCGACGCCTCCCCGGAGCCGGCGTCTTCCAAGCCGAGCGGGCGCGTCTCCCGCTGGCTGCCGCTCGTCTTCCCGCTGCTGGCGCTCTTCCTGCTCTGGGACGTGCTGTTGGGCGGGCGCGTGCTGCTCGCGGCCGACTACCTCTCCGGCTTCCTCCCCTGGAGCCTCGGCCTGCCGCCGGAGGCGCGGGAGGCGCTGCCGCAGTGGAACGTGCTGCAGTGGGACGGGATGGCGGAGTTCTACCCGTGGCGAGTCCACCTGGCGCGGGAGGGCGCCGCGGGCCGGGTGCCGCTGTGGAACCCGCACGTGCTCTCCGGGACGCCGTTCCTGGCGAACAGCCAGTCTGCGCCGCTCTACCCCCTCCACCTCCTCTTCTACCTGCCACTCGACCTCAGCGTCGCCGCGCGCATGGCCTGGCTCGCCTGGCTCCACCTCTCGCTCGCCGGCCTGGGTGCCTTCCTGCTCTCCCGCGACCTCGGAGCGCGGCCGTGGGCGGCGCTGGTCGCCGGTGTCGCCTACCAGCTCTCAGGCTTTTCGGTGGCGTGGCTGGAGCTTCCGAGCTTCATCGCCGTCACCTGCTGGATCCCGTTCGTGCTGCTGGGCTTGAGGAAGGCGGTGCGGGAGCAGCGCGGGTCGTGGTGCCTGGCCGGCGGTGCCGCGGCTGGAATGATGCTCCTCTCGGGGCACCTGCAGGTCGCCTTCTACGGGCTGCTGGCCGCCGCGATGCTCTGGGCGTGGGAGACCGGCGCGGCGGTGAAGGAGCATCCGGCCGCGCAGCGCGCGGTCCTGCAGCGGTCGGTCCTGTTCGGCGCGGCGGTGGTGGGGCTGGGCCTGGCGCTGGCCGCGCCGCAGATGCTGCCGTCTCTCGAGCTGAGCCGCATGTCCCACCGGGCGGGAAGCCCCTCGGAGACCGGCTTCGCCGCCTACTCCGCCTTCGCGCTGCCGATGCGCAACTGGGTGACGCTCCTGGCACCCGATTACTACGGGCTGCCGGTGCGCGGCAGCTTCTGGGGTCTCTGGAATTACGGGGCGCCGAACGTGATGGAGTACGCCGGGCACGTCAGCGCCGGCGCCTTCGTGCTGGTCTTGATCGGCCTCGCCCGCGGCTCACGGCTCACCTGCCGCGCCTGGCTCTTTGCGCTGATGGCGGTGGTGGCGCTCCTGCTCGCCGCGGGGACGCCGCTCACGCGGCTCCTCTACTTCTACGTTCCCGGCTTTGCGCAGTCCGGCTCCCCCGCGCGGGTACTGGTGCTCTTCACGCTGGCGCAGGCGATGCTGGCGGGGCTCGGACTGGAGTGGCTGCTCCGGAGAGCGGAGGAGCGCTGGACGGCGGTCCTCGCGCCGCTGGGAGCAGGGGTCGGCGCGACCGCGGCGCTGCTGCTGCTCCTCGACCGGCTGGCGCTCGCCAGTCTTCCCGCATCCCATGCCGCGGCGGCGGAGCAGCTCTGGAGCCAGACCGGCGTGCCCGCGCTGGGGCTCGCCTTCGTCTCCGCCGCCGGGGTGGCGATGGGTGTCGCACTCTTCGCCTGGCTATTGCGGGAGAACGCGCCGCGCCAGCGAGCGGCGGGCGCGGGGGCTGCCGCGGCCGTCGTGATCGCGGGAACGCTGCTCTTCCTGGGCGGTGATTACAACCTCACCGCCCTCCCGCAGCAGCTCTATCCGCCGACCGCCATCACCAGCGCCCTCCGGAGCTCGCCGGGTCGCGCCGCCACGATGACGGGCGACTGGGACCTCTTCCAGGTGCCCCGGGCGCTGCTGCCGCCAAATGCCTCCATGGTCTATGGCTGGCGCGACGTCCAGGGCTACGACTCGCTCTATATGGCGCACTACCGGCGGCTGATGAATGCCCTCTCTCCAGAGAACAATGCCAGCCCGGAAGAGAACGGGAACATCGTCTTCGTGAAGAGCCTCCGGTCGCCGCTCTTCCGGTTCCTCGGGGCCGCGCACGCCGTCGCCGCGGAGCAGATCGCCGGGCCGCTCCCCGACGGGTTCCCGCCGGCCCCGCCGCACGCCGCCGCCCTCGTGGGCTCGCTGCCGGAGGCGTACCTCACCACCGACTGGTTCATCGCACCGGACGACGAGGGCCTGCGGCAGCTCGCCAGCCCTGCGCCGGGGGCCGGTACTCCGACGGCGCTCGTGGCGCCCGCGCCCGATCTTCCCGAGCGCAGTCCGGTGGCGCCCAGCGAAAGCGGCGCCGGAACCGCGGAGATCACCCGCCGCCGCCCTGGCCGGATCGTCACGCGCGCCAACTCCCCGCAGGGTGGACTGCTGGTGCTGGCGGAAGGCTACCATCCCGGCTGGCGCGCGGTGATTCACCCGGAGGGGGCGGCTACCCGGCCGGCGCGAGTGCTCCGGGCGAACGTGGCGTTCCAGGGGGTGATGGTGCCGCCCGGGCCCGTGACGGTGGAATGGAGCTTCCAACCGGCAAGCTACCGCGTGGGCCTCTTTGCCGCCTGCGCGGCGCTGGCGGTACTCCTGGCCGGACTGGTGGCCGGCCTCCGCCGCGCTGCCTAAGCGCAGGCCGCTCCCGCCCGCGCGCGCGGCCCTCGCCGGCCCCACAAGCGGGCGTCCGCCCCGTCCACAGTGCCGGCTCCGGCGGAGAAATGGGAGCTTGACAGCCCGCTGAGCGTCCGTATAATGACCCTTGATCCCGGATGGCATTGGCGGGATCCCCAGGGTTTGGGTGGAATGATGAAGACCTTAGTGTTGAACCTGAAATCGGGCCAGCGCACCATACCGTGCGGCGGCGAGATGTGTCTCTCCGTCCAGCATGATTGGAGCCTCTGCGCGCGATTCAGCGGGCGCACGTTCACACCTATACGCGGACCCCTGGGGTAACTTCGCCCCCGAACTCTCTTTGGAAGCCCTGAGGTCCGCCGGACCTCGGGGCTTTTTGTTGTTGTGCCCGGAGGTGGAGAGATGATGACGAGCAAGATGGCGGCGCCGGGAGGCGTGGTGCGGGTCCGGCTCTCCGGCTGCGGCTTCGACATCCCACTGCGGGAGCTGAACGTAACGGCGGGCGCGGACGAGCGGGCCCTAAAGACGGCGCTGGCCGGCTACCTGGCGGCTCCCCCGCAAGAGCTGGACGACTGGGAGCTGGAGCGCCACGCCGGCGGCAGCGTGACGCTGCGGGAAGTGGCGACCTGCGGACGGTGAGTTGAAGCCGAATTCGACAGGGATGGATACGCAAGGAGCGTGCGATGGCGCGCGCTCCGGATCGGAAGTAGTGATGTCTGCGGAGAACCCTTGGAGCTTCGCCGCGCCGCCGGGCTGGTGCGTCCGGCCCGGCGGCCCCGTCTGGCATGGCCTGCTCGTCCAGCGGCGAGAGCGCCATACTATCGATACACCAAAGTGTCGCTGGCGCGAGAGGCTCGACTGCTCGCTTCAGACGGCCTATACTGTGGGGGAAGTGGCAGAGGAAGGAGGCGGTGAATGGGCAATAATCCGACTGACACGGCCGCCGTCGAAGAGACGGAAGACGGGGAAGTGCGATACGTCCGGCGCTCGCGCGAAGAGGTTGCGCGACTTGCCGACGGGCGTGCGCCGTTCGACTACGAACGGTGGATGCGGACTGCGCCACCGGCCACGCCCGAGGAGTTAGCGGAGACTGAAGAGTTCCTGCGGCAGAGGGAATTGGAACGCCAGGCAAGCATCGCCGCCGAGACTGCTCGTTACCTCCGCGGGTCTTCCGACGAGGAGCCGGCCGAGGACGCCGACAGAGCCGCGGGCGGATGATCGGGTCCCCTTTTCGCTCCGGTAGTCCTCGATACCGACGTCACTTCCTTCCTCTTTGACCAAGACCCGGTACGTGCCCCGCGCTACCACGTCCTCACTGCCGGTCGCACGGTCTACCTTCCTTTCGTCGTGGTGGGTGAGCTCCAGTACCGGGTGGAACACCGCCGGTGGGGGCCTGCTCGCCGCGCTCGACTGAAGGAGTTCCTACGGGATTACATCGTCGTCCACTCCGCCCCGGACATCGTCGAGAACTGGGCCAGGCTCATCGAGCGCCAGGACGCCTGGATCGCGGCTGTGGCGCTCACCTTCGATCTGCCCCTGGTGACTCACAATGCGGCGCATTTCCGCGTCATTCCCGGACTTCAGGTCCTGACCTCGCCGGATCAGTAATTCCTCCCCCCTCACACTCTAGGGCCGCTCTCCCGCCGTCGCGGGGGCGTTCTTGACGTGACGGTCGAACCAGTCGATCATCTCCGCCAGCGTGTGCTCCACCGACTCCCGCGCGCTGTAGCCGTGGCTCTCGTGCGGCAGCGTGACGTAGCGGACGGTGCCGCCGTTCCCCTTGATCGCGTGGAACATCCGCTCGCTCTGGACCGGGAAGGTGCCCGGGTTGTTGTCGGCTTCGCCGTGGATCAGCAGGAGCGGCTCCTCGATCCGGTGGGCGTAGTTGAACGGGGAGAGCTGCTGATAGATCTCCGGCGCTTCCCACAGCGTGCGCTGCTCGCTCTGAAAACCAAACGGCGTGAGCGAGCGGTTGTAGGCGCCGCTCCGGGCGATGCCGGCGCGGAAGAGGTCCGAGTGCGCGAGCAGGTTGGCCGTCATGAAAGCGCCGTAGCTGTGCCCGCCCACGCCGACCCGCTGCGGATCGGTTACGCCCAGCTCCACCGCCTTGTCGATCGCCGCCTTCGCGCTGGCGACGATCTGCTCGACGAACGTATCGTTCGCCGTCTCCACCGGTCCGACCACCGGCATGGCGGTGTTGTCGAGCACGGCGTAGCCCTGCAGCAGGAAGAACAGGTGCGACGTTCCGGTGAGCGTGGTGAACCGGTACGGCGAGCCGGAGACCTGACCGGCGGTACTGGGATCGGTGTACTCCCGCGGGTAGGCCCAGACCACGGTCGGCAGCCGCTGCCCCTCGCGGTAGCCCGGCGGCAGGTAGAGCGTGAACGAGAGCGGCACGCCGTCCGGACGGGCGTAGGTGACGAGCTGCTTCTTGACGCCGCGGAGCTGCGGCGCCGGGTCCGGGAAGTCGGTGAGGGCTCGCTTCGGGTCCATCCCGGCTCGTAAGAAGTAGTTCGGCGGTTCCGTGAGCGTCTCGTGGCGGGTAATGAACCGGGAGCCGTCGTCGGCCAGTAGCGCGACGACCGACTCGTAGGTGCTCGGCGCCGCGTGGAAGAGCCGCTCGGCCTTGCCGGTGGCGAGATCGAACCGGTCCAGGAACGGCCGTGCTCCTTCCGGAGAGCTGCCTTCGCCGGAGAGCAGCAGGGAGCTTCCGCTGCGGAGGACGACCCGCTGCCCGTTCGGCAGCGACTTCATCACCGGCGAGCCGGGATCGCCGTACTGGTCCTGCGTGGAGCGGTCCCAGAGCAGCTTCGGCTCCGGCCGGCCGTCGACGGAGACGAGCCAGGTCCGGGTCCAGCGGCGGTCGCGGTCGAATTCGCGGACCAGCGTCTCGTCTCCGCCTTCCAGCCAGCTCGCGCCGGTAAACCGGTGCTCCGTGCGGTAGAGCTCGCGCGGCTCCCCCTGGAACGGGAACGCGTGCATCCACACGAGGTCCCGGTGAGCGACCTTCTTCTTCGGGTCTCCCTCGTCCTGCGCCTCCGCCCAGAGCAGGGTCGCGGGTGCGGTCGGCACCCACCGGTGGCTCCGCGGCCCGGTCAGCACGCCGCCGATCGGCACGCCTTCGGAGGAGGGCTGCTTCGCGGCGGTGTGTTCCAGCTTCCCGTCGCGACTCCAGACCTCGACGTGCGCGGGGAAGCCCCAGGCGGGGAGCAGGTAGCTGTACGGCTTCACCACGCGGGAGACCAGCAGGTGCAGGCCGTCCGGCGACGGATCGACGCTGGAGTAGACCCCCGGCTGTCCGACCGGCGTCAGCTTTCCGCTCGCGGCGTCGACCAGCGTGAGCTGCGCCGTGGCGTAGTAGTCGAACACCGCGGCATCGTGCGGGGTCTCCAGCAGGTCCTGGTAGGTCCGCACCGGCGCGGTGCGTCCGCTGCTCTCCTGGATGTTGGGGCCGGCCGGCACCTTGGGCGGAGCGGGCGGCGCGCCGCGGCCCGCGGGGACGGCGGTGACGAGCAGGCTGCGGCTGTCCGGCATCCACTGGAACGCCGGGCCCACGGTGTCGTTCACCCGCAGCCCCGCCACCGGCTTGGCCGTCCCGGTGGCGGCTTCCGCGATCCAGAGCTCGATCCGGTCCGGCAGCGTCTGCGTGAAGGCGAGGCGGGAGCCGTCCGGCGACCAGTCCGGCCGGCCGAGGTACGGATCACCCGGGATGCGGACCTGCCGCTCCGCACCGGTGGCGATGTCTCGAATCGAGAGGCTGACGTACCGCGCCGCGGCGTGCGGCCCGTTCGTGTCCGGGTTGATCCGGCTGCCGGCCAGGCGCAGCATCGGCTGGGCCAGGTCCGCGAGCGGCGGATACCGCACCCCCTGGGAGAGCGCCATGCGGTCGCGGGTGGGACTGAGGCTGACGACCGGCGTGGGCGGGACGTCGAGAATCCGCTGAATCTCCGGCGGCGGCTTCCGGTAGCTGGAAGCGCCCTGGGCGTGCACCCCGGAGGCGGCGGACCCCAGCGCCGCGACGGCGGCGAGCGAGGAGAGAATGAGATGCTGACGGTCGGTACTGGACATGCTCTTGACTCCGGGGTGCCTCCCGGTGCAGTTCGACGCGCGCCGTGTCGCACCTTTGCTTGTGCCGCAAGCGGCAGACATCGGCTACAACGGGAAGGATGGCCGTGCGGCGAGCACGGACCGGAGTCCGGGCGCGGCGCCGATTTCACCGGAGCTGGGATACGAGAATGCGACTGTCGAACAAGGTAGCGATCATCACCGGAGCGGGAGCCGGCATCGGGCGGGCCTCCTCACTTCTCTTCGCGCAGGAGGGGGCCACCGTGGTCTGCTCCGATCTCGACCCGGCGACCACCGAAGAAACGGTGCGCCTGGTGCGGGAAGTGGGCGGTGAATCCTGTTTTATCCGTGCGGACGCCGCGAGTAGCTCCGACGTGGAGCGGCTGGTCGCGGACACGGTCGAGCGCTACGGCAGGCTCGACGTCTTCTACGCCAACGCCGGAATCGTCCCGGGGGGCACCGTGCTGGACTGCTCCGAGGAGGAGTGGGACCGCGCGATGACGGTGAACGCGAAGAGTGTCTTCCTGGCGTGCCGACACGCGATCCCCGCGATGCGGCAGGGCGGCGGCGGCTCGATCGTCTGCACCGCGAGCGTGGCCGGAGTGGTCGGCGTGAAGAACCGGGCGGCGTATTCCGCCAGTAAGATGGCGGTAGTCGGCCTCGTCAAGAGCGTGGCGCTCGACTTCATCACCGAGGGAATCCGGATCAACGCGATCTGCCCCGGGACGGTCGATACCCCGTCGCTGCAGGGACGGCTGCGGGCCACGGGCGACTACGAGACCGCACTTTCGCAGTTCATCGCGCGGCAGCCGATGGGGCGGCTCGGCACGGCGGAAGAGATCGCGGCGCTGGCGCTCTACCTCGCCTCGGACGAGAGCGGCTACATGACCGGCAACCACATCATGATCGACGGGGGTCTCTCGCTTTAGGAGAGATCGACTGCTTCGAGCGGTGCCCCACTCACGCGGGGGCGCCGCCGAAGAGCTCCGCCGGCCGTGCGAGTAGCCCTCAATCGCTCAGGTGGAGAGTGACCGGAACCGCCACCCGGTGCAGCTCCCGGCCGGTGTCCGGGTCGACCGCGAAGACCACCACCCGCACCTCGCGGGTGCCGCCGCCCGATTCGGCCCGCCCGATCAGGTGGATGAACTCGCCGAACTGCCCGGAGCCCCGGTGCTCCGGGCGGAGGGAGTTTTCGGTGAGCACTTTGCCGTCGGCATCCTGGAGCTGGAAGACGACGTTCGCGCCCGGCACGTTCATCTGGCCGTGCACGCGGATGATCTTGGTCCACTCCGAGCCCGGCTCCGGACTGTGAACGACGATCCCCTGGCGCCGGGTCTCGAGCGGCAGGGTCCAGAGCACACCGTCGTCGCCGGGCCCCACTACCACGCTCTCGGTTCCCGGCTCGAACCCAACCGGTACCCCCAGGGCCTCGCCAATCAGCCGCAGCGGCACCATCGCCTGTCCTTCGCGGCGGTACGGCGCCGGCTTCAGGCGCGCGGCGCGACCGTTCACCATCGCCTCGGGGCTGCCGAGCCGGAAGCGGACTACCCGCCCGCTGCGGCCGATCTCCACGGATTGGTCGGCCTCCCGCCAGCGGAGCTCCGCTCCGCAGAGGGCGCTTGCCAGCCGCGCGGCGACGTAGACCTGCCCGGCATGTCGCTGGGGGAGCACCCCGGGCGTCACCACCTTCCGCTCCGCCGCGGCCGGAGCGGCGAGAAGCACCGCGAGTCCGAAGGAGCAGAGGGCGTGGGGAAGCTTCATGAGGTCGCCTCGAGGGGGATGTCGCTCCGAGGGAGCTCGGAGAAGCGTTAGTGGTGTGTCCAGCTACTTCTTCCGGGACTGAGTGGGAGCAAGGGAGAGTGGGGGAGTGGGAGAGCCGCTCCCTCGCTGCTGTGAGCGGGTTGCAGGTTTGCAGGTTTCAGGTTCCGAACTCCACCCACCGGGGAGCTCTCAACCTGCAACCTGCAACCTGCAACAGACGTCTCCCACTCTTCCTTGCCAGATCCCGGACTGACGGCGTACTAAGGGGTTGTGGGAGGTCACTGACACGTTTACCGGTAGAGTTCTGAGCCCGCGAAGGCGGCTTCGCTCCGTGTAGCCTCGACTTTAGTCCGAGGCAAAAGCGGCCAATCACTCCAGCGCACCCCTTAGCCCGCCCGGCTGCCGGCCACCCACTCGGAGACGTAGTGGTCTTCGGCGAGGGCGACCAGGTTGGAGCGTTGTCGCTGCTCGTCGGTGGGGAACCACTCCAGCGTGGGGAGGCGGCGCTTGGGCGGGCTGTCGAGCGTGGGGATGGAGCGGAGCAGTCCCTGCGTGTAGGGGTGCGCGGGGCCTTTGAAGAGCTTCTGCACCGGCGCCGCCTCCACCACGCGTCCGCCGTGCATCACGATCACGCGGTCGCACATCTCCGCCACCAGCCCCAGGTTGTGGGTGATCAGCATCACCGCCATCTGGCGCCGCACGCGCAGGTCCTTGATCAGGTCGAGGATGCGCGCCTGGATCGTCACGTCGAGCGCGGTGGTCGGCTCATCGGCGATCAAGAGCTCCGGGTTGCAGCTCAGCGCGATGGCGATCATCACGCGCTGTCGCATGCCGCCGCTCATCTGGTGCGGATAGGAGTCGATCCGCTGCGCCGCGTTGGGGATACCCACGGCCTCCAGCGCGGCGATCGCCGCCCGGCGCGCCTCCTCGCCGCGCAGGTTCTGGTGGAGGTGGATCGCCTCCAGGATCTGGTTGCCGACGGTGTAGAGCGGGTCGAGGCTCGTCATCGGCTCCTGGAAGATCATGCCGATGTCGTCCCCGCGGATGTCGCGCATCTGCGCCTCGGAGAGCTTCAGCAGGTCCTGCCCGTTGAACAGGATCTCCCCGCCGACGATCCGCCCGGGCCGGCTCACCAGGCGCATCACGGAGAGGGAAGTGACCGATTTCCCGCTCCCGGATTCTCCGACGATGCCGAGCGTCTCGCAGCGGCGGATGTCGAACGAGACGCCGTCGACCGCCTTCACCACACCGTCATCCGTGAAGAAGTACGTCTGCAGGTTGCGAACCGAGAGGATGGTGTCGGACATGCTTTAGGGTCTAGGGTCTAGGGTCTAGGGTCTAAGGGTCTAAGGGTCTAGGGACCAGTAGGAACGAGCCGCGTCGGGCTGATCCCTGGCCCCTGAGCCCTGACCCCTGACTACTATTTCGACTTCGGATCGAGGGCGTCTCGGAGGCCGTCGCCCAGGAAGTTGAACGAGAGCGTGGAGATGAAGATCATCAGGCCGGGCGTCAGCATCCAGAGGCTGTTCTCCAGGATGCTCAGCTTCTGCGCGGCGGTGAGCATGTTGCCCCAGGACGGCATCGGGTCGCGGATGCCGAGGCCGAGGAAGGAGAGGCCCGCTTCACCGAGCATGTAGCCGGGAATGGAGAGGGTCGCCGCCACGATGGCGTAGGTGAAGGTGGAGGGCAGCACGTGCCGGACGATGATCTTGCCGTCCGAGACCCCCAGCGCCCGCGCCGCTTCCACGTACTCCCGCTCCCGGACGGAGAGCACCATCCCGCGGATGACGCGCGCCATGCCCGCCCACCCCACGAATGAGAGGATGGCGATGATCATGATGTAGACCACCGCCGGCGGGAGGTCCGGCGGCAGCATGGCGGCCAGCGCGAGCAGCAGGTAGAAGTCCGGCACGCTCATGAAGACCTCGCAGATCCGCATGATTACGTCGTCTACCCGGCCGCCGTAGAAGCCGCTGATGCCGCCGATCAGCAGCCCCAGCGTGAACGAGATCGCGATGCCGATCAGACCTACCGAGAGGGAGATCTGCGCCGCGTAGAGCAGCCGGCTCAGGTAGTCGCGTCCGAACTCGTCGGTCCCCAGCAGGGAGACCCGCCCGCCTTCCACGCCGAACAGGTGGATGTTGGTCGGGATGAACCAGAACAGCTTGTAGTCTTCGCCCCGGACGAAGAACTTCAGCGGCATCGGCTTCTGCGGATCCTCCACGTAGATCCGCTCGCGGAACTGCCCGTAGGTGCGGTTGGTGCCGTAGACTGTGGGCGCCGGGTTGAAGTAGACCTTCATCGGCGGGTGCAGCGCCGTGCCGGGGTCCTGTGAGGAGAAGCTGTACGGCGCCAGGAACGGGGCGAAGAGCGCGGCGAGGTAGAGAAGGATCAGCGTGATGCCGCCGAGCACCGCCAGCCGGTTCTTCTTCAGCTTGCGCCACGCGAGCTGAGTGGGGGAGAGCGAAACCGCGGAGAGAGCCGCCCGCGCCGCTTTGCCGGTGAGGAGCTGCCCCTGCGCCCGCGCGTCCGCGGTGGTCGCCGGCGGCGCCGGAGCGGCTTCCGCCCCGTCCGCTCCCCCCGCCGGCTCCAGCGCCGGAGCGCCGACCAGCCGGCCTTCGCTGGCGGCGACCGCGTCCCCGGCGCGCGCGTAGCCGTCCGCCGGCTCGGGGGCCGGCGCGGGGACTTCCTCGCCGGGCACGGGAGTACCCTGGAGACGCGTCTCCTCGTGGGCGCCGTCCTGCGGCTTGCCGCCGCGGTCCGGGGCTTCCGGCTTATCCTTTTGCGTCGGGTCGGTCTGCATGAAATCAGTGGCCGCGAGGGCTGTGTACGATTACGAGAACCGGATACGGGGATCGGTGAACGCCAGGAGCATGTCCGCCACCAGGTTGCCGAGCATCAGCAGCACGGCGCCCATCACGAAGGAGCCCATCGCCAGGTAGACGTCCTGGGTCATCACGGCGCGGAGCAGAAGCTGCCCCAGGCCGGGCCACGACATGACGGTCTCCACCAGGGCGGCTCCGGCCAGCAGGCCGGCCAGGTCGTACCCCAGGATCGTGATGAGCGGGTTGATCGCGTTGCGCACCGCGTGCTTCACGATCACCACCTTCTCCTGGAGACCGCGGGCGCGCGCGGCGAGCACGTAGTTCTCTCCCAGCACGTCGAGCAGGTTGCCGCGCATCTGGCGCATCAGCGAGGCCACGCCGCGAGTGCCCAGCACCAGGGCCGGCAGCACCAGGTGGTGTGCCGTATCGAGGAACCGGCCCCAGGCGCTCAGCGAACTGTGGTTGGGACTCTCCGCGCCGCCGACGGGGAACCAGCCGGTCTTCTGCGCGAAGAGCAGCGCCACCAGCGCGACGAAGAAGCCGGGGAGGGAGATGCCGCAGAAGGCGATGGCGGAGGTGAGCCGGTCGATCAGGCCGTTCTTGTGCGTGGCGGCGTAGATGCCCATCGGCAGCGCCACCAGCCAGGAGAGGATCATCGCCGAGAGCGACAGCAGCAGCGTGTAGTAGGTGCGCTGCCCGATGATGGAGAAGACCGGCTCCTTCAGCTCGAACGAGACCCCGAAGTTGAGCATCAGCGCGTTCTTGAGCCAGAGCACGTACTGCACGTACCACGGCTTGTCCAGGCCGAAGCTCCGCCGCAGCCGCTCGATCGTCTCCGGGTTGATCGTGGGGTTCCCCTGCATCTGGGTCAGGTAGTCGCCGGGGGCGAGCTGCATCACGCCGAAACAGATCAGCGAGATTCCCAGCAGCAGCGGAATCATCTGGAGCACGCGGCGCAGGAGAAAGCGGAACATAGACGCGTTGGTGATGAAGGTCCCGGCAGCGGGGGAGCCCCCGGCGGCCCGCGAGTGCGAGGGTGCCGGGGCTCCCGATAGGTTGGGCTACGGCTGGTCGCGGGTGGCCTGGCGGTCGAAGATCTCTTCGGCGTTCCACACGGCACCGAGAGAGGTCGGCTTCATATTGCCGAGCCGCTTCCGAGCGGCGTAGATGATGTCGGTCACCACGGTGAAGATGAACGGCTGCTGCTCGCCGACGATCGTCTGCCAGCGGTCGTAGATCGCCTTACGCTTCACCGGGTCGAGCTCCTGGGCGCCCTGCGACCAGAGCTGATCGATCTCCGCTTCCCACTCGGTGGCGGGCTTCGTCTGCTTCGGCCACCACTGGTGCTGCGGCGCGGAGCTGCGCCAGATGTTGCTGCCCGCGTACGGCTCCGGACCGCCGGTAAAGCCGAGGATCGTCGCCTCCCAGTTGTACGGCTTGGCGTCGAGCCGCCCCACCAGCGCATTGAAGTCGATCGGCGAGAACTGGGCATTCAGACCGATCTGCTTCAGGTCGTAGGTGACGATCGTCGCCATCGACTTCCGCAGCTCGTTGGAGTTGTTGGTGAGGATGTTGAACTTCACTTCTTTGCCGCGGTAATCGCGGAAGCCGTTGCCGTTTGTGTCCTTCACGCCCATCTCGTCCAGCAGCGCCTTCGCCTTCTCCAGGTCGTACTCGTACTTCGGCACGTCCTCGAAGTAGAACTGCGAGTTGGCGGGGGAGACCGGCCCGTAGAGCGGGCGGGCGAGACCCCGGAAGATCTCGTCGACCATCCGCTGGCGGTTCACCGCGTGGGACGCCGCGCGCCGGAAGCGCACGTCCTGGAAGAGCGCGATCAGGTTCTTGTCTACGCCGGAGGTAGGATTCAGGTTGAAGCCGAGGTAGTTGAATCCCCAGCCGGGCCCGGTGTTGACCACCCGATAGTCACCGTTCTCCTCACCCTCCGCGATGGACGGGTACTCGCTCTGCGGAACGCCGGTGACGTCGGTATCGCCGTTCCGGAACTTCAGGATCGTGGCGTTCAGGTCCGGCACGATCAGCGTGACCCACTTGTCCAGGTAGGGCAGCGGCTTGCCGTCGTCGGAGGTCATCCAGGAGTGCGGGTTCCGGGAGAAGACGACGCGCTGATCGGTAACGTACTCGGAGATGACCCACGCCCCGCTGCTCACGAGCTGGGAGATCGGCGTGCTGACCGTCCAGGTGGAGTTGTACCGGCCCGCGTTGTAGGCGCTCTCCAGCTTGTGCTTCGGAATGATCGGGAAGGCGAAAACGGTGTCGGCCGGCGCGAACTTCACCGGCAGGGTGAACTGGATCGTCCGGTCGTCGACCTTCGTCACCTTGAACTGCTCGCGCTTCAGGCTGCCGTCCGGCTGCACCACGTCGATGAGCTTCCCCTCGCGCAGGGGAGTCTCGATCTTCGGGTCGTAGATCACCTTCATGGTGAATTCCACGTCATCCGTGGTGAGCGGGTGCCCGTCGCTCCACTTGAGGCCCTCGCGGAGGCGGTACGTATAGGTGAGACCGTCCTCGCTGATCTCCGGGCGCTCCGCCAGCCGCGGCTCCCACTCCAGCGTGTGGTAGTTCAGGGTGTTCAGCGGCAGGAACAGCTCGTCCAGGATTTCGGTCGACGAAGTCTCGGCCGCCAGCAGCGGGTTGAACGTCTTCGGCGACGAGATCGAAGAGGTGGTGAGGGTGCCGCCGTACTTGCCCGGCTCCGTCACCGGCTCGGGGCCGCCCTGCGAGATGCTGCCGGGGCTGTTTCCGTTGTTATCTGCAAGCCCCCCGCCGGGACCGCCGGGGCCGCCGAAGCAGCCCGCCACCGCGGTGCCGAGGGCCAGAATGCCGACCAGGGAGAGTGCTCGTTTCATTTCGGGTTGGATCCTCGATCGAGGAGCGGGTGCGCCCTCAAGGGGTAAGGTCCGTAGCTTCTATCAATAGGTTCCGGTAAGCGGGGGTGAGTTCCCGCTAATTCGCGGAGCCGGCGGCGCGCGTCGCGTGACCGACCTCCGCCGCGCGGGCGGTATCCTGCTCCACCCAGTGGCAGGCGGCGAAATGGGGGTGGCTCTCCCCCAGGCGCGGGGCGAAGTCGACCAGCGGCGGCATCTGCTGACGGCAGATCTCCATCACGTGCGGGCAGCGGCTCGCGAAGGGGCAGCCCTCGCCGCTCGGGCCGCGCTGGGCATCCGCGGCGGCCGCCTCCTCCGGGCTCGTTCGCAAACCGCGCCGGGCGCGCTCCGGGTCCGGGACCGGGATCGCCTGCAGCAGCTCCTGCGTGTACGGCTGCAGCGGGTTCTTAAAGAGCGCCTCCGTGTGCGCCAGCTCCAGGATCTTGCCGGCGAACATCACTGCCACGCGGTCCGACATCACCCGCACCACGCTCAGGTCGTGGGAGATGAAGAGCATCGTCAGCTTGAGCCGCTCCTGCAGGTCGAGCAGCAGGTTGACCACCTCCGCCTGGGTAGAGACGTCGAGCGCGGAGACCGGCTCGTCGGCCACCAGGAAGCGCGGCTGCACCCCGAGAGCGCGGGCGATGCCGAGGCGTTGCCGCTGTCCGCCGGAGAACTCGTGGGGATAGCGCGAGCGGACCGCGGGCGGAAGCTGCACCAGCTCCAGCAGCCGGGCGACCTCCGCGTCCCGCTCCCGAGGAGAGCGGATGCCGCGCAGCTCCAGCCCCTCCCCGATGATCCGGCTGATCGTCATCCGGGGGTTGAAGGCGCCGTACGGGTCCTGAAAGACGATCTGCATCTCGCGCCGCAGCGCGCGCAGCTCCGGCTTGGTGGCGCGGAAGACGTCCTGGCCGCGGAAGCGGCACTCGCCGGAGGTCGGCTCCAGCAGCCGCAGGATCAGCCGCCCCGTGGTGCTCTTTCCGCTGCCGGATTCCCCGACCAGCCCCAGCGTCTCCCCTTCGTAGACGTCGAAGCTCACCCCGTCGACCGCCTTCACCACGCCGCCGCCGCGCCCCCACATGCCGCCGCGCTGCGGGAAATGCTTGCGCAGCTCGGAAACCCGGAGCAGCGGGGAACCGTTGGCAGTTGGAGTTGGCGAGAAGACGGTAGCGTTCGACATGGTGATCAGGTGGCGGCCCACCGCGCGGACGAGCTGGCCGACGGACCGGCGGGCGCGAGCGCTCCCTACATCTTAACGCGCCCGGAACAGACTCGATAAAGCTCCGCACGCAGGCACGAAAGAAGTTCCCGTCGCAGGCACGGCGTGCCGCGCTCCGGAGCGAGGTGAGCCGGTTCAGTGGTCCAGCAAGCCCTCTCGCACGGCGAAGACGGCGGCCTCCGTACGGTTCGGGAGGTCCAGCTTCTGCAGGATGCTGCTGATGTGCACCTTGACGGTGCTGATGCTCATGTACAGCTCGCCGGCGATCTGCTGGTTGGTCAGGCCGCGCGCCACCCGGATCAGCACCTCGCGCTCCCGGTCCGAGAGGCGCCGGAGCGGCTTCTCCTGCTCCCGCTCGGTGTGGATCAGCCGGGGATAGTCCCGGAAGACCTGCCCGATCACCTCTCGCGGGAACCAGACGTCGCCCGAGAAGATCGCGCGGATCGCCTCCGGCAGCTTCCGCACGGCCAGCGACTTAC
Organism: Armatimonadota bacterium; assembly: GCA_046292385.1. GTDB lineage: Bacteria > Armatimonadota > SYMT01 > SYMT01 > SYMT01 > JBKBRF01. The sequence continues at coordinate 125,146 of JBKBRF010000011.1, read as the reverse complement.
ACATGAACCCCTGCGCGCCGGCTCGCGCGGCCTCCAGCTGCGTCCGCTCGCCCTCTTCGCCGCTCAGCACCAGCACCCGCGGCGGCGTCTCCAGGCTGGCCAGGCGCTCCATCACTTCCCAGCCGGAAAGCTCCGGCAGGTTCAGGTCCAGCAGCAGCAGGTCCGGAGCATGCTGCGTCACCATCGCCACCGCCTCGCGGCCGGTTCCCGCGCGGCCGACGACCTCGAAGTCTTCCTCTCGGGCGAGTCTCTCCGCCAGCAGGGGGCGGAGCAGGGAGTCGTCTTCTGCAATCACTATCGAAATCGGCATGACCGTCTGGTTAGCGCGGGCTTTCCTGCATGTTCCGGCGCTATCGGCCGGTTGACCTCCCCGCCGCCGGCCGGTTGGCGACCAGCTGATGGCCAACCGGCCACTAAAAACTGGCCGCCGAGGCATTGCCCAACCCCACGGCAGGTTGGATCATAAGACAAAGCTCAATCGCGCCGCGATTCCACGGCGGCGGGCAGCCGCGCGCTGTCCGCGAGGGAAAAGTATGATCCGAGTCCTCTGTGTAGAAGACGACCCCTCGGTGCGGTCATACCTGGCGACTCGCCTCTCGCTGGAGCCGGACGTGCAGCTCGTGGGGCTGGCAGGAAGTGCCGGGGCGGTGCTCACCTACCTGCGCCAGGAAGAGATCGACGTGGTGCTGCTCGACTACGAGCTGGAGGGCGCCAATGGGCTCCAGCTCCTCTCCACCCGGAGCCAGTGGCGGCGCGCTGGAGGCGCGGAGGAGCCCCCGCGCGTGCTGTTCTGCACCGGCTTTTCGGACGAGACTCTCTCCGGCCAGGCCCAGGCAGCCGGCGCCTCCGGGCTGGTGCCGAAGGACCGCATCGGCTCCGAGCTGATCCCGGCGCTGCGGGAAGTGGCCCAGGGCGGCGCCTGGTTCCCCGTGCTCCCGGCGGAGACGGGGCGGGTGAAGGCGGAAGCCACCGTTCGCGTACTGGTGGGTGAAGATGAGGCCCCCATGCGCAGCCTCCTCTCCCAGCTTCTGCCCTCGATCGGCTGCGAGCCGACCCTGGTGTGGCGCGGCGAGGACGCGCTGCGCCGCCTGGATGAGGAGCCGTTCGACCTGGTGCTTCTCGATCACCAGCTCGCCGGGGCGATGCTGGGCACCGACGTGCTCGAAGCGATCGGCCGCCGCTGGCCGTCGATGCCGGTGCTGTTCCTGACCGGACTCCCGATCGAAGTCGCCTCCCATCGCTCGCATCCGAACCTGCGCGGGGTGGTGACGAAGCCGTTCTCGGTCTCTCAGCTCCGGGAGGCGATCGGCCGCGCGATCCGCCCCGTGGAGACGGCGAAAGCGATCTGAGTGCGGAGTGCAGAGTGCGGAGTGCAGAGGACCGAACCCATCGTTCACGAGCGGTTCGGTGTTCCGCACTCCGCCCTCATCCGTCTGCCCTTATGACATCCCCCTCATCTCCAACTCATCCCCCCATCTCCTTTTCTTACACCCGTTCGGTTCGAGCTTATCGTTCAGCGACGCGGCGGGTGGGGGATTCCGGGGCGATGCGGGCCCACATCTGGTCGGCTCGCCGGCGGTCGCCGTCTCGCGCGTAGAGGTAGGCCAGGATCATCTGCGAGGCGGTATCGTTCGGCCTCCGCTGCAGCGCCGCTTCACGTTCCCGGATCGCTGCCTCCGTGCGGCCGGCCCGCGCGAAGTACTCCGCCAGCTTGTCGCCGGCCCACCAGTCGCGGAACCACGCCATCGTGCGGGGCCCTTCCTGGTCGTGACAGCCGCCGCACGTCTTCACCTGCGCGGCGTAGCGGACGTAGGTCTCGTAGGCGTCCGCGGTAGCCCGGTCGTCCCCGGCCCCTTCGATCGCGCGAGCCTTCGCCCGCAGGTACTGCCGGGCCGCGGCCGATTCGAAGGCGGGTGCCGGCATGCGGCGCAGCTCCTGCAGCGCCGGCTCCGCTTCCTGGCGCGCTTCCTCGTCCAGCCCGATCTCCTTCAACACGCTGGCAAGCTGCGCGCGCAGGTAGGTGCGGGCATGCTTCCCGCCCGCGGTAGGATCGATCCGCTTCCCGGTGGCGGCGTGGTGGACCGCGGCGCGCAGCGAGGTGACCCAGCCGGTGTGCAGGAGACGGCGGCAGAGGGTCCGCACCTGCTCGTCGCTCGAGCTGCGAAGCACGCGACGGACTACCGGCTCCACGTAGCGGCCCTGGTCCTGCAGATACGCGAAGGCGCGCTCCCGCCGGGCTGAATTAGAGGAGGCGAGGTCGCGCACCGCCTGGTCCGCCCGGGCCTCGCGCTCCGGGGTGAGCAGCTCCAGCCGGCCGACCATCACCCGCACCAGCTCCTTCGGCTTTGGATCGAGCTCCAGCGGGATGTAGGCGTCGGTCCACTGCCGCGGCAGCAGGTAGAGCACCCGGATCCCCTCCGTATGGAAGTAGCTGCTCCGCCAGGTATTGGCCATCGCCCGCGCTTCCTTCGCGTAGAGCCCGGCCGCCGTAAGCCGCTCCGCGAGAGCCTTCGCCACGGAAGCGGTGAACTGCTCCACGGGGCGGGCGTCGTGCATCGACGGAATCACCCCGCTGCGGCTGGCGCCCGGTCCGAGCGAGGGCAGGTAGCGGAACGCGCCGCGCCCGTTCTCCACGCGGAGGACGAATAGGTCGGCAGCGGGATAGGGCGTATTCGCATCCCAGGTGAGCGTGCCGCCGGCGGCATGCTCCATCCGCAAGGGCAGCTCCGCCTGGCCCAGTCCTCGGTAGAAGAGAAACCGTTCGTGCTCGACGGCGTCCTTCTTCTCCAGCGAGCGGGTGCGGAGGTACGCCGCGTCGACCTCCCGCGAGTGATTCCAGAGCGCATCCTTTCCGGCGGAGGGCAGGGCGGGCGCTTTCTCGGCCGTAGGGAGAAGGTCGACGACCCAGCTCAGGTGCCCGTTCCGCGGGTTCTCCGGGGACCCCGCCGCCACGTACTGCGGTCCCACGAAGCTCGCCTCCGGGTACCACTGCGTCCAGATGCCGGAAGGAAATCGGACGTTCACCTTCACGCGCTGGGCCCGCGGCGTGTAGAAGTAGATCACCGGAGTCTCCCCCTTGGTGAGGACCGAGGGGATGCGGAGCTGGTCCGTGCTCCGCGCGTGCACGAACGCCGGCAGCGCGTGCTCCTCGTGGTACATGCCGTCCAGCGTGACCCCGTCCGCGCCCTGCATCGAGAGGAACGTGCCCCACTCGTGCACCACCAGGTCCGAGCCCTGGGCGGAGGCGAGGGTGCCCGCCAGCGCGAGCCCCACCAGCCCGAACGCAAAACCTACCCGTCTCATCGTCGACCTCCTCGTGTTCGCCGCCCGGAAGCGGCTTTGAGGCAGGTACGAACGAAAGCGGCCGGGCGTGACGTGCGGCCGGTGTGGCCGGCTCGATTGGGACTACAAGGCAGAGAGGGCGGGGTCCCGGCGGGCGAGCCGGAAGCCGAAGTTGGGAGTGAAGTGACTGATCGCGTCCCGATCCCGCCAGCCGGAGGGGGCGCGCGACATTCGGAAGCTGACCGTGACCGCCTCCGCGGAGTCGGCCCACGAGCCGCCGCGGAGCACACGCTCCTCGCCCTGCTCCGGCCCGGCGGGGCGCCAGCCGGGGCTCTCGCGGTAGTAGGCGGCGTCGTACCAGTCCGCCGTCCACTCCCACACCCCGCCGCACATCCCGTACAACCCGTAGCGGTTCGGCGGCAGCTCCCGCGGGACCCGGATGGAAAACTCGCTCCAGCGGTCGAAGTCGCAGCGCTCCGGTGTCGGCGGCTCATCTCCCCACGAGTACCGGCGACCGGCGAGGCCTCCGCGCGCCGCTTTCTCCCACTCCGCCTCGGTGGGGAGGCCATACTCCACTGCCGGAGCAGCGAGGCGTGCCGCCAACTCCCGGGCATCTTCCCATCCGGCCGCGATCATCGGCTTCTGATCCCACGTCCAGGGTGCGCGGGGGTTCCGCCGGGGCGGCTCGCCGAAGAGCTCCTGTGCCGTCTTTTGCTCGCCGCGTTGCATCCAGATCGACTCCGGATCATGAGCGTGCCAATCGATCGCCTTCTGGGCCTCGGTTTCGCAATACTGCAGCCGCATCTGCCTCGAGAGGCGAATTCCGAAGACGATCGGATCGAAGCCCTCGCCCGACGGCCGTCGAGACTCCGGTATTCCGCCGGGCGGGGGTGTCCAGTCCATGAGCCGGCAGTAGTCGGTCCAGGTAACCGGGGTATCGGTGAGCCAGAACGGGGGAAGCTCTACGGCGTGCACCGGCTGCTCGTCCGGATCTCCGGTCTCCGAGCCCATCAGGTATCGGCCGCCGGGGACGTAGCGAAAGCGGAGCCCGTGCTCCACGATCTCCAGCCGGTCCAGGACGCGGCCGAGCGCTGCTTCCGCGGCGGGGTTTCCGGGCTCTCGCCCGAGCGCCACCTCATAAGCGGTGGCCGCAAAGTGCAGGTCCCCGGCCGCTTCTCGCTCCGCACCCATTTCGAGCAGCCGCGTGGGATCGAGCTGCGGGTCGTACAGCGAGGAATGCCAGCCGATTGCAGAGCCCATTCGAGAAGCCCTCTAAAGTCCTCGCCGCTCCGGAGCCACGTCGAGCACCCGGAGCGGGCTGCGCACGGGTCGGGCAGAGGCGCCGTCCGCGGCTGCCTGCTCCGTGATCCACGGGTCCGGGGCATCCACGGAGCCGTTCAGCACCAACGCGCGGGCGCGGCAGCCGCCGGCGAAGCGGGCAGTCTCGTCCCGCCCGGCCGGCTCGTCGATGACCAGGCTCCGCATCTGCTGAAAGACCTGGCTGCGGTGCCAGATCTCCGCCAGCGACTGCTCCCGTACGTTGGCGGCCACGAAGGCGGGACCGAGGAAGCTGCACGGGTTCACGTCGCCGGAGACCGAGACGGAGCACACGAGGTTTCCCGCACCGCACCCGAAGTTCTGGTGAACGCGCGACTGCGTCTCCTGGCGAAGCTGCGGCGTGAACGGGTCGATCGGGCGAAGGTCAAACCCGCCGGCAGCTTCCCGGCCCTCCAGAGCCACCAGCCGGTCGAGCGCGTCGTGATACTGCTGGAACGTCGGCATCAGGTCGAGATGCTCCTGCGCGGTGCCGACCGGATAGAGCGGCCGGAAGACGGCGGTGTGCGCGCCGACCCGCGCCGCCAGCTCCGCACAGGCCTCGACCTCGGCGACGTTGCTCTGCATCAGCGTGAATGCGAGGGTAAACCGCGCGTGCTTCCGCAGCAGCTCCAATCGCTCCAGCACCCGGTCGAACGTGCCGATCCCGCGGACACGGTCGTTGGTCTCCGCGGTCGCCCCTTCCAGGCTCACGTTTAGCCAGAGAAGCTCGCGCTTTCCCAGCTCGCGGGCGAGCTCTTCGGTCAGGAGTAGGCCGTTCGTGGTGAGGCACGGACAGAGCCCGTGCCCCAGGGCGAGGTCGATGATCTGGAGCAGGTCTTTCCGCAGCAGCGGCTCGCCGCCGGTGAGCCCGAGGCGGAAGGTGCCGAGCGCGGCCATCTCGCCGAAGAGACGGTCGAGCTCCGCGAGAGAGAGCGGCTCCTCACGGCGCGGCAGCGCCCCCGCGAAGCAGTGCGTGCAGGTCAGGTTGCAGGCGGCCACCACCTCCAGGTGGAGCGAGAGCGGCCCGGCGAGGTGGTCCTCCGGCACCTCCAGGTCGAGCACGGTCGCGGAGAGGCGCCCTTCCAGCGTGAAGTAGCCGAGACCGTAGAACTGTTCGAAGAAGTCGATGATCCGCCCCCGCCGATCCGCATCCGGAGTGCGCGCCAGCACGGCGTCGACCGGCAGCTCGCGAAGCTGGAGCAGCAGCGCGGTCGCCTCCACGTCGAACGGGACGTAGCGGGACGTGCGGCGATCGAACACGAGGCAGCCGAAGTACTGGGGGATGACGACGAGCGGCTCTCTCGCGGGGGCGGCAGGCGCGTCAGGCATCGCCATTCCCCTCCCGGCGGGTGATCGTAAACCGCTTACGCACCCAGAGCTTCGAAACGGCGGGCGGGGCTTCGCCTTCTCCGAACAGCTTCAGGCGCTCCCACGCCGCGGGCGGCGGAAGCGGAATGCCGAGGGGGACGGCGCCCAGATCGGTGGTCCACTCGATGCGCCATCGATCGGGGTCGTACGCCTCCGGATCGGCGGGTTGAGGCCGCGCGGTCTTCTCGACCATCGAGCGCCAGGCAGAGTCATCGAACTCCAGCTCCCGCCAGCGCGGATCCCCCGGCGGCTCCGTGGAGTACTTCCACGTGCCGTCCGGGGCGGACAGCACGGTCACCTGCTCTCCCGTGAGTCGCGACCGCTGGATTCCGTCCTCCTCCGTCTCCCGGTAGACCGCGGCGAAGGAGAGGACCAGGTAGCGGAAGTCGAGTCCCGAGATCTCGAACGCAAGCTGATGATCCCCGAACGAGATCAGCGGCCGGCCGGCGGTGAGCGGCGCACCGTCCAGGTAAGTCTCGCCGCGGCCGGCAGTGTAGAGCTTTACCGGCACTGGCACTCCGGCATCCGGATCGCGCCAGCGCAGCACCGCCCCGCCGCAGCCGGCAGGGACCTCACAGTGGCCGTACTCCTCGCGCACCAGGCGGGGCGAATCTTTGGAGTAGCGCGAGAGACTGTTGAGCTTCAGCTCCGGCTCGGACATAGCTCGCCCCCCTGGCTACCTCGCCCCGATTCTTACCCCGTCCCGCCACCCCGCCCGAGAGTAGCAGCGGCCCGCGGATGGCGCACCCAGTCACCAAAGACCTACACGCTACACCCTACACGCTACCCGCTAATGTGGGGTGATATCGTCCAGGATCTCGGCGTCCTGGTCCACGCCCCCCTCGCTCTGGTTCTCGCGGCGGCGGAGCTGCTCGATCTCCTCGCGGCGCATCTCCACTTCCGCATCGATGCTGCGGATCTGCTGGCACATCATGCGCAGCTCCTGGTTCTTCACCAGCTCTCGCTCGAACAGGGTGAAGACCTTCTGCCCCATGTCGTAGAAGATCCGCTGCTTCTGGCTGCGGAGCCGCGTCATCTGCGCCTGGAGGCGGAGTACCCGGGCCTCGCGCCGCGCCACGTCCTGGCCCTTGCGGACCAGGTTCTGTGCCGCCGTGAGGGCGCGCTCGCCCAGATCGCTGCCATCGCTCATCTCACACCTCCTCCGCGCCGGACAGGTTCTGGCGGGCCTCCGCGGCCTCGCTGCTGTCCGGCGCCAGCGCGATCACCTTCTCCCACATCTCGCGGGCTTCCGCCGTGCGCTCCCGCTCCATGTAGAGGTAACCCATGTTCAAATAGGCCGAGACCTCCCCCGGGTTCAGCTCCACGGCACGGCGGTACGCGGTGAACGCCTGCAAGTCGTCGCCGCACTCCCCGTAGGCCACGCCGAGGTTGGTCCAGTAGCCGGCGTTGGTGGGATCCAGCTCCACCGCCTGCTCGAACAGCCGTGCCGCCTCCGCGAAGCGGCCGGCCTCGTACGCCTTCACGGCCGCGGCGTTGGCGTCATCCGCTTCCCGCGTCTTCGGCGCCGCCTGCAGCCAGGCACTGGGGTCGTTCGGCTCGTCGCCGCGCAGCCGCGCCGGCTCCTGGCCGACTCCGGACTCCTCCCACTCCGGGTCCCCGCCGCACGCGGGGCACTGCTTCCACTCCCGCCGGAGCGGCCGCTCGCACTCCCGGCACGCCAGCCGGGCCTGCGTGCCGCACTGCGTGCAGTAGACGTGGCCCCGTTGGACGGTCGAGGCGCACTGCCTGCACTGCACCACCGCCGGCTCGGTGTTCGCGGTGCCGCAGGCGGGGCAGTAGGCGGTACCCGCCGGCAGCCCGCGCCCGCATTCCCAGCACGGGTCGGCCACCTGCAGTCCGCACGAGGCGCACCAGGCGCAGTCCGCCGGCACCGTGGCGCTGCAGTTCGGGCAGGGACGCGGCCCTGCCGCCACCGGCTGGGTGTCGGCGCCGGGCCCCGTGGAGGGAGTGGTGGTCTGTTTCGGCTGGCTGATCATCTCGGTAATGGTCTCGTGAAGACGGCGGCGGCTGGCGCGGCCTCACCCTGGCCCGCTCCTGAAAAGAGAGAAGAGCCTTCGGAGTGGCTCCCTATACCCTAACCCCTATACCCCGGACCCTAATCAAACAGCGGCTCGTAAAGCGGAATACGGCCGGAGATGAGGGCCCAGAACATCCTCTCCAGCACGAGCTGGGGGGTCACGTTCCGGTCCAGGAGCTGCTGCGCCTCGCGGACGACCTCGATGTCGTCGAGGATCCGCGCGGGCTCCGCGTGTATCGCCATCTCTATTAACTGTGAGACGCGATCCTGGTTCTGCGATAGTGACGGATCGGCTCCCTGGCGAAGAAGCAGGAGGTCTCGCAGGAAGGTGAGGCCGAGATCGAGGTTCTGCGCGTGGACCACCTTCGCGGGCCGCGCAGGGCCCTCGTCGTCCTTCTCCGCCTCTCCGAGCTTGCGGAGCTGTTCCGCCAGCCGCAGCGCGAGCACCCCGTACGACGGCTGGCCGGCTGCCTGGGCCCGAAGGGCGGCGACAAAGACATCCAGCACCGCGCGGCGGCGGTCGAGGACGGTCGGGTCCTCCGCCCACGTCATCGCGAGCCCGGGACACCCGCCGCAGGCCCGCGCCAGGGCGGGCGCCAGCTCGGTCGGGACCCCGCGGGAGACGAGGCCCAGCTCGATTTCGGCGGCAGGCACCAGCCCGAGGCGGACAGTCTGGCAGCGGGAGCGGATGGTGGGCAGGACCTGGCTCGGGTTTGGGGCGCAGAGCACCAGCGTCACCGGCGCGGCCGGCTCCTCCAGCGTCTTCAGCAGTGCGTTGGCGGAGACCTCGTTCAGCGCCTCGGCGTTGGGGAGCAGGTAGACGCGCCGCGTGCCGAGCTTGGGAGCCAGCGCGGCGTTCTGCCGGACCAGCCGCGCCTGGGCGACGGAGATATCCTGCCCGGTCTTGGAATCAGGGAGCACCGCCACGACTTCCGGGTGAGTGCCGGCCGCGACCCGGCGGCAGCTCTCACACTCCTGGCAGGGGGCGAGGCGCCACCGGCCGCCGGTCAGCGCCGCCGCGGGCTGCCGGCTGCAGCAGAGCGCCGCCGCAAAGCGTACGCCGAGACTCGCCTTGCCGCTGCCGGACGGCCCGAGCAGCAGGTAGGCATGGCCCACGCGATCCTGTGCCAGCGCGCGCGCCAGGAGCGCCTCCGGGTTTTCCTGTCCGATGAGCGGAGTCATGGGGACTGAGCGGGAGCGTGGGAGGGGGTGTTGCAGGTTCGCAGGTCGTCAGGTTGCGGGTTGGGACGTCCCGGTGGTGTATCCGGTAGGTGGTGCCAGATCCACCGCGCGGTGCTGGGCGGTGGCGACTTCACTCCGGGAGAAGGGCCGCGCAAGCGCGTCACTCCGCAAACAGTCGTGAGGCAGTTCACTTCGACGCTGCTGCCGGCGTTCCGAACCTGCCAACCTGCAACCTGCAACTTGCTAACCGTCGCTTCCGGCAGCGGCGGCGTTCAGAAGCGTTCGAATCGCTCCACGTCGAGCACGAACGCGATGGCGCCTCCCACCTGCACCTTAACAGGATTGGTGAGGAACGTCCCGACCGGCGTCGCCTCCGGCGGAAGCACGTTCACGTACTGCTCGCGGGCGTGCGACGACTCGTCGAGGAGCGCGAGCAGGCGGTCGACTTCGTCTTCTTTCGCGCCGATCAGCATCGTGACGTTCCCCTCGCGGAGGAAGCCGCCGGTGCTGGCGATCTTGGTGAACTTGAAGCCCGCCTTCAGCAGCGTCTCGCTGGTACGCCGCTGGTCGCGGTCATGGATTACGGCCACTACGAGCTTCATCGCGTTTCCTCCCTCGCCCCCGGTACGGTCTCGGCAGCCACTGCGGTTAGTCTGGATTTCACCACGCGCCAGATCTCCTGGCGGACCTGCTTAACGGTGCGCGCGGCCTCTATCCTGTATATTCGCCCCGGAGCGCGCTCTGCCTCTGTGAGGAAGCCCTGCCGGACCCGCTCGTGGAAGTCGAGCGCCCGGTTTTCCATCTTGTTGATCGCCTGCCCCGCTCCCTGCTCCGCGCGACCGGCGGGCTCGCCGAGGTCGATCTCCAGGTGGAGCTGCTCGAAGACGCCCCCGCCGAAGCGGCGGCGCAGCCCCGCGGCGGGCGGAAGGTCGAGCAGCAGAGTGAGGTCCGGCCAGCGGCCGGTGCAGGCGAAGTCACACAGCTCGCGGAGCCGGTCGACCGGCAGCCCAAGTCCGTAGCCCTGGTAGGCGAGAGTGGAATCGTTGAAGCGGTCGCACACCACCACCGCGCCCCGCTCCAGGGCCGGGAGCACCACCTCCCGCATGTGCTCGGCGCGGGCGGCGAGGAAGAGCAGCGCCTCCGTTTCGGGCCAGACGCGGCCGTGGAGCACCAGCTCCCGGATCGCCTCCGCCGCCGGCACCCCGCCCGGCTCCCGCGTCACCACCACCTCGCGCCCTTTCTCCCGCAGCGTCTCCGCCAGCAGCGCGATCTGCGTCGTCTTCCCGCTGCCTTCCGGGCCTTCGAAGGTGATGAACATCTCTTAAAGGCTAAAGGCTAAAGGCAGAAGGCTAAAGGCTAAAGGCTAAAGGCTAAAGACCGGAGGCGGCGATCCGAGGTCGGATTGCCGCCCGCGAAACCTACACCCTAAACCCTACCCCCTACACCCTGGAGCCGGCTAGCTCCGGGTGATCCGGATGCGGCGGTAGGGCTCGCTGCCGACGCTGGCGCTGGCGAGGCTGTAGCTTCGGATCAGCTCGTGCTGCAGGCGGCGCACGTAGGAGTTCTGCGGGAGCAGCTCCACCGCCTCGCCGGACTGGAGGACGCGGGCGATTCCCTCTTCCGCTTCGCGCATCGCCGCCCCCGCCTCATCTTCCGAGTCGTCGGAGTTGAGGCCGAACATCTCCCGCAGGACCGATTCGATCTGCACCTGCGTGTTGCTGCGGACCACGAAGGTCGGCTTGTGGTGCTCGATCGCGTCCTTCAGCCGGCCCGGATCCCGGCGGTAGTGCGCCTTCAGGGCAATCACCACGTCGGCGGCGTCCCAGGTGCGGGTGAGCGTGGCCGGCACCCTGAGCACGCGGATCGCGTTTTCCAGCCGGTTGCGGCTCACGCCGAACGGAAAGATCTTGACCGTCTTCGGCTGCTTCGCCTCGACTTCGTCGAAGTAGGAGGTCGGGGGAAAGTCCAGCTCCTCGGGGCGCCGGCGCCCGTCGGTGGTCCCACGGGGCTCCCGGTCTCCGCTCGGCACGTGCGGGCGCAGCGTGCCGACGCGCTCACGGCCTCCCGCCTCCCGCGGCGGCAGCAGGCTCGCCTCAGAGGGCTGGATCACCTCCACGGCACCCGCGTCGGTCCGCTCCCGGATCTCCGGCCGCGGCGGACGGCCGCGCAGCAGGTTGTCGACCGTGCCGGAGACGTCCTCGTGCAGCGCCATCTTCTCCTTGGCGATCATCTCGATCAGCACGTCGAAGGTCGGCGGCGCCTTTCGCTCCAGCACCGTCTTCTGCGTGCCGCGGCGGCGCGCTTCCTCGTCGCTCAGGGTGACCGGCTGGATGCCGCCGATCAGATCCGAGAGCGTCGGGTTCATCATCAGGTTCTCGAGCGTGTTGCCGTGGGCGGTGCCGACGAGCTGCACGCCGCGCTCCGCAATGGTGCGGGCGGCGAACGCTTCCTGCTCCGTGCCGATCTCGTCGATGATCACCACTTCCGGCATGTGGTTCTCCACCGCTTCGATCATCACGGCGTGCTGCAGCGCCGGCTCCGGCACCTGCATGCGGCGCGCGCGGCCGATGGCGGGGTGGGGGATATCGCCGTCGCCCGCGATCTCGTTGCTGGTGTCGACGATCACCACGCGCTTGCCGAACTCCTCGCTCAGCACGCGCGCCACCTCGCGCAGCTTGGTCGTCTTTCCGACGCCGGGCCGGCCGAGGATGAGGATGCTCTTTCCGCTCTCCACCACGTCCCGCATGATGTCGATCGTTCCGAACACCGCGCGGCCGATGCGGCAGGTGAGGCCGACCACGCGGCCGGTGCGGTTCCGGATGGCGGAGATACGGTGGAGGGTCCGCTCGATGCCGGCGCGGTTATCCTTCCCGAACTCGCCCACGCGGCTGGTGACGTACTCCAGGTCCGCGTGGTCGATCACGCGGTCGGTAAGCAGCACGTTGCCGCTCGTGTAGCGAGCCTCCGGCTGGCGGCCCAGGTCGAGCACGATCTCCAGCAGCTCCTCGCCGGTCGTCTGGGCCTGGATCGCCAGGCGGACGTCCGGCGGCAGCACCTGCAGGAGCTGGTCCAGGTTATCGGTAATGCGGCTCTCGCCGTGGGTGAGTTCTGACATCTGGTCTTGGCGCGGAGGGCCTGGCAAGCTGAGACAAAAAGACTCCGGGCACGAAGCCCCGAGTCCCGGCGAACCCCGCTGCCCTGTTATTCCCACAGATCGGCCCCCTGCCGCGCTGAGTGCCATTCTACCTGCCGCACTGTGGGGAGTCAATGACAGCGGGGACCCGTGATTCACCGCCGAGACGCGGGCAGAATCCGAACCTGGTTTTTCACCACAGAGCGCACAGAAGGCACAGAGAGGGGACCAGAGTTTAGGGCCTGATTCGCTTCACGTCAGCCGTACTGCGGCCCTGATCCGAATCTAGTTCACCGCAGAGGCCGCTGAGGGCGCAGAGGGAACGCGGAGAGGGCACCCAGAGTTTAGGACTGATCCGCTGACGAGCCCACGAGCGGCCCCGGGGTTTCTCCCTCTGTTCCCCTCTCTGCGTCCTTTGCGCTCTCCGCGGTGAATTCCCGTGCCGGTTCCTCTCGGTGTCCTCTGTGCGCTCCGTGGTGAAACAGGTCCGGAGAGCCTGCGTCTCTGCGGTGAATCCCGGTTCGGACTACTCCTCCGCCTCTGCCCGCTCTTCCCAGAACTCCTGGATCTGGGCGTAGACCTGTTCCGGCAGCTTCAGCTCGCGGTAGACGTTGCATGCCTGCGGGTCGTCCCCGTCCGGGCAGATCGGGAACTCTTGCTGGGCCTGCCATTCCAGAATCCGCTCCCGCTTCGGCGGGTTGTAGCCCTTTCGCTGGACCTGCAGCACCAGCGCGCGGGCCTTTTGCTGGTCTTGATCCGGCTGCTTTGCGAGCAGCTTCACCAGCTCCTCCTCCGGCATGAAGTGCCGCGCCACCATCGCGAAGGTGAGGCGGCCGAAGTGCCCGATGTCGGTGCCGGCCCGCAGCGCCTCAAGCAGGTGGACCATCATCGGCGAGTCGTGCAGTTCCTCTCCCCGCGTGGCCTCCGCCGCACCGCCGCGCCCGTGAGACGTCTCTCCCGTTCGTCGCTCGTTCCGCTCCTGTACCTTGCTCATCTGTCGTCTCCTTCCGGCCTCGTCTTTCCCCTCGTACCACAGACGCAAACAATTGTTCTCGTTACGAGGAGGGAAGGCAGGTGCGGAGGAGCCGGACAATTAAGCTCGTAGAGTGGCGCCGCTCCGGACCGCAGGCGCCGCGCGTTTGAGGAGAATCGAGTTCATGATCGACGATAAGGGAATCGAGGCACTACTCGAGGAGTCCCGCGTCTTTGCGCCGACCCCGGAGTTCACCGCCCAGGCGAACGTCTCGTCCGACGAGCTGTACGAACGCGCCGCCGCGGATCCGGAAGCGTTCTGGGCCTCCATGGCGGAGGAGCTGCACTGGTTCCGCAAGTGGGACACGGTGCTCCGGTGGGAGGCTCCGTTCGCGCGCTGGTTCGACGGCGGCCAGTTGAACGCTTCGTACAACTGCCTGGACCGGCATGTCGAGGCGGGCCGCGGCGACCGGGTCGCGTTCCACTGGGAGGGGGAGCCGGGTGATACGCGGACCCTCACCTATCGAGAGCTGTGGGAAGAGGTCTGCCGCTTCGCCAACGCGCTGAAGGCGCTCGGCGTCGCGAAAGGCGACCGCGTGACGCTCTACATGCCGATGGTGCCTGAGCTCGCCATCGCCTGTCTCGCCTGCGCGCGGATCGGGGCGCCCCACAGCGTCGTCTTCGGCGGCTTCAGCGCGGAGGCGCTCGCCGATCGGATCCACGACTCTCAGTCGAAGGTGCTGGTGACCGCGGACGGCGGCTGGCGGCGCGGCGGCGTGGTGCCGCTGAAGAAGGCGGCGGACGAGGCGCTGGAAAGCTGCCCGTCGGTGGAGAAGGTGGTCGTGCTGGAGCGGGTTGGCGCGGAGCGGGCGCCGGTCTCCATGCGCGAGGGCCGCGACCACTGGTGGCACGAGGTGACCGCCGACGCATCCGCCGATTGCCCGGCCGAGCCGATGGACTCGGAGGACCTGCTCTACATCCTCTACACCAGCGGGAGCACCGGTAAGCCGAAGGGAATCGCCCACACCACCGGCGGTTACCTGCTGGGCTGCTATTGCACCACGAAGTGGGTCTTCGACCTGAAGCCGGACGACGTCTACTGGTGCACCGCGGACATCGGTTGGGTGACCGGGCACAGCTACATCGTCTACGGACCGCTCGCCAATGGCGCCACCAGCGTGATGTACGAGGGCGCCCCCGACTTCCCGGACAAGGACCGCTTCTGGGCTCTCTGCGAGAAGTACGGGGTGACGGTCTTCTACACCGCCCCCACGGCGATCCGCGCGTTCATGAAGTGGGGCGAGGAGTACCCTGCGCGCCACGACCTCTCCCGTCTGCGGCTGCTCGGGTCGGTCGGCGAGCCGATCAACCCCGAGGCGTGGATGTGGTACCACGACCACATCGGCGGGGGCCGGTGCCCGATCGTCGATACCTGGTGGCAGACGGAGACGGGGCACATCATGATCAGCCCGCTCCCGGGGGTGACGCCGACGAAGCCCGGCTCCGCGACCCGGCCGCTGCCGGGGATCTCCGCCGATATCCTCGACGCGCAGGGGAACAGCGTGCCGGTCGGCGGCGGCTACCTCGTCATCAAGCACCCGTGGCCGGGGATGCTCCGTACGCTCTACGGCGATCCGGAGCGCTTCCAGCAGGTCTACTGGAGCCGCTATCCGGGGATCTACTTTACCGGGGACGGCGCCAAGCGGGATGCCGACGGCTACTTCTGGGTGCTGGGGCGGGTGGACGACGTGATGAACGTCTCTGGACACCGCCTGAGCACGATGGAGATCGAGAGCGCGCTGGTCGACCACCCGGCGGTAGCGGAAGCGGCCGTGATCGGCAAGAAGCACGAGCTGAAGGGCGAGGCTCCCGCCGCCTTCGTGACGCTGAAGGCGGGACGCGAAGCGAGCGACGCGCTGGCGGACGAGCTGAAGGCGCACGTGGCGCGCAAGATCGGCGCCATCGCCCGGCCCGACTCGATCGTCTTCACCGCGGAGCTCCCCAAGACGCGCAGCGGCAAGATCATGCGCCGGCTGCTGCGCGACGTGGCGGAGGGCCGCGCTCTCGGAGACACCACCACGCTCGCCGACCCGGCCGTGGTGGCCTCGCTCAGGGAGAAGTACGAGAGCAACGAGAGCTAACGCCGGGAGTGGGTGAAAGCGGAGTGGGGGAGTGGGAGAGCCCGGTCCACCTCCCCTCGCCTGCTCGCCCTTGCTCCTGGACCAGAGACGCGGAGAGAGCGATGAGCCTGGAGTTGGAAGGACACCCGTCCGAGCTCCGCATGACGGAGGAAGAGTTCGACGCCTGGTGCGACGAGGACACCCGCGCCGAATTCGTCGACGGAGTGGTCATCGATATGTCACCGGTCTCTACCAATCACGCACGGCTCGCGGTGTTCATCCTGACGCTCCTGCGCGTGCACCTGGAGTCGCGGGAGGGAAGCGAGATCTTCGGCGGCGAAGTCGCCGTACGCCTCCGACCGGCCCTCCGACGAGTCCCGGATATCACCTATGTTGCTTCGGAGCATCGCGACCGCATCCGCGAGAATCTCATCGAGGGTGCGCCGGACGCCGTGTGGGAGATCGTCTCCCCCGAGAGCGAGGCGCGGGACTGGCGCGAGAAGTACCTCGACTACGAGGCGGCGCAGATCCCGGAATACTGGCTCATCGATCCGTATTCCCGTACGCTCCACCTGTACCGGCTGGGGTCGGACGGGAAGTACGCCCGGGTGCCGGAGACGGATGGCTGGCTGTACTCCGAGACGATCGAGGGCTTTCGAATGCGCCCGGACTGGCTCTGGCAGGAGCGTCTTCCCCGCGTGACGGACTGTCTGGCCGCAATCCGGCAGAGGTAGGAGGGCTGCGCTGATGGCGATGCGCACAGAGATCCCGCGGCTGATGACCGAGGAGGAGTTCGAGTCATGGTGCGACGAGGACACCCGTGCGGAGTTTGTCGACGGGGTGATCGTTGAGATGTCTCCCGTATCCGCGGTGCATGACGACCTGTTCCACTTCCTGGCGCGTTTGCTGGGGAACTATCTCGAGGTCAACCCTGTCGGTCGCGTCCGCGGGCCGGAGTTCCAGGTGCGGCTGCGGGCGGGGCTTCGGCGGGTGCCAGATCTGCTCTTTGTCAGCGCGGAGAAGACACATACGCTCCGCCGTACCTATCTCGACGGAGCGCCCGACGCCGCCTTCGAGATTGTCTCCCCCGAGAGTGTCGACCGCGATCGCCGCGAGAAGCTCGCCGAGTATGAGGCGGCGGGAGTTATCGAATACTGGGTCGTGGATCCGGCGTACCAGGTGCTTCACCTCTACCGGATCGGGCCGGAGGGGAAGTACGCCCCCGTGGCGGAAGAGGCGGGCTGGCTTTCATCCATCGCGATCCCGGGCTTCCGGATGAGGCCGGCGTGGCTCTGGCAGGAGCCGCTGCCGCGGGTGTTGGACTGTCTCCGGGAGGCCGGCGTCTCCTTCTCCTAGCGCGGGAACGGGCCCGCGGGGCGCACGTCAGGAGTAACCGATATGAACAGGCGACGACTTCTCGCCGGGGCGGGCGCGGCGGCGGCCGGGATGGGACTCTCCACGTTCCCGCTCGGCTGGGCGGCGGCACAGGGCCAGCAGGTCCGCAGGCTGCTCTTCTTCAGCAAGTCGTCCGGCTTCGAGCATCCGGTGATCAAGCGGGTGAACGGCGAGCCGAGCCACGTGGAGAAGGTCCTCGCGGAGCTGGGACCGAAGCACGGCTTTGAGGTGACGTCGACCAAGGACGGCTCCGTCTTCACCCCGGAGAACCTGGCCCGGTACGACGCCTTCTTCTTTTACACCACGGGCGATCTCACCACGCCGGGCACCGATAAGAATCCGCCGATGACGCCGCAGGGGAAGCAGGCGCTCCTCGACGCGATCCGCGCCGGCAAGGGGTTCATCGGCACGCACAGCGCCACCGACACGTTCCACACGCAGCCGGACCCGCCGGACCGCTCCAACCGGTTCGTCAACCACGGGGACAGGGTCGACCCGTACGTCGCCATGATCGGCGCGGAGTTCATCCGGCACGGGCCGCAGCAGGTGGCGGGGATGCGCGTGGTCGACACCCGCTTCCCCGGCATGGCGGCGCTGAACGTAAAGACCGGGGAGCAGTTCCGGATGATGGAGGAGTGGTACTCCCTGAAGGACTTCCGCCCCGACCTCCACGTGCTGCTGGTGCAGGAGACGGAGGGGATGAACGGCTCCGACTACCAGCGCCCACCGTATCCCTCCACCTGGGCCCGCAAGCACGGGCAGGGACGCGTTTTCTACACCTCCATGGGCCACCGGGAGGACGTCTGGACCAGCCCGATCTTCCAGTCGGTCTTCCTGGGCGGGCTCTCCTGGGTCTTCGGCAACGTGGAGGCGGACCTCACGCCGAACATCGCCCAGGTGACCCCCGGCTACCGGGAGCTGCCGCCGCGACCGGCCTGACTGCTGCGCGTGGCAGACCGCGTCATCGGGTGGTGGCTGGGAGCGTAAGTCTCATCGTTAGCAGGTTCCAGGTTCCAGGTTGGCAGGTTCCGAACCCGTCTCGCGGACGGCTAACCTGCAACCTGCCAACCTGCCAACCTGCTACCACCTGGGAGCTTATCCGAACAGCGCCGTGACGGGGGTGCCGGTGCAGAACCGGTGGGGGCGACCGGTGCCGTCCCGGATTTCGCCTTCCGGCGGAATGCCGAGGGCGTGGTACATGGTCGCCAGCAGGTCTTCCGGCCGTACCGGCTGGTCCGCGGGGTAGGCGGCGTGCTCGTCGCTGGCGCCGTAGACCTGCCCGCCGCGGACACCGCCCCCGGAGACGAGGGCGGAGTAGCAGTGCCCCCAGTGCTCCCGCCCCTGCTTGTCGTTGATCTTCGGCGTGCGCCCGAACTCGCCGGTCGTTACCACCAGCGTCTCGGAGAGCAGGCCGCGGTCCGCCAGGTCGGCGAGGAGCGCGGAGTAGGCGCGGTCGAGCGGCGGGATGCAGTAGTCCGCCTTCAGCATGTCGAAGCCGCCCAGGTTCCCGAGCGCCGGCGTGCCGCCGTGGTTGTCCCACGGGTTGAGCGGGTTTCCGTCCGGCCGGAAGAACATCCAGTTGAGGGTCACCATCCGCACGCCCGCCTCGATCAACCGCCGGGCGAGGAGGAAGCTCTCGCCGTAGTGGTTGCGGCCGTACCGGTCGCGCATCGCCGCCGTCTCGCGGTCCAGGTTGAACGCCCCCTTCGCTTCCGGGGAGGACATCAGGCTGAACGCCCGCTCGCGGAAGGCGTCGATGCCCTGGACCGCGCCATGCTGGTCGAGCGACCGCTGCTGCGCCTCGATCAGGTGGAGCAGCCCGCGGCGGCGCACCAGTCGCTCCGCGTCGACGCCGGAGGGGAGGCCGAGGTCGAAGACCGGGCGGCCGTCCGCGAAGCCGGAGTCGGGCAGCTCCAGCGGGTCGTGCGCCGCGCCGAGGAAGCCGGCGTGCGTGCCGGAGTACTTCACGCCGTCGTGCATCACCGGCCGCGGCAGCGTCACGCTCGCCGGCGCGGAGGCGCAGCCGAGGAACTGGGAGACGATGGCGCCCGGGCCGGGGAAGTGCGCCCTCGTGCGGTTGTTCCGCGGGATTACCTGGGTGGGGTCGACCTGCCCGGTGAGCACCCGGTAGACCGACGGCTCGTGCACGTCGCTCTCGTGGGTCATCGAGCGGATGATCGCCAGCTTATCCGCCTGCTGCGCCAGAAGCGGCATCTGGTCGCAGATCTCGAGGCCGGGCACGTTCGTCTTGATCGGCTGGAACGCGCTGCGAATCCCTTCCGGCGCGTCCGGCTTCATGTCGAACATGTCCTGCTGCGGCGGCCCGCCCCAGAGGAAGATCAGGATGCACGCCTTCGCCCGCGGCGCCGGACCGGACGGAGCCGCCACCGCCCGCTCCGCGCGCAGCAGCGCCGGCAGGGTGAGCCCGCTCAACCCCACCTGCCCGAGCCGGACCATCGCGTCGCGCCGGTTCAGCATGCCGTCCTCCGCAGGAGCCTCCCTCACTGTGACGCACCTCACCCGCCGTGGTTGCGCCGACCTCTTCGAACCTCGCTCTGGAGGCAACCGGATGAGCGCCGCCAACGCTGTCGTCGGAACCGGACGACGGTATTGACACGTCCTGAGGCCGCTGGCATAATACGCAGGCGCGGCGGGGTAGCTCAGCTGGTCAGAGCGTGGGATTCATAACCCCAAGGTCGAGGGTTCGAGCCCCTCCCCCGCTACTAGAGAACGCGTGGACGGACGGCACTCCGGTGCCGTCCGCTTTTGCATGTACGGGCCGATCCAGAGCGCCCCCGGAGCGAGGCAGGGAAGGGAACCGGCCGCCCCGGACCCAACTACCACCTGTCCGCGGTCGTCGTCTCCGCGGGACACCGCGCGTAGAGGTCCTCGTCCATGTCTCGTCTCCCTACCGGCTCCCTGCTCCTTCCCTTCGCTGTCGCCGCGGTGGCCGCGGCGCTCCCCGCCATTTCCGCCGGCACGGCGCCGAAGGAGGTGCGGTGGAAGAAGACGGTCCTGGATACCGAGTTCCGCGCGGAAGGCGCCTCGGCGGCGGACATCAACCGGGACGACAAGCTCGATATCTTCGCCGGCAACGTCTGGTACGAGGCGCCGGACTGGAAGCGCCACGAGATCCGCCCGCCGCAGAAGTTCGAGCCGGCGACCGGCTACAGCAACTGCTTCCTCTCGTTCGCCGGCGACTTCGACCGCGACGGATGGGCGGACCAGCTGGTGGTCGGCTTCCCGGGGGAGAAGTCGGTCTGGTTCCGCAATCCCGGCAAGAGCGGCGGCGAGTGGACCGAGCACCTGGTCACCGAGAGCGCCTGCAACGAGACGCCGATCTGGGCCGACCTGGACGGCGACCGCAAGCCGGAGCTCGTCTCTCCGTTCAAGGAAGAGCGGATGGCGTTCTATCGCCCCGGCAGCACCCCGCAGAGCGGCTGGCAGCAGCACCTGATCGGCGGGCTGAAGGAGCCCGGCTGCAACCGCTTCTCCCACGGGCTCGGGGTGGGAGACGTCAACGGCGACAAGCGGCCGGACATCCTCTGTAAAGACGGCTATTACGAGCAGCCGGCCGACCGGAGCGCCGAGCGCTGGAAGTTCGTCCCCGCCAAGCTGGGACCGGACTGCGCCACGATGTACACCTATGACTTCGACGGCGACGGCGACATGGACGTCTTCAGCAGCTCTGCCCACGCCATCGGCGTCTGGTGGTACGAGCAGCGGCAGGGCGCCAACGGGCCGGAGTTCGTACAGCACACGATCGACGACACCTTCTCACAGTCGCACTCCGTGCAGATGGTCGACATCAACGGCGACCGCCAGCCGGACTTCGTGACCGGAAAGCGCTGGTGGGCCCACGGCCCGAACGGCGACGTGAACCCGAACGACCCCGCCGTGCTCTACTGGTTCGAGTTCCGGCGGAAGGACGGCAAGGTCGAGTGGACGCGCCACGAGATCGACCGCGACTCGGGCGTCGGCACACAATTCACCGCGATCGACATGAACCGGGACCGCCGCCCGGACCTCGTGATCTCCAACAAGAAAGGCGTCTTCCTCTTCGAGCAGCAGTAGCCGGGAGCGACCGGGACGGTCTCCCCCCCGAGGCGATTCCGACAGAACAGGAGCTCGGCCCGCCGTGATGCCGCACCAGCCGTCCGCCGTGGAGCATGAGCCTGGAGAGCCGCAGCGGGGCCTGTTCGCCCGGTGGCACCATGCGCCGCTCTACCTGCGCATCCTCGCGGGGCTGCTGCTGGGGACGGCGGTGGGGGCAGCCTTCGGGCCCCAGGTCGAGTGGCTCCAGGTGGTCAGCGACCTGATCCTCCGCCTCCTGCGGGCGCTGGCGCCGCCGCTGATCCTGATTGCGATCATCCGGGCGCTCATGACGGCCGAGCTGGGCAGTGGGTCGGTCGGCCGGCTCGCCTACCTGCTCGTCCTGAACACGCTCGTGGCGATCTGCATCGGGTTGGCGGTGGCGAACCTGGTGCGGCCCGGCACGCTGGCCAAGCTGGATGCGCCCAAGCCGCCGCCGGTGGCGAACCGCTCGCAGGATCCGCTGGCGCCGCAGGTGATGCAGATCCTGAAGGACAACGGCATCAAGGCGCCGGCGGCCTCCGATCCGGTCGCGCAGTTCCTGGACAACGTTCCGGACAACCTGCTGCGTCCGCTGGTCGACAACAACAAGGTGATCGGCGTCATCATTATCGCCGTCGCCTTCGGAATCGCGCTGCGGAGCTCGCGGCGGCGTCCGCTCAATACTCTCGAAGACTTCATCGAGATCGCCTTCGATACCCTGCTGAAGATCCTGCACTGGGTGATCGATCTCGTGCCGATCGGCGTCTTCGGCGTCGTGGCCGGAGTGGTGGCAAAGGAAGGCTTCGCCCCGTTCGGCGCGCTCGCCGCGTTCATCGGCGCGGTGCTGCTGGCGCTGGTCCTCCAGGCGGCGTACTACCTGGTCCGCGTCCGGCTGCGCTCGTGGGTCCGGCCGGGAGAGCTGCTGCGGGGAACGCGGGACGCGCTGGTGATGGCGTTCTCGACCGCCAGCTCCACCGCGACCATGCCGGTGACCTACTCCTGCCTGGTGGACCGGGTGGGGCTGCGGGACCGCTCCGCGAGCCTGGGCGCCCTGGTGGGCGCCAACTTCAACAACGACGGCACCGCGCTCTACGAGGCGATGTCGGCGCTGTTCATCTCCCAGATGCTCGGGATCGAGCTGAGCTTCTGGCAGCAACTCCTGGTGGTGCTGACTTCCGTCGTCGCCTCCGTCGGCGCCGCCGGCATTCCGGAAGCGGGGCTGGTGACGATGACGATGGTCTTCACCGCGGTGGGGCTGCCGACCGAGTACATCGCGCTGCTCATCACGGTGGACTGGTTCCTCGACCGCTGCCGCACCGCCATCAACGTGATGGGGGACACCAACGTGAGCTGTCTCCTGGACGGCAAGGTCCCTGCCTCCGCGGACGCCGGGACCCACGCCAGTCCCGCCTAGCTGTGTGTCCAGCTACTTCTCCCAGGACTGAGTGGGAGCAAGGGAGAGTGGGGGAGTGGGAGAGCCGCGCTCGTAAGCCGCTTCTCAAGCTCGCCCTCTCGCCCACTCTCCCTTGCCAAGGTCACCCGTCGATCCCGGACTGACGGAGTACTCGCGGCTCGGGTCCCCGGGGCCGTTGCCCGCTCTGCGCTCGACCGCCGTTTTGGCCCCCTGCCGCGGGGGTAGACCTTGCGTACTACCCCAGGGAGCCATTTTGCCATGCGACGCTCATTCACCGTCCCAGTCACCGTCTCGGCAGGGCTGCTCCTGCTGCTGGTCGGCGCTATTTCGGGAGCGCAGGTGGCGCGAGATCTCCAGCCGGCCCCGGCCGGCCGCACGGAAACGATTCGGGTCTACGAGGGAGTCTCGCGCCAGGGGAGCGTGCAGGAGGCGCTCGACGCCGCGGTGGCGCGGGCGCTGCGGGCGCTTCCCGGCGCCGACCGGATGGTCCGCTACCGGGTGCGGGAGATCACCGGAGAGCAGGGCGGCATTACCGGCGCGAATATCGTCCGGGTGGAGATCGAGGTAAACCAGCCCGGCACCCCGGCCCCGGTCCGTCCCGCGCGACCCGGCGCTCCGGTCCCGGCCCGGCCGGATGATGAGGAGCCGAATGAAACCCCGCTCCGCGCTGAGCTGGAGCTATCCGATACCTCGGTGACTCAAAACGGCAGCGTGACGCTCACCTTCACGATCACCAACCCGACGGAGCGCACCCTCGAGATCCCGCGCACCAGCGGTCAGGCGTACGACTTCGAAGTGCTGCGCGACGGCCGCTCCGTCTGGCGGTGGGGCAATGGCCGCCTCTTTACCCAGGCGCTCACCAGCACCGTCTTTCGTCCGGGGGAAGCGCACACCTACGGGGTGAACTGGAACGTCCGCAACAACGAGGGCATGCGCGTTCCGACCGGCCGCTATACCGTGCGCGCCTGGATCCCGTCTCAGGACCGCGGCCGCGTCGCCGAAGCCACCGCCCCGATCACCGTGCGGTAGGCTGCTGGTGTAAGAAGGGGGATAAGGGGGATGTGGGGATGAAATCAGGACGGAGTGCAGAGGGCGGAGGACCGGCCGCGCCGCTCACGCGAGCTTTTGAATCCCGCCCTCCGCACTCATTTCTCTGCCCTTAAGACATCCCGCTTTGCCCGCTAATTCACCCGCCGCCGCGTTTTCGAGTCAGGCGCACACCCCCCCAAAGGGGGTGGGGAGTAAGTAACGCCAGCTTTTCGAGCCGGCACGTCTGAGCCCGCGCAGGCGGACTTCGCTCGCTGTAGCCTCGACTTCAGTCCGAGGCTACAGCGGCCAATCACTCCAGCGTACCCCTTAGCGCTGCGGAACGTCCCAGACGCGGATGCGATCGCCTTCCCCAACGGCGAGGGTGCGGCCGTCGGCGGAAAATGCCAGCGCGAGGACGCTGCGGTCCGGATCGGCGCCGGGGAGCGTGGCGACCACCCGGTTGGTAGCGAGGTCCCACAGCGTGACCTGTGAGCCCGAGAACGTCCCGGATGCCGCGGTGCGCCCGTCCGGCGAGATTGCCACGTCTCCGATAAAGCCGGCCTTGCTCTTCAGGGGAAGGGGACGTCCGGTGGCGGTGTCCCACACCCGGATCTGGTCGTCCTGGCCGCCGGAGACCAGGATCTTTCCGTCCGGGGTGAACGCCAGCTTGCTGACGAGCTGGGTGTGACCTTTCAGGGTCAGCGCGCGTGGCTTCCCGGCGGCCAGGTGCCAGACACGGATGCTGTGGTCCAGCCCCACCGCCGCCAGCACCGTCCCGCGCGCGGAGAGGACGACCGGGAGGGTGGTGCCGCCATCCGAGGCGATGGGGATCTCCGGAAGCTCCCGGCCGGCGGCGAGATCCCACTGCCGCACTCCCGAGAGGGCGGAGGCGCGGAGAATGCCGTTGTTTGGGCTGACGGCGACCGCCTCCACCGCGAGGCCGTCGCCCCGGAGCGTGTGCTTCTTACTTCCGGAAGCCACGTCCCAGACCAGGATCGCGCCGTCTCCCATCCCGCTGACCAGCGTCGCGCCGTCCGGGCTGAACGCGAGCGAGTTGGGGATCGGGTTCTGGGCAGCCTGGAGCCGTGCGCGGCGCTGGCCGGTCCGGAGATCCCAGAGGTCCAGCGGTCCATCCTGTACCGCTACTGCCAGCAGGTCGCCCGCCGGGTGGAAGGCGATCCGGTAGACCCCGGCCGTCTCGGCAAACTCGAGCCGGGGCTTCTTCGCCGGCTGCGCGGACACCCCGGCCCCGAGTGAGACCAGCAGGCCGCCGGCGGCCCACCGGGTAAAGGCGCGGCGATGGAGTCGAACGTGCAGCGGTGGGGTCGTGGAGCTGCTCATGGTGGTGTGCGGGCTGCAGGACGGGGTGCCCGCGTCCGCTCGGAGGGTGGTGACTCGCAACGTCAGAGCACGCCTTTGGTGCTCGGGATGCCGGGCTGGCGCTCGTCGATAAGGGTCGCCGCGTCGAGAGCGCGGCCGAACGCCTTGAAGGCGGCCTCAACGATATGGTGGGCGTTCTCGCCGTGGAACTGGTGTACGTGCAGCGTCAGCAGCGCGTTGCCGGCCACGGCGCGGAAGAACTCCGGCGTGAGCTCCGCGTCGAACTCGCCGATCTTGCGGTTCTTCACGTCGAGGTTGCAGACCAGGAAGGCGCGCCCGCTCAGGTCGAGACTCGCCATCACCAGCGTCTCGTCCATCGGCACGGTGAAGGTGCCGTAGCGGACGATCCCCTTCTTGTCCCCGACGGCGCGCGCGATCGCCATCCCCAGGCAGATGCCGACGTCCTCGACGGTGTGGTGCTGGTCCACGTGGAGGTCGCCCTGGCAGCGGACCGTCAGGTCGAGCAGCCCGTGGCGGGCGAAGAGGGTCAGCATGTGGTCCAGAAAGCCGACTCCGGTCTGGACGTCGGCCTTCCCGGAGCCGTCCAGGTCCAGCGAGAGGCTGATCTGAGTCTCGGCGGTGGAGCGCTCGATTTCGGCGGTGCGTGGCATGGTGAGGAATTGTATCCGCCCGAGCAAGCGAGGGGCGCCGCCGGCCCCGCCACGGCGCCCCGTCGATCGGCTCAGCTCACGCGGAGTGCCGTGATGATCCCGTCGCGGACCGGGATGAGCTGGAAGACGAAGTCGGGATCTTCCTGCAGGAGGCGCGTGAACTCGCGCACTCCTGCCGTCGTGGCGTCTCGGTCCTCGGGGTCGAAGATGCGCCCGTGCCAGAGCATGTTGTCGATGATGATCAGGCCGCCGACCCGCAGCTTTTGCTTCATCACCGGCAAGCTGGCGGGATAGCCGTCCTTATCGATGTCGTTGAAGACGATGTCGAACGTGTCGTCGGTCTCCCGCAGCGTCTGCACCGCCTCGCCCAGGTGGAAGCGGACCAGGTCGGAATAGCCGGCCTCCTCCACGTTCGCCTTCGCCCGGCGCTGCAGCTCTTCGTCCCAGACGGTGTGGTGGACGGTCCCCCCGCCGTTCTCCCGCACGGCCCGGGCGAACCAGAGGGTGCTGTAGCCGTAGCCGGATCCCAGCTCGAACACCTTGCGGGCCCCGATAGCGCGCGCGAGGAGGTAGCACATCTTTCCGGAAGCCGGCCCGATGATCGGGAACTGGTCCCGCCGCGCCTCTTCTTCCATGCGGAGCAGCACCGGGTCCTGGTGCGCGGAAAGCTGCTGGTGGTACTCGGTAATCTGATCGTAGGTAACGGGCATGCTGGATCCTCAGGAGATATGGAGATGGGGAACGGGGATGGTGGGGATGGGCAGCCCTCCGAACCCACGTTCCTACTCCTACTCGTTCTCCTTTACTCATACTCAGAAGCCGCACGACTTGCCCGAAATCTACGGGTGAGGCTCCGCACTATGGCGGGCTCCCGCGGCTCCGTGCCGCTCTCCGGGGCCGAGGAACAGCTCTCCGAGCAGGTCGTCGTAGCTGCCGGTCCATGGTCGCGCATTCGGCCAGTCTTTCCATGGCAGCAGGTAGCGGGCGACGATTTCGAGCACCGCACCTCGCCGGGGGCGCCGGTAGAACGTGACGAGTGGGCCGCTCCGGAGGTACCAGACGAACGCCCGTGCCCGGCTGCGCGGATGCGCCTCCCGAAGAGCCCGGCGCGCGGCCGAGATGTGCTTGTCGAGGTCGGACGGATCGGCGCTGCAGAAGACCTCGGCGACCTCCGCCTGCAGGCTCGGCTCGTCCAGGCTCCGGATCTCCCAGTCCTCGCAGATCTTGTAATTTGCCTCAATCGCCTGCAGCGGGTGCGTGTAGACGACCCGCCATCCGAGGCCATCGTCATCCACCAGCGAGCCGTCGGGCAGAAGCTCGCCGGCGTCCCCCCAGGCGTCCAGGAGAAAGCGGACCAGCGCCTCCCGCAGGTCCGTCGCCTGGACCAGCCAGGTGACGCAGTGGCCCTCCGTCCGATGAAAGAGGATGTAGCGTGATGCCCCCATAGGCGCTAGCACCTCGTGCTCTTCGGAGCAGCTGCCGCAGCCCGAATCTCCATCCTCTTCGCGAGAACGAACCCATCCATCCCGCACGACGAATAGATCAGATAACCAGTCACCCCTGACCCCTCGAGACGCTGGTTCAGCTCTTCCGGGGTCTGATAGGTCGGTCCCGGCCAGCCGTAGTTCTTCAGCCGCGCGAAGAGCTCGGCGTACTGACCCACGATCTCTGCCGGCGGTACGGCGGTGATGTCGAAGAGGATCGTTCCGAAGGCGTCCCCTTCGAAGTGGTAGGCGAGCACCCCGGTGAAGGTGATCTGCGCCTTCTCGTGCGGCTCTTCATCCTGGAAGATAGTTCGGAGCGTGATCTGCCGGGCCTCACAGTCCACGTGATAGGCGAGAAGGCGGTGATCGTGGATCGAGATCATCGTCAGGTCCTGGGTCTCCCACTCACGCCAGCGTGACCTCCGCGCCTTCGATCAGCCACCGCTGCACGAAGGCGTAGGCGACGAGCAGCGGGAGCGACATCATACTGAGCGCGGCGAAGGTGAGGCCGTAGTCGGTGGTATGCGCGCTGCTGAAGGCGAGCAGGCCGAGCGGCAGGGTGCGGGCGCTCTCGCTGCTGACGAAGAGCAGGGCGAAGAGCAGCTCGTTCCATACGGCGAGCGCGGTGAGGATGGCGACCACTCCCGCGGCAGGCCGGGCGATCGGCAGGGCGATGCGCCAGAAGATCGCCAGCGGACCGCAGCCGTCGAGGCGCGCTGCTTCTTCCGGCTCGGTCGACTGCCCCCGGAAGAAGCCGTAGAAGACGAAGACCGCCACCGGCAGGTTCCACGCCACGTACGGCAGCACCAGCGCCCACCAGGTGTCGAGCAGGCGCAGCGACCGCAGCAGCAGGAAGAGCGGCACCACGGCGGCCTGCGCCGGCACCACCAGCCCCACCAGGTAGAGCAGCAGCGTCCGTGGGGTGGCGCCGGACTCTCGCGCCAGCGGGTAGGCGGCCGCGGCTCCGAGGAGTACGGTCAGCGTGACCGAGAGCGCCGTCACGACGCCGCTGTTGACGGCGTAGGCGGAGAGGTTCCCTTCCACCCACGCCTCGCTCCACTGGCCCCAGCGCCACGCCTCCGGCAGCGCGAACGGCGCCCGCAGGATCTCCTCGTTGGAGCGGAGGGAGCCGAGGAGCATCCAGACGAGCGGCGCCGCCATCAGCAGGGAGACGAGCGCCACGCCCGCCAGCAGGAGCGAGCGGCCGGGGGACGCGCTGCGCCGCGTCGGCTTGGCGGGGACGCTCACCGGCTCTCCCTCCGGACTCGGAGCTGCAGCACTCCGAGCGCGGCAACGAAGAGCGCCAGCAGCACGCCCAGGGAGGCGCCGTAGCCGAGTGACTGGCGATTGAACGCCTTCTTGACCATCCAGAGCGACGGGATCTCGGTGCTGTGGAACGGCCCGCCGTCGGTCATCACGAAGAAGAGATCGAATGCCTGGAAGCCGCCGGTCACGCAGAGCAGCACCGCGATGGCGGTGACCGGCGCCAGCATCGGCAGCGTGACCCGGCGGAAGAGCAAGGCCTCCCCCGCGCCGTCTAGACGGCCGGCGTCGAGCACCTCCGGCGGCACGCGGGCCAGGCCGGCGGCGAAGAGCGCCATGTAGAAGCCGGCGTAGCGCCAGCCGGAAACAAGCGAGACGGCGTAGAGGGCGGTGCGATCGTCTCCCAACCAGTCGCGGTCGAGGTGCCCCAGCCCCAGGCCGCGCAGGGCGGAGCTGAGGATGCCGAAGTCCGGGTTCAGGACGAAGCCGCCGAGAAGCCCGACCACCACCATCGAGAGCACCATCGGGCTGAAGAAGAGCGCGCGCCAGAATCCGGCGAGCGGGAGCCGCGCCTGCAAGGCCGCCGCGAAGAGGAGCCCGGCGCCGACCTCCACCACCAGCGTGATCCCCACGTAGACCGCGTTGTTCAGGAACGAGCGGAGGAAGATCGGATCGCCGAACAGCGCGCGGGTATAGTTCGCCGAGCCCGCGAAGGCCGGTGCAGCGATGCCGTCCCAGGTGAAGAGCGAGAGGGCACCCGCGGCAAGCACCGGGAGCACCACGAACACCAGGTACAGCGCCAACGCGGGCGCGCCCAGCCACCGGAGCTGCCGCCGCTCGCCCGAGGTCATGCCGCGGCCCTCCGCAGCGCCCGGACCTGGCGCTCGGCGTCGGCAAGAGCCGTTTCCGGCGCGGCCCGGCCGGCGAGGACCAGGCTCACCGCATCCAGGAAGGCGTCGCTCACCTCCAGGTTGAAGCCGACGTCCGGCGCGAGCGCCGCGGCCGGGGCGGTCTCCATGAACTCGGTCAGGCGGCGCTGGCCTACCGGCGCCTCCGGCCCCGGGGCGGCGGCGCGGAGGGAGCTCACGTGGCCGTGCTCCGTCCAGCCGCGCTGCACTTCGGTCCGCGTCAGGTGGCGCAGCAGGGCGACGGCCAGCTCCGGGTGGCGGCTCCGGCGCGCGACCATGTAGCCGGTCGCCAGCGCCAGCAGGGTCCCGGTCTCGCCGCTCTGGTTGGGGAGCGGCGGCAGGAGTATCGCGTCGAGGTCTTCCGCCTCCTCCGGCTCCACCTCGCTCACCAGCCAGTCGCCGATCGGGTGCATCGCCGCGCGGCCCTGCGCCAGGAGCGACCGCGCCTCGTCGGTGCTCACCCCGGCCACGCCTCGGTTGAAGAAGCCGCGCGCCTGCAGGTCGGAGAGGAGCCGGAACGCGTCGACCAGCTCCGGGTCGTCCAGCCGCGTCCCCGGCGCCAGCCCCAGCACCTGCCGGTAGCGCTCCGCCCCCAGCCGCTGCGCCGCGATCCAGGCGGCGAAGTTGCCGCCCGACCAGAGTTCCTTGTTACCGACCGCGATCGGGATCGTGCCGCTCTGCCGAAACGACTCGCAGACAGCGATGAGCTCCTCCCAGGTGGTGGGCGGCTGCACCGCGCGCTCGAAGAGGCTGCGGCGGTACCAGAGGACGGTGGTGACGGAGGCGCTGGTCGGCCAGAGATAGTAGCCGCCGCTCGCCCGGCACGAGGCCCAGCAGGAGGGCAGGAAGCGCTCCCGCTCCTCCGGCGGCAGGAACGGCGTCAGGTCGAGCGCGTGGCCGGCGTCGGCGTACTTGCGGACCAGCTCCCCGCCCCACTGGAAGAAGAGATCCGGGGGGTCGCCGCCGACGAAGAGGTTGACGAGCCCCATCTTCTGGTAGACGTCGTCGTCCATCGTCGTCTCACGCACCCGGACGCCGGGATGCTCCCGCTCGAACTCCCGCAGCGCCGCGGCGAACGGCTCCCGCATCCGCTCCCCGTGGTTGGTGGAGACCATGCGCAGGGTGATGCCGCTCTCCGTCCGCTCCCGGCACCCGGAGAGCGCCGGCGCGAGGGAGCCCGCGCCCAGCGCCCCCAGGAGGCGCCGGCGGCTTAACGCAGTCGATCGGGCGGGAGGGAAGGTCACGGGGGCGCTCTGCGTTAGCTGATGAGCCGGTGGTAGCGGCCGAGCCAGTAGGGGAGCAGCCACATCGTCTGGTCCTCCTCTTCTCCTCCGTCGCCGCCGTCGACCACGAACGGGTTGCCGTTCCACTTGTGGAGCGGGCGCTCCGTCCACGGCAGCGGGCGCAGGAGCTGTCGCTTACCGAAGCGGTCCGGCACCGGGTCGTAGTGAAGATCCGCCCGATGGGAGTTGCGCGTGGGCCACTTCACCAGGTCGAGCGGGATCTCCTGGAGCGCCTGGACGCTGGCCTCCACGTCGCACGGCTCCCCGGTGCAGGCGCCGTAGATG
This sequence comes from Armatimonadota bacterium, assembly GCA_046292385.1. Classification (GTDB taxonomy): domain Bacteria; phylum Armatimonadota; class SYMT01; order SYMT01; family SYMT01; genus JBKBRF01. Next base: position 94,608 of record JBKBRF010000011.1, on the reverse strand, counting down.
AAGCTCCAGAGCGGGGATGCCTCCACGCGCTCGTATTCCCAGCTCCGGCGCAGGCTCGCCACGTAGAGCGCGCGGAGCGCCGGGTCGGTCTCGAGCTGCAGCAGCGGATAGTAGGAGAGGAACGCCAGCTCGTCATCGGAATGGTTCACCTCACCGGGCGGAACCACTTTGGTGTTGACCATGTTCAGGGCGTAGCCGTGGTCCCGGATCAGCGACCGGTACGCCTCCGCGTAGCGCGGGTCGCCGACGAGGTGATGCGCCACCTTCAGGTAGGAGAGCATCTCCAGCGAGTTGAGGCCCCGCTCCGCCTCCCACTCCGGGTTGTCGTTGAGCTGCTCCGGCGCCCAGACCCCCCAGCGCGTGTGCTTGCCGTCCAGGTCGACCAGATAGTAGCCGTGATCCAGCAGGTGATCGGTGACGCGGCGGCAGGTCTCCCGCACTCGGCGCTTCTGCTCCGCGTCCGCGGCAAGCTCGTGGAAGACGTAGAAGGCGAAGAAGTGGCCGTCGATCTCGTCGGAGGAGGTGTCGCCCTTCCACATCCAGCCCGGCTCCACGGGGGAGGGATGCCACTCCCCGCGGGAGCGGTTCTCGTGGTTCGGCTCCCCGATCTTGCTGATCGCCCGGGCGGGGAAGCCGGGGTGCCCGGTGATGCTCTCCAGCCGCAGGATCGCCTGCATGGAGCGCCACGCCTGCGCCTTCGCGGCGGCAGACTTGGTCGCGGCGTACCGGAAGCACTGGGAACCGACGTACATCGCCGTCCAGAGGCCGTCGTTGTCGCTGATCTCCTGCAGGCCGCCTTCCAGCACCCCGGGCTGGCGGAGCTGGATGACGGTGACGTAGCCGAAGCGGCGGTCGCGGCGCTCCAGGTCCCGCTGGTAGAGCTCCGACTTCTCCTCCAGCGTAAGCCGCCGCGGCTCCAGGCGCGAGAGGCCCTTCTCCGTGCCGACCCACGCGGAGCCGTCCGGGCCGGTCGCCAGGCACGTGACCCGGTCGTCCGGCAGCCAGCGCGGTCCGGCGAACAGGCGCCACTCGCCGCCGCGCCATCGGACCACCCCCTGCGGCGAGCCGAGCCAGACCGTGCCGTCCGGAGCGGTGGTAACGTGGGTCAGGTCGAGGAGCGGCAGCCCGTCGGCACCGCGCAGCGGCAGCCAGTCCTCGCCGCGGGAGACGAGCCGGAGCCCGTCATTCGTGGCGAGGAGCAGGGTCCCGGCGCCGAGCGCGGCCAGGTGCCGGATCGATTCGGCGCCGCCGGCCCGCGGCCGCACCGGGCGGAAGCGGCCGTCCACCAGGCGGTAGAGACCGGCGGCGGCGAGCACGAGGGGGCCGCCCTCCGACGCCGCGGCCAGCCGCTGCGCGGTCCCGGCCCCCTCGGGAAGGGCGGCAATCCGGCGCCACGGTCCGTCGAGCATCCACAACTCGTGGGCGGTGAGGGCGTAGAGGGTGCCGTCCGCCGCCTCGGAGAACGCCACCACTCCCAGCGGGCCGCCGCGGACCGGCCGCCACGCGCCGCGGGTGTATTCCCAGAGCCCGTCCGAGCAGCCGGCCAGCAGCTCCGGGCCGGACCGCGGCGCGGCGAGAGCGGTCGGCGCCGCCGGCTCGCTCGCCGTGACCCAGCGGCTCCCGGGCTCCCGTCCCAGCCGCGCCAGGCGCCCGTCCGCGACCGCGAAGACCGACCCGTCCCGCGAGGCGGCGACCGCCTGCACGGGACCGGAGGGGAGCCCCTCCGCGCGGGAGTGGAGGCGGCGCACGACCTGCTCGTGCGCTCCGGTCCGATAGGGGGTCGCGTCCTCGCGCCGGTCCATGCTCCCTCCCCGAACAGGAGCAGGCTCACAGGCCCGGGTGAGCCTGCAAACCTGCAGCCTGCCAACCTGTAACCTCGATCAAGATACGGAGAGGTTGTCGAGGAAGCGTCGCAGCTCCTGCGCGGCGGCGGCTTCCTCGTCGCGGAGGCGGCGCTGCTCCGCCCGGAGCTGCTCGATCTGCGCCTCCTGTTCGGTCAGCTTGCGGACGTACTGCTGGTAGAGCTCGCTGTTGCGGTCGAGCTGCGCCATGTTCTGCCGGATTCGCGCCTGCTCCGTGTCGATCGCGCGGAGCTCCCCTTCGACGGCGCTGCGGCGCTCCTGCAGAGCCTGGAACGCCCGCCGCCGCTCCACGATCTGCTCCAGGGCCCGCCTGACTTCCGCGCTCGCCTGGGCGCTGCGGGCGTGGGTGATCAGCAGGTCGACGTTCGCTTCGATGATAGCGACCGTCTCCGTCAGCGGGTGCTCGGTCGTGACCACCAGCGATTCTGTCTTGCCGGGCGGGATCGTGATCCGGAAGCGGTAGGAATCCGGGGTGGTCTCCGCGGCGCTCATCGGCTGCGCCAGCTCGAAGCCGGGCTCCTTCGGCTGCTGCACCAGCACCGTCTTCCGGGCCGCGCTCTTGTTCCGGAAGCGGTAAGTCCGCTGGTGGTGCTGCTTGCGCGTGATCTGGAGCACGCCGCTCCGGATCACGAGGGCGGTCGTTTCGGCTTTCGGCTCCGGACCCTCCACCTCCGGAACCAGGTCGAGGTCGACGGCTTACGCCAGCAGTCGCTCTTCACCGGGGCCGAGGTGCCCCACCTGCGCGTCGCCCGCGTAGGTGCCGCCGTCGAAGACGGTGATCGGCCCGCCCGCCAGGTGCGCCGCGGTCGTGTTCTTCAGCCGGACCCCGCGGAGGGCGTGGGTGCGGTCGGCCGCCGGATCGAAGATCGAGAGCCGCTCCCCGGCCACCGCGGCGCCGACGATCGGCACCATCGCCGCCTTGCCGCGGGGGAGGGTGACCGGCTGCCGGATGGCGTACTCGAACAGCTCCCCGCGCTCCGCGCCGAGCGCCTGCGACGCCACGCCGGCGAGCGCCTGCGCCGAGACGCCGATCTCCTCCCGCCGCTCCAGGAGCTCGTCGATCGTCGGCTCTGCTTGCACGGCGCTGGGAGGCCGGACCTTGACCTGGTAGACGCCGTTCTCGGCGGAGTAGGTCAACCCCGGCGCCGCGATGGCACCCTGCCGCAGCACCGCGCGCAGCGCGTTCCGGCGGGGCACTCGGGCGAGCTGTAGATTGATTGCGACGTTCGGGACGTCGGCTCCGATACTGTATTCCAGACCGGAGCCCTGAAAGAGCTGGCGAATCGCACTGTGAAGGGGCGTGTTCGTGAAACGTACCTCAATCAGCTCCTCCAGGCCTGTCCGCGAGCCCCCGCCGCCCGGGTAAACTCCGCCTCCGAAGCCCCCGAGGCCGCCGAACATCGGACCCCGTAAGAGGAGAGAGTTGTCGGTTGGGACATCGAGGATTGCACGTACTCCATCCGGAAGCAACTCTCCTGGCTCCACCGCCTCGCCGTAGAGCTGGGGACGGGGAGAGCCGAGCACCTGCGGCTGCACGACGGGGCGGGGGACGTAGAGCGGCTGGTAGAGGTCCTGGATGAAGCTGATCGGGCGGCCGGAGACGAGCGAGAGCCGCACGTCTTTCCAGTCCTCCTCCGTCGTGTTCTCCACGATCGCCCAGCCTTGCAGGTAAGAGCCCCCGGCGGGGTTTACCGGCTGCCCCGCAGCCGCAGCGGCCGGCTTGTCGTCCAGCACCAGGCGGTAGCTCGTCTTCCAGACCGGCGTCTCCTGCAGGTAGCCGGCCCGCACCTCCCGCGCCGCGTCACCGGTGAAGCGCAGCTCCACCTCCCGCTGCTCGTCGGAGAGGCCGGTCGCCAGCAGCGCCAGGCTGTCTCGCAGCTCCCGGTCGAGCCGCTCGTCCAGAAGCTGCACCTGCTGCACCGCCTCCAGCGGGATCGCCCGCAGGCCGGTCGCCGTCAGCACGTTGAGCACCTCCTGCTCCACCACTCGGGTCCCCTGTGGAAGCGGCACCTCCTTCGAGCTGACGCTGACCAACCGGCCCTCCACCTGCTCCTTGGCGAGGTAGACGCGCAGGCGGGCGCCCTGGAACTGCCGCAGGAGGGCGCCGAGCGAGACGCTGCTGCCGGTGGCGAGGGCGCGGACCCCGGGGCGGAGGAGGTGCGCGTCCTGAGTCGTGTAGGTGACGGGGCGGACCTGCCCCTGCGGATCGATCAAGACCAGGCTCTTGAGGATGTCGTTCACCTGCCCCGCCCGGAACGAGAGCTTGAGCGAGGTGGTGCCGCGGACGGTGCCGCGCCGCTGGAAGTAGCCGACGCCGCTGCTGAAGAGCACCACGTCCTTCAGCGGGAGCGGCTGCGCGGGGGCGGCGGGGCCGCCCTCCTGCGCGCCCAGCGGCGCCGCCGCGAGCCCGCAGGCGAACAAACCGAGAGCGCAGAGGGTGAGGGGGCGGAGTCCAGCTCGTATCATCAGTGTTGTCTCCGTCGAAAGTTGCAAAGCTGCAAGTTGGACGCCTCGACCCCCCGGTTGGTTGTCCGCCCCGGGAAGTCGTTGCTAATCCCGCACGCGCGTTGCTAAGATGGGCCAGGAGTCTTCCCCCCGTGAGCGAATCCCCGCAGAGCCTGGTGCGCCGCATCCCGAAGGTCGATCGCCTGCTCCAGGAGCCGGAGATCGAGTCGCTGATCGAGCGGCACGGCCGCGCGCCGGTGGTGGAGGCGATCCGCTCCGCGACCGACAGCCTCCGCGCTCGCGCCCTGGCGGGGAGCGCCCCGAGCAACGGCGACCTCCTCCCGGCTCTAAAGCGCGAGATCGCGGCGGCCGTGGAAGGGCGGGCGCGAAGGTCGCTGCGCCGCGCGATCAACGCGACGGGAGTGGTGCTGCACACCGGTCTCGGGCGCGCGGCGCTTTCCGAGGCCGCGGCCCAGGCCTCCTTCGAGGCGGCGCGGTCCCACTCGCTCCTGGAGGTCGACCCGGAGAGCGGGGAGCGCGGCAGCCGGCTCTCCCACATTGCGCCGCTGCTGCGGGAGCTGACCGGCGCGGAGGACGCCGCGGCGGTGAACAACAACGCCGCCGCCGTCTTCCTCTCCATCGCCGCGCTCGCCCAGGGGCGGGAGGTGATCATCTCCCGCGGGCAGCTCGTGGAGATCGGCGGCTCGTTCCGGATTCCGGACGTGATCCGCTCCGGCGGCGCGAAGCTGGTGGAGGTCGGCACCACGAACAAGGTGCGGGCGCGCGACTACGAGGCGGCGATCACGCCGGAGACCGCGCTAATCCTGCGGGTCCACCCGAGCAACTTCCGCATCGTCGGCTTCACCGAGGAGCCGTCGCTCGCCGAGCTGGTCGAGGTGGGCCGGCGGCACGGCGTGCCGGTGATGGACGACCTCGGCAGCGGCGCCCTGGTCGATCTAACGCGGTACGGCCTGGTGGCGGAGCCGACCGTCCAGGAGAGCGTGCGGGCCGGCGCGGACCTGATCACCTTCAGCGGCGACAAGCTGCTGGGCGGACCCCAGGCGGGCCTGATCATCGGGCAGCGGGAGCTGGTCTCGCAGGTGAAGCGGCACCCGTTGATGCGCGCGGTCCGGCTGGATAAGATGACGCTCGCCGGCATCGAGGCGACGCTCCGTCTCTACCGCGACGAGGCGAAGGCGATGCGGGAGATCCCGACGCTGGCGGCGCTCTCCCTCTCCGCGGAGGCGCTGCGGGCGCGGGCGGAGCGGCTGGCGAGCCTGCTGGGAGGAGTCGAGGCGGTGATTTCGCTGGAGCCGGGCATCTCGCAGGTCGGCGGGGGCGCGCTACCCGGCGAGGAGCTGCCGACCACGCTGGTCTGCCTCTTCTCCGAGAGCGTGAGCGCCGGAGAGCTGTCGCGCCGCCTGCGGGTGGGAGAGCCGAGCGTCTGGGCCCGCGTGCAGCGCGACCGCCTGGTGCTCGACCCGCGCACCATCCGGGACGAGGAGCTAGACGAGCTGGCCGCCGCCGTAGCGAGCGCGCTGCGCGCGGGTTAGCAGGTTAGCAGGTTGCAGGTTTGCAAGTTAGTGCAGCCCGACGAGCTATCGGTCTGCTTCCGGTCGGCGGGGTTCGAACCCTGGAACTTGCAACCTGGAAACCTGCAACAGAACGTTGAGGGGTACCGATGATCCGTTTGACCGATACCGTCAAGTGCGGCGGGTGAGCGTCCAAAGCGTCCGCTGAGGACCTGGCGCAGGTGCTGCGCCAACTGCCGAAACAGGTGAGCGAGAAGGTGCTGGTCGGGCTGGAGACGCCCGACGACGCCGGCGTGTACCAGATCGACGCCGATCGGGCGCTGATCCAGACGCTCGACTTCTTCACGCCGATCGTCGACGACCCGTACGACTACGGCCAGATCGCCGCCGCGAACTCGCTCTCGGACGTCTACGCGATGGGCGGCATCCCGCTCACGGCGATGAACATCGTCTGCTTCCCGATGGAGGGGTACCCGAAGGAAGTCCTGGTGGAGATCCTGCGGGGTGGGGCGGACAAGGTGGCGGAGAGCGGCGCGCTGCTGCTGGGCGGACACACCGTCAACGACGAGGTGATCAAGTTCGGACTCAGCGTCACCGGAATCGTCCACCCGTCGCAGGTAACCGCCACCAAGGGCGCCCGCGTGGGGGACGACCTGGTGCTGACCAAGGCGGTCGGCACCGGCATCGTCACCACGGCGCTCAAGCGGGGGCTGGCGACCGAGGAGCAGACCGCGGTCGTCACGCAGTCGATGAAGACGCTGAACGCCGGCGCGGCGCGGGCGATGGCGGCGGTGGGGGTGCACGCCTGCACCGACGTCACCGGCTTCTCCCTGCTGGGGCACCTGTTCGAGATGGTGGACCAGAGCGGGGTCGCCGCGGAGCTCTCCTCGGGGCAGATCCCGTTCTTCCCGGGTGCCCTGGAGCACGCGGGGGCGGGGGTGAACACCGGCGGCGGCCGCGCCAACGCCGCCTTCCTGGGAGAGCGCGTCGGCTTCGAGGAATCGGTGCCGGAGGCGGTCCGCGTGACCTGCTTCGATCCGCAGACCTCCGGCGGCCTGCTCATCGCGTGCCCGGCCGAGCGGACCGAAGCGCTGCTCCAGGCGCTGGAGGCGGAAGGCGCGGCAGTGCGCGCGGTGATCGGACGCGTCATTTCCGGCGAGCCGGGAACCATTCGCGTCGCGTAGTGGTAAGATATGCCGTGCGGGACGGCAGCTCGCTGCCGCGCCGCGCGGAACGAGGGGGTGGATCGGGCCTGGTGGCTCGGCGGGTCTTCAAAACCTTGTTCGAGGCAGTTGATCCTGTCTTGGGTGGGTTCGATTCCCACACATCCCCGCCATTTTCCAGGCTAGATCGGCGTCTTGACGCGGCAACCGGCCGCTGCTATAATCGCCGCGTTGTTCGGTTCCGGGGCAGTAGCTCAGCTGGGAGAGCATCACGCTGGCAGCGTGAGGGTCAGGGGTTCGAGTCCCCTCTGCTCCACTTCCATCACCCAGGGCCGGCTGTGTGTTCGTGGAGCCTGTGCCAGCAGGCATCGGCTCCTCTTCTGAAACGGCCGGTGACTGGGTTTTTCTATGCCCCTCTCCTTCTGGCCTGGAGCGCGGTCTCACTCCCGGGGAGCCAGCCGGGCCCGAAGGGTCCGCTCCTGGCTTCTTCCCCTCTGCGCGGTTGGCCTGGCGGCACTCCCACTCGCCGCGTCCGCCCAGCAGCCGGGCGCCAACGCTCCCGCCCCCGCCGCGGAGACACGGGTCAATCCCAACGCGTTCGAGATCTCCGTCGTCGTCTTCTCCATTCCCGGCGGTCCGGACTCGGTCGCCGTGGCGTACCCGGAGTCGATCAAGGACCCGCAGATCCGGCAGGACCTGCAACAGCTTGCCGCCGCCCTCGGCACCCAGGCAGCGGAGGTGCGGGTGGAGCGGGAGAAGCTGCCGGGCCGGAACGAGGTGATTGCCACCGGCTCGGCGAATATGACCGGACTGGCAAACTGGCAGTCGGGCGCCATCAACCTCGACCCCCTGATCCAAACCTACCGGCGGTACGGTCACTTCAGCGCGACGTTCATGTTCATGGGGAGCTTCCCCATGCAGCAGCCGCCGCCGAGCTTCTCCGAGCCGCCGCTCCAGGTGCGTTCGCAGCGGGTAGGGAACAACTCCGTTTCCTTCGAGGTCTGGATTGATCAGAGCCGCGGCGTTCCCGACAGCGTGCCCAGTGTTTCCCAGAGCCAATCCGGCCCGAGCTGGCGACTGATCGCCGCCGTGGTCGCTATCCTGCTTGTCGTGGGCGTCAGTGTAGTCTTGATCGTTAGCGTGCTGCTGGCCCAGCGCCGGAAGTCGTCTGGGGAGGAACCGCGGTAAATGCCTTCAATTAGTCTGGACGATGTGCTTCTTAAGGCCCACGAGCTCCGGGCCTCGGACGTCTTCTTCAAAGAGAACGCTCCCCCGATCTACCGCCTCCACGGCAAGATCACCCGCTCCGATTATCCCGTGCAGAGCGGCGACGACATCCGCCAGCTTGCCTACGGGCTGATGACGCCGCAGCAGATCCAGCGGTACGAGCAGCGCCGCGAGATGGACCTCGGCTTTAGCCGCCCGTTCTCCCGCTTCCGCTGCAACGTCTACCAGCAGAAGGGCTCCGTGGGGATGTGTCTCCGGCTCATCCCGCTCACCATGCCGCACCTGGACGAGCTGGGTGTGCCGCCGGTGCTGAAGGAGCTCCCCAAGCAGAAGCAGGGGCTGGTGCTGGTGACCGGGCCGACCGGCTCCGGCAAGTCGACCACCCTGGCGGCGATGCTGAACCAGATCAACGAGAACCAGCCGAAGAACATCGTCACCATCGAGGACCCGATCGAGTTCGTCCACCAGGACAAGATGGGGATCGTCAACCAGCGCGAGGTGAACATCGACACCGAGAGCTTCCAGGCCGGCATGAAGTACGTGCTCCGCCAGGCTCCGGACGTGATCCTCATCGGTGAAATGCGCGACGTGGAGACCTTCTCCATCTGCCTCCAGGCGGCGGAGACCGGCCACCTCGTCTTCTCCACGGTGCACACCCCGAGCGCCTACGAGACGATGGACCGCATCATCAACATGTTCCCGCCGCACGAGAAGGCGCAGATCTGTATGCGTATGTCCAACTCGCTGCGGGGCGTCGTCTCCCAGAAGCTGGTCCCGCGCGGCGACGGCTCCGGCCGCGTGCCGGGCGTGGAAGTGATGATCAACACCCCCACCGTCGCGAAGCTGGTGGAAGAAGGCCGCTTCGGGATGATCTACGAGCACATCCGCGACGGCGAGTACTGGGGCATGCAGACGATGAACCAGTGCCTGCTGCGCTACTGGCGCGCCGGGCTCATCAGCGAGGAAGACGCGCTGGTCTACGCCGGCAACTCCACCGAGCTGCGCCAGATGATGCGCCGGCCTACGTAGGTCGCGGCAAGCTTCGGAGAGCACCAGCCGGGCCGGGGAGGAGACTCCTCGGCCCGGCTGGTTGATTTGGGCTTGCGTGGCGCGGCTGTGCGGTTCGAAGCGAGCCCTCGTGGCGGGAAGCCATCGATCGGGGGCTGCGGCGCGTCGCCCGCGGAGCCGCGAGGCATTGAAATACCTCGCTGGACGGCCTGCGGCCACGCGTCCTCCGGACGCCCGAACCGGGCCTTCTTAGTCCGCGGAGGCGGTCCCCCGTTCGGGGGATAAAACTTCGTGCCGTGGTTGCTGCGGTTTCAACCGCCCGGCAGTCTCACGGACTCAAAGGGGCCGTCCTCGCGCCGTCATTCACCACCCGCCCCACCTTTACGGGCGGATCCGTCGGCACGTTGTCCGGCAGGCGGCGGTGGCCGAACGCCACCATCAGCATCCCGGCGATCACCACGGTGGTGACCCCGATCAGCAGCGGCGGCGCTACGCGCTTCACCAGCTCGAGCGGGTCGGTCTCCGTGAGAGAGGCGGACATCAGCGTGACCGCCGCGACCGGGGACATGGTCCGCCCCGCCGCAGCGCCGATCGAGACGATGGCGCCGACGTGCTCCGGGGCGACGCCGACCTGCAGGGCGGGCGCGGCGAAGAACCCGAAGAGGCTCTGCGTGGCGGCGATGCCGGAGCCGGAGACCGCACCGAAGGCGAGGGTGAGGAAGCCGGCCGCCGGCTGCAGGAGGCCGGGAACGTAGTCGATCAGGTGACCGATCGGCTTGTCCAGTCCGATCAGGCGGACCCCTTCCCCGAAGCAGGCGGCGGCGACGATGATCGAGACAACGTGGGCGAGCGCGTAGCCGGCACCCTCGAAGAAGGCGCCCGCCACGCCGCCCGCCTTCTTGAAATCGGTGAGCGCCGCGACGATCGCGCCGATCAGCATGGCGGCCCCGATGAGCCGCGCGCTGAACGCCGCCCCGATCGCACCGCGGGCGGACGGCTGCTCCAGGAAGTCGGCCGCCTTCTGGAGCAGGGCCGGCGCCTCCTTACTGCCTACGAGCCACTCGTGGGGGATCGACAGCAGTCGCAGCGGCTCGCCGAGGATGAAGAGGAGCGCCAGCGGGATCAGCGGGACCGCGGCCTTGAACAGGCTCACCTTGAAGAGCGCCCGCGCGGGATCGGCCTCTTCCCGCCTCTCGGCGAACTCCCGCTCCGCCGCGTGCTTCTTCTCCGCCCGCAGGCTCAGGAACCAGAAGACGGAGGTGGCCACCGCCAGGTTGAGCAGGTTGAGCGGGAGCATCTGCTGGATGAGCGCAGCCTCCGTGGGGCGGGGGAGCCCCACCGCCGCCGTGCCGGCAATGACGCTGCGGTATTCCGGTGCGCCCTGGTTGAAGAGCTCGCCGCCGATGGAGACGCCGAGCAGCAGCGCCGCGCCGGCCGTGACGCGGGAGACCTTGGCCGCCAGCAGCAGCGGGATCAGCACCGAGCCGATGGCAACGGCGGAGCTGGTCTGGCTGATGATCGGGATGTTGACGATGAATCCGACGAGCACCGCCCCGGGGATCAGAAAGATCCGGGCCTTTCGGAGTGGATCGGTGAGCAGGTGCACCAGGTGCTGATCGCACTCCGTGTGCCGGAGCACGTAGGCGAACCCCATCGCGCAGCCGAGCGGGATCACGTAGTCCGGCGAGGTGAAGGTGGCGAAGAACTTCTGGACGATGGCGGCGGGATCGCCCGCCAGGGTGCCCAGGGCCAGCGCGGCGAGGAGCAGCGCGAGCCGCACGTCGACCCGCCGCAGCACGGCGAAGACCGCCGCCGCGATAATGACCAGCCCCACCCCGATCTGAAATCCCATGCCGTGTCCCGTCTCGCTCCCTCGCTGCAGAGCAGACTTGTGGGACGGACGGGGCAAGTTCCTCCCCGGGAGGCCCCCGCCTTACTTCGCGGGGGCTTCCGGTGCGGTGCGGTTCTGGGCCTGCAGCTCCTGCAGGATCGCGTCCAGCTTGTCGACCACCGGGGCGAAGTCGGGGCGCACCGGGGGCGAGGCGGCATCCGCTGCGTCGGCGGCGCGGCGGACGAGCCGCCCTTCGAGCTGCCAGGACGCGAGGGAGGGACCGATCGACATGACGGTGGCGGCGACCACCTTCCCGATGGTCGTTTGCGGGAAGAGGTTGGCGTAGCCGACGGAGAAGCAGGTGGCGATGTAGTGGAGCGCGTCCGCGTACGACTGCACCCGCTCGTTCGCGCCCCGCTCCGCCAGGTAGAAAACCATCGCCCCGCCGGTCAGCACCGCCAGCAGCGCTTCGGTCGGGTTGTCGACTGCGAAGTCGAGCAGCCGGTTCTTCCACGCCTGCATCGCCTGGAGCGCCGCGTCCGCCTCCTCGGTGAACGGCATTGCGCCGATCTGAAGCTCCTGTTTTTCCGCGTCGACCATGGCTTTTCCCCGGCGGTTGCTGTCACTGTTGGAGGGCCGTTAGCAGGTTGCAAGTTCCAGGTTCCGAACCCCGTTCACGGCGGGCTAACCTGAAACTTGCCAACCTGCAACCTGCTAACGGGAGGTCACGCGGTCTCCGCCTCTGCAGCGGGGGTATCGGCCGGCTTGAGCTTGCCGTTGCCGTCGCGGCCTCGCATGAACTCCTCCAGCGCCTGCGCGGCCTGCGGACCCATGCCCTGGAGCATATCCGTTACCGGCCCGGGCAGGTTCTTCAGCAGGCCGTCGACCTTGTGGCTGAAGCCCATCCCCTGCGCGTACTGGTTGAACATCTGCGACATCGTGGTCGGGTCGCCGTAGACGTTGAAGTTGCCCTTCGACATGAACTGTCCCAGCGCCTGGGCCAGCGCCATCTGGACCTGCTTCTCCGCCTCGATGCGCAGCTTGTTCGTCTCGAAGTCGAGGGCCGCCCGCTCGAAGGTCTGGCGGTTCTCCAGCGCCTGCCGCTCCACGTCGACCCGCGCCTTCTCTACGTTGACCCGCTCACGCTCGACGTCGACCTCCACCATCCGCTGTGCCCGGTCGCCCTGGGCGATCAGCTCTTTCGCCTGGGCCTCCGCCTGGGCCAGCCGGAGCTTCGCCTGCGCTTCCAGCTCCGCCGCCTTCATCGCGGCTTCCGCCTTGCGGATCTCCGCAAAGGCCGCCACCTCGGCGTCGGTCTGGCGCTTGATCTTGTCCTGCTCGATCACCTGCTTGGCGGCGATCAGCTTGGTCTGCGCCTCGCGCTCGGCCTGGGCCGTCGCCTGGACGGTGACGACGTCCTGGCTCGCCCGCTCCCGCTCGGCGCTCGCCTCGAGCGCGCTCTTCTCCGCCTGCGCGCGGAGCGCTTCCTGCTCGGCGATCGCGATCTGCTTCTGGCGCTCCGCCAGCTCGACCGCCTTGATGCGCTCGATGTCGGTCTGCTCCCGCTCCTGCTGGCGCCGGATCAGGGTGCGGTCCCGCTCGATGTTCGCGGTCTCGATGGCGAGGTCGCGGGCGATCTCCGCTTCGCGGACGGCCCGCTCCTGCTCCACGGAGAACGCCTGCTTCTCCCGGGCGCGCTCGGCGTGGATGTTCGCGACGTCGCGCTCCTGGGTCGCCTGCGCCTCCGCCCGCTGCCGCTCCAGACCGAGCACCTGCTCCGTGGTGCGCACGTTCTGCTCGGTGATCGACTGCTCGGCGATCTTTTCCAGCCGGTTCCGCTCCACGCGGGCCGCCGCGGTGATCTCCGTGATCTTCTTTTTGCCCTGGGCGTCGAAGATGTTCTCATCGGAGAGCCCGTGCGGATCGGTCTGGTCGAGGCGGGAGATCGTGACCGTCTCCAGCAGCAGACCGTTCTGCTGCAGCTCTTCCGCCACCAGCTCCTGCACCGCGCTGGCGAACGTCTTCCGGTCGCTGTGAATGTTGGCGAGGTCTTTCTGCGCCGCCACCGAGCGGAGCGCCGAGACCAGCTTCTCGAAGACGAGGCCGCCGACCGCGCGGGCGTCGATCGACTTCGTGCCGAGCGAGCGCGCCGCCTGGAGGATGTCCTCTTCGCTCGGATTGACGCGGATGTAGAACTCCGCCTTCACGTCGACGCGGAGGTTGTCCTGCGTGATGAGCGCGTCCTGGCCCATCCGCTCGACCTCCAGCTTCATCGTCTCCAGCGAGACCGGCACCACTTCGTGGACCACTGGGATCACGGCGATGCCGCCGTCGATCACCACGTGCGCCTTCCCGCGGCCGGTCCGCACCAGCGCCTGGTTCGCGGAGGTCTTCCGGTAGAGCTTGAGCCAGGTGAGGCCGAGACCGAGAAGGAAGAGCACCAGGCCGATAACGCTGACGGCGATGCCGTTCATCAGGGGCGTGCCCGGCACCAGCGTGGGAAGGGTAGCGCCCACGATGATGGTGATTGTCCCGATCAGGATCAGTAAGAGTCCGGCTACCATTCTAGAAACCCTCCCTCCAGGCTCTCCTCGACGGGTGAAGACCGCCGCCGGGGCGGTCCGCTCTCACGCGTAGCCTTTCGCGCATTGCTCGTCGAGTGCCGGTTATTGAACGTTGAGCCGGCCCGGACGATACGGTCCGGACCGAATCAGTCTCGGTGGATGAACTCGCGGGAGTCGTCCACTTCGTACAGGTTGCGCTGCGGATCGAAGCCGAGGATAATCACCTCCTCGCCGCTGTCGAGCCGTCCCTGCTGGGTCCGGGCCCGCACCCGGTGCAGCGTGCCGTGCGCGTCGCGGACGTTAATCGTGCCCTCTTCCAGCGACACCGGGTAGACCACCTTGCCGATCCGGCCCACGAGCTGGTCGCGCTTCACGACCGAGCTCTCCGACTGCGGCATCACGCGGGCGACCAGCCCCGAGAAAAGCCGGGTCCCGACCGCCGCCGCGACCAGGCTGATCGGCAGCGACCAGAGCAGCGCGCCCGCTCCCGCCTGCGGCGCGGCGCTGTGCAGGGTAAGCCCTACCAGTCCCCACAGAAGGCAGAAGACCTGCAGCACCAACATCAGCGGCGCGCGGCCCACGCCGATCGCCGCCAGAACCGGCAGCAGTAGACCAGCGTCAGAGGTATGGGGATGGCCGTGCCCGTGATCCCCGTGCGCGTCGAGCCCCGCGTCGGCATCCAGGTCCGCGTCGACGTCGAGGTCCGCGTCGGCGTCGGCATCCACCGCGTCGGTCGCGTCCCCAAAGCCGCCGCCGATGAGACTCACCAGCGCCGTCACCGTCGCCACGGTGAGGACGACGATGAGCGGGACACTGTAGACCGCGTTCCACCACGCGAAGAGCTGTTCGAAAGACATGCACGCAGCGCCGCTGGAGCGCCCTCCGCGTTACCAAACGGGGAGGAGCCCGGGTCCGATACGGGGATATCGCTTTCGGATGGGTTACGGTTCGCCGCCCCGGCGCAGGAAGCCTCCGCGGAGCCGCGCGTGAGGAGGGGCTCCTTCGTCTGAAGGAGAACTAAGGGCAGTATGACCCGGCCGCGCGGCCGGATCCGTGGAGGTAAGTATGAGCGTCCCGACCCGTCCGTCCGAGACCGCGCCGATCACCGCGGGGAGTGTGAAGCTGGACCCCGCCCTCGCCGCCGCCATCCCGCGGCAGGCCGCCGAGGCGCTGCAGGCGGTCCCGGTAGAGATCGAGGGCGACGTGCTCACCGTGGCGATGCTCGACACGGGCGACGTGGTTGCGATCGACGAGATCCAGCGCCTGAGTCGCAAGCGGGTGCGCCCGGTACCCACCTCGCCCGCGGACCTGCGCGCCATCATCGCGCGGGTCTACGCCGATCTCGGCGACGGGGAAGACGCGGCGCTGGGGAGCAGCAGCACCGCCCGCGGCAACACCGTGGTGCTCGGATCGAGCAAGCCCTCCGCCGACGCGCCGACGGTCCTGCTGCTGGAGAAGATCCTGACCGACGCGATCCAGCAGCGGGCGAGCGACGTTCACTTCGAGCCGTACGAGACGCGGTGCGTCGTCCGCTTCCGCGTGGACGGAGTGCTCTTCGACTACCGCGAGATGAGCCCGGACGAGCACATCCCGCTACTCTCCCGCATCAAGATCCTGGCGAACATCGACATCGCGGAGCACCGGCTGCCGCTCGACGGCCGCTTTGCGATCAAGCTGGTCGGGATGCGGTGGGACGTCCGCGTCTCCACCATGCCGACGCAGTTCGGGGAAAAGGCGGTGCTCCGCATGCTCCCCAAAGACTCGACCACCCTCTCCCTGGAAGAGCTGGGGATGCTGGAGCGGGAGCGCCGCCTCTTCGAGCAAGTGATCGCCAAGCCGTACGGGATGCTCCTGGTGACCGGACCGACCGGCTCCGGAAAGACGACCTCGCTCTACACCGCGCTCCGCGCCATGGATACCACCGGGCGCAACGTGATGACGATCGAGGATCCGGTGGAATACGAGCTGCCGCGCGTCACGCAGATCCAGGTCCACCCGAAGATCGGCCTCACCTTCGCCACCGCGCTGCGCCACACGCTGCGCCAGGACCCGGACGTGGTGATGGTCGGGGAAATCCGGGACATGGAGACGCTCGGCATGGCGGTGCAGGCCGCGCTGACGGGGCACTTCGTCTTCAGCACCCTGCACTGCAACGACAGCGCCAGCGCCGCCACCCGCGCGACCGACATGGGCCTGGAGCCGTTCCTCTTCAGCTCCGCGGTCGTGGGCGTGATGGCGCAGCGGCTGGTCCGCCGCATCTGCTCCAACTGCCGCGCGCCGGAGCCGATCCCGGATGCCCTCCGGAAGCGGCTCAACATCACCGATCCGCACGCGGTGATCTACCGCGGCGCCGGCTGCCGGGAGTGCCGTCACACCGGCTACCGCGGCCGGCTGGGGGTCTACGAGCTGCTGGTGATGAACGAGCAGATCCGCACCGCCATCCAGGAGCGCCGCAGCGCCGCCGAGATCCGGAAGGCGGCTATTCAGACCGGCATGGTCGCCCTCCGCGACGACGCCCTCCGCAAGGTCCTCTCCGGCGTCACCACCCTGGAAGAAGTCCTGCGAGCCGTCTACCTCGATAGCTGACGCATTTCCGAACCATCATTCACCGCAGAGACGCAGAGAGCGCAGATGGGGAGCCTGGGGGAGCGAACCAGAGTGGGGCCTGACTCGCCTGTCGAGTCGGGTACAGCGGCCCCGGAATGTGTCCTTCTGGTTCCCCTCTTTGCGTTCTTAGCGACAAGTCCGGATCGGAATCTGGTTCGGGTTCTCTCCGCGTCCTCTGCGTCTCTGCGGTGAATCAAGGTTCGGAACAGTGACACCGCGGCCCGCGCGCTCGTAGGATGTAGCGACTCAGGAGCCGGAAGCGAGGGCTGCGCATGAGAGAGGAGACGAGGTGGTCTTCCGCCTCGGATGAAGAGATCGTCCGCCGGGTACAGCGCGGCGAGGCGAAGCTCTTCAGCGTGATCTTCGAGCGCCACTACACCCGACTGGAGCGCTTCATCCGCCATTCCGGGCTGCCGGACGGTGAGGTGGAGGACCTCCTGGCGGACGCCTTCGCGCGCGCCTTCGCCCGGATCCAGTCGTACGATCCGGACCGCGGCGCCAGCTACCTCTCCTACCTCTACGCCGTGGCGCGCAACCTGGTGACCGACCGCCTTCGCCAGCGCGGCCGGACGCCGGAGCCGCTGGTGCTGGAGGAAGTGCGCCCGGAGGCCGATCCCCAGGCGATCGCGCCGGAAGACCTGGTGCTGTGGCAAGCGGAGCTGGCGCGCATCCGGGAGGCGATGGAGCGGCTGAGCCCGTCCGACCGCCAGATCATCACGCTGAGTTACGACCGCGAGCTGAGCTGCCGGGAGATCCAGGAGATCATGGGCAAGCCGTCGATCACCTCCGTGACGACGCACCTCTACAAGGCGATGAAGCGGCTCCGCGAGCTGGTGCTGAAAGAGCAGTCCCGTCCGGAACGAACCAAGTCGTAGGACCGAACGATGGCAACGAACCGAGAACAAATCGCCGCCGAGCTGGTCTGGCGATACGTGGAGCAGATCCGAGAGTGCCACCCGGACGGGCCGCCGCCGCGCCTCTCCCGGGACGAGCTGCGGGAACTGGTGGAGATGCTCGACATGGCGGCGCAGGTGCAGGACGCGCTGCCCCCCGCGCAGACCACGGCGGAAGACCCGTGCCGCGCAGCGGTGCGCCGGCGGGTCCTCCAGGCGCTGGAGACCGGAGGCGCGGCACGCCCCCCGGCACCCTCCCGGCGCCCGTGGCGGGCGCCGCGCTGGGCGAGCGGCGCCGCCTTCGCGCTGGCGGGAGTCTGCCTGCTGGCGCTCGCCTCCGTGAACGTCTGGCACCGCCCGGCGCCGGAGGTGGTGGTGCGGCGGGTCAAGATCCCCGCCGACGCGCCGGACATCGAGCCGATGGACGAGCAGCAGGTGCACGACCTGGTGCCGCGAATGGTCGGCACCGGCCTGGACCGCCGGAAGGAGCGCAGCCTGATGTGGCACATGCTGGTCTGCCCCGGCTGCTACGACTACTACGTGGAAGTGAGGCGGCGCTCCGGACAGACGGCGGAGGGCCCGTCGCCGGTGTTTACGGCCTATCGGTAGCGCCTCGAGCACGGAACTGGCTGAAGCCGATCTCTATCACTCCTCTGATCCGTTCCCGACGCTCAGTCGAGCAGTGTGACCCCGGCGAGGATCAGGCCGGCTTCCGGGTGGACCGGTTGGAAGCGGAGGCGCGCGATCTGGCGCTCCGGATGGGGATTGGACCAGCGGGTCACGCGCAGCGCGCCCCTTTCGCCGGAGGCGGCGCGGGCTTGCCAGCCGATGGGGGCGCGGAAGAGGGCGGTCTCGTCGCTCCAGGCGGCGGTGCTCCGTCCGGTCGCGAGCTCCACGGTCTCCGCGGCGCCGTCGGCGTACTCGACGGTCACCTTTGCCGCTACTGTGCCGGGGGGCACGCTGCGGACCGCCGCGTTGAGCAGCGCCACTTCCCCCGCCTTGCGACTCAGCTCCAGCGTGACGCCCGGAGAGGCGCCGGCGACCGAGGCCGGGCCGCCAAGCACGAGAAGCTTCTCCGGCACCTGGAAGAGCACGTCCGCCGCGCGGCGCTTGCCGGCCGGCAGGCTCCGGAGGTCGAACGCCGGACCGAGCTTCTCCCAGGCGGCGCGGGTAACCCGGGCGGCGCGGCTGAGATCGAGGAGCGTGCCAGCCCGGTCCAGCGGCGGCCCGTCTTCGGTATAGGCGCGGGCGAGCTCCGTCCCATGCCGGTACGGCAGCTCGGCAGGGGGCTCCGAGCGGCCGGACCACGCGTACTCCGCCGCCAGGATAAAGGCGGCGAACTGCCGGCTCTCCGTCTCCAGCACCTTCTCATCCGGGAAATAGCCGGCCCAGGTGGTCTGCAGCAGACCCGCCGCGCCCGCCTGCCGCGCGGCCCGCGCGAAGGTGAAGACGTTCTGGGGATCGTGCCAGGTACAGGCGATCACCTCCCGGCCGCCCTGGCGCAGCAGGTCGAGACTGGGATATCGGTCTCGTGTTTCGTAGTGCCAGTCCGCCACGCGGAGGTCGTCCGGCAGCCCCTGCCGGCGGGCGCGGGCCGCCGTCTCGCTGGGGGCGTGGGCATCCGGCGACTCGGACGGCGCCAGGAGCATGTCGCCCCAGATCATCATCCGGACCTTCCGCTCCGCCAGCCAGTCGCGCATGCCGCGCGCGTGCCCTAACACCAGGTCGGTCACGTCCCTGCCGGCGCAGCGGGGACATTCCGGGTTCGGGAAGCGGCCGCGGAGGGTCACCTCATCGTGCCCCAGGTGGAACCAGGACGGGCGGAAGACCTCCACCGCCTCGGTGAGGATCTCCCGGATGAACTTGCGGCCCTCCGGGTGGTTCACGCAGTAGGCGTACGGGGTCTGCGGATCCTCGGCCAGCTCCAGGTTCCGGTCGTTCCGGAACATCCATTGGGCGTGGCCGGGCGCGTTGATGAGCGGGATCGGGTCTAGGTAGCGCGACCGGCAGAGGTCGACGAGCCCCTGGAGATCGGCGCGGGAGATCGAGTTGGGAGCGGCGATCTCCGGATGGCTCTCCCATCTCGCCGCCTCGCACTGGATGACCGCCGCGTTCAGCTTGTAGCGCGACATCACCCGCTCGATCAGCTTGCGATGGAACGGCACCCCGGAGGCGCTGGGGAACCAGTGCGCGCCGCGGGACGGCATAGTGGGCCAGTCCAGGATCTCGCCGGTGGGGCACTCCGCCCCGTCCGCACCCGGACGCAGGAGTTGTCGAAGCGTCTGGAGTCCGTAGAACGCCCCCCGTGCCGTGCTGCCGGTGAGGGTGACCCCGTCGGCGCCGATCTTCAGGGAATAGCCCTCGGGGTTGCGCGCCCATTCGGCGTCTTCCGCCGGGGCGGTGCGGGCGCGCGCGGTGGAGCCGAGCCGGACCTCCGCCCAGGGTGCCGCGTGGAAGTAACGGCGGACCGTGCGCGGCGTGATACCGGCGGAGGAGAGCACCTCTCGCAGTGCCGCCGGCAGGTGGTCCTCCCCCTGGGGGAGCGTGACGGAGCACTCGATCCCGTCCCGGACGGTGAGCTTCTCCGCACGGTGCCCCTCAGCGAGCCGGACCTGCTTCGGCTGCGGGATCAGCAGGAGCGGTCGCTCCTTCGCGGAGAACGCCGCCGGAACCGCCGCCGCTCGCGGGCGCACGGAGAGCGGGGTGGAAGCGCTCGCCATCGGCACCATCAGCCCATCCGCCGAGGCGATCGCCGCGGCCGTCAGCAACACCAGCGCGCCCCAGGCCGGGCCGGGCGAGCGGCGGCGTGCCGTCACTCTTCGACGTCCGCCCAGGGGTTTTCGCCCTTCGGGTAGATGTCGAGGGTGCCCTCTTGCACGCCTTTCCTCTTGGCCGGCTGGTTCAGACCCAGCACTGCGGTCTCTCCGGTCTTCGGGTTGACCCAGGCGCCTTCCAGATCTTCCGAGTAATCCAGACCCAGGCCCGGCGGCAGGGGCTGCCACTCCCAGAGCTGTCCGGTGCTGCGGGCGGTGTTCAGGCGCCGCCACCCCTTCGCCTTGAACTCCCGGTCGTAGTGCTCCAGCACCGCCTTGGAGCGGGGCTCCGCCTTCACGACGAAGTTGGCGCCGTCGTCCGTCGGGAGCTGCGCGAAGTCGGTAATCGGCGGCTCCTCCACCGGGGCCTGTGTGGCCGGGGCCGGCGAGACGCCCACGTCCGAGGACCGTCGTGCCGAGTCGCAGCCGGCGAGGAGCAGGAGTGCCGCGCACGCCGAGACCGCGAGGAGCGAAACGCCTCGCCGGCTCAACGCGCCTGGGGTGGGGGACTGCCTGCTCATCTCACTCATCCTCCTGTGAACTCTCTTGGCGTCCGGAGCCGATCAATGCCGGAAGTGGCGCGCGCCGGTGAAGACCATCGCCACGCCGTGCTGGTTGCAAACGAAGACCGTATCCTGGTCCTTCACCGAGCCGCCCGGCTGGATGATCGCCTTCACGCCCTCCTTCGCCAGCGCTTCCGGGCCGTCCGGGAACGGGAAGTAGGCGTCGCTGGCGCAGACGGAGCCTTCCGCCCGCGGTCCGGCCATCTTCACCGCCAGCTCGGCGGATTGGACGCGGTTGGTCTGCCCGGCGCCCACACCGATCAGCTGTCCGTTCTTCGCCAGGACCACGGCGTTCGATTTCACGTGCCGCACCACTTTCCAGGCGAAGAGCATGTCGGCCAGCTCCTGCTCTGTGGGGGCACGGTCGGTGGCCACCTGGAGATCACCGTCTTCTCCCACCTGCGGATCGCGGAGGTCGCGCTCCTGCGCCAGGAGGCCGCCGACCACGCGCTTGAGGTCGAGCGCGTCGAGTCCTCTCGCCTCAGCGCGGAGCTGCGCGAACGGCGGCAGCGGGTCGATCTCCATCAGCCGCACCCGCTCGCCCCAACTCTTGCGGCCGCGGAACAACTCCAGCACCTCCGGCGCGAATCCGGGCGCGATGATGCACTCGTAGTAGCTGCCGGGCGCGATGATCTCCTCGGCCGTCTCCAGGTCGATCGGCCGGTTGCAGGCGATGATGCCGCCAAAGCGCGAGTTGAGCGGCGGCAGCTCCCCTTCGCGGGCCAGGCGGTAGGCTTCGACCAGCGAATCGGCCACGGCACACCCGCACGGGTTGGTGTGCTTGATGATGGAGCAGGCGGGCCGGTCGAACTCCTTCACCAGCTCCAGCGCCGCGTTCAGGTCGAGGATATTGGTGAAAGAGAGCTCCTTGCCGTGGAGCTGCCGGGCGGTGGCGACGCTCGGCTCGCCCGGCTTCGGATCGAGGTAGAACGCCGCCTTCTGGTGCGGGTTCTCACCGTAGCGCAGGTCGTAGGCCTTGCGGAACTGGAGGTCGAGCCGCTCCGGAAGGCGCGTCTCCTGCGTATCTCCCGCCTCGAGCTGGCCCGCCAGGTAGGCCGCGATCGCGCGGTCGTACTCCGCGGTGTGCGCGAACGCCTGCTGCGCCAGCCGCCGGCGCGTCGCGAGCGACGTCTCCCCGCGGTTCTGCCGCAGCTCCTCCAGCACCTCGCCGTACGCCGCTGGGGAGGTGATGACGGTGACCGCGGCGTGGTTCTTGGCGGCGGAGCGGATCATCGACGGGCCGCCGATGTCGATATTCTCGATCGCGTCCTCCAGGCTGCAGCCGGGACGGGCGACGGTCTGCGCGAAGGGGTAGAGGTTCACCGCCACCAGGTCGATCGGCCGGAAGCCCTGGCCCGCGAGCTGCTCCATGTGGTCCGGCTTAGCGCGGTCGGCCAGGATCCCGCCGTGCACCGCGGGGTGGAGCGTTTTCACGCGACCTTCCATCATCTCGGGAAAGCCGGTGACCTGCTCCACGGAGGTCACGTTCACCCCCGCCTCGCGCAGGCTGGCGGCGGTCCCGCCGGTGGAGAGGATCTCCACGCCCAGCTCCTGCAGCCCGCGGGCGAGCTCTACCACGCCGGTCTTGTCTGAAACGCTAATCAGCGCGCGCTGAACCCGTGCCAAAAGATTTACTCCGTAGGATTTCCCGGTGGACCGGGCGTTTTGACTCTCGTTCGTGGACGGCATCGCCACGGGGTCCCGCCCCGCGCCCTGACCGGGCGGAGCGGCCATCCCTCGCTAGATTCTCTTAGCGAAATCAGCGGAGCAGGTGGCTCACCGGCTGCCGAGCCCTTCGGCGCCATTCCCCTGGCGGGGAAGCGGTGGCAAGCCACCGCACTCCACAGACTTCACCGAGGCAGCCTCCCTTTTGGCGAGAGGGAATTCCTCTCGCGCCAGCGGGGCCACCGGAGCAGCCGGAAGATTCGGTGAGCGGTGCTCTCCAAAACTATATCCGCTTGTGGAAGACCCACCACTCCGCGGCGAGGATGACCAGGGCGGCGAGGAGCAGCCAGCGCCAGACCTCGCGGTTGGTGCTGACGCGGCCGGTGCCCGCGAGGACGGGGCGGCGGCCGAAGCGGATCTGGTCGCGCGGCTTCGTCTCGGATTCGTCGCGGCTCAGGAGGTTCACGGCGAACTCCCGCTTGAAATTGGGAGCTTCCACCGTGTAGATCCCGCTGCGCTCGGTGGCGGAGACGTAGGCGAGGCGGCCGTCGGTCTTGACGCGGGTGGCGTTCCCGTCGGGATCCCGGACGGTCACCTCCGCCACGTTCTCCGGCACTTCGACCGGGGCGGTGTCTCCCGCGCGGAGCTGCATGCCCTCGGTGCGGCCGGGCTGGGTGGCGAGCCACTGGACCAGGTTGTTGAAGAAGATCGGGAACGCCACGCGGAGCGGGAAGTCGGTCTGCAGCAGCGGGAAGCCCACGAACGCGGACTTCTGGCCGCGAGTCTCGCCGATTGCGACCGCCGGGCCGGACTCGTGCTCCGCCAGCACCACGCCCCACGGCTTCTTCTCCACCGCCAGCGCTTCCGGCATGTTGAGCTGGTTCAGCTTCACGTAGCGCATCACCGGGTGAACGCGGTCCCAGGTGAGCACGGAGGCGTCCTTCACCTTGCCCTTGATCTCTACCGGAACGGTGGGACCGCCGCAGTTGATGTAGAGGTGGGCGCCGGGACCGACTTCCTTCGGGCCGGCGTTCTCGAAGACCACGACGTCGAATCCAGACTGTCCCGTGTAGCCGGAGGGCGCCACCCGGGAGACCTTGACGTTCGGATCGACGTTCAGCGCCCGCTCCAGGTAGAGGTTGCCGTCCGTCACGAGGAGGACGTTGATCTCGCGCCGGGCGGAGAGCTGCGTGTACGCCTCGTTGTCGACCGGCAGGTCGTCTTTGATGTCGAGCCGCGCGTGCAGGATGCCGGTCGTTTCCTGCAGGTCCTCGAACAGCTCGGCGCGCTCGCTGAAGCCGGTCTCCGGATCGGCCGCCGGCAGCTCCAGCGGCCGGACGTCGATCAGCGCGTCGTTCCGGTAGAACTCGAGGTTCGTCGTCTTCGGCTCGGGACTGTAGTTCCGCACCGCCAGGTACATCTGGTAGCGGCCGTCGTCCTTGAACGAGCGCCGCACGTCCATCGCCACCAGGCCGACGTTCTCGGTGCGGGAGCCGAAGCGGACGAACTGCAGGTCGGCGCCGCGGTCGTCGAGCGATTCCAGCTCCGGGAAGGCGCCGTCGGAGAGGATGAAGACCCGGCTCCCCTGGTACTGGCCCGCCACGGAGACGGCGAGCAGCATCGCGTCGCGCAGGTTGGTGGTCGTATCGAACGGCTTGGCGCCGTCGAGGGCGGCGCGCAGCTCGTTCTGGTCGCTGGTGAGGCTGGTCAGGCGGTGCGTGCGCGCGCCGGCGAGCAGCACCATCATCCGGTCGCCGCCCTTCATGTCGGCCACCATCCGCTGCGCCTGGCGGCGCGCGGCGTCGAAGCGGGTGCCGCCGTCCGCATCCCGGCTCTGCATGCTCGCGGAGCCGTCCAGGATCACCACCACGTTGCTGCCGCTCAGCGACTGCGCCACGTAGGCGGGGCGCGCCAGCGCGGCGATGCAGAAGAGGGCGATCAGGAGCTGGAGGAGCAGCAGCAGGTTCTTCTTCAACTTCTGGAACGGCGCGTTGGCCTGGACGTCCTTCACCAGGTGGTCCCAGAGCAGCACGGAGCTGATCACCATCTCCTTCCGCTTCAGCTTGAGCAGGTAGAAGAAGACGATGACCGGCACCAGCAGCAGGAGCCAGAGCAGCGACCAGGGCGAGATGAGATGCATGCGCTTCCGAGGCCAGACGCGGAGCTCCGCGAAGACGGAGACTCAACAGGAAGGACGCACGGGAGCGCCTCCGGTTACGGTTACGACGATTCTATCGGAGGCCGTTTCGCGTGGGCGGGTCCGTACTCCACATCCTACTCCGTAGAGCGCCTGGTGCAGCGGGACCGGCACGCGGGCTGGCCTGTGGAGTGCGGCAGCTTGCTGCCGCTTTGGGGAGCCGGCCGCTGCCGGAGGATGCTCCCGGGCTACAGCAAGCTGTCGACCGGGT
This sequence comes from Armatimonadota bacterium, assembly GCA_046292385.1. Lineage (GTDB taxonomy): Bacteria > Armatimonadota > SYMT01 > SYMT01 > SYMT01 > JBKBRF01. The sequence continues at coordinate 70,027 of JBKBRF010000011.1, read as the reverse complement.
CGGCGTCAGCAGCCGCTCCTGCCCGCCCGAATTCCCGCTAAGCCGATTGACACGCCCTGTCCGCTCTGCTAGACTCGCGCGGGCTTTGGACCGGCGTAGAGAGCCGGGCGGACCCGGAAAGGACCTTCCCCGCCATGGACGTGCTCAAGATCATCATGTATCTCGCCCACTTCGCGGTGAGCGTGCTGCTGATCATACTGGTGGTGAGCCAGACCTCCCGCGCGGAAGGTCTCGGGGTGGTCGGCGGCAGCTCCAGCAGCCCCAGCCGCGGCCGGGCCGGCATGGACGAGCAGCTCCAGACCTACACCAAGTACGTCGCGGTGGCCTTCATGGTCCTGAGCGCCATCCTCTACATCCTGGCGATGAAGTTCCACTGGGTCTAACGTGACCTGGCTCCGCTGATTTCAGAACGCCCTCCGCTCCGGCGGAGGGCGTTCTGTCTGGTCCCGGCGAACTGTCCTCCGGATGCACGGCTTCGGCGCCGCACCTTCGCCAGCCCCAGTACACTCCGATGAGGTCTCCCGAGCTCCTACCTGGAGAGGCCGCGCTCGATCCCGAGCAGGGACATCAGCTCCGGCAGCTCCGCTTTCCCCGGGAGCTGGAGGTGGAGTTCGACCGCCAGTACGCCGCCGATTCCCTGGGATACGTGCGGTTCGCGCTCTGCGTGAGCGCGCTGGTGGTGTCGCTGATGGGGATTCCCCCGGCCCTCGCGGGGAATCAGAGCGACCTCTTCTTCCGGTTCGGCGGGATGGTGCCGGTCCTGCTCCTGGGCCTCGGCGCCACCTTCCTGCCGATCTACCGGCGGCGGATGCAGCCCCTGATGGCGGGGCTCTGCCTGAGCTTCGGGGTTCTCTACGTCCTGAACATGCGCGCGATTCCCGTGGCCACCGCGGCTCTCGCGATGTTCCACCTCGTCCTCGGCATCGCGGCGCTCTCGCGGCTGCGGGTGATCTGGGCCACCGGCGTCACCGTCAGCGTCACCGGGCTTTACCTGGTGCAGGCCGCGCTGCACGACGCCAACCCGTTCCCGTTCACCGACGTCGACCAGTACTACCCCGCGCTGCTCGTCGCGCTGCTTTTCGGCGTCGTAGCGGGGATCTTCCAGGAGCGGAGCGCCCGCCGGGACTTCCTGCTGCGGAGACTGCTGGAACAGGAGCGGGAGAAGGCGGAAGAGCTGCTGTTGAACATCCTCCCCCGCGACATCGCGGCGCGGCTCAAGACCACGCCCGGCACGATCGCGGAGCAGTATGCGGAGGTGACGGTGCTGTTCGCGGACCTGGTCGACTTCTCTCACCTGGCGGCGAGGCGAGGTCCGGTCGAAGTGGTCGACCTCCTCAACCGGATCTTCTCCGAATTCGACGAGCTGGCGGAGCAGCACGGCATGGAGAAGATCAAGACGATCGGCGACGCCTACATGGCGGTCGCGGGCCTGCCCCAGCCGCAGCCCAACCACGCGGAAGCGGCGGCGGAGATGGCGCTCGACATGCTCGCCGCGGTGGAGCGGGTCTCCGCGGAGAAGGGAGTGCCGCTCAGCATCCGCATCGGTCTCAACTCCGGTCCGGTGGTGGCGGGGGTGATCGGCCGGAAGAAGTTCATCTACGATCTCTGGGGCGATACGGTGAACATGGCGAGCCGGATGGAGACGCACGGCGTCACCGGCGGCATCCAGGTCTCCGCGGAGACTCGCCGCCGCCTGGGCGAGCGCTATCAGTTCGAGCATCGTCCCGGACTGCAGATCAAGGGCCGCGGCGAGATGGACGCCTACCTGTTGGTCGGTCGCCGGCCCGTGGAGGTCGCGGCGTAATTGGGAGTGGGGGAGGCAGAAGGATGAACGATGAGGGATGAGGGATGAATCCGAACCTCCCGGGACGGGCCCTCCTACTCCTTCTCGTTCTCCTTCTCTTTCTCGAAAGCTCGGCGGGCCGCCGCTGCTTCGGCCAAAAGAGCAACGCTCGGGTAGGCGCTTTCTCCCACTCTCCCCAGATCCGCTTATCAATCCCCGTCTGACGGAGGGTCCCGGGGGGCCGGGTGGGGGGAGACACCGGGAGTCGGCTACCGGGGCTCGGGCTTGAGCTTCAGGCTGCGCGCCATTTCCTGGAACTGCGGCAGCAGCTCCTTGCGATGCTTCGTGCCGGCGATCCCCTGCATCAGCAGGTAACCGCCGTCGCGGAAGAGCATCACCTGGTAGAGGAAGACTGACGCTCCGGACTTCGGGTCCTTCGCCTCGGCTACCGATTCGAAGCCGTCCATCCCCTCGATCTGGATCGGCTTCGTCGACCGGATCTTGAGCTTATCGGTTTGCGCCGTCTGTTCCAGCCGGGCGACCGCATAGGCGCGGCGGTCGTCGATGCTCACTTTGCCGAGCGACTCTGCCGCCACGAAGAGCGGATCGGTCGGTGCCGCGGCCTGCAGGGTTCCGGTGCGGTTGAAGAGGAGCGTGGTGCCGAGGCCCGGCACCGGCTTGAGCCCGGGAGCGGGCGAGAGCGTAAACGCCGCGCCGTCGGCAGTCGGCTCGCCCTCCAGCTTGGCGCTGAGCACCGACGCCTTCAGCGGCGCGGAGAGCTTTTCCGCCTGGGCTACCGGGAACGACGCGCTCACGATCAGCGTCTTCTGCTCGTCCCCGAACATCAGCACCCACCGCGAAAACTCCTCGCCCCCCGCCCGCTGGCTGAGCTCCAGCAGCACTCCGGGCAGGTCGCCGACCTTCCGCTCCGCCTTGCTGGCGAGGCGGATCCCCTGCTGCGCCAGCCGCTCCGCCGTGAAGCCGGCGGTCACCTCCGCAAACGGGCCGGGGATCCGGGTGATCATCACCGCGCTGCGGGTGGCCGGCTGGCCGAAGCCGCTCCACTGCTTCGCCTTCTCGAAGCCCTCCGGCCGCTCCAGGCGCACCCCCGTCTCGGGGAAGAGAACGCTTTCGGTCTCCGGCTGTGCCTGTGCCGCCGGCGGCGCGGCGAGCTGCTCGCCGGTGGTATCGGCGAGAGCACCATTCACTGGCCAGGTGGCGAGGGCAAGCATCCAGACGGCGATTCGAGCACGGAAGGGCATGTCGGTCCTTTCGAATGGCGGTGACGCACTGGTTGCTACGTGCGCGGCCCCCTGGCCGTTCCACACCGCCGGTCCGGACACCTCGCGCGTTTGGGATGGGGGAGAAGTCGCGACTACCAGAGGGGAGGTGGAGATGAGAGAGAAGGAGCTCTGGGGGGAAGGGGTTCTCGCCTGGGTGGTCAGCTACGTGGGCCTGATCGCGGAAGCGGTCGCGGTGGTGTTGATTACCTTCGCCGTGGGTCAGGCGGTCTGGTCGATCGGACGGTCGGCGCTCACCCGCGGTGATGACGAGCATCCGTGGGTCGACGTGCGCCTCCACCTGGCCCGGTGGCTGGCGATGGCGCTGGAGTTCCTGCTGGCGGCGGACATCATTCGCACCGCTCTCGCTCCTACCTGGGACGACATCGGCAAGCTCGGCGCCATCGCGGTGATCCGGACGGGACTCAACTTCTTCCTGCGGAGGGAGATGCAGGACGAGCGACAGGAAGCGAGCGAAGCGGGCGGAGGACAACACCGCGCCGAAGGCTCGTCAGGCCGCCGTGCCGCGTGAGCCAGGGTCAGAGCCGCTGGCGGCGGAGGACGCGGAGCATGAAGACCGGGAGGGTGGCGACCTTGGAGTACTTGCTGGGGTTGCGGAGCAGCCGGTAGAGCCACTCCAGCCCGTTGCGCTGCATCCAGAGCGGCGCGCGGTCGACTCGGCCGCTGAAGACGTCGAACGTTCCACCCACGCCCATGTTCACGGGCACCCGCAGCTCGTCCATGTGTTGGCGGATCCATTTCTCCTGGCGCGGAATGCCCATGGCGACCAGCAGCACCGCCGGCCGCTTCTCGCGGATGTCATCCAACAGCGCGCGCTGCTCTTCCGGGGAGCTGAGGAAGCCGTGGGCGGTGCCGACGATCCGGCAGCCGGGGTAGCGGCGGCGCATCACCTCCGCGGCGTCTTCCGCCACGCCGGGCGCGGCACCGAAGAAGTAGAGGCTGAAGCCCCGCTGCGCACTCTCGGCGCAGAGCATCTCCGCGAGCTCCACCCCGGAGACCCGCTCCTCCAGCGGCGTTCCCAGCTTCCGCGCCGCCCAGAGCACTCCCGTGCTGTCCGGCGTCACCAGGTCGGCCTCGTTCACGAGCTGGAGGAGCTCGCGGTCGCCGGAGGCGATGACGTGCATGGAGGCGTCCGCCGTCACCACCAGGTGCGGCTCGCCGCTCTGGATGAAGCGGAGCAGCGCCTCGCGGGCCTCCGCGCGGTTGACACGACTGATCTTCAGGCCGAGCAGGTCGATCGACGGGATCTCGGGAGCGCTCACACGACGGTTCCTGGGGACGAGGTCGGGGCCGGCGGCGTCGCCGGCGACTCTCCCATGGTATCCGCCGGGGCGCGTGTAGGACCGGTGGTAGAGGCCGCGCGGATCCCGGTCACCGGGAGAGAACGGCTACTCCGCGCCGATCGCCGGCTGCGGCGCCGCCGGAGAGGCATCCTCCCCGGTGGAGAGGTCGTAAACGCCCTCCAGCTCGTTCATCACCGTTCCCTCCCACAGCTCCGTGCCGCTGATGATGGCCGCGCGGGCGATGGCGTGCGCCGCCACCGGCGCCGTGATGCAGTAGAAGAGGATGGTGGCGAAGCAGCGCGCGGAGATCTCCAGGTTGTCGAAGTAGATCGCCATCGCGAGCAGGGGACACCCGGCCCCCAGGGCGGACGCCTTGGTCGAGGCGTGCATGCGGGTGAGCACGTCCGGTAGACGCACCAGTCCCACGGCGGCCAGCAGCATGAAGGTGGCGCCGGAGATCATGAGCGCGCTGCAGATCCACTCCTTCATCGCCGCTGCACCCTTACCAGGTAGTGGGAGAAGCCGACGGTCCCCAGGAACGAGATGAGCGCGAGCACGATCGCCACGTCGAGCAGCAGCGGCTGCCGGTACTCCATCGAGTAGACGGCGATGATCGCCACCGCGATGGCGGTCAGCAGCTCCAGCGCCACCACCCGGTCGGCCAGGGTGGGACCGCGCAGCAGGCGGAAGAAGGTCAGGGCGATGGCCACCGCCAGCACCAGCAGCACGATCTCGGCGGTCTTCGGTACGAGAGTCTCGATCGGGATCATCGGAGCAGCTCCATAACGCGGCGCTCGTAATCGTGCTTCACCTCCCGGCGCAGCTCGTCCGGGTCGTCGATATACATCGCGTGCAGGTAGAGAATCCGCCGGTCCCGGGAAACGTCGAGCGCTACCGTGCCCGGGGTGAGCCCGATCACGGCCGCCAGCACCGTGATCTCCAGGTCGGTGGAGGCGGAGAGCGGGATCGCCACGATTCCCGGCCGCATGAAGTAGTGGGGGGTAATCACGTCGTAGGCTACCCGCAGGTTCGCCAGCACCAGCTTCCAGACGTAGAACCCGGCAAAGCGAATGAACGTGATTACCCGCCGGAAGTAGGCTGATCCGCCGCGGGCGTGCGGCAGGAGCCACAGCAGCAGGTACCCGAGGATGAAGCCGCTGGCGAAGGAACGGAGGGTCGCTTCGCCGAGCAGGACCACCCAGGCGATGGCGAGCAGTAGATTCCAGGCGAACATCAGCGCTCTCTCCCTAACACCGCGCGCACGTAGGTCTGCGGCTGCCGGAGCTGCGCCCCCGCCTCCAGCGCGAGGGTCACCGCCGGCGGGGCCGAGAGACCGAGCGCCAGCGAGCCGAGGACCAGGGCCGCCGTGGGGCCGAACAGCAGCGCCGGCGTCCGGTTGCGACCGACGGCGGGTGAATCCGGATGCGGGTCCGGCTTCAGGAACGCCTCGTTCCAGATCTTCAGCATGGAGTAGAAGGTGAGGATGCTCACGCCGAGCGCGACCGCGACGATCCATCCCTGGCCCAGCTCCAGCGCCGCCCGGATCAGGGTGAGCTTGCCGAAGAAACCGGAGAGCGGGGGGACGCCGGCCAGGGAGAAGGCCGGCAGCAGGAACGCGAGACTGAGCGCCGGATGGCTGGTGTAGAGGCCGCCCAGCTTCTTCAGGTCGGAGGTGCCGCGCACGTGATAGCTCACGCCGCTGACGAAGAAGAGCGCCGACTTGGCCAGGATGACGTGCACGATAAAGTAGACGCCGCCGCCCAGCGCGAGCGGGCTGAAAAGCCCGACGGCCATCAGCATGTAGCCGATCTGGCTCACGATGTGGAACGCGAGCAGGCGGCGGAACTCGTACTGCGCCACTGCCCCCAAAACTCCGGTCACCATCGTCAGCCCGGCCATCACCAGGAGCAGGATCCGCAGGTAGTCCCCTTCGTTCACGAACACGAGCGTGAAGATCCGGAAGATCGAGTAGACGCCCACCTTGGTGAGGAGGCCCGAGAAGAGCACCGTCACCGCCACCGGCGGCGTGTGGTACGAGGCGGGCAGCCAGAAGAAGAACGGGAACGCCGCGGCCTTGATGCCGAAGGCGACCAGGAAGAGCATTGCCAGGGTGGCCCGGAGACCCGGGCTCACTCCCGCGTTCAGCTTCTGTGCCAGGTCGGCCAGGTTCAGCGTGCCGGTGGCCCCGTAGAGAATGCCGACCGCCGAAAGGAAGAAGGCCGAGGAGAGCAGGTTCAGCGTGAGGTACTTCAGCGCTCCTTCGATCTGGTTTCGCTCACCGCCGAGCGAGATCAGGACGAACGAGGCGATCAGCATCACCTCGAACCAGACGTAGAGGTTGAAGAGGTCGCCCGCCAGGAACGCTCCGCAGACGCCGAGCAGCAGCACCTGCAGGAGCGCGTAATAGCCGAACGCCTCGCGCCGCCGGCCGATGGAGGGCACGGAGTAGACCGTGACGCTGAGCCCCACGACCGCCGCCATCAGCACCATGATCGCGCTGAAGAGGTCGGCCACCAGGGTGATCCCGTGCGGCGCGGGCCAGTCGCCGATCTGGAGCACCAGGATCCCACCCGCGCGCACCGCCGCCAGCAGCGCGCAGGCGCTAGCGAGGAGGAGCAGCGTGCCGGCCAGGGCCAGGCGCCGCTGCAGGCGCGGCTGGTGCCAGGCCAGCAGGCTCAGGGCGGTGCCGGCGAAGGGGATCGCCAGCGGCAGGATGAGCAGCGACTTCATTTCTCCGTCACCCGCATCGCGTCGAGGTCGTCGGTGCCCGCCGCCTGGTAAGCCCGGAAGCTCAAGGCGAGCGCGAACGCGAGGATCGCGAAGCCGATCACGATGGCGGTGAGGATCAGCGCCTGGGGGATCGGATCGGCCACCGGACCGGTGGGGGCGAGAGCACCCTCCGGCACGAGCGGCGGCCGCGCACGCCGCAGACCGCCGGCGGTGAAGATCAGCAGGTTGGCCGCGTGCGCCAGCATCGCCAGGCCCAGGATCAGCTTGACGATGTGGCGGCGCAGGATCAGGTACGTCGCGGCCGCGTAGAGCCCGCCGACCACCACTGCCAGTACGATCTCCATCGCCCGCTATTCTCCTGCTCGACGGCGCGCCGCTCCCCGGCGCGTGTAGCGCGGACCTTCGTTCCGGGTCTGCTCCTGGTGGAGCGCCAGAAGCATGGTGAGAGTCGCCCCGATGACCGCCAGGTAAACCCCCGCGTCGAAGACCAGGGGCGTGCCCAGCTCCACGGCGCCGCCCGGCAGCGGCAGGTAGCCCCAGACGGCAGTGAGGTAGGGCCTTCCCAAAACGGCCCCGAGGGCGCCGCTCGCGCCAGCCAGGGTGAGCCCCGCCCCGGCGATCAGGAGCGGATGCACCCGGATGGCGATGAGCACGGAGCGGGAGTCGAAGGCGAAGCTGTAGAGCGTGAGAGCGCCGGCCGCGACCAGCCCGCCGGAGAAGCCGCCGCCCGGAGCATGGTGGCCCCGGATCAGCAGGAAGACCGAGAAGAGCACGAGCAGCGGCAGCAGCCCGCGGGCCGCCGTGCGCAGGACGAGCGAGCTCATCGGCGGGACCTCCGGACCGGGTTCAGCTTCAGGAGCGCGTAGACACCGAGGCCGGCGACGGCCAGCACGGTGATCTCACCGAGCGTGTCGAGCGCGCGGAAGTCGACCAGGATCACGTTCACGATGTTCCGGCCGTGCGCCGCCGGCACGCTCTGGGCCACGTAGAACTGCGCGGGTCCGTGGGGGACCGGCTGCAGCAGCGCGGCGATCACCAGCGTCGCCATCACCAGCCCCGCTCCAAGCGCGATCATCGCGTCCCGCACCCGAGCTCCCGCGGGCGATTTCGGGAGGATCGGCGGCAGGTGATGGAAGACGAGCACGAAGAGCACCACGGTGAGCGTCTCCACCAGGAACTGGGCCATCGCCAGATCGGGCGCGCCGAAGAGCACGAAGAGCACCGCCAGCGCGTAGCCGACCACCCCCAGCGAGACGACCGCCCCCAGCCGGGAGCGGAGAATCGCCGTGGCGCCGGCGGCGATCAGCATCACCAGTGCCAGGATCACTTCCTGGGCGCGGGGATCGGTCCAGCTTACCCGCCCCGCCGGAGGGAAGCCGAGCAGTACGATCGGACCGCCGATCAGGAGTAGCCCGCACACCACCGTCACCATCACGTAGACTCGCAGGTAGCCGGTCTGGAGCACCTGGGTCTGGAACGTCGCGAAGCGCAGCACGCCCGCCCAGGCTCGCTCGTAGAGGCGGGCCGGACTCCAGCGGCGCCGGGAGGGGTCGCCCAACCTTTCTCGCAGCCACTCCCGGCGCCAGTAGAGCGCCGCGCCCAACAGGAGCGAGGCGGCGCTCAAGACGAGCGGCAGGTTCACGCCGTGCCACAGGGCGAGCTGGACCGGTACGCCCCGGCCGAGCACGGCGCCGGCCGCCGGGCCGATCAGATAGGACGCGGCCGCGCCGGGCCGGAGCCCGATGAGCAGGCTCAGCAGGGCGAGCGCCATCGGCCCAAGCCAGAGCGCCGCCGGCACTTCGTGGGCATCCCGCAGCGCTTCACGCGGCGCCCCGAAGAACGGCTTCAGCCCCACTACCGCCGCGACGGCGGCGAGCAGTCCGCTGACAACCGTGACGAGCACCACCCAGAGGTTCCGCAGGGCCTCTTCTTCCAGTACCGCCTCCAGCAGCAGCTCCTTGCCGATGAAGCTGAGCGCGGGACCGAGTGACGCGAGCCCCACTGCCGCCATTACGCCCGCCGCTGCGGTGTACGGCATCGCGCGGCGAAGGCCGCCGAGCCGGTCGGCATCCCGCGTGCCGGTGCCGTGCTCGATCGCTCCCGCGACCATGAAGAGCGCGGCCTTGTAGAGCGCGTGGGCCAGCGTGAGCACCATCGCCGCCTGCACGGCGACCGGGCTGCCGATGCCGAGCAGGAAAACGAGCATCCCGAGAGCGCTGATGGTGGAGTAGGCGAGGATCCGCTTCAGGTCGCTCTGCGTGAAGCCGAGGACGGCGCCGGTCAACATCGTAGCCGCGCCGGCGCCGACCAGCAGCGCTTCCCAGGCGGGCGTCCCACTGAGCACCGGATGAAGGCGCGCCAGCAGGTAGACCCCCGCCTTCACCATCGTGGCGGAGTGGAGATAGGCGCTGGCGGGGGTGGGTGCTGCCATCGCGGCTGGCAGCCAGAAGTGGAACGGGAACTGGGCGGACTTGGTGAGCGCGCCGGCGGCGACCAGGAGCAGTGCCGCCAGGTTGTGCGGATGCTGCAGCACCTGGTCCCCGCGCTGAAGCAGCTCCGTCATTTCGAAGGTGCCGGCCGCGCCGCCGAGCACCACCAGCCCTGCGAGCAGCGCCAGGCCGCCCCCGGCAGTCAGCAGCAGCGCCTGGAGCGCGGCCCCGCGGGCCTCCTCTTTCCGGTGATCGAACCCGATCAGGAAGTACGAGCTGATGCTGGTGAGCTCCCAGAACACGAAGAGGCAGAGGAGGTTCTCGGCAAGCACCAGCCCGAGCATCGAAGCCGCGAAGAGGCCGAGCAGGCCCAGCATGCGGCTCCGGCGCGGATCGGTGCGAAAGTAGCCGTCCGCGTAAAGGAAGATCAGCGCTCCGATCCCGGTCACCAGCAGCCCGAACAGGAGCGACAGCCCGTCGAGACGGAAGGAGAGGGAGAGCCCCAGCTCCCGCACCCAGCCAGCGCGCGCGATCAGCACCTCTCCGGCCGCCACGCGCGGCGCCTGGCTGAGCAGGGCGCCGAACGCCGCCAGCGACGCGCCGATCAGGAGCCCGGCCAACGCTCCGGTGCGGCTCAGCCCGGAGCGCGGCGACACGCCGCCGGACGACGTACCGGCTCGGCTCGGCGGATCCGCTCGCATGGTGATCGGTAGCCTCCGGGAAGATCGGCTACTTCACCACCAGGACGGAGCAGGGCGCGTGCTTCACCAGGCGATCCGCGACGCTGCCCCAGAGAAGCCCCTCGATCAGAGAGGCCCCTCGCGCGCCGCAGACGATCAGGTCCGCGCCGATCTCCCGCGCCTGGTCGAGCAGCTCTTCTCGCGGATCGCCGGAGCGGACCTGGGTCTCCACGGAGTGGCCGGACTCGGCGATCGAGGCGCGCGCCGTGTCGAGGATCGACCGGGCCGGCTCGACAGCCTGCAGCTCCTCGTGCGTCATGATCCGCTGCGTCTCCAGCACGTGCGTAAGCACGACGCAGCTCTCCGCGGGGAGCGGCAGGCGTCCCACCTTGCGGACGGCGCGCTCGGCGTTGGCGGAACCGTCCGTCGCCACGATCACGCGCCGGAGCTCGTGGCGCACCGGGCGGGCCACCAGCACCGAGGCCTGCGCCCGCTTGACGATGGAGTCGGCGACGCTGCCGAGGATGATCGACTCCAGGCCGGCACGGCCCGTCGGGCCGATCACAATCAGGTCTGCGCCGGCGTCGGCCGCGGCGCGGCAGACTTCGTCGGCCGGTTTCCCGGAGCGCACCTCGGTAGTGACCCTCACGCCCGGGCGAACCAACTGCTCTCCCGCCTCCCTCGCGAAGCCCGCCGCCTCTTCGCGGGCTCGCTCGGTCAGCGCCGCCAACCGGGACCAGCTTCCGGTCTCCGTGGTGGTCGGCTGGGCGTCGACTGCCGAGACGACGTGGATCGCGGAGCCCTCCGGCAGCGGCAATCTGCGGAGGAGGTCGATGCCGGCCGCCGCAGCAGCCGAGCCGTCGGTGCCGAACAGGATCTGAATGGGGGGCATACCTCTTGATACCCCGCTTCACGGCGCCGATATCGACTTTCGCTCCCCGGTCGGCCGGGCGCTGACGGCCGGGATAGGCGGGCCTACAGCATCGGAAGGGTGCGCGGGCGCGGCCCACGGGGAAACGCCGCTTCGATCCGGGCGATCTCCGCCTCGTTCAAGCGGAGCTCCCCGGCCCCGGCATTCTCCGCCGCGTGCTCCGGATCGGCGGCCTTGGGGATGGCGAAGAGGCCGGCCCGGCGCGTGAGGAAGGCGAGGGCTACCTGCCTCGGAGTGGCACCGCGCGCGAGAGCGATCTCCCGGAGCACCCGCCCCCCGGCGGTGTCCAGGGCCGGGAACTGGCCGTGTGCGAAGGGGCTGTATGCCACCACCGCGATCCCGCGCTCCTCGCACCAGGGGATCACCTCGTGCTCGATCCCCCGCGACTCGAGGTGATAGAGCACCTGGTTGCAGGCGATCTCCTCCGGTCCGGCCGCCTCCAGCGCGGCATCCAGGTCCGGCACGTGGAAGTTGCTCACGCCCCAGGAGCGGATCTTCCCCGCGCGCTGCAGCTCCCGGAAGGCGGCGAACGTTTCCTCCAGCGGGTACGGACCGGGCCAGTGCAGCAGGTAGCAGTCGAGGTAGTCGGTCCGGAGCGCCGCGAGCGAGCGCTCGCACGCCTCGATCGTGCCGGCGCGCGAGGCGTTGTGCGGCAGGACCTTGGAAACAAGGAAGACCTCTTCCCGCCGCCCGGCAATCGCCTCGCCGACCACCTCTTCCGCGGCTCCGTCCCCGTACATCTCTGCCGTGTCCAGGTGGGTCATGCCGAGCTCCAGGCCGCGCCGTAGCGCCGCGACGGCGGTGCGCCGGTCGGCCTGGTCCAGAAACCAGGTGCCCTGCCCAATCGCCGGGACGATGCGGCCCGTGGGCCCGAACGGACGCTTCTCCACGCGGTTACTCCTCATCTTCCTGACGCATGGTGCGGATCATCCTTTGCATTGGAACGAGACCTCCAGCCGCCGCTTCACCTCGTGCGGACCGGCGGAGTTGAGAAGCGCCGAGAGGTGAACCTTCGGCGCGACATCCTCCGGCACACACTTGCGATCTTCAGTTTGGCTCTGCGCTTCCGGCGATCCTCGTCCGGAAAGCGCGTTCTGCGCGCAATCCGATCTCCAGGGCGGTCGGCGGCGGGATCGCGGTGTAAGGCTGGCGGTCCAACTGCGATCGCACGGTAAACTCAGCGCAGAGCGCCTGCGCCGCGGGCGCACCAACTGTCGCTCTGATGAACTCCGCCTCCCCTCGCACGCCGTCACCGCCGTTCTCGGCAGTTCGTCAGTGGGCCAGTGTGTTGATTCCGCTCGCGGCGGCGGCGCTGGTCGACTACGGGAGCGGCGTTTGGGTCGTGGCGTCCGCGTTCTACATCTTTCCGATCGCCCGCGCGGGCTTTCTCGCCGGCCTTCGCGGCGCGCTAGCCGTGACGATCCTCGCCACCCTGCTCAACGCGACCACCGAGTGGATTCAGCGCACGGAGGCCGCCCTTACGGTCTCGCCGGAGATCCTGCTGGCGAACGAGCTACTGAGCACGGTCGTATTCCTGGCCGTGGCCTACGGGAGCGCCTCGGTGGCCCGCCGGCAGCAGTTGGTGCTGGAGCAGAAGGAGGAGCTCGAGGCGGTGAACCGCCGCCTGGAGAACGACCTGAACGACACCCGGAAGCTCCAGGACCTGCTGATGTCGCCGCCGCCGCCGGTGCCAGGCCTGGAGCTGGGCCTCTACCTCAAGCCGGCCCGCATCGTCGGCGGGGACGCCGCGCAGCTCTCTCCCGAGAACGGGCACCTGGTGATCATCATCGCCGACGTCTCCGGCAAGGGCCCGCCCGCGGCCCTCGCGGGCGCCGTGCTGATCGGCCTGCTGGATCATGCGCCGTCGCGCACCGAAAGCCCGGCCCGCGCCCTGGCGGAGGTCAACGCCCGGCTGGTGGAGCGCTTCCCCGATGAGCTGTTCGTGACCGTCTTCTACGGGCTGCTCCACTGCGCCACCGGCGAGCTCCGGTATGCCAGCGCGGGCCACGATCCCCAGCTCCTGCTCCGGGCAGACGGCACGCACGAGCAGCTCATGCCGACCGCGATGCCGCTGGGGGTGATCCCGGAGCTGGACGCCGAAGAGGTGTGTGTCACGTTGGAGACCGGCGACCTCCTGCTCGGCTACACGGACGGCGCGACCGACGTCCCGCTGCCCGGCGGAGGCCGCCTGGAGGAGGCGGGCCTCGCCGAGCGTCTCCTGCGTCACCGGCAGCTCCCGCCGCAGCAGCTCGTGGAGCAGGTGGCGGCCGGGCTGCTGGAGCTGGCCCCGGAGCCGCCGGACGACATCACGCTGGTCGCCGTCCGGCGGCTTCCCTAACGGGTGGGTAAGAAGTTCTGCCGGGTTCCCGCCTGCGACTGAAGTCGAGGCTACAGAGGGCGAAGCCCGCCTGCGCGGGCTCAGACCTGCCGGTCGAAAAGCCGGCGCTACTTCCTGCCTACCCCTGAGCGGGGTCTACGGCTCGACGGTTCCCTCGCGCTTCTCCCAGCCGGGCTTGAAGAGCGGCAGGAAGTAGGCACGCTCGTACGGGTGCTTCGCGCACTCGTCCAGGTTCAGCTCCACGCCGAGGCCGGGCCGCTCCGGGATCTCGATCCAGCCGTCCTTGACGTGGCAGGGGAAGTCGACCAGGTCCTGCTCCCAGGCCACGTTGTACTCGTCGAAGATCTCCTGCACGTAGAAGTTGGGCGTGCAGGCGGCGAGCTGCAGGCACATCGCCGTGGAGACGGGTCCCTGCGCGTTGTGCGGCGCCACGACCCCGTAGAAGGCGTCGACCATCCCGCACACCTTCTTCGCCGGCAGCAGTCCGCCGAGGTGGTGGATCTCCGGCTGCAGGATGCTGACCGCGTTGTAGCTGAGCAGCTCCGCGAACTGGTGAGTGCTGGTGAGGCTCTCGCCGGTCGCCACCGGCACCGGGCTGTTGCGGGCCACCTCCACCAGCGCGCCGATGTGCTGGTGCGCCACCGGCTCCTCGAACCAGGAGGGCTGGTACGGCGCCATCCGCTCGGCGAACTTCAGCGCGATGGCGGGGCTGAAGCGGTTGTGCCCTTCGACGAAGATATCGACCTTCGGCCCCACTGCGTCCCGGACGGCAACGATGATGTCGAGCGAGAGGTCTTCCTCGTAGCGGTCCATGATCCGCCACTCCGCGCCGAACGGGTCGAACTTCAGCGCCGTGTAGCCGGCCTCCGCCACCGCCTTCGCCTGCTCGTAGAACATCTCCGGCGTCCGCTCGCCCCGATACCAGCCGTTGGCGTAGGCTCGAACCTTCTGATGGCAGCGACCGCCCAGGAGGTTGTAGATCGGCTGGTTCAGCGCCTTGCCGATGATGTCCCAGCAGGCGACCTCCAGCGCGCACGCCGCGCTGCGGTGGACCTGCCCGCCTTCGGAGTAGACGTCCCGCACCAGCTTCTGGTGGACCATCTCGGTCTGGAACGGGTCCATGCCGATGACGTGGTGGGAGAGCTCCAGGATCGCCTGCTCGGTGGTCCTGCCGAAGCAGTTGACCGTCCCCTCGCCGACCCCGGTGATCCCCTCGTCGGTCTCCACCGTCACGAAGACCCAGTTCTTCCACGGATTGCCGACGACGTGGGTGTTTACGTTGGTGATTTTCATAGTTGCAACGCTTTGCCTGACTACGGAGAGTTGGTGTGCCTGTGGCGTATCTCGTATTGCGTATTCCGTAGCGGCGTGCCGGTACCGCTTTGCGGGGCATCCTGCCGGGCGGAGTGCCAGGAGAGCATGCCGCCCGGCACGACGTGGCCGGATTCACGAGCAGGCACGCCGCTACGGAATACGCGATACGGAATACGTCCGCCCCGAGAACGCGCCCAGCTTAACGGAGACAGCCCCACTCACCGGGGAAGGTAGTCGTGCCCGTGTCCCTCTTCGATGAAAGCGGCGACCAGATCGATCGTCGCCTCGATGTCGCGCTTCGCGCAGAGCTCGATCGAGGTGTGGACGTAGCGGGCGGGGATCGAGACGGTGCAGGCGGGCGCTCCCGCTCGGACGCGCTGCATGCCGCCGGCGTCGGTGCCGCCCCGGGGCAGGATCTCCATCTGGTGCGGGATCTCGCGCCGCAGCGCCAGTTCGCGCAGTACTTCCACCATCCTCGCGTTGGAGATGCTGGCGGAGTCCATGATCTTGATCGCGGTGCCGTTACCGACACAGGTCACGCGCTCGTGCTCCGGCACCCCGGGGATATCCGCCGCGATGGTGATGTCGAGTGCCAGCGCCACGTCCGGCTCGACCGCGTAGGTGGCGGTGAGGACGCCCCGCAGGCCGACCTCCTCCTGCACCGTCGCCAGCGCGTAGACCTCGAACCCGGAGCGCTTCGCCTTTCGGAGCGCCTCGATCATCACGAAGACCGAGACGCGGTTGTCCATCGCCTTGCAGCTCACGCAGTGGCCGATCTCCGCAAAGGGGCGGTCGATCACCACCATGGAGCCGATCGGCACCAGCTCCCGCACCTCTTTCACCGGCAGGCCGAGATCGACGAAGAACTCCGAGACCTTCGCGGTCTTGTTCTTGTCCTCGCCGTCCAGCAGGTGCGGCGGCTTCTGGCCGGGGTAGAGGACGCCGGGGAGATCCTGCTTTCCGACCACCTTCACCCGCTGCGCCACCATGTTGCGGGGGTCGTGCCCGCCCACCGGATTTAGCCGCAGGAAGCCGCTCTCTTCCTCGATGTAGGTGACCAGGAACCCGATCTCGTCCATGTGCGCCGCGATCGCCAGCTTCTTTCCGCTGCTTCCTCGCCGCACCGCGATCAGGTTGCCGAGTGCGTCGACCCGGAGCTCGTCCACCAGCGGCTCCAGCTCCCGCCGCACGATGGCACGCAGGCGCTCTTCCCGGCCGGGGATACCGGCCGCCTCACACAGCTCCTTCAGTAGCTCCATACCGTCCAAGATTAGAAGAGGGGAGAGGGGAGATGAAAGAGGAGGGCGCGCGACCCTCTCGTTCGCTCGCAGCCCTGCCGACGGGGACCGAGTGCTGTTCGGCTCTACGCCGGCGGACTCCTCGCCGCCGATCCGAAGGCAGACGCTCGCTCCGCGGATGCGCTCCCGCCCATGGCGCCAGCGTCGAGTGAGAGGACACGCCGACTCGGTAGAAGCCAGAAACCGAGGCGCCCGCAGGGCGCCACTTGTGAACTCCCCTGGGCCCAGGGGAGTTTGCTCGAAGGGCCGGGAGGCAGCCCGTGAACCGCGCTTTAGATACGGTAGGGCACGGTGGCGCGGGAAGAGCGAATCGGCGCGCACTCCCGGAGCGGCCCGCTAGCGGAGCGAAGCGGAGTGTGAAAGGGCCGGCGGAGGGCCCCCGTCGCGGGAGGGCTGCCTCCCGGCACAAGGGCACGGGGTCGTAGCGCCGGGATCGACCCAGCCGGTCGACAAGAACCCGAGCAATCCGCGGGCCCGACTAAGGTCGACTCCCGCCCCCATCTCGGATAAGTTGGTGCAGGAGGCATTCACTCGTATGAATCGTGCTAGCCGTCTGAAACAGGCAGCTTTTCTCATCCCCCTGGCCGCCGCCGCGGGAGCGTGCGCCCTCTTCACCCAGCCCGGCGTGGCGCAGGGCAGCCGCGAGCGTCCGGTGCTGACCGGCGAGGCGGCGCTGGGCGACTGGACCACCGACGCGCCCGGCGTGCGCCGCAAGCTCACTCTCGCCGACCTTCCCAAGCCGTACGACACCCCCTCTGTCGATAACGGCCCGCGGATGGTGCGGCGCCCCGAAGGCGCCCTGCCGAAGGTTCCGGAGGGCTTCCAGGCGGAGCTGTTCGCGTCCGGTCTAGACAACCCCCGGGTCATCGTCACCGCGCCGAACGGCGACCTATTCGTCGCGGAGAGCCGTCCCGGCCGGCTCCGGATCCTGCGCGATGCCGATAACGACGGCAAGCCGGAGCTGAACCAGGTCTTCGCTACCGGCCTGACGCTGCCGTTCGGGATCGCCTTCTACCCGACGAGCCGGAACCCGGAGTGGCTCTACGTGGGCAACACCGACTCGGTGGTCCGCATCCCCTACCGGAACGGCGACACCCAGGCGCGCGGCGCGGCGGAGATGGTGGTGCCGGACATCCCGGGCCACGGGCGGCTGCGGGGCGGCGGGCATTGGACGCGCGACCTCGCCTTCTCCAAAGACGGCAAGAAGCTCTACGTCTCGGTCGGCTCCCTCTCCAACGTGAGCGACGATGCCCGCGAGGACCGGCGCGCCTCGATCCTGGAGTACAACCCGGACGGCACCGGCTACCGCCTCTACGCCTCCGGCATCCGGAACCCGGTCGGCCTGGCGATCCACCCGACCACCGGCGACATCTGGACCTCCGTCAACGAGCGCGACGAGCTGGGCGACCACCTGGTGCCGGACTACATCACGCGCGTGCGCGACGGCGGCTTCTACGGCTGGCCGTGGTACTACATCGGCCCCAATCAGGACCCGCGCCACCCGGGCAAGCGGCCGGAGCTGAAGGACAAAGTGATCGTGCCGGACGTGCTGCTCCAGAGCCACTCCGCCTCGCTCGACATGGCCTTCTACACCGGCGATCAATTCCCGCGGGAGTACCGCAACCACGCCTTCGCCGCGCTGCACGGCTCCTGGAACCGCGCCCGCCGCACCGGGTACAAAGTGATCCGCGTGCCGGTGGAGAACGGCAAGGCGAGCGGCGTCTACGAGGACTTCATGACCGGCTTCGTCACGCCGGAGGGGGACGTGTGGGGCCGGCCGGTCGGCGTCACCACGGGCCGCAGCGGCAGCCTCTTCGTCACGGACGACGGCGGCAACGTGGTCTGGCGCGTCACGCACACCCGGCGCTAGCAACCGCGCCCGTTTCGGTTAGGAAGGGGCCGCCGGAGAGAAGATCTCCGGCGGCCCCGAATCATTTCTGCTCGTCTCGAGGGTGCCGAAGTGTTTCTTTGGTTGAAGGGCTAGACAGCAAGCACTGCACGCGGCATGATGCAAGAGAACGTCGGGCGATTTAGGCCGAAAGTGCGCCGTGAGGCAAGTCACCGCGCGCACTCGGGTCCGCCTCCCGTTCAGTCGGCGCCGGCTCCCGTCCCGGGAGCGGCGGATTGAGGAGGGCTCGTTCGATGGCAGACGATTCGATTTCCCGGCGCGCGGTGCTGCCGGCGGTACTGGCGGGCGCGGCGGTGGTGGCGGCAGCCGGTGACCCGGCCGCGGCGGCGGTGAAGCGCCCGCAGTACCTGGGCGCGTGCGGTCCGTGCATCATCATGCCGGGCCAGTCGCTCACCTTCAGCTACTTCAACCCTGTACCGGAAGAGTCGGCGGGCGGACCGGGCTCGCTGGCGCGGAACAGGTCGCGCGGGACCTACGTGTTCCAGGGCAGGCTACTCCCCCGTCATCTGCTCGCCACGTTTGAGGACACGCTCGGCCCCGGTGAGGGCGTGAAGATCACGTTCCGCCGGCTTGTGGACGGCTCGCTCTGGCTGATCCGCGAGGATCAGGAGCTCCACGTAGCGGTCGGGGACCTGACCGGGGACGGCCCGGCGGAGATCTGCTTCGTGCTGGTGGCCCTGCTGCTGCCCGCGGTTCAGGCCGCGCGAGAGGCGGCACGGCGAGTCGGCCCCAGCGCGTGCGTCCAGCTCTCCAACAACAGCCGCGGAGTGGCCGGTGAAGGCCCGGGTCCGGTGGTGACGGCCTACTCCTTGGAAGACTGCCTGATCAGCTCTTAGCGCTCACGCCCACACGCCGGTAGGCGCGGGCGCTGGGTGAGACAAGCGGAGCCGGCGGAGAGCAGATCTCCGGCGGCCTCGCTTGCGTTGTCCGGCAATCCGCGGCGCCCGACGGCACGAGGGAATGAATTCCCTCGCTGGGCAGCCTTCGGCTAATCGTCCTCCGGACGAGCGGCAGCAGCGACCGCTCATCGGGCGTCCGGAGGACGCGTGGCCGCAGGCCTAAGAGCGAGGAAATTCATTCCCTCGCGGCCCGCGCGGACGCGGCAGGCCGCTCGCTTGAACCACGCACCCACGACCGCCTCACAACCACGGAATGACTCCCGGGCAATCGCCCCGCTACAGCCGGGACCGGAACCGGTAGGTCCCGGACCCGAGCCGCAGCTCGATCCGGTCGCTGAGCTCCCGGCCCACCCGGATCTCCTTCACCTGGTGCAGCGGCTTGCCGCCTTCCGTGACGGTAGCGGCGCCGACGGCGGGGAGGTGCAGCACGGCGGTGGTGTTGGCGGGGACGGTGACCTCCAGCTCGAAGGCGTCCGGGGTGCGGCGCCAGTGGCTCCGGATCTTGCCGTGGAGCGAGTCGTACTCCGCCTTTACCCAGCTCACCGGCTCGTGGTCCGGATTGCTGCCCGGCGCGGGCGGGCCGGGACGGAGGAGGAGCTGCTTGTAGCCGAGACCGGAGGTGTCGATCCCGGCGAGCGATTGGAACATCCACTCGCTCACCGCGCCGAAGGCGTAGTGGCTGAACGAGTTCATCCCGGCGTCGCCGAAGCCCTTCTCCTTGGTGTAGCTGTTCCACCGCTCCCACACGCTGGTGGCGCCGTTCTCCACCTCGTAGCCCCAGGAGGGGAACTGGCGGCTCTGCATCAGGCGCACGGCCAGGTCGTGGTGGCCGGTGGCGGTGAGGACCGGCAGCAGCGACCGCGTCCCCAGGAAGCCGGTCGCCATCCGGAAGCCGTTCTCCTCGATCTTCTGCGCCAGCCGGGCGGCGCTGCGGGCGCGGAGGTGCGCCGGGATCAGGTCGAAGGCGAGCGCCAGCACGTAGGCGGTCTGGGTGTCGACTTTCAGCGTGCCGTCCGCGCGGACGTAGTCTTCCTGGAATCGCTCCGTCACCTCTTCGGCCAGGTCGCGGCAGCGCTGCAGGTCTTTACCCCCGTTCGCGTGCGGCGCCATCCGCGCCATCAGCTGGGCGCTGTAGGCGAAGTAGGCGGCGTCGACCAGCTCGATCGGCGTCGTCTCGCCCAGGGAGAGCCAGTCGCCCCAGGTGTTCCCCTTGGAGACGCCGCGCCGGTCCGGGCTGCGCCGGGCGCGGAACTCCAGGAACTTCTTCATCGAGTCCCAGTGGCGGCGGACGATCTCGTGATCCCCATAGACCTGGTGGATCGTGTAGGTGCAGATCACGCCCGCGTCGGTCCAGGCGGTGCCGTAGCCTTCCGGGCCGCCGTGGAACATCGGATAGGGCGCGTAGTCCGGGTAGGCGCCGTTCGGAAGCTGCGACTCCTCCACGTCATCCATCCACTTGGTGAAGAAGGAGGCGACGTCGGCGTGGTAGGTGGCGGCCCGGGCGTAGACCTGCGCGTCGCCCATCCAGCCGAGGCGCTCGTCCCGCTGCGGGCAGTCGGTCGGCACCTCGAAGAAGTTGGCGCGCTGCGTCCACACCACGTTCTGGAAGAAGCGGTTCAGCATCGGGTCGGAGCACTCGAATGAGCTGGTGAGCGGCGTATCGGAGTGGAGCACCAGGCCAGTCACCGCATCCATCCCCGGCTCGCCCGGGTAGCCGGTCACCTCCACGAACTGGAAGCCGTGGTAGGTGAAGCGCGGCTCCCACTCCTCGCCGTTCGGGTCGCCGCGCAGCACGTAGGTGTCGGTCGCGCGGGCGCGGCGCAGGTTCTCCGTCATCAGGCGGCCGTCCGGGTGGAGCATCTCGCCGAACCGCAGGCGGACAGAGGTGCCGGCCGGGCCCTTCACCCGCAGGCGGACCACGCCGGAGAAGTTCTGGCCCATGTCGAAGATGTAGGTCCCCGGTGCCGGCTGCGTCTTGCGCACCGGCTTGAGGGTCTGCGTCACGCGCACCGGCACGCCGGAGTAGGCCTGCAGCACCGGCGGCTCCACGAAGCCGAGCTCGATCTCCCGCTGACCGGCCGAGTCGGCGTAGGGCGCCTTCACGCTGCCGTTCTCCTCCGCGCGGACCGCCGGCTCCCAACCGGACGCGTCGAAGCCGGCGCGGTCCCAGCCGGGCAGCTCCATCCGGGCGTCGTAGCTTTCGCCCATCAGCATGTCGGCCTCGCGGACGGGGGTGCGGTCGGTCGTCTTCCACTCAGGGCTCGTGCCCACGGTCTGCCGGGAGCCGTCGGTGTACTCGATCTCGAGCTGCGCCAGGAGCGCCGGGGTCTTGCCGTAGAAGCTGCGCCCGGTGCGATAGGGGCCGTAGCCGACCAGCAGCCCGTACCCCAGGTAGCCGCTGTACCAGCCGTCCGCCAGCACCGCCCCCAGGGCGTTCGCGCCGCGGCCGAGCTGCTTCGTCACGTCGTAGGCGCGGTAGTAGGCGCGCCGCTTATAGTCCGACCACCCCGGCGCGAACGCCTCGTCACTCACCGGCTTCCCGTTGAGGCGCAGCTCCACCAGGCCGAGGGCCGAGGCGTAGAGGACCGCCCGCTTCACCGCGCGCGGCGCCTGGAACTCCTTCCGGTAGTACCGGGCCGGCGGCAGGTGCAGCTTCTCCCGACTCTGGTGGACCGGGCTGGTGTCCCGAAAGCTGATCCAGTCGGCCGTCCAGTCGCCCTTCTTCAGCAGCCCCGCGGTCCACTCCGCCGTCTCGCTCCAGGGGGTCGCCTTCCCGGCGGCGTCCCACGCGCGCACCTTCCAGAACGCCTGCTGCCGTGACGAAAGCGGGCGGCCGCCGTACGCCACCCCCGTGGAGACGTCGCTCGCCACCTTGCCGCTGTCCCACAGGTCGCCCTGGTCGCGGTCCAGCCTCTCGCGGCTGCTCGCCACCAGCACCCGCATCGCGGTCTGGCGCTGACCCCGCTCCGGCGAGTCGAAGCGCCAGCTCAGCCGGGGCGCGCGCGCCTCCACCGCCGTCGGATCGACCAGGTACTCGCAGCGCAGGTGGACCGGAACCATCGAGGCAGCTCCCTTCCGAGCAGAGCGGGCGGGCTGCGCCGCCAGGGCCGCGGTGCCCACGGCGCCGAGCAGCAGGGCGGAAATCAGGGTGAGATGACGCATGGTTAGGGTGGGGGCGCCGGAGTGAGGCTGGCGCCGGAACGACTACGAGAAAGAGAAGGAGAAAGAGAATGAGAATGAGTAGGAGCCGTGGACGGTCGGCAGGCTGCGGAGCCGAAACGTTCGGACTCTGCACTCCGTCCTCTGCACTCCGTCCTCGGGCGCCCATCCCCCCATCCCCAGTTCACATCCCCATATCCCCTTTAAGGTCCGGGTTCCCCTTCCTCAGCCTACACAGGAGGTTCACCTCCCGAGCGCGAATGTGAGGGCGGCGAGTTCTTCTCCCGCCACGACGGACACGACCCATGGCATTTCCTCCCGGCAAGTTAGACCCTCGCGAGCGGCGCTTCGTGCTGCCCACGCGGATCGTCTGGTCCACCCCCGGCGCGCGGACGCCGGAGCACCTGCTCACGGACGACCGGCACACCTGCGTGCTGCAGCCGGCGAAAGACGGGCAGACCTCCAGCATCCTGCTCGACTTCGGCCGGGAGCTGCACGGCGGGCTGCGCCTGGAGGTGCCGACCAACAGCTCCGGTAAGCCGGCGCGCTTCCGGATCCGCTTCGGGGAGTCGGTCGCGGAGGCGATGGGCACGCCGAACCAGGACCACACGATCCACGATCACGAGGTGCTCGTTCCCTGGATGGGGCACACGGAGGTCGGCAACACCGGCTTCCGCTTCGCGCGGATCGATCTGCTGGAGCCGGACACCACCGTCACCCTGGAGAAGGCGCTGGCGGTCTTCCTCTACCGGCCGCTGGAGTACCAGGGTAGCTTCCGCTGCAGCGATCCGCGGCTGAACCGGATCTGGGACACCGGCGCGTACACCGTCCACCTCTGCATGCAGGACCACGTCTGGGACGGCATCAAGCGCGACCGCCTCGTCTGGATCGGCGACCTCCACCCCGAGCAGATGGTGATCAGCACCGTCTTCGGCGGGCACTCGATCGTCCCCGAGAGCCTCGACTACGTCCGCGACCGCACCCCGCTCCCCGGCTGGATGAACGGCATCGGCTCCTACTCGCTCTGGTGGATCCTCTGCCACCGGGACTGGTACCGCTACTGGGGCGACGTGCCGTACCTCCGCGCGCAGCGGGCCTACCTCCTCGGCCTGCTGGAGCAGGTGCGGAACAGTGTGGACGATAAGGGCAAGGAGAACCTGAGCGGCCACCGCTTCCTGGAGTGGCCCACCAGCCGCGACCCGACGGCGATCGACGCCGGCCTCCAGGCGCTCACCGTGATGGCGCTGCGGGCCGGCGCGGAGCTGTGCGACGTGCTGGAGGAGAAGGACGCGGCGGCGCAGTCCCGCACCGTCGCCGCCCGCGCCGCCGGGCACCTGCGGCCGCCGTCTCCCAGCAAGCAGGCGAACGCGCTGCTGGTCCTGGCCGGGATGGCGGACGCGGGGGAGGTCAACCGGACCATCCTCTCCGTCAACCCCAACTCCGCGCTCTCCACCTTCTACGGCTACTACATCCTGGAAGCGCGGGCCCGCGCGGGCGACCACCAGGGCGCGCTCGACCTGATCCGCAACTACTGGGGCGGCATGCTCGACGCGGGCGCCACGAGCTTCTGGGAAGGCTTCGAGCTGGAGTGGCTGGAAGGCGCGGGCCGCATCGACGAGATCACCCCGCCCGGCAAGAAGGACCTCCACGCCGACTACGGCGACTACTGCTATGTCGGCCTGCGCCACAGCCTCTGCCACGGCTGGGCGGCGGGTCCCACGGCGTGGCTGACGGAGCACGTCCTCGGCCTCGGCCCCGCCTCACCCGGCTACGAATCGATCCGCGTGGAGCCGACCCTCGGCGACCTCGCCTTCGCGGAGGGGAGCCTCCCCACGCCGCACGGCCTCCTCAAGGTCCGCCACGAGCGCTCCAGCAACACGATCAAGACCGAGATTGACGCCCCGGAAGCGGTGAAGCGGCGCATCCGGCTGAGGTGAAGTCCGGACCTGATTTCACCACAGAGCACACAGAGATTTCGAACCTGATTCACCGCAGAGACGCAGAGGGCGCGGAGAGAACCCGAACCTGATTCACCGCCAAGACGCCAAGAACGCAAAGAGGAACCGAAAGGGACAAACCCCGGGGCCGCTGTACCGAATTTGTTCAGCGGCCCCGGCCCATTCCTCCGGTTCCGGTTTTCTCCGCGCTCTCCGCGTCTCTGCGGTGAATCAGGTTCCCCGCAGCACCTGCTCGTAGATCTGCCGCGTGCGCTCGGCTACGGCGGACCAGCTTTGCTCCTGGGCGAAGGCGGCGGCTTTTTTCCCTAGCTGGGTGCGGGCGGAGTGGGAGGCGAGCAGGTAGCCGAGGCGCTCGGCGAGGGCGCGCTCGTCGCCGGGGTCGAATAGCTCCGCGCCGCCGCCTCGCTCGTGGATCTCCCGGAAACAGGGGAGGTCGGAGGCGAGGACCGGCTTGCCGTGGCTCAGGCCGATCATGACGGAGTAGCTGCCGTTGGCGGCGGTGTGGGGGACGAGGACGACGTCGGTGAGCGCCATCACGGTGGAGACCTCCGGCTCGGAGAGGTAGCCGGTGATGACGACTCTCTCCGCCAGCCCCTCGTCCCGGATCCGCTGCTGAAGCTGCTCCATGTAGCCGCGCTCGTGCTCCACCCGCGTGCCGCCCGCGATGACCAGCTTGACCCCGGCCGGAAGTCCCTTCAGCGCCGCGAGCGCGATCTCGTAGCCCTTGTCCTGGTGGACGAAGCCGAAGATTGTCGCGACTCGCGCGCCGTTCAGGCCCAGCCGCTGCCGGAAAGCGGAGACCCGCTCCGGCTCCATCGCCGCTTCGTCGGGGTGGGGGACGCCGGCCGGCAGCACGTGGACGCGGTCGGCCGGAATTCCCCGCTGAAGCATCCGCTCGCGCGCGGCCGCGGTGTGGACGATCACCGCATCGGCGCGGGCGAACGGGTCGCGCTCCACGCTGGCGCGATACGGCGGTAGGGCGGAGAGAATCCGCTTCGCGATCCGCTGGCGGGGCCGGTGCTCCGTCTCCACCCGCAGCAGCTCCGCGGCGGTGAAGACGGTGTGCGCGGTCACCACGTGCGGGCGTCGCAGACGGGCGAGATAGTTGGGGAGGGAGGAGACCCGCGGCGCGATCCCGCCGAAGAAGGTGTACTCGTGCTGCAGGTGGACCAGGTCCGCGGCGTTCAGGCGGGCGAGCCGCTCCTCCATGCGCCCCGGGTCACGGTCGGTGTACGGCACCGGGACGAGCTCCACCTCCACCCCCAGCTGCCGCAGCTCGCCGGCCAGGCAGGCGGTGTAGGAGGCGATGCCGCACCGCTCCTCGCTGCTCGTCCACATCGCAATCTTCACCGTCGCACCATCCTTGCCAGACCCTGCGTTTCGAGCCCACTCTTTTTCCGCCGTTCCATCGTACCCACCCGCCGCACCTTCGTCGGCGGACGGGCGGCGACCGGGTAGACTCCCGATGGGGAGCGACCCCGGGGAGGGACGAGGATGCGGGCGGCAGCAATCGGGTTGGGGCTCTGCCTGGCGGCGGGCGCGCTGGCGGCGGAGACGTCCGGGGTGCGGACGCTGCGCCGCGGGAGCCAGTCGGCGGTGGAGAAGCCCTTGCGGGAGAGCGCCGCCACCCGCGAGCAGTACGTGAAGCTCTGGAACCGGCAGTTCCGGCGCGGTCCGAACACGGAGCCGCCGCCCGCCCCGCCGGCCGTCGACTTCTCCCGCGAGATGGTCCTCGCCGCGTTCGCCGGACAGAAGAACACCGCCGGCTATACGATCGAGATCACCGGCGCCCGCGAGGAGAAGGGGAAGCTGGTAGTGACGGTGGTCGAGACCACCCCGCCGCCCGGCGCGATCGCGGCACAGATCCTGACTTATCCGTACCACTACGTCGCGGTAAAGAAGAGTGCGCTGCCGATCACGTGGAAGACGGTCGCCAGGACGGCACGCCCGCGGCGGTAGTCGGCAGGTTATCAAGTGGCAAGCTCCAGGTTAGCTGACCGAGGGAGGGGGTTCGGAACTTGCTAACCTGGAACTTGCAAACCTGCAACCCTAATCGACGAACTCGATCTTCGGCTCCACGCTGATGATGCCGTGCTCGTAGCCGCGCTTCAGGAAGAGACGGATGCTCTCCTGGCCCGCTTCGCCCATGTCGAGCGTCCAGTCGTTGACGTACATCCCGACGAACGTGTCGGTAACGGAGCGCTCCATGCCGCGGGCGTACTGCTGCGCGTGGTCGATCCCTGCCTGGCGGTGCTCCAGGCCGTAGGCGATGCTGCGGCGCAGGATGCGGGAGATCTGCTTCATCCGCTCCGGGCCAAGGTCCCTGCGGATCACGTTGACCCCCAGCGGCAGCGGCAGGCCGGTGTCGTCCTTCCACCAGCGCCCCAGGTCGACCAGGGTCCGCAGCCCCAACTCTCCGTGGGTGAGCTGCCCTTCGTGGATCAGCAGGCCCGCGGCGAAGTCGCCGGCGTGGACCGCTTCCATAATCCGGTCGAACGGCACCACCTCGTAGTCGAACTCGCCCAGCCAGAGGCGCAGCGCCAGGAACGCGCTGGTGAGCGTGCCGGGGACCGCGATCTTCAGCTCCTTCAGCGCGCTGCGGGAGAGCTCCTCGCGGGCGACGATCATCGGCCCGTAGCCGTCTCCCATGCTCGCGCCGTGGGTCATGACCGCGTAGTGGTCCGCCACGTAGGCGTAGCCGTGCACGGAGACGGCGGTGCAGTGGAGGCGACCCTCGAGCGACCAGCGGTTCAGCGTCTCGATGTCCCGCAGGATGTGCTCGAACTCGTAGCCTTCCTCGTCCACCAGGTGGCGGGCGAGGCCGTAGAACATGAACGCGTCGTCCGAATCGGGACTGTGTCCGAGAGTGATCTTCACGGGAGTGTTCCTGCGGTCAGGTCTTTCAGCCACGGGCGCTCCTGCCGGAGCGTGGTCTCCGGACCGTGACCGGGCAAGACGCGAGTATCTTTGGGAAGGTCGAGCAGGCGGCGCAGGCTCGCCGCCATCTGGCGCGGGTCGGACCCCGGGAGGTCGACGCGCCCGTAGCCGTTCTGAAACAGTAGGTCGCCGCCCAGGATCGTCGCCTGCGCGGGGCTGTAAAGGATGACGTGTCCGGGAGAGTGACCGGGCACGTGCCAGACCTGCCACTCGTCCGCGCCGAGCCGGAGCACCATCCCCTCGCCCAGCTCCTCGTCGATCCGCACCTGCGGCATCGGGTACGGCAGGCCGAACAGCGAGGTCTGCGGCGCCTCCAGCAGCGGTTTTTCGAGGGGGCAGATGGCGACCGGCACTCCGGCCTGCGTGTACTGCTCTACGTCGAGGATGTGGTCGAAGTGGCCGTGCGTGAGGATCAGCCGGGTGAGCCGGAGGCCCTGCGCCCGCACGTGCTCCAGAAGCGCACCGGCGGTCTGCAGCGGCGCGTCGACGGCCCACGCTTCCCCGGACGCCGAATTGGCAACGAGGTAGGTGTGCGTCTCGACGGGCGGTCCGGTCCAGCGCTCGATCTTCATCCCCGGCATTGTATCACGCGGGGCTTGGGGGCCCCTGCCGGGAAGCTGTGCGTGGGGCCTGGAGATGGGCGAGCGCGGGAGTCGAGCAAGGAGGCGAAAGGGGAAGGGTGCAACCTATGCGGCGGGTACGCGATGGCGTTTGGGGTAAATACTGCTGTTTAGAGGGGCTTGAGGCGGGAGCGGAGCGAGTATGGGCAGCGAGCGAGAAGCGGCGGGTGAGGTGCGGTACGTCCAGTCGGGGCGGCAGTTGGACGAGGTGCTCTCGGCGGTGCGAAGCCGGGAGCTGGTGGCGGTTGATACGGAATTCGTGGGCGAGGGCTCTTACCAGCCGATTCTTTGCCTGGCGCAGGTGGCGACCGAAGACGGAATCTGGATCGTCGACCCGCTCGCGGTCAACGACCTCTCCGCACTCTGGCAGCTGCTCACGGAGCCGGGCCGCGAGGTGATCGCCCTGGCGCCGCGCGAGGAGCTCCGGTTCTGCCTCCGCTACGCCGGCCGCGTCCCGGACCCGCTCTTCGATCCCCAGACCGCCGCGGCGCTGGTGGGGTACGGGTATCCGCTGAGCCACACCAATTTGGTGCGGCAGGTGCTGGGCGTGCGCGTGGCGGGTGGGGAGTCGTTTACCGACTGGCGCCGCCGCCCGTTGACCGAGCGGCAGATGGAGTACGCGGCGGACGACGTCCGCTATCTTCTCGCCGTGAGGAACGAGCTGCTGAAGCGGGCGGAGGCGCTGGGCCGGACGGAGTGGATCCGGGATGAGTGCCGGAACCTGGTAGAGCGGATCGTCGCCGCGGAGCGGGAGGAACGCTGGTGGAAGGTTTCCGGCGGCGGCAACCTCCGCCCGCGGGAGCTGGCGGTGCTGCGGGAGCTGTGGCGCTGGCGGGACCAGGAAGCGCGGGCGGGCGACCTCCCGCCGCGGCGCGTGCTCAAGGACGAGATGCTGGTAGAGATCGCGAAGCGGAAGCCGGCCACCACCGCGGACCTCTTCGCGCTCCGCGGGCTGGAGCGAGGGGCGGTTCGTTCCGCCGGCTCCGCTATCGTCGGCGCGGTCCAGACGGCGCTGAAGCTTCCGGATCAGGAGCTGCCCAAGCTGCTGCGGCGCGACGATCCCCCGCAGGTGCAGGTGCTCCAGCAGCTCCTCTCCGTCGCCACCGGCGCGCTCTCGCAGCAGCACCAGGTCGACCCCGCGCTCCTCGCCACCACCTCGGACCTGCAGGAGCTGGTCCGCTGGCGCCTCGGCCTGACGGAAGAGAAGCCACCGCTGCTGGAGGGCTGGCGAGGGGAGATCCTCGGCGGCCCGCTCCTCGATCTTCTGGATGGAAAGGGTCACGTCCGCGTCGGCAACCTGAAGGAGGCGAACCCGCTGGTCTTCGAGTAGCACGGAAGCGCACGGCACCTTGCTTTGTGGCCGGCGGGCGGCTACACTGGGGCGGGAGGCTGCTCCAGTGATCCGCGCCTTTACGCCCGAAGACTACGAGGCCCTCGCGGCGCTGACGTGCGCCGTGATGCCGGACTATCCCACTACCGGAGACGAGATCCGGCTCCACGACGCGCGCCAGGACCCCAAGTGCCTCTCCGCGCGCTGGGTCTGGGAGGAGGACGGGCGCCTCATCGGCGCGGGGAAGTACGGCCAGTGGGCCTGGATGTACCACCCGCGGAAGTTCGTGCTCGACATCTCCGTGCTCCCGGAGCGCCAGGGCCAGGGCATCGGCAGGGCGCTCTACGATCACGTGGTGGGAGCGCTCGCGGAGCGAAACCCGATCGTGCTGCTCGCCAATGCCCGCGAGGACTACTCCCGGACGGTCCGGTTCCTCCAGGACCGCGGCTTCGTGGCAGAGCAGCGCGAATGGGAGAGCCGGCTCTTCATGGACCGGTACGAGTCGCGCGGCGTCGAAGAGGCGGCGGCGCAGGTCCGCGCCCACGGGATCGAGATCCGCAGCCTGCGGGAGCTGCAGGACGACCCCGACCACGAGCGCAAGCTCTACGAGCTCGACTGGGTCCTGCTGCAGGACGTGCCGCACACCCAGCCGCTCTCCAGGACAGAGTTCGAGCAGTGGCGCAAGCGGTTCCACGGTGATCCCGGGCTCCGGCCGGACGCCTACATCGTGGCGGTACACGGCGACGAGTACGTGGGACTGACCGCGCTCTGGGGCAGCCAGGGGAACGCGGATCTCTACACCGGCCTCACCGGCGTGCGGCGGGAATACCGCCGGAAAGGCATCGCGCGGGCGATGAAGCTGCGCGCGCTCGACTATGCTAAGAGGTGCGGGTGCCCCGTGGTGAAGACCTGGAACGAGCAGGGGAACGAGGGGATGCTCGGCATCAACATCGCGCTGGGGTTTGAGCGGCAGCCGGCGTGGATCCAGTTCGCCCGCTACCTGCAGCCGCCGGAGCAGGGAGAAGAGAACGCATGAGCCTACCGGTGCTCCAGCTTACCGGGTCGCCGTACCAGCAGGGCCTGGCGCACGGGGAGGCGCTCCGGGACCGGATCGCCCGCAACATCGAAGTCTACCTGGCCCGGTTCCAGTCGGAGGTCGGCGTCTCTCCGGACGAGGTGCGGGAGCGGGCGCGCGCTTACCGCCGGGTGATCGCGGAGAGCAACGGGGACTATGCCGAAGGACTGCGCGGCGTGATCGAGGGCAGCGGTCTCGACGCCGACTTCGTGACCGCGCTCAACGTCCGCTACGAGCTGCTCTACGACCGCTGGACCCGCAACGCGATGGAGGAAGGGGACGGCTGCACCGCCTTCGCCATCGCGCCGGAGGCCGCGGAGAACGGTCATCTCTGGCTGGGGCAAAACTGGGACTGGATCCCGGACGTGCAGGGGGCGGTGCTCCACTCCACCGATCCCGACGGCATGCGCAGCCTCAGCTTCACCCAGGCGGGTATCGTCGGCGGCAAGATCGGGCTCAACTCGGAGGGACTGGGGCTCGGCATCAACGGCCTCCTCTCCACGGAAGACGACTGGTCCCGGCTCCGCAAGCCGTTCCACGTCCGCTGCTACGAGATCTTGCGGAAGCGCGCCCTGGACGATGCGGTGCGGGTGGTGACCGAGCCGGCCCGCTCCTGCTCCACCAACTTCCTGCTCGGCCAGGCCCCGGACCGGATTCTCGACCTGGAGACCGCTCCGGAGCGGCTCTCTCGCCTGGAGGCGGAAGAGGGAGTGCTGGTGCACGCCAACCACTTCGTCGACCCGGAGCGGACCGGGGTGGAGCAGCCCCCCAACCCGCGCCGTCACTTCTCCGAGAAGCGTCACTGCCGCCTGGGGGCGCTACTCCGCGCCGCCAGGCCGCTCACCCTGGAGAAGATCCAGGCGGCGCTGCGGGACCACGACCAGTACCCCAACGCGATCTGCCGGCACCCCGATCCGACGCTCGCCCCCGCGGAGCGGTCGCTCACCGTCACCTCCGTGGTGATGGACCTGAGCGAGCGCCGGATGTGGATCACCGACCTCCAGCCGTGCGAGCACCCCTACCAGGAGCTGCGGCTGTAGGGGCTCGTTACTCTCGCCGGGCTCCCCAGGGCTCCACAGCTCCCGCTGGGTCTCACTGCAAAGTCGGGCCGGTGGGCGCTACCACGGCAGTCCCTGCGCTCCCCAGCGGGTCCTCCGCAGGATTGGCGCCTCGGGAGAGGTCGACTTGTTTCGTAACTCCGTCTCGGAAGCTGAACAGTACCGAGGTAGTGGGGGGAGAAACACGCCCCTGGACGCGTATGCGGCTCAGTGAACGCGCGAATTCCCGCGATTCCGGTCGCACTCGCTGCGCCAGCGAGAGGAGAAGGGGGTGTAGCCCCATGCCGACCCGCTCTACCGGCAACCCTGCTGACTGGGCCATCGCCTTCTGCTCGGCACTCAGCCGTGCCCAGAGCACGAGAAGATTCCGGAAGCGCAGCACGGTGCTCGCCGCTTCTGTGCCTGCGTAAGCCCGAAGCTTTAGTCGTTGTGCACCGGGAAGCTCTGCCATTCCCGCAAGTTCGTCGAGTGAGTAGCTGCCACGCTGACGCGCACTCTTACGCCATTCTCGCGCCAGGCGCTCCGGGATCTGTCGCTCGCGCTCGAAATACCAATCGCGTTGACGGAAGAGCACGAGCGGGCCCGCCGCATTCCAGGTGTAATCGTAGGGATAGCAGAGCTGATCCAATCTGCGATCCGGCGGATCCGCACTCTCGGCCTGCGGGGGTGACGGACTGGGCGTACGAGCATGGTCGGGATCGAATGCATCGGATAGCACGTTGATCCTATTCTCGCGCGCGAAGAGGAGCAGGGTCTCCTCCCACCTCACAGCGCCGGAGGGCAGTTGCAGCGGGCGACTCGGTTGTAGGGCGATTCGGCGAGAGCCAAAATGCCGTGCCTCCGAGAGCGCGTCCGGAATGGGCCTGGGCACGTCTTGCAGCCCGACCCCTCCACCCCGACCGGAAGCATCGATCACCCGCAGCAGAACCCTGGCACGGTCGCCGTCTCCAAAACGACGATCGATCTCCAACTCCACGCCCACGTGGGCCGGCGGAGCCGGGTTCGTGTGCGCCGGGGTATTCGGCATTTCCGCGTCGGATGGCGGGAGAGAGAGAAGAGCGCTACGACGGCTCTCCTGCAAGGTCCGTAGGGCCTGCTGCTGCGCCGGGGTCATATCCGCGGCGCGTATCTGCAGCCTCCCCGCTTTCAGGAGCTCGTCGAACCACGTGGGCGGGAGCGCAGCAAGCATCTGCACCGACCCGCGGATGGCCGGCAGCGCTGCAAACCGCTCTGCGACCGGATCGCCGGCTCCGCCGAGAGCGCGAATGAGCCGCTGCATCCTTTGCTTCAGTCGCATCCAGTTTGCGCGCTGTTCCGCTGCAAGCCGTGCGCGATCAGCGTCGGTAGCGAGCAGCGTGTAGGAGTACTCCGCCTCGACATTCCCCGCGCGGCGCCACGTCAAATTCAGCAGCGTGCCGAGCTGAGCCATGAATCCGCCCAGGGGCACTTCCGAGACCAGACCGGTAATCCGGAGGTCGGCGGCATCTCCAGAGACCTGCAGCGATACTCCGGACTGCTGTGCGACCTGCTGAACGACTTCGTCTACCGGTGCGTGTCGGACCTCCAATGAAACCCGACGCCGGAGCCGTGAATCACCTTCTAACCCCGCTTCTGGCTCCGCCGCGCGACTGGCTGAAGTGCCCGCGGCAAACCCGATGGCCAGCAGCAGAATGAGAGCGAGTGGTCTCATGTTCAGCCTCGAAGACGATCGGGAGCACGGCGGTAAGCCGTGCTCCGGCAACCGTTCCACGCCGGCGGGTGCGGTGCCGCCGAAGGGAGCGGGAACCGTGCGGGCGGAGTCGCCGGCTTAGTCCTCGTGACGTGCCGGCGTACTCCGCCCCAGCGCGGCTGCCGAGATCCTTCCCGCCGGTCAGGATGACCGCGATTGGGAAATGGAGGCTCCGGTCCTAGAGCGAGGGAGTTCCTCTGTGTCCCCTCCGTAGGTTCTTCTGTGTCCCTCTGTGTCAGGAATCCCGGAAGCCTACCCGATCTTCGGGAGCGACCACGGCTTGCGGTACTTGCGCTGGTATGCCAGCGTGTCCTTACCGGCCTTACCGACGATGTCGTTCTTCTCCTTGCTCCACCGGACCGGCTCTCCGGCGAGGTAGGCGACGTTGGCCAGGTGGCAGACCGTGGTGGTCTGGTACATCGACTCCAGGTGGCTGCGCGGCTGCTCGCGGGAGACGATGCAGTCCAGGAAGTTCTGCATGTGGTCGTACTTGCCGCGGAAGGCGGGATCGGTGGTCTTCTCCCGCTCTTTGCCGTCCGGGCCCTTCACACTCCAGCCGCCGCGCCACACGGTGAGGGAGCTGCCGTCCGCCGCCACGAACTGCGTGGCGTTGTTGTGGGCGGAGTTGGTGCCGTCGACCGGCTTGCGGCCCGTCTCCCAATGGAACACGAAGCCCGGGAACTGCATGATCGCCACGTGGGTGTCCGGCGTGGTGCGGTCGTCATCCGGCCAGGCCAGCTTGCCGCCGTAGGCGGAGACTTCGGTCGGCATCACCAGGTCGGTGCCGGGACTCATGCCGAGCAGGCCGATGTCCATCATGTGGACGCCCCAATCGCCGGTCATGCCGGCGGCGTAGTTCCAGTACCAGCGCCAGTCGAAGTGGGTGTTCTTGCCGGTGTACGGCACCATCTCCGCCGGGCCGATCCAGAAGTCGTAGTCGAGCTCCCTGGGCGGCTCCTTCGTGGCATTCTTGCCCATGCGGAAGTCGTCGGTCTTCCAGGCGCGGACCACCGTCACCTTGCCGAGCCGGCCCTTGCGGATGTAGTCGATCGCGTCGACGAACTCCGGCGTGCTGCGCTGCCAGGTGCCGACCTGCACCACGTTCTTGTTCCGCTTCACCGCGTTGACCATCACCCGGCCTTCGGTGATGTTGTGGCAGATCGGCTTCTCCAGGTGCATGTCCTTCCCCGCCTGCGCCGCGTAGATGGTGGGGAGGGCGTGCCAGTGGTCCGGCGTGGCGATCACCACGGCGTCGATATCTTTCCGCTCGATCACCTTGCGGAAGTCCTTGATCATCTCCGGCCGCTTGCGCTGGCGCTTCTCTACCTCGTCGGCGGCGGCGCGCATGTGGCTCTCGTCCACGTCGCAGACGGCGGCGAACGGGATGCCGTGGCCGATCAGGTTGTTCATGTTGCCGCGGCCCATGCCGCCGCAGCCGATCAGCGCCATCACCGGCGCCTGTCCGGCGGTCTTCGGCTTCACTTCGGCCTGGGTGTGTGCGGCCCACGCGGCGCGTTGGGTGAGGAAGTCGCTGCTCGCGAGGCCCAGGGTCACGGCGGAAACCGTGCGGCCGGTGCGGTCCAGGAACTCCCTGCGGGAGGACTTATCGCTCATGAGGTATCTCCACCGAATCGCGGCGCCACCACCAATGCCGGCGCCTACGGCGCTTAGCTTCACTGTGGCGCCCCGCATTCCCTCGCGCCGGAGCCGGGTTCCAGTTCGAGAGGGGGAACAAAGCGGACCGTGGTAGTATCGAAGATAAGGAAGCGACCGGCCCGGCCAGCCCGCCGCCGGCGCACCCACTCCCCACCTCCGAGGTAACGTGATGCAGCAGCCCCCGCCCGGCTCCGGCCGCCCCGGCGCCCCCGGCCCCCAGCCGCGTCCCGCCGGTCCGCCCGCCGGGAGCTCCGGCCGCCCCGGTCCGCCGCCTCCACCGGGCGCCCGTCCCGGCGCGGCGCCGCGGCCCGCGGGACCGCCGGCCGTGCCGCCCGTCACGCAGCGGCCGCCGCAGCAGGGCGTTCCCGGCCCGCCGCCGCAGCCGGAATGGCGTCCGCCGCAGGGCGCAGCGCCGCCGTCCGCACCTGCCTCGGCCCCGGCACCGGTCCCGGCCGTCCCGTTCATGCCGCCGCCGCGCCGGAAGCGGAGTGCCCTGCGGCTGACGGCCGGCATCTGCGTCTCCTCCGCCTGGGTCACGCTGATCCTCTCCGTGATCGGCGCGTTCATGCTCTTCATGTCCGGTATGGCCGCGGACCGCTTCGCCGCGCAGGCGCCCTCGTCGTCGACCCTCCGCTTCCCCACGCCAGGCGGAACTCCGGGCGGCGGCCTCGGCGGGGTGCTCGGATCCGAGGGGCTGGAAGGGGAGGGCGGGCTCTCCGGCGGCGGGCTCGGCGACCTTGGCATCTCCCGTCCCGATCCCTCTCGAGCGATGAGCGACCTGATGTTCGGCGGCTTCCGCAGCGCCATCCCGAAGCTCTTCTACACCAGCGCCCTCTTCACGCTGATCTCCGGCGTCGTGATGTGGGTCCTCTTCCTGGGGTTGAGCCAGGTCTGCTACGTGCTGCTGGACCTGGAGGAGCAGTCGATCCAGATGCAGGAAGCGCTCGGGATCATCGTCGCCCGGCTCGGGAGCGGCCGGTAGCGGTGCAGGCGCCGACACTGGCGTGGCTCTGGCAGCGCCTGCTCCGGGCCTGTCGCTCCGGGCGGGAGCAGCCGACGAAGCTCTGGGCCGACTTAGAGCCGGAGCTCTCGGAAGAGCGGCAGCGCCAGACCGCGGCGGCGGCGGCGCAGGTTGGGGAGCGGCTGCGTGCGTCGTCAGACGTCGGCGAGTGCCTCGCCGCGATCTCCACCCTGGAGTGGTACGACACCCCGGAGGCCCAGGAGGCGCTGTGCGCGGCGGTCTCGCCGGAGCGACCGCAGCGGATCCGTCTCCGCGCGCTTCGAGCCCTCAGCGCGAAGCAGAACCCGGCGTCGCTGCCCACCATCCGCGCGCTGGTGCGCGACCCCGACCCTTCGATCAGTCTCTCCGCGCTGGGAGCGCTGGCGCAATTCGGAGATCGTACCGTCGTCCCCGCGCTCTGTGACGCGCTGCTCGATGCCCGGACCACGGTAGTCGGCCTCTCCTATCGCGTCCTGGCGGCGCAGGCACTCAGTCGCCTCGCGGAGCGGTGCCCCGGACCGGAGCTGGAAGAGGCGCTGGTGCCGCTGCGGATGCTCGCCCGGATCTGGGGAAAGGACCAGCACGTGTTTCAGGAGACGCTGGCTGCCGTGGAGCGCGCGCTCTATACGGACCTCCCGATCCCCGCCGCCGTTCCCGGGCCCGGCGAGGAAACCCTGCCCCGCCCGGCAAACCCGCCTTCGGCAGACCCGGAAGGACTGCCCATGCCTTCGATGCTGAGGCGCGACCCGGACTCCGAGCTTGAGAAGGAGAAGGAGAACGAGAAGGAGCCATTCTGAGGACGGAGTGCAGAGGACGGAGTGCAGAGGACCGAACCCTCCGTGTACGGAAGCTCCTGCTCTGACTCTTGCTCCTGCTCGCTGGCGACCTCCGGGCAACCGGCGCGCTTGCGAACGATGAGAGCGGAGGGATGAAGGATGAATCCGAACCTGGCGCCGGGGACCCCGCCGCTTTATGCTCGGCTGGTCCCGGTACGACCGGCCTCTTGAGTAAGAATAGGAGCCGCGGGAGGGGAGCGATGAGCGAGCGCCGGAAACGATTCTCCATTCAGGCCCGCCGGGAAGGCAGCCAGATCGAGCGCTCGGCGGACGAGCTGATCGCCCGGCGGTGGGTGCGCCTGCTGGCGGGAGTACACTCAGCGGATCGCGCAGAAGCCGCGCTCCGGCTCGCACATTATCCGTTTCCCTTCGTGGTGGAGGCTCTCTGCAAGGCCACGACCGATCGCGATGCGCGGGTGCGAGAACAGGCGGTCCGCAGCCTGGGCCTCTTGCGGTGCGTGGCCGCGGTAGAGCTGCTGGGCCGGGCGCTGGCCGATCCGGAGATGCGGGTGCGGTGCGCCGCGCTGGCCGCGCTGGCGGAGCTCCGGACGGAGGCGGTGGCCGGGGTGCTCGCCGATGCGCTGGAGGCGGAGCTGCGACTGGCGGCGGAGCCGCGTCCAGTGTCGCGCCAGGGCTTCTTCGCGCGCTTCCGAGACTCCCCGTTCAACCCGGAGAGATCGGCAGCATTCCGGGTCGACCTGGTGCTGGAGCTGGCCCGGCGCGTGACGCCCGCTGCCTTCCCCACGCTCTGCCGGGCGATCCACGACCCGGAGTTGGAGGTCCGGCTGGAGGCGGCGCGGGAGGTGGGCCGTCTCGCCGCCACGCGGACCGATCTGCCGCTGGAGCCCGCGCTGGCCGCGCTCCGCCGCCGGAGCGCCGCATGGCGGCTGCCGGAGCGCCGCATCATCCGCAAAGCATTGGATCAGGTAGAGCAGGCACTCGGCATCGCCGGCACCACCGATCTGCCGCTTCCCGCCACGGCGCCCGGCGCCGAATCCCTCCCACTCCCGGGCACCCCGCCCACCGCCGACCCCACCGCCCTACCCCGACCCGCCTCCCCGGAGTAGGCCCCTCTCTTCTCTCTTCTTTCGTCTTTCTTCTAGCTAGAGGATGTATCGGGCTAGCTCCTGGTCCGTAGCGATCTGGTCCAGCTTCTGGCGGACGTAGGCGGCGTCGATCGTGACGGTGCCGGCCACCTCTTCCGGGGCGTCGAAGGAGACGTCTTCCAGCAGCCGCTCCAGGATGGTGTGGAGGCGGCGCGCGCCGATGTTCTCGGTCCGCTGGTTCACCTCCGCCGCCACGCGGGCGAGCTCCGAGATCCCCTCGTCGGTGAACTCCAGGCTCACACCCTCCGTTCCGAGCAGGGCGGTGTACTGCTTGGTGAGGGCGTTCTCCGGCTCGGAGAGGATGCGGCGGAAGTCCTGCTCGGTCAGGTTGTCCAGCTCCACGCGGATCGGAAGGCGGCCCTGAAGCTCCGGGATCAGGTCGCTCGGCTTGCTCACGTGGAAGGCGCCGGCGGCGATGAAGAGGATGTGGTCGGTACGGACCGGGCCGTACTTCGTCTGCACCGTGGAGCCTTCGATGATCGGCAGGATGTCCCGCTGCACGCCGCCCCGGGAGACGTCCGGACCCTGCTGCCCGGCGCCCCGGCTCGCGACCTTATCGATCTCGTCAATGAAGATGATGCCGTCCTGCTCCGCGCGCTGAACTGCCTCTCGCTTCACGGCGTCCTGGTCGATCAGCTTGCGGGCCTCTTCCTGGATCAGCAGCTCCCGGGCCTCCGCCACGGTGACGCGGCGGGTGCGCTTCCGGCCCGGCATCATGTTGCCGAGCATCTCCTGGAAGCTGAAGCCCATCTCCTCCATCCCCTGGTTGGTGAAGACCGGGGCGAAGCTCATGCCGCCGCCCGTCTCCTCCACCTCGACCTCCACCTTGCGGTCGTCGAGCACGCCCATCTCGAGCTGCTCCTTGAGCCGCGCGCGGATCCGCTCCGCCTGCTCCACCCGCTTCTTCTGGCGCTCGTCCTCTTCCGGGGACGACGCCCGCTCCGCGCCGCCGAATCCGAGGAAGAGCGACGGCTGCTGGCTCTCGCTGCGGGGGAGGGGATGGAGCAGGTCGAGCAGCCGCTCCTCCACCCGCTCCGCCGCCCGGCCGCGCACCTCCTGGGTCTTTTCGGACTCCACGAGCTGGTAGGAGATCTGGGCGAGGTCCCGGATCATGCTGTCGACGTCTTTGCCGACGTAGCCGACCTCGGTGAACTTCGTCGCCTCCACCTTCACGAACGGCGCGCTGGCGAGGCGGGCGAGGCGGCGGGCGATCTCGGTCTTGCCCACGCCGGTCGGCCCGATCATCAGGATGTTCTTCGGGATCACCTCGTCCCGCAGCGGCGGCTGGAGCTGCCGGCGGCGGTACCGGTTGCGCAGGGCAATGGCGACCGCCCGCTTGGCGCCCGGCTGGCCGACGATGAACTTGTCGAGCTCCGCGACGATCTGCCGCGGGGTGAGGTCTGCTGAGGCGTCCAAAGCTGCTATCCTGCTCCGCCGGAAGCCGGCAGGACTTCCAGCGTCACGTTCTCATTGGTATAGATGCAGAGGCTCCCGGCGATGTGGATCGCCTCGCGGGCGATCGTCTCCGCCGGCAGATCGGTGTGCCGGTGCAGGGCCAGGGCCGCGGCGTGGGCCATCGAGCCGCCGGAGCCGATCGCCACCACGTCCTCGTCCGGCCGCAGCACGTCGCCGTTGCCGCTGATCACGAAGGTGTGCTGGTGGTTCGCCACCACGAGCATCGCCTCCAGCCGGCGCAGCATGCGGTCGGTGCGCCATTCCCGCGCGAACTGCATCACCGCGCGCTCCAGGTCGCCCGGTCCCTCCCGGAGATGGTTTTCCACGCGGTCGAGCAGGGAAAGGGCGTCCGCCGCGCCTCCCGCGAAGCCGGCCAGGACCTTGCCGTCCGCCAGGCGCAAGATCTTGCGGGCGGTGTGCTTCACCGCGTGCTCGCCGAGGGTCACCTGTCCATCCCCGGCTAGGGCGACGGTCCCGTTCTTGCGGACCGCGACGATAGTAGTAGATCGGAGTCTCATTCGTCCTCAGTATGGCGCAGCCTGCCGCGGCAGTGCCACTCGTCCGCCGATGTACGGCGGGAACGGATGCCGGATCCCGTCAGCCCGTAGGAATCGCGGGACACGGGTCGTTCCGGAACCCTTTCGGCAAGCGGGATCCGGATGCGGGTAAGTCTGTGGAGTGCGGCAGCTTGCTGCCGCTTTGAGGTGCCTCCTGCCTACCCCGGAGTGCCCCCGGGCGAAAGCAAGCTTCCGCAGTGTGCTCGGTCTGTTCTCGGGGCGGCTCCCTCCTGTCGGAAGCGCAGATCCTGCGTGGGCACAGCGCCCCACGCCGCGCTCGGATCTGCTCCGTGGTCGAGTCATGGTTCGATGGCAGGAGGAGGGGTGCGATATAGAACGGGGTGCGGGGCCTGGCGGTGCGGCGAGTGAGGTGCGGATGGGGGAGATGGAGCCGAAGGACCGGAAGATGCTGAGCCTGGGTGACCGGTTCTGGCGGGATCCCGGGTTCTGCCTGCTGAGCCGGATGCCGCCCGCGGCGCCGGGCGGCTCCTGGTGGTTCTGCGGCCACTCTCCCGCGCTGATCCTGGAGGCGAAGGACGGCCGCGCCTGGATCCGCCGCCGGACGGGGCGGGTGGACGAGGTGGGCCCGGACCCCCTGGCGTGGCTGGCGGAGTACCTGCGGGCGCGGCCGGACCGGGTGGCGGTCGGCTACTGGGGCTACGATCTCCGCTACCTGGTGGAGCGCCTCCCGCGGCTGGCCGTGGACGACCTGTCGCTGCCCGACTGCCGGCTCGCGATCTACAAGGTGCCGTGGAGCCTGGCGGAGTACGACCGGGTGACACCCGGCACCGCGCCCGCCGTGCCGCCGCCCCCGGGTGTCTCTCCCGGTGGGGAGGTGGAGAGCAGCTTCAGCAGGACGGAGTACGAGGCGGCGGTCCGGAAGATCCTCGACTACATCGCGGCGGGCGACTGCTACCAGGTGAATCTCTCCCAGCGGTTCTCCGCGCCCTACCCCGGCTCGCCGTGGGAGCTCTACCTGCGGCTGCGGGAGACGAGCCCGGCGCCGTTCTCCGCCTTCCTCAACTGCGGCGATCACCAGGTGCTCTCCGCCTCGCCGGAGCTGTTCCTGCGGGTGCGCGGCCGGGAGGTGGAGACCCATCCGATCAAGGGGACCCGGCCCCGCGGCGCCACCCCGGAGGAAGACGCCGCCAACGCCGCCGAACTCCTTTCGAGCGTCAAGGACCGCGCCGAGCTGCTGATGATCGTGGACCTGGAGCGCAACGATCTCGGCCGCGTCTGCGAGTACGGCAGCGTGCACGTGCCGGACCTCTGGCGGCTGGAGAGCTACAGCAACGTCCACCACCTGGTCGCCACGGTGCGCGGGACGCTGCGGCCGGAGCTGGGGCCGCTCGACTGCCTCCGCGCCGCCTTCCCCGGCGGCTCGATCACCGGTGCGCCGAAGATCCGCGCCATGGAGATCATCGAGGAGCTGGAGCCGGTGCGCCGCGGCGTCTACACCGGCGCCATCGGGTGGGTCGACGGCTGGGGAAACGCGGAGTGGAGCATCGCCATCCGCACGATGGTGGTGAAAGACGGCCGCGCCTACTTCAGCGCGGGCGGCGGCATCATCGCCGATTCCGATCCGGCTGCGGAGTACGCGGAGACGCTCGCGAAAGCGCAGGGGATGCTGCGGGCATTGGGGATGAACCATTCCCAAGGTGGGAGATCGGTCGGGGAGTAGGCGGGAAGTACAGCCGGATTCGCGCCTCGGACTAAAGTCGAGGCTACAGAGAGCAAAGCCCGCCTGCGCGGGCTCAGACGTGCCGAGCGGAAACGACGGCCGTACTGAGGGGATGGAAGACTCGCCACCGGAACAGGCGTCTCAAGCTCTCCCACACTCCCTTGCTCCCACTGAGTTAACTGGGGGTTAGATGGCGGAGATTACGATCTACGAGCGCGACTGTGTCGCCGGAATGCGGGAGCTGCTGGAGCCGGGCTCCGTCGACGTGGTCGTCACCTCTCCGCCCTACAACCTGGGCATCGCTTACAACACGCACGACGATACTGCGCCGCGGGAGGAGTATCTCGCCTGGTGCGACACCTGGGCGGCGGAAGTGAAGCGCGTCCTTTCGCCCGGCGGCTCGTTCTTCCTGAACGTGGGCGGGAAGCCGACCGATCCCTACGTGCCGTTCGACGTGCTGGGGGTGATGCGGCGGCACTTCCAGCTCCAGAACGTGATCCACTGGATCAAGTCGATCGCGATCATGCAGGACGACGTCGGCCGCTATCCCGGACTGGAGACGGACCTGATGGTGGGGCACTACAAGCCGATCAACAGCGGCCGCTTCGTGAACGACTGTCACGAGTACGTCTTCCACCTGACGCACCGGGGCGACGTACCGCTCGACCGGCTCGCGATCGGCGTGCCCTACCGGGACAAGAGCAACGTGACCCGCTGGAAGGGCGCGGCGCGCGACGTGCGGTGCCGCGGGAACACCTGGTACCTGCCGTACCCGACGATCCTCAGCCGTCTGCGGGACCGGCCGCACCCGGCCAGCTTTCCGCCCGCCCTGCCGGACCGATGCGTGCGGCTCCACGGGGCGGGTAGAGTGAAGCTGGCGCTCGATCCCTTTATGGGCCTGGGAAGCACGGCGGTCGCCTGCGCCCAGCTCGGAGTGGCGTGCGCCGGCTTCGAGATCGATCCGGAGTACCGCGCGGAGGCGCTGCGCCGGGTGGCGAGCGTGCGCGCGGAGGTGAGCGCAGAGTGAATCCGGCCAGTCCCCCTTATGTGAACCTGAATGGGCGTCTCCTTACCGCCGCGCGCGCCCGCGTGAGCGTGCTAGACCACGGGCTGCTCTACGGGGACGGCCTGTTCGAGACGCTGCGGGTCTACGACGGGCGTTTCTTCCGCCTGGAAGCGCACCTCCGCCGGCTGGCGGAGAGCGCCGTCCGGCTCGACCTGCCGCTCCCGTGGAGCCCGGAAGAGCTGGCCCTGGCGATCCGCGATACGGTGCGGGCTAACGAGATTCGCGACGGAGCGGTCCGGCTCACCGTGACCCGCGGCGAGGGGGCGCCGGTCCCCGATCCGGCGGCCTGTCCCCGGCCGACCTTCTTCGTGACCACGCGGATCGCACCGCGGCTGGGTGACGAAGACTGGGAGCGGGGCGCCTCCGTCTGCGCGGCGGGGCGGCACCCGAAGTGGATCGTCCCCGGTGTGAAGTCGCTTTGCTACCTCCCATTCCAACACGCCCGCGCCGCCGCCCGCCGCGACGGCTACGACGACGCGCTGCTGGTCGACGGCGATCAGGTGGTCGAGGCGAGCCTCAGCAACGTCTTCGCGGTGATCGACGGGGCTTTGCGCACCCCGGACCTGCACAGCGGCTGCCTCCCGGGCATTACTCGCAGGGCGGTGCTGGAAGTCGCGAAGGCGGCGCGGATCCCGGTGGAGGAGGGGGTGCTGACCACGGCGGAGCTGGAAAGCGCGG
Source organism: Armatimonadota bacterium (assembly GCA_046292385.1). Taxonomy (GTDB): domain Bacteria; phylum Armatimonadota; class SYMT01; order SYMT01; family SYMT01; genus JBKBRF01. Next base: position 27,231 of record JBKBRF010000011.1, on the reverse strand, counting down.
AGGAGGTCTTCCTGACCAACAGCTCCATCGAGATCCTGCCGGTCCGCTGCGTCGGCGACACCAGCATCGGCGGCGGTCGCCCCGGCCCAATCACCCGGAGGCTGCACGAAAAGCTCCGCCGGCTGATCGAGCGGGAATTCAGGGTGTAGCGGGTAGGGGATAGCGTGTAGGTCTGTGGATGCCTTCTGCCCGATCGGAGAGTCGGGTTCACTCAACAGAGACGGCCGGATCGGCAGCAGAGGGCGGATCACCCGGACCGGCTCGCGCCCGGGAGGCGTGGGTCGCCAGCGAGCAGGAGTTACCGTCCACGGAGGGTTCGGCTTTAGCCTTTAGCCTTCTACCTTTTGCCTTTAAAAAGTGGTGTCGGTCGCCGCGTAGCTGTCTATAATTGAACTCGACGGGCGCTTTGCGGGACAAAGTAGTCATCACGTTCCCGGGCCGGGGAGCCCGCCTCTTTCTGGAGCCGACATGTTGAGCTATTCCGAGACGTGCCTGGAGAGTCCCGAGCAGACCGAGCCGGAGCTGGATCCGGCGCGGATGCCGCGCCACGTGGCGATCATCATGGACGGGAACGGGCGCTGGGCGCAGCAGCGGGGCCTGCCGCGGATCGAAGGGCACCGGCGCGGGGAGAATTCGGTGCGCGAGGTGGTGGAGTGCTGCGGACGGCTCGGCATCGCGCACCTGACGCTCTACACCTTCAGCACGGAGAACTGGCGCCGCTCGCAGGAGGAAGTCGGCTTCCTGATGCGCCTGATCGAGACCGTGGCGCGGAAGGAGATCGCGGAACTGCACCGCAAGAACGTGCGCGTGCAGGTGTTGGGGCGGCTGCACGAGCTGCCCGGGTCGCTGGAGGCGGAGCTCCGGCGGGGGATCGCGCTCACGCGGGAGAACACCGGGCTGAACCTGAACCTGGCGATCAACTACGGCGGCCGCGCGGAGATCGTCGACGCGGCGCGGCGCCTGGTGGAGCGGGCGCGGATGGGGCTGGTGCAGCCGGAGGAGATTACGGAGGAGTCGCTGGCGCGGGAGATGTACGACCCGGAGCTGCCGGACCCGGACCTCCTGATCCGCACCGGGGACGAGATGCGGCTCAGCAACTTCCTGCTCTGGCAGAGCGCCTACAGCGAGCTGTGGGTGACCGACACCCTCTGGCCGGACTTCGGCGCCGAGACGCTCAAGCAGGGAATCCGCTCCTACCAGGCGCGGGAGCGCCGGTTCGGCGGCGTGCTGCGGCCCGCCGCGGCGTAACGTCGGTATAATGCACCGTCCCCGAGATTGGTCGGCGGCGCCAGTGCCGCGCCCGGGGACGGCCCTCCCGACGTTCTCACCCCATGAAGAAGCGCATCGCGATTCTCGGCTCCACCGGCTCGATCGGTCGCCAGACCCTCGACGTGGTCGACTGGTTTCCAGAGCGCCTGGAAGTGGTGGCGCTCACCGCCCGCAGCGATGCCGACACGCTGCGGGGGCAGGTGGAGCGCTACCGTCCCCGCCTTGCCGCCCTGAGTGATCCCCGCCCCGGCGCCGCGCTGCAGACGAGCGCCGGCCCGATCCAGACCGGTGAGGAAGCGCTGCTCCGCGCCGCCACCCTCCCGGAAGCCGACCTGGTCATCGTCTCCGTGGTCGGCACCGCCGGCCTCGCCCCCGCCCTGGCCGCGCTGCGGGCCGGAAAGGACGTGGCGCTGGCCACCAAAGAGGCGCTGGTGGTGGGCGGACACCTGATGACCGCCGCCGCCCGGGAGTCGGGCGCGCGCATTCTGCCGATCGACAGCGAGCACTCCGCGATCTGGCAGTGCCTGCGCGGCAGCGAGGACCGGGAGGTGGAGAAGCTGGTCCTCACCGCCTCCGGGGGACCGTTCGTCGATAAGTCGCGGGAGCAGATGCGCGCGGCGACCGTGGAGAACGCGCTCGACCATCCGACCTGGAACATGGGTGGTAAGATAACGATCGATTCCGCGACCCTGATGAACAAGGGTCTGGAAGTGATCGAAGCGCGGTGGTTGTTCGGCGTGCCCGCCTCGCAGATCGAGGTGGTGGTGCACCGGCAGAGCATCGTCCACTCGCTCGTCTACTTCCGGGACAGCTCGGTGGTAGCGCAGCTGGGACTGCCCGACATGCGCCTGCCGATCCAGTACGCCGTCTTCTATCCGGAGCGGCTGCCGAACCGGCTGGAGCGGCTCGACCTCGCCCGCTGCGGCACGCTGACGTTCGAGCCGCCGGACCTGGAGCGCTTTCCGGCGCTGGGGCTCGCTTTCCGCGCCGCGGCGGAGGGCGGCTCGCTGCCGGGCGTGATGAGTGCCGCGAACGAGGTGGCGGTCGACCTGTTCCTGCAGGGCCGCATCCCGTTCCCCGAGATTGCGGAGCGGGTGGAGCGGGTAATGAACCAGCACCAGGTGGTCGCGGATCCGGATCTGAATACGCTGCTGGAGCTCGACGCGTGGGCCCGGCGGCGCACGATGGAATAGCGAAGAGCATGGAATTCGAGAACGACGCACCCGGAGCCCCGCGACGATCCGAGCTGCTGGTCAACCTCCTGGTGTTGGCCGGCGTGCTCGCCGCGAGCATCATCTGGTGGGAGAGCCTCAAGAGCGTGGTGATCTTCGTCATCACGCTCGGGATTCTGGTCGCGATCCACGAGTGGGGGCACTTCATCGCCTCCAAGGCCTCCGGGGTGCACGTCTACGAGTTCGCGCTGGGGTTCGGTCCCAAGCTCCTCACCTACATGCGGCGCGGGGGGACCGAGTACACCATCCGCGCCTTCCCCCTGGGCGGCTTCGTGAACCCCAAGGGGATGCAGCCGGACGATCCGATCACTCCGGACGGCCTGAACGGCCGGCGCCCGGCGGAGCGCGCCCTGGTCTACCTCGCCGGTCCGCTGATGAACATGATCCTGGCGGTGACGGTGCTCTGCGCGAGCGGCTGGCTTTTCGGCACGTACGACCGCACCACCGTGCTGGTAGGACAGGTCAAGCCGAAATCCGAAGCGACTCGCTTGCGGGTCGTCTCGGTCGACGGCCAGCCAGTGCCCAACCATCCCCAGGGGCTGCGCGTGGGAGACCGGATCGTCGCCGTCCAGGGCGAGCCGGTCTCGAAAAGCGAGACCGTGACCGGAACGATCCAGCGGAGCGCGGGCAAGCAGCTGGAGCTGGAAGTGGAGCGGAAGGGACGCCGTCTCACGCTGCAAGGAGTGCCGCCCGAGGTGAAGGTCCAGAAGGACTTCCTCGTGATCGCGAGCGTCCCCGCCGGCACGAAGCTCGACGTGAAGCCGGGCGACCAGCTCGAGCTGATCGACGGCAGCTTCCCGGTGGTGGAAGAGGGCGACGAGATGCCCCAGCAGACGGCCGAGCGGCTGCTCCGCGAGAAGGCGGGACAGCCGGTGACGCTGCTGGTCTGGCGAGACGGCAAGACCCCGCTCGTGGTGGAAGGCCCTGCCGCTCCGCTGGAGATCGAAGTGCGGCCGGGTGAGCGGACGGTCGGCCAGCTCGGCTTCGAGCTGCTGCCGGGAGAGGGTCCGCGCATCGGCTTCGTCGAGTCGGTCCAGTCGGGGTTGGTGCGGATCAGCAACTTCTTCGTCGGGCTGGCGAGCCTCTTTACCCCGCGGCACATCGGCAAGCTGGGGGAGAGCGTGGGCGGCCCGATCGCGATCTTCGACGTGCTGCGCGGCATCGACCAGCTCCCGATCATGTACTACTTCGGGATGCTCGCGTCACTCAGCCTCTCCCTGGCGGTGTTCAACCTGCTGCCGATTCCCGTGCTGGACGGCGGGCACATGCTGGTGCTCACCTGGGAAGTGATCCGCGGGCGACGGCTGGAGCCGGAGACGCACAAGGCGGTCGCCCTGGTCGGGCTCGCCATCATCGGCGTGCTGTTCCTGGTGATCACCTTCAAAGACATCGGCAAGTATTTCGGCTAACCGGAAGCACGCCGGCTGTCTCTCTCAGGTTGCAGGGACTCTCTAAGGTCTAGGGTCTAGGTTGTTCGGAGCTCCTCCTTCGGGGGAGTTGACTTGCAACCTGGCAACCTGCAGCGCCCTTCATCCGTCCGCGCCGATCCCGGCGGCTTTGCAGGCGTTCTGCGCCGGTTGCCTGGAAATCGCAGTATCAAACGGCGGCGCTTCCGCGTCATGTCGGTTAGGGGGCCAGCGCCGGTGCGGCGTGCGCTCCCGAAGAGATCGCAGGAGGTATCCACATGTCGAACCGTTCCGGACGCTTCTGGTGGAGCACGGTCCTGATGGCCGGCGGCTTCCTCCTCGGCAGCTGGCTCGCTCCCCGCGTGCGCGTCGAGTGGGAGCCGGGGCCGCTGCCGCACCAGGCGCTGGCGCAGACCCCCGCGCCGCGGGCGGCGGTGACGGCCGACGAGCCGGTGGCCCGGGCGGTCGACCTCGCCGGCCCCAGCGTCGTGAATATCGACACCGTGCGGCGCGTGGTGCGGGATGACTGGTTCCTGGGCGAGCGCACCTTCGAATCGTCCGGCAAGGGCTCCGGCGTGGTGATCGATCCCCGCGGCTACGTGCTGACGAACGAGCACGTGGTGGCGGGCGCCTCCGAGATCAACGTCACCTTCGGGAACGGGAAGTCGCACCGGGGCCGCGTGCTCGGGATCGACCGTGAGACCGACGTGGCGCTGGTGCAGATCCTGGACGCCAAGAACGTGCCCGTGGCCCGCCTCGGCGACTCACGCAACCTGGTGGCCGGCCAGTGGGCGATCGCCATCGGCAACCCGTACGGCTACGAGCAGACGGTGACCGTGGGGGTGGTCGGTCACACCGGACGCGCGATGCAGATCGGGGAGCGGGTCTACAAGCGCCTGATCCAGACCGACGCCGCCATCAACCCCGGCAACTCCGGCGGTCCGCTGGTCGATATCCAGGGCCGCGTGATCGGCATCAACACGGTGGTGCGGTCGGACGCGCAGGGCATCGGCTTCGCCATCCCGATCGACCTCGCCAAGGGGATCGCGGACGAGCTGATCGCCCACGGTAAGGTGAAGCGCCCCTGGACCGGGCTGAACACGATCGACGTGACGCCCGAGATCGCCTCCTGGATCGGCCTGGAGCGCCCGGAAGGCGCGCTGGTCGACCGGATCGACCGCCGCGGCCCGGCGTGGCAGGCCGGCGTCCGCCCTGGGGACATCATCCGGGAGCTGGAGGGAAAGAAGATCCGCAGCCGCGCCGAGGCCGAGGCGATCACGAGCGCCGCCCGCATCGGCGACAAGCTCTCGATCGTCGTGGAGCGGGAGGGAGAGCTCTTCAAGGGCGAGATCGTCGTCACCGACAAGCCGTAGGGCGAGACCGGCTTCGCCCCAAGAGGGAAGAGAGGAGAGGTGGTCGTCAGGCTCGAGAGCGCCTGGCGGACGGCTGCCCCTGAAGGAGCACCCTGTCTCTCCTGGAAGGACGCCGAAGCGCCCGGTACTTTCGCGAGTTTCTCGTGAGTACCGGGCGCTTCGGCATTAGCCACCGGGCGGTTGAAACCGCGGCAACCACGGCACGAAGTCCGCCTTCGCGGACTGAGAAGAGCCTGGAATGGGCGTCCGGAGGACGCGTGGCCGCAGGCCGTCCAGCGAGGTATTTCAATGCCTCGCGGCCCCACGGATGCTCTGCCGCCCCGCCCGTCCAGGGCGCTCGCGGGACGGTCGTCTGACGCAGAGATGGCGGGAGATTTCCCTCCCGCCATCATCGGTTTCTGGATCGATTTCGTCCGGCGCCTCTACCGGTCTCCGCGGTCCTGGCGACGGCGGCGGCCGGTGCGTCCGTCCTCGTCCTCGCGGTAGCCGGCGACACTCAGCAGGCCGTATTCCGGCGCGCGGGGCTCCACCATCCAGCGCTCGTACATCTGCACGCAGCGGTCCTGTTCGGCGGGGGCGGGCTTCGCCTCCAGCGGCAGGTCACCGGCGGGGCTGCCGAGCAGCACGCCGTCCAGTCGCGCCAGCACGCTCCGCGCCGCTCCATCCTGGGTCGGCTCGCGAAGGTAGAGCAGCGCGCGAGCGAGCTCCCCCAGGCGGAGGTCGTTGTAGTACTCCCGGAAGATATGCCCGATCGGGATGTTTCCTTCATCGAGCACCAGGCCTCGCCGGGAGAGGAGACGGTCCAGGTCGGCCCGGCGCAGCTTGAAGCCGCGGTTGCCGAGCGCGTCTCCCTTTCCGACCCCGCGCCGCAGCTCCAGCACGCCGTCCGCCTGGTTCTTCTCCGGAACGGTGACCCACCAGACCTGCGCGTGCCGGAGGGCCCGCGCCAGCATCGTGTTGCCCGGGCGGCAGAAGATGTCGTGGTCCAGGTCGGCGCCGGCCAGGGCCACCAGGCCCAGCTCCAGCCGCCGCTCGGGCTGTTCGACGGCGAGCTGCGCTCCGCGATTGCGGTTGCCGCTCGAGGCGGGTGCGAGCGCGCTCACCACCACCTGCGCCCCCATGCTGTGGGCGAAGACGTGGATCGGCACGCCGGGAAAGTCGTTCTGCAGCCGGAAGGCGAGCGCGCGGAAGCCGGTAGCCCCCACCCGGTGCGCCAGCTCCGTCTTCTCCAGGTACGGGTTCGGGATCGCCTTCTTGAAGCCGAGCAGCGAGAGCAGGCGTGACCCCGCCGCCTTTGCCAGCCATTCCCGCTGGGCGCCCGCATCGGAGCTCCAGTGCAGCCCCAGAATGCTCGGAGTGCTCTCCAGCTCCTCCGTCGCCCTCAGCAGCCGCTTCGAGATGTCCTGGTACTCCTCGCCGGCCTTCTTCTCGGTCTGATCGAACCCGTGGAGCAGCACCACGATCCCCTGCCGCCCGGCGCGCAGGTCGCGGCGGACCCGCTTGGAAGCCGCGGCGAGCGCGTCGTCCGGCGCCGTCCCGTCGTCCGCCAGCACCACCGGGTGGTAGGCGCGCGGCGCCTCCCCCGGCTTCTCCGCCGGCTTCTCCCCCGGCTGCCCGGCGTGCGAGGGTGCCGCGAGCAGGAGCCCCAGCAGGCCAAGCAGGCGTGCGTATGATCGAGCGCTGATTGAGCGGTAGGTAAACATCGTGCGTCCGGGGCTATGATAGCGAGTGCGTCGCCGCAGGGCCAGCCCGCTAGCGACACGCTGTACCTATCCTTACCGGACGCAACTTGATGTGAAACAGACCACTGCTTTCGGGTGATCCGTCGGGGAACAGGTTATCAGGTTGCAGGTTGGCAGGTTCCGGGGCTCCGGTTTCAGGTTGCAGGGTTCCCGAACTCGCCCCGCGAGGAGCTCACCCGCAACCCGCAACCTGCCAACTTCCCAACCTGCAACAGTGCGTTCAATCCAGGCGCACTTCGGCTCCGGTTTCGGCGCTGCGGAGGACGGCTTCCAGCATGCGCTGGACGGTGAGGCCGTGGGAGAGGGGGGCTTCGCAGCGGGCGCCGTCGAGCACGCATGCCATGAAGTGCGCGGCGACGTTCACGAAGCCTTCCGTATCCGGAGGGGAGAGCGGCTCGTCTACGGGACGGCCGTCGACCGTGCGGTAGAGCGTCATCGGATCGAGGCGGGCGCCGGCTTCGGTGCCGAACAGCTCGATCTGGAACTCGTCGGGCTGGTGGGAGGCCCAGAAGCTCTCCACCTGGATTGCCGCGCCGTTCTCGAACCGGACCAGCCCGGCGCCATAGTCGTCCGCCTCGTACTGGGCCGCGAATTCGGGGCTTACGGAGTGGTACTCCCAGTAGCCCTGCCCGCGTGGTCCGAACTTCGCGCCGGCCACGCCGGTGGCGCTCACCGGGGCAGGACAGCCGATCAGCCACCAGGCGGCGTCGAGGGCGTGGACGCCCATGTCTCGGAACGCGCCGCCGCCCTGCCGGATGAAGTGCGCGCCCCAGTCCGGAATGCCGCTGCGGCGCACGCTCCGCGCCCGCGCGTAGTAGGTCTCCCCCAGTTCGCCGCCGCGGGAGAGACCGCCCAGGTGCCGGATCGGGCCGCCGAAGCGCATGCCGAGCGACATCATCGCCACCACGCCGGAGCGCTCCGCGGCGTCGACCAGCTCTCGCGCCGCCGCTTCGCTGTCCGAAAGCGGCTTGGTTACCAGCACGTGCTTACCCGCACGGACGGCGGCGAGCGCCACCGGGACGTGGAGCTGGTTCGGCGTGCCGACGAAGACGGCGTCGACTTCCGGATCGCGGCACAGCGCTTCGTAGGAGGTGTGGCGCCGCACCGCCTCCGGCAGCTCGGCGGCGTACGCCTCCATCCGCTCCTCGCTGAGGTCGCAGAGCGCGGTCACGCGCCCACGGGGGTCGTTCGCGATGGCCCGACCCTGGTCCCGACCAATTCCCAACCCGACGATCCCGAAGCGGACGCTGCTCACGGTGGTTTCCTCCCGGAAGAAGCTATCACGTCGGGTTGGGGAGGGGTTAGCGGACCTTGGTCGCGTTGATCGGGTCGCCAACCTCGGATCTGCCTGGCCGGGGCAGCGTCGACACGAGGTTCCCACCCCAGCCCTCGCTCCGGGAGCACCCCCTCCCGCGTTCTGGGCCAGATCGGGGCTTTTCACGCCCTGCGGGCTAGCAGCCCCAATCTGGCGTCGACACCGCGGCCGTCATCCCGCGACCGAGCGAGAGCTCCGCACCGGACGCTCAGTTCACGGGGGTGCTCCCGGCGCTCAAGCTCGCCCCCTCCGCCGAGGGGGCGCACAGAGGTCCGGCTGCGGTCCTGCAGGACCTTCGCCGGACCAGAGGTGGCCGCTGTCGGGGTGCGGGGAGGGCTACTCCTCGGGACCCGTGAAAAGGGGCCGCTCGCCGGTGAGGTCCAGCCGCTCGCACTCGGGGCAGAGCTCGGAGAACTCGGAGTGGCTGTCGTCGGTCAGCCCCGACGGCTCCACGTAGCCGTCGCGTCGGCGGAAGACCTGGCCGCACTCTGCGCAGGTGCCGTACTCGCGGCGTCGGTCGGTGGTCTGGGTGCCGGCGATATCCTCATTCATCGGGAAACCTCCTTGATTCAGCTCTCGGTGAGGGTTCGGCAACCCCAATTTACCCCACCGGCGCCGGCTCAACCCCGCCGGTCCGGCGGACTCAGGCATAGATCGAGCTCCTCAGACACGGTCCCGCGGAGGCTCGGGGCGAACGGATGATTTGTTTCAGTCAGCCGGGCCGCGCGCTTGACCTGGACTCTCGAAAGGGGGGATAATGAAGGTGGTCCCCGCCACGAAGTCGCTCGGCGGAGGGAGGTAGTTCGCTTGTCGACGCTATTCCAGGGCTCGGCCGAGACGTACGAAGAGTTGGTCGCCCGCCATCGGGCCGCGTTCCAGCGCCTGGCTCGACGCCTGGCGGGTAACGCGGAAGACGCGGATGACCTGCTGCAGGAGACGCTCATCGACGCCTACCGCGGCTTTCACCGCTTCCGCGCCGATAGCCAGTTCTACAGCTGGGTGGCGCGGATCATGACGAACAACCACCTCGACCGCGTGCGGCGGAAGCAGCACCCCACCGTCTCTCTGGAGCAGACGACGCGGGACGGGCAGTCTCTCGACCTCCCGGATCCGGACGCCGACCCGGAAGAGGCGCTGCTCCTGGAGCACCTGGACCAGCCGTTTCAGACCGCGCTCGACTCACTTCAGCCGGTCCACCGCGCCACCGTGCTGTTGTGCGACCTGGAAGGCGCCACTTATGAAGAGGCGGCCCAGGCGGAAGAGTGCCCGGTCGGCACCATCCGCTCCCGGCTGCACCGCGCCCACAATTACCTGCGAAAGCTGCTGGGCGGCATCGGCGGCGCGGAAGAGGAGCCGGCCGCGGCCCCTCGCGCGCACAGCCGCCGCGCTTTCCTGCGGATGGGAACCGTCGCCGCCGCCGGTGCCGCCATGGCGCACCTGAGCCTGGCGGAAGAGGCGGAAGCGTCCGGACCGGTCCGCGTCCTCGTCTGCGGCAGTTCGGCGGAGACGAGTGCGGCGGCCGAGACGCTGGGCCGCGATGCCTCCGTGGAGGTGGTGACGGTCGACCCGGCCGGGCTGGACGACGCCGCGCTGCGCCGCGCGGAAGTGCTGGTCTACCTGGGTGGAGAGCTGCCGGCTGACCGCGCCGCTGTTATCGCCCGCCGCGTCCGCGACGAGGGGATGGGGCTGGTAGCGCTGCACGGCGCGATGGAGAGCTCGCTGCTGCGGCCGGTACTGGGCGGTGACTGCCGCTGGACCGGTGCGATGCAGGCCTCCGAGGCTCCCCTGGAGCTGCGCGTCACCGCACCGCGGCACCCGGTCGCGAGCGGCCTCTCCGGCTTCCACATTCAGGACGCGCGCCACTTCACCGGCGCGTGGGACGGTCCGCGCCCGGACGTGGTGGTCTTCGATACCACCGCGGGCGACGCGCGGATCTGGCAGGGTCTGGCCTGGAACGCCGCCAAAGGCCGCGTCTTTTACTTCCAGCCCGCGGTGCAGCCCGGCGATCCGTCGCACGAGCTGCAGCGCCTACTCCACAACGCACTCCTCTGGACCGCCCGCCGCGCCTAGCCGGGGGGCAGGCGCTCCGGGCCTCGATCTCTGCAGCCCGAGGATGGAGCCTGTCTCAGCCCCGGCGCCGGATCCGGAACTGAGTGGTGTAGATGTACCGGCTGGTCGCCTCGCCTTCAGAGAATCCGGCCGGTCCATCCCCCTCATCCCCAGCTCATCCTCTCATCTCCTTTGAGGTTCGGGCTGCGGCTCGGGCCTGGGTTGGAGCTCTTCGGCCAGGAAGGTGACGAACGCTTCGCCGGCGCGGGAGAGGAGACCGTGGGTGCGCCGGACGAGGAAGAGCTCGCGGCGGAGGTCGAGTCCCGCCAGCGGCACGACGCGCAGCAGCCCCATCCGCTGCTCGTCGGCGACTGACCACTCGCTCAGGACTGCGAGCGAGTCGACGGAGGCCACCACCTTTTTCACGGCCTCCGCGCTGCCGAGCTCCATCAGCACCTGCAGCGAGCCGGGCAGGACGTGGGCCTGCACGAGGGCCCGCTCCAGCGTGGCGCGGGTCGCGGAGCCGTGCTCCCGCATTACCAGCCGCTGCCCGGAGAGGTCGGCCGGCGTCAACGACGCGCGCCCGGCGAGCGGGTGCCCCGGCCGCATGGCGACCACGAGCTGGTCCGAGACGAGGGGGCGGTAGGACAGGCGCTCGTCGCGCACCTGCTCGCCGACCAGCCCGATCTCGAACCGGCCGTCCCGCACCCCCTCCCGGACATCCTGGGAGTTCGAGACCTCGAGTGAGACGTCGATCCCGGGGTGCTGCTCCTTGTAGAGCGCCAGCAGCCGCGGCAGGACGTAGTGGCCCGGCACGCTGCTGGCGCCGACGGAGAGAGAGCCACGCGCCAGCCCCTGCAGCTCCGCGATCGCCTGCTCCGCCCGCTCCGCCACCTCCAGCATCTGAAGCGCGTAGGGTCGGAAGACGTGCCCCGCCTGCGTGAGGGCGATCCCCTGCGCGGACCGCTCGAACAGCCGGGCGCCGAGCGACTTCTCCAGCGCCTGGATCTGCGCGCTGATCGTCGGCTGCGTGAGATGGAGGTGCTCCGCGGCCCGGCTGAAACTGCCCACCGAGGCGATGGTGGTGAAAGCTTTGACGTGCTGGAAGTTCACGGCGGTTAGCGAATGAGCGGGATCCAGTCCCGGAAGAGGAAGTCGAGGCGTCCGATGAAGAGCGACAGGCGCGCCATCACGGTCGCTCCGAACATCGCTCCGAAGGCGATCATCATCAGCCAGCGGCCGAGGGAGGCGGTCCGCCGTACGGCCGGGTTCCGCTGCTCGAAGGAGAAGAGGAAGTAGACCATCACGGAGACGAGGCAGACGAGGAAGAGCACGTTGGTGAACGAGGTGAACAGGCTGGCCGGCAGGTTCACGCCCACTCCATCCGGATTCGGGACCATCACGACGAGCGGCTTGAAGGAGGCGCCGATCTGCGGGATGTAGCGGCCATAGAAGGTCCGGAAGGTGAGTCCCGCCGCCAGGCCCATCATCGTCATCATCACCAGCCGGCTCATCCAGGAGAGCCGGCGGCTGTAGATGGTGTAGTACATCCCGCCTGCTACCAGCGGCAGGATCCACGCCCACTGGCGCTCGATGAAGAGCGGGGTGAACCAGACCGGGAAGAGCACGTCCCGCCAGATCACGTAGAGACCGTACCCGGTGGCGAGCCCCAGGAAGACATGCTCCGCGAAGCGGTAGACCGGGTTCTCCCGGTAGAGGACGGAGTAGAGCGCCAGCGTAGCGAGCGCGCCCAGCCAGATGACGGCGCCTTCGAAGACGAAGGGACTGATCATGGCGCGCGCCTCCGCCGCTCCAGCCGGCCGGCGATCAGCGCCGCGTTCCCCAGCGCGATCAGCAGCACGATGTAGAGGTGCGCGAACGATTGCCCCGTCATCAACACCAGGCCGGTGCCCGGCGCGCCGATGAGCTGCTCATACTCCGCCGCGCCCTTCATCCCGGTCAACAAGCCGTTGAGCTGGCCGGAGTCGAGGTAGGGATACTGCTCCGGCGCCATCACCGCGGTGCAGCCGAGGACCAGCTTGACGCCGGTGGGGCTCAGGAACTCGTACCAGCGGTCGACCGTCTCCGATCCGGTCACCTCCACCAGCGCGCTGATCTGCCCGCGCGGCCCGAACCGCCGCACGCCCTGCATCAGCGCGAAGCTATCGAGCGGCACGCCTTTCCAGTCGGTGGTGTAACCGCTCCGGATATCGGCGGCGAACGCCCGCAGCCACGGTAGCTCCGGCTGCTTGTAGCCCATGTTGATCCAGTCTTCGCCGTAGACCCAGGTGTCCCGCGCCCCCTCCAGCAGGATCGCCTGCTCCACCGCCGTCTGCGCGAGCTGTGGCGAGGTGGGGTAGCCGATCGAGAAGATGGCGAAGCGCAGGTTGCGCCGGATCAGGTGCCGCGCGATTGCGACGAGCTGCGGTCCGGTCTCCGCCTGCGTGCCGGCATCCCAGTTGGAGCTGATCAGCACCAGCCGGTCCTGCGGCAGCGCCTCGATCGTCTCCCAGAGCATGATGGTGGGACGCGTCACGTAAAGCGGAAGCTGGACGCCCAGCAGCAGCGGGATCAGCGTGAATAGGAAGAGCCCGCAGTAGACGAGGCGGCGGTCGATGCGTCCGATCCGGTCTTCCCAGCTTGGGTTTCTGGTTGGCGCTTGCATGCTCAGGGTCTAGGGTTCAGGGTCTAGGGTCTAGCCGGCCAGCGGTGTGCGCCTAGTCTGCCGCGTCGAAGTAGGTGCCTCGCTCCAGGCTCAGCCAGATCCGGAGCGCCATGGCGAGGGAGCCGAGGCCGATGCCGAACTCGATAGCGCGCTGGACGGGGCCGTTGATCGCTACGAGGACGTACTGGCTGAACGATTCGATCCGCAGAATCGCAAACGGACCCGGTTCCGGCGGGATCCAGTTGGTGAGCGCCATCCCCAGCGGGACCTGCCCCATCATCAGGATCACGGCCACGATCATCAGCACCGCCGCCTCGCCGCTGCGCACCCGGAACGCCCGGTAGGCGGCGGAGACGATGTAGAAGGCGAGGATGGAGAACATCGTCGCCTCCAGGTTGCGCCACAGGCCCTGGAAGAGCAGCGTGTAGGCGTCGTGGGGGAGGGCGGCGTTCTCCGGGCGGATGTCGTTGATCCACAGCGGCGTGAAGACGGGGTTGGCGGGGAACCAGGTGTTCCAGTCCCGCCAGACCGCGGTGATCGTCATGGCCAGAAAGGCGACGAAAAACGCCGCGCTATTGTGCCAGCCGGCCCGGAGCCTGCGGATGTTGTTGCCGTGGATCCGCGCCAGGTTGAAGACGCCCAGCAGGAAGGTGAAACCGGCTACCACCTGCGTGACGCGGCCGATCGTCCCCACGGTATCCGTCAGGTTCCACGGGCCGAGCAGGGCGGCTTCCGTGACCGGGTCCGGAGGCACGAAGAACTCCAGCACGTAGAACAAGCCGGCCACGAAGGTGAGGCCGATGATCAGGACGCGCTTGAACTGTCCCGGCGTGAAGTGCAGCACTGCCAGCAGGCCGAGCGCTGCCGCGAGCGCTCCGGCGACTTTCAGCCAGAACAGGAGGGTGGCAAGATCAGGCATGCGGTCCAGGCGCTCCCCGGTCTCTCACGTACGGTCCTACTTCCCTTCCGAGAACAACTCGATGAGCGCGGCGCTCCAGCCGGCCGCCGTCTCTCCGCCGAGCAGCGCGAGCACCGTCACTGCCACCACGCCGAACAGGATCAGGGCGAGCAGCAGCATCTTGGCGCGGTCCTGCCCCTGCAGACTGCCGGAGAGGATCGGATCGCGCGTGAGATAGGCGGTGGCGGCGTAGTACTCGTCGCCGATGATCGTGTAGTCGCAGGTCGCCACGAAGAACGGGATCTGGGTGGTCGCCGGCGTCCCCGCTACCTGGATCGCGCCGACCTGGTTGCCGGCCTCCGCCAGGATTAGCGACTCCGCGTAGAACTGCCCGAACATGTAGTTGGAGGCGGCGCGCTCGCGGATGATCGTTCCCATCATCGCGGAAGCGTAGGCGAACTGCCGGTCCGAGAGGAACCGCACGTCCTCCGGGTGGTAGCTCTCCGGCCGCCCGGCGGCCGTGTAAGCCTCGCGGATCGTCTCGTCCGCCACGGCGTAAACGGTGGCGTTCCGCATCGTCACGATCACGCGGGTCCCGAAGACGATGGCGAGCCGGATCACGTGGAGCGCGATGGCGAGCGACTGCATCGCGATGATGTCGAGCGACTGGCTCATCCCGAGCGAGAAGGTGATCGGACGGCCCATCTCGGTGGCGCGTCCGACCGTCTCATCGATCGCGCCGAGCCCGGGAATGCGGCGGATGAAGACCTCGCCGCCGCGGCGCGCGTCGAGGATCGCCCCCAGGATCAGCAGCGAGAAGACGAGCACCAGCCCGCGCGCCGCCAGGAACTCCCGCCAGTAGGCGCCGGACCGGAAGTGCGCCGGACCGAAAAGGGCGGCGAGACCGAGCAGCATCCCGACCAGGAGGAGCCCACCGCACAGCATGCCGAACCAGGAGCGGCGCGGGACGGGGCCGGCGTCCGGGGCGGGGGCCTGGACCGTGTTTACGTTCATGGCTCGCTCTTTCCCGCGGCAGCCGCGGCCGACACCGGCTCCGGAGAGCACCCTTCACCGCGCCGCTCGGCCGCGCCCGCTTCGATCCGCTCCAGCAGGAGGTCGAGGTTCCCACGGTCTTCCAGCAAGTGGTAGAGCTTCTCCAGGTTGGCGAGGCCGAACGCCGGCGCGAGCATCGGCGTGAAGAGCGCCACCGCCTGGCTGCCGAGGAAGGTGAGCGGGCGGTGCAGCTCCAGCGCCAGGATCGCCGGCACCTCCAGCCGCCGCTTCAGCACCTCGTCGGCCATGCGGTCGAGCAGGCGGTCCCGCTCTTCCAGAGAGAGCTCAGACATCCCGGGCAGCATCCCGATACCTCCGCACCACCTGGAGCACCTCTTCGCGGTTCCCCCGGCAGCGCAGCAGCACGCCCCGGAACCCGTCCCCCACCCCGCCGTGAGCCAGGGGCGACAGCCGGACCCCTTCCTCACCGGTGTAGACGCGCCGCACGTCCTTCCACGCGATCTTCCGCCACGCGAACGGGTTCCGCACCTCCGCGCCCTCCGCGTTCAGCCGGCAGTGCAGCGGAAAGACGAACTCCCCAGCCGAGGCGAGCACCAGCCCCGCGCCTACCAGCCCCGCCACCGGGTGCTGGAACAGCAAGAAGCCCCAGGTCGCGGCCGCCGCGACTGCCGCCGCTACGGCCACGCCGCCGGCCGGCCGCTCGCGCAGCAGGTGGACGCGCCACTCCAGCTCCTCGCCCTCCAGGGGGACGGCGTCTGGGGCAGGGGAGATGGCGACATCAATCGGCATGGTGAAGGCGGGGGCCGTATAGAAAAAGCCTATGGGCGCGCGACGCGCAGAGTATACCGACGCCGGTCCGGGAGCGTCAAAAGTATTCAGGTTTCAGTGGTCGGGGACCAGATTTCGGGGGTAGGGGGTGGGCACCGCGCAATTCAAGGGAACCGCGGCGTTGCCTGCCGGTTCATGAACCGCATCCTTGCGCGGGAGCCACGGCAACCATTGACCCCTGATCCCCGCAGGCCCCCAATCTCCCCTCTTGACGGTCCCCAATCCCGATGCTATACTCCGGTTGCAATCGACCTGCGCCCGTAGCTCAGCGGATTAGAGCGACAGGTTGCGGACCTGTAGGCCGGGGGTTCGAGTCCCTCCGGGCGCGTGGATCTAGAGAGCGGCGATCTCCCATGGATCGTCGCTCTTTTTCATTGGTCGCTGCGTCTCCCCACCTCTCCCACGGCGCCGTACATCCGGCTCTCAAGAGGGTGGCAAATGGTGCCAATAATCCGGTTCACCCTACGCCCGGCCCACACGCCGGCGAGGGCTCGGTCGCTCGGTGCCCCATGAGACAGGCCCTCCTTCCACCTCACTTCTGCTTCTCGCACAGTCAATCGCACGCTCGTACGTTCGGCCTCCGACCAAGCGTTCAGCGTGGATCTGTACCTTCTGATTCGGAGCGTGCGTGGTGGCAAAAAGTGCAGAAAAAATGGGCCGGAGTGGCAGGAGTTGAATCGAGCCGGAGCGAAGTTCCTACACACCAACCACCACGCGCCGATTCGATTTCGGCCGCCGGTTTCGGGTACTGCGTGCGGCTCCAGAGCCCGCCGTTCGGCCCCCTCCCTAGCGGGTGTACCCGCCGCCTGGAGAGGGCTAGCGCTCGAGCAACCCACCCTCCGGACCGGGTTCGGCGTGGATGACGGTTGCTTGTACCTCACAGAAGCAGGCGTTTAGCATCTGCCTGCCGCATGTGGGGACAATGAAAACGGACTGAGAAACTATCTTGGCGCGGCGCCGCCGCGCATCCTGGCTGCATCCGAGAGGGACACTCCGCCATGTCCAGAAGAACCTCCGCTGAGCTCCAGGCTGCTTTGCAGTCTCTCTGGCACAACTTCAAGCACCGCAAGTGCTCTCGCTCCCGGGACGGGATCATCGAGCACTACCGCTACCTGATCACGAAGACGCGCCAGCGGATCATTCCGACGGTACCGGTGAAGATCGCACCGGAAGACCTGGATCAGGAAGGCTTCATCGCCCTCGTGAAGGCGGTGGATCACTTCGACCTGGGACGGAAGGTCAAGTTCGAGTCCTACGCGATCTCGATGATCCGCGGCGCGATGCTGGAGTATCTTCGCCGTGAAGACTGGGTCCCGCGCAGCGTCCGCACCAAGCAGAAGCTCCTCAACAAGGCGGAAGAGGAGCTCGCGCGAGCCAAGGGCGTGGAGAACGTGACCGACAGCGATCGGGCGAACCACCTGGAGATGCCGATCGACGCTTTCTACCAGCTTTACTACGAGGCGAACGTCCTGCAGGTGGTCTCGCTCGAGGACGTGGTGGGAGACTCGGATCGAGAGGATGCGGATCCGCTGGTGGTGCTGGAGTCGGTGAAGAGCAAGGCGCCGGACCCGCACGTGCTGGCGATCGTGGACAGCCAGAAGAGCCAGCTGGCGCGCTGCATCTCCTGGCTGCCGGCCCAGGAGCGCACCGTCATCGTCTACTACTACTATGAGGGCTGGACGCTGAAGCAGATCGCCAAGCACATCGGGCGGTCGGAGAGCCGGGCGCACCAGCTCCACAGCCAGGCGATCCAGCGGCTTTCCGGTTTTATGGCCCGCCAGCGCGGCCTTTTCTTCCCGGAGCAGCTTCCGAACGCGGCGGAGGCGGAAGCCGCCGAAGCCGAAGCGGCAGTCGCCACCCGCTAGCGGGTGACCCAACCTCCGGTCACTGTTGCCGCACCGCCCCAAACGGGGCGGTGCGTGGCTTTTTCTGGAGAGAGATTGACGCCGCGCCCCTCTGGCGCTAGAGTCGACATGTAGATGTCTACTTCTCCTTCGCCCCTCCAATTGCAGCGCTCCGGGTTCTCCGGGATCGCGGACCAGCTTCGGCGATCGGTGCGGGAGGGTCGCCTGCGGGTGGGGCAGCAGCTCCCGGCGATCAGCGAGCTGGCGCGCGAGTACCGCACCACCGCGATCACGGTGAGGCGGGCGCTCCGGTCACTGGAGGAGGAGGGGCTGCTGCGGGTGGAGCACGGCGTCGGAACCTTCGTGACCGCCTGGCACGAGCAATTCGAGCTGCAGCTCCCCAGCTTTTCGTCGCAGATGGCGGAGCAAGCGCTCGCCACCGCGACCGAGGTGTGCGAGCGGCGCACAGAGGTTCGCCACCCACGGGCCGCGGAGGCGCTGGGGTTGGAGGCGAAGGCACTGCTGGCGGCGGTGGTGCGGCTGCGGTCTGCCGAGGGGCGGCCGATGGCGGTGCAGACGTCTTACCTGCCGGGAGAGCTGGCGGCGGTGGTGCAGGGAATGACCCCGGACGCCTCGCTCTACGTGCGGCTGCGCGAGGCGACCGGTCGTATCCCGGTCTCCGCGGAGGAGCGGTTGACGGTGGCGGCGCTCCCACCCGAGGCGGCGGGACGGCTGCAGCGGCCGGCGGGAGGCGGGGCCTGGCTTTCGGAGCGGGTCACGCTCGACGCGGCGGGGCGGCCGCTGGTTTACGACGAGGCGTACCTGCCGGCCGACGCGGTCTCGCTGCGGGTCCGCCGCCGCGGCCGGGAAGCCGCGATCGAGTTCGAGGTCCGGCCGGCGGAGCCGCAGGCCGGGAAGTGAGCGGAGAGGGGGAGCCGATGGCAGGTGAGAGTGGGACGACGCTCCCGGACGCCCGCGGGCGGTTTGGGGAGTATGGCGGCCGGTTTGTGCCGGAGACGCTGATGCCGGCGCTGGAGGAGCTGACCGAAAAGTACCTCCAGGCGCGGGAGGAGCCGGAGTTCCAGGCGGAGCTGCAGTACTACCTGCGGGAGTACGTGGGTCGGCCCACGCCGCTCTACTACGCGGAGCGGCTTTCCGCGCACGCGGGCGGGGCGAAGATCTACCTGAAGCGCGAGGACCTGAACCACACCGGCGCGCACAAGATCAACAACGCGCTGGGGCAGGTGCTGCTGGCCCGGCGGATGGGCAAGCCCCGGATCATCGCGGAGACCGGGGCGGGGCAGCACGGCGTGGCGACGGCGACCGCCTGCGCGCTGCTCGGCTTCCAGTGCGAGGTCTACATGGGCAGCGAGGACGTAGAGCGGCAGCGCCTGAACGTCTTCCGCATGCGTCTCCTCGGCGCCCAGGTAAACCCGGTGGAGAGCGGCAGCCGCACCCTGA
Organism: Armatimonadota bacterium; assembly: GCA_046292385.1. Lineage (GTDB taxonomy): Bacteria > Armatimonadota > SYMT01 > SYMT01 > SYMT01 > JBKBRF01. The sequence continues at coordinate 8,135 of JBKBRF010000011.1, read as the reverse complement.
AGGACGCCATGAACGAGGCGTTCCGCGACTGGGTGACCAACGTCCGCACCACCCACTACGTGATCGGCTCCGCCGCGGGAGCGCACCCGTACCCGATGATGGTGCGCGACTTCCAGGCGGTGATCGGCAGCGAGACGCGCCGCCAGATAATGGAAAAGGAAGGCCGACTGCCGGATGCCGTGGTCGCGTGCGTCGGCGGCGGCAGCAACGCGATCGGGATGTTCTACCCGTTCGTCCGGGACGAGGCGGTGCGGCTGATCGGCGTCGAGGCGGCGGGGCACGGCCTGGAGCCGGGCAAGCACGCCGCGACACTGGTCGCCGGCTCCCTCGGCGTGCTCCACGGCGCCCGCAGCTACCTGCTGCAAGACGAGCGCGGCCAGGTGCTGGAGACCCACTCGGTCAGCGCGGGGCTCGACTACCCCGGCGTCGGACCGGAGCACAGCTACCTGAAGGACGCCGGCCGCGCGGAGTACGTGCCGTGCACCGACCAGGAGGCGATGGATGCGTTCCAGCTCCTCTGCCGCACGGAAGGCATCATCCCGGCGCTCGAGTCGGCCCATGCGATCGCGCAGGGAGTCCGCACCGCCGCGGAGCTGGGAAAGGACCGGATCGTGGTGGTGAACCTCTCCGGCCGGGGCGACAAAGACGTGGAGCAGGTCCAGCGGATCCTGGCCGCCAAGGCCGGGGCGAGCGAGGGAGCCGCGGAAGGGGGAGTGAGATGAGCCGGATCAGCAAGCGCTTTGCAGAGCTGCGCGCCCGGGGCGAGACGGGCCTCGTCATCTACATCATGGCGGGCGACCCGGACCTGGAGACGACCCGCGCCCTCATCCTGGAGATGGAGCGGGCCGGCGCCGACGCAATCGAGCTGGGGGTGCCGTTTACCGATCCGCTGGCGGACGGGCCGAGCATCCAGGCCGCCAACGAGCGCGCCCTCGCGGCCGGCACCACGCTGGGCGACATCCTCGGCCTGGTGCGGGACCTCCGCACGGAGACGCAGATCCCGATCCTGCTGATGACCTACTACAACCCGATCTTCCGCGCGAACCAGGCGGAAGTGGCGCGGGCGGCGAAGGAGGCCGGGATCGACGGCATGCTGATCACCGACCTCCCGCCGGAAGAAGCCGCGGAATGGAAGCAGGTCGCGGGTGAAGCAGGCCTCGACACGATCTTCCTGCTGGCACCCACCAGCACGGAAGAGCGGATCCGCATTGCGGCGGAGTCGGCGAGCGGCTTCATTTACTGCGTCTCCCGCACCGGGGTTACCGGCGCCCGCACGGAGCTGCCGGAAGACCTGCACGAGCTCCTCGACCGCATCCGCGCCCACACCGACCAGCCGGTCGCCGTCGGCTTCGGGGTCAGCACGCCGGAGCACGTCCGCCAGCTCGGCGAATGGTGCGACGCCGCGGTAGTCGGCAGCGCCGTCGTGAACCTCATCGCCCGCGAAGGCCGCAGCGCGGTGGAGCCGGTGGGGCGCTTCGTCCAGGAGCTGAAGGGTCGCGGGTAGCCGTCCGAACGAACGCGAAGGCGCGAAGTTCTCGCGAAGGACGCGAAAGGGAATCTGTACGAACCGGCAGCGGCTCGGGGCAGATGGGGTGCTGAGCCCGCGCAGGCGGGCTTTGCTTTATGTAGCGCCGAGTTCACTCGCGCGCGGGCGAGCACCCGGTCCCCTTCGCGTACTTCCTTCCCTTCGCGCCTTCGCGTTCGTTCGGAAAGCCCTTCCGCCTGAAACCCCCGGCCTCTCCGCGTGACAAATGGACGCAGAGGCGGCCCGCATCTCTCGGGCCAGGGTGGGGGAGACGATGCGCGCACCAGGACGACGACTGACCGGCTTCGCGGCGCTCGGGACGCTGCTCGGCGTGCCGCTCTACCTGGCGCTCTCGGCGCCGGCCTCCGCCAAGCCGGCCCACCTGAAGGCGCTGGAGGACCACTACGGCCCCACCCTCGCGGGTGGATTGGCTAGCTGCGCTACCTGCCATGACCCGAGCAAGGCCACCGGCAAGGCGCCGGAGAGCCTGGCCGATTTCCCCCACAACGCCTTTGGCAAGCGGCTCGCCGCCGCGGCGGAGGAGCTGCAGAAGGAAGGGAAGCGCGCCGACATCGCCACCCGGCTCCGGCGTGCGGCCGGGGAGGACAGCGACGGCGACGGAGCCGCCAACCAGACAGAGATCCTGGCCGGACGCCGTCCCGGCGACGCCCAGGACCGCCCCACCGCGGCAGAGCTGCGCGCCGCCCGGCTGGCGCAGCGGAAGCTGATCGAGTACCAGAGTGCCTACCGCTGGCGCCCGTTCGAGCCGGTGAGCCGGCCGTCCGTGCCGAAGGTCGCCCGGAAGGCGGGGCTGCGGAACCCGATCGACTTCTTCCTGCAGTCGGAGCGGGAGCAGCGGGGGCTGGAAGCGCGGCCGGAGGCGGCGAAGCTCACGCTGCTGCGGCGCGTCTACCTCGACCTGATCGGGCTCTCGCCGACGCCGGAAGAGCAGCGCGCCTTCCTGGCGGACCACTCCCCCCACGCCTACGACAAGCTGGTCGATCGTCTCCTCGCCTCGCCGCACTACGGGGAGCGCTGGGGGCGTCACTGGATGGATGTGTGGCGCTACAGCGACTGGACCGGCTGGGGCGAGCAGGTGCGGGACAGCCAGCCGCATATCTGGCGCTGGCGCGACTGGATCATCGACTCGCTCAACGCGGACAAGCCGTACGACCGCATGATCGTGGAGATGCTCGCCGCCGACGAAGTCGCGCCGCTCGACACCGACGCACTCCGCGCCACCGGCTACCTGGCGCGCAACTTCAAGCTGCTGAGCCGCGAAAAGTGGATGCAGGACGTGGTCGATCACACCGGCCAGGCGTTCCTCGGGCTGACGGTCGGCTGCGCGCGCTGCCACGACCACATGCACGACCCGATCAGCCAGAAAGACTACTACCGGCTGCGGGCGATCTTCGAGCCGCACCAGGTGCGGGCGGACTGGGTCCCCGGCCAGCTCGACCGCGCGAAGGACGGCCTGCCGCGCGCCTACGACGCGAACCTGGAAGCGAAGACTTACTTCTACGTCCGCGGCGACGAGCGCCACCCGCTGAAGGACGAGCCGCTGCAGCCGGGAGTGCCGGAGGCACTCGGCGGTCGCTTTGAGATCCGTCCGGTCGAGCTTCCGCTCCTCGCCCGGTACCCGGAGAAGCAGCCGCACGTGATCGCCGCGCTGCGCGAAGACGCCGCCGCGAAGGTGGCGACCGCCCGCAAGGCGCTGGAGGGCTGCGAGAGCCCCGAGGAGTCGGAGCTCGCCCGGCTGAAGCTTGACGCCGCGGAGGCCGGCCGCTCCGCGCTGGAAGCGGTGCTGCAGGTGGAAGTGCTGGAAGACGCCGGTAAGAAGGGGAGCCCGGAGTGGGAGGCGGCGGCGCGGGAGACGGTGCGGCGGCAGCGAGAGCAGGCGGCGGCGGATGCCTCCGTGCGGCATCTGGAGCAGAGCCGCCTGATGGAAGCGGTGAAGCGCAGCGGCAAGACCGCGCCGGACAAGCTGAAGCAGGGTGAGGAGATGCTGGCCCGCGCGGCGGAGACGCTGGAGGGCGCCCGCGCCGCGCTCGGGAAGCCGCTGCACGTCAACTACAAGCCGCGCCTCGATTCCAACTTCCCCGCCACCAGCACCGGCCGCCGCACCGCGCTGGCGCGGTGGGTCGCCACGCCGGAGAACCCGCTGACCGCGCGCGTAGCCGTCAACCAGATCTGGTTCCGGCACTTCGGCGAGGCGCTGCTGCCCTCCGTGGAGAACTTCGGGCGCGGCGGCGTGCCTCCGGTCCATCCGCAGCTCCTCGATTGGCTCGCCTCGGAGCTGATGGCGAAGGGCTGGCGCATGAAGCCGATCCACCGGCTGATCGTGACGAGCAGCGCCTACCGGATGGCGTCGACACCCCACGCCGCGAACCTGAAGAAAGACCCGGACAACCTCTACCTCTGGCGGATGAACAGCCGCCGTCTCGACGCGGAGCTGGTGCGGGATAACGTGCTCTACGTCTCCGGGCAGCTCGACGCGACCCTCGGCGGGCCCGAGATCGATCAGCACCAGGGGATGAAGGTGAAGCGGCGGACGCTCTACTTCCGGCACGCGCCGGAAAAGGAGATGGTCTTCACCGCCCTCTTCGACGGGCCGAACCCGGTGGAGTGCTACCGTCGGAAGGAGACGATCGTCCCGCAGCAGGCGCTGGCGCTCGCCAACAGTGAGGTCGCGCTGGTCCAGTCCCGCCACCTGGCGCGGCTGCTGCTGAAGAGCTCCGGCGACTCGCCAGACGCCTTCACTCGAGGGCTCTTCGAGCGCGTGCTGGCCCGGCCGGCCACGACGGAGGAGCTCCGGGAGTGCGTCCGCTTCCTCGCGGAGCAGGAACAGCTACTCCGCGGAAAGCTGACCGGCGCGGTCTCGGACGACCTCTCGAAGCCGTCCCAGGATCCGAAGCTGCGCGCCCGGGAAAACCTGGCGCTGGTGCTCCTCAACCACAACGACTTCGTGACGGTGCGGTGAGCCTGGTAGGCAGGACGGGTACGAGGAGCGCCGGCAGACTGCTTCCGCCAGCTCTCTCGGTGGAGGCACCGCTCCCCGAATTCGTCATTCTGAACGCAGTGAAGAATCTCGGCAGCCGTCCTGGTTCGGAGCACGCATGCGGGTGACGCGGACCGGCGCTCCCGGGGATCTCCCGAACGGAAGGCTCTTCCTTCCCCCGCGATGCCGAGTCACGTAGATCCTTCACATTCGTTCAGGATGACCAAAACGGGAGGCGGAGCGGGGTAGACGCAGGGCTGGGTCCGATCCGGGAGGACACGGTATCCCGTGCCTGGCCTGGAGCGCACTTTCACCGCAGAGTTCTCATCGCCGCTAGAGCCCCGCCGGTGCCGGATCACTGGTTGCAGTAACTCCGCCTTCGCTTGCAGCCGTGCCGGGGCGGGCGGGTAGATGCAAGAGGGCCGGGGCATCGCCCCGGCCCGCATAGTTCTTCCCGTGGTGCTGAGGACGGTTACTCCGCCCAGAACTGCTCCACGTCTTTGGCGAGCTGGAGCTGGCGCTGGATCCAGCCTTCCATGGCGTGCACGTCTGCGTCGCTGAAGCCGAGGCGCTCGGCGACGTCGTGTACGAAGCGGCTCTCCTCCGGGTGGAAGTCGTCGTCCGCGTGGCCCACGCCGATCAGCTCCAGCAGCACTGCCGCCCGCGCCTGTTTCGTATCGAACGGCTCGAGCAGGTCGCCCACGCTGCCGGAGGGCAGCTCCGTCTCGAACGGCAGCCCGGTCTCTGCGTACATCAGCTCCAGCAGGTTCTGCTCTGCGTCGGCCAGGTGGGTGTCGGCCTCGATGAACTGCGTGGCGACGGCCAGGAACGCTTTCTGCTGTTGGTCGTTCAGGATGTGCAGAAACATGGGCGGGGCCTCTCGTCGGGTCGGCGAGGAGACGCCTCCTCGACCGAAGCTCGTGCGGAGTCAGTATACGACATCCCTACCAAACTACGCCATCCTTGACCGTTGGCAGCCCGGTGACCGTCGACGCAGGAACTCTGCCTCTCCCGGGCCGAACCATCCGGGGAGCGCCGCCAGAACCGTGCGGCGGGGAGAGCCTGAATGAAGCTGGCGGAGATGACCTGGCCGGAGATGGCCGCCGTAGATCGGGAGCGGACGGTGCTGCTCGCCCCGTACGCCGCGTGTGAGCAGCACGGCCCGCACCTGCCGTTCTTTGTCGACACGCTGCTCTGCACCGCGGTGGCGGAGGGAGTGGAGCGGGCGCTGCCGGACCGCGTGCTGCTGCTGCCGACGCAGTGGCTCGGCGCCTCGGCGCACCACCTGCCGTTCTTCGGAACGCTGACCGCCGACCTGGACCAGCACGTCGACCTGATGGTCCACCCGCTCGCCCAGTACCTGGAGGGCGGCTGGCAGAAGCTGTTCATCCTGAACGGCCATGGCGGCAACATCGATACCTACCACCTGGCGCTCCGCCGCCTGCATGAGATGTTCCCGGAGGCGGAGCTGGTCGGCGCCAGCTACTGGGAAATCGCCGACCGGGAGATCGCGGAGCACCTCACCGGGCCGCGCAAGTCGGTGGGGCATGCCTGCGAGGCGGAGACCGCGATGATGCTGGCGGTGCGGCCGGACCTGGTGCGGATGGACCAGGCGGAGGACTGCGACCTGAAGACGAGTCCCCGGATCGGCGGCGCCTACGTGCCGACCAACATGCAGGGGAAGACCCGGCGGGGCGTGGTCGGCTACCCCAGCCTGGCGACCGCGCAGCAGGGTGAGGCGATGCTCGCGGCGGTGGTCGAGAGAGTCGCCGCGGCCGTGGAGTGCCTGGCCGACGAGGGTACGCGCTGGGCGGAGGACTGGTCGTGAGCGGCTTCGCTCCGTTCGAGCCGGGGTCGCTCGCCGGCCGCGTGGCACTCGTCACCGGCGCCGGCGGCGGCATCGGGGCGGCGGTCGCGCGCCGCTTCGCCGGGTTCGGGGTGCGGCTGGTGCTGGCGGATCTCCGCCCCGAAGCGCTGGAGCGGACCCGCGCGGAACTCGGGGAGGCGGAGGCGCTCTGCTGGGCCGGCGACCTGACGATCGAGCCGGACGTGAAGCAGCTCTTCCAGCAGATCCAGGAGCGATACGGACGGCTCGACATCGCGGTGAACGCCGCCGGAGTGGTGCGCGCCACTCCGTTCGAAGAGCTCACCAAGGGCGAGTGGGACCAGGTGGTGAACGCCAACGCCGGCAGCGCCTTCCTGGTCTGCCGCGAATGCTGCGGCCCGATGAAGCGACAGGGCTGGGGCCGCATCATCAACTTCTCCAGCATGGCGGGGCAGGTTGGCGGCGTGGTCGCCGGCGCGCACTACGCCGCGGCGAAGTCGGCCGTCATCAGTCTCACCCGCTCCGTCGCCCGACACCTGGCGCCGCACGGCGTCCGCTGCAACGCCGTCGCCCCTGCCGGCGTGGAGACGGAGATGCTCGGCGCCTTCTCGGACGAGCAGCGAGTCCGGCTGGTCCAGAGCTCTCCGCTGGGCCGCTTTGCCGCGGCGGAAGAGATCGCGGAGCTGGTGGTCTGGCTCGCCTCCCCGGCCTCCGACTTCATCACCGGCCAGACGATCAACATCAACGGCGGCGCCTACCTCGGATAACGTCCGCGGCAGACAGGTTTGCAGGTTTACAGGTTTGCAGGTTCGAACCCCGGCCCACGCGGGCTCACTTGCAACCTGCCAACCTGCAACCTGGAACAGGTGTTTTAACCTCGCCCACTCTCCCACTCTCCCACTCCTCGGGCATCGGCGGGCTGAACCTTCCGGTCCCGCAGAGCGGACGCGTGCAGGGATTACCACGGTTTCTCAACCGGCGCTCTATGGTCTGGGGTGGCGGCGAATGCCTGGTCGTCCGAGAATCGTGATGGAGGTGTTTCCACCTCACCCCCTCACAGACCCTTCGGAGGAGATTCCCGATGTTCCGCAAGTGCCTGGCAGCTTTCTCGCTCATGCTCTTCGCCGCCGCCCCGCTTGCCGCGCAGGACACCCCGCCCGTTAAGGCGCCGGTCGACTGCGGCTCCGTCACCTGCTTCTACTTCAAGGTGACCGCGCTCGGCAAGGACCCCCAGACCCGTGCCAACCTGGCGATGGATACGATCAACAAGTACCTGGGCGGCAAGGCTGGCGCGGTAACCACCAAGCCCGCCGGCAAGAACGTAAAGCTGCTGCTGAACAACGACCTCCTCGCCGTGGTCACCCCGGAGGACGCGAAGGTGGAGAAGCAGAAGACGCCCGCCGCGCTCGCGAAGCTCTGGGCCAACCGGCTCAGCAAGGCGTTCAACGACACCAAGGCGCAGAAGTAGTCGACCAGGTTTCAGGGGTCAGGTTTCAGGGGCGGACGTGCCATTGCGCCCAGGAAAGCCGCCACGTGCATCCAGTGGACGACCCGGGGGGCGCGCGCTCGTGGCCCCGCTGACGCGGGGCGCGAAAGCAAGCATTCGCACTCCACAGGCCGGTCCGGCAGGGACTCCCTCTCGTCGGTAGGGAGACTGTCTCGGTGTAGTCTGTGGAGTGCGGTGGCTTGTGTCACACGCTGTAAAGTTACGCCGCTGGTGGCGCAGGAAGGTTTTGCCGCATCGCTCGCTTGCGCGAAGGAGGCCGGGGATGCGCTACCTGCAGGCC